>CP079215.1:2453726-3680589 GCA_019316985.1 Paraniabella defluvii
GTTTAAAATTTGAACTGAATAGAACTGCCGTTAATTAGCATTATTGGCGTTAAAGAATAACCGGTGAAAACCGTCTAATACGTGCACCACCCCATTAGTGGTAATAATGCCCGACGATTGCACATACACTACCCTGTCCACTTCTGCCGGAGGAATACCCTCTGGGGCAAGCACGTCGGCATCGTCGCCACCTATCACTTTGGTATAAGTAATATAATCTACATAATCTACGTAAGCCCCGTAGCTATAAGTTCTGGCAAGGCCCAGTTTAATACGGGTATTAGTCATATCGCCAAAGCTCGACTTATAAAAAGCGCCTTTTGTAGTTAATGCGCTTCTTCCCAGTTTTTCCGGAAATATATAGGTCTTTAAAGAATCAAGCCGCCACAGGGGAATACTATCCAGCGTGTAGGTAATATTCTCATTGCCCAATTCTATCGCCCTGATATTTTTCATTGCTTTTAAGTACTCGTCGACTCCGTAATTGGTAGTGGCAAAAAAAGTGGTTTGCTGGTTTACTGCGTCTTTAAGGCCAGCCCTGTCAATCAGGTGAACCAGTGATGAGAAAACCGGTTTTGATTTCAGGTAGTCGTAGGTGGTCATATTTACATTTTCGTCAGACTTACCACCGTCAACTGCATAATCTTTTTTACAGGAGGTGACTAAAAGGATAACACCGGCAACAATGACTGTTAAAATTTTATTTTTCATTATTACAGTTTTATTTGAATAAATGATGATTATACTTTGCCGCGCCAGTATAATGTTTGCGTAAGAAATTTGTTGTCGTTAAACAGCAGCGGGTACACCGGCCAGTAAAATCCTTCCCCTCTAAACCTGGTAGTGCTCATCCAGCCGATAAATTCAGTATACATC
Source organism: Paraniabella defluvii (assembly GCA_019316985.1). Taxonomy (GTDB): domain Bacteria; phylum Bacteroidota; class Bacteroidia; order Chitinophagales; family Chitinophagaceae; genus Niabella; species Niabella defluvii. The sequence continues at coordinate 2,454,603 of CP079215.1, forward strand.
CTGGTACGCAACAGGTCAAAATAAATATGCCCTTCCATGTACAATTCCTTGCCTCTTTCCAGTATGTATTCCCTGGTGAGGTTGAACTTGCTATCTGTTGCACTTACCCTGGAGGACGAAGAATTGTTCCTGTCCCTGAAAAAGTTGATGATTTGTGCGGCAGTTGCCAGGTCATTTTTATACAAAGCCACTTCGGCCTGTAATAAACGCATATCGCTTAGCCTGAAAACGGGGAGATTGTTGCTCAGGTAGCCGTTGGTACGGTTGCCGGGGTTACGGTAAATAATATTCCTGTATTTAATAAGGTTGGTGCCTTGAGTGCCGACCTTAACAAAGTTGTTCCTATATCTTACTTCGCCTAAATCGGGGCCATAGCCACCCACTAGCTCCAATTTGTAATCATCGATATCTGCATAATACACGTAAGCATTGCCATTAGATAGATCCGCATCATCGGTCACATTGATTTCTACTCCGTTTTCGACTATATAGTATTGAATACCTACAACTTTTACCGGCAACCACTCCCACCCACCGGGGCGGAACACCCAACCTTCTCCATACCCTGTTCGCTCTACACCATAATGGTTATCGATATACTGGTCAGGAACCCAGAACCGAGGACTAAAGCCCAAACCCTCTACCAAAGAGCCGGTAAGAAAGCCCAGCCCGATATGGTAATAAGCTCCTTCCTGGTTGTTCTCGCTCATGGCAACTTCAAAGATGCTTTCGGTAGAAGGATTAATAAACTGGTCGCCATACTTGGCGGTGTCAACAAGCGAATACCCGCCACGCGCAATTAATGTGTTGAGGGTGGTGTCGGCGTTATTGACATCGCTCATAACAGGCGTATCGCTATTTACATTCGTCATAGTTGCACGCCATAAATACAAATGTGCCAAAAGCGCATATACCGAACCTCTGTTGGCAATAACGCCTCTTTCCTGTATAGATTCATTGCCCCAGTTGAGCATGCTTATTGCTGCATGGCAGTCGTTTTCAATTTGTTTCATAACATCTGCCTTGGAAGATCTTGGCAGCTGCGGTGCGCTCAGTACATCGTCGTAGGCTTCTGTCACCAATGGTACATCTCCCCAAACCTTAACCAGCTCGAAGTAGCTCAATGCCCTGATGAACAGCGCCTGGCCCATGATCTTGTTTTTAAAGGTTTGAACATTTACAACATCCCTGGCTAATTTTTCATCGGGGATCAGTGGTATCTTTTTAAGGATGATATTGCTGTAAGCAATGGTTTTATAAAAAACGGTCCAGTCTCCCAGCGTTTGGATATTATACTGGAAAGTGAAGTCTCCTCCTGTATGCCTTCCAGCCCGTCCCCGTTATAGTTAATAGTAAAATAGCTGGTGGATGTGGTTTGCGCATCTCCGTACATATTGTAGCGAAATGCATTTTCCTCGTAAGAAGAAGTGGCGGTAAATGATGCTCTTAATAATGAGTAATTACCGGCAATGGCAAACTCGCAGTCTTTTGCTGTTTGCCAGAATACCTGGTCGTAGGTAGAGTTTTTAGGTTCCTGTTCCAGTATTTTTTTACACGAGCTATTGCTGATAACCCAGCCTAACATCAACAGGGTTAAGAGATGTCGGTATTGATTTGAGTATTGCATTTTTTCTAATTATTATGAATTAAAAAACCTATTGAAGTGTCTGAGGTTAAAATAACACCTGCAGACCTAACGTATATTTTTAGGTATGGGGTAGCCATCGCCCGCGTATTCCCCATAAGAATTTACGTTTTCTGCATCCGGTAATAGTTTGGAAGCCTGCCATCTGGCCGCATTATCCAAGGTTCGAATATTTTAAAACCTCCCAGTCCCCATTTTTTAATAATAGGTGCAGGTAAGTTGTACTGAAGATTAACATTCTTGAGCCTCACAAAATCGCCCTTGGTTAAGAAGAAGCTTTGGGCAGATGTATAGTAGTACAAATAGGTCCCTAAATCATACTTAGCGTAAGTAGCCTGGTCTCCTGGTTTCCGCCATATATTAATAGCATCCAGGTTAGGAGTTGAATATTGTGCAAAATTGTTTAACGGGTCTCCGGATGTAGAGTTGCTGAATTGGTCTGCCAGGTACAGGTTTAAGATATCGCGTTTGAATACAAAATTAAAGAACAGCCCAACCGTAAAATTCTTCCAGGAGAAATTGTTGGTCCATCCGCCAGTGATCCTCGGGTTAGGATCTCCCATAGGGATCTTGTCGGGGTTGATACCACTGTTAAAAATGTCGATAAAATTGTCGCCATCAAGATCTTGCATATAAAAAGCCCCGGCAGTAAATGTGCCGTTGGAGTTCCGGTACTTTGCACCTGTAAACGGATTCACCGGAATATCATCCTCCGTTGAGAAAACACCTAATGTACGGTACAGGTAGAAAGCGTTAATCGGGCTTCCAACTGAAAGAATATGGGATTTGTCAAACCGGTCGCCATCCATTACCAGGTCTCGGTTACCGTTAGGCAGGTTCATGATCGCATTTTTATTATAGCTGATATTGAGCCGGCTAAACCATTTAATGGGACTGGATTGCGGAAGAGGGTTTGCCGCCAGCGTTAATTCTACACCGGCGTTCCTTACGCCAATAGCATTGGTTAAGGCTTTAGAATAACCGGTGGTTACCGGCAGGTTTACGGAGAACAGCTGTAAGGAGCTTTCTTTGTTATAAACATCGACAGATCCAGAGTATTTTCCTTTATGTATTTCAAAGTCAATACCCAGGTTCCATTGTTTTGATTTCTCCCAGGATAAGCTCGATTGCGCAGCACCATCTCTCAGGTTGGGGGTAATGGCGGTAACACCGTTATAAGAGCTGGAGCCGATATTACCGGGATAAGCACCTGCGTTAACGGTGTAAAGGTTGTATTGCAGGTAGTTCTTCGAAGGCAGGCTTCCCGATGTGCCCAGCGAACCTCTTATTTTAAAAAGGGAAATTGCGGAAGAGAAGTCCTGGAAAAATTTTTCTTCCGACAGGATCCAGGCCACAGAGCCCGATGGAAAGAATCCCCATTTATTACCTGCACCAAACCGCGAGGATCCATCCCATCTTCCGGCAAAGGAAAACAGGTAGCGATCTTTAAAATCATAAGACAGGCGGCTGTAGTAAGATAACAGGCCATATGCCTGGTAGTCAGAGTACCCCCAGGTTTTTTTGAAGAAAGCCCTGTACTACTTTAATATTGTCTGCTGATCCAAAAGAACCCGAAGTTGAAGTGTTTTCAAAAACATTAAACTGAATATCCTGGCCTATAACGCCGCTAAAATTATGCTCCCCATGTATTGGCGTACGATAGGTAGTTGGAGGTAAGCATGTCCTCTATCTGGTCACTATAGGTGTAGGAATAGTTACCCAGGAAACTCTCCATTGCACTCGTGCGGTTAAAGTTCCTTCTCGATGTCGTATATCTGTACGAACTGAGTGAATTAAGCTTCAGATGCTGGGTAAAAGCATAAGAGAGGTTTAGATTCATGTTAAAAACATTGGAAAGGTTCTTGTCCAGGCTTTCATCATAAGCGGCCAGTATTGATTCTTTTTGGCGTCACTTAAGTTAAACAGGGAGGAGGGCATATTGCCGGCCCCTAAACTGAACGGGTTGATATTCAGATTTTCTAATCTTGGGTCAGCGCCTAAGCCCCTGCTTCTTGTAGTGCGTGTAAAGAATAAGATCGGATTAATTTCCAGTTTTCCCTTCAAGGCCTTTGAAAGCATATTTAATCTGGCCGAATATCTTTTAAACCCTAGCCTTAATAATTCCCTGTTCGTCATAATAGCCCGTACTGAAACGGTAAGTGGAACCGTTTTCGTTTCCTCCGGAAAGCCCCAGGTCAACGCTATTGACGGCCCCGGACTGGTAAAACAGGTCCTGCCAGTCGGTATTACCATTGAACGCCGGATTTAAACTGTCTGTTAACATATAAGGCAGCTGCTGCTGTTGCGCGTAAGTGAGCTGATCCTGCAGTATCTTCAGTTTTTGCCTTCTCTCCGTGGTGCCGAGGGTTACCTCCCGGAGTTTAGGACGTTCGGTATAGCCGGTGAATCCTGATAATGTTACACGTGGCGCCCCGCTTCTTCCTTTTTGGTTGTGATCAGTATTACGCCATTCGCTGCCCTTGATCCGTAAATAGCCGCTGCCGACGCGTCTTTTAACACATCTATAGATTCGATATCATTGGGGTTAATGCCCGCGAGGTAATTCATGCCGGTACCGGAACCGGGTGTTACATACTCCTCATTGGACTGTGGTACGCCATCTACAACGTATAAGGGCGAGCTGATAACATTGTTTTGATCCCATTGAGAGCTGACCAGGAACTTCCCCGAACGCTTACAGCTGCTCTGGCGCCGGGATCACCGCTGAAGTTCTGAACATTTACACCGGATAAACGCCCCTGCATTAATTGATCGAAACTCGACATGGGAAGGTTTTCTATTTCCTTACCCGAAATGCTTGCGATTGAAGCCGTGGATTTTTTGCGGGTTACTTTCTGGTAACCGATCAATACTACCTCTTCCAGGTTGCCCTGGTCTGCCTCTAAGGTGATATCCAGTGTAGTTTTCCGTCAACAATAACTTCTTTCCTGGAAAATCCAATGGCAGAAACTTCAAGTGTGGGGCTGGTACCGGTGACATTGATCGAAAACGAACCATCATCGCCGGTGGGAACGCCCTGGCTGGTTCCCTTTTGCATAACTGTAGCGCCTGGTATAGGGCTTCCCTTACCGTCGTGTACTTTACCGGTAAGGGGCCTGGTTTGCGCTAACGCGGCGTGTATGCCCGCAAGAAAGCATAGCATACACAGAAAAAATTGCTTTTTTTTTCATTCGCAGCTTTTTTGTGTTTAGTTAAAATAAAATGTTACAAGTGTGGGCAGATCTCTCTGTAAAACGTTTCTCTCTCTACCAAAATATTAACATTAATTTAATAAAACAACAGGCATTTTAATTATTTTAAAAAGTGGGTAAGATCGTACCAGTGAGGGTTAAAATTTGGTTAGCCACTAGCTTTCAGCCATCTAAAAAGTACAATTATGGTATATGCAGGGACGAAAAATGGGTTGCAAAATGATAAATAGCATTGAAGGGGAACACTGTACTATGGCGGCTAAAAACAAGACAGGCTTTATGTTAATGACACATAAAGCCTGCGGGGCAAATAATTAGGTAAAAGCCTGGGCGGGTTAAAAAGGTTGAAATACAGCACTACATTTTTACATCTACTGATCCTCCCGAAGTAGAGGCTTCTACCAGCAGGTTGCCCTCACCCAGGGTACCTTTTACCCTGTCTTTTTAACAGTGCCGGTGAAATCGCGGAGTTCTGAGATATGTACCTTGTCGCCTTTTAAATCCAGCAGGGCATTTTTTGTTTCAGGCATCTTTAAACGAATGCTGCCGCCCGAAGTATGTAGCTTTACAAAATTGTGGGTTGCTTTAAGATCGGCCGTAATTTGCCCGCCACTGGTTCTGGCGTTCAGGTTGCCGTCGATGTCCCTGAGATGAATACTGCCACCTGAAGTTTCTGTACTAAAATCACCGTTGATGTTATGGGCAGAGATAGAGCCTCCGCTGGTTCTTGCGCTTATGTTGCCGGATATATTTGATAAGTTCAGAGAACCGCCTGAAGTATGCAATTTAATGGTGCCGTCCAGGTCATCAGCGGTAATCTGGCCGCCACTGGTGGTCAGGTCAATATCTTTGGAAAGATTTTTACCGTGATACTGCCCCCGCTGGTTCGCCCGGTTATCACACCTTCGACATCCTGTACTTTCACGCTTCCGCCGCTGGTTCGGATATCCGCGTCTACCTGGTTGCCGCTGTACACAATAAACGAAATATTCAACGCTGTTTTATTGGACCAATTGATGTTTTTCCTTCTTGCAGTTGCGGTTAATGTGCCCGCCTGTGAGCGGATATTGATATCATAATATTCATCGAGTATTTGTTGAATTTCAGATTTTGTTTTTCTGTCGCCCCAGCCGTTAGCCCTGACATACATTTCTACCATTCCCTTTTGCTGGCCTCCTTTCACCTGTATAGCGCCCCCACTGGTTTCTACTTTAATATTTTTAACTACATCAATGTCAAAAGACTCAGTGCGATAGGGAGACTCACTATTAACGCTTTGCTGCGCCATAAGGGCCATTCCTAAACAGATAAAGACAGTAAGGAGGAGATTTCTCTTCATAAAACAAGTTTTTAAGTTTATCAGACGATCATTAACCGGATATTAATTAATCGTGCAAACTCTAAAAATGTTACACTTGTTTGGTCCTGCCCCGGGTTATTACTCCTCTTCTTCGGCTATTTCATCCAGCTGTACATATAAATAATTGTCTTTTACAAAGTTGCACCAATGACAATCGGCTTTTCCACAGCCCTTGTAAAAATCTTTGGCCTGTATTTTATCCCAAACGGTTTTAATCTGGTTTTTAACTGTGGTTACATCATTAGGCTCAATAATTACTTTCAGTTTCTGGAAATTATTATTACTATCCGGTTCAATAAAATCAAACTCGGTACTTACTACCCGCCAGTCTTTCAGTTCATAATTGTCCAGTAATATCTTATAAAATACAGCCTGTCTCCAATAGTCGCCGCCATCCGGGTTTTTTTCTCCCGGAGCTTTTAATTTAGGCAACGCATTGTCTACATTTCCGGTTTTATAATCTACCACATTTACCTCCTTACCGTTAAATTCCAACTTGTCGAGTTTTCCTTTTAGCGGCACACCGTCTACCACCACTCCTTTGATATTGGTTTCTACCGACACCACTTTATTCCAGGTATTGATGTACTTTTTATAATATGCAGGGATGATGATCGAACCTTGCTCCATCCGCCGGGCGTACGCTTCCCTGGTAAAGTTCTGGCGGTGGCGCATCATATACCAGCTAAAATCATCCAGCATGGTTTCAACCGGCGGAAAGCTTTCTGTTTCCCTCAGTTTACGGAATAATCTTTCCAACGCAAAGTGGATGGCGCTTCCGAATTCGGTGGCTTCGTTTTCCCGGAAGGAATGCGCAGCAGGTTCTGGTAGTAAAATCGTAGCGGGCAATTTAAGTAGGCGCTTAATGCCGTTACGTTCATTACAAACCGCGATAGCAGCCCGTCAATAAAATCATCTTCGAGGCTATCTATAACAGGTTGCTGGCCGGTAAACAGCAGGTGCTGGAACTCAACCATCTGTTCGGCGCTGATCTGCGGCTTTTGTATCGTTAACGCATGTTGTTCCATGATCTCCGCAATAAACATCGATGGCTCTAATTCTTTGCCATCGGCGTTCAGCTTTGCATAAGATATATACAGGTATTTTTCTGCGCGTGTAAGGGCCACGTAAAATACCCGGCGCAACTCTTCTTCATCGCTTGAAGTGGCTTGTGAGGAAAAGATGGTTGAGGGTAGCTTATAACCGCGGTTCATTTTTTTTTTTTCTCCCAGAACGAGGCATTACAGCCGGCCAGGAACACGTATTCAAACTCGAGCCCCTTACTGCCGTGTGCTGTGAGCAGGTTAACGCCCTTGTCATTACCCGTGGTTTTAACCAATGGAAGCGGAATATTTTCATGCTCCATCAGCTGCAATAGCTGCACCAGGCTGGCCAGGTTCATCGATGGCTTGCGGCGATGCTCTTCTTTATAAAATCATAAAAGGCCGATAAGGACTGCATCAACTCTACCTTCTGGGGTTGCTCATAATATAAGTGAGCACACCGCCGTTGCGGATGATATTATCCAGCAGTTGCTGAATAGTAAGATTGGGCACATCGGCTATTAATTGTTCAATAACTGCCGAACTGCGCTTCAGGCCGGCATGCAATCCCTCATCAAAAAGAGTTTTGGCCGGGGCGTTGGCTTTTTCATACAGTAACTGCCTGAGCGAAGTACTTTCTCCCTTAAATCTTTTCTGGTTCACTTCTACATTCAGTTTGGCAATCTCCAGCGGCGGGTTTTTATAAAAATCGAAATGCAATATTTCAAACAGCAACTCATCTCCGCCAAAGGGAATATCATGCTCTGCCTCCAGGTAATATAATAAGGTGATTATTTTCCTGATAAACGGGCTTTGCAGCAAATTGGTGCTTCGCTTGCTGTAAAGGGAATGCCTTTTTGCCTCAGGTAGTCTGAAAGCTCTTCGCCATATTTATTTTCTTTATAGATGATGGCGATGCGCCCCGGTTGCACACCCTGTGCCATCAATGCTTCTATTTTAAAAACGATCCCAGCCATTTCATCGGCCATGGTATTGTATTCAAAAATTTCGGGTGCATGTTGCAGCTGGTTGATGGATGTATTGGCAGCCAAAAGTTCTTTGGTAAGCCCGGGTATTTGCTTAATAAGCCGTTCCTCGTTCCGGTTGATCAATGTTTTGGATATATCCAGTATGGGTTGAATGCTACGGTAATTATTGGTCAATACTATTTTTTTAATATCGTTCTCGTACTGCCTGGCAAAATCCAGCATATTCTGCACATTCGCTCCCTGGAACCTGTAAATACTTTGATCGTCGTCGCCCACTACAAACACGTTAGGCCGTTCCCAGTAATTGATCAGCAACTGAACGATCCGGTTTTGCGTACCACTGGTATCCTGGAACTCGTCTACCAATATATATTGATATTTCTCCTGGTAATCGAGCAGCAGGTTTTCGTTTTCTTCAAACGCTTTGATCACCCAGTTGATCATGTCATCAAAATCGTACCGTTTGTTCACCCGCATGATTTCCTGGTAGTTCTCAAATTCGCCAATAGCCGCCCTTAATTTATCCATACGTTTCAATTCCTCGTAGTAAGCGGGTTTGCGGTCTCCTTTCTGCCATTTTCCCGCGCGGGATGTTTTATATACGTAAGCTTCGTCATTGGCCAGCTCCTGTATATAAGCGTCGATGCGGTCGCTGATATAAGCGGGTGTCCAACCCTCCCGCTTCATTGCTGAGAACAGGTTGCTGAGGGGTCTGCTTCGTAGTATACATCGCCACGGTATCTTTTAAGCGGATGATCTTTGGAGAATTGATCGATGAGCTGTTTAAAATATTCTACCTTTTCCAGGTCGGAAACCGGGTCCAGGGAGGTTTTTTCAAAAAGGGAAAGGTTATCCTGTATCACATCATTACAAAAAGCATGGAACGTGTATATGTTTACCTTGTATGCATCAGCGCCTATAAACTGCTGCAGCCTTTTACGCATGGCTACCACGCCGGCGTCGGTGTATGTCAGGCAAAGAATATTCTCAGGTAAAGCATCAGAATCCAGCATATTTTGCCGATCCTGGCCGCCAGTATCTGTGTTTTACCGGTACCCGGCCCCGCAATTACCATTACAGGTCCCTCCAGGGTATCCACTGCGGTTTTTTGTTCCGTATTCAGGTTTTTGTAAACTTCGTTAAACTGCTTTTCCAGCTTTTCTTTAATGATAGGCATGCGGCAATTTAGTGGAAAAGCCGGAGAATTAAAGCGGGATATCCTCAACGCGGTACATCCGGATCTGATTATGGTGGAATTTCAGGAAGTAGGTATATGCAAATCCTCTTACCCGGTAAACCAGGTAAAAGGATTTTAAAAATAGTTTTTTTAGTATTGAGGCGCTTTATCTGTAAGTGTGTGAATAAAGGCGATCAATAACTGTTTTTCTTTAGGCGTCAGGTTCAGCGGCTCGTCAGAAAGGGTTTGGTTATCTACCTTCATTCCGAGACCTATACCACCTCCCTTGTCATAAAAGTCAATTACTTCTTCCAGTGTTTTGTAAACCCCATTATGCATATAAGGCGCGGTGGCAGCTGTATTCCTTACAGTGGTGGTTTTAAAGGCATGCAGGTAAGGTGCCACATTAATGATCCTGTACCTGCCGCTGTCGGCATCTCTATTTTGCCATCGGCCGTTGACGGCACACCCAGTACTTCGCTTTCTGTTTTGGCAAATGCAGGAGGTACAACGCCATTAAACAGCGGGATGAAATGACAACTGGCACATTTTGCTTTGCCGGTAAAAAGATTAAAGCCCTCTATTTCTTCCTTGTTCATAGCCTGGTTGTTACCTCTCATATATGCATCAAACCGGCTGTTCAATCCTGTCAGGCTTTTAATATAGGCGGCTATAGCGGACAGTATATTATCTTTGGTGACTGCTTTAACCTGGTAAGCATTCCCAAAAAGTTTAAGGTAGGCTGTGTCAACCGACAATTGCCGTATAGCCAGTTCAAAGTCGCCATGCATTTCGTCCTTGTTGCTGATCACATCACTCGCCTGGTGCTCTAAAGAGGAGAACGGAGATCATAAAACATAGCGGTTTGTAACGCAGCATTCAACAGCGTAGGCGTATTTCTTTGCAGTGTTTTATTCGCATCGAGCGCTGTATTTTTGCTAATCCGTCTGTAAAATACAACCCGGGGTTATGGCAGGTGGCACAATTCCTTTTCCTCGACGCTGATAATATATTGTCGTAGAAGAGCTTTTTACCCAGTACGATCTTTTCACTCAATTTAGGATCTGTGCCGTCAGATTCCTGGAAGTAGGCATCAAAAACCCTTCGTCAAATAACGTAGCGGCATCAGATTTTAAAAGGCCCTGTAAACGTATAGGCGCTATGCCTGCCTGTTGTTGCTGAGCTGTAAGCGTACGTGTTATTGGATTGGCGTATTCTTTTATAAAAACCATTCTATTGAACGTCTCAAAGTCCGGATTGTTGTTGAGGTAACCAACTGCTGCATTTATTTTTTTGTTTAAATCGCTCCGGCCTTCTAAGAAAGGTGTGATGGCTGTCAATGCGCTGAGCGACACAGCAGCCTCAGACAAACCTGTTTTTACAGCAGGCGCATCAAAGCCGGTAACGCCCAGTGTGATCATTCTGAATACCTGTTTTTAACAGCATCATATAGTTGTTCCTGGGTAAAGCCACCTGCGTCCATATTATCTTTTATAGAAATACAGTAGCTTTTTAACAATACTGTTTCATGCTTTAAAGCGGTATAGTCAATCGTATCTTCCAGTATTAATTCTTCCATCACCTGCAAGCCATGTGGCTCCCTCACTACCACTTCCGGCTGCTCAATCTCTGGTAAAGGCGCACCGTTTACAAAACGGGCAATTGAGGGCATGTAATACTCAACTGCCCATTCGAATTTTTTGTATTGAATCCTCAGGTTTTTAAAAACGGTTACCAGCTGTTGCGGTTCGGCTGGATGACTCAATAAGGTTTGCATACTATCTGTCAGGTAACTTTCAAAATCGCTTACCTGGCTGATGAGGTGGCTTTTAAGCCGGGCTACGGAATGCTCTTTTTGATTACAGCTAAAGAGCTGCACAGATAGGAACCCGGCGATGCCGGCCATGACAAAAATGATTTTCTTCATTATAAATACATAAACCTTGCCCGGTTAAGGGCAAGGTTCTTTCCGTTAATTCAGTGATTTTTATCTTGGAACGTTGGTTAAGATAACTGTTTGCCCTCCTTCTTTATTGGTGCTTCCGCCACCATCAGGATTTACAAACTTATCTTTCTGCCAGGTATGCGGGTGAATATTCAGCAGGAAGGTATTGGGTACACCAATTACGCTGGAAATATCTACCATAGCGCCAAACTCCCAGCATCCGAATCTCCTTTCCGTGTTTTGATAAAACCGGCTTACCCATGTTGCATCATCTCTTTTATGGTCCATATTCAGGAACGGCTTGTAGGTTTTGTTAGCAATGTTATACTGCCAGATGTATGAATCATGCTTAGCGGCAGTGTAGTAAGAGTCCCCGTCTTCCTGTATATAAACATAGTTTTCCGTTACACAAAGATTGTCGGGGTTGATCAGATCGTTTCCGGGGTTAGTATCTCCTTCGGCAATCACCTCTATCTTGCCTTTGGTAGGGTCTGCATTGTCTAAAACAACCCTGTACACTCTTCCCCACATGGTATAGCCAGGCTGCGGGTTGATTTTGTCGGGAGACTGGCCGGTAGCAGTAAAATAAACTTCGCGGTTGTTTTGCGCGCTTCCTTTCCTGTAGTCGATATCTTCTACCCTCGAAAAGCGAATGGCTTTCAGGTCATTTACAGTAGTGTTGATCTGGGCGCCCGTTAAATTTTTTGCATTGGGTATTTCTACAAATTCTACATCATAGCTCTGGCCCTTTACAATGTCGGTTTCTACCTGGTTGTTATCTTTTCTTTTAACAGCATATAATTTACCATTCTGTAAATCTCCAACAGTATTAGATACATACATTACCAACTGGCCTGCGCTTACATGACCGGTTTCCCAGCTTTGATCTTCACCCATAAAGATGACGGTTTTGCCAGGATAAGCTGCTTTAGGAAGTGGTACTGCATTTTCCATGGATGCTTTTCCCAGGGCAGGTAAAGTTCTGTCGGTTCTTCCTTTTTCGGAAGCAGCAGCCAACGGGTTAATGCCGATGATCATGCTTTCAACGCCCGACTCCTGTGCGGTTAAGAACATGGGGCCGAAACCATGTTCTTCAGCAGTGGCCAATGTTGCAGAGCAGAGTCTTTTGCGCCACCGGTATAGTCGATGATATATTCACCTTTAACAGGTTTTAAGTTTTTGTCTAGATAAACTCTTGAAACCGATTGGTTGATCTCGTGGTTGTTCAGCATAATATACCCTTCTCCGTCGGGATTTCTCATAAAACCGGCGCCATCGGGCTGTGCACCATAAACAAAACCGGGACTTTGCTCCAGGATATCTTCGCTGCTGATCAAAGGGAATATGCCCACGGTTTTGAAAGCATCCTGCATATAAACCAGGGAGGGTGTAAAGACTGAGCTTTGATTGTTTCGGGCGGTGTGGTAACAGGTGCATCATTTTTGTCTTTCCTGCAGGCTACAAATGCTGTAATAGCAGCAGCTATTATTGCAGCAGGCATAATAAGCTTTTTCATTTTCAAGTTGTTTCGGCAAAAAAATGATATTTAAAACCTAATGCCATTAAGCCAGTTTAAACAAAAGGTTAGCTAATTGTTAAGGGCCTATATTCAGGGTTGCCAAAGTACTGTGTACGGTTCGGGTTCTTATATATAATTCCTGTTTTTAAGTTCCAGGTATTTATTAATGGTATTTACGGTCAGTTGCTCGGGTGTGGTTAAAATGCTGAGTATGCCATTCTGATGCAGTTCTTTAACCATCTGTTTTTTCTCGAAAGCGAACTTTTCGGCAATGGTTTTTATATAAACCTGTTCCAGGTCTTCTGCATTGGACTGGATCAGGCTTTTAATAGCCGTGTTTTCGAAAAAGACAACCAGTAACAGATGGTAGTGCGAGATCTTTTTAAATGCGGGCATTTCGCGTTTGAGTCCTTCCAGTGATTCAAAATTAGTGAACAGAACCACCAGGCCGCGATTGGTAACCTTGTTGCGAATAGCGGCATATAGCTTTTCATAATCAGCTTCCAGGAACTGTGTCTGCTGTTTGTACAGCGATTCCAGGATCAGGTTCATCTGTCCCGGCTTTTTATCGGCAGGTACAAAGCTGTCTATTTTTTCCGCGAAGGTTACCAGTCCGGCCTTATCCTGTTTTACCATGGCTATATTCGACAATACCAGTGATGCATTAATTGCATAATCCAGTAAGGTCATTCCATCGAAAGGCATTTTCATCACCCTGCCTTTATTGATCACACAGTATATCTGCTGGCTTTTTTCGTCGGTATAATTATTGATCATGAGGCTGCCCTTACGACCCGTAGCCTTCCAGTTGATCGTACGGTAATCATCGCCCCGCACATATTCTTTAATTTGCTCAAACTCCGAACTATGTCCCAGGCGTCTTACCTTTTTGATGCCCGCTTCCTGCAGGCGGTTACTGATTGCGAGTAATTGAAACCGTCGCATTTGCACAAACGAAGGATAAACCTTCACTGTATGTTTGGCGCTGATCGCATAGCGCCTTCTCGAAAGCCTCAGGGGACCTGCTACAATTACATTGATATTGTCGAAAGTGTATTCACCGCGTGTAAAAGGTTTTACCTGGTAGGAGATCGTTTCAGACATTAAGGCCGGTATCTGAAGCACCCGTTTCCAGTCTCTTATTTGCAATTGAACGGGCAGCTCATCTATGATCAAAGCATGTACCGGGAAATTATACCGGTTGGAAATAAACAAAGAAACAGGGTTTTCATCGCTGATACTCAGTCTTTCAGGAAGCTGGCGGGTAGCCACAATGCCACTTTTTGGGTATACAGCAACGCGAGGTCGGTAATCACGGCAATCAATAGCAGCAGCAGGAGCATGGAAGCAATGCTATAGAAAGGGTGGAAGAAATAGCCGGCCATGTAGAGCACTGAGCAGGCCCCGCCGATGTAGTATACGATTTTATTTAGATAGAAGGATTTCAATGAAGGTGATAAATATTAAATGAATTTATTTTGAAACCTGGCAGTTGAAATTAATTAGAATGCCCTTTGGGCATCGCAGTAGCTTCATATAGGCCAGAAGTTGCGCTTCGTGCACCGGTATAAGTTCCTGAACACATTTAAGTTCTACTACTATGCCGCCTTTTACGAACAAATCGCACCGGAAGTCTATATCCAGCATTTTTCCTTTGTATACTACCGGCACTTTCATCTCTGTGAGAAAATTTATTTTTCTATGTTAAGCTCCTCTTTTAGACACTGTTGTGTAAACGCTTTCCAGCAAACCTCTACCCATTGCTTTATGTACCTCTATAGCGCTACCTATTATTTTATAGTTTAAACTATCCGGATTCTTTTAGTAATCATTGCCTATGTTTCCATCAAGGCCTTGGATGATTTTAATGCTAACTTCCGGATCTTTCTATCTCGGGATTTCCAGCCCGTTAATGATCTGTTTGATAATTTCATTTTCATTCACCCCTTCCATTTCTTTTTCAGGAGAAAGAATAATACGGTGGCGAAGTACAGGAGCCGCTACCCTGATAATATCCTCCGGCGTTACGAAATCCCTGCCCTGGATAGCTGCCGTAGCTTTGGAAGCGTTCATGATCGCCAGCGAGGCCCTTGGGGAAGCGCCCAGGTAAATGGCTTTGTTATTGCGCGTTTGGTGTACCAGTTTGGCAAAAAGCCAGCAGTTTGTCTTCTATCAGTATTTCTTTTACCTGCTGCCGTAGCTGGTTGATCTGCGTGCCGTTTAACGCTGCGTTTACACTTTCCAGCGGGTTGTTATTGCCCATTTGATGAAACAGGGAAAGTATCTTTAATTCTTCTTCCTCCTGCGGATAAGGCACTTCAATTTTAAATAAGAAGCGATCAAGCTGGGCCTCCGGGAGGCGGTAAGTGCCTTCCTGTTCAACGGGGTTTTGGGTAGCCAATACCATAAAAGGGGCATCCATTTTATAGGTTATACCGTCTATCGATATCTGCCTTTCTTCCATAACCTCCAGCAGTGCTGCCTGTGTTTTAGCGGGGGCACGGTTGATCTCATCTACCAAAACAATATTGCCAAATACAGGTCCTTTTTAAACTCGAAACGGGCATCAGACGGGTTGAATACCGGCGTTCCGATCACGTCTGACGGCATCAGGTCGGGGTAAACTGGATGCGGGCAAATGCGGCGTCAACCGCTTTGGCTACCAGCTTGGCTGTTTGCGTTTTTGCAACACCGGGCACACCTTCAATCAGCACATGCCCGTCTGCCAGCAATGCGGTTATAATAAGCTGAACCATTTCATCCTGGCCCACTATTACTTTCCGTATTTCATCGGTTATACTTAAAACCGCCTGGTTTAGTGTGCTCAAATCAATACGGTTTTCAAAAATCGGTTCTTCCATAATCTAATTTTTATTCTTTGCTATGAAACGCTTCTATGTTTTTTTGTAATGCAATCAACTCGGTATCACTAAAAGGCGCTGCTTTATTAATACGGTTAAGCTGGATAACAATATCCTTTATTAAAGACTCAGACACGCCGGATTTATAGCTCAGCTCTTTTACAAAATCTTCATTCAGGCTTTGCGCAAAGATCTTATACCGGCTCCTTACGTGTTCTATAAAATAAGCACTCATTTTTTGCGCCAGGTTGCTGTGGTCGCCCCGCTCGTAATATAGTAAGCCCATTGTTTTTACAAACTCAAGCGAGTCGTTGGTAGGACTGTCGATGACTGGAATAACCCTTTGCCGGCGGCGTAGCTCCGTAAGGGTGTAGATGAGCAATAAAGCCAGGGCAGTTAAAATACCAGCCCTGAAATAGTTGTTTTTCATAATAGCGCCAAACCACCCCGGGTTATTGTTCCGGGAGCCCGGGCGCCTGAAATACTCATCCCATATCACCAGGGGAGTAGCAGGGGAAAGCGCGAGAATATCTTTTCCAGATACTGAATATTGTGGTCGTATAAAAGGAAATAATTGCTGAGCGCCAGCGGCGATAAATGAATATATAAATTACCCTTACCCTTTTTGAGATGTATCAGGTTAGGGGCTCCGTTATCTCCCCAGCCTAAAATATGGGTAATGCTGCTGTCTGTTTCTTCAAAATAGCTCTCCATCAGCATGCCCGGATAAGCATAAGAATTGCTGCCGGTAAACATAGACGGGTTCAATAGCGCCCGCATTGTATCACTATCGCGGCGGCCGGCAGGGTAGAAGCTATAATTTCTTGATTTTACAAATGCCCTGGTGAAGCGCGATACCTGTTCGTTGTAAATAAAAGTGCTGATAAATACATTGTTCCCCTGGTCTACGAATGCAATCAGGTCGTCTATTTCATAATCCTGGGGATAAAATTGCGCCTGCAGGATCACGTATAACCTGTCGGGCATGTTGCTCCCCAAAACCTTACTATCTCCCGGGTAGTCATAGTTGATCTTAAATGTGGCTTTGGGAAAGAATTTTTCAGGCTCTCATGGAAAACAAAAGCGCCATAAGGGTTTTTATCCCTTTTATTGAGCGATACAAAAGTGCTTACATTCCTTTTCCGGTTGCCATTGGCTACAAACAGGGAAATAACTATCACCAGCGCCACCAATCCTATTATATATGGTAATAACTTCTTCACCAGCTGCTGATCTTTTTTGAAAATTAGTAAACAGCAGATCTATCTGTTCATACTGGGACTGGCTAATGGGAAATAGTCCATACCAGCTATACTCATATTGCCGGGTCAGGCCCGAAAAATCTGAGTAATGGGGTGTTGACCTTACCTGCAACAGGTAATCGAAATTCGTTTTATCGGGCTGGTAATGGATCACTCCTTTTTCCGACAGCATCTTTAACAATTGAAGATAATGAAGCCGTATGGCCAACCTGTAATTTTTATTATTTAAAGCTTCTTTTATGGCTGCGGCATATTCAATAGAAAAAATATCTTTTAACAATTCTTCCGAAGGAGCCGATTGAATGGCAGCAGGTTTTTTCCTGAAGAATAACAGGTCGTTTGCCTGCAGGTACCAGGCTAACAGCAGCAGAAAAATAATAACCGCTACATATATCCATATATCGCTAAGCGAGAAGCTTATCTGTGGAGCATCCCAGGTTTCGGGAGGAGGAATGCCATTCTTTACATAATCGAAGCCAGGATCTTCTTTTAAATTTTTGATGTAGCTATGGGGAGCCTGCGCAACGGAAAGAGCTGGGCATTCCCGTTCAATGTATCGAAAGCATTTGTTTCGGCCCTGTGTACCGAATCTTCGTAAGACTCCCGGCTTTCATATTCATCGTCATCATACGCGTCTTCCGCCGGGTAAACGCTGTCTGTAACAGAAGGCGCTGCCAACCCGATAGAATCAGGAGCATTAGTTTGTGCCTGGCCGGTATCGCCCAATAATATCCCGGTCAGCAGCAGTATAAATAACAAATGATACCTTTTAAAACTCATAAGGGGGCTTGATGGACAGTGCTTTCGCTTTATCTTTTTATGGAGCTGTATCGGGTAAATAATGAAATACCATATCACAAAAACGGTGGAGGCTGCTGTTATTATTGAAGTAAGCCAGGAGGCATCATTATACAGCCGCGTAATAAGGCCTTCAAAAAAGCGGCAATGATAAAAACAGGAACAATGCCTATCATGATCTTTACGCCGTCTTTGGAGCCCTCCCTGAATGCTTCTATCCGTTTTTGGTGCCGGGAAATAAAAAGCTTTTTCCTAAAACAAAGCCAGCCATACCGGCAACTATAATAGCCGTGATCTCCAGCATGCCATGAACAAAAACCACCAGCCAGAACTGCATACCATATCCATGCGACGCAAACAATTCATCAAAAATACCTACCATGGCCCCGGTTTCCGCCAGCTTATACATAGTAGGGATACCACAAAAATACCGGATACAAAAAGAGAAAAGCCACTTTTATATTATTGATCATAATACCCAGCCAGCTCAGTAAAGGGTTCCCACCTTCATAGATGCCGAAGGGATTGCCTTTTCAATGTTCTCGATGGTTTGATTTACATAACTGTCCCCGAAAAAGTTGCGGGCAACTTCAATATCCTGCCTCGAAACGAAAAAGCCGAGCAGGAAAAAACAGTAAAAAGTACAAAAGAGAACAGCAGGGTACTGTGATGTTTACGGATGGTAAGCGGTAATTCGTATTTCCAGAAGGTTTTTAAGCGGCTGCTTTCTTCCTTCCGGTTGCGATAAATATCCAGGTACATCCGGGCCGCCAGCTTGTTCAGGTAATTGGCGGTTTTACTGTTAGCATAAAAAGTTTTGGCGTAAGCAAGGTCATCTACCGTTTGGGTAAAAGCGCTGGCCATTTCATCAGGTGATACAGGAGGTTCGGCTTCATCCTTTAGCCAACGGTCTTTGTTCTTCTTAATAAATAGCGCCTCTCTCAAATCAATGCGGTTAAAAATCTAAAATACAAAATTTATAAGCCCGCGATAGTTTTTATGTGGAGAAATGCGTATAAACTTTTTAAAAGGGAGAGAGAATGGACTATTTAATCCGGAAAATGTTTTTAAAGTAGCCTACACTTTCGGCAATTGCCAGCCTGATATCCTGGTACTGCAACCCTAATTCTTTGACAGAGGTTGTATTGCTGTAATAGTTCTTTATGCTGAGTATCCGCATGTTATTGGTGCATAAGCTCGTTTTTATCCCTAAAAACCGGAGCAGGTCTCCTATATAACCTGCCAGTTGAAGCACCGGTGCAGGAATGGGGATCAATCGTTGCGTTTGACCCGTATGCTCACGCAGCAGTTCAAAAACTTCCGGTAACTGAGATTGTCGTTTCCTGCCAGGAGATAGCGTTTGCCGTTTTTCCCTGCATGTATTATCTTTTCTATCCCTGCAGCGACATCTTTTACCGCAACAAAATTTTTACCCCCGGCGGATAAAAGAGCACCCGCCTGCGCATGCCCATCAGGATAATGGCTCCGCTGCTGGGCTTGCTGTCATAAGGGCCTATCATAAAAGCAGGATTTGCAATATGCACCTTTATCCTCCGGGCCTGTTGTAAAGGTAATTTTCAGCCGCCGCTTTACTCCGGGCGTAGAAGGAGCAGGTGAACGGCTTCCGCATGGGTTGATCTTCCGGCACCGCCGGGCCGTTGGGCCCAATTCCATACCCGATGGTGTTGGCAGTACTAACATAAATGAATTGCTTTACTCCGGCTGCAATAGCGCCCTCCGCGAGCAAGGCAGTAGCTGTATGGTTAACGTGGTGGTATTCTTCATAACGAATGATGTTTTGTTGGGTGAGCGCAGCTACGTGTATCACGCAATCCGTTTCTTTTAAATGAGCAGACAAATCGGCGGTCAACTCGCTTTGTATCAGCAATAGCCTGGGATGTGCTTCAAAAGGCAGGTTGCTGATATTGCGGGCAACGCCTTTTACATGATAACCTTTTTCCAGTAAAAGAAATACCAGGTTAGCGCCAAGCAATCCGCTGATACCTGTAACCAATACCGTCATAAAATTTCTTTTTTAATATTATGCGTCAATAAAGGTAGCTTTATCCAGATAGGTAGTAATGTCATCGCCAGCCAGCTCCAGGGGTTCACCATAATCACGCGGTCTTTTTAAAAAGCTGGCGAATGCAACGACCAGCCACTTTTTCGGGCTTCAGCAGGGTAAGGCGTCCTACAAAGCCTAACTTTTTAATACGGCTGGTTACATCATCGTTGGTAGCCATAGCCCCGGGATTGACTACGCTTACAACCACGCCGGTATTTTTCAATTCTTCGCTCAGGCCTCTTGAGAAAGAATGAATAAAGGTTTTAGATGCAGGATACACTGTTTTATAGCCAATAGGCGAAAAAGCCGCCATACTGGACACGTTCAAAATATAGGCCTCTTTTTGTTGCAGCAGGTTGGGCAGCAACTGGTGTGTTAAAAGTGAAGTGGCTACTACATTTACCTGCATAATGGTATCGATATACTGCATGGATGCTTCCGTGAACTTTTTGGTACCTCCTAGCCCCGCATTATTGATCAGCACCTGTACTTCAAAGTTCTGATTGATCCATTCACAAAGGGTTAATACATTTTCCTTTACTGACAGGTCGGTTTCGTAATGATGAACCTGTACCTGGTAGGTGTTGCTGATGAAACCGGCAAATGCGGCCAGGTTTTGCTGTGGCAGGCTTACCAATACCAGGTTCAGCTGCTGCGCGGCTAATTCTCTTGCAAACGCGCTGCCCAGGCCCTGGCTGGCGCCGGTGATAACGGCATATTTTTCTTTTCTGTTTAACATGATATACTAAAAGCTAAGTTGAAAGAGCGGCTTTTACAACCGGTGCTGTTAAGCAGGCAGGCCTGCAATAGGCGGGTTTAATCTTCTTTTTTATACCTCCTGATGAAATATAAAATGATACTTGCAATGAGCATAACGTATGTTTTAATTGTATTATAGTTTTCGCACTTTGCCGGAGCCGGAAATGCTGGTGTTGACAGACGGGTTGCCCGAATACCATACATCGCCGCTTCCAGAAATTTGAACATCCAGCTTATTGTCGGCCCATACTTTAGCTTCTCCCGACCCGCTGACCTTTACTTTGGCCTGTTCGCTGCGCATTTGCTGGGTATGATAATCGCCGTTGCCCGTAATGCGTATCTCTTGAGAAGTCACAGCTCCGCCATCAATAGTAATGTCGCCACTGCCGGTAATCTCTGCTTCCAGGTTAGTTGCAGTTAACTTAGGAGCGTAAATGTTGCCGCTGCCGCTTACCCGCAGGTCGAGTGAGGTAGTGCTAAGATCGGTATTAAAGCTAATGTTGCCCGACCCCGAAAGGATTGCGCTATTGATTGTGGGGTTAGATACATATATGGTAACACTTCCGCCTCTGATGTTTACATTGGGCTTTGTTTTAAGCACCAGCGTATTACCTTTTACCTCGGTAATAATATAGCCCTGTAAATTGTTGGCAGCTTTTACGGTTACAGATTTTGTGGGATTCTGAACCAACTCTACATTACCGCTGAAGGATGCTTCCACCGGGTAAAATCTCCTACAGTTCTGTTTTCTTCAACAGCAGGTCCTTCGGGGAACACTTTTTGCATCCCGTTGTTAAAATGATCAATGCAATAACTACTAACGATAATAATTGTTTCATCTGTTTTGTTTTATTTGTTTGATATGTTTTTGATTACAGGCTGAAATGCAAACCGGCAGTTGCGCCAAGCGTCAGGGCAAAAGAATATTCGTCGTCCCGGTACTTCCAGATATAGTTATTGGGGAAAAGTTTGGAATCAGAATATTTATAGGTGTTTACAGAAGGACCTAATGTTACTTCTATGGCCGGGGTTATTTTATAGCCTAGTAAAGCTCTCAATGATTCGGTATGTTTATAAAAGGTGAAGTCTGTTTTAGCAATGCTTACAGCTTCTGCATTGATCCTTAATTTTTGTGAAAGGGGTATACGGTAGCCAATTCCTGCCTCCATTTGAAATACTGTTTTACTGAGCTCCGATCCGGCTCCTGCACCCAATATGCCATAAGTCTTACGACCTCCTGTGCGTAAAACAATATTGGCTGAAGCGTCATCATATACCTGTATCCCTATTTGCTTTTCGCCATTCTTTATGATATTTAAAAAACCAATAGGATAATCCGAGCTGTCTGCGATATTGATCAGTCCCGCTATTTGCACCCCTTTAACAGACCTGGCTACATTGATCAGTCCTGCGATTTGTACATCGGCATTTTTCGCGATATTAGCCAGTCCGGCTACCTGTAATAATTCATAGCTGCTGTAATTGCTCAAGCCACCGATCTGAATAAATCCATTGCCTTGTTTCTGGTTATGTAATCCTGCTATTTGAATACCCAGTCCGTTCTCGGCACCATTGTACAAACCGGCAATAGAAACGCCTTTGTTAGACCCGTTGACCTGGTTTACCAAACCGCTGATCAATACACCTTTGTTACTGCCATATAGTTTGGTGTAAAGGCCGGCAATAGCAGCGCCTTTATTATTGTAGTTGACGCCCTGTAAGGCATGTAGGGCAAAAGAAGTGCTAATATTGCGGGCCTGCCTGCCTTGCGTGCTTATAGGAGTTACCAGGCCCAAATGAACATTATTGGCTACGGGCTCCTGGGCCAGGCAGTAAGTAGTGGTAATGGATAGAACCGCGAGTAAGCATTTGTTTTTTAAAAGCATAATTAATGTATATACTACTAATACACATTAATGAAAGCTTACCCCTATGCCGACTTAAAAATATTTATACCTAATGAAAACCCAAGGTGAAGTGCATCTTTTTTCCTTTGATCAAAGGCAGCATATTCCTGCTGAAATTGCTGTAATAAGCGTTATTCTCCTTTTCAACAGGTTGTTGATATTGTAGCCTTGGACCTGCGTATAGCTGGATATTTTTATGCAGCTGGTATATCAATAGCGGCTGAAGAATAAATTGCTGTAATCTGTATCGAAATGATCCGTGGGTGTGTAATGCAGGTTGATGAGTTCAGTAGCCATTTTCAGCTTTCCTTTTAATTTCCATTCGCTTCCCAACCCATAGCCAAATAAATAATGACCACCCGGGATATTACTGTTTAGCCAACCCACCTGTACAATATTATATAATTTATAACTACCCGATTTATAGGCAATATTTACCTGTTGATTTTCCTGTACGGATAGGGATAATGAATGTTTCCCGTTACGACTATAATTGAACGGTCCGATAGAAACCCCGTTTAATGTGTCAGCCAGGTTGAGGAAGCCTAACTGGAATCCGTTAATTTTTGGGGTATAGTTTACCAGTCCACCTACCTGCGCGCCTTTGTTCACTTGCCGGGCAATATTAGCGATGCCTGAAAGCTGCACACCTTTTTTAAATTGCCCGGTATAATTTACCAGTCCTGCCACCTGCATACCGCCGTTTATATTTCGGGTTTGATTCACCAGCCCGCCAATTTGTAGTCCGTTGAATAGCTGCGTTTGATTGTACAGGCCGCTAATTTGTAACCCGGTGGTGTTGCTTTTGTTGATATTGGCCAAGCCTCCAATTTGCAATGCGGTAACATCTCCGGCCACATAATTGTTCAGGCCTCCGATTTGTACGCCGTTTACCGTACCGCCCACCACATTAAATAACCCTCCTATTTGCACAGAACGTACATGCTTCTGTACTATGTTGAATAAGCCTCCCAGCTCGAATGCGTCTACCTGCGCTGCATAGCCTCCAAACACATTAAAAGATATTTTGTTTTCCTGTTGTCCCTTTAAAGCGCTCTTAGTGCCAATGCCCGGCCAGAAGCCGAGTTGAAATTTACGCTCGTAGAAATAGTTTTTAAGGTTCAGGCTGTTTATTTTTTGCCTGGTACCGATGACGCTCCGGGCCAGCCAGTGCCGCTCGATAGAGTGAACGGTGAAAGTTTCTTCGGTGGTGATATTGGGCGTTAACCCGATCTTTAACGGGGTATTGCTTCTTCCCTCAACGGTAAAGCTGGTATCGTAGTACGACACGCGGTTGGCGATGAGTTTAATATCGCTGCTGGAAGGCACTTTAATGGAGAAATGCCCTGGTCGTTAGACATGGTACCTATCTTCAGGTTCGGTTCATAAACCGTTACATATTCCACCGGCTTCTGATCGGTATTATCAAAAAATTGCCCCTGTACCGTCAAATACTCTGTTTCCTTTTTACGAATAACTATCTTGTTATTGTTGATGATATAGTAATACTCTTTGTCTAATAATCGATCCAGTATCTCCTTGACGGGCGCATCGCTTGCTGTGAAAGATATCTTTTTCTGGTTTTTAATAAACTGGTTGTCGTAAGAAAAATAAAACCCTGCCTTACGCTCTATCTGCATCAGGGCATCGTACATGGTGATATTGCGAAAGTCAACCGACACTTTTTGCTGCAGTATTCTGTCCTGGGCAAAAAGAGAATAGCTAAGGAACAGCAGTAATAAGAAGGCGCAATGTTTTCTCAAAAGGGCTTATTTAGATATGAGGTATTGGTTATGATCTGTTTTTGTCCAGTTGGCGTTGATCATCAAGGCGATGTTTTCAATGATCTGGCCGGGCGTTTCTGAATGAATCAGGTAAGTGCTGGTTACTTTTTTGCTTTCAATACCTGGTCCTAACTGCAGTTCAATACTATAAAGGTTTTCAAGCATTTCAGCCAGGCTATCCACCCGCATATCCTTTATCTTAATGATCTGTGTATGCAGCACTTCATTAATAGCGTTGTTGAAAGGCAGCACGCGCAGCCGGTTGTTACGGTTATCTTTTATAATTTTTTGATGAGCAGTGGCTACAACAGTTTGGTTGCCGGAAGAGGCTTTCACCTTGCCGCTATGCACAAATACCGTATTAAAATCAATACCCTGTTGTATGGTAAACGAAGTGCCTAATACCTCAACATCCATACCGCTGTTATGGATAATGAACGGTTTCTTCCGGTTTTTGGCGATATCAAAATAGGCATTGCCTTTTAGGGTCACCGTTCTTGTTTTTTTGTTGAAGTCGCCGGCTACGATCAGCTCAGCTTCCTCGTAAAGGGTAACCTTGCTCTCATCTTTCAGCTCAATAGTACGGTGTTCCTTCCGGGCGGTAAACTGCTCCGGCTTAGGATGGTTGATGAATAAAAATAACGCCACCAAAGCTGCAATGGAAGCCGCTACCGCCCATCCTTTGCGCCAGTTGAAGGAAATTATCCTTGTTTTACCAGGTACAGCAGCAGGTTTTTCTTCCAATTGCTGTTGTAATTTTTGCCAGGCCAGTTCTTTATTATATAAGGTGTAGGCAGGGTTGATCCTGGAGCTTTTCCAGATCCTGATGGTATCCTCGTATATTTTTTTATGTTCAGGGCTTTCCGCAATCCAATGCTCTACCTCTAGTTGTTCCGGGGCGTCCAGCGTCTGCTCATAGTAAGCTATCAATTTATGCTCCATATATTATAAATTGATGAGTTGAAGAATGAATAATGGCACTATGCTTACCAGGTATTCCGCCAGGCCGCTGCGTAAAAATTTTAATGCTTTCGACATTTGATTTTCTACTGTCTTAACTGAAATGCCCAATGCGTCGGCCACCTCCCGGTAGCTGAGCCCTAATTGCCGGCACATATAAAAAACGGTTGCGCATTTTTCCGGTAGCTGGTTAACCAGGTCCTGTATCTTCTCATGTAATTCTTTTTGTTCTGTGTGAATATTGTTGTCTGTACCCGTATCTCCGGACATTTGATGTTGCGCGTAACCTGCTTTAACCACTTTATGCTTTAAATGATTCAGGCACTCATTACGAACTGATGTATACAGGTAGGCTTTTACCGTTTCGGGGTTTACCGTTTCCCTGTGTTGCCAGAGTTTTATAAAAATATTTTGCAATATATCGTCTGTATAGGTCTCTTCTCTCAAAATAGAGAAAGCATACCCATATAACGCTTCATAGTGAAGGTCAAAAACATTTTTATATTGAACACTGTCCAAAGCCATCAGCGCCACAAAAATAGCATCCTATATATACTACAACCTAATATTCGTTCACCCCTATGCGCACTTAAATTTTTTTAGTTTTTTTAACGCGTTGCTTAGCATCGAGGTTTTTATGTTTGAAGGGGCTATTTTTACATTAAAGCAGCTACATGCCTATTGTAAGTGTACCAACAAGTTTTAATATCAGCCTGGAGTTTGATGCGCCGGGCCTGGGCAGACGCTGGGTGGCGCTGCTGATAGATATGATGGTACAGGTATTGTACATTATACTGGCTAATTATATACTCAGCAGCATCTCATTTGGTTTTGGGCCAGATGCAGGCTTTAATCAATGGGCCATCGGGCTCCTGGTTATGTCGCCGGTTTTTTTATACCATATTCTTTTTGAATCGCTCACCAATGGCCAAAGCGTTGGTAAAAAATCATGAAGCTGAGAGTGGTAAGCATCAACGGCGGACGGCTCTATCAGTCAGCTACTGATACGGTGGCTGCTGCGCATTTCCGACCTGTGGATTGTCATTCTATTGTTTATGCTGTTTTATTTATTAGGCAGTGGAGGAGATACACAAGGGGTGATTGCTTTTTATTTGGCATGGGTTTTTTGCTGACCGATATCATACTGGTAGCCAATTAAAAAGGCCCAGCGTATAGGCGATATCCTGGCCCAGACCATTGTTATTAAAACAGCTGCTAAAGAAAGCCTGCATAATACCATTTTCAGGGAAGTGGAAGAGGGATATGTTCCGGCATTCCCACAGGTAATGCGGATCAGTGATAAGGATTTGAATATTATCAAAACCTTACTGAGTAATGCCAAAAATTCCAGGCACCATGAAGATCTGGGCGTTGCAGCCGCAAAAGTGAAGAACTACCTGCAAATTGAAACAGATATGTACCCGTACGAGTTCCTGGAAAGATTGCTGAAGGATTATAATTATCTGTCAGTGAAATAAATGTAGGTTCCAGACATATTAGCCTCGCAGCAAGAGTCCGAGCGCAGACAATACAAAAAATATCATTGCCAGCATCATTAGTATTCCCCATATTTTAAAGTAGCTACCGAGGCTTCGCAGGCCTTCGCTTATGGTAGTTGGCTGGTTATTGCTAACTCCTTTCTTTACTTTTGAAGAAAAGCGGGTTAAAAAGAAAAAAAGTTACCAGACTTATAGCCACTGCAATAATAGCAACCAGGTAAATAAAGCCTCTCAGCATCTGTCGCATTTCAGCCTCGCCTATCCCCGCATCTTTATTTTCAGGAATAGGAATTTGCTGCAAGGGAAAATTTAATAGGTTGGCTATAGCTGTTAATGCGCTTGCCAGCGCTAGCCAGGCAGCAATATTAGCTGTTTTAGCTGAAACAAAAATGGAACGTTGCAGGAATGATATATGACTGACTGGGGAGTGATCTTGCTCCATAAAATTATATGAAATTTAAAAGATTGATAGCCATACACACTGGCGAAAACGATAAGGGCTATAAAAAGTTCTTCAAATGGATGAAGCCTTGGGCCAGGGTGTTACTGTTTTGTTGCTGTACGCCGTTTAAAAACAAGTTCGAAGATTTATATAGCTGGTACAGCATTGTGGCAGCAGCGAAAAAGTTAATGAAAAAGTCTACTACCAGTTTAGAATAGGTAGTGTTAGCGCCGGGCATGGCAGCCTGCTGCTTTAAAGCAGCAGAGCCATCCAAAAGCATGGGTAGAACCACCATTACACTTATAGCAAAACCGATAGCAGATATTACCCTCGTCCATTTACTGATTTCCAGCAGGGCTGTTTTATCAGCGTCTGAAATGTCGTCGTCAAAAATATCTTCCTGTGGTTCCTCTTCCTGTATCATCCGGCAAAGATACTGGGTTTACGCCTCTTTGTTTCACGCAGCTTGCAAAGAAGCGGAGGCGCAGGGACATTGTGTGGTGCTTGTTGAAAATTGAGAATTGTTTATTGAGTATTTCTCTCACCTATTCACTACTAGCCAAATCCTACTAGCTTTTGTTTCACGCAGAGATCACAGAGAAGCAGAGACGCAGGGACATCGTGTTGTGCTTGTTGAAAATTGAGAATTATTTATTGAGTATTTCTCTCACCTATTCACTACTAGCCAAATCCTACTTGCTTTTCTTTCGCCTATCTACCACTAGCTATATCCCGCTGGCTTTCTTTTCACTCTACTAGCTCTCCATCAACCTTTCCACAAACGGAACAATCGTTGCTTCTCCCGCATCTACCCAGTGCATACCGGCCTGCCTTTTAAACCAGGTCATCTGGCGTTTGGCATACCGGCGGGTATTTTGCTTTATTTGATCTATGGCCTCCTGGCGGGAAATTGTGCCGTCAAAGTAATCAAACAGCTCCCGGTAGCCTACAGTCTGTAACGCATTGAGATGCCGGTAGGGGAGTAACGCCCGTGCTTCTTCTTCCTGCCCGGCCTGCATCATCACCTCTACACGCAAATTGATTCTTTCGTAGAGCTTTTCGCGGGGTAATTCGAGCCCTGCCTGTATCATGCGGAATGGGCGGGGTGTTTATCCGAACTGCGGAAACTGATAATAGATTGGCCGGTAGCCAGCACCACTTCCAGCGCCCGCATCATACGCTGGGGATTCTGCATTTCGCCGGTTTCGGCAAAAGACGATCATGCTGCAGCAGCTGATCCTGTAGCCAGCTGATACCGTTTGCTTCATACCCGCCGATTACCTGCGCTCTTACAGATGCCGCCACCTGGGGTATAGCATCCAGCCCTTCTGTCAGCGCTTTAATATATAAGCCCGTACCGCCGGTAACTACAATGGTATCGTGCCGGGAAAAAGATCCTGCAAAAGATTCAGGGCATAGCGCTCGTACCAGGCCGCGTTAATATCATCCTGAATATGATGGGAGGCAATAAAATAGTGGGGTACCTGGCTGAGCTCTGCAACCGATGGCCGGGCTACGCCGATATTCATTTCTTTGTAGCACTGGCGGCTGTCGGCCGATAGGATAACTGTATTGAAATGCCGGGCTACTTCAATGGCATGCACTGTTTTACCCACAGCCGTTGGCCCTGCAATAACAATGATCGATTTGATATTTGAAATTTAGGATTTCCGGATTTAATCTTCTTCGTCCTGGTACTCATCGGCCGACTCTTCAATACCCATATCCTCGCCTTCCTCGTTCTTTTCGTTAAAGCCTTCTGCACCCCGGGTAAGATCGTATTTCTCTTCAATATCGGCAAATTTATCGCCTAATAGTCCTTTTGTGCCATATTGTTTAGGCCCGATGCCTTCGCTTCTCACCACTGCCGGGTATTCCTGGCGGCTATCTGCCTCTTTGGATACATTGATCAGCTCGATCAAAAAGTTCCAAACCTTATGAAAATCGTAGGTATAGGTAAAGCGCTGGTTGGTATTTTTACTTCTGAGCCAATAGTGGTTTCAGCCATGATCAGGGCTCTACCCTGTATTTTTATCATATTTCTCCAGGAAATTTCCCGGCCCTGCTGCCAGTTGTCATTACTGCGATAAAATGTAGCCTGGTGCTTGTTGTCGAACGCGTAGGCTTTCAAAATCGCTTCATGCAGCTGCAAAAGTTTTGCGTATGCTTGATCACTACGTCACGGTAAATACTGTCGTCCTCCTCAAAATAAACTCTGAATTTTAGAATTGCCATACGGCGAATTTACGGAAATGTGCGGAGATGGGCGGTAGAGGTAATGAGTGAATTTTTGGCTGAACCGTTTTCAGGTCCGGTAATGAAACTTTAATACGGCAATCGGTATAATTCAAATAGATAGAATAGGACCGCCTGCTGTTAAGCCGGGACAAAAGCGTTTTAGGTTATTGATAGACACAAAAAAGGCGAGTTGCCCCACCTTAAATGTTTTCACAACGGAATCATCCTTATTGTGAATTGCTTTCAATTGCAAATATAAATAAATGAGTGAACTTGCCATTACGGGTTTCCGTAATGGCACGAGTATTTTAAGTAACTTACACATTTCAAAAGCATTTAGGTATGACTAAGACGATACTTGGACTTGATTTGGGAACGAACTCAATAGGATGGGCGCTTATCCAGAACGATTTCGAAAATAAAGAAGGAAAAATACTCGGAATGGGCAGCCGGATTATTCCAATGACACAGGATATTAAAGATGAGTTCGGGAAAGGGAATTCTGTATCCCAAACTGCAGATAGGACAAGATTCAGAAGTACACGCCGTCTGCGCGAACGTCATTTGCTGCGCCGTTCCCGCCTGCACCGGGTATTGAATGTGCTTGGTTTTTTACCGGAGCATTACGCGAAGGAGCTTGATTTTGAAAACAGGTTGGGGCAGTTTATGGCGGAAACGGAGCCTAAAATTGCCTGGAAGAAAAATGAAAAAGAAAAATTTGAATTTCTTTTTCAGCAATCTTTCCATGAAATGCTGGAAGATTTTAAAGCCAACGGTCAGGATATTAAAATACCTTATGACTGGACGATTTATTATCTGCGTAAAAAAGCCATTGCCCATAAAATAAGCAAAGAAGAATTGGCTTGGCTTGTTTTGAATTTTAACCAAAAACGCGGGTATTACCAGTTGCGTGGTGATGAAGAGGAAGAAAAGGCGAATAAGTTGGTAGAATTTTATTCCTTAAAAGTGGTGGACGTGGTTCCTGATCCAGAGATTAACAGGAAAGGAGAGATATGGTATTCTATACATTTGGAAAACGGGTGGATTTACAGGCGATCGAGTAAAATTGATTTATCTGACTGGAATAATAAAATCAGGGATTTTATTGTAACGACAGAACTAAACGATGACGGCTCTGTAAAAACGGATAAAGAAGGGAACGAAAGAAGAAGTTTTCGAGCGCCTGGCGAGGAAGACTGGACATTGATTAAGAAGAAAACCGAACAAGATATTGAACATTCCCGCAAAACCGTCGGCACGTATATATACGAAAACTTACTGCTCAATCCTAAGCAAAAAATAAAAGGTAAGTTAGTCCGTACAATAGAACGTAAGTTTTATAAGGAAGAACTGGAAACTATACTTAGAAAACAAATTGAACTACAGCCGGAATTATTTACCGACGATTTATACAGTGATTGCGTCAGGGAATTATATCGAAATAATGAAGTGCATCAAATACAATTGAGTAAACGGGACTTTGTGCATTTGTTTGTGAATGATATTATTTTTTATCAGCGTCCTTTAAAAAGCCAAAAGTCATCCATCGGCAATTGCGCCCTGGAGTACCGCGTTTATAAAGTAAAAGGTAAAGACGGAAAAGAATTTGATAAGAAGGAATACCTGAAAGCCATTCCGAAATCGCATCCGTTATATCAGGAATTTCGCATTTGGCAGTGGATGTATAACCTGAAAATTTTTAGACGGGAAGATGAGGCGGATGTTACGCAAACTTATATTAATAGTGATGAAGATAGGGCTCGCTTATTTGATTTTCTGATGCAACAAAAAGAGGTTGATCAAAAAATATTATCAAATATTTATTGGAACCACAGGGGTTGAAGGGAAAAATTTTGACGACGGAAATTTCAAAATACCGTTGGAATTACGTGTATGATAACGAAAAGGATGAATCGAAAAAATATCCGATGAACGAAACAGGGTATGAGTTACGGAGAAGATTGGCCAAAGTTGAAAATGTTCCCAATGATTTTCTGACTGTGGAAAAAGAACTTCAATTATGGCATTTGATCTATTCGGTTACAGATAAAGTTGAATTTGAAAAAGCATTGCACTCATTTGCTGCCAAATATAATTTAGACGAAAAATCTTTTTTCGAAAATTTCAGAAAGTTTCCGCCGTTTAAAAGTGAATACGGCTCTTTTTCTGAAAAGGCGATTAAAAAACTGTTGCCCTTAATGCGTACTGGCAAATATTGGAATTGGAAAAATATAGACCTGTCAACGCAAAAAAAAATTGCCAATATAATAAATGGAGAGTTTGACGAAACCATCAAAAATCGGGTACGTGAGAAAGCAGCTCAACATCAATTACAAACGGAAACCGATTTTCACGGATTACCGCTATGGCTGGCACAATATATAGTTTATGACCGGCATTCAGAAGCTGAAATTACGGGCAAATGGCAATCAATAGAAGAGCTTAAAAAATATCTGGAAGAATTCAAACAACACTCATTACGTAATCCGATTGTTGAGCAGGTAGTAATGGAAACTTTGCGTGTGGTGGGAGATATTTGGGAGAAATACGGCAACGGTAAAAAGATTTTTTCAATGAAATTCACGTAGAACTTGGCCGCGAAATGCGTAATACTGCCGAAGAGAGAAAACGACTGACTGCTATCGTTTCGGATAATGAAGCGACCAACTTAAGATTGAAAGAACTTTTGATTGAGTTAAAAGAAAATTCAGACGGTAAACTGAATGTTGAAAATGTACGTCCTCATTCACCAATGCAACAGGAAGCGTTGAAAATATTTGAAGACGGGGCTTTGAGTACCTACGATGTGCCGGATGATATTTTAAAGATCAGCAAAACAGCACAACCATCCAAATCTGAATTGCAGCGATACAAGTTGTGGCTGGAACAGCGTTACCAGTCGCCTTACACAGGCAAAATAATTCCGTTGGGTAAACTATTTACATCTGAATATGAAATAGAACATATCATTCCGCAGTCACGATATTTTGATGATAGCTTTAGCAATAAAATTATTTGTGAATCGGCAGTTAATAAACTGAAGGATAAACAACTGGGGTTTGCATTTATAAAAAAACATGCGGGAGAAATTGTACAGGATGGTGATAAACAATTTAAAGTGCTTACAGAATCGGAGTATAAAGATTTTGTCAAAAATCATTATTCCAAAAACCAATCCAAGAAAAGAAAACTTTTACTTGAAGAAATTCCTGATGCCATGATTGAGCGGCAACTAAATGATACACGTTACACTAGTAGATTTATTTCTAATATATTGTCAAATATTGTACGTAGTGAGGACGGAAAGGATGAGGAATTCAGAAGTAAAAATGTACTGCCCGGGAATGGTAAGATCACCCAAACACTTCGTCAGGATTGGGGATTGAACGATATTTGGAATGAATTGATCTTGCCAAGATTTGAAAGGATGAATCAGTTGACTGATTCCAATCAGTTTACTTCTAAAAATACAGAGGGAAAAACGATCCCGGCTATTCCATTAAAGTATTCAAAAGGTTTTCAGAAGAAGCGGATTGACCACCGTCATCACGCATTGGATGCTTTAGTGATTGCCTGTGCAACCAGGGAGCATATTCAATATCTGAACAATGAAAATGCCAAATCTCAAAAATATCACCTTCAGATGGGGCTTGCACAAAAACTTCGTAAAATGGAAACGATTGAAGTATCCAAGTGGAAGAAGGCTGATAATGATGTTTGGATCAAGTGTGAAGAGAAAATAGAAAAGCGAGTACCAAAAGACTATTTAAAACCATGGGAAACCTTTACGCAAGATACCAAAGCTCAATTGGGCAAAATAGTGGTGAGCTTTAAACAAAACATTCGTGTTATCAACAAAACGAATAATAAATATGAGAAGTTTGTAGAAAAAAATGGAAAAATAAGCAGGAATTTGTTTCTCAAACCAAAGGAGATAGTTGGGCTATCCGCAAACCGATGCATAAGGACACTGTTTCCGGAAGAATTGATTTACCACGGATAAAAGTTCCTAAAGGAAAGATGCTTACGGCAACAAGAAAGAGTGTTGATTGGTCATTTAACTTGAAAACCATTGAATCTATAACTGATACAGGCATTCAAAAGATATTGAAAAATTACCTCAATTTCAAAGGCAATAAACCAGAGATTGCATTTTCACCGGAAGGATTAGAGGAAATGAATAAAAGTATAGCTCAATTTAATGATGGTAAGGCGCATCAGCCAATTTATAAAGCCCGCATTTTTGAGTTGGGAAGCAAGTTCGCGCTTGGAGAAACAGGCAATAAGAAGCATAAATATGTTGAAGCGGCAAAAGGGACGAATCTGTTCTTTGCTGTTTATGCAGATAATAATGGAAAAAGATCCTATGATACAATTCCATTGAATATAGTTGTCGAAAGACAAAAGCAGGGTTTACGCTCTGTGCCTGATACTAATGAAAAAGGACACCATTTGTTATTCTACTTATCTCCTAATGATTTGGTGTATGTACCTATTGAAGACGAAAAGGATGCTGCTGATGGAATAGATTTCGGTAAGTTATCAAAAGAGCAAGTAAACAGGATTTATAAAATTATTAGTTTCACTGGGAACCGGTTATATGCTGTTCCCGTATCTGTAGCAACCGTTATTGTGAATAAACTTGAATATACACAATTGAATAAAATCGAATTTATAAAAGATAAAGAGCTGTGTTTCAAACTTGACGTGGATAGGTTAGGTAACATTACAAAAGCATAACGCATGCTTCTTTTCTCAACATATTATCACATCTACAACCACGCCAATGGCGATGATAACCTGTTTCGGGAAGAAGAAAATTACAATTTCTTTAAAAGAAATATCATCAGCATATTGACCCAATAGCTGAAACCATTGCCTGGTGCCTGATGCCGAACCATTTTCATCTGCTGGTAAAAATAAAAAGCGAAGAAGCGGTGGCATCAACTTTTCTAAAGTTCGAAACTTTAGAAAAGTTTGAGCAGCGCTGCACCTTTTAAGTAAACAGTTTTCTAATTTTTTCAGCAGTTACACTCAATCATTTAATAAAGTTTATAAGAGGCGTGGCTCTTTATTTATAAAGAATTTTAAAAGGAAGGAGGTGACCGACGATGCTTATTTGCGTAGTCTGATTCTGTACATCCATCTCAACCCTGTTAAACATGGGTTCGTAAAAGAAATGAGCAGTTGGCCCTGGAACTCCTGGAAGACATTCCCCAATATCTATCCTGGGTTAACAGAACAGCTATTTACAAATCTCGAACAATACAATACCTTACATCAAGAAAAGCAACTCTATTTCGAGGAATATAAGAAACTGGAGAACGATCTAATTTAAACAATATGATCAAACGCACCCTGTACTTTGGTAACCCTGCCTACCTGAAAACCAAAAATGAACAGTTATTGGTGGAGCTGGCTGATACCGGTGAAACAAAAACCGCGGCTATCGAAGATATAGGAGTATTAATACTAGATCATCAACAGATCACCATCACGCACAGTGTTATTGCCAAGCTGCTGGCGAACAACGTAGCGCTGATTACCTGCGATGACATCCATCATCCCACTGGCTTAATGCTGAATTTAGACGGTCATACCCTGCAGAGCCAGCGCTTCCAGGCGCAGCTGGATGCTTCCGTACCCTTAAAAAAGCAATTATGGCAGCAAACGGTGGCGGCGAAAATTATCAACCAGGCCAACCTGCTGGCGCAGTATCGTATTGCTAATAAAACCCTGCTCAACCTCGCAGCCAAAGTAAAAAGTGGCGACAGCGACAACTGTGAGGCACAGGCCGCTAATTATTACTGGAAAAATGTGTTCCCGCTGTTCCCGGGGTTTAAACGCTTCAGGAAGGCGAGCCGCCCAACAATTTATTAAACTATGGCTATGCCATTTTACGAGCCATAGTGGCGCGCAACCTGGTGGGGAGCGGGTTACTGCCAACCCTGGGCATTTTTCACCGCAATCAATACAATGCCTATTGCCTGGCCGATGATATGATGGAGCCTTACCGGCCTTATGTAGATAAAGTGGTTTACGAAATTGTGCGCATGAACGGGCATTTTTGGAGCTGACGCCATCCATGAAACAGCAGCTCTTAGGTATCCCGGCTATGGATGTGAGCACAGATGGGGAAAAAGTCCTTTAATGAATGCAGTACAGCGCACCACCGCAAGCCTGGCCAAATGTTTTGAAGGAAACAGCCGCAAGCTGCTGTATCCTGTCATGCCTCCTTCATTCGTTTAAAAGATGAATTTTGAACGTTTAAATGCCTACCGGATTATGTGGGTAATTGTTATGTTCGACATGCCTACGGAAACCAAAGCCGACCGGAAGCGCTATGCAAAATTCCGGAAACAGATTCTCGACGATGGTTTCAACATGTTCCAGTTCAGCATGTACATTCGTCATTGCATGAGCCGGGAAAATGCTGATGTGCATGTGCAGAGAGTCAAAAAATACTGCCGCAAAAAGGGCATATTGGCATTATGTGCATTACCGATAAGCAGTTTGGACAAATGGAAATATTTAATGGGAAGGAAATAGCAGATGCACTGGTTCCGGCGCAACAACTGGAGTTATTCTAAATAAACCAAACTAACTATGAAGCGATCAGACTTTATCAGGGTATTGCTGGCTTTTTAGGCTTCGCGGTTTTGCCGGCCGGGATGGTAAGGCAGTATCGCCGGGTATACCTGCTGCAAAGCTTTGTAAGGGGTTTCCGTTTTAATAATGGCCCGCAGCTATTGGAGAAGATGCTAGAAGGGGATATGCTGGAGTTGGTGCGCGAGCCGTATAACACATTTGATGACAGAGCCATCGCACTGCATTTCAATCAACATAAGATCGGCTATATACCCCGGGAAGATAATGATATGCTTAGCAAAATTAATGGATGCGGAAGTTGTTCAGTTGAATGCAGAAATAACCCATTTGAATAAGGCAGCCAAAGCCTGGGAAAATGTGCATATTGCGGTATATGTGCTGAAGGAAACAACAGGCGATCTGCCGGCTGCGGCTACTTATTTAACCCAGCTGGAGACGCCTCACTACCGCACCGTTAAGCTATCTGCAGAAAGAGTGGTACATGTATATTTTTATGCGGGGATGAAGAAGAAGTGCTGGATGCTGGCAGCTTTTATGATACGTTGATGATTGCCGCCGGGAACAACAATATGCCTGATATACTGCATAAAGATTTTC
Source organism: Paraniabella defluvii (assembly GCA_019316985.1). GTDB lineage: Bacteria > Bacteroidota > Bacteroidia > Chitinophagales > Chitinophagaceae > Niabella > Niabella defluvii. Next base: position 2,491,274 of record CP079215.1, read on the forward strand.
AATCGGGTTTTCAGTTTCAAAAGATGATTGAAGAGGGAAGGGTAGTGATTAACCGGAACCGGCTGCCCGGAGACCTTAAAGGGGACAGCCTGACTGAGGCGTTATCGAAAAACGTTATCGCGCTGGATAGCCTCTTTGATGAACAGGGATATGTAGTGGCTAATGTGAATCGCGCAGCCGGCCTTTCGGGTCGTATTGAAAAAGTAGTGAGCACTTTCGATCGGTCGGGAAGACTGTTTTATGAGGTGCAGTTTCTATAAAATGCGCTAACGGGAACAAAAAAACGGGCTGGAAGGCCCGTTTTTTTATCCTGCTGACAACCTGAAATCCTTTACTGTTGCGGCTTTGGTCGAAACGAGTTGTCAAAGACCAAAGGTAATTTGAAATTGAAAGCAATTCACAACTTCCATTCCTTTGCTGGTTTAAAGCCAGGTGTTGTCAAAGACCAAAGGTAATTTGAAATTGAAAGCAATTCACAACAAATGCTGCCTACAATAGCGAAGCTGATCAGTTGTCAAAGACCAAAGGTAATTTGAAATTGAAAGCAATTCACAACATAATAGTTGTGCTTGTTGCATTATGATAGTTGTCAAAGACCAAAGGTAATTTGAAATTGAAAGCAATTCACAACCCAGTAACCGTAACAAACGATGGATCACTTGTTGTCAAAGACCAAAGGTAATTTGAAATTGAAAGCAATTCACAACTTCTTTTAGGTAATATTCAAGAGACTTTTTGTTGTCAAAGACCAAAGGTAATTTGAAATTGAAAGCAATTCACAACTAAGATGACCCTGGCCGATTTCTACGTAAAGTTGTCAAAGACCAAAGGTAATTTGAAATTGAAAGCAATTCACAACACAAAATAAGGACGATGTAGAAAAGAACATGTTGTCAAAGACCAAAGGTAATTTGAAATTGAAAGCAATTCACAACACAAAACAAAAGCATGAGGACGCTAAAGCCGTTGTCAAAGACCAAAGGTAATTTGAAATTGAAAGCAATTCACAACAGCGGAAACGCGTATATCTTCACACAGTACGTTGTCAAAGACCAAAGGTAATTTGAAATTGAAAGCAATTCACAACAAAATACACCAGACGCTATCCTTTGCAATAGTTGTCAAAGACCAAAGGTAATTTGAAATTGAAAGCAATTCACAACGGTGAAACACTAATCAAAACAGGTAGTTAGTTGTCAAAGACCAAAGGTAATTTGAAATTGAAAGCAATTCACAACAGAGAGTACGAAGCTAAAACATTGTGCATTGTTGTCAAAGACCAAAGGTAATTTGAAATTGAAAGCAATTCACAACCTCCCGTTCGCAGATTCACCGTAATAGGCTGTTGTCAAAGACCAAAGGTAATTTGAAATTGAAAGCAATTCACAACTGAATGTCGCCTTACTTATGTCGAATATGAGTTGTCAAAGACCAAAGGTAATTTGAAATTGAAAGCAATTCACAACCTATTGCATCAAGGGTATCGGCTACGATCTGTTGTCAAAGACCAAAGGTAATTTGAAATTGAAAGCAATTCACAACAAGAGATTAGGTGAGGTGCTTGGTTACTGCGTTGTCAAAGACCAAAGGTAATTTGAAATTGAAAGCAATTCACAACTTCATCACCGGGATGGACACTTTGAGTCAAGTTGTCAAAGACCAAAGGTAATTTGAAATTGAAAGCAATTCACAACCTTGTTTAAGTTCTTTCTTAGGTTATCCAGTTGTCAAAGACCAAAGGTAATTTGAAATCGAAAGCAATTCACAACTGGGCAAAAGAACACTGCAACTTCTTGCCAGTTGTCAAAGACCAAAGGTAATTTGAAATTGAAAGCAATTCACAACGGTGTGCTGGCGATACTTACCGCCGTTACCGTTGTCAAAGACCAAAGGTAATTTGAAATTGAAAGCAATTCACAACCGCTGCTCATAGCTTATAATTAATTGATTGTTGTCAAAGACCAAAGGTAATTTGAAATTGAAAGCAATTCACAACTAAATTCGTCTGAGTTCATTTCGAATGAGGTTGTCAAAGACCAAAGGTAATTTGAAATTGAAAGCAATTTACAACGCCATCCAACAGGCACCCGTTGTGTTTTATGGTAACCGCGCTAATGCATGAACGTATATATTTTTGCACAAATCCAAAAAATGAGAAACGCTTAAAGTCTCTTCCTTTCCTTTTTCAATATAGACCGTACTGCTTTTTTATAGTTCCTTTCATAACTGCCGTCATCGGTTTGATTGTCGTAAACAACAACACCCGAATCTTTAACAGTGCCATCTTTTATTGTATAAAAGCCGGTCCAGATTTGACCCGACATTACATAACTGGTTACCAGGTTATGCTCCGGCACGTATGTGGGGTTTTTGATGGTTTCAAAGCCTTTGATCTTGGACAGTTGGTGCTGAACGGTATCAACCAGGTATAAATAATAAGTCTGGTTGCTTCTCACATCCGAAATGTTTTGTACTAAAATATCCGGTATTGTATCATTGTTAAAGTCAGCGAACTCGACATTCCGGGTTTGGCTAAAAACAGAATCAGAAAAAATGAGGGAATATTGCCCGCCTGATAACCGGCTTACGGTAAACAGTGTATTCGGAATGTTTTCATCTTTATTGCCTGAATCAATAACCGCTAAGGTTATCCGGTAATTTTATAGGGAGACGCCGAGTCGAAATTAATTGTAGATGCATGATTTAAAGAATAGGTGTTTTGCCCCGAGCTGGTCACCGCTGTTAGCAGTAATAGGATAGGGGCTATAAAGGACCAGTATTTTAGCATACTTTTTCTGTTCTTAACCTTGTTGAGTCATATTGCTGTCACGCCTGCCGGTTTAAAGATATTCAATATGCACTGTTTTTCAATCCCAATACTACTCCGGTTATGCTTCTGCCGGCCCTGTCTTAACTTTTCCTGCCCGCACGTAACGGCCAATAATTACACCGGTTGACGTTATAATATGATCGGATAAGGTGTAGGATTTCGGAAGCGCGCCTGTATCAAAAAGCCGCTTACCCTTACCAAGAAGAATTGGATGTATTTTAAGTCTTAATTCGTCCACCAGGTCGTTACCCAGTAAGAGGTGTACTAATTCGCTGCTACCCCATACCTGTATATCGGGTCCGGCTGATTGTTTGAGTTGCCGAATATCTGCAACCGTTGTAATAAAACGGGTGTTATTCCATTCAGATTCATTCCGGGTTGCAGATAATACATATTTTTCTCCCTCGTTAATGCCTGGCCAATAGTCTTTGTGTAGCGGCCAGTACTGCTCCCATATCTCAAAAGTTTTTCTTCCTAAAAGATAGGATGCGGGTTGCAACTCTTCCTGAACCACCTTGCCATATGCTTCGTCGCCATATGGCGCCGTCCAGCCACCGTATTTAAAATCCCCGATTCGTCTTCCTTCGGGCCGCCTGGAGCCTGAATAACACCATCCAGCGTAAGCATAGACAAAACAATGATCTTTCTCATATTCATTAAATTTATTGAAACATAAAGATCGTCTATAATGCATAGGTGGATAAAGGTGAAATGTGACAAATACAGGGAGTGTTGCGACAGGCGTTGCCTGTTGCTTAATTATTCGTTTTCCCGTCTACACGCATCCATTCATCATACGAAATAACCCCCAGTTCAGGTTTGGCATCACCTTCTAAAACAGCTATAAATTCCAGCTGGTGACCATCCGGGTCATTAAAATAAATAGCAATTGCCGGCATCCATGCAAAAACCATGGGTTGTTCGGAACCGTCTTTGAGGAAATTATAAGGACGCAAATTGCGCTCCTTCAGGTACGCCGTAGCCCGGTTTACAATAAAGTCTTTATCACATCTAAAAGCAAAGTGCTGCGGGTTGATTTGCGATTGGGGTTTTTCCCAAAGGCCCAGCATTGCCTCTCGCGGTTTCCCTACCCAGAAAAACGCAATGCTTCTTTCTTCTTCATAATAACAGGGAGTAAGCCCTAAAACCTGCTGGTAAAAATTAATGGACGCTTCCAGGTTCTTTACAAACAGGTGCGTTTCGTACAGTCCTTGTATCATATCAGTTGTTTAAAAATTGCGGATTATAAAACCTGTTGATAATCGTCGCTCAAAGGCTCACCGGTTTATTGATCCATTGTATTGATAGCACTTTCTTCCGTTATATTCCCCGGAGGCTCCGGCTATTGCCTTGTAGGTAAGATAATGTTAAATCGAATGCCAGCGATTGGCACAACAGTTTAATAATGAACGCGTGTAGGCCTCAAAAGTTTATAATAAAAAGAAATATTGCCGTTCTGTCTGAACTCAGATTAATGTATAACCTTTCCTAAGAAGTAACCTGGTAACCGGCAATAAAAAACCCCTCGTGGAAACGTGGGGTTTAAACCAAAACTAACTGCTTATGAGAAAACTTTTTATGTATTTATATATAGTAAGACGTTACTGTTTTCTAATTCCTTCGCTTCATCCTGCCGTTTAACATTTTTTTAAGTATCTGCTTCGGTGGCGTCTTGCCATATATTGATGTAACAACCGTTGCATATTATTGTTGTACCGGCGGCCTTTTTAACAGGTAAATAATCAGGCATTACTGATATACTCATCTTCTAACGGAGGTAACTTTTTAATAAAGCTGTTATTCAGCGAAACAACGGAAGAAGCCGAGTAGAGGCCAATAAAATGATTATTATAGCTGTAGTCAATCAACGTTAGTTTTACCAGGCCATCAATAGCCAGTTCAATATAGTTCCCAAACCTGATAAGCTTGAAATGGTAGGTATAACGGGGTTTATGGTGAACCGGTTATCCTGCAAAACCTTGAAATTGAAATTAGACCGGATATCTGCTTCGTTAAACCCCAGGCCCGAACTTCAATATGGCCGTTAACCACATCAAACGAATAGTAATATCCCGAGCCCTCTTCGTCCATATCAGTTACAAGTCCCAGCTTTCCCATTCCCTCTACCGAAAGTACACCCTCCCATATAAAATCGTCAGCAGGTTTTTCCACTACGAAAATTTCATAGCCACTCCTGGAGCCTACTACCCAACGGTTATCTTCAATGGTATACGAAGCGGTGGCATTGTTGAATAAGCAATAGACTTTATTAAAATGATTTTGATCAAAAACATCGTAGGCTATATCTTCCCAGTGATCAAAGCTTTTCAGTAACAGGCGCCCTTTTTCATCGGTATCTAACTGCTTGGGAGGCAAAAACACGCGGTGCGAATTGATCAGGCCTGATGTATAAAAAAAAGGAATAGATCAGCGTTTTGCCATTAATGCTTTCCACTACTCTTGCCGCGTAATTGCCCTGTGGTAGCAGCACATTGGCATGAAAAGCATGGTACTCACCAAGAAAGGTATCACTAAACCAGTACCGCACTTTCACATCTTCCCTTATAGAGGCGATAGCATAATAACGGCCATTCAGCTCAAACACGCAGGGACATTCCAAATCATCGTATACCATGGGCATATGCAGTGGCTTCAGGTACTGGATGCTGTCGGTTTCCTGTTTTAATAACCCGATACAGCCGCGCCGTGAAACAGGCCCCTGGGCAGACCGGGCACAGACCAGGTAGTAAGGCGTATTTTCATGTTCAATCCGAAAAGGATCCCTGAAGCTGAGCCATTTACGTGGGCTGTCCTCCATACTTTCATAGTAAGGGCCTTTAGATTCGATGGGGAAAATACCCTGGTTTTTTTTCTCCCAGTTGTACAGGTCGTAAGAAACGGCCAGGCCTATCATGGAGTTGGTACCCCGCAATTTACGCTGCAGGCCGGTATAATACATTTCAAAACGCTCTCCCACCTTACATACATGCATGGTCCACAACATATCGTCGTCCCACTCGCCCGGATCTCCTACGAACAGGGCATTTTTTACTCTTTTCCAGGATATGCAGTCGTTAGATACTGCATGTGCGATATAGTCATGATTGGGAATGATCAGGTGAAATAAATGATAAATGCCATTATGAAGTATGATCGTTACATCCCCGATCTCCCAATCGCTAAAACCCGAACCGGAATAAAAACTTCTTTGTATGTTTTGCATTTGTTTTAAAATAATTATATTTCAACCACTCAAAAACCACACCTATAAAAATGAAAAGTTATTACATTCAGCTATTTAGCCCTCATGGCTTGATAAGATTTCACCAGGCAGAGATAGGGCGCGATAAAGATACAGGAGGACAGGTTAAATACGTATTAGAATTACTGGAAGCGCTCTCAAAGCACCCACAGGTAAGAAAGGTAGATCTTTTTACCCGGCGTATCACTGATAAAAGAGTGTCTGCATCATACAGCCAGCCGGTAGAAGTTGTAAATGAAAAAGCCCGCATCATCAGGATAGACTGCGGAGGACAACTATATAAAGAAAAAGAACAACTATGGGATCACCTCGATGAGTTCATTAATAATACCATACGGTTTAATGAAGAAGAAGACGACTATCCCGATGTATTGCATGGCCATTATGCCGATGGTAACTATATCGCCTGTGAGCTTAGTAAAATCTTTGCCCTGCCTTTAATTGCAACCGGTCACTCTTTAGGCAGAAATAAAAACGAATGCTTTTAAACCAGGGCTGGGAAGAGAAGAAGGTAAACGATCGGTTTAATATGCAGCGTCGTATAGATGAGGAGGAAAAAGTAATAGCCAATGCAGATGTTGTAATTGTAAGTACGCGCCACGAAATAGAAACGCAGTACATGGGATACCACAACAGGTTGCAGGCGAACTTTAAAAATACCGCCGGGAGTTAACAGCGACGTGTTCTATCCTTATTACCGCCTGGAAATGCCGTCGTTTGCTATGACGATTGAGCAGGAACAGGCGCTATACAAGATCAACTCCGAGATTGAACGGTTTTTATTTAATGCAGACAAGCCGCTGATATTATCTATCGGCCGGGCGGATAAACGTAAGAATTTTGAAGCGATCATTACCAGCTACGGGCAGGACAAGGAGTTACAGGCTATGGCCAACCTTGCCATTTTTGCAGGAGTGAGAAAAGATATCACACAAATGCCCGAAGATGAAAAGGAGATATTAACCAATCTCCTGCTGCTGATGGACAAATACGATCTGTATGGAAAAATGGCCTTACCGAAGAAGAATGATCCTGGAGTGGAAGTGCCTGAAATATACCGTATTGCCGCCCGGAAAAAGGCGTTTTTGTAAATGCTACTCCCGGTGAAAATTTCGGCTTAACGATAGTAGAGGCTGCTGCATGCGGTTTACCCATTGTTGCGTCGCCTACAGGCGGCCCTAAAGAAATTGTTGAACAGGCTAACAATGGTTTGTTGATTGATGTTGAAGACACTGCCGCCATCGCTACTGCGTTGAAAAAGATTATAGCCGACAGGGCATTATGGGACCAGTATTCGGCTAACGGTATCAGGGCGGGCGCTGAAGATTATGCCTGGAATAAGCATGCGGAAAAGTATATAGCAATCATCAACGAAATATTCGCGGAGAAATCTGAAAAGTTCCGGCCCCAGAGTTCGTTTGGAAGAAAGCTGGCAGATGCCAATATGTTTTTAATCAGCGACCTCGACGGCACGCTGGTAGAGGGGATGATATGACCGGGCTGGATGAGCTGATGAACTGGCTGCGCCATAATCCCAATGTTGTTTTTGGTATATCAAGCGGCAGAAGTAAGGCCCTGATGCAGGAGGCGCTCGAAAAATACCCTTTGTAAACCCGGATGTGCTGATCTGCTCTGCCGGCACAGAACTGTACTACACTAAAGACTTTATACCTGATGTTGGTTGGGAAAAGCATATTAATCACCAATGGAAACGCCCGCAGATACAAGCCGCGATGGAAGAACTGCCTAATATCACCTTACAGGGCGCCGGTGCACAATGGCCATTTAAGATCAGCTATTTTGCTACAGAAAAGTTTACAGGAGACGACCTGGCAAATGTAAATAAACAGCTGTACGACCGCAAGCTTCCGGCAAAGGTATTGCTTACTGATAATAAATACCTGGATATCATACCCCGCCGAGCGGGTAAAGGCAACGTGGTGCGGTACCTTAGCTATAAATGGAAGCTGCCGGTAGAGCAATTTATAACCGCGGGGAATGGCGGTAATGATATCGATATGCTGCAGGGACAGGCAAAAGGTATCGTTGTAGCTAATTATAGCAAGGAGCTGGATGTGTTGCAAGGCAAGCGTAATATCTACTTTGCGAAGGAGCCTTTGTCTTCGGGTATATTAGAGGGGATAAATTTTTATGCTAAAAACGCCAAAAAGCAGGACAAATAGTGGTTTTTTGAATACAAAACGGACGAGGTCTGTAAGTTTAACAATACTTTCATATTTATGGCATAATATTATATATTTGCTCATTAATTATGCGTTTCTACTTGTTTTCTAGATAGAAATAGATAGTAACGTATAACTATAACTAATAGACCCCAATAAAAATTATGAAAAATTCAAAATCACTCAGCCTTATCCTGGGATTATCTGCTTGTATAGGCAGTGTTAGCGCGCAGGTTAGCCCTTCGCACCCTTATACCGCGCCGCACCCTATATATGGCTCTTTCTCAGTTACCGATTCTAATTACTACAATCAAAAGCAACTGGCTCAGCACAATGAGTTTATGGTTGGTAACCACGACTATCCCGGAAAGCCGAAAGATATGTGGGAGATTGGTATTAAAGGTGGTATGTTTACCATTGGTGGTGATGTGGATGCCGTTTTGGCAACTCCTGGTTTCGGAGCGCATATCCGTAAATCCCTGGGGCATACATTATCGCTTCGGTTAGAGTATATGTATGGTATTGCCAAAGGCCAGAACTGGCAGCCTTCAACAGGATATCAATATGCAGGTTATGCAAATCCCTGGTTCTATCGCTATACAAAGAACAGCGTATTACCCGGCGGAAATGTTTGGGACCCGATCCGTTATCCCGGTGTATATTATAATTATAAAACACATGTTCAGGAGCTGAGCCTGCAATTGCTGGCCAACATCCATAACATACGCTTCTACAAAGCTCAAACCGGTGTTACTTTATATGCATTGGCCGGCTTAGGCGTTTCTACCTGGAAAGGTCGTGTAGACGCGATGCACGAGGTAAGAGGCGATGCTGAAAGCGCTGCATATGATTACAGCACTATTAACAGCAGCGGTGTTTATGCCAATCGTAAAGATATCCTCAAACAATTGAAAGATCTTCAGAATGGAGAGTATGATACGCCTATTGAAAGAGATCCAAGCAGGCCCTATTCTGATATGTTCCGCGGTAATATCGCCCCTTCTGTATCCGGAGGTTTAGGTTTGGCGTTCCGTTTGAGCCCGCGTATCAACCTGGCTATTGAAGACAGGGTTATTTACAACGGGTCGGATTTATTAGACGGCCAGCGCTGGGATGAAAAAGGAACTTTATCCCCTGATAAAGACCTGATGAACTATTTAACGGTAGGTTTGAACTTTAATATTGGTAGTAAATCAAAAGAGTAGAGCCCCTTTACTGGTTGAACTCAATGAATTACGCTTATGGCGAATTGCGTAGAGTGCCTGAAATCGTTCTTCCTGATGCTGATGGCGACGGTGTAACGGATCAGTTCGATCAGGAGCAAACTCTGCTGGCTGCCCGGTTGATTTACATGGTGTAAGCCTGGATACGGATGGCGACGGTGTTCCTGATTGTAAGGATAAAGAGTTGGTAACTCCAACCTATTGCCAGCCGGTAGATGCCGATGGTGTAGGCAAATGCCCTTGCCCGGATGGTTGCAAAGCAGCCGTTCCTGAATGCGCAGCTTTATTGGGTGCTTTGCCAAGCATTCACTTCGCACCTAATTCTAACAAACTTTCTGATGATGCAGCGGCTACTTTAGCAACTGTAGCTTCTAAACTGAAAGCTAATCCAAACTGTAAAGTAGTAGTAGTAGGTTACTGCGCAGCTACTAAACGTCAGCAGCAATTAAGCTGGGATCACGTAAACAAAGTGATTGCTCACTTAGTTGAAAAAGAAGGCGTAAGCAGCGACAGATTTATCTTCAGCTCTGGCCAGGAAGGTGGTGATTGCGATGCAGTTGACATCCGTGCAGCTGCTCCGGGAGAAGACGGTCCAAACACCGTAGCTCCTCCGCATCCCAACCTGCGTAAAAACTAAGTCACTTTTTGCTATAACATACAAGCAGCCGCCTCAGCAATGAGGCGGTTTTTTTTTTAAAGAGATTGATTAGCTTTGTGAATTACTAACCTTAATAACCCCGGCCTTACCCCTAAATACTAAATAATGAAAACAGTTTCGTTTATATTAATAGCAGCCCTGCTTTTTGCATGCAACAATTCATCGCAGCAAAGTAAAGAATCCACAACAGACCCGGCTAATGCAGTAACCGGTAAAATAGCCCCTGCGATAGGAGAGCAGTGTTACCTGTTTGTGGCAGCAAAGGATACTTATGCTTTGAAATTGAATATTGTAGACACTTCGGTTAAAGGCACTGCTGTATTCAAAAATCATGAAAAAGATAGTAGTCATGGAACTGTGGAGGGGCACTTAAGCGGGGATATCCTTCGCCTTTGGTACAGCTTTCAATCGGAGGGGATGAATAGTGTGCGCGAATTGTATTTTAAAAAAGGAGGACACAACCTGGTTACGGGCATTTCCAGTGAGGCCACCCGGGCAGATACTGCTTATGTACCTGATGCAAAAGCGGTTAGCTATACCGGGCCGGTATATATTAAAGGAGATTGTGCCGGTGTTCCGGAACTTCAATAGCGATTTTTTTAACTAGGAGCCTGCATACTAGCGGGGGTTCTATTACTGCTTAATGTATCGATTTGCAACACCTATTTGAATTACTCGAGTATACGAACCGGAGCGTTTTTCTTACCGGCAGGGCGGGCACAGGTAAAACTACTTTCCTGCAGGATTTTGTGCAGAAAACGGCCAAGAAATTCGCTATTGTGGCTCCTACGGGAATAGCGGCCATTAATGCAGGAGGCAGCACTATTCATTCGATGTTTGGATTGCCGCTGACCACTTTTGTACCAACGGCAGAATTTATAGACAGGAACGAGGCTATTAATATCCCCAACTTATTGCCCCATTTCAAATACCGTCGGGATAAGCTGAAGCTTTTAAGAACAGTAGAGATACTGATCATAGATGAAGTTTCTATGTTACGATGTGATGTCCTGGATATGATGGACCTGGCTTTAAGAACTGCGCGAAAATCACCGCTCCGGTTCGGAGGGCTGCAAATATTGTTTATCGGAGACCTATACCAGCTGCCCCCGGTAGTAAAACCCGAAAGTGAGCGCATGCTCCAGGGCTATTATAAGTCCCCTTTCTTTTTTGAAGCAAAAGCCCTGGAGGGGTTAAGCCTTTTAACCGTTTCGCTGACTACAGTGTACCGGCAAACCGATCCGGTTTTTTTAACCATGCTGAATGCCATCAGGGATAATGACATCGAAAATATAAATTTTGACCTCCTGCATAAACGGTATCAACCCGATTTTGAGCCGGAAGAGTTTTGCGTACACCTGGTATCGCACAATTACATGGCAGATGCCATCAACAAGCAAAAGTTAAACAATCTTGAAGGGAAAAGCCATATTTATAAAGCTAAAGTATGGGAGAGTTTAAACCCAATCTTTTTCCTAATGAAGAAACACTTGAGTTGAAAGAAGGAGCCCAGATCATGTTTATCAGGAATGATAAAGATGAGAATAAGCGTTTTTACAATGGCAGGTTGGCTACCATTACTGAATTGCGTGAAGACGAAGTAAAAGTACTTCCCCAGGACGAAGTGAAAGAATTAACAATAGTGCGCGAAACATGGGAGAATAAAAAGTACTTTATTGACGAGGAGAATAATGTGGCCGAAGATGTAATAGGTAGTTACGAACAGTTTCCTTTTAAGCTGGCCTGGGCGGTAACCATTCATAAAAGCCAGGGACTTACATTTGATAAAGTGATCATTGATGCCGGGAAATCTTTTACGAGCGGCCAGGTATATGTAGCTTTAAGCAGGTGCAGAACCCTGGAGGGCATTATATTAAAAACGAAAATACCTGCACAGGCTATTATCAATGACGACCGTATCCGGCATTTTCAGCAGCAAACGGATGCCGGGAACCAGATTGAGTCCATTGTATCCGCCGAACAATACAAATATGTAGGAAACAAACTGCTTCAAAAACTTAATACACAGGAGCTTTTAACAGAGGCTGAAGAGTGGGAAGCCGCTATACACGAAAGTACTGTTGTTGATAAAACAGAAACATTGCCGGTGGTGCAGCAGGTGATAGAAGAGCTTAAAGCGCTGGAAACTGTGTATGGAAAATTTGCCGCATTTTTAAATCACCGGCTTCAGCAATTTACTCAAACGCAGGAAGAGTGGCAGCCCATAGTCGAAAAGAGTAAAGGTGCAGTCGGTTTCTTTTTTAAAATTGTTAACGAAAAAGTATTTGTTCCGGTAAAAGAATGTTATGCAGATACCAAAGGGGCAAAAGGTTTAAAAGCGTACAACGAGGTAGTAAAGCGTTTTATTGATATTACCGGCTCCTATCTTTCCATATTAAAAGATGCCAGGTTGCTGGATACTGCGTTGATGGAGGATGAGTCGTTGGTAGTAGAAAGCCGTTTCAAAAAAGCCGACACATGTGGTTAGTTTCCAGCTTTTTGAAGGGAAAGTCGCCCGATGAAATAGCCGCATTAAGATCACTCACCAGGGGCACTATACTGGGGCACCTGGCTAAAATGGCATCTGTAGGAGTACTGTCTGTAGAGCGGCTTTTTAGCCGGGAAGATATCAGGCTTTTTGAAACCCGGTTTGCGCAGCATAATTTTAAAAGCATTACCGAATGGAAACAGGCATTGCCCGATTCTTGGGATTACAACGAGATCAGGATACTGGTGAACTATTTCACTTATCAAAGGGGTAAATAGGCAGGGGTAGTCGCCCGAATTAGCTATCGCGCTGCAGGCTTTCGTACACTAACTTTAGTAACAGAAAAACATGCCATGAAACCCTTAAGAAAGTCTTTTTATTACTATTGATATTAATATCGGCATGGGCCAATGCCCAACGGCAAGACACCGAGTTTACGAAAGGATGGTTACTGAATTTGAAATTGACCAACGGCGCCATTACTGATTTCAGCACTACCGCGCCAGACATGTATACGGGCGGCCTGTTGTTGAATCCGCAGGTTACGTTAGTGCCGGGCCTCCTGCGGTTAGGAGCTAACCTGGGCGGCGCTTACACCAACAAAAAAATCAGTGGTCTCTTTGGCCCGATGGCAGCATTCAAAATAGTCAACTTCGGCACAAAGAACTTTGGCACGCTGGCTAATATGCACCTGATTGCTGAAGCCAATTGGGGCACACATCAACAGCAGATGGCGGGCGGGGGCTGGGCTTTGAACTATTATCGCTGGCCCATATTGGTATTACAGCGCAACGCGACTATAAACTGAATAACTGGTGGCTGCAGTCTTTTATTGCCATACGGTTAAATAAGCAGAAGCAGGACACTGACAAGTATGCACAGTAACCATCTGTTCACTAAAAAAACACACAATATGAAAAACGCTCTTGTTATCAGCGGCGGCGGTTCAAAAGGCGCTTTTGCAGTGGGTGTGTGGTAAAAGACCTGATGAATATTTATCAACTGGACTTTGATATATTGGTAGGAACCAGCACCGGGGCATTGATCGTTCCCTTGGTGGCTTTGGGAGAACTGGAAAAGCTGGAGCAGCTGTATACCACCGTTACCGATGAGCAGGTATTGGTGAAGTACAACATAGGTAAACGATTGAATGCCCACTCTGTTTTTACCGCAGGCCCCTTAAGCAATAAGATCGATGCACTTTATACCGATGATTATTTCAAAAGATTGCAGCAATCGGGCAGGGAAGTGTACCTAACCACTACCTGCCTGCAAACAGAAGAGCTGGTGGTATTTACCACGGCGCAGCATCCTGTAGAAAACAGTTATTATAAGGTTCGAAAAATTATTAGTGCCGACCAGTTCAGGAGAGCTATATTGGCTTCGGCCAGTCAGCCCGTATTTATGCCACCTGTTAAGATAAACAAAACAGTGCCCGGCGAGCCATTCCCCGATCACCAGTTCGTGGATGGAGGGGTGAGGGAATATGTAGGGCTGGGCATCGCGGCAGAGGCTGGAGCCGGTGAGCTATTTACCATCATTCATGCCGCTAAGAATGTAAAACAAAATACAGATGAAATTACCAGCCTGTTCAGTGTGCTGGAAAAAGCCATCGCCATATTTATTACGGATGTAGGGGCCAACGATTTGTACCAGCCTGTACATTACAACCGTGGCCTGACTTATATCAGCCAGGTAAAACAAAAATGAAGTTGCTGGGGTAACAGATGACGAAATCAACAACTATTTTAATGTTGATGATATACCAGGCGCCTACCAAAATAAGGAGCCTTTGAAAATACATCTCATTCAGCCTGATGACGACCTGGGCGGCGGGCCCGGCGGACTGGTATTCAATCCTGCAGAAATGAAAGGGATGGTATTAAAAGGCCAGTTGGCTTTACAGTCTTATGTTACACATTTAAACAGCGATGAAATTGATTGGGTTTGACCAAGCTAGCCTACTCCTATCTCCCTGGCCTTCGCTTTAAGAAATTCCAAGGCTGCTTCCCGGTTATTAGCCACTTCTCCGTCCAGTATGGCATCTTTAAGGCTGTCTTTTAAAATACCTACCGGTCTTGACGGCGCAAGATTGAATAGCTGCATGATTTCTGAGCCGTCAACCGGCGGCTGCCAGGTCCTGATCTGGTCTTTTTCCTCCACCTCCTTGCAACGTTCGCGCACCAGTTTGAAGTTTTCAATATAACGTCTTACTTTTTGCCGGTTTTTACTGGTGATATCTGCTTCGCAAAGTGTCATTAACGCATCAAAATCTTCCCCGGCGTCAAACAGTAACCTGCGTATCGCCGAATCGGTAATATCTTCCTTGGTAAGGCTGATAGGTCTCAAATGAAGCTCAACCAGCTTCTTTACAAAACGCATTTTTCATTGGCCGGCAGCTTCAGCTCGCTGAAGATCCGGGACACCATGCGCCCGCCCACCACTTCATGCCCGTGGAAACGTCCACCCGTGGCCTTCTTCAAATTTTTGGTAGCAGGCTTCGCAATATCGTGTAAAATAGCTGCCCATCTCAGCCAAAGATCATCCGACTGCCTGGCAACATTATCCAGTACCTGTAACGTATGGTAAAAGTTATCCTTATGGCCATGCCCGTCTACAATCTCAGCACCGGCCAAAGCTACCATTTTAGGAAAGATCAGCTGAAGCAGTCCTGTTTTATAAAGCAGGTCGAAGCCGATAGACGGTTTAGGCGCTTTAATAATTTTATTCAGCTCGTCGGTAATACGTTCCTGCGAAATGATCTTAATTCTTTCTGCCTGATCGGAAATGGCCAGCAATGTTTCGCTGGCAATGGTAAAGTTGAGTTGCGTGGCAAAACGGATGGCCCGCATCATACGTAACGGGTCGTCGCTGAATGTTTGTTCAGGTTCAAGGGGCGTTACAATCTTTTTTTTCTTCCAGGTGCTTCATACCGCCGAACGGGTCTACCAGCCGCCCATAATCGCTTTTATTCAGCGAGATAGCCAGGGCGTTGATAGTGAAGTCGCGTCGTTTCTGGTCGTCATCTAAACTACCGGGTTGTACCTGGGGTTTGCGGCTATCGCGGCGATAACTTTCTTTTCGTGCACCTACGAATTCTATATCAAACGGTTCATTTGTGTGCGGCATAGGCACATTGATATGCGCCGTTCCAAAATTTTTAAAAAACTTACACGTGGTGCGGGATGGAATTTTGCCGCCACTGCATTAGCCAGCTCAATCCCGTCCCCACACAAACAATATCGGCATCTTTAGTAGTACGTTCTAGTAGTTTATCACGTACAAAGCCACCTACGAGGTAGCTTTCCATACCTAGCTCCTGCGCAGCAGCTGCAATTTTTGCGATAATTAACTGTTCCTGTTCGTTTAATTCAATATCCATGCGGCGACAAAGATAATTGAGTTTGTATTTGTGGATATCGTTGTTTGTGGTGTCCTATATTTGAATCATCTTATGAAATATATAATATGACTTTTTTACTCTTCGTACTGTTTAGCAGCAGCAGGGCGCAAACTGATGCCTGGACGGCTTATTGGAATGCTGATACCACGCTTTATGGGTTTAAAAATAGTAGCGGACAGGTAATGATCGAACCTCGTTTTTCAGGTGCGGGGATCGCAAGGAAGCTGGAGCACATCATGTCTGTAATAGAAGAATCTCCTGCATCGGGGAAATGGTCTGCTTATTTTCTCACCCGTACGGGCAAAAAAACGGGTTTCGACAGTCTTTATTTCTTTGATAATGCGCCCGACTGTGAAAGCGAGGGGTTTATCCGGTTCAGAGATCGTGAGCTGGATAAAGTGGGATTGTTGAACCGAAATGGCGAGGTAGTCGTTCCCGCTATCTATAACTATCTGGATAGGGTACAGAATGGTCTGCTGACCGGCTTAACCGGCGCTCAAAAGAAAGCGGATGGTGAGCATTATTATTGGGAAGGCGGCGAAACGATTTTGCTGGACACAACCGGCAAAATATTGATCAGGTCTTTAGCTACACCTTATGGTATGAATCTTTATTCTATAAAAAGATCGGGCCAGGTGGTTGATGATCCGGTGTGGATGAACTATAAAGCCATTGATGGCAGTTATTATTCATTTATAGATTATGAAAAAGAGTTTGCCAGCTGGCTGAAAAAGCTTGTTGGTACATTAGACGCTGCTATTTTGAAGCAGCACGTTTTTGATAAAGTGTCTTATTACACCGAAACAGATGGGTGGGTTTTCAAAAACGGAGCATCATTTATTGATCAGAACTATCCGGTACTAAAAGAAATATTACAGAAGTTGCAACAGCCCTCCTGCGACTCTTTTATTACCCGTGACGGTCTTAATCCTTTCATTTATGAGTCGAAGGAATACCAGAAGTATTTCGATAACTGCAACCAGGCAATGGAATGGAAATATCCGCAGATGAGCGTCTATATCAATCATTACAACAACGGCAAAATAAACTATCAGGAAGGCCTCGATTTCTTACGTACTGATGAAGGGTATAAACTGGTCAACGTAAACATAAAGAAAGCTTCTTTTAAATAGCTAGCGGATTACTTCTACCGTTCCGTCTTTCCAGCGGATAATAGAGGAAGGTTGAGCAGGTTCGTTATCATCCTGCCTGTATTCAACGATATAGTCTACACCGGTTTTTATAGCTTCGCTGATGGAGGCATAAAAAGGTGCTGCAGGTTCGCCCGAAATGTTAGCTGAGGTAGACACAATGGGTTTGCCGAAACGTTTGATCAATGCTTTACAAAAGGCCTCGTTGCAAATCCGGATTGCAATACTACCGTCGGCGGCTACCAGGTTTTCTGCAAATCCTAATCCGTGTTCGTAAATTACCGTCGTGGGCCTGGTTGTGCTATCAAGGTAATCGAAAAGGCTAAGGTCAACCGAAGCCGTGTACTGCATTACATCACGTTCGCCCGCTACCAGTACGATCAGGGCTTTGCTGTCGTCTCTTTTCTTTAGGTCATACACTTTCTTTACCGCTTCAGCGTTAGTGGCATCACATCCAATACCCCATACTGTATCGGTTGGGTAAAGAATAGTGCCACCAGCCTGCAGCACTTCACATTTTTTGATATCTTCTTCGAAATTCATGATTTATAACGCGGAATTATAGATGTTCATTACCGATTGTACATATTTTTCGGGAGAAAAACGCTTTGCATTTTCAAATCCTTTGGATATGGCTGATTCCCGGTAAGCGGCATCGCCATAAAACTTCCGAAAGCCCTCGGCCATTTCTCCGGGTTGTTCCGGATCGGCCAGGAAGGCCGCGTCGCCCGCAATTTCAGGCATGCAGGAAGTGGTAGAAGTGATCACCGGCACGCCACCCGACATTGCTTCGATGATAGGCATGCCAAAGCCTTCATAAAAAGAAGGATAGATCATGGCGGTTGATAGCTGGTATAATGCCGGGAAGTCCTCGGTTGCTATAAATGGCTTTTTGCCCTGGGCCGCCAGCAGGTCCGACAGGAAAATTACCTTTTTCTCCAGCTTGTTTCCAGCGAGATATTCTTTCACCTTTTCCTTGTAACTGCCGCCTTTTCCTACTACCACCAGCGGAATATCAATATCTTTTTGAATCAGTTTCAAACCTTTGCAAATATTGAGCAGGTTTTTTCTTTCAATAATGGTTCCTACATGTAAAAAAAAACGTTGCGGTAATCCGTATTTGGTTCGCACGGCCTCTCTTTTTCTTCTCCTTCTACCACGTTAAAAATAGGATCGCAGCTTTGGTAAGCTACATCAATTTTGCCGGGGTCTGTGCCGTACTTATGAATAATATGATTTTTGGTTTCTTCGCTGATTGCCATGATCTTATTGGCATTGCCACAGGCATACCTCAGCTTCGACCTGTATATTTTTACATCGATCGGTTTAAAGTCCTGGGGTACAGCTCGGGAAAAAGGTCGTGTATGGTTACTACTGATGCGATGCCCGTTAACGGAATTCCCTGGGTATCTCCTGGCTGGGGCCATGGTACAGGTCAATTTTGAGCTTTTGAAGATCCCGGGTCACCCATTTACTGCGCCAGGCGCTGCTTAATAATTTATGCAGCGATTGGGTGGGTAAAATCTCGTGAACATTGGCCGTCTCCGGTTGAAAAAGCGTTCCGGGTTTGGGATTAAACAAATAGTAGCTGTGCTGCGGATAATGAGTAGCCATTAACTTAATCAGCACCCTGCTAAAAAAACCAAGCCCCGTTCCGTTATGGTAAGCCCTTTTGGCATCGAACCCAATATTCATCCGGCAAAGATAACTATAGACTATGGACCATTGTCCATTGACTTTCCAAACTTATCTTTGCCGACACAAAATTTTATCATGCAAGATCTGATCATAGAAGCCTGGGGTAACAGGGAGTTACTAAAAGACAAAAAGTACAGCGATGCCATACGTGAAGTAATTGAGGCATTGGATAAAGGACAATTGCGCGTAGCAGAAAAGAAAGAAACCAAATGGGAGGTGAACGAATGGGTGAAGCAGGCCATCCTGATGTATTTTGCTATTCAGCCTATGCAAACCTGGGATGTGGCGCCTTTCGAGTTCTATGACAAAATGTTGCTGAAGAAAGATTACGAAAAACAAGGCGTACGCGCCGTGCCTCATGCTGTGGCGCGTTATGGCGCTTTTCTGGGCAGAAATGTGGTATTAATGCCTTCATACACCAATATTGGAGCTTATGTCGACGAAGGTACCATGGTGGATACCTGGGCTACAGTGGGCAGCTGTGCGCAAATCGGGAAAGGAGTGCATTTGAGCGGAGGTGTGGGTATTGGCGGTGTATTAGAACCGCTGCAGGCCAACCCCGTTATTATAGAAGACGGTTGTTTTTAGGTAGCCGTTCCATTGTGGTAGAAGGTGTAGTTGTTGAGAAGGAAGCGGTATTGGGAGCAAACGTGGTATTAACCAAAAGCACCCGTATCATAGATGTGAGTAAAGAGGTAGCGATTGAAACCAAGGGCCGTATTCCTGCGCGGAGCGTAGTAATTCCAGGTACTTATACTAAAAAATTTCCTGCCGGTGAGTACCAGGTGCCTTGTGCCCTGATCATTGGTAAACGTAAAGCAAGCACTGATTTAAAGACCAGTTTAAATGATGCTTTGCGCGACTTCAACGTGGCAGTATAGTTTTTAGGTCAAAAAGTGCTATATTCAGTGTATTACGTGGTACATTGTGCTGTAATACAGGATAAAAACTTTTAGTCCATGGTCCGTGGTCCATCGGCCATGGACTTTTTAATGAAGAACAGGCAAAATGTTTAAATGATCAAAGCAGTTGTATACAGGTCAACCGGCAGCTGGTATTCGGTTAAAGATGAGCAGGGGAATTTTCATAACGCCCGCATGAAGGGTGTTTTTAAAATTGATGATATCACCAGTACCAACCCTATTGCAGTGGGAGATGAAGTAGCCATTGAGGTAGAAAATGAGCTGGAAACTACGGCTATGATCACCCAAATTCTTCCCCGGAGAAATTATATCAACCGGCAGTCCCCACGGGTAAAACACCAGCAGCATATTATTGCAGCCAACCTGGATCAGTCGTTGCTGGTAGCCACTTTAAAAGATCCAAAAACCTCCCAGGGTTTTATAGACCGTTTCCTGGTGGTATGTGAAATGTATCATGTTCCCGCCATTATTCTTTTTAATAAAACAGATATCTATCGCGATAAAGAGTTCAGGAAATTAGAAGAACTGAGCTCCATGTACCGGTTGCTGAACTATCAGGTACATGCAGTAAGTGTTGAAAGTAACAAAGGATTGACCGAACTGCATCAGCTCCTCCAGGATAAAATTACCCTGGTAAGTGGTCATAGCGGCGTGGGAAAATCTACTTTTGTTAATTACCTGTTACCCGGCCAGGACATAAAAACACAGGACGTCAGTGGCTGGAGCGGCAAGGGCATGCATACCACCACCTTTGCTACCATGTACGATCTGCCCGCCGGGGCAAAATTATTGATACTCCCGGTATACGGGAGCTGGCAGTTACCGGTTTGGAAAAGGAAGAGCTTTCCCATTATTTCCCTGAAATGCGTGACCGGTTAAATAACTGCCGCTATAATAATTGCATGCATATTAACGAACCCGGTTGCGCCGTTAAACAGGCCGTCATCGATAAAGAAATACATGAAGACCGCTACGTGAGCTATGTGAATATTTTAGAGAGTATGGAAGCAAAGAGTTATTAGGGTGGCAGGCCGCTGGCATCGGAGCCTGCTGAAATGGATTGATATTTGCAGCCGGATAGGTATGAAACACTCATTTAAAGTAGGCGACCATGTCAGCTGGAATTCTGAAGCCGGTCATGTATCGGGAATCATCACCGGTATTCACCGGTCTGATTTTAATTGGAAAGGGTATACCCACCATGCTACGCCGGACGATCCACAATACGAAATCAAAAGCGATAAAACCGATCATGTGGCGGTTCACAAAGCAAAAGCGCTTCAGAAGATTAACTAACTTACTTAAACCACCCGGCATACTTCACATAATTATTAGCGATCCGGTTGATCTGGCCGTTTACCAACTCTTCAGAAATATCTTTTACTTTTTGGCGGGAACACCGGCATAAATGCTGCCCGCTTCGCAAATAGTGTTTTCCAACACTACAGCACCTGCGGCTATGATGGTATTGCTATGCACAACCGCATTGTCCATTACAATGGCGCCCATACCCACCAGTACATTATCATGCAAAGTACAGCCATGCACAATAGCGTGATGGCCGATTGAAACACTGTTGCCTATAGTAGTGCCGGCGCCCTGGTAAGTGCAATGAATGCAGGCTCCATCCTGCACATTCACTTTGTCGCCCATTTTAATATAATTCACATCACCCCTTATTACTGCGTTAAACCAGATGCTGCACTGGTCACCCATCACTACATCACCTACGATTGTGGCATTGGGTGCAATAAAGCAATCATTTCCGAATTGGGGCTCTTTTCCTTCCACGGGAATATTACAGGCATACCTATTGTTTGGGCTAAGATAGCAAAATCGCTCCTTCCTTCTTCCTGTTTCAAAAGCATCTATTATAATTAAGCATTTTAATGATGACCTGTAACCATCATTCTATGGTTTCAAAAAAGGTTAAAGAAATCTGTAAATCCTTAAATCCTGTTTACATTTGCCCGATGCAGGAAAAAATTGAAGCTATACAAGACCTTTATAAAAGCTGGAGCGGTAATGAGCCCGCATCTATCGATGTATTACAACAGGCGGGCAGCGAGCGCCGCTATTTCCGTATATGGGATAAAGAGGGTGGGTCGGTAATCGGTACCTACGGCGCTAATGTGCCGGAAAACAATTCCTTTTATATTTCTCCGAAAACTTTTCTCGGAAGAACTTACCTATTGCAAATATTTACGCGGTAAGTGAAGACAGGCAGTTTTATTTACAGGAAGATTTTGGAGATATATCCCTCATCAACCGGTTGGAAAGTGAAGGCTATACAGGATATTTACAACCTGTTTAAAGAAAGCCTGCAGCAGTTGGCAAGATTACAGGTGGAGGGTGATAAGGGACTTGATTACTCCAGGTGTTTAACGAACTCCGAATTTGGTAAGCAGGCTATTATGGCAGACCTGCTTTATTTTAAATATTATTTTCTGGATGCTTTACGTAAGCCTTATGATAAGCAAAAACTGATTGACGATTTTGAGGCCTTAAGTAATTATCTTACGCATACCGATCATAAGTTTTTATGTTCCGCGATTTCCAAAGCCGGAATATCCAGGTGATGAAAGATAACTCGGTTCATTTTATCGATTACCAGGGAGGTATGAAAGGAGCGCCCCAGTATGACGTAGCATCCCTGCTTTGGCAGGCCCGCGCGGCTTTACCCGACGAATGGAAGCGTAACCTGTTGCAAGACTATATGAAAGCCCTGGAACCCTTGCTAGACCGGCCTTTAAATACACTGAGCTTTATAAGCCAGTATAATGGTTATGTATTGATTGATAAGGCTGCTGCAGGTATTGGGTGCTTACGGGTTCAGGGACTTTTTGAAAGAAAAGCACATTTTTTGACCAGCATTCCGCTGGCGCTTAAAAACCTGAAGTCTTTTTGCAAACGCATCCAATGGGTATCGCTTTGCCTGAGTTTGAAAAGGTACTGCAGTTATGTGTTGATGAAAGCATTATTCAACAGTTTACACCTGTTCAGGCTACAGAAGATACGCCCCTGGTGGTTAAAGTATGTAGCTTCTCTTTTAAACAGGGACTACCTATTAAGGACGATGAAAACGGCGGCGGTTTTGTTTTTTTGATTGCAGGGGATTTTAAACCCCGGACGCGTGGAAAGTATGAAATGCCAGACCGGTCGTGATAAAGAAGTGATACAGTACCTGGAGCAGCAAACAAAAATGCCCGAGTTTTTGCATAGTGTTTTTGACGTGGTGGATATCAGCGTGGAAGATTATATTAAACGTGGATTTGACAGCCTTTACGTAAGCTTCGGATGTACGGGTGGCCAGCACCGTAGCGTATATGCCGCTGACGCATTGGTACGTCACCTGAAGAATAAGTTTAAAGTAAAGATTGAACTATGCCACTACGTGCAGGATGCGAAGAATTGGTGCAATTAAAAAGTCGATAGTGGATAGCTGATAGATCATGGAAATACAATAAAAGTGTGGCGTTCAAATTTGAAAATCTTAGAGTTTGGCACCTGTCAGCAGACCTGCCTAATCAATTTGATCCACTTACCAAGTCGTATCCTTCTGAAGAGAGGTATAGCTTATCCAGCCAGGCAAAAGAGCGGCCGACTCTGCGGTATTAAATATTGCCGAAGGCAGCATCGGGCAAGCTGATCCCGAATTCAAAAGGTTTTTACGAATCGCACAGCAATCGGCTATTGAAGTACTTGCGGCCTTATTCCTGGCCCCGGGGACGTAATTATATATCAGAAAAGTTGAAGCAGAAATTCTATACGGAATGCAAGATTCTTTGTAAAATGATGACCGGATTGAGAGACTCTTTGTAATATTTAAAAATATTTGAACTTTAAACTTCTATGGACTATCAACCATCGGCTATCGGCATCTCTCAGGGAATGATCTTCTGTGCCGGTCTGGGTACCCGTTTTAAGCCCTGGACGGAGAAGCATCCTAAAGCACTGGCGCCAATTAATGGCAAACCTCTGCTGCAACACAATATCGAATACCTGCAGCAATATGGTATTAAAGATGTTGTTGTAAACGTGCATCATTTTGCCGACCAGATAGAGAATGCCGTGAACGCCAATAACGGCTGGGGCTCCAATATTATTATTAGCGACGAACGCGATTATGTGCTGGAAACCGGTGGCGGATTGCTGCATGCCCAAAAGCTTTTTAAACCCGGCGAGCGGTTTATTACCTGTAATGCCGATATTTTAACGGATTTGGATATTGCAGCTTTGCTTCATTTTCACGAGCGGGAAAAACCATTAATATCATTTGCTGTAAGTAATCGTAAAACCTCCCGCAACCTGCTGTTTGATGAGAATAGTACCCTTTGTGGCTGGAGGAACAATGCAACAGGTGAGGAGCGTATATCTGTACCGAAAGATAACCTGGTAGCAAAGGCCTATGATTGCGTGGTGATATTTGAGTATAAAGTATTTGATCATATTACTTTTACCGGGAAGTTTTCCTGATTGATTTATATCTTGATCTGGCAAAAACACATAAAATCGCCGGATTCGAACACAGCGGAGACCGATGGGTAGATGTAGGTAAACCTGAAAGCGTGGCGGTTGCGGAAGCGATGTTCAGCTAATTTTCGTATATTAGTAGGAACAGCTATGATTACCTATTCTACAACACACAAACTTTCTTTAGGAGTAGCAGCGATAGCCGTCGTAAGTCTGGTTGCCTCCTGGTTTGTGAGGGATATTGATCAGCTGAGAATTCCATTCGTCCTCGTTACTGTAGCTGGCATGGTATTCATGTTTGTTCATGCTGTATTTTTTCCGGCTTTTTGGTCGCTTTATTAGGGTAACTGAAACAGATGCCGGGTTCAATTTGGAGCACCTGAATAAAGACAATGAAGTTCAACGGGTAGACAAAATCAATCTGGAAGATCTCCTAAGCTTTTCCTGTTTCGATCACTCCAGCAAGGTTTTGACCAAAACCAGGTTTATTTTCAGATCGTCCGGGTCAGTAACTAAACTGACACTGGTGCACAAAAAAAGGGTAAGGGGAGTTGAATTGCAAACTACTGAAGCTATTGATGGGATACTGGAGAAAATAGCTGCTTTTAATCAACAGGGCAGTTCAACATTTATCGAAAGAACGCCGAGCTTCTTTTCAAGCAGGGCAGGACTTTATACCCTGATGGTGCTTGCAGCTATTCTTGGATTGTTGGTTATATTGTCGCCGGCAAAAACCGAAAAAATAATACTTTCCCTGTTTTCTTTGGTAACTATGATTGCTGTTATGCTGTTACGAAGATGGAATGAATTAAAACAGATACGAAACCAATAAAAGGCCGTTGAATATTGCTTAGGCCATCGGCACAAATAAAAAAGGCTGATAAGCAAGTAACTTATCAACCTTTAAATTTTTCTATTAGCCGCCAAACACTACATGGCCGCCTGCATCGGGTTATTGCCTACGCTTTGGCCCCTGCGCGGACCTCCTTCTGTTTTTTGCGAGAAAGCTTTAAACCTCGTGGGTGCCGGCATCGTGCCCCATATATTATTGGTTACGTCAATATCTGCGGTTTCCTTAAGTGGGTCTAGCTGTATCGAAGCCACTTCTTTTTTTTACAAAAAACTTTTTTACGTTCTGTTCATTGTAGCGCCAGATCTGGGCCGGAATACGATCTATCTCTTTGCTGCCGTCTTTATAGGTCCATTCAATAATGATCGGCATTACCAGTCCCCTTGTTGCTAAAGCTCAGCTCATAGAAATAGCTGTTGGCAAATTTTCTTTGGCTTCCGGTGTCAAAGCCGTTACCGTCATCGGCATTTTACCGTAAAGGTTTGTGTTGTATCTGCTTTTACCTGCCCGCGCGCATATTGCCAGTAAAAGTCCCTAGCCTGCGGGTTCTGATCCGTGTAAAATTTTATGTTTTTATCTTCCCGGTTGCGGATCTTCGAAATATCATCATAAGGATTTGTTGCAGGACCCTCTACTTTTTTCTGGGCAGAGCGGGCTTTAGGCAGCTCACTGTTTAAATCTGCCTTTGCATATTTAACCGTGTCCAGAGAAATATCCACAGGCTGAATGCCATAAAACCATCCACGCCAGAACCAGTCGAGGTCCTCACCGCTGGCATCTTCCATAGTACGGAAAAGATCGGCGGGAGTGGGGTGCTTAAAGGCCCAGCGACGTGCATACTCTTTAAAAGCAAAATCAAACAATTCGCGTCCCATTATGGTTTCGCGAAGGATATTTAAAGCGGTAGCCGGCTTGGTATAGGCATTCGGGCCGAATCCGATGATATTTTCAGAATTGCTCATTACCGGTTCCAGCTGTTCTTTAGGCAGCTTCATATAGTCTACAATTGCGCCGGCCCATCCTTTTTGGTAGGAAATTTATTGTCCCACAGCTCTTCGGTGAGGTATTCAACAAAGCTGTTCAGCCCTTCGTCCATCCATGTCCACTGGCGTTCGTCGCTGTTAACGATCATCGGGAAAAATTATGGCCCACTTCGTGTATCACTACACCCAGCATGCCGTTTTTACGCTCTCGCTATAAGTGCCGTCTTTTTCTGTACGTCCGTAATTAAAACAGATCATAGGATATTCCATACCGTTGGCGGCTTCCACGCTTTGTGCTACCGGGTAGGGGTAAGGAAAAGTGAAATCAGAATAGGTTTTAATGGTATGTGCCACAGCGCGGGTAGAAAATTTCCGGTAGAGCGGGTAAGCCTCTTTACCGTAGAAGCTCATGCACATTATTTTTTTCCATTGATCAGCTGCGGCATAGCGTCCCATACAAATTTCCTGGAAGCGGTCCACGCAAAGTCTCTACATTATCGGCTTTGAAAGACCAGGTTTTCTTTTGAGTACTCTTGTTTTTTCTGCTGCGGTTGCTTCGGCCAGTGTTACAATCTCAACCGGCTCTTTAGCGTTGCGCGCCTGGTTGTAACGTCCCAGCTGTGCCGGGGTTAACACCTGCGGATAATTCTGGCATTCGCCGGTAGCACCAACTACATGATCGGCAGGAACTGTAATTTGTACCTCATAATTTCCAAAAGTCAGGGCAAACTCCCCACGTCCTGTAAACTGGTGGTTTTGCCAGCCCTGGAAGTCGCTGTACACGCAAACCCTGGGAAACCACTGCGCCATAGTATACAGGTTGTTGCCATCCTCAGCAAAATGCTCGTAGCCCCGCGCCCCCGTATTTCATACGGTCGCTTATTTTATAAGACCAGTCAATTTTAATAATGTATTTCTGGCCGGGCTTTAATGGGGCAGGCAGGTCTACCCGCATCATCGTTTTATTCACGGTGTATTTCAGCGCCGCTCCATTCAGATCGGTGAGCTTTTTTATTTTCACCCCGTATCCGTTATCGGTTTTCCCGCTGTTTTCTTCCTGAGAGGCCAGCATGTCGTCAGTCATTACCTGGGGCATACGGGATGAGGTCTGGTAATTGGCATTGTTGATATTGCTGTGCTCATTTTCATCTAACTGGAACCATATATAGGAAAGCTCATCAGGAGAGTTATTGAAATAATTCAGCGTTTCACTTCCTGTTAAAATATTATTGGCTTCATCAATTCACATTTGATGGCGTAATCGCAACGTTGCTGCCAGTACTTTGGACCCGGAGCGCCGCTTGCAGTTCGATATTCGTTGGGCGTAGGAAGAATAGTGCCCAGCTGCTCAAACTTATTGCCGTGGTTGCTGGTAGGGTTGTTTTGAATATCCTGCGCGGTAGCCGTTGCGCATAAAACCAAACCAGCGATAATACATGATAGTTTCGACATAAACTTTATTATTGTATATACAAGGTCTTATAACTTTTCAAACGACTGTACAGCTCAAATAATAAACTTCAGAGGCGGTTTAACTGAAGCGTTACAGATTGTTTGACGACCAGATAATTAAAAAGGAATTCTTTCAATAGCCATCCTGGCAGCAAAAGCGCCAACAGCCAGTGATACTACGAATATATAAATTCTTTGAGGAACTTTTACCAGATCTATCAAAACTTTGCCGATAAGCAGAATGATAAAAACCACAACCACCTGACCCGCTTCCAATCCTACATTAAAACCAAACAGCCCCATACCGAGCGACTGATCACTGGCCAGCATCATACGGATGGAGTTGGCAAAGCCCAGGCCGTGTATCAAGCCAAAGAACAGCGCAAGAAAATAATTGGCATTTACATTTTTAACCGGTTTGCCGTTGAATAGGTTCCAAACCGCCGTCAGTACAATGGTTACCGGTATTAAAAACTCTACCCAGGAAGACGAAGCGCGGATTACGTCCATTACGCTCAGGGCCAGGGTTAAAGAGTGCCCTATAGTGAAGGCTGTAACCAGGATCAGCACTTTCTTCCAATCGGAAAAAGTATATACTACGGCCAATGCCAGTATAAATAGCTGGTGATCCAGTGCATCCGCGCTGATAATATGCTTCCATCCTTCAATAAAATAAAAAGCAAAATCATTCATAACCTTAATTTCTCATGTATCTGTACAACTTCTAAAGCTAAATTTTTGTCATAGTATTATTTTCGCAAAATATGTCGGTGGTATTATTACTCAATAAATGGCTGCTAGGCCTGTTTTTAATGACTGCAAATGTACACCCCTATCATGTAAGTGCTACAGAAATGGAGTACGACGCAAAAAACAAAAAGGTGGAAATCAGCACTAAAATCTTTACAGACGATTTTGAAAATGTACTAAACCGGTTATATAAGCAGAAAACCGATCTCTCTGATACTAAGCTTAGGGCGCAGATGACAGTATTGATAAATAAATATATAACTACCCATCTGACTTTAAAAACGAATGATAAAATATTACCGATCAAACTGTATGGATGGGAAGTTGATCACGAAGCAGTGTATGTATACACTATAGCTGAAGCCCCGTCATTTAATATAAAAAGCATTACTGTAGAAAACAAGGTCTTGTATGACCTGTTCGATGACCAGGTGAATATTGTGCATTTCATTGTTAATGGCACCCGTAAAAGCTCAAAGCTTGTATACCCCGAAGCCAGGGTATTCATCTCGTTTTAGCTCAATTAATTTGTTTAATTTATTGCGACACCTCTCTGCGGGTACTACCACTTATCACATTTTACTTCTGTTAACGATCTGCACGAAAAAAATGCATTAAATTGGGCGTTTAAAATTTTTGCATGAGACATCAATTTTCCTTTCTTTTTTATTGGCGTTGCTGACAACAGCGGCATTCTCCCAAACAACCTCGGTTTATAATGCCAAAGAAGCATTTAACCCGCAGTTTTATCCTTATCCGGGAAATGAGTATCGGAGTGCCTCCGGTGAACCGGGGTAAAGTACTGGCAGAACCGGGCCGATTATAAAATCAGCTGTACCATAGATACGGTGAATCATAGGGTAACCGGGTCGCAGGAGCTGATCTACACGAATAATAGTCCGGATAACCTGAAGTTTTTGTGGCTGCAGCTAGACCAGAATATCTACCGGAAAGACTCCCGTGGTTCTGCAACCACTACTGCTTCCGGGGCAGATGGGCTAATACAGGCTTTACTGAAGGACAGGTTATTAAATCGGTAGCTGTAGAAATAAACGACAAAAATACACACCTCAATTTACGATTACTGACACCCGTATGCAGGTATGGCTGCAGGAATCCTTAAAGAATGCAGGTAAGGTGAAGCTGATTATAGATTGGTCTTTTGAAGTACCGGTGTATGGGACCGATCGTATGGGACGCCTGCAAACAAAGAACGGGTGGGTGTATGAAATAGCTCAATGGTTTCCACGCATGTGCGTGTATGACGACCTGCAGGGCTGGAATGTGTTGCCGTATGTAGGACAGGGTGAGTTTTACCTTGAATATGGCGATATAGACTTCTCTGTTACAGCGCCTGCCGATATGATTGTGGTAGGATCCGGTGAATTATTAAATCCTGCCGAATGTCTTTCTCCTGCTGAAGCTACCCGGTATGCTAACGCCAAAAGCAGCGAGAAAACAGTAACAATACGAAGTGCTGATGAAGTAAATACGCGAATACAAACTTCTAAAAAAACAAATACCTGGAGATTTAAAATTCAGAATGCAAGAGATGCGGCATGGGCAGCGTCGAAGGCTTTTGTTTTTGATGGAGCCAGAATAAATTTGCCCAGCGGCAAAAAATGCGTGGCATTAAGCGCTTACCCGGTAGAGTCAATTGGTAGCGACGGATGGCAACGCAGTACCGAATTTACCAAAGCTTCAATAGAACATTATTCAGGAAAGTGGTTTGAATTTCCTTACCCGGCGGCTACAAACGTGGCAGGCATCGTGGGTGGCATGGAATATCCGGGTATTGTATTTTGCGGTTACCGCGCAAAAGGCGCCGGACTTTGGGGTGTAACCGATCATGAGTTTGGTCACACCTGGTTCCCCATGATCGTGGGCAGTAACGAAAGAAAATATGCCTGGATGGATGAAGGGTTCAATACTTTTATCAACAGCCTTTCTACCAGGGCATTCAATAAGGGCGAGTTTTCCAAACCATCAGCAGGTGATGGGGAAAAGCTCGTTTAGTGAAAACGTGGATGGCTTATACACCATACCTGATGCGGTGCAGCAAAGAAGCCTGGGAGTAACAGCTTACTATAAACCAGCTCAAATGCTGCATGCCCTACGTGATAACGTTTTAGGAGCAGACAGGTTCGACGCTGCCTTTAAAGAATATATCAACCGGTGGGCCTTTAAACATCCTTCTCCCTGGGACTTTTTCATACCATGGAGAATGTAGCAGGAGAAGACCTGTCCTGGTTCTGGAGAGGATGGGTGTTGAATACCTGGAAGATCGACCAGGCAGTTAAGGGGTAACCTACCGCGATAACCTGCCCGCCAATGGTGCTGCCATCACTATCGAAAACCTGGAGCAAATGCCAATGCCGGTAAAAGTGCTGGTAACAGAAGCGAGTGGCAGGCAGCAAACCCTGCAATTACCCGTGGAGATCTGGCAGCGTGGAAGCTCTTATACTTTTACAGTGCCCACTACCAGCGAACTGAAGGAAGTGAAAATAGATCCGGATAACCAGCTTCCGGACTGGAACCGGGTTAATAATACCTGGTCAGGAAAATAATAATGTGGCCTATTGAAGTACAGCTTCAACCACTCATTGTACACAACCTCACAGCTAAAAAGCTGTGAGGTTTTTTATTTCCCGGATATGGGACGCCGAAAATAGTTTATGGAAAAATTTGCTATTGGTATCTCATTAACAAAAGCACAACTATGGCAGGCATAGAAATAAACCAAAGCCAAAGCCGCTTGCAGCGCGGTTTTGCCAGGAAACAAAAGAAATTGTCGCTGAGAATAGACATGACCCCAATGGTTGACCTGGGATTTTTGCTGATTACTTTTTTCATTTTTACCTCATCCATGAATGAGCCTAAAGCTATGGATCTATTGATGCCTGAAAGCGATGGGCCTGACACCCCGGTTGCCAAATCAGGAGCCTTCACAGTACTTATTGATAAAGATGCGGGTATTTATTATTATGAGGGCCTGCCAGATGATAATAATACAACCATAAAAAAGTTCTCTTTCGGGGATCCGTAAAGAACTGATCCGTAAAAAGCAGGAAGTTATCAGCAATTATAAGCCGGATAGGGCTTGCGAAGAAAAGGCCGTTGCTAACCAAACAGCCGTTGACGACTGCAGGCAAAAAAATCTGACCGTTTTGATTAAACCTACTAAAGACGCCAGTTACCAGGCCATTGTGGCTATGCTGGATGAAATGACCATTAACAAAATAGCCCGTTATGCTTTAGCAGAGCCGGGTGCCAGGGACCTGGAGCTGCTTCAGTTAGCCAGGTAAACTACCTGTTCTTCCTGTACAAAAAATAAACCTGCCGGGGTAAGGGGAGTGCTATGTATATGCGGGTACCGATAGCTATTGGCCACTGATGGCAAGATAACCTTGAATCACAAATTTTAAATAAACAATTATGGAAACAGCAACTATTTTAAGGGCAGACCTGCTCGACATCGTTTTTGATGGTAGAAACAAAAATTACGGGGCTTACGAGCTTCGGAGAAATTACCAGCAGCGCATGACCAAAGCGTTGTTAATAACCGCCGGTATCTGTATAGCTATTGGCGGTGGCGCCTGGCTGAAAAGCACCTTTGCAAAAACGGTGGATGCTGATGTGGTAAAAATAAGCCCTGAGCTTACTATATCAGATATTAAACCGATCGAGGAAGAGATTCCGGAGCCTCCGCCACCACCACCACCCGCGCCTAAAGTAGAAATTCCCAAAATCAAGACCATTGCATTTACTACCCCGGTTTTGGTGGACCAAAACGACCTGGAACCACCACCGGCCCAGGCCGATCTGGAACAAACCCGTATAAGTAATATTTCGCAGGATGGGGTTAGGGATATCGGAACTGTAATAGTGCCCCCGGAGAAGGCGACCAAAAAGGTCTTGTTGTTAGTACCGCTAAAAAGGAAGAAAATAATATGCCCTTCACCAAGGTGGAAATAGAAGCTGCTTACATGGGCAACTGGAAGAGCTTTCTGGAAAGAAATCTGGTGGGTGAAGTGCCTGTTGACAACGGAGCTGCTCCGGGTAAATATACGGTGATTATTCAATTTGTGGTAGATGTAGATGGGTCAATAAGCGACATCAGGCCTTTAACCAACCTGGGCTTTGGTATGGAGCAGGAGGCGATACGTGTAATTAAAAAGTCGGGCAAATGGAAGCCTGCTTTTCAAAACAGTCAGGAGGTGAAGGCTTTTCGCAAACAACCTATTACCTTCCAGGTAGTTGAGCAATAAAAACTCTGTTTCTTTCTTCTCTTCCTGGTTAATGGCTGCGGGTAAACAAATACTTTAATTTGTGCGCCTGTGGCCATCTGTTTAGGCAATAAGCTGTAATTTCGCTGCACAAAAAAATTATTGTACATGACGCTTCATCGTGAAGGTAAGGGCTCTATCGCTATCGCCGTTATTTTATTTCTGTTGATCAACTTTGTTACTTACAAATACCTGTTTGTCGCCTTTCCGGCAATTTTCTACCTGTTGTTATTAGTAACTTTTGTATTACTGGTATTGGTGGTATCTTTTTCCGGATTCCCAACAGAAGCTATACTTTAGGAACTGATACCGTTTTAGCTCCCTGTGATGGTAAAGTGGTGGTGATCGAAGAAGTACAGGCGGATGAATATTTTAAGGACAGACGTATCCAGGTTTCTATATTTATGAGCCCGCTGAACGTACACGTAAACCGCAACCCGGTAAGCGGGGAAGTGGTATATAACCAGTATCATAAAGGCAAATACCTGGTGGCCTGGCATCCTAAATCATCTACGGAAAATGAACGTCATACCAATGTATTCAGGGCGGCTAACGGTAAGGAAGTACTCACCAAACAAATAGCCGGTGCACTGGCAAAGCGAATTGTAAATTATCTTTCGGTAGGTAATAAAGTAGAGCAGGCAGGAGAAATGGGATTTATCAAGTTTGGATCCCGTGTAGATCTGCTGCTGCCGCTGGATGCGGATATCAAAGTAAAGATTGGCGATATTGCTGTAGGCGGTATTACTGAGGTAGCCCGTTGGTAAGTTTAACCCGATTCAACACATAAAAAAATAACGATGAAGCAGCTTTTTTATTAGCCGCATTGGCTTTTGGTGTAACTGTGCAGGCACAACGTAGTTACGAAGAACAGGTTCAGAAAACAGTAGCCCAGTTTGTAAAAGCTTTGGAAGACAGTGATCTGAAAACATTAAGCGCAGTGGCTTCTCCCCGGCTTACCTATGGGCATTCCAGCGGGAAAATAGAAAATAAAGAACAGTTTCTTCAAACCTTTAAAACAGGCGCTTCGGATTTTGTAAAGATCAATATCACAGAACAAACGATTGATATAACAGGAACGACCGCCATCGTCAGACATTTATTTGATGCAGACACCAACGATAATAATAAACCCGGGCACGTTACACTGAAAGTAATGACTGTTTGGCAAAAACAGGGCACCAAATGGATTTTGCTGGCCCGCCAGGCCGTAAAGCCTCCTGCGCAATAAGTGTATTTGCTCACACTTTGATAATCTTAGCTTAAAAGTAAGATAACATAGCAAAAATACTTTCGCATCTTAAACCAATAAGAATGCGGAATATTTTTAATGTATTTGTGGGGTTGCTATTATTACTGGGCGGTGCTGGTAATATAACTGCTCAAACTACCCAGGCCTCGTTTACCGGTAAGGTAACCAACTCAGCCGGAGCGCTGCTACAAGGCGCCACCGTTCAAATTAAGAATCAATCTACAGGTTTTAATTCGAGCACTGTTACCAATGCCAATGGGAATTACGTTTTTAAGGAACTGCCACTGGGCGGCCCTTACTTTGTTCTGGTTTCTTATACCGGATATAAGGAGTTCAAAAAAGACGGGTATACGCTTAACCAGGGAGATGTGGTTACCGTAAACTTTATTCTGGAAAATAGTACCGGTGAACTGGACAGTGTAGTAGTAACGGCAGCTGCTAACGGAAAAGGGAAAATTGAAAACCTGGGAGCAGCAACAGCTGTATCATCGCGCCTGATGACCCGTATGCCTGTTAATGGAAGAAACTTTTCCAATTTGATGGATTTATCTCCTCTTAGCCGTGGAGGAAATATTTCGGGGCAATTAGGATCTTCAACCAATTTTACCATTGACGGTATGAATGCCAAAAACCCTACATCTGCCGGGGCCACGACCAGCAGGAGCGGGGCGCCCTATTCTATTTCGATAGAGGCCGTGCGCGAGTTTAAAGTAGTTACCAACCAGTACGATGTTACTTACGGGCGCGCAGGGGGAGGAACAGTAAGTGCTGTAACTAAATCGGGAACCAACACTTTTACAGGTTCAGTATTTGGATATGGACGATCTAACGAGCTATCCAGCAAATACGACATAAGAGGAAACCGGAGGTTTGATAATTATAGAACGGCTCAGTTCGGCTTCACATTAGGAGGTCCCATTATTAAAAATAAGCTTCATTTTTTTGCAGCATGGGATCATCAGTATGACAGCCGTGCTCTTATTATTGCTGACATACAGTCTCCTGTAGACGAAAACCGGTTCAATATCACACGCCAAAGCCTCGATTCTGTTGTTTTGATAGGAAGAAAGTACTATGGGTTGCCTGCAACAGCTCAATACGGGACTTTTGATAAGACCCGTAATTCAGACGCAGCATTTTTACGCCTCGACTGGCAGATCAATGATAAAAATTTATTAACCCTGCGTAATAATCTGACTAACGATGTGAACAAACTGGGCTTGATTGATAATACTGCCATTAACTTATACGAGAGTCTGCCGGTAATGATTTCAACTTTGACAACAGCCTTTTACTAACATTGAGGTCGTCTATTAATTCCCGCTTAACCAATGAACTGAAGGTGCAGCATCTATATACCTATCAAAGTAGTGAGCCTGGCGATCAGTTACCCGATGCCAATATCCCCAGGGCTATAATTGAAAATGTTACCTCTTCTGTTAATGGTGCAGACAGAAGAACTAATGTTCAGTTTGGCGGCCATCGCTTTGCACAGGAGTGGTTTAGAAACAATGTATTTCAGGTAGTAAATAATTTATACTACAATACCGATAACATAAAATATACTTTTGGTACAGATCTTATGTACACACGCGGCCACTCTCTTTATGGCAGTGAGGTTAATGGACGCTTTCATTACAACGTGCATCCAAACCAGGGCCGATGGACAAACTATATTGAGAACAAGCCTTACAGGTTTTACCGGGAAGTACCCTGGTTGATGATCCAAGTGTAGTATCGAATATTTATAACCTCGGACTATATGGTCAATTGCAAACAAAATTGGCAACCGGTTTAGATCTGACTGCCGGTTTAAGGGCAGACTATTCTATTTACCCGAGAGCTCAATTTAATCAGTTAGTGTACGACGAACTGAAGATCAGAACGGATAATAAGTTCAAGTCATTCATCCTGCAGCCCCGTTTACAACTTTCATGGGATGTGGGAGAACGTCATACAGACTATATACGTGCAGGGGCAGGAGTGTTCGCTTCGGATATCAATAATTACATGTTGATCAATAACCTTACATTCGATGGTTTGCACTTCGCTACTGTAGATGTGTCGGGTGCCAACATTTTACCGGCAGACTTTAACGGTTATCGCAACGATCCTTCCACTATTCCAAAATATGAACAATATCAGGTGCCTACGATCAACTATACAGGACCTGATGCGAAGATCCCTGTGATCTACAAAGCCAATTTATCTTACACGCATTTCTTTACAGAAAAACTGAAGGCGGGAGTAACCGGTTATCTGACATTGGGTAGAAATAACTACGCATATATCGACAGGAACATGGTAGCAGATCCTTATTTCAGGTTATCGAATGAGGGAAACAGAGGTGTGTACGTACCGGCTTCAACCATGCCTACAAGCGGCAACGGCGATTGGCTTCAGGGGCGTATCAGCAAGAAGCTGGGCCGTGTACTGGAGCTCGTCAGCGAAGGTAAAGTAAACCAGTACGCAGTTGTATTTGAAACGTCTTACAATTATTTTAAAGACGGGGAACTTTCTTTCAGCTATACCTGGAATGATACAAAAGATAACACGTCATTCAACGGAAACGTTGCGAACACCTCCACACTATCACTGCCCGTTAAAGAAGATCCGCGCAATCTGAGTTTGGTTACCTATTCCGATAATCAGTTTCGCCACAAAATTGTAGGTTATGCGATTTCTCCAACCGTATTTAAAGGTTTAAATGTTAGTTTAAGGTATTCCGGAATTGGCGGAACCCGGTATACACTGCTTTCCGGTATTAATACGAATGCGGATTTCGTAGCTACGAATGATCTGGCATATGTTTTCAACAGGAATGCCGCTGGTACTCCGCAAGCCGTAAAAGATGGCTTACAGGCTATTCTGGATAATCCCAACGCGAGCCAGAGCGTAAAGGATTACATTTTGAAATACGAAGGTACATTTGCGGAAAGGAACGGAGGTATTAATGGTTTTTTTGGAACCTGGGATGCCAGAGTCAGTTATCGCCTGGGTTTTGGCTATAAAAGAAAACAGGGTATCGAATTGTCTGCAGACCTGTTCAATGTAATGAATCTAATCGATAAAAATAAGGGCTCGGCAAAAACATTCGGTTCTCATGCATTGTACGCCAACGGTGGATTTGATACGGCCAGCCAAATCTTCAGGTATAATGTGAATACTGCAGGTATTGTTACACCATCTGGTAACCCCTGGCAATTGCAATTGGGTTTAAAGTATACTTTTTAGACTGTAATATCGAAACACATAAACAGGAGGTCGCAAAAATGCGGCCTCCTGTTTGTATACAACAAAAAATTAGGGAACTATTTTTACCAGTCTTTTCCAGCACTGCCGCCAAATTGTGTTTTTTATTAGATACCTTGCTTTGGGTATTTTTTTCTTTTTGTTCCAGTCTGTCTAGTTGTTGCTGCGCCTGGCTTTTATTAAGCTTTGACTGGGCCTGCTGGGGTTTTTCTTCACCGCCGCCGCCTCCGCCGCTTTTCTTCAGCTCCGACAAAGCTTTCTGAAGATTTTCACGGGCATTATTATCCTGGCTGTTTAGACGTAATGCTTTTTGTAGGCTTCAATACTCTCTTCTATTTTGTTTTGATTGCTGTATACTACTCCTGTATTATAATGTGCGCCTGATTTTAGCTGGGTGCTCGCGTTGGACGACACGCTTACCTGGTTGTAGGCTTTTAATGCCTCGTCAAATTTTTTTCTGCTTATACAGTGCGGTGCCTTTGTTTAAAAGTGCGGTATATTTAAACGGTTCCTCTGTTACCTTATTGTAGCTGGCTACTGCCTGGTCAAGCTGCCCCTTCTTAAAGAACCCGTTCCCTTCTTTAATAAAGCCCTGCTGGTTTTGAGCCTGGCAATATATTGCGGGCGCTAAAAGTGATATAAATAAAATAAATTTCTGCATTTTCTAAAATGTTAGTACACCGCTAGCTGCCGGGCCGTCAGGCAGCACGCTTTCTGCCTTCTGGCAATAACTGCTCTCCAACCAATAGCAAAATCATCATTGCAACAAACACCCAGAAGTAATAGGAGAAGCTCATGAGGCTGGTATCGCCGGTTACCTTTTTATCTATTTGAGAGAGATTTGCCGAAATTTGTTTGACAGCAGCGTCGCTGTTTTCGAGGTGTACATACACTCCGTTGGTATTGGCGGCAATCTTTTTAACTCCTGCTCATTCAATTTGGAGATGATCTCTAATCCTGTTTCTTCGTCTATTTTGTGGCCTCTTGTTGAGTCGTCGGGTATAAAGCTTCCTGTGGGCGACCCGATTCCCACCGTATTGACCATTAGGCCTCGTTTGGATAATTCCTTTGACAGGTCAAGCGCTTCCTCATCATGATCTTCACCATCAGAAATCAAAACCACTGCCCGGTATTTGGCATCCCTGTCTCCAAAAGCTTTAAGGCTTTCCTGTAAGGCGTCGCTAATAACAGTACCTTTCATCGGCACAGCGTCGGGCGAGGCTTCGTTTACAAACATCTGGGCGGCTCCGTGGTCTGCACTTAATGGCATTTGCACATAAGCTTTCCCTGCAAAAGAATCAGGCCTACGCGGCTGTCCGGCAGGGCATCCATCATTTTGCTAATAAACTGTTTGGCCCGTTCCAGCCTGTTCGGCTCAATATCTTCAGCCAGCATACTGCGGCTTACATCCAGCGCAAATACCACATCAATACCCTTTCGGGTAATACCATCGCTGCCGCCGGGTTTACGCAGGTTCATTACGGCCAGTACGCCCATCGCAAAAGCTACGCAAACCA
This sequence comes from Paraniabella defluvii, assembly GCA_019316985.1. Lineage (GTDB taxonomy): Bacteria > Bacteroidota > Bacteroidia > Chitinophagales > Chitinophagaceae > Niabella > Niabella defluvii. The sequence goes on from CP079215.1 coordinate 2,529,908, forward strand.
ATATAAATTTTAAAGTAAAACGTTTAGGGCTATACCGGTGCATCAATGATCGCACCAGCGAGGGGTTGCCAATATTGCGGACAACACGCTTTTTCCATTTTTAACCCCGAGAAAAAGAAGTGTAAAAAATATCAGGGCCGCAAAAAGCCATAGAAAAATACTGTATTGAAATTGAAAGCCCAATAAATTGTAAGTTTAGCTCATTGATCCAACTTTCCTGCCAATAATACAGGCCTTCACAAAATTATAAAACCATCTTTTACATAGCTCCGTTAAAAAAGCCATATTCTTTTAAAATATCCTTAAGAATTTTAAGCCTTACATCTTTCATATTATAATTAGGATCAGGAGATTCTACATTCAAAACAAAGAAGTAAGGGTGCTTGTTTTCTTCAATCCACCCTACGATCCAGCCCAGGGAATGACCTTTGTCGGTAAAGCCCCAGCCGGTTTTATAGCCCAGCCTGTAGTTGGAGTTGTCTTCAAATAACATGGCCTGCTTTACTTTTTGCTGGTATACCTTAAAAAAGGGAAGCTCATCAAAGTATAGCTTTTTAACTATTCCTAAATTCTGATCAGGTGTTATTTTAACTGAGTTATCGAGCCAGAAGCTATCTATTTTTGAAATTTTATAAGGCTTTTTGTCTTTTCCCACACCATATTTCAACGAATCGAGCCAAAACTGCATCGTGTCTTTTCCTATGCGGCGCGCTACCTCCTGGTAGTATGGCACTGCAGAAACACGAAAAGCCTGGTACATATTCAGGTCTTTATTCCATTCGGGTACGTTGCGGGTAATGCCATCCCAGGGTATTATCATACTATCGCTGGATATTTTACCTGTTTGCAGGCCAATAAGCGAATTAATGATTTTAAAGGTGGAGGCCGGAAGGTAGGCGCTGTCGCGGTAACGCTTCAGGTTGTAAATGGTAAACAAGCCTGTTCCGTTATTGTATAAGGCAAAACAGCCGTTAAGTTGATGCGCATCAAAATACTTCCTGGGGCATCATCTTCTTTTACATTATTCTGCGTGCAGGAGACGAAAACTACTGCCATTGCTAAAAAAATAAATAAGAAGCGATGGATGTTGCTTTTATGCAGAACGCTTGTTTTTTCAAAGGAATTGCCGAAAGATGATTTTATTTCCCGTCTTACTGTGTAATTGTTGTGCTGGATTGCCATAATAGTGCAAAAATAGGTTCAGGAGCGGTTTAGCTGGTGATTTTAGGTATTTTTAATTGTTCTATGGCATAAGTATTGTAATATTATTATGTATAAGTAATTATGCAGGAGCTGATAACTACATATGATCCGCTGAACGATTACCGTTTAATACTTGATCCTCCCGCTGTTGTAAAAAAGAAAATTGCAGCAGAAAAGACGTTGTTCGACGAGCAGTATAAAGGCATGGTGATTGCCGGAGGACAGGCATTCATTTATTTGGCGGAGTTTAGCCGGCGTGAGACCGAAGAGCAGGCGGTGGTAGATGAGATCAGCAGGGTAGCTTTGGGTTTTATGCCGTTTAAATTACATCTCAAAAGCTTTGACCAGCTTGAACAAAGAGAAATTTATATAGGTATTGAAGACCAGATGCCTGTTCAACTATTATCAGACCAGGTGGAGCATGCGCTACTTTCAGTTCCTGGAGCTCGGATCAACAAATTACCACGTGTAACTATTGCCAAGGGTTTACAGGCCGCCCAATTTCTCAAAAGCTGGAAGGAGTATGAGAAGAAAAGTTTTTCTGCCACTTTTGTAGCCAACGAAATGTTGCTGCTGAAGCGTATGGAGGGTTTTAGTAGCTGGCAGATATTAAAACGAATGGCATTTCAAAATCTTGTTATGACATACTAAACGATCATCCGCTTTAACGCCTACACTTTAATGTAAATCTTTCTTTTATCCAGCCACCAGCATATTCCCCACATAAAAATAATAACGGTTATGGCATACATCAACGAACCCACCCTCGGGTCGCCGGGAATATTGCTGTAAACTTTTTATAAAGAAAGTTCCAGAAATTAACTCCTTTATCCGAGCTAAAAAGACCTGCCGTTTTAGGCAGAAACGCACTCAGGGAAAAGATAAACAATGCATTTTTACCAAAAACCTCAAAAAATCGGGTAGGGAAGCCTTGGTAATTTCTGATTTCTATCAGGTAGATCATGGTACTTAATGTAATAATAGCCAGGCCCACCGTGTACACAGTGTAAGAGCTGGTCCATATTTTTTTTGTTGATAGGGAACGCCATATCCCAGCAAAAGCCTGTAAGCAATAGTGCAATACCTGTAACAAATAATACCGTTAACATTTTATAAGCACCCGCCGGCTCAGCTGAGCTAGCGCTATTTTTGATATAGGATCCTATAAAAAAGCCAAAAATGACCTCAACAATGGCCGGTAAGGTACTTAACAGTCCTTCCGGGTCAAAGGCTATTCCTTCTCCTTTATACATATGGGAAATATGCAGTATGGCTTTATCTACATTCGTGCCTACCCAGCCCTCCAGGCTGTAGGGGTCTGATGGGTTTCCCAGCAGGCAAATGATCCAGTACAGCAATAAAAGAAACAGGGAGAATAGCCATGCAGCCCTGGGTTTCAGGTAAAAAACAATAATGGAGGCGAAAAAGTAGCATACTGCAATACGTTGTAAAACCCCGAAAATGCGAACGCCCTTTTCGCTGTTATGCTGGTTTACCCAGCCAATCCATTCGAGGGAGCCTTCGTGCCAGCGTACAAATGGGTACCAGTTTAAAAACAGCCCGATGACAAAAATAAGCACTGAACGTTTTACCACTTTTCGCCAGAATACCCTGCGCCCTGTTCTTGTAAACGGGGTAACACAAATGCCATCGCATTACCTACAGCAAACAAAAAGAAAGGGAATACCAGGTCAGTGGGGTAAGTCCGTGCCAGGGCGCATGTTTTAAAGGTGCAAAAATATGCGACCAGCTGCCAGGGTTGTTTACCAAAATCATCAGGCAAACGTGTGGCCCCCTGAAAATGTCTAAAGATCGGTAACGGGTCTTCATCTTTTAAATTATGCCTATAAATATACAACTTACATCCCATCGGAAAAGGAAGGGGAAGGCACTTGTGGGCAATGTAGTACAGAAAATATGAATTTTACTGTAAACGGGCTTACAGCTATATTTGCAAACAGTCAAATTATAAAAACTATTAGAATCTATGGCTAACAAGACCATTGTTATCACAGGCGGAGCCGGTTTTATCGGTTCGCATGTTGTCAGATTATTTGTAAATAAATACCCTGATTATAAGATCGTGAACCTGGATGCCCTTACTTATGCGGGTAACCTGGAAAACCTGAAAGATATTGAAGAGCAACCCAACTATATTTTTGAGAAAGCCGATATTGTAGATGCTGAAGCGGTAAAAGCTGTTTTCCAAAAGCATAATCCTGATGGTGTTATTCACCTGGCTGCTGAAAGCCATGTAGACCGCTCCATCTCGTCTCCCTGGATTTTGTGTACACCAATGTTATAGGTACGGTAAACCTGCTGAATGCCGCTAAAGAGCTGTGGAAAGACAGCTATGAGGGCAAAAGGTTTCATCACGTTTCAACCGATGAGGTGTATGGCGCTTTAGGCGATACCGGTTTCTTTACGGAAGAAACGGCTTATGATCCTCATTCGCCCTATTCTGCATCCAAGGCTTCTTCTGATCATTTTGTATATGCATATGCCGATACCTATGGCCTTCCTGTGGTATTAACCAACTGTTCTAATAATTACGGGCCCAATCATTTCCCCGAGAAACTGATCCCGCTGATGATTCACAATATCATAAATAATAAGCCTTTACCGGTTTACGGCGATGGGAAATATACCCGCGACTGGCTGTACGTAATTGATCATGCAAGGGCCATCGATCTTGTTTTTCATGAAGGCAGGCAGGGAGAAAAATATAATGTGGGTGGTTTTAATGAGTGGAAAAATATCGACCTCGTGAAATTGCTTTGCAAGCAAATGGATGAAAAGCTCGGCCGCGAGGCTGGCACCAGCGAGCAGCTGATCACTTTTGTAAAAGACCGTCCGGGGCACGATTTACGGTATGCGATCGATGCCACTAAAATCAATAAAGAACTGGGCTGGTCTCCTTCCGTAACATTTGAAGAAGGTTTATCCAAGACCATCGATTGGTTTTTAAGCAACAAAGAGTGGCTTGAAAACGTAACCAGTGGCGATTACCAGAAGTATTACGACAAGCAGTATGCAGAATAGCAGGCTCCTATTTAATTAAACCTTCAACCTAATCCTAATAAAAAAGAGATGAAAGGAATTATCCTGGCCGGCGGATCCGGTACGCGTTTATATCCTATTACAAAGGCGATCAGCAAACAATTAATGCCTATTTACGATAAGCCCATGATCTATTATCCTTTGTCTGTATTGATGATGGCAGGTATTAACGAAGTGCTGATCATCACCACACCGGAAGACAGTGCGGGTTTCAAAAGGTTGCTGGGAGATGGTTCCCGTATTGGCTGCCGCTTCGAATACGCTGTTCAGGAAGTGCCCAATGGTTTGGCACAGGCATTTGTTATCGGTGCTGAATTTATAGGCAACGATAAAGTGGCGCTTGTTTTAGGCGATAATATTTTCTACGGGTCGGGCTTAGGGACACAATTGAAAAAATTAACCGATGTAGACGGTGGCTATGTTTTCGCTTACCAGGTAAGTGATCCCGAGCGATATGGTGTGGTAGAGTTTGACGAGCAAATGAAGGCCATTTCTATCGAGGAGAAACCGGCACAGCCTAAATCGAATTATGCGGTGCCTGGCCTGTATTTTTACGACAATTCTGTGGTGGATATAGCCCGGCAGCTCGAACCGTCTGCCCGCGGGGAATATGAAATTACCGATGTAAATAAAATTTACCTGAAAGATGAAAAGCTTCATGTAGCAGTTTTAGACAGGGTACTGCCTGGCTGGATACAGGTACTTTCGACTCGCTTACAGATGCTGCAGAGTTTGTGCGCGTGATAGAAAAAAGGCAGGGTACAAAGATCGGCTGCATTGAAGAAATTGCCTGGCGTAACGGGTTTATTACCAAAGAACAGCTCAATGTTTTAGGAGATGAGCTGATAAAAAGCGGTTATGGGCTCTATTTGAAACAGCTTTGACCTGCTGAGACACAAATATTATCCGTACAATGCTCAATCTTTATTTTTTCAGAATACATTTGCTGATAGTAAACCAAATTAATAAGGCCTTCTGCATTGCCGGTATAGTCGGCAGTGATCACCAGGAAATAAATATGCAAATTCCAGTCCGTCCAACCAGGCGGCTGGATGACCAAAATCAATAAAAATAAACACATGAAAATAGCTGTAGTGGGAACAGGTTATGTAGGATTAGTAACCGGAACCTGTTTTGCCGAAACCGGAAACCTTGTAAACTGCGTAGATGTAAACAAAGCAAAGATCGACCAGTTAAAAAAGGCAAATGCCCTATTTATGAGCCCGGGCTGGATATATTACTGCAGCGGAACATAAAAGAAAAACGAATTCTTTTTACCACAGATCTAAAAGCCGCAGTAGATAAGTCTGATATTATTTTTCTGGCCTTGCCTACACCCCCGGAGAAGACGGGTCTGCCGATCTGAAGTATATTCTGAATGTAGCCGAAGACCTGTCCAAAATCATTAAAGAGTATAAAGTTATAGTAAACAAAAGCACCGTTCCGGTGGGTACTGCCGAAAAGGTAGCGGAAGTGCTTGGTAGAAAACTGGCACCCGAACTTTTTGATGTAGTATCCAATCCCGAATTTTTACGGGAAGGTATTGCTGTTGACGACTTTTTAAAACCCGACAGAGTTGTAATAGGCACTTCCTCCGATCGTGCGCGAGATGTAATGAATGAGCTGTACCAGCCATTTGTACGCCAGGGCAATCCTATTTATTTTATGGATGAACGTAGCTCGGAGATGACCAAATATGTAGCGAATTCTTACCTCGCCATGCGTATTTCGTATATGAACGAAGTGGCTAATCTCTGCGAATTAACAGGCGCCAATGTTGACCTGGTTCGTATTGGTATCGGTAGCGACAGCCGTATTGGTAAACGGTTCCTTTTCCTGGTATTGGTTATGGAGGAAGCTGTTTCCCTAAAGATGTGCTGGCGCTTCATCATACTTCCAAACAAAACAAGTACGACTTTAAACTGCTCGACACCGTGATGAAGGTGAATAAAAACCAGAAAAAGTACTGTTTGGAAAAAAATCAAAAATATTATAAAAATAACCTGAAAGGGAAAAAAATTTGCCATGTGGGGCCTGGCATTTAAACCCGAAACGGACGATATCAGGGACGCCCCGGCTCTGGAGCTCATCAACGAACTTTTGAATGCCGGCGCTGAAGTTACTGTATTTGACCCGGAAGCAATGGGGAATGTAAAAGCCTTGCTGGGCAACAAAATTAAGTATGCAAAAGACCAGTATGTAGGGTTAAAAGAAGCCGATGCACTATTAATCGTTACAGAGTGGAGCGAATTCAGGAACCCCGATTTTGAGCGGATGGTAAAAAATCTGAAATCGAAAGTGGTGTTTGACGGCCGTAACGTGTACAGCCTGGATAAAATGGAAGAGTTGGGCTTTTATTATAATAGCATCGGGCGTAAAATTGTCAATGGTAAAAAATAAAAAATGAAGAAAAGAGTTTTAATAACCGGGGCAGCAGGGTTTTGGGTTCTCACCTTTGCGATCGTTTTATAAAAGAAGGCTATCACGTAATAGCTATGGACAACCTGATCACGGGTGATTTAAAAAATCTGGAGCATCTTTTTCCGAATCCGGACTTCGAGTTTTACCACCATGATGTTACCAAATACATACATATACCGGGAAGCTTGGATTATATCCTGCATTTTGCTTCTCCGGCCAGCCCTATAGATTATCTCAAAATACCCATACAAACACTCAAGGTGGGCGCTATGGGTACGCATAATTGCCTGGGCCTGGCCAAGGCTAAAGGCGCAAGAATTCTGGTGGCCTCTACCAGCGAGGTTTATGGCGATCCTTTGGTACATCCCCAAACCGAGGAGTACTGGGGAAATGTAAACCCTGTTGGTCCAAGGGGTGTTTACGACGAGGCCAAGCGATATATGGAGTCTATTACCATGGCTTATCACACTTTCCATAAAGTGGAAACACGTATTATCCGCATTTTTAATACCTATGGACCGCGGATGCGCCTCAATGATGGCCGCGCGCTTCCTGCTTTTATAGGCCAGGCTTTGAGAGGGGAAAATATCACTGTTTTTGGCGATGGGTCTCAAACTCGCAGCTTTTGCTATGTAAGCGACCTGGTGGAGGGCATTTACCGCCTGCTGCTGAGCGATTATGTAAATCCTGTAAATATTGGCAACCCCGACGAAATATCGCTGAAAGACTTTGCGGAGGAAGTATTGTCTTTAACAGGTAACACCGTGAAAATCATTTATAAACCTTTGCCCGTAGATGATCCGAAACAGAGAAAGCCTGATATTACCAAAGCAAAAGCTATCTTAAACTGGGAGCCCAAAATAAACCGGGCAGAGGGATTGAAAGAAACCTACAACTATTTCAAATCGTTGCCTCCGGAGGAATGGTTTAAGCAGCCGAAAGAATTCGTTTCGTCTAAATAATTGGCGTTCATAACAACTATTTTACAGTACGATCGAACTTTTGCGGCGTTTGATGCATCTACATCCCGACGACCTCATTTTTAGCGGCTAAGTGGCAGGTCAGCAACATGAAACTGCCATTTACGGAGAATGCCGGAAAGCCAGACTGTAGTATTGTCACGCAATCGTGTTCGGTAAAGTTTTTGTAATATTTTCCGTCAGCCAGAAAGGATTAGTGTTTAAGCATTAATTTTGGTCACATTTCTTCACAAGAATAAACCCCGGGCAGTATGGAAAAAGAAAAAGAGTTCAGCGATTTATTGGTTGACAATGCTGGGTTTTTAAAACCTTTTGCGGTTAACCTCACTAAAAATAACGAAACGGCAAATGACCTTTATCAGGAAACCCTGTATAAAGCATTGGCTAATAAAGAAAAGTACAATTCGGGTACCAATATAAAGGCATGGTTGTTTACTATCATGCGTAATATATTTATTAACGATTACCGTCGTAATGCCAAACGCAGAACGGTTTTTGATAATACCCCGGAAGATTACCTGATCAACTTGCGTCAGGTATCGGTATCTAACTCAGCAGAAAGCAGCTTAAGGCAAAAAGAGATCGAAGCAGCGGTAGAAGCGCTTCCTGAAACCTTTAAAGTGCCTTTTAAACTGTATTTCGAGGGATATAAATACCAGGAAATTTCTGAGTACCTCGATGAACCATTAGGTACGATAAAAAGCCGTATTCACTTTGCCCGCAAATTACTAAAAGAGCAAATCAACCGATATTAAATAGAAAATCCCGCCTGATGCGGGATTTTTTTGTATCTGTTTGAAACGGAAAACCCTTACAAAGCTTTCATAGCAAAGCCGTGGTTAGTGGCGTTTTTCACCGGGCCCCAAGTGTACATGCCGACTCAGCTGCAATCTCCAGCCGGCGATCGCATCATATGTTCTTCAATACCGAATTACTATCCACGTTCCGGCAGTTAAGATGCTACCTCAAAATACAGCCGGTAAACCGGCTACCCCACAAACCTAATATCTATGCCAGATATAATGGAGCCTGGTCCGTAAGTAAATAGATGGGGTGCTTTTTCATGTGCGATCATCAGTAAAGGCAAAACCCGCCGTACTTTTTATCAGGCATACCATTTAAATTCGCGGTCATAACTTTTGTAGCATTACGCAGCATTCGCAAATATTATCCAGTCCGATCGCTTACCTCAAAGGCGTAGGGCCTCAGCGTGCAGAGCTGCTGCAAAAAGAACTGGGGATCTTTACGTTTAACGATTTGCTACAGCATTTCCCCTTCCGGCATGTAGATAAAACAAAGTTTACGCCTATTGGTGAGGCTACACCGGCAGACGAATACCTGCAGTTTGCGGGCATATTGGAGCCTTTCCAGGTTATCGGTCAGCACAGGGCAAAACGGCTGATTGCACAACTTCGCGATAAAACAGGAACGGTAGAGCTGGTTTGGTTTAGCGCCATTAATATGATTCAAAAAATGCTGCAGCCGGGCCAGGCTTATATTGTATATGGTAAACTGTCCTGGTTTATGAGCAAGCCGCAGCTGGTGCATCCTGAAATTGAAGCATGGTCACCCGAGAAAACAGAAGGCAAAGCCTATCTCGAACCGGTCTATCCTTCCACAGAAAAGCTCAAGGCTAAAAACCTGGGCGGGAGGCAGATCGGTAAACTCACGCAGTTATTGTTACCTCATGTGAAGCCGCAGGATATTCCCGAAAACTTCCCTCAAAAAATAATTGAAGAGCTGAAGCTCGTGCCACGGTTTGAAGCTTACCGGCAGATCCATTTCCCGCAAACACCCAAACATTATGAAGCTGCATTAAGGAGGTTAAAGTTCGAAGAGATCTTTATTGCGCAGATGCGTATGAACCTGTTGCGGTCGCAACGGCACCGGTTTTCGAAAGGCGTGATCTTCGATGCGGTGGGCGATTACTTCAACACCTTTTACAACAAATACCTGCCCTTTGAGCTAACGGGCGCACAAAAGCGGGTGCTCAAAGAAATAAGAAACGATACTGCCCGTGGAAAACAGATGAACCGGCTGCTGCAGGGTGATGTGGGTAGCGGAAAAACCATAGTGGCCCTGCTTTGTATGTTACTGGCTGCAGATAACGGCTATCAATCGGTGTTGATGGCACCTACTGAGATCCTGTCCCGGCAACATTTCCAGGGTATTGCATCTCTTTAAAAGATATGGATATAGAAGTGGCCCTGCTCACGGGTTCTGTGAAAGGGAAAGAGCGAAAAGTCATCCTGCAGGGGGTAGCTGATGGTTCTATTCATTTATTGATAGGTACCCATGCAGTTATCGAAGATGCGGTTCAGTTTCAGAACCTGGGACTGGTAATTGTAGATGAGCAGCATCGTTTTGGTGTGGCGCAAAGAGCCCGGCTTTGGGAGAAGAATCAGGTGCCGCCACATGTGTTGGTAATGACGGCAACGCCAATACCCCGAACGCTGGCTATGACTGCCTACGGTGACCTGGATTACAGCGTTATAGATGAGTTGCCACCGGGCAGACAGCCTATTCAAACAGTGCATCGCCTGGATAGCGACCGTAGTAATGTAATGGACTTTTTAAAAGCGGAGATCGCTTTAGGCCGCCAGGTATATGTTATCTTCCCTTTAATTGAAGAGAGCGATAAGCTCGATTATGAAAACCTCATGCGGGGATACGACGAGATCAAAACCTATTTTCCCGAACCACAGTACTGGATCAGCATGGTGCATGGCAAACAACCTGCTATACAGAAGGAAGAAAATATGCGGCGTTTTGTAGAGCATGATACGCAAATCATGGTGTCCACCACAGTAATTGAAGTAGGAGTGAATGTGCCCAATGCTTCGGTAATGGTTATCGAAAGCGCAGAAAAATTCGGGTTGTCGCAATTGCATCAGCTGCGCGGCAGGGTAGGACGTGGCGCTGAAAAAGTTATTGTATATTACTTACAGGTAGGAAACTGGGCAATGTAGCACGTGAACGTATGAAGATCATGACCTCCACCAATAACGGTTTTGTTATAGCCGAAAAGGACCTGGAACTGCGTGGTCCGGGCGATATCGAAGGTACCCGTCAAAGCGGCGTGGTAGATTTCAAGCTGGCTAATATTGTAAACGACCGGGCTATGGTAGATGCTGCAAAAAAAGTAACCGAAGAAATACTAACTGATGATCCAGATCTTTCTAAGCCCGAAAATGCGCCCTTAAAAGAGTTCCTGCAGTCGCAAAAAGGAAAACGATCTGGAGTAAGATATCGTAGCAGCACGCCTGGTGGCCAACAAGCCCATGCTATTATTCCGACCGGAACCTGACCTCTTGTTTGATTTTTATAATTTTGCAGTATGAAAACAACCGAAAGTGTTGAAGACTTTTACAAAAGATTGCCGGGGCAGGTTGGTACGCTGCACCCGGCGAATAATACAGGGATAGGCCATTTTAATGTCTTTAGCCGGGAGGCCTGCTCGGTAGTATCGCCTTACAGCAGGCGCGATTTTTACAAAGCTTCTTTGATCATCGGGCAGGGGAAAATTTATTATGCAGATAAATGGGTGCAGATAGATCGCCCGGCAATGCTTTTTCAAATCCGGTGGTACCCTATTCCTGGGAGCCGGAATCTGAGACTCAGTCTGGCTGGTATTGTTTGTTTACCGAAGGGTTTATACAGCACAGCGAAAGGGTAGAAAGTCTCCGGGACTCCCCGCTTTTTAAAATAGGGAGCAATCCTGTCTTCTTCCCTGGAGAAGCACAGCTACGGGAAATTTCAGCAATTTTCCAAAAGATGATGGCAGAAATGGCTTCCGATTATGCACAGAAGTATGATGTATTGCGTAGCTATTTGCATTTGCTGATCCACGAAGCTATGAAATCCAATCCCGCTAATAATTTTGGAACTTATGCCAACGCATCCGCACGGGTTTCCGGTTTATTTCTGGAGTTACTGGAGCGACAGTTCCTATAGATTCTCCCCAGGCAGCTTTGACACTGAAAACTCCGTCTGACTATGCACAGGCGCTTTCGGTGCATATCAACCATTTAAATCGTTCTGTAAAAGAAACAACAGGTAAAACAACTTCTGAACAGATTGCTGCCCGTATCGCTAAAGAAGCGGGAGCACTCCTGCAGCATACGGACTGGAACATTGCAGATATTGCTTATAGCCTGGGCTTCGAGTATCCATCTTATTTTACCAATTTCTTCAGGAAGCATACCGGCAAATCGCCCAACCAGCTTCGCCATATCACTGTTTGAATAGTTTAAGAATCTGTTTGATTATTATAAACAGGCAGGTTTACCCCGTTCTATTTTTGCATAAAACAACAATTAATGATTATGCAATACAGAAATCTGGGAAAAACCGGCGAACAGTTATCCGCCATTGGTCTGGGCTGCATGGGTATGAGCTTTGCTTATGGCCCTGCCAACGAAAAAGAAAGTATAGCTACGCTTGAAAAAGCATTGGATTTGGGGATTAACTTCTGGGATACTGCCGATATGTATGGTAACGGAGCCAACGAAGAGCTGATCTCGAAAGTTTTGGTGCCCAATAGAAAAAGAATATTCATCGCAACAAAGTTCGGCTTCCGTTTTAAAAATGATATAGCAGGACCAAGCGGAACAGCAAGCACTTTTTTGACGGCTCTCCGGCCTGGGTTAAGGTTGCCGTAGAGAAAAGCCTGAAACGGCTGAAAGTAGACACTATTGATTTGTACTATGCCCACCGGGTTGACCCCAATGTGCCGATCGAAGAAACGGTAGGCGCCATGGCTGATCTTGTGAGGGAGGGCAAAGTGCGCTACCTTGGTTTGAGCGAGGCTTCACCGGCTTCTATCAGGAAAGCAAATGCCATTCATCCAATCGCTGCCCTGCAAAGTGAATATTCGCTGCTAACCCGTGATGTGGAAGCCGAAATTTTGAAAACAACAAGGCAGCTGCAGATCAGTCTGGTGCCTTACGCTCCTTTGGCGCGTGGCCTGTTTTCCAATACGCTCGACCTCAATAGCCTGGCTGAAGACGATTTCAGGCGAACACTGCCGCGAAGCCATGGTGCGCACGCAGAAAATAATGCGCGGCTGGTGGCAGATTTTGCTTTATTGGCGAAAGACAAAAATTGTTCCCCGGCACAGCTGGCCCTGGCCTGGGTACTGGCACAAGGCAGCGATATTATCCCCATTCCCGGACCAAAAAAAGAAAATATCTTGAAGAAAATGCCGGCGCGGTTGAGGTTAAGTTAACTGACCATGAGCTGGAGTTGATTAATGAGATAGTAGCGAAGTATCCAAACGTTGGCGCCCGCTATAGCGAGGAGCTATGGCAATGGTGAATCATTAATGACCTGTGAATAATCAATAAACAGGGTAGGGCCGTGTAATGGTTAATTGTCAAAATACGGTATAAACCGGGATATTATTTTGCCTTCGTAGAGTAAATGTATTGCCTTTAAATTCATTATTATGTTTTCCCATTTGTGCAGCAAACTGCTGCGCAAATGGGAGACAAATATTTTTACACCTTTGTTCTGCTACCCTGCTTTTTTTCTTCTAAAGCCAGGAGCCGGCTTTTTATGGCTTCTAACTCCTCAAAAATATTAGCACTTCCCTCCTGGCTTAAAGGCTGATACCAGCCCAGGATCGTTTTCACCAGGGTAATATCATTTACAGCAATATTATGACCTCCTGCTACCAGACTGCCGCTACCTATTTTTTTAGCCGAAGCAACAAATACACCATTACGGGTATAGATGACTTGAGGGAGAGAAGCGCTTATTTCACCTTCTTTTGCTAATAATATTTGATTATTGGTAAACCTGTTGTCAATAATAGTAGCATTTTCAATGCTAACCCAATTGGCATTATCCGGAAAAAATGCTTCAGGTTTTTCATATGCGGATGCTTTGGGAGCGATTTCGGGCACCTTAAAATGAGATACCTCGTTCACCGTTAATTTTTATTGATAAAATCGTCTACGCTTACGCCAAAAATCTGCGAAGCCCGCATCAGCGTCTCTATTTTAGGTTCTGCCCTTCCTTCTTCATAAGAACTTACAGCGGCACGGGTTAAGCCGAGGATATCTGCCAGGTGCTGTTGTGTATAATTCTTCAGGCTGCGTATCTTTTTAATGTTAGAACCGAAATTCGACATGGTTGTTCCGTTTTAGCAAAAATAGGTAACATTGTTGCAAATAAAAATAACAATTTTGGAAAATATTGCTAATAATATTTGCATATTTCGGAAATTCTTGGTAGATTTGTTTTCGGGTTGCGCAATCTATTTGTAAAAAACTTAAAACACACTGAATGGAGAGCTTTTTTAGTAAAGTGAAAAACTATGTAACCGAGCTTGATTATGAAGTTTTATACGAAAACGAAAACGATGGCATCATCGTCATAGACAAGCAGGAATATGGGATTCGAAATATGGTACTGGGCGTTGCTAACCCTATCTTAATTGTTGAACAGTACCTGTTTAATTGTAACAGCGATTCAGTTTACCGGGAGCTGTTGATCAAGAACAGGGATATTGTGCACGGTGCTTTTGTACTGGATGAAACCGGTGAAAAAGTGATCTTTCGTAACACCTTGCAGGTAGAATCGCTCGACAAACGCGAACTGGAAACCACCATCAACTCGTTATCGCTGTTACTTTCAGAGTATTCTAATGAAATAATGAAGTTCAGTAAATAATTAATCATCTTAAAAAAGAACGCCATGAATATTTTTCAAAGACTTTTTAAAATAGGACAAGCTGAAACCCATTCGGCTATAGACAAGCTGGAAGATCCTATCAAAATGATTGAACAGGGCCTCAGGGATCTGCATACCGAACTGGACCAGGCCAACAGAGCTTTGGCTGAAGTGAAGGCCATGCATATCCGCCGCGGAAATGAGCTGAAACAATATCGCGACGAGCAGGAAACTATACATAACAAATCAGTATTATTGCTGAAGAAAGCGCAGGAAGGTGCTGTGCAAAGTGAGGAAGCTGACCAGTTAGTAAAAGAAAACCTAAGGAAGAAAGCAGACATCACCAGAAGGATAACAGAGGCAGATCAACAGGTGGCTTCCTGCAACAACAGGTAACTGCATTGGAGGGCAATGTTACTAAGATCAAGCTGAGCATTACCCAATGGGAAAGCGAGTTAAAAACACTGAAAGCCAGGGTTAAAGTAAGTAATGCTACGCAGCAGATCAACAAGCAGCTGATGAAGATGGATTCTAACAGCGTGGCATCCATGCTGGAGCGTATGAAAGATAAAGTACTGGATGAGGAAGCACTGGCACAGGCTTATGGAGAAATGAACCAGAAGGAAGAAAGCAATGATGAAAAAGTGAACAAGATCATTGAAGAGATTTCTGTGGAAGATGAGTTAGCTCAATTGAAAAGCCAGTTGGGAATTGACAATGCCAAAGAGCAGGACGGTGCGTCATCCTGATTGCTGTTTCCTCAAAAAAGTTTAAACAATGAAACTACTTAACAATAAACCGGTTCAAACCCTTTTAGCTGTGGGGCCAATAATACTGTTTGCATTTAGCTTTATGGTTTATTTCGCGTTTTTCATTTCTGCAATCAGCGGTACTTATAAAATAGAGCCTTTGCAATCATGGTTGGCTAATTGGTTGGATAATGTCAATTTGTTTCTTGTCTTGTCCCTGGGGGTATCGGCGTTTTTTATAATAAGTACTGTTTACTTTGTATTGCATGCCGCTCAAAATCCATTGCTGGAAAGTGGGAATATGCGGATTGTATGGATTTTGATCATCATCTTATTAAGCGGGATCGGCAACCTTATTTATTGGCTACTTGAAATACGCAACAAAAGGCAAATGCCTGTCATCGGCGATTCATTGATGGATAAAAAACAGAGCGACTGGTCCCGTGGATTGTATATGAAAAGCTGATCAATAATAAGTCATTACATCAAAACCAAACCAACATGCAGGAGTTTTTTCACATCGCTTTTTCCAAGGTAAATTTTATAGCAACGCTGTTTGCCATATTGTTTGCTATTTACTGGATCATTACCATTTTTACGGGTCTCGATTTAGACGTGACTGATGCGGACGCTGATTTAGATCATGATCACCCTGAAACGCAACATAGCGGAGACAGTGCCTGGGACAGTGTTTTGAAATTCTTTTATATCGGGGAGCTGCCGATCCTGTTTATCCTGTCATTAGTAAGCATTTTTATGTGGCTCATTTTGGTAAACGTTACGCCTTTACTGGGATTGGAGGATAAATGGATTGGATTTGTATTATACCTGCCTGCGTTTATTGTGGGGCTTCTGTTAACCAAGGTAGTGGCAATGCCATTTTTGAAGCTTTACCGGATGTTCAATCACAAAGGAGAGCAAAGCATTGACTTTATTGGTAAGGTAGGTACCGTAGTGGCTGGTATCAGGCAAAACAAAATCGGGCAGATAGAAATAAAGCACGAAAGCGATGTGATCAGGGTATACGCCAAATCGATGACCGATGAAGAATATAAAACCGGGGAGCAGGTGATTATATTAGAAGCCTCATCTGACGAAAAATTTTATTTAGTGCAATCTTACAACCTATAACTATTAAACAACTCAATTTATGAATTACTCGTTTTACATTACTGCTGCTTTTTAGTGCTTGTCGTTATCGGGCTTATTTTCTGGCTTATATCGATGTACAAAAAAGTAAGCCAGGGTAAAGTGCTGATCCGTACCGGTCAGGGCGGTGTGAAGGTGTTTTTCAACGCCGGCCTGGTTATTCCCATCTTGCACAAACAGGAGGTGATGGACATCTCTGTAAAAAAACTCGATATAGAGCGTATGGGCCGGGAAGGACTGATTTGTAAAGACAATATGCGCGCAGATATCAAAGTGGCCTTTTTCGTGCGTGTTAATAAATCAGTTGATGATATTATCAACGTAGCGCAAACCATTGGTACAGACAGGGCTTCGTCTCATGAAACATTAACGGATCTCTTTGAATCTAAATTCTCCGAGGCATTAAAGACAGTTGGTAAGAAATTTGATTTCATTGAACTGTATGAAGCCCGTCGTGAGTTTAGAGAAGAGATCATTAATATTATTGGTACCGATTTGAATGGATATGTACTGGATGACTGTGCCATAGACTACCTGGAACAAACCCGTGTGGAGCTATTGGATAGAGAGAATATCCTGGATGCTGAAGGTATTAAAAAAATTACCGAGTTAACAGCGGTACAAAACATAAAGGCGAACCAGATCCGCAGGGATGAAGAGCGTACCATTAAGAAACAGGATGTGGAAACCCGGGAAGCTATATTGGAGCTGGAGCGCCAGTTGAAAGAAAAAGAAGAGTCACAGCGCCGGGAGATAGAGAACATCAAGGCCCGCGAGCAGGCAGAAATTGATTCGGTGAAGGAGACAGAGCGGTTACGTTCTGAAAGGATCAGGATACAAACAGAAGAGCAGTTATTGATACAGGAAGAGAACAAATTAAGGCAGGTAATTATTGCGGCTAAGAATAAAGAACGAGCAGAAGCCGTGGAAACAGAACGTGTATTGAAAGATAAATACCTGGAGCTGACAGAGCGCGAGCGTGTGGTAGCATTAGCGGGTATTGAAAAAGATAAGGCCGTTGAAATCGAAAAGAAAAACATACAGGACGCCATTCGTGAAAGAGTAGCGTTAGAAAAAACAGTGGTAGAAGAGCAGGAGAAAATTAAAGATGTACAGGTATTGAAAGAAGCTAATCGTTCAAAAGAGGCGGCGGTGATCAAAGCCAGCCAGGATGCAGAAGCAAAATTGATCGAAGAAGTGAAAAGAGCCGAATCGCAGGAAAAAGCAGCAGCTCACGAAGCGCAGAAAGTATTGATTGAAGCCAATGCCCGCAAAGAAGCTGCAGGCAAGGAAGCGGAAGCGCGCAAAGTAATTGCTGATGCTAAGGCAAAAGAAGAAGCTACAGTAGGTATGTCTGAGGCGCAGGTGATGCTGGCTAAGGCTGAGGCATTGGAAAGACAAGGATTGGTAGATGCGGCTGTGATTGAAAAAACAGCGATCGCAGAAGCGGCAGGTATAGAAGCCAGGGCAGAAGCCAAACGTAAAGAAGGGCTGGCTGAAGCTGAGGTGATCCGTGAAAAAATTGTAGCCGAAGCAAAAGGTATCGATGAAAAATCATTGGCCATTAAAAAGCTGAATGATGCAGGTAAAGAGCACGAGGAGTTCCGTCTTACCTTGCAGAAGGATAAAGAGATTGCATTGGCTGAGATCCATATCCAGAAAGATATTGCGGAAGCACAGGCCAGCGTATTAGGCGAAGCCTTTAGGAATGCGAAGATAGATATCGTGGGTGGCGACAATACTTTCTTTGATAATGTAGTGCGCCAGGTATCGAATGGTAAAGGCTTGGATAAGCTGATCGATAACTCGTATCATTTATCACAACTATCCGACAATCTTCTGGGTCAGGGTGATGGAGAAGAAAATATCATTGGTAAGATCCGCAACCTGGCTGATAAATATGATGTAAGCAGCGAGGATATCAAGAATCTTTCTATAGCAGCATTGGTAGCCCGTATTCAAACATCAGCAACAGGATCTGATAAAGGCTTTTTAAATAACCTGCTCAGCTTTGCAAAAGGATTGGGTATTGAAAATAAAAAGATACAGCAGCTGATGGGGTAGGTTACTTCTGCTAATTATAAGAACTAAGCTTTATTTTAATAAGGTATGGGGTAATAAGTTGTATGTCAGTCTGAGCTTGACGAAGACTGTTGGATCGTTAGCGTAAGCACAATACTATGTCAGAAAATACTACCGAAATACAAATGGACTCCGGCGCCTATGAAGTCATTCTTCAAAGGCTGCAGGTTCAGAAGAACAAAATACTGGATAATGTGGCGTTGCTGAATAAAGAACGTAAGGAAGTGTTTGGCGCCACCGCATTTGAATTATTAGCCAACCTCAGGATTAATACTGCCAATAACTGTATAGCTAAGGATATACTGGCTCTGGGCAATCTTTGTATACTGGGCTATAATGTACAATTTGGCTTAAAGCAGGATATCGGTATCGCTGATGTATTCAGCATTTACCGTTTTGACGGGAAGGAGTTCGTTTCACAAAACCTTTTGTTGCTGGAGCAGGAAGAGTTCATGATCGAGTTTAAAAACCTGTATAAGTACTATCGCAATGCTTCTTTCTCCCGCTTTCATGTAAAAGGCAATTTACTGTACATGGTGTTTCAGCAAACCGCCAATGTACAGGATATAAAAGCTTTTAAATGGCTGATAGACGGCGAAAGCCTGCAATTTATGGACGGCCGTAGCGCTCATGAAATCAAGTATCCGTCGCAACATGATTTTGAGTGGACGAAAGCTACGCGTGATATGCAGCGTACCGGTAAGAATCCGCATGTATCTATACTCGACCGGGTTTTCGTGGAGACCATTAATGGTGATCTGTCTATCAAGATAGAAGATAATACGGATACCGGTAAAGGTATTTATCATGAAGATGTAGAACAGAAAGATCAGACCCTGGACGACGGGGAGATCTATTTTGCTGACCTGGGTAATATTATTTTGCTTAGGATAAAACCTTATCTCGAAGACGATCGATATTTTATTTTTAATGATCGTTTGAAAACGGTGATGCGGGTGGATACGCTGGCTGATGCCGGATTGCTGTTGCCCGAGGGGCAGGGTGTGCTGTTATCCAATGGATATTATCTGCAAAATGGCGAGCATAAGATCTTCGACCGTAAGCTGGAACAGGTAAAATTCAGTGGTCGCGTTGATGCGCCTAACGGGGAGGATTTTCTGTATGTGTTTTACCAGGAAGACAGTCATAGCTATATCCTGCTCTCCTATAACGTAATTGAGCAGCAGGTGCAAACGCCTATACTTTGTAACGGGTTCACCATTTTTGAGAACGGGCAGTTGCTGTATTTTATTGCTGAGAAAGATCCTACACGTCATCACCTGATACAGGTGTGGCAAACACCTTTACCAAAGAAATGGTGTTGAATGAAACGCTCAGTCAGCATCATTTGTATAAGATCGGTAACAAGTCCATTGTACAGGCAATGGCCGAAGTAAGAGAATTGTTGGTGTTGCTCGATCAACCGGATAATTATGAGGGCCTGTATGATGATATCCTGGATAAAAGCCGGGACATCTATGACTCTTATTTCTGGATGCAGGATAGTACGCATTACCAGTTTGCAGCGGCGCTTACTGATCTGAAACAGATAGCTACCAACGCCATTGATGAGTTCAAAAAAGTGGTGGAGATGCGTTCCAACGCTGCTAAATTGATGGCAGATGCTGAAGAAAAGGTTTCCAAGCTGGTGTTTGATGTGCGCACTTCAAAAAAAAGAAACACTGCAGGACTATGTAAAGCTGTTGTCGGCCTTGCGATTGTTGAAGGGAGAATTGATCACTTTAAAAAAGTAGCTTATACCGATGAAGCGGCATTAACGGAACATGAGCGCGTACTGACGGAAAAATCCGACGAGCTTTCTAAAGCCTGTGTTGAGTTTTTGCTCCGCGATGATGCGCTTCAACCTTACCAGGCACAGATACAGCAATTATGGGGAGCTTTGCCACAGGCTGTTAAAGTGGTGGAAGTAAAAGCGCTGGAGCAACAAAGCACAGAGGTTGCCGGCGCATTGGAAATGTTGATCGATATCATCAACCAATTAAAAATTGATGATGCTTCACAGTCTGCAAAAATTATTGAAAATATATCGCAGCTGTTTTCCAGCTTAAATCAACTGCGCACACAAATACAAAACACGCGTAACGAGCTAAACAAAAAGAATCACAGGCCGAGTTTCAGGCGCAAATGACTTTGTTGGATCAATCTATTATCAACTTCCTGGATATGGCGGATAGCGCCGAAAAGGTAAACGAGTATTTATCTAAATTGACGATACAATTAGAGGAGATCGAAATGCGCTTTGCGGACTGGGATGAAGTACAGGTGCATACTTCGGAAAAACGGCAGATGTTGTATGATAGCTTTGAAGCGAGGAAAGTTCAGTTACTCGAACAAAAAAATAAAAAGGCAGGCCAATTGCAACAGGCAGCTGAGCGTATCATCACAGGCGTAAAAAATAAGGCAAAGAATTTAGAAAGCGAATCGGAGATCAATGCCTTCTTCTCATCAGACCTGATGGTAGACCGGGCAAGGCAAATGGCACAGGAGCTGGCTGCTATGGAAGATGCCACTAAAAGCGAAGAGATTTTACAGCAGTTGCTGGTGGTACAGCAGGAAGCTATTCGTAATCTGAAAGACAGGAAGGAACTGTATGTTGATGGGGCGCAAATACTGGCAATGGGTAAGCACCGGTTTGCCATACAATCGCAGAATGTAGCATTAACGCTGACCAACAGGGATGGCATTTACTATTATCATATAACGGGCACTTCCTATTTTGAGCCCGTTCATCACCCGGAGCTGGAGACGCTGAAAGCGGTGGTGGACCAGGAATATGTATCTGAAAGTAAAGTGGTTCCACGGGCGGTGTACCTGGCCTGGCGTATGTTACAGCAATATACAGCCGATGTTAACCCTGCTGCGGCCGGGCTGGAACAGCAGGTAAATGCTTATCTCACTGCGCACCCGTCTGAAGGCTACGTAAAAGGCGTGCACGATAAAGATGCCCTGTTATTGGCAACGCATTGGCTGCAGTTAAGAACGGACCTGGGTATATTGAGCTACCTGCCTGAAGAGCGGGCGCTCGCGCATATCTTCTGGCATTACCTGCCGGCAACAGAAAAAGAAGATCTTACCCGTAAGATTACGGCAGTAAAATTTTGAAGAGCCATTATAGTCAGCAAAAAGAGATCGAGCTTTTCATAAAGGAAGCAGCGCAAAGAATGCTGCTTTTATCCAAAAAGAGTTTTCTTATATCGATTTGGATGCGAAGGCCGCCGCAGCTTATTTATACGGAAGTCCTGCGGGTGTTACAATGGTTTCACATGCCGATAATGAAATATTTATTGCGTTTAAAAAACACCTGAAAGCTGATTTTATTGATAAGAAATACCAGGAGTATATGCAGGAGCTCAAAGATAAGCCTGCTATGTTATGGGCCCTGGTGGAAAGCTGGTTGTACCGCTTTTCCGTAAAAGCGCAGATTGAAATTCCTGCTGACCTGATGATGGAGCTGACAGCGATGTTAATTACCGAGGGCAGCACGAGGATCGAAGCAGATGACGATCATCATGTGATCGAAATCACAGGTCTTCAGTCTGTGCAACAGGATGGTAATGTATTTGTACTCGATCATTATCATTGGGTAAGGTTGTTGAAAGATCATGATGCGCATATTGTTCCCCGGTTTTTGCGTTTACAGCAACTCAAGAAAGAATTGTTGTTGCAGAAAAGTAAGCAACTGAATCTGGAGAACTTTAAAACAGAAGTGCTGACCTCCTTTGTAAGAAACCAGTTAATTAACCAGGTTTACTTTCCTTTAATCGGCGCCAATTTCGCTAAGCAAATCGGCGAGGCTGGTGATGCCAAGCGAAGTGATAGAAGCGGACTGTTGTTGTTGGTATCACCGCCCGGTTATGGAAAAACAACATTAATGGAGTATGTAGCCGACCGGCTGGGACTGGTATTCATTAAGATCAATGGTCCTTCTTTGGGGCATACTATTACTTCAGTAGATCCTGGTGAGGCAAAGGATGCCGCTGCTAAAAGTGAGTTGCGCAAACTCAACCTGGCTTTGGAAATGGGCGACAATGTGATGTTGTATATCGATGATATTCAACATTGCAATACCGAGTTCCTGCAAAATTTATTTCACTGGCAGATGGCCAGCGCCGTATGGATGGTGTTTTTAATAACGAGCCTAAAACCTATGACCTGAGAGGCAAACGCTTTGCATTGGTAATGGCTGGCAACCCTTACACCGAGTCGGGCGAAATATTTAAGATTCCTGACATGCTCTCCAATAGGGCAGATATTTATAACCTGGCTGATATGACTTCGGTAAACAAAGCCCAGTTTGAAATGAGTATGCTGGAGAATGCTTTGATGGCGAATACGCATTTGCGAAAATTGTCTCAAAGTGGTACGGATAACCTATATAAACTGGTAGCCTATGTACAGGATCCCGAACGGAACCTACCCAATTTAGATGGTAATTTCACCGCTTCGGAAATACAGGATTTTATACAGGTGGTAAAGCATGCATTGCAGGTAAGAGCAACGGTATTAAAAGTGAATGAAACCTATATCCAGTCTGCGGGTATAATGGATATGTTTAGAGAAGAACCACCATTTAAGTTGCAGGGTTCTTATCGTAATATGAATAAGATATTGTCAGCTATCATTCCTATTATGACCGAAGGTGAAGTAACTGAACTGGTGGCAAACCATTATAAGAACGAATCGCAAACGCTTACCAAAGACGCGGAAGCCAATCTTTTAAAACTAAAAGAAATTATGGGCTTACTCACACCTGAAGAAGCCTCACGATGGGAGGATATTAAGAAAGAGTTTAAAAAGTACCGTATGCTGAAGGGCATGGGCGATCAGGATAAGTTCTCGCAGATCATTGCGCAAATGAACCAGTTTGTGGATGGGCTGGAGGGGATTAAAGAAGTATTGCGGGGAAAACATGAATATAAATTAGTAGCGATTATATACAACAGCTGGTATGGGACATATCAAAGCATATTATGAGCAGATCGTCAAACTACAGGAAACTGAATGGGAGTTTATTGCTGCTCATTTTGAGAAGAAGGTCTTCGCAAAGAACGAGATTATTATACAACAAGGTGAAACGGAAAAATATCTTTCATTTGTTGAAACAGGTATTGTCCGGTTTTACATTCCTGGCGATGAAAATGAGCTGACTTTTAATTTCAGCTTTGATAAAGAGTTTACCTGTGCCTATGATTCTTTCCTTACTCAAACACCATCTGAGTATGCATTGCAGGCATTAACTAAAACTATTGCCTGGCAGATATCTTACGACAATCTGCAAAAAGTATATGCAGAAACTAAAGTGGGTAACTATTTAGGGCGCTTTGCTTCCGAAAAACTGTTCCTGGCAAAAAGCCGGCGGGAATTATCTTTACTGAAATACAACGCCAAAGAGCGGTATTTAAATCTTTTCAGCGAGCAGCCTCGTATCCTGCAGCTTATTCCTTTAAAATTTATTGCCTCTTATATAGGGGTAACGCCACAGGGCCTGAGCCGCATCAGAAGGCAAATTACTTAACATAGGTTCATTGCCAGGCTCCATCATTCTTTAGACCTTTGAAAAAACTAAAAGAATGATACAGCCCATTTTAGCCTACGCGCATAATATACTGAGGCAGAAGTGCATTGATATTGAAAAAGGCTACTCCGGATTATACCAACTTATCGCGGACATGTGGGAAACAATGGAGAACGCCAGTGGTTGCGGGTTAGCAGCGCCCCAAATCGGTTTGCCTGTAAAGCTTTTTGTAGTAGATAGTAAAACAACCTTTGAGCATACCAAGGAGGCGGAAAAGGAAATGTATTTTGAAAAGGACGATAAAGGTGTAGTGGAAACGTTTATCAACGCAAGAATCATAGAAAGGGCCGGGCATGTATGGGAAGATGAGGAAGGATGCTTAAGTATTCCGGGTTTGTTGCAACCTGTAAAAAGACACTGGATCATTACCATCGAATATTACAATCAACATTTTGAACGGCGGAAGCGGACATTCAGTGGTATGACTGCGAGAATGATACAGCATGAATACGATCATACAGAAGGAGTTTTATATCTTGATTATCTGAAACCCTGACAAGAAAAATAATGGAATCAAAGCTCAAAAAAGTGATGAAAGGGCAAATTCACCCCAAATATCCCATGAAGTTTATGTAGAATACATTTAACCGTTACCAGAACAAAGCAGCGCCATCAGGCGGTTGCTGCATTAACCAGATATTATGACCAGCTTTTATTAATTTCGGTTAATAGAATGTAGAAATGATTTACAGGCAATTCCGGTTATAAGAATTTAAAAAATAACACGACACAAAACTGATCATCAACAAATATCACGCAAATGGAGCAACGGAAATTAACCGAACTAACAGATGAGGAATTATTACAGGCCGCTAAAAAAATGAAGTCTGAGGCCGCGATCAATGCAGGATTTATTGGCTTTTTAATAGGCATTATATTTTACAGCGTTGTGAAAAATGGCTTTGGCTTTTTCTTACTGATACCGTTGTTTCTCATATACAAATTGATCAATAATAAACCAAAATATAATAAACAAGAGGTGGAGCGGCTTTTAAAAGAGCGGAATTTGAAATAGAACAATTCCATATAAACATGAACCAGGATGAAAGTATGTTCAATATTGTTATTGCTTTTTGGTTTGCTCCACGCATCAGCACAAACAAGCTATTCAGGATGTATTGATAAGTATCCTATTGAGTTAGTAACCTATATTTTCTCTGATGGTGATGCAAGAGCCATTTATGCCTATACTAATTATGATGAACCTATCGTAATTAACGGCACACTTAAACAAAAGCAGTTGGTGCTGTATGAGAAAGATAGCGCCGGTAAAAATAAAGCAACCCTGACTTTCATAAATTTTGATGCAAAAAGCATGCTGTTAGAAGGCGTATGGAAAGATCTAAGATCTGATAAACAGTTTAAAATTATTCTTACAAAAAGGTTTGACATTGACTACGGGGAGAATATCGAATGGGCAAACCGTGAAATTATTCAATCTGAATCTTTAAAGGACCAGTATTTCAAATTGATTATTTCTAAAGAAAAGGGTGATTTTTACGCAAAAGTGACCGGGGTGAAGATCATGGAAAAGAAAACGGATAAATTAATTCAGCAAATAAACTTTGAGTGCCAGCTTTGGGGATTGGACAATGCAGTGTTGGAGATTATAACTTCGACGGTATCGGAGACTTTTCGGTATTTGAGCAGAGTTATGCAGGACCTAATACATCAAGCTTATATTTCCTTAATAATCCTAAAACACGCAAATATTTTAATAGTGGTTTCAGTGGCACTTCGTTATCTTTTGATAAAGATAAAAAAGAATTTACGAACACAACCAATGTTGCGCCGGCAATAGCCATATGAACGCCGAATATAAAGTTGTGAAAAATAAGATGGTTTTAGTTAAAAAGGTATGCCTGGAGTATGATGAAAAGCTTGAAGACTTTAAGCGGGTAAAATGCAACTAACAAAAACGATCGGATTCAAACCCTGTAATTCGGATATTTCTTTTTGACTACAACATTCTGAACTTCGGCTACAACTGTTTTTTGAATGGTACGGAATTTTGTTCCAACAAAAACAAAGTAAAATGAAAATATTTGTAACAGGGGCTTCAGGCTTCATCGGTTCTGCAGTAAGCAGGAATTGATTGGTGCAGGGCACCAGGTAGTGGGTTTAGCACGCTCAAACGAATCGGCAAAAAAATACACGATGCAGGAGCAACAGTTTTGATGGGCGACCTTACTGATGTGGAAGTATTAAAACAAGGGGCATTAAACGCCGATGGTGTTATACACACAGGTTTTTTCCATGACTTTGCCCAGTATGAAAAAGCGGCGGCAATAGATCAAAATGCTATTAATACTATGGGCGAAGTCTTGATAGGTACAGATAAGCCCCTGGTAGTATCGGCTGGTATTTTAGGTTTACCCTTTCACGATGGGTTTGTAACTGAAGAAAGTGTAGCCAAGTATTCCATTCGTTTTTCGGAGGCAGCGGCCTTAGCCCTGGCAGAAAAAAAGCGTCAATGCTTCAGTTGTTCGTTTGTCCCCATCCGTACATGATAAAGGCGATCATGGATTTATCCCTTTCATTATCTCCCAGGCACGTAAAAACGGCGTTTCAGCCTATCCGGGAATGGTGCTAATCGCTGGTCTGCCGTACACCGCTTGGATGCCGCAAAATTATTTCGCTTAGCCGCGGAAAAAGCAGCAAAAGGCGCTTTATATAATGCAGTGGGCGATACCGGCATTGAAATTAAAAGAGTGGCCGAATTGATAGGTGAAAATCTTAACCTGCCCCTGGCGTCTTTATCAGAAGAAGAAACCGCAACGCATTTTGAATGGATGAGTCGTTTTATAACGTTTGATAGCCCTGCTACCAATATCAAAACAAAGGAGCAGCTGGGCTGGCAGCCCCAACACATAGGATTGTTAGAGGATATGCAACAAAATTATTTTTAGTGTGAAAGCGTTGCATAAAATATATTTACGTAACAGCAATTGGTAGCAGATGAATTGGTAACTAAACATGTGATGGTAACGCTCAGAACCGGATCAGCGAGTGAGCTCAATTCAATTATTCTAAAATGGTAGTATGGAGCAAAATCAAACAGTAAGAATAAAAACCATCAGCGAATTCCACCAATTGAGAGGGTTGCCCAAGCCCGATCATCCGCTGATCAGTATTGTAGACTATGCTTCCATAAAGCGTCCTGCTGACACCAGCAATGTAAACTGGATCTTTGATTTTTACCAAATCTCGGTTAAACGGGGCATTGATGGCACTATGAAGTACGGGCAGCAGGAGTATGTTTTTAGTTTTAATGAAGGTGTTATGTTTTTTATTGCGCCTAACCAGGTTTTTAAAATTCAGGTAGGCAATCATGCCACAACAGCACGTTCCGGGTGGATGTTGCTTATTCACCCGGATTTCTTTTGGAATACCTCATTAGCTAAAAATATCAAGCGATACGAGTTTTTGATTACTCGGTAAATGAAGCCTTGTTTCTTTCAAATAGGGAAAAAAACGTTGAATGGAATTATTGACAATA
The DNA here is from genome assembly GCA_019316985.1 of Paraniabella defluvii. Taxonomy (GTDB): domain Bacteria; phylum Bacteroidota; class Bacteroidia; order Chitinophagales; family Chitinophagaceae; genus Niabella; species Niabella defluvii. The sequence continues at coordinate 2,557,322 of CP079215.1, forward strand.
TCCGGCAAGAGTATCATTCCAATATTGACCAATTTAGTAAGCAGATCATTGTTTCACATATTGAAGCCTTACTTAATTATTCTGAAAGATTTTATCACCGGCAGTTTATTGTAAGAGAAAAAGCCAATCACCAGATATTGGAAAGGTTGGAGGATTTGCTTACCCGCTATTTTGATAACGAAGAGCTGCTATCAAAAGGCCTGCCGACAGTGCAGCATATTGCAGAAACCTTAAACGTATCGCCCAAGTATTTAAGCGGCTTATTGAAAGTGCTTACTGGTCAAAGTACACAGCAGCATATACACGACAAGCTGATAGAAAAAGCTAAAGAGAAATTATCTACTACCCATTTATCGGTCAGCGAAATTGCTTACGAGCTGGGCTTTGAGCATTCCCAGTCATTTAGCAAGCTTTTCAAAACAAAAACAAAGTTGTCACCATTGGAGTTCAGGCAATCGTTTAGCTGAACAAGGAAGTCTTTTAGTTGGAACTGCGGCTAGTTGGCTAAAGTGGTTGACTTATATATACTATTTAAGCGGCTGTAGCATTTTAAATTATTACATTCTAAATCAACGAATAGGCTATTCGTGTTTTTCGTTTCCTTACAACAGCACAGCTTGCTGTTAGGCAACATAAATATTAGTTGCTCTTGTCGTGCCATATCCTGTAGGGACAGTATATTTATAGGCGAATAGAATGCACATAGCCAGAATGACTGGGTTTCGGGCTTCGAAAGAGCATTTGTATCAACTAAAAAAATAACCGGAACACCTGATGAAATATAGCAGCGGCAGATTAATATTGGCAAGAAGATGAAAGGATTATGATATTAACTTTATAAATGAATAAGTTAGCCATAATGAAAGTTGCATGTAATAAATGTTTACCCCTGAAGCAAATTGAGATACCAGACTTTACTCAGGCTGAAAAAAACAGGCTATTGGAATTGACAATTCAATCTGCCATGCTTTCGATAAAATACATCACAGATAATTATGCAGTTAGTTATCGTGATGCTAAATTTATGGTAAACCATATTAACAAAATCAATGGCCATTGCAACCGTTGTAATTTTGAGAAACTTGAAGGAGAGTATATCGAATGCGCGAGATGTGAGGCATTGAATTTTAATTGGAAAAAAGCTAATCTACATGAAAAGCATGTTTATAGTAATAACATTCTCGTTATCCACTTTTCAAATATTCGGACAAGCTCCCATGCGTACTCTTGAGCAACTTATTGATATAACAGATCCCGGATGGCCATTGGTAAAGCAATGGATCGGCGCTGCGAAAAATAAGGTAGAAGTATTACCTGTAGATACGACAAAAGCAAAAGAAGCATTGTATAAAACCCAGGTTACAACCCGTTCCTCAATGGGTGCAGTTATTTATATGACAGGCGGAATATTAGTTGACGACGGGTGGATACGAATACTCGGTTCAGGAAGCGAAAAGCTGAGCAGATCTTTGCCGGAATGGAACAAAGGAAAAGCATTTAAACAGTTTGGAGAGCAGCCTCCATTTTTATTGATTGCCGACGATGTATTAGGTGGCTTCTTTATGATTAACGGAGGCGGTTTGGGCAGCGCCCTGGGAAAGCTTTATTATTTAAGCCCCGATAATTTAGAATATGAACCGTTAGATCTCACCTATACAGAGTTCTTACACTTTTGCTTTAATAACGGTCTGGAAGAATTTTACAAAGGTTATCGCTGGCGCAACTGGAGAACCGATGTATCAAAACTTACCGGAGATCGGGTCTTTAGTTTTTTCCTCATCTCTGGTCAAAATACATGATTAATTTATCTGGGATATTAGGCAAACCTGTGATTCTGACACCGGAAAACGACCCGGCAATCATTCTGGTAAGTGTGATAAACAACAAAATAGATTAATTCTGATATACCGGAAATAAGGAAACTGTAACGTACATGTCGACTATTTCAGCCAACTCATGACTTGATGATGAAAAATTCGTGTTGAAGCTCAATGCACATCTAAGAAAGCTATTCCCCTCTAAGCCAATTTAGCTAACTTTTTTCTTGGTATTACCTTTCTTCAAAATAACTTTTTCTGGAAGGAAATCCCGTGGTGATAAAATGAAATAATCGGCTAGTAGGTTAACTAGTAGGTTAATATGAGTAAGATTATACTTCGCCCTGTTGTTCGTGCTCTCAATATTGCCGATGAATGATTTTGATTTTCCTATGATATTACCAATATCATCTTGCGAGAGATGCTTACTTTTTCTTAAGTCTCTGACAAAATCAATTACGCATTGCTCAATGGGGATATATGTTCCTGCTCATTCATTCATCCGAAACAAGGAAAGAATAAAAAAATATGCACATACATGTGTGTGCGATATTGGCTCATATACTCGAGCGCCATTATGCGCCCATGGCCCGCCACCCCGGCGCGGATAAGTTTACCATTAGTGTGGAGCTCATTGTTTTCATAATTAAAGAGGCTTTTGCCGCTGAAGCAAAACCAGCGCCGCAAAGCTGCAATTACCAAAGGGTTTGGGATGCCGGCAGCATCGTTGGCTATGATGTAGCGGGGAGCGCTACTCAGGTTGTTGCCGTTATTGCGGATGCGGCGGGGAGGATTATTACGGCTTTTACGGGAGTGATGGGGATCCTCCGCTCCACTACGTTACGGTCGGGATGACGGTAATAAGTGAATCGAGCAACTACTATGATTTGCTTTTTCAACCTTTTTCTTGATAAAAGGTGGAGAAAAAATCATCCGGTAGCTATCGGGAGCGGCTTTTTAACGGCTTACGCAATTGTTTTCTTAACGCCATTTTTTCAAGGCCGGTCCTGCATCTTGCCATAGCTTGAGCTATATTCTTCTATCAGTAACTGCATGAGGCACCTATTTTTGTTCGGTGGTGCGAAGGCACCAAACGCCGTAAGGCGGAAGAACAAAAATCAGTGCCGGTGCAGTTACTCGCCCCGCCGGGCGTGGAGGCAAAACTAACACAGACTGCATTGTGGCAAATTATGGACACACCTTGCATATTGATGATTATTTACAAGAAGGGGAAAAGATGGAATAGGAAAAAGCAGTTGTTAACAGGATAGATCCCTCAGCTACGCTGCGCTCCGTTCGGGATGACGGTCCTAATGAAGCATTCAGCAATAAAAGCATCCACTCATGAAAAAACAATACATCTTCCTCAACCGCATCGCCATCACTTATAAAGGCAACCCTTTAAAAGTACCACCGCTACAGGTAATCAAAGATTTCTTTACCTATGCCCAACCAGCAGAACATTTAAAAGCCTTTGATGAATTTTGCCTGGCTGCGCTCAGCGGTCAATATAGCTGGCGTAGAGGCAGTCCGGGCAATGCGCTGTATTATAGCGAGCAGCTGGAGCTATTGATAGAAGCCGCTTACCTGTTGTATCAGGAGTCTCAACGCAAGGATAAGCTAGATACGGTATTAATAGAAACGTTGCAATCCTTTTTCAATTATGCGTCATTAGCGAAATGGAAAAAACGGCATCATGCTTTTACCTATGCTGCCCTTTCTAAAAGTTCAGTGGCCGACGAGTTGTCTGCCGTAACTATATTCAGGCACATCGATTTTCTTAAAAGCTGATAATGCACGCTGCAACGATTGCGTTAACTGGCGATTAAAAATTCTTAGAAATACCTATGCTGGCAGTTTTTCCAAAAGAAAGGCCAAAAGAGCTGGGCTTTTTATCACTATCTTTTTGTCCATATTTTTGATACTCTATGCCGCCGATGGATAGGTTAAGTCCAAAGTTCTTTTTAACATTGATGAAGACCGCAGGGAAGAATCTAAACCGTACACCACTAAAAGAGGTTTCGTGCGTGGTTAGTTGGGTTAAGGCTCCCGGGAAGTTTTCGGGATAGGTAGTTTTCGTACCCAAATCTCTGTTCCCGCTCATATAAAGGCCTTCCAACTGACCAAATACGGAAAAAATATCTGATAGTTTTTCTGTGTACCTTAAAAAGGTCCCATAACCCAATCTTTTCCTTTGGATGTTGTTTCAAAGGCCATATATCCAACACCCGCGTAGTCAACATTGCTTACATTTTCGTACTTGCTTGATATAACGAAAGCGTAGCTCCCGCTGTTAGCTTTTCGCTAAATTGGTAGCCCACGTATGGAGACAGTTCACTCGAACGACTTGTTCCATTGGTTTCAGAAGAGGTGGCCAGAATTAATATGTTATCGTTTTTCTTAAACTCAACATTTCCACCTACTAAAACAGTTCCTTTTTGAGCAAAGCTCATAGTACTAATAATGACACTTGCGGTCAGCAATAAAATTTTTTTCATAACCTGTTAGTTTGATTTGCTGCGCAAGATAAGTAAATTGATAGTTTACCAAGCAAACAACCGTATGAAACTGTGGATGCATTGATGATCACTTTGCAGCGATTATTAATCTCGCAGGGATGGGATCATTATAGAAATATGTCAAAGAGTATTTGGAGAAACCCTGAAAGCCCGCCTGACCATTCGGGCAGGGGTGACATGCTTTTATTCAGAAAAAATGTTTGCTCAAATAACCGGTTTGGCATAAATTTAAATGGGAATACTATTGTTAAGCCAGCCTTTAAATTCAACTAAAAAGCGAACACTATCATTTCCTTATCTGGCAATTGAAAAACTATAAAATACAATCACATGAAATTATCTGAACTGAAAACCGGCGACTGGATTTTACTAAACGACAACGGCGTTGAAAGGGAAGGCACTGTTTTACGCGTGAGCAACGAAGACAATAAAGTGTGTGTTGATAATGGTATACAGGAGTTTTGGTACGAACTCGAGGATATTAAACCGCTCCCGCTCAACGAACAGCAGCTACTTAACCTGGGTTTTGAAAAATTGCAGTCAGAAAATGGGGCGAAATACGGTAAAGGAGCTTTTAGAGTGCATGTTCCTTCCGAAACTGACTTTTCGAAGGTGGAAGCCTGGTACCGGGAAGACAGGCGATTTTTCGACCACCCTATGTATGTACACCAGCTGCAAAACATTCACCTGGATATGACCAAAGTACAGTTAGATGCCTGATTATCAACAGGTAAATTAAAAATATTGGGTGATAACAGGACGAAGTTCCTGTAAACTCATCAATTGATCAACTTTTTTATTACTTTGCGCAAGCGAATTGCCTGTTCTGAAATTTCTCGGAACAGGTTTTTTTTTATTAACAGAATCTCCGTATCTTTGCACCCCTAAAATTTTTATGGCGAAACAACCCTTAATAAAGCAAGACGGAGTCATTTTGGAAGCCTTGTCCAACGCAATGTTCAGGGTAAAACTGGATAATGGGCATGAAATTTTAGCAACCATTTCAGGAAAAATGAGGATGCACTACATCCGTATTTTACCTGGTGACAAAGTAGGATTAGAAATGTCGCCTTACGATTTAACCCGCGGGCGCATCAATTTTAGGTATAAAAATTAAGCTTCAGATCTTAAAAACAAACAAGATGAGAGTAAGAGCATCCATAAAAAAACGCAGCGCGGATTGCAAAATTGTACGCCGTAAAGGAAAGCTGTATATCATTAACAAAAAGAATCCTCGCTTCAAGCAAAGACAAGGATAAGAAGAAGTTCAAGGTTTAAGGTTCAAAAGTTTAGTGTTATTAACTGCGATTCTTAAGCCAAGTAGTTAGAACATTGAACGTTAAACATAAAATAACAAGTAAAAATTATGGCACGTATTGCCGGTGTAGACTTACCAAAAAATAAAAGGGGCGAAATAGGTTTGACCTATATCTACGGAATTGGCCCTTCTACGGCTAAATATATTCTGGATAAGAATAACATTGACCGTAACAAAAAAGTAAATGACTGGAACGATGAGGACCTTAACGCTATTCGTACCACCATTACTGAAGAGCTGAAAGTAGAAGGACAACTGCGTAGCGAAACTCAAATGAACATCAAACGTTTATTGGATATCGCTTGCTACCGTGGTCTTCGTCACAGAAAAGGTTTACCAGTTCGTGGTCAGCGCACAAAAACTAACAGCCGTACTCGTAAAGGTAAACGTAAGACAGTTGCCGGTAAGAAGAAAGCTGCTAAGAAATAATTAGTTAGTGAGTTAACAAGTTGATGAGTTGACAAGGTTGGTTATACCTGCTTTGTGAACCCTTCAACTTGTTGGCTTTTTCTACTATACAGGGCTTCATATTTACTCAACCTTTCCGGATCGCACCGGGGCCCGCAGGAGGATAGGTTTGAGGTTTTGTTTCGAAGATCGAAATAGAATTATTATTTAATTTAAAGATTACCTCAGTTCTCATGGCAAAAGCACAATTAAGCGCGAAAGCCGCCGCAAAGAAAAGGATCGTAAAGTAGATGCCTTCGGCGATGCACACATTTCCGCAACATTCAACAACATCATCATCAGCCTTACCAACAAAACAGGCCAGGTTATTTCCTGGAGCAGTGCAGGTAAAATGGGCTTCCGCGGTTCTAAAAAGAACACTCCATACGCGGCTCAGATGGCTGCTGCAGACGCTGCGAAAGTAGCTTTGGATGCAGGTTTGAAAAGAGTAGACGTTTACGTTAAAGGTCCTGGCTCTGGTAGAGAAGGTGCTATCCGTTCTTTATCCCAGTCTGGTATTGAGATCGTTACTATTAAAGATGTAACGCCGCTTCCACACAACGGATGCCGTCCTCCAAAGAAGAGAAGAGTTTAATTTTTGTGTACGATGTAAGATGTGCAGGGTACGTTTTCACATACATCAGATATCTTACATCGTACATCCATATTTTTGAGCCATTTCGGTTTCATTTTTAAAAAGGGTACGCAATTAATTTTTACAAAGCTTTTTATCGATTGTAGTACCGGTTTCTAAAAAAGCTTAAATGAAAGTATATTATGGCACGTTACAATGGTCCTAAGACCAAAATCTCCCGTATTTTCGGGGAGCCTATTTTAGGTAATGGTAAATGGTTGGGTAAAAACAGTAACCCTCCCGGTCAGCACGGCGAAAAACGCAAACGTAAAACTTTAGGTGAATACGCTTTGCAGTTGCGCGAAAAACAAAAAGCTAAATACACTTATGGTGTTTTAGAGAAGCAATTCCGCAAAACTTACGAAGAAGCAAACCGTCGTAAAGGTGTAACCGGTGAAAACCTTATCAAATTACTTGAGTCTCGTTTAGACAACACTGTATTCCGTATGGGCATTGCGCCTAGCCGCCCTGCAGCACGCCAGTTGGTGAGCCACAAGCACATCGAAGTAAATGGCGAAGTAGTGAACATCCCTAGCTATTTATTGAAAGCTGGTGATATCATTACTATTAAGGAAAGCAGCAGAAGCCGCACTTCTATCACTAGCGTGGTTACCGCAAAAAATCCTAAATACAGCTGGTTAGATTTTAACGAAACTACTCTTACCGGTACTTTCATCACTTACCCTGAAAGGGAAAGCGTTCCTGAGAACATTAAGGAACAACTGATTGTTGAATTGTACAATAAGTAATAATAGTTCATGGTTTATGGTTTATAGTTAATACAACTATCAATCTTAAATCTAAAATCTTAAATCTAAAATAGGTATGGCAATTTTAAATTTTCAGCAGCCGGATAAAATCATCCTGCAAAAAGCTTCTGATTTTGAAGCCCAGTTTGAGTTTGCACCTTTGGAGCCAGGTTATGGCGTAACCATCGGTAATGCACTGCGCAGGGTTTTATTGAGCTCTTTGGAGGGATATGCTATTTCGGCTATTAAAATAGAAGGTGTTGACCACGAATTTGCTACCATCAAAGGTATCAGCGAAGACCTGGTTGAAATCATCCTGAACTTAAAACAAGTTCGTTTTAAGAAACTGGTTGATCATGAAGTAGCTAACGAGAAGATTTCATTGTCAGTTAAAAATCAGGCACAGTTTACTGCCGGTATGATCGCAGACGGCACCCAGTCGTTCCAGATCATGAACCCCGAGCTGGTAATCTGTACTTTAGATTCTTCTGCTAAACTGGACATCGAATTAACTATCGGCAAAGGCCGTGGTTATGTGCCTGCAGAAGAAAATGCAGTGAAAGATGCACCGGTTGGTTTAATTCCTATCGACTCTATTTACACTCCTATTAAGAATGTAAAATACAGCATCGAAAATACCCGTGTGGAGCAACGTACTGACTATGAAAAATTAGTTATGGAAGTTGTTACAGATGGTACGATCCATCCTGAAGATGCGGTGAAGCAAGCAAGCCGTATTCTTATTCAGCACCTGATGATCATCACTGATGAGAACATCACTTTCGATAATAAAGAAGAGAAGAAAGAAGATTTAGTGGATGAGAATACATTGCAATTACGCAAAGTGTTGAAAACTCCGTTAGAAGACCTGGATCTTTCTGTACGTGCCTTCAACTGTCTGAAAGCTGCTAAGATCAATTCTTTGAGCGAACTGGTACAGTACGAGCAGGAAGACCTGATGAAGTTCAGAAACTTCGGTCAGAAATCGCTTTCTGAAATCGAACAGGTATTAAACGAAAGAGGTCTTGGTTTTGGAATGGACCTTCAGAAGTTAGGTATCGATAAAGACGATTATTAATTTTTAATTAGCTAATTGGCCCTGTGCTGATTAGCTAATTTGTTTTTACAATAGTAAGCTGCAATTCCCTGACTACGGTGCAGCTGAATTTATTAACCGGTGGGATGTTCAACTTTAAACATCAAACCTTAAACAGTAACAAGTCATGCGTCACGGAGACAAAATCAAAAATTTAAGCCGCACTAAAGCGCACAGAGAAGCACTATTGGCCAATCTTTCCTCTCAATTAATTGAGCACAAACGTATCGTAACTACTTTAGCTAAAGCAAAAGCATTGCGTGTATTTGTAGAGCCTTTGATCACTAAAAGTAAAGAGAACACCACACACCAACGTCGTATTGTTTTCAGTCACTTACAGGATAAAGAAGCGGTTAAAGAATTGTTCGACAATGTAGCTCCAAAAGTAGGTGGTCGTCCTGGTGGTTACACCCGTATCATTAAGTTAGGCATTCGTCCTGGTGATGCTGCTGAAAAAGCGATGATCGAATTAGTAGATTTCAACGAGATTTACGGAAAAGGCGCCGGCGAAGAAAAAACTGCTGCTAAGAAAACACGTCGTCGTGGTGGTAGCGGTAAAAAATCTGCAGCTGCTCCAAAGTCTGAAGAGGCAACAGAAATTGCTTTAGCAGAGAAAGAAGAAGTAGCATTGGAAGCAGAAACAGCTAAAGCTGATGATACAGCTGCTGTAACTGAAGCTCCTGCTCAGGAAGAAACAAAAGGAGAAGGTAACGAAGAAGCGAAAGCTTAATCTTCCTTATTTATAAGTTTAGTGCCCCGTATCGATATCATCGGTACGGGGCATTTTTTATTCTAGTGCGCAGGTTGATTAGTTTTTAATATCAAAATTGTTTGATTAAGTCAAGATGATTATAAAACGGATCGGATCTGTGACGAAGCTTCGGGAACAGACTGGATTAGTACCAATTGGCTAAATAATATTTATCCAGCAAAATAGACTGCAATGGATGTAAAGGAGTTAAGAAAGAGATTGAAGATATGAAGATCCCACATAGATGGAATGCTATCAATGAGGGATTAAAAATAGATGCGTTAATACTCTACAAAAATTACAGGTATTGAGAGTTTTTTTATTATCGCGAAAGAGGAGATAGGCTTGGTCACAGGCTATTTGAAACGGAGAACGAAGCCTGCATATATTTGTTGGATAAGATTAGATTTCAGCTGGATCTTTTAAAAAGATAAAGATACGCTACATTACTATAAAAAAAAAGGAGCCCGAAGACTCCTCTTTTTTATGTAGTGATTAATGGTTAACTAGAACCAGCTTCCGATAAAAGCTTCGTTGACGGTTGGGTTATTTCTCAGTCTTTGTCTTCTTTTCCTCACCACTTTTTTATGAATGTAAGCTTCCCTTATCATTAAAGCCATGAACAGGAAAATCAATGGTGGTATAGACAGGAAGGAGATCCATTTTCCACCATACCTTTTTCTCATTGGCCTTCTTAATCTTTGATACATGAGGTACATACTAGGTACGATGATCAGGGTCATAAAGAAGGCAAAGATCAAACCGAATATAATGGTCCATGATAACGGCTTCCAGAAGGTTACATTATCTCCCCGAAGAAGATTCTCGGGTTTAATTCGGAGAATAAGGTAACGAAATTAATATTAAACCCTATTGCCAGGGGAATCAATGCAAGAATGGCTGCCATTGCGGTAAGCAATACCGGGATGATACGGGTTTTACCTGCTTCAACTACTGCATCGTGGAGTTTATAACCCCTGCCATGCAGTTCATCGGCAAATTCAATAACCAATATCCCGTTCTTAATTACAATACCCGCTAAACCTAAAATACCTACACCGGTCATTACTACCGATACATCCATTCCTGTTAAAACAAAACCTATGATCACACCGATGATACTGAATACAATTTCAGTAAGAATGATCACTGATTTACCGATAGATAAGAACTGCCATACCAGGATCGTAAGAATTAACAGTAATGCAATTACAAGTGCTTTACCCAGGAATGCCCCGGTTTCAGCCTGCTGTTCGCCCTCACCGGTTTGTTTGATAGTAACATCGTCTGAAACTGCTTTAAACCCCGCAATATAATTTTTGATCTTTGCATTCACCTCGTTAGGGTTTGCATCACTCAGTACATTGCTTATCAGCGAAATGGTACGCTTTTGGTTTTTGCGTTTTACACTTCCCAGCGTATTGGTGTAGTCTACATTTACCAAAGAAATGATAGGTACGCTTTTAACCTGGCCCGTAGCCATATCCCTAAACGTAACATTCATATTTAGCAGGTCCCCAGTTTTTTGCGTTGTACTTCGTTACTGCGCACCTGGATCTTGTATTCATCCTCCCCGTCTTTGATTTTGCTGGCTTCAAAGCCAAACAATGCAGTTCTGATCTGTTGACCGATCTGTGCCGATGAAACACCTTCTATCAAGGCACGTTCGCGATTTACTGTTAGCGCAATTTCAGGGCTTTTCAGGTCCACATCCATTTTAAGCTCCTCAACACCTTCCACATGTATGCTGTCCAGGTAGTTTTTTAATGCTACTGCAGTAGGGATCAGGTTATCGAAGTTTTCACTGGCTACCTCGATATTAACAGGTGGATCTGTGGGAGGGCCATTCTGCTCCTGTTCTACAGAAATCTCGGCTCCCGGAATACCTTTGATATTTTTACGGATACTGTCGAGGTATGGCGCTGTGCTTTTACCGTGCCGCTTCTCGTATTCCACAAAGGAAACCTGTATACGACCTAATTCACTTCTTGTACTTCTGTCCCCGCTTGATGGATCGGCGGCGCCTACTGCTACGTTTGAAATAACGCTTTCTACAATCGGATTCGTTTTTTTCTGGGCATGATCAATCCCAAGAGAGCTGTTCACCTTTGCCTCCAGGTTTCTAACGATGGAATCAGTATACTCAACATCAGTACCTGTCGGCAACTTTAAATAAACATAAATGAAATTAGGTTCAGAGCTGGGAAAGAAAACCACCTTAGTGTGCCCTACGGCTGTTGATACTCGAATAAGAATAGTGAGAATATAAATAAACCTACGGCTCCTAAAACCAGCCATACCGGTCTCCAGCCTTTTACAGCCCATTTCAAAAGATTCTCATAGTGGCTCATGATCCAGGGTAATGCACGGTTTTGGAAACCATGTATCCAGGCATCCAGCAAATAGGCATTAAATATCATCAGCAGTGCCATGAAAAGGGATAGGTTGCCAAAGAAGAAAGCCATATTGCCTTTAGGTAAGAAAAAGCCCCACAGGTCTAGCAATACTCCTGCAATCACAAGCACCCTGAAGGTTGTTGTTTTAAATACGGCCGATTTTTTTGCTTTAAATTCACCTTCGGTATGGTTCATAAAATCCACCGCGAATACCGGGTTCATCACAAATGCTACAATCAAAGAAGCGGATAGGGTAAAGATCAGCATCAATGGCAGGTATACCATGAACTTACCAATGATACCCGGCCAAAACAATAACGGCACAAACGGCGCTAATGTGGTTAAGGTTCCGGCCAATACAGGAACAAATACTTCACCCGCAGCCTCAATCGCGGCATTTTCAGAGCTTATTTTCCCTCGTCCCTCCACAAAAATCCGGTGTGTATTTTCTATCACCACTATAGCATCATCTACGATAATCCCTAAGCCAAACAACAGCGCAAATAGTACCATGAAGTTAAGCGTAATACTACCGCCTATTACTATTTCTCCCAACGGCAGGAATATGAAGGCTACGAACATACTTAAAGGCACACTTAATGCCACAAAGAAGGCATTGGTTATACCCATGAAGAACATCAGAATAATCAGTACCAGCACAAAGCCAATAACAATTGAGTTAATCAGATCATTGAAAGATGTTTTTGTATTAATGCTCTGGTCTCCGGTTACAACTACATTCAGGTCTTTAGGAAATTCATTAGCTTTCAGCTCGTCACTGATGGCTCTCACCGCATCGCTTGTTTCAATGAGGTTTTCACCACTTCGCTTTACAATATTTAATGTAATTACGTTTTTACCATCTAAACGCGCATAGCTGTCGGTTTCTTTAACGGTATCTTTTATTTGAGCAATATCTTTTAAATAAATGGGATTGCCCGAAGTGTTCCTTAAAACGATTCGTTCAATATCTGCAACTGTTTTTAACTGCCCTTTCAGCTGCAGATTCCGGCGCATATTGCCCACTTCCAGTTGCCCTCCACTAATATCCATATTCTCGTAGGCTATGGCATTGGAGATATCGTTGAAAGTAATGCCCGCCGCCTGAGCCAGATTATTGTCAACATTTACCTGGAATTCTCTTTCGGGCGCGCCCACCAAATCAACACGGCTTATCTGCGAAAGCTCTTCTATTTTATCCTGCAACCTGTCGGCATAAGTTTTCAACCTTACCTTATCGTAGTCACCGCTAAGATTCAAATACATAATGGGTTGCTCAGATAAGCTTACTTCCAGCGCCGTTGGCTCCTGTGTCAGGTCGTTGGGTAAATCCTGCTTAGCCTTGTCAATCGCATCCTTTACTTTTTGCAGCGCGATATCCACCTTTACATCTGTTGCAAATTCTATGGATATTGCTGAATAATCCTGAAATGAACTACTGGAAACCTTAGTGATCTTAGCCCCGGTAATACCTTTTATTTGCTTTTCTATAGGCTGTGTAACGAGGTTCTCCATATCCTTTGGAGAGTTACCAACATAGATAGTTGATACGTATATCTGTGGGAATACTACATCAGGAAAACTTTCTTTGGGGGTAGTAACAAAGATCTGTACCCCATTATAGACACAACAAGTATTAACAAGTACACAAAGGTCTTGTTTTTTACAGCCCATGTTGTTACAGGAACCCTGCATGTAGCCCTTTAAATTTTTATTAAACTCATATAACTATTTTATAGAGGAAGTGCTTAATTTTTGTTCTATCGTGTGGTAATTACCTGCCCGTCGTACAGATTCTGGAAGCCGTCGGTGATAATTTGATCACCTGCCGACAACCCGGATTTCACTTCAAGCCTGTCTCCATATAATTCCCCTACTATTACGGTTTTTTTGCGGGCCACCAGTTTATTACCCTCTTTTATAGCTACCAATACATATTTACCGGTTTGATCAGTTTGAAGGGTATTTACCGGAACTGTAATGGCATCGGGCCTGCTGTAATCCTGAATCTGAACTTTGGCTATTTGATTGGCCCTGATAGCCGGATCGGAAGGTACATTGGCTTCAACATAAAAACTCCTTGAGGCAGGGTCAATTAACTTACTCACTACCGATGCCGTTGTTTTTATTATTTTGTTATTGGCATCAGGTAATGTAACAACCAACGGGCTTCCTGTTTTTACACGATCTATATAAGTTTCAGGTACGTTCACATGAAGCTTCAATACACCGGTGTTTACGATAGAAAGTTGCGGCGTAGTGCCCATCATTCCAACAAAAGCTTCTCCTACTCTTACATTTACCTGGTCCAGCGTTCCACTGATATCGGCAACCACGTTGGTAAAACCCAGCTGCTCTCTGGCCGAGCCTGCCTGTGCTTCGGCAGCGCGCAGTTGAGCATTTAATTGATCAACATTTGCTTTAGCCTGGATTACCTGCATTTCCGCGCCGATATTATTATCCCATAAATTCTTTTGACGCTGGTAAGTAGTTTTAGCTAACTCCAGTTGCGCCTTTACGGTAGATACCTGTTGAATTGCTGCCTCCAGTTGTTGGCGGGGTATCGCATCATCCAGTTTAAGTAAGGTTTGTCCTTTTCTAACGTTATCGCCCTGCTTCACATAGATAGCCCGAACAATACCTCCCTGTCCATTCCTGGGAGCCACATAAGCTGTGTTTTTGCATCGATTTTTCCTTGCAGATCTATATAGTGATTAAAGTCGCTTCCGTCTATAGCTTCAACGGTTACCAGTTTGGCAGTAACGGCTGCGTTAGGATCAAGTTTAAGAATTTCACCTTCCAGCTGAGCTACCTGATCGTTGATCTTTTTTGTTCGCCTTTCAGCTTTTCCAGCTCTACCTTTTTGTCATTCAACACGCTGTTTTTCTCTTTTTACCACCACCGCAGGATGCTAAGATGGCCGTAAAGGCTACTATCGATGTTAGTTTTAATATATACTGCATATAAATTGATTTATAGTTTGAGGTTTATGGTTTATAGTTTGCCCGATGCTTTCAGGAAGTCGATTTTGGCGCTAACGGCATTGTATAACGAATTGAAATAATTAGTTTGCGCGCTTTGCAGCTGTACTCTGGCATTTTCAATTTCCAGCTGGCTGCCTGTGCCTACTTCAAACTTTTTCTTGGTTTGCTGGTAAACCCGCTCTGCCAAAGCCATGTTTTGTTTTTGATAATCCATATCGGTTATGGCAGTTCTGAATGTATTGATTGAAGAGTCTCTTTGCTGGTCGATCTGTAGCTTCAGCGCTTCTACCTGGTTTTCTGTTTGGCGCAGCTTAATTCTTGCCTGCTGTATACGGGAGTTAGTAGCAAAGCCATTGAATATAGGAATATTTAACTTCAGGGTTAGTGCGCTTACCGGGAACCAGTAAGAACCCGAGCCATACATGTTTCCAAATTGGTTGGCCTGCGTCATCTGGTTCCAGTAGCCGTTTAACATAAGCGTTGGTATCTTACTTCTTTTGTAGCGTTGTATATCGTATTCGTTAAGCTTTAATCCTAATGAAGCCGCCTGGAAGTCTCTTCGCTGATTATAATTGAAATTGGCTGATTCTTCTAAAACGCCCTCCCTGATATTTTCGTCGGTAAGATCGTCGGTTAAAATCAATTGGTCCTTTATGGGCATTCCCATTAGTACTTTTAAGCCCAGGTAGCCATTGTTAACAGCATTCAGGGCTTGTATTTTTGTGATTGAACATTGGCAATCTGCACCTCCAGTTTATCTATTTCCAGTTTTTCAACAAAGCCGTTGTCGTACATGATCTTGGTGTCATGTTGATTTTTTTGCAGTAAGGCAATATTCGAATCTAACAAAGCTAGTTGCACCTTACTTAACACCAACTGGTAATATATTTTAGCAACAACTGCTCTTATTTGCTCCGCTGTTACTTCAGCTGCCTTCTCTTTATAGTCGATAAGGGTGCGTCTGGCCTGCAAACCGGTAAATACCTGGCCATCAAATAATATCTGGCTTAAAGAAACGCCGCCCATACTGCTCCATTTTACTCCAAAAGCCAGCCGGGTGTCTTCGGTTGTAGGGGGTACCGGGCATAAAAACGGTTCCTGCAGGGATAATAGAAATAGGCAGTTTCAGGTTGTCTGTAATGTCCCCGCTCGCATTTATTTGAGGGAAGGCGCTACCGGTAACCTCGCGGTTTACCTGCTGCTGCAATTGGATATCCAATAAGGCATTTTTAACCTGCACATTGTTTTTTTGCGCATATTCCAAGGCCTGCTGCAGGGAGAATTGATGGGTTTGCTGGGATAAGGCGGTTTGTGTAAAAGCGAAAAGCAGGAGGGCTGCCGTCGCTATTTTAATTCGTATCATCAGTAAGTGGTTTTATCTTTTCGGTTCTGTATTTATTGATCATTCGTGTTCCTTTAGGAGTAGCAATGCCATAAAGAAAAAGAATGAATATTTCTTTTTGTAAAGTACCCAGGTCTGTTTTCATTGCATCATAAAAGCTGCGCTGAAAAGGAAGATTAATGCTCTCGATCCGCAAACGGGCTACAAGCGCTACATCAACATCCTCCTGAACAGTCCGTCTTTAATACCCCATTCAATGCTGTGGTAGATAAATTTGTACAGGAAATCTTCTTTAAACTTTAAAAATTTTCTATACGCCGCAGGGTAATACTTCTGCATATCAAACAGCAAAACCGGGTTCAGGCGCCTCATCATCTCAGATACCGAAGCTGTAGCCATAAAGCCTTCATGAATGGCATTCTTGGCTTTTTGCCGGCAGTTCTCACAATTGGCATGATTGCTTTCCAGTATTGCGCCTATTGTATCTGCCACCAGGGTTTCCTTATCGGTATAGTACTGGTAAAGCGTTTTCTTGCTCATTCCTGTTTCAGCTGCAATATCGTCCATGCTTACCCGCCGCATGCCCAGCTGCATAAACAGTTCTTTCGCTTTTTCTCTTATCCGGGTTTTATTATCTACGATCATCACCATTGCAGCGCGAAACTAAGGAAACTTTTTGGGGTCTAAAGTTTCCAAACGGAATTATTTTAACAGCACTGGTTTTGAAAACGAGCTCAAAAATAAAATACCTTAAAAGCGGGCAATTTTTTTTTTTTTAGGTGAATGGCCAATAAAAACGGGTAAACAGAAGTGCCGGTTCCGCTATCATATCCTAAAAGATATAGTATCTTGCATTCAAATGCCTAAATACCTTCCACATACTCCTAAGGATACCATTCTGAAAACCCTGTTCCGATATTTTGTTCAGGGTGTAATTATACTGGCTCCGGTTACTATTACCGCCTACATCTTATATGTAGTGTTTGATTGGATTGACAGCCTGTTGAGACCTGTTTTCACCACGCCGGGTGTAGGCTTTGTGCTTATTATTGCATTTATCATTTTTATAGGGTGGCTGAGTAGCTATTTTATTATGGAAAGTGTGATCAATTTTTTTGACCATTGGCTGGAGCGAACACCAGGTATTAAGCTGATTTATAAATCTATTAAAGATTTTTTCCAGGCGTTTGCGGGTGATAAAAAGAAATTTACAAAGGCTGTATTGGCTAATGTGTTTAATAACGATGTCTGGATCGTAGGTTTTTTGACTGATGATGAAATGGAAAAGTTCAATATGGGGCATGAAATGGTAGGCGTGTACGTGCCGCAGGCATATAATTTTGCCGGCCAGTTGTATATTTTGCCAAAAGAACGGGTAAAGCCAATTGAAAACCTTACTGCCGGTGATGCCATGAAATATACAGTAACAGGAGGTGTGGTAGAAAGTTAGCAACGATTTGTAATGGGAAGAAAAATATTAATAGCGATAACCGGGGCGAGCGGATCGATATATCCGGCTCAAATGATCGATAAGCTTTTGAAGCTAAAAGAGCAATGGGAGGCGCTTGCCGTAGTGGCTACTGAAAATGCGATGGAAGTATGGACTGTAGAGATGCAGGAAGCCTTTAGGGAGAGGGAGGGGTACAATATTTTAGTAAAAACGACTTCTCGGCGCCTTTTGCGTCTGGCAGCGGTCAGTATGATACTATGATTATTGCTCCCTGTTCGATGGGTACTTTAGGACGTATTGCCAACGGTATTTCCAACGACCTGATCACCCGTGCGGCAGATGTGGTGCTGAAAGAGCGCCGGAAACTGATATGTGTAGCCAGAGAAACACCTTATAACCTTATTCATATTCAAAATATGGAAAAGATCACTTTGGCGGGTGGGATTATTTGCCCGGCTACCCCGTCGTTCTATAGTTTACCCCAAACCATTAACGAATTAGCCGCCACGGTAACCGACAGGGTACTCGATCTTGCGGGATTTGACATCAAGAGTTTTAGGTGGGGCCAATAAAAAGCCGGCTTCGCAAAAGCGGGGCCGGCCTGAATTATTTCTAACTTTTTGTTTAGCCAATATTTACCTTGAAAGGAACCTTTTTAGGAGGCAGGCATTGTTTATCGTCACATGTTTGATAAGTAACCGTTCCCGAGATATTGGTTTTGGCTGCCGCCTTCAATGTTATTTTCTGAACAAAATTTACTGTTTTAGAGTACTGGTTCGCGCTGGCTCCAACGCTGGCGTCATGAAATTTCTCCATCTTACCCACTTCTTTAACAGCGCCTTCGAGTTTTACCAGGGGATTGCCGGTAAAGGAAAATTTTGTAGGAATACTGATGGCATCCGCAGGCTGCGTTTGGGAATATAAATGCCAGCCATTGTCCATTACCGCAGTCATATGTATTTCATATACCTTGTCTGATAACTTTTTGCTGGTAAATTTCCAGCTTACAGGGTTTAGCTGGGCCTGCGCTGCGGAAATAACTAATACGGCTGTCAACAGGAATAATAGCTTCTTCATGTATTGTTTTATGTTTGAATGTTGGGTAATACTTTGTTAGATGTTTTTTTGCTGCACAGGTTGTGCGTTGCTAATAGTTAACAAACAGGGAATGCATTTGTTTTAAATAGCCTCGTCTTTTACTTGTGCTGCGTTCATCTGGCAAATATAAGATGTAGATCTAATATTGCTGGTGCTGCCCGATCGCATGGTCGCGCATTTCATAACAGCGGCGCTACCACAAATTGCCATATAGCTGATTAGCAACTATGAATGCCACCGTTAGCCAGAAAGCTATCTTGGGATAAAGCTTCAACTCTGCATTTAAATACCCATATCCATGAAAGGCGGCAACAGGAACCAGGGCCAAAAGCAGGTTTTCAGAAGTTTTTTCTATATCGAATAGCGCCATCACTATTGCAATGCCCAGGTAAGCGAGAAACAGATACCAGCCTTTTCTTATATGAACAAGCATTTTTGCCGAATTGGCCTGCATATAATAAATACCGGCAAGCAGGGGTGCCAGCAGGAAAAATAACGCACCGGCATGCCAAAGCGAGTACCTGATATCAGAACTCAAAAAAGAAAGATGATAAAAGTAAGAGGGAACTGCAAGCCTGTCGTTTAAAAACAAATAAGCTGCATAAAAATAGTAGGGGCTGGTTAGTCCCAGCAACAGCAGGATCCAGTCTGAAAACCGGAACGGCCTTAGCACCAGCAACGCAAGAAAAGCCCAGGCCACAAAGAAAAGCGCAGGGAAGAAGAATAAAGAAGCCAGCCCTATAAGAAGAGATGCATTAAAAATATTATTCTTTATGTGGTGAGATTGGTAAAACAGTTTGAAGGCCATTAATAGTAATACAGATGCAACCAGGTTAGATGACAACGTATTGAATGATGGCAAAAAGGAAGTAATGAGCATATACGCCATTCCCGACAGGAAGTTAGGCCTGTTCATAAACCTGTCTGTATTGATAAAGCTGTTGAGAATAAAAGCAATCAGCAGGTTAAGGGTGAAAGCAAGTACAGCAAAAGCGAAGGCGCTGCTGTTAAAAAGGCGATCTAAAAATGCCGTCAGGCTGGTATAAAATACACCGTCGCCTTGCCGGGTAATAAATCCCTTGGCATGAAAAAATGCCGGCAGTTTTATAAAAATGCCCAGTAGAATTAATAAAATGATATTGCCTGGCGTTTTTTGCCTGAAGATGCCCGTCATGAGCAGGTTTGTATTTCAAATACAAATAAAGTCAATAAATTGGATTTTATAAGTATTTAGATGTAAAATACCTTCTTCCAGTGCGTTTATAAGCCGGCTTCTCCGTACCAGCTTTTCTGAAGCTTTAATAGTAAGGTGTTGCCGGTAAATAGTAATGCCTCCGGTATCCGGAGGCATTACTATTGCTCCATATGTTATTGTATTACAGTTCTACTTTAGCAAAAGAAATGTTTCGTTTATAGGAGTAAGGCACTATAAGTTCCGTAGGACCTGTTTGCTTTCCGTACTTAGGCATAAAATCAATCCTTTTGTCCTGCGCCTTTATAGGCTGTCCCTTATGAATGGTACCATCATTGCTGATCCTGATATGTTCAAGATCTGATATCTTTCCCGAATTATTCATCAGGAACGTGATCCGTTGGAGCCCGGAAGCACCTGGTAAGAGATGCTTCCATCAGTATTATTTTCACGCTGTGATTTCACAATCACATTGTCCCAGGTTTTGTTGCCTTGCGCATCGAAAGAAATAACAACAATATTGCCGGCATTAAATTGCTGGGAATTGCCTCCCCATCTGGGCCCGCCCCAGCCGGGTCCCCATCCGCCCCACCAATAGCTGCGGTAAAAGAATGGCGAATAATAAGAATAGGGCCACCATCCACCCCAACGATTCCATCCCCAACCCCAACCGGGCCCCCATCCGCCCCACATACCCATACCCATGCCGCCCCAGCCCCAACCAGGGCCCCATCCACCCCAATAGCCCCAACGATCCCAGTCGTTCGTGTTATAGAGCTCTTCAGACGCTACGGTAAAGCTGCCATCTGCATTTACGATAATATTATTAATGAAAAAATTGTTGAAAGCACTTTTGCCTGAACGTCCCCGGGCCCTTTTCTGCAGGTCTGCATCAAACAATGTAGTCTTTTCAAAGGCAACGTTTCCTGTGTTTTTTCCTAACCCATAAACATATAAACCTTCAATATCGCCCCGCTTTTTCGTACTGTAGAAGGACGATAGCAGGTAACGGTTGTTTGCATCGTCCACCATTAGTTTTATATCGTCGAGGAATAGGTCGTTAACATTAAGGCGGTGTTCGGTATATTCATCTTTACCTGCGGGTTTTTCGATCAAAGCCGCATCAACAATATTGCCGTTGGTCTGCCTGTGGTATTTTACAAATGCGTAGCTGCCGTCATTAGCCACGCTGTATCCTGTTAAATAATCGCCCTTGTACTCCATGGGCAGCGAAAACCGGCTTTCGCTTATGGGTTGCAACCCGGCGTCAAAAAGCTTCATGGTAAAGCGAAAAAGGCTTTTATCCTTTTTGTTAATTTTAAAAGCCATTAGTTTACTGCCATCATTGCTGGTAATAATACTATATATCTTATTATCTGTTTTGTACGCGATCATAGTGGTATCTAAAACAGATGGTTTCTCTAATACCCTCCCGTTGGCTTCAATAGGTACAGATTTCAGGTACACTACATCACCTTCCTGGTGTTGAAAAAGCAGGTACCGCCGGTTATCCGCGCTATAAAAAGAAATATCCAGCAAGTCGTCCCGTTTAGGAAGCACCGTTAATGGTACCTCCTCCCGTAACTGCATGTTATGATCGTATACTGAAATGCGATGATTGCCTTTTACCTCTTTATATACGAGGTAGTTATCTGCAGCCTTGCCCAGGATCTCAAAATTCATGCGTTCCACATCTTCTTTATTTATCGAAGCATAATTGATGGATTGCGCATAAACAGATAGAGAGAATAAGGCAAAGCTCAGTACGGATAAAAATATGCGTTTCATTCGAAAATGTTTTATGTCTTTATGGATCGAATATTATTCTGGCGGCTGAAATTTTTATTGATTGTGAGCGATGAAAATAAAAATTTTAACCATGCCGGTTTTCATTCGTTTGTTTTTATCTTAACCTGGCCCACGGCACTATATCCCGTTTGAAACTCATCCGCGTTTAAACTTGTTCGGGACCATGACCCATGGTAACCAGTTTTATGTCATAAAGTTACGAATACCGTGGGTATACTTTTTGAGTGAAGTCAGCTAATGCAAATTATAACTTTTCTTTTCAAAATATAAGGGAAGTAATTAAAAATAAAGTTTTTTTCATTTGCTTCCTTTTATATAAACTTTGTATTTATTATTAAAAATTAACAGGCCTTATCTGGTGAAATCTCACACTAATAAAGCAACTGCGGCAGGTTTGCTTATTGCTTTAGGTATTATTTACGGTGATATTGGAACATCTCCTTTATACGTTTTCAATGCTATTATCGGTAACCGTCAGATCACTGAGCAGCTGATTGTTGGAACACTATCCTGCATTATTTGGACGCTTACCCTGCAAACGACCATTAAATATGTTATTTTAATACTGCGGGCAGATAATAAAGGTGAGGAGGAACCTTCGCCCTTTATGCCCTGGTGAGGCGACGACGGAAGTGGCTCGTTATTCCGGCCATGATAGGAGGGGCGGCGCTTATAGCCGATGGCATTATTACACCGCCCATGACTATAACTTCTGCAATCGAGGGTTTAAAGATACTGCCTGCACTTAAAGAAATGCCTACCACCACCATTGTATGGATTGTGCTGGGTATTTTATCGGCTTTTTTTTTTTTGCAACAATTCGGAACAGCATCCATAGGTAAAATTTTTGGACCTGTAATGTTTATATGGTTTACAATGCTGGCGGTTTTCGGAGCGCTGCATATAGCCGATGACTTAACCATATTTAAAGCCCTGAGCCCTTATTACGCGATTGAATTTTTAATTACCTACCCGCATGGCTTTTGGTTGTTAGGGGCGGTTTTCCTGTGTACCACCGGAGCTGAAGCTCTTTATAGCGACCTGGGGCATTGCGGCCGGGAAAATATCCGTTATTCCTGGATTTATGTAAAAGCCTGTTTACTGCTGAATTATTTCGGGCAAGGGGCATTTTTATTGGCTCATTATAATAAGCTTACTGTTACCGATGATATAAGGCAGGCTGTTGGTATTAATGCCTTTTTTAACCTGATGCCCGAGTGGTTTATTCTCCCCGGGGTTGTTATTGCAACTACCGCCGCCATTATTGCCAGCCAGGCCATGCTTTCGGGGCTTACACGCTGATCAGCGAAGCTATCCGTTTAAATCTTTGGCCTAAACTGAGGATTCGTTACCCGTCGGAGGCAAAAGGGCAGCTCTTTATTCCCGCGGTAAATACTATTTTATTCAGTGGTTGTGTTTTCGTGGTGCTTTACTTTCAGAAGTCTTCTAAAATGGAAGCCGCCTATGGGCTGGCAATTATTGTAACGATGATTACTACAACCATCCTTTTTGCCAATTATATGGTGTTAAGAAGGGTGAATAAGGCATTTATATACGCATTTTTGATAGGCTTTTTATTGTAGAAACTGCATACCTGGTTGCTTTGCTGGAAAAATTTTCGCATGGCGGATATATCACTTTAATGATTGGCGGCATCATGTTTTTGGTGATGTACGTATGGTTCAGGGCCCGGAAGATCAAGAACAGGTATGTAGAGTTTGTCCGGATGGAGCATTATATATCAAAAATCCAGGAACTCAGCAACGACAAAAGTGTAGCGAAGTATGCCACGCACCTCATTTATCTTACCAGTGCCGATAATCCCAAAGAAATTGAGCATAAGATCATCTATTCTATTTTAAATAAAAAACCTAAAAGAGCGGATATCTACTGGTTTGTACACGTAGACACGGTTGACGATCCTTACACTTCGGAGTATAAAGTAGAGCATATTATTCCGAATGATATCATCAGGGTTGATTTCAGGCTGGGATTCAGGATACAACCTCGTATTAACCTCTTATTTAAGAAAGTGGTGGAAGACCTGGTACAGAACAAGGAAGTAAATATCATGAGCCGTTATGAAAGTCTGGCGAGCAGCAACACGGTAGGCGATTTCCAGTTTATGGTTATGGAAAAGTACCTGAGTCTTGACAATGACCTGCCGTTTATGGAAAAAATGATCATGAAGCTTCATTTCCTGATAAAACACATCAGTTTATCGGAAGAAAAAAACTTTGGGCTCGATTTATCTAACGTTACGGTCGAAAAATTTCCTTTAGTGGTTTCTCCTGTAACTAATGTAAAGCTTACAAGGATAGATTAGCCGGCTGGCTTTCTGACGCTTTAATGTCTTCTATCCTCAGTTGCAGCGTTTTTTGACCGTTCCATTCATTTTCGTCAATTTTAAATACTATATCAAAAGGCCGGCGATCTTTAATCAGGTCGAACTTCGCAGCCATGTTAAAGCCAATTCCCGTAAAGGTTGAACCCTCCTGTTGCGCACACAATACGCAGGTGATTTTCTTTAACTATTTTGCTGAAGCCGGTGTCTACTACTCTTCTCGCTATAAAAACGGGCGTCATATTTTCCGGTCCGAATGGCTCCATCTGGCGTAGTATATTGTAAAAAGACGTTGTTATTTCTTTAAAAGAAATTTCGGTATCAATTATTATTTCGGGGATCAGCAGTTCTGCCGTGATGGATGCCGACACTACTTCTTCAAATTTGCTTCTGAAAATTTCTATATTTTGTTTTTCAAGTGTAAGGCCTGCTGCTGCAAAATGCCCTCCATATGCAAGCAGGTGCTCCTGCAGGCATGAATGGCTTCATATAAATTAAAACCGGGAACGCTTCTTGCGCTTCCGGCTACGTATTCGCCACTTTCTGTTAATACTACTGTGGGTTTATAATGGTGCTCGATTAACCTGGACGCTACTATTCCAACAACCCCTTTATGCCAATGCGGCTGGTACACAACGGTTGACTTCATTTCCATCCAGTGCTGCTGTTTGGGAAATGAGGGTTAAAGCTTCAGCCGTAATATCGGTGTCTGCTTCTTTCCTGTCGGTATTGTCGCTGTGTAACTGCTGAGCATAGAATAAAGCTTCTGCTTCTGTAGCTGCGATAAAAAGCCGAACCGCTTTGCTGGCATCATCCATCCGGCCGGCGGCATTTACACGCGGCGCAATCATAAATACCAAGTTGTTGATATGCAACGGGGCTTAGCCCCGCCAAGCGTGGCCAGCGCTTTTATGCCAAGATTGGGATTTTCGTTAGCCTTAATCAGTCCATAAAAGGCCAGCACCCTGTTTTCGCCGTTCATAGGTACAATATCGGCGGCAATGGCGGTAGCCACAAGGTCCAGGTACTCATAGGCATGCTCCAGGAAATATTCATTTGCTCGCATAGCGCGCACATAAGCTTAAATCCAACGCCGCAGCCGCACAAATCTTTATAGGGGTAATCGCAATCTTTTTGCTTGGGATTTAATATAGCTATTGCGTCGGGTATTTTTTCATCCGGCAGGTGGTGATCGCAAATGATAAAATCGATGCCCAGGGTTTTGGCATAATCGATCAGGTCAACGGATTTTATTCCACAGTCCAGCGCTATTACCAGTGAATAGTTGTGTTCTTTAGCAAATTCAATTCCGGCCCTGCTCACGCCATAGCCCTCCTTGTATCGATTGGGAATGTAAAAATCCACCTCTTTATGATGCTTTTTAAGGAAACTGTACATACTGGCTACAGCTGTAGTACCGTCTACGTCATAATCTCCAAAAACCAACAGTTTTTCGTTGGTATCGAAGGCTTTAAGTATTCTGTTTACCGCTTTTGCCATGTCTTTCATTTCCCAGGGATTGTGTAAATGCGAGAGCTGTGGCCGGAAGTAATTTCTGGCTTGTTCAAAATTGTGCATTCCCCTTTGAACAAGGATGCGACAGAGTATAGGATTAATTTTCAACTCACTTTGTAGAAGCGATACTTTATCTGTATCAGCTTGCAGTATATTCCAGCGTTTGGTCAAAATATTGATTTGTAATTGGTTAACAATAGGGTAGCCATGTTGTGGCATTGCTTTCCTTTCCTGCAGAAGTGCGTACTTAACAGTGTTACTTTATTAAAAACAGCGGCCGGCCCAATAGGCTAGTACTTCCTCTCTGTAACGTAATCAACCAGGTCGCTCAATCCCTGCCGGTATTCATTGTCAGGAAATTGCATCAGCACATCTAATGCTTCCTTTTTATAAGCATACATTTTCTCTGTAGCGTATTGTATGCCTCCTGATTTTTTTACAACTTCTAATACCCAGGCCACTTTTTGCTTATCGTTATTATTATTTTTTACGATGCTGATTACTTTCTGGCGGGTAGACTTATCGGTGTTGTTTAATGTATAAATTAAGGGCAATGTCATTTTTTTCTCTTTGATATCATTGCCCGTCGGTTTGCCTACGTCCTCGCTTGCATAATCAAACAAATCGTCTTTAATCTGGAAAGCGATACCGGTTTTCTCACCAAATATCCTCATTTTTTCGGCATCTTCATCATTTTGAGTTGCCGACCATGCGCCCGCACTGCAGGCCGATGCCAATAAGGACGCAGTTTTATTACGAATGATCTCGTAATAAATATCCTCTTTAAGTTAAGATTCCGGGCTTTTTCCAACTGAAGCAGTTCCCCTTCGCTCATTTTTTTAACGGCATCGGTTAGAATGTGGAGAATTCTATAGTCGTGATTTTCAAGCGAAAGTATAAGTCCCTTTGCCAGGAGATAGTCTCCCACCAACACCGAAGCCTTATTTTTCCAAAGCGCATACACCGAAAAAAAGCCCCTCCGCTCCAGGGAGTCATCCACCACATCATCGTGAACCAGCGTGGCGGTATGAAGTATTTCCACCAGCGATGCAGCGCGGTAAGTAGCTTCAGTAGGCGTTCCCAACAGTTTGGCGGACAGGAAAACAAACATCGGGCGCATTTGTTTTCCCTTCCTTTTTACGATATATCTTAATGCTATTGAGCAGCGGGGTTGAACTTTTCACGGCTGTTTTGAAGCGGTCTTCAAAACTTTCAATTCACTTTTTATTAAAGAAGTGGGTAAATTCATAATAATAATTGAGCAAAATAAAGAATTTATAGGGGCATTTTTGAATTTTTTGCATAGTATTTGCTTACGTACCCATGCGGCAGATTTAATTATTTTTTACGTTAAAATTTGTTTATTTAACAAATGGCTCTAAATTTGCTGAACTTATTAAGAAAAATCATTTTAAATCTTAATCCTTAGTTATGACAAGCAAAAAGTACCAATTACTAGCAGGCCTTAGTTGCCTGGTTGCGTCAACAGGCTTCGCCCAGGTGAGCCCGTCGCACCCTTATACCGCACCACACCCGGTATATGGCACTTTCTCAGTTACAGATTCTAATTATTACAACAGCAAACAACTGGCTCAGCACAACGAGTTCATGGTTGGAAACTACGACTATCCTGCAAAACCTAAAGATATGTGGGAAATAGGTATCAAAGGTGGTTCCTTCTCTGTACCTGTAGCTGACGTTGATGCAAGATTCGGCAGATCTTTCGGTTTCGGTGGACATATCCGTAAATCTTTAGGACATGTAATGTCTTTAAGACTGGAATACGTTTACGGTGTTGCTCAAGGTTTAAACTGGAGAGCTTCAACCGGATACACTGCAGAAGGAGCTAATACTCCTTGGGCTGGTTATCAGGGCCGTCAGGTTTATTATAACTACAAAACAAAAGCTCAGGATCTTTCTTTGCAAGCTTTGTTCAATTTAGGAAATATCCGTTTCTATAAAAATCAAACCGGTGCTACTATTTACGCTTTAGCGGGTGCTGGTGTTAATACTTACAGAACAAGCGTTAACGCTTTAAATGGTACTTCTGCTTACAGCTTTCCTACAGGGGATGGTGTGTATGACAATAGAAAAGATCAGTTAGACGCGTTAAAAGATCTGCTGGATGATTCTTATGAAAGCAGAGCTACTATTGATCCTTCTAAAAAATGGAGCAAAACTTTTGCAGGATATATCACTCCTTCTGCTACAGTAGGTGCTGGTATCGCTTTCCGCCTTTCTTCTCGCGTTAATCTGGCTATTGAAGATCGTTTAATCTTTAACGGTTCTGATATGTTAGATGGCGTACGTTTTGATGAAAGCAAAACTTTAAGCCCTGATAAAGATTGGTTTAACTACCTTTCTGTAGGCTTGAACTTCAACCTGGGTAATAAAGCAAAAAGAGTTGAGCCTCTTTACTGGTTAAACCCATTAAACTATGCATATGGCGAATTACGCAGAGTTCCTGAAATCGTTCTGCCAGATGCTGATGGCGATGGTGTAACTGATCAGTTCGATCAGGAGCAAACTCCTGCTGGTTGCCCTGTTGATACACACGGTGTAAGCCGCGATACAGATGGCGACGGTGTTCCTGATTGTAAGGATAAAGAGTTGGTAACTCCAACTTATTGCCAGCCGGTAGATGCTGATGGCGTAGGTAAATGCCCTTGCCCAGAAGGTTGCGCTCCTGCTCAAAGCGATTGCGCTGCTTCTTTAGGAGCTTTACCAAGTGTTCATTTCGCACCTAATTCTAATAAACTTTCTGATGATGCAGCTGCTACTTTAGCAACTGTAGCTTCTAAACTGAAAGCTAATCCAAACTGTAAAGTAGTAGTAGTAGGTTACTGCGCAGCTACTAAACGTCAGCAGCAATTAAGCTGGGATCACGTAAACAAAGTGATTTCTCACTTAGTTGAAAAAGAAGGCGTAAGCAGCGACAGATTTATCTTCAGCTCTGGCCAGGAAGGTGGTGATTGCGATGCAGTTGACATCCGTGCGGCTGCTCCGGGAGAAGACGGTCCAAACACTGTAGCTCCTCCACATCCAAATCTTCGCAAAAACTAATTAGTTCTTGCTAAATAATAAAAAGCCCTTCTCATTGAGAAGGGTTTTTTCGTGTTTGGAAATATCTGAATAGGATAGGTTTTTGTGTTTATTGAAGGGCGCAAGCCAAAACCAGACATAAATCTAAACCGGCCGGTAAATGTGTCCCATACTCCGAATTACCGTAGAAAGCAACAGGAAGCCCATAGAATTTGGTTGCCCTAGATGAGGCATAACGCTATAGTTTTGTGCACTCCGATGGAAATTTTTATAAACGATTGCTGTAACCCCGTGCTATATCAATTGGTTTTAATAGTCAGCAACATTTTATATAAGTGATTTAGATATAACCGTTACTGCGATGGGGAACTATTTTTGGGGTTACTGCCAGCGGATTCACCCCGTTCATGTGGCTTTGTTTTCCGTTTTATAGGATCATGCTCCTCTATCTGGATGATCGGGAAGAGCTGGCTTGATGCAGGCAAAAAAACATCAGGTTCGTTTGTAAAGCCTGATGTTTCATAAATACCAATGCGATAACCAGATATTAATCTTCCATTTCTTCTCTTATTGCTTCACTTATTTTCACCAGCACTTTATCGATCCTATGGCCGTCCATATCCATTATTTCAAAGTCAAAACCGTTCCATTCTAGTTTGTCGGAGGCTATGGGTATACGTTTTAGCTTGTGTAATATAAAGCCTGCAATAGTATCAAATTCCTGCTCACCCTCGTTCATCCAGTCGGTTTTATCGAAATAAGAAAGGAAATCATAGAAGGGAAGCTGTCCGTCTACCAGGAAACTACCGTCGTCTCTTTTGATCACTTCATATTCATCGTCATCATGTTGGGGCATATCTCCAATAATTGCTTCGAGGATATCCTTAAGGGTTATCATTCCTAGTACGCTGCCATATTCATCTACAATAAAGCAGGAATGCAGCTGCGACTCTTTGAACTTTTCCATAACCTTAAAGGCCGTATTATTCTCCGGAACAAAAAGTGCAGGCCTCATCAGGTTTTTAAAGGGAATATTGTCATTGTTGGTGTACAGGTCTTTTAAAGAAATAACACCCTTTATATTATCTATTTCTCCCTCAGCAGATAGGGTAGATGGAATGCGGCTCCTTGAGTATCTTTTCCCTGATGGTTTCTTCCGTATCCGTTGTGTTAAACCACACTATATCGCTCCGGTGTGTCATTAAAGAAGTAATATTCCGGTCGCTCAGGTGAAATACCCGTTCAATGATCTCCTGTTCGGTTTCTTCCAAAGTACCCTGTTCTGTGCCTTCATTGATGATGGCTTTTATTTCTTCTTCCGTAACCTGCGAGTCATCTGATTTTACATTAAAGATCTTGGTGATGAGCCTGGTAGACTGTGTAAGTAACCATATGAAAGGAAAGGTGATCCAGCTTACAATACGCATAGGGCCTGCTACAAACTTGGCTATTTTTTCGGGCGATGACAAACCAATGCGTTTCGGGATCAGTTCTCCAAAAACCAACGAGAAATAAGTGATCAAAATAACCACCACTGTCGTCGCAATTCCTTTGCTGTAAGGAGCCAGTGCAGGGAATTGTGCAACAAAAACTTCTATATCGCCGGTTATTTTATCGCCGGAGTAAATACCCGTTAAAATACCAATTAATGTAATTCCGATTTGTACCGTAGAAAGGAAGTGATCTGGATGGTTGGCCAGCGCCAGTGCATCCTTGGCTTTTTATCGCCTTTGTTAGCCTGGGCTTCCAGCCTTGCCTTTCGGGCCGATACAAGGGCTATTTCAGCCATAGAAAAAACCCCGTTTAATAAAATAAGAAGGGCTATTATGAGTATTTCCATTAATTTAAAATTGATTGCTTATCGAATATAGGAAATCCGAATTTTTGTTGAATAAATGACCAGATAACGAGCCAATAAAGGTACCTAGCAGCGCACCGCATAATACGTCGAACGGATAATGCACTCCAACATATACCTGGGCCAGTCCGATAATGCCGGCCCAAGCAAGCAGCGCCCATGCATAGCGGAAAAAACCTTAAAAGTAATAAAGAAAAAAGTAGCGATGCCGAAGTGGTTAATGGCATGATTGGAAACAAAGCTAAACCCACCGCTGCACCTGCCCAGTACCATGCGTACATGTCCCAGCATTTCGGGGTCTGAGCAGGGCCTTAACCGTTCAAACCCTTCTTTGAAGATACGCGCACCTACAATATCGGTGCAAGCAGCTGTAGCTAAGGCCAGCGCCAGCCACCACCAGCCGCTTTTTTAAAATTAATCACCGTAAAAGCTACAATAAAAAGATAAAGCGGGCCCCAGGTAAATGCATTACGCATTACGGGCATCAAGCTATCGAAGAGGGCATTGGCCATTTTGATATTGATCCATTCAAATAGCCATCGGTCAGCACTTACAAACCAATCCGGTAAGGGAATATAACCAGGTATATCCATAAGATGCAAAAATAGTAATACTCATTAAATTTGGTGTTAAGTAGGCCAAATATATAATGAGCCTCCTAATAATAGTATTTCGGAATTTACAACTTACTATCTTAGCACCTATGAAACGTAAAAAGTTTATAGCGTCAGCCGCAATAATGGCTTCAACGCCTTTTTACAGATTAATGCACGCGCTCCTGTTAACAATAAAAGCATTATTCCCCCTATTTAAAGCCGGGAGATATGATTGGCATTACTTCGCCCGCGGGTTACAGTACCAGGAAGCCATTATTCCCGCTGCAACTTTATTACAGCAATGGGGTTTAAAATCAGGGTGGGGTTTACTATTGGCAAACGGGATCACACTTTCGGTGGAACTGATAGTGAACGGTTGGCTGACATGCAGGCTTTACTGGATGACCCACAAATAAAGGCCATTATGTGTGCCAGGGGAGGGTATGGAAGTGTCAGGATTATCGACGGGTTGAACTGGGATAAATTCAAGGCCAATCCTAAGTGGATCATAGGCTTTAGCGATATAACAGTATTACATTCCCATCTTCAGAAAAATATGGGCATTGCTTCCATTCATTCAAAAATGTGTAACAGTTTTCCGGATGTATGGGACAATGCGGATGCCCTGCAAAAAGATACGATAGAATCCATAAAACGGGCTTTAACGGGCGAACGCATGGAGTATTCGGCACCGTTTAGTAACTATAATCGTGCGGGGACAGCAAAGGGGCTGCTGGTAGGCGGAAATTTAAAAACACTCGAGAGCCTGGCTGGTTCGGCATCCGACATTGATACGGATGGCAAAATACTTTTTGTGGAAGATACCGGAGAATATTTATACAGCGTAGACCGGATGTTCTGGAATTTGAAGCGGACGGGCAAGCTCTCTAAACTGGCGGGATTAATAGTAGGCGGCATTAAGGTTAAGCAAGACGACCCCTCAGAGTATTTTGGCCAAACTATCTATGATATCATTACAGATAAAGTGAAAACCTATAGCTACCCGGTTAGCTTCGATTTTCCTGTAGGGCATCAAATAGATAATTTCGCTTTAAAATGCGGCGTAATGCATGAACTTTCGGTTCGCCCTGCGGGAAGTACCTTAAAAGAAATCTAAAAACGTAAATTAAATTGAATATTGCCGATGATTATAAAAACGCCTCCCTATCTGCAACCGGGAGATACTATTGGGATTGTATGTCCTGCAGGTTATATGGCATTTGAGAAAGCAGCAGAATGTGTCAGGATTTTACAGGAGGAATGGGGATATAAAGTTAAAGTTGGCAGTACGTTAGGCAGCAGGTCAGAAACGTATTTTGCGGGGACAGACGAAGAGAGACTGAACGATTTTCAGATGATGTTAGATGATGATGAAGTGCAGGCAGTTCTTTGCGGGCGTGGAGGCTATGGAATGGGGCGGATCATTGATCAGATCAGCTTCAAAAAATTTAAAAAGAAACCCAAATGGGTCATTGGTTTTAGCGATATTACTATTTTTCATTCGCATTTATACTCCAATTATCATATAGCATCATTACATGCGCCAATGGCGGCTGCTTTTAATGATCAAGGTTATTTAAGTAAGTATGTGCTCTCGCTCAGGGAAGCGCTTGAAGGAAAATGGGCCCGTTACACCTGCGAACCACACGAGTTGAACAGGCAGGGAGAAGCCGTAGGAGAGCTGGTGGGGGCAACCTGGCTTTATTGGTGAACGGGATTGGTACAGCTTCCGAAATCAAAACAAAAGGCCGCATACTTTTTATTGAAGATATAGGTGAGCAGAAGTATGCCATAGACCGGATGATGCAACAACTAAAACGTAGTGGTAAACTCAATAAACTTGCGGGCCTTGTTGTTGGCTGTTTTGCGGACACAAAAGATACCGATCGTCCTTTTGGAGCTACCGTAGAAGAAATTATTTTAAATACTGTAAACGAATTCGATTATCCCGTTTGTTTTGGATTCCCCGTTAGCCATAATAAAGAAAATGTTGCATTAAAGATAGGGGTAGGCTATAAGCTCAGAGTACATGCTAAAAAGGTAACGCTCGACGAATAGCCTGTTACGCGCGGAATGTTAATTCCAGCTCGTAGAGGTAATGAACTTAGATAAGATACTTTTTAGGAGCATAGTGCAAATGGGTGGAGTGTTTTATAATGAAGTAACAAAATAACGGGCAAACGGAAAATAAAGGCCGGGATATAAAAAATCCCCAACATTAGAGATGTTGGGGACTTCATCAAAAACCATTAACCATTAAACCTTATCCTATGAAAATTCAATTCAAAATTACGAAATAAATTATATCATGCAAACGATTGTTATTTATTTTTTAAAACTTTCACATTTTTTTATGATTTAATTATCGGATTATCAGTTGTTTCCCCTTACTATAGGCATATACAGGTTCAAGGCCTTGCTAAGGTCTCCTGTCATGCAAAACAACGGGTAAATATTAATGTTGAAACAGCGATTCAACTACAATTTACCAAAAATTTTATAACCAGGTGCAATTTTGTAAAATGCTGCGTAAAATATCGGGCCTGCTTTTTCGGGCGGCTGATAATGGGTAAAGGGGCGTTTAGGTGGTTTGGGCCGGTGCGGCCTCCTGGGTGGGGCACAGGCGGATAGGGAAATGATCCACAGCGCAAGAAAAATGCTGATGAAGCGGTAATAGAAGGTCTGCATCTCTTTTTTGAGAGAGAAACAACAAACGGGCCAACGAGGGTATAGAAGTTGGTGGTATTTATAAAAAAACCGCCTTTAAAGGCGGTTTAACAATATTGTGTTTATTATTTAGAAAGTATATCTGGCCGAAACACCAAACCCGTCTCCATAGAATCCGTTGTATTGATCGGTTTTAGCTACCAAGAATGTTGGACGCCAGTCTGCGGAAACATTTAAAGGAATTTTTGCAAACTTATAGTCTGCACCGCCTGTAGGGAATAAGCCTACACTTACTCCTTTAAAGGGATCATACTTAGAAGAGCTGTGGAAAACAGTAGCACCTCCACCAACATACCATTTCAACCCGGCTACAGGTTTTATGGCAAAATGATGCTGGTAGGCAGCTGAAGCACTAACGGTAGTGGTACGATAGTCGTTTGCGAAATAAGCATACCTGTTTCCCCCAACACCCAGGTTAAATTCAAGGGCCGGCTGTTCTGCTAAAAACATTTTGTAAGATGCAGCAAATACATCATAGTTGGAAGCGGGGCTAAGCCTAACACCAATAGCCTGCTTGTAATTACTTTGTGCAAACAGGGCCGAGCTTAACGAAAGCAATGCTAATCCAAGTGTCAATTTGATTTTCATAAATATTTGATTTGTTTAACGTCGCAAATGTACTTTATTTATCTCTTAATCAACTAACAAGATCTAGTGATATCGATGAACGGCTGTTTCTTGAGCACCAACTGCTTGAATTAGCATATAAATGGAAAAAGTTTGCATTGGGATATGCAAACTTTTTTATAATTCAATGATTACAGGTATAATTAATAATCCTTGTTATAATCGCTGCTGCGATCACGGTATCCGCCGCCGCCATAACCGCCGCCGCTTTTTCTGTATCCGCCGCCGCCGCTGTTACCGCCGCCGAAGCTTCTTTTTTGTAGCCGCCACCATTGCTGCTACCACCTTCTTTGGACGGCTTTCGTTTACCACGATATTTCTACCGTCAACTTCTGTTCCGTTTAAAGCGCCGATTGCAGATTGTGCTTCATCGTCATTAGCCATTTCAACAAAACCAAAGCCTTTGCTACGGTTAGTAAATTTGTCTAAAACGATTTTAGCGGAGGTTACTTCTCCGTGCGAGCTAAATAAATTCTGTAAGTCCTGGTCTTTCAAGTTCCAGCTTAAGTTACCAACGTAAATGTTCATTTTTTTGTTTTAAGAAATTTTAAAGAAGTGAGAAACAGTAACCAAGATCAATGAACATTTATGTAACATGGAACTTTAATACTGAATATACACCATAATAATATTACAAATATACTGGTAAATTAATCGTATCCCCAATAAATTTATTTTATCAAATAATTACTAAAAACGCCTGGCTATGAGGCCAGGCGTTTAAAAATGCTCTGAAAAAGGAATAATTACTCAGCAACTACTTCAAACTCAAGCTCTGTTGAGTGGCCGTTGCCAAAGTCGAGGTAGCTTTATGCGTACCTAATTCTTTCACTTCTTCGTTAATATGAATTTTTTACGGTCGATTTCGTAGCCTTTTTGCTCACGAATGGCTCTGCTGATCTGCAGATTGGTTACGCTACCGAAAATTTTACCGGAAGTACCTGTTTTGGCACCGATTTTAAGCGCAGAAGCACTTAGTTTGCTGATAACATCATTAATAGCAGCTAACATAGCATCTTCTTTTTCTTAGCCTGCTTCAGCCTTTCTTCCAGCTGTTTTTTGTTGCCTGCATTGTTTTCTACTGCTAGTTTACGGGGCAGTAAAAAGTTGCGTGCATAACCATTTTTTACGGTTACCACTTCGTTGGCGCCACCCAGGTTGTCTACATCCTGTATTAAAATTACTTCCATTTTTTGTATTGTCTGCCTGCCGCAGACGGGTTTTAGTTCCCTTTTGCCCAATCGATGATTGTGACTGTCTCCACCAGCAGTGGGTTAGGGAAGGTTACTAATAGGTTCATGGCTTAAGGTTCTTAGCCCATGGCAATTGCAATGAACTATCAACGATCCGCTATGAACTAAAAAATCTATTTCAAAAGATCTGTTACGTAAGGTAAAAGAGCCATCTGGCGTGCTTTTTTACAGCATCAGATACCCTGCGCTGGAATTTTAAGCTGTTACCAGTTAAACGGCGTGGTAATAATTTACCCTGCTCGTTCAGGAACTTTTTCAGAAACTCTATGTCTTTATAATCAACATAGCGGATACCATATTTCTTAAAGCGGCAGAATTTTTTTACGCGTTTGTCGCTTTTAATGGCCGTAAGGTATTTTATTTCATTCTTTGCCATAATATTAAGCCTCCACTGCTTTTTCGGTTCCTGTTTTTACGCCACTAGCCTTTTTAGCATTATACTCAACGGCGTATTTGTCGAGTTTAGTGCACAGATGACGAAGTACTGATTCGTCGCGCAGAAGCTGTATTTTCAGCTTCTCATTGAAGTCGGATGGCGCAGTATATTCCATAACCCAGTATAAACCAGTGGTTTTTTTCTGGATCGGATACGCCAGTGATTTCAATCCCCATGGATTTTCGTGAACGATAGAGCCACCAGCTTCAGTTACCAGACCGGCAAACTTTTTCTGGGCAGCTTTAAACTCGTCTTCGCTTAAAACCGGGGTAAAAATCACCATCAATTCATAATTGTTCATTACCCTGAAATTTGGTTAAAAAAATAAAAATATCCTCAGCTTTGGCTAAGGGGCTGCAAAGATACAGTTTTTAAACGAAACGCGTAATTTGAAGCATATTTCCATGCTGTTTTTACCTAATTGATTGGTTTGTAGCCTAGTATTCAATAACTAGTTTCCCAATAGTGCTGCCGCTTTCCAGTTGGCGGTGTGCTGTTTTTAAATTCTCAGCTGAAAGACCATTTAAAGCAGCCGTTAAGGTAGCATTCAGTGTTCCGTTGTCAAAGAGTTCAGCGGCTTTATTAAGAATATGGTGCTGCGCTTCTATATCCTCTGTTTGAAACATAGACCGCGTAAACATCAGTTCCCAGTGAAAGCTGACGCTTTTCGATTTTAGCTGGCGTAGATTAACGGGCTGTGTAGGGTCGCTGATAGAACCGATAGCACCCTGGGGGTGAATTAACTCGGCGAAAGCATCCCAATATTGGTTAACATCCACAAAGTCGAGAATGAAATCTACCTGCTGAAATCCTGCTGCCCGAACCTCATTCACCAGGTCGCGATGGTGCACCACATAATCTGCTCCCTGTTGCCTGCACCATTCAGCCGATTCGGGCCTTGACGCCGTAGCCAGTACGGTTAACCCGGCTACTTTTTTAGCTATTTGAATAGCGATTGAACCAACGCCGCCAGCGCCACCAATAATCAACACTGTTTTTCCTTTGTCTTTCTCGTTGATCCGCATCCGGTCGAATAAAATTTCCCAGGCAGTTAACGTGGTAAGCGGCATAGCTGCGGCTTCGCTAAATGTCAGGGTTGCCGGTTTTTTGCCCACGATGCGTTCATCAACCAGTTGAAACTGCGCATTGGCACCACTTTTAGTGATATCGCCTGCGTAATACACTTCATCTCCCGGCTTAAAAAGTGTTACGGCGTTGCCCACTTCTTCCACTATGCCTGCTGCGTCCCAGCCAATTATTTTAGGTGTATCCAATAGTTTTTCTTTGGCGCTGTTCTGTCTTATTTTATAGTCTACCGGGTTTACGCTGATCGCTTTTACCTGTACTAATATCTCGTGGCCTGTTGGCCGGGGTGTATCCGTTTCAAAATCAATAAAACTATCTGCTTCATTTATAGGTAGAGAGGTTTTAAATCCTACGGCTTTCATTATTGTGTATTTTTAATGTGAGTAAGTTCTATAACAAACAGGTCAGTCTTTGAATTGTTTAAGAGATGGATCGGGTGCATAAAAAAGTTCTTCCACCGGAAGAACTGTAGCATTAATAAGATCAGGCACCTACTGATTATCGCCGAGGCTGTATTCATTATTTTCTTCGTCTTCCTCACCGATGTCTTCATTGTCATCGTCTTCTTCCTGCCCGGGAACGTCTAGGTCTTTACCGTCCTGCGGCGTTTGCTCATCCAGCTTCTCGCCTTCGAAATCCGTGTCATCCAGCCTCGCTCTTTTCAGATCTTCGTCATCAACATTGTCCAGCGTTTCTGTGTCTTTGAGTAGCTCCCGTTCCTGCCGGGTAACATTCGTGTCGTCACTGGGATCAATGTCTTCTTCATCGGTTTCTTCGCCAAAAATACCAACGCCTTCTTCGTCGTCTGAAGCAATGGTAAGATTCTCCTCCTGGTTGGTTTCGGGAGGTTTTACATTGGCCTGGCCGGGAATATCTTCCACGTCGGGTAAATTAATTACCGTTTCTTCGGGCTTTAATTTTTCCCTGTCTTTTTCCGAATCATGTATATCGGAGGAGTTTAAGTTTGTCATAGATAAAAGGTTTAGTACAATCTTAGGTTGACAAATACAGTGCCACGGCATATAAAGGGCGCTTAAAATAAAAAAGCCCGGCTGTAAGAGCCGGGCATACTGTAAAGTATTAGGTTACTTAATTTCTTCTTTAATGTCTTCCATCAATTTATGGGCAATATGGTTGGCCTTGCTTTCAAAATCGCTTTCCGAATAAATACGGATAATGGGCTCGGTGTTGGAGGTGCGCAAATGAACCCAATCATTATCAAACTCTATTTTTAACCCATCTTCGTCATTAATAGGATTTTTGGCGTACTTATTTTTAATGCTTTTAAAAACAGAAGCCACGTTGATGCTGCTATCCAGCTCAATTTTATTTTTACTGATAAAATAATCCGGATATTGGCGGCGTAAAGAGCTGATGCTGCCTTTTTGATTAGCCAGGTGCGATAAAAATAATGCAATACCAATTAAGGCATCGCGACCATAATGAAAATCGGGCACAATAATACCACCGTTGCCTTCCCCGCCAATTACAGCGTTCGTTTCCTTCATCTTCTTTACTACGTTTACTTAACCCACAGCCGAAGGCGAGTAAGAGCCGCCTCTTTTCAATGTAATTTCTTTCAGGGCTTTTGTGCTGCTCATATTGCTCACCGTATTGCCCTGGCGGAGAGATAGCACATAATCGGCAACTGCCACTAATGTATATTCCTCGCCAAACATGCTGCCATCTTCACAAACAAAGCAAAGCCTGTCTACATCGGGATCTACTGCAATGCCCAGGTGCGCCTTTTCTTTAACAACGGTGCTGCTTAGCTCAGTTAAATGATGAGGCAGCGGCTCGGGATTGTGCGCAAAATTGCCGGTAACTTCCTTGTTTAAAACAATAACATTATCAATGCCCAAAGCATTTAATAAAGCCGGAACAAAAGTGGCGCCGGTAGAATTAATGGCATCTACTACTACTTTAAAGTTTTTAGCGGCAATGGCGCCTTTATTTACCAGGGGATAGTTTAAGATGGCATCGATATGCTTTTGCATATAGGAATCATCTCTTTTAATGGTACCCAGTTTATCTACCGGTACAAAATTAAAATCTTCAGCTTCGGCAATGCGTAATAGCTCCTGGCCTGTTTCGGCAGAAATAAATTCTCCTTTTTCATTCAACAGTTTTAACGCATTCCATTCTTTGGGGTTGTGGCTGGCGGTAAGTATAATGCCTCCGTCGGCCCCTTCGAGGGGAACTGCTATTTCAACTGTAGGCGTAGTACTCAGGTCGAGGTCAATTACATCAATACCCATTGCAGATAAGGTAGACTGTACCAGGTTGCTTACCATAGCTCCGCTGATACGCCCGTCCCGGCCAATTACCACTTTTATATTTTTATCTTTTCCCGCGTTTTTTTAAGGATGGCTCCGTAGGCGGCAGTAAATTTTACTACGTCAACCGGTGACAATGTGTCTCCTGTTTTGCCGCCGATAGTACCGCGGATACCAGATATACTTTTGATAAGAGGCATATACTTATATGATTTTTTTATATTATCAGGGTGCAAATTTACGAGCCATGCCGCGATTAACAGAAATTTGTGGATAATATTAATGTTAGAGAAGATTGAAAGTTGCATAAAAGTAAACTGAGGATAAATGCAGTACAGGAAACGAACGTCCGTTGTTGTGAGGAAAATAGGGTGCAGATAAGGCCTATATTCCGTGGCTTGCCCAATTATAATTACTTTTGCAAGCTAATTACAAGTATTAAAGTAGGTTATGAGTGAATTTAAAAGAGTGCTGGTTACAGCCGCATTGCCTTATGCAAATGGTCCCATACATATCGGGCATTTGG
Organism: Paraniabella defluvii; assembly: GCA_019316985.1. GTDB lineage: Bacteria > Bacteroidota > Bacteroidia > Chitinophagales > Chitinophagaceae > Niabella > Niabella defluvii. The sequence continues at coordinate 2,597,210 of CP079215.1, forward strand.
CAGGTTGCTATATCCCGGCGGATATTTACGTGAGATTTCTCCGCGCGCAAAATAAAGATGTAAAGTTTATAGGAGGCAGCGACGAGCATGGCGTGCCTATTACCATCAGGGCTATGAAGGAAGGAGTATCTCCTCAACAGATTGTAGACCGGTATCATGAGCAGATAAAACACAGTTTCGGGCAAATGGGTATTTCGTTCGACATCTACTCCAGAACCTCGAGCCCTGTGCACCACGAAACAGCAGCCGCTTTCTTTAAAAAGTTGTATGATGATGGCCTGTTTGAAGAGAAGGAAAGTGAACAGTATTATGATGAAAAAACGAATACTTTTTTAGCCGATCGCTATATAATTGGTACTTGTCCTGTTTGTGGTAATGACAATGCTTACGGCGATCAGTGTGAAAAATGTGGCAGTTCTTTATCGCCCGAACAATTAATTAATCCGCGCAGCGCATTGAGCGATGCCATACCGGTAAAAAAAAACAAAACATTGGTATTTTCCATTGCAGAACTATGAAGAGTTCCTGAAAAAGTGGATACTGGAAGAACATACAGAGTGGAAGAATAATGTATACGGACAATGCAAAAGCTGGCTGGATAGCGGCTTGCAAAGCCGTGCTATGACCCGCGACAGTAACTGGGGTATTAAAGTGCCTTTGCCGGATGCTGAAGGAAAAGTGCTTTATGTATGGTTTGATGCGCCTATAGGTTATATTTCTGCAACAAAAGAGTTGACAGAGAACTGGGCCGATTACTGGTGTCAGGAAGATACCAAGCTGGTTCATTTTATAGGTAAAGATAATATTGTATTCCACTGTATTATTTTCCCGGCCATGCTAAAGGCGCACGGTAATTTTGTATTGCCTGACAATGTACCTGCGAATGAGTTTTTGAATATTGAAGGTGATAAAGTATCTACCAGCCGCAACTGGGCAGTTTGGGTACATGAGTATATCAAAGATTTCCCCGGCTGTGAAGACGTGTTACGTTATGTGCTTTGTGCCAATGCCCCGGAAAATAAAGACAATGATTTTACCTGGAAGGATTTCCAGGATAGGAACAATAATGAGCTGGCTTCTATATTTGGGAATTTTGTAAACCGCACATTTGTTTTAATGCACAAGCTATGCGGGGTAAGGTGCCGAAGTTGCATACTGCTGTATTAGACGAAAAAGACAAGCAGATCATTGCAGATATTGAAGCGGCGAAAGCAAAGGTTCAAACTGCGCTGGAAAATTATCGCTTCAGAGATGCCTTATATGAAGCAATCGACCTGAGTCGTAAGGGCAATAAATATATGCAGGAGAAAGAGCCCTGGATTGTTGCCAAAAAGCTGGCTGAAGATCCGGAGGCGCAACAAAGTATTGACAACTGTTTACATCTCTGTTTGCAATTAACGGCCAACCTGGCTATTCTCATTAACCCGTTTTTGCCTGCTACCGCTAAAAAAATGTTGCATATGATGAAGGTGGTGGATAAGATGCTGGACTGGGATAATGCGGGGAAAATAAACCTGCTGAGTGTAGGCTATTCTTTACGTGCGCCCGAAATTTTGTTCAGGAAAATTGAAGACGCTGAAATTGAAGCGCAGATCCGGAAATTGAAGGCGGGCAGCCAGCAAAAACCGGAAGCGCCCGTAAAATCACCCACCGAAAAAGAAGAAATGGCGGCAGCAGCATCTGACTTGAAGCCGGAGATCTCTTTTGATGATTTCGCCAAAATAGACCTGAGATCGGGCACAATATTATCTGCTGAAAAAGTTGAGAAGGCCGATAAGCTGTTAAAGCTGCAGGTAGATCTTGGCTTCGAAAAAGAACAATTGTGTCGGGCATTGCCCAGCATTTCGATGCAGCGGCTATAGTAGGTAAAAGAGTGGTGGTAGTAGCCAATCTGGCCCCCGTAAAATGAGGGGCATAGAAAGTAATGGCATGATCTTAATGGCTGAAGATGCGGCAGGCAAGCTGGTTTTTGTAAATGGAGAGGAGGGCGCTCTTGATGGGAGTAAGGTGAGCTAAGCATCAGAAATAAATATACCAACAGATAAAGGGCTTTTCATTTTTGAGAAGCCCTTTATTTTGCCCTGTAGCTTCCTGACCTGAAGAGAATTCCCCGGCGCATCATGAAGGACTCCAGCACAAAAAAACGACTAAAGCTTTTTGTAGACGACTGTTGTGTTTGTCTACCATATTTTGTTGTCTGTCCACCAACAGCTGTTTTCAATCTATTAATGATTACTAAAAATTATCGCTGAAATATTTTTACAGGAGTGACCATTTTTGATCTCTAAAAATATTTGCAATGAAAGCGACAAAAATAATAGTACTGCTTTGCCTGCTTATCCTGGAATTAACTGTTACGGCGCAAAACAGGAATGTAAAAGTAAAGCCCTGGGTATGTACCAATGGATTTTGGGTAGTAGAAAGTAATTTAAAAGCGCCGCTTTTAAATAAGGTGAGATTTTACACCAACAGCGGTTTGCTGATGGAGGAGAAAGAGATGAATGGCGTTAAGCTGAACGTTAAAAAAGAAAGGTAAAAATAGCATTGAAACAAATGCTGGAAACGGTAATGCTGGCTTGGGAGCAGCAACATAAAAGCGAATGGGTAAAAAGATATTGATTTTTTTCTTTAGCACAATTGGCCCCGTGTTTTTCCAGGCATGGGGCATTTTTAGTTAAAACCGTTTGTCGACGAAAAAGTAATTTTCGGCAACTATTGAATCAAATATATTTTCGGCCGGGGTTCCATTGTATTTTTAAGGTGATACAATGGAAAAATATCCTTTTATATTTTCTGACGAAAGAAAGTATCGCATCAGGCGGCACCTGGCGTTTTGGACATTCTGGTGGATCTTCCAGGCATTTTTATATTCTTTTATTGCGTGGAACAGTAACGGGCGTTATAACGAGCGGTTAATTATAGCCTTTATTGAGTCGTTTATATTTACCTGGAGCCATATGTTCCTGGCCTATGCATTAATGTATTTTGTGATACCCCGTTTCCTGCTGCAACAGCGTTATTGGGCTACAGCTGTTTTAACGGTTACCCTGTTCCTGGTTACAGCATGGATTTCGGTTTTACTGGGTAATTATATCATTAACCCAATCATCAATATATTGGCCGATCGTGGTTATGTATTCCGCGATGAAATGAAACCCATTATCATTCACCGGTCCATGATGGGCGGTTTACGCGGAGGGCTTACCACGGCCGGCATCGCCGCCTCTATAAAACTGATGAAGCACTGGTATATCAAAGAACAGCGCAACCTTCAGCTTCAAAAAGAGAACGTAGAGTCCCAGCTACAGCTATTAAAGGCGCAGGTACACCCTCACTTCCTGTTTAATACTTTAAACAATATTTATTCGCATACACAGGATACGGCACCTGTTGCAGCCAGGCTAATTACGGGGCTGTCGGATATACTCCGGTTTATCCTTTATGAGGGAAATAATTCGCTAGTTCCCCTGGCCAAAGAACTCCAAATGATACGGGACTATATTGAGCTGGAAAAAATAAGATATGGAAACAGGCTGGAGTTACACCTGGAGCTGCCAGATGATACAGCTGATTTGTATATAACGCCTTTACTATTGCTTCCTCTGATAGAAAATTCATTTAAGCACGGGGCCAGCAGTATGCTGGATCAGCCCTGGATTAACATGCGGGTGACCTTGCAGGATACGCGCATGCATATGAAGCTGGTAAATGGAAAAACCGGTGCGGCGCAACCGCTGAAATCTTCAGGGATCGGCATAAAGAATGTTAAAACCCGACTGGACTTGTTATATCCCGGAAAACATGAATTTTATATCACCAATGAAGAAGAAGTGTTTATTTTGAATTTGAAAATGGAACTGAGCGAAAGCCTTCCGTGCCTCTGATAAAAATCATTTCTCCTGAAGCCGGACATTTGCAGAAACAAGTATGATACGTTGCCTGATAGTTGATGACGAGCCATTGGCAAGAGATGTGATCCGCCGGTATATATCGGAGATTCCCACGCTGCAGCTTGCCGGCGAATGCGCAAATGCGATACAGGCTTTTACGGCTTTGCAGCAGCAACCCATAGATCTTATCTTCCTGGATATTCGCATGCCGCAGCTGAATGGCAACGACTTTCTAAAAGCGTTGAAAAATCCCCCAAAGTTATTTTTACCACCGCCTTTTCGGAGTATGCCTTGGAAGGATATGAGCTTGATGTGGTGGATTACCTGGTAAAGCCCATTCCCTTTGAACGTTTTTTGAAAGCGATTAATAAAGCCTACCATTTTACTGATCCTAAAGCTGCGGCCCGTCCGGTGGCTGACGATAAACGTTCTGAGTCATTCGTTTACTTTCGTGTTGACCGTAAAATGATAAAAGTAATGCTTGGGGATATTTTATATATCGAGAGTATGAAAGACTATGTAAAGATATTTACCACAGGCGCCAAAATTGTAACCAAACAATCGATTAGTTCGGTGGAGGAAATGTTACCAGAGCCGGACTTTATCAGGATCCACCGGTCGTTTATTGTTTCGGTACAAAAAATTACGTCCTATACACAGGAACTCTTGGAGGTGAACAAAACTGAACTTCCTATAGGCAAACTTTACCGTAACGAGGTAATGAAGGTGTTGGACTACAAACATGCTAATTTAAAACAACGCTAGCACCTGGCAGATCTCTGCTGTTTCGCCTGCCGATTCAAAAATGTTCCTAATTACTTCTTAAAATTAACAGGCTGTTGCTGGTTGCCTTGTATCTTGAACAAGATATTCAGTCTTTTGTGTATATTTAGTAATATGCGTTCGCCTTCGGCATATAAATTGACTATCAAGAAAGACCAAATAGTAGTATTTGAAAAAGAAAATTAGTTTAAGAGAGCTAAAGCTAAAGAAGCTACGGTTTAAAAGGCTTCGGTACCGTACCATGCTTATCTTGCTGGGTATTGTTGCCACGGTTGTGCTTGCCTTTAACTTTTGGTTTATAGATCATGCAGAGGAGGCGCTTGAGCAGATAGTGTATGCGCAGTCGAAGGGGAAACTAAAGCTGAAGGTATCAAAGTTTAAGTTTAACTGGATCAAAAACAAAATCGAATTACAGGAAGCATCCATTTTTAGCACAGATACAACTGCGGCTACCAGCTATGCCGTTAATTCAAAAAATATCAGCATCAAGGCAAGAGGGTTTTTACCGCTGCTTTTTAAAAGAGAAATCTTAATTGATTCTATAAGATTAGTGTCGCCCAGTGTTGTTTTTACACGTAATAGGGCGCGGAATAAAATAAAAGATACCACCAGCGACAATACTTTTTCTGTTGCCGAGGAAATGGGGCGTATATCGAAGTCTATAACAGATGCGATCAATGTGCTGCAGATAGACAAGTTCAGGCTGGACGATGGCAGCTTCTCTCTTATCGATAAAACAAGGGCCGGGGAAAAACCGTTTGCAGTAAGTAATATTTATATACAGTTAGATAATTTGCAGGTAGATACAACCACAGGAAAAAAAGGTCAGCAGAAAATATCTTTTACCGATAATATAGCAGTCAGAACTTATAACCAGAATATTGCTTTTCCCGGTGGCCGGCATTTTATAGCATTTAAAGATTTTAGGGTAAACCTGCAAAACCAGCGTGTGGAATTTGACAGCTGTACCCTGCGTGCCGTAAAGGGCGATAGTTCGAGAACGGCTTTCAGAATATTTTTGATAAGTTACAGTTAACCAATATCGATTTTGACTCTTTATACAGTTCCGAAACCATTATTGCTGATTCGGTGTACTGTAGCCGGCCGCAAATTTTCCTGGATATTGATAGTGACCGCAAAGAGAACGGGAAAAAGAAAGAAAAAAAAGTTGGCGTAGAACGGGTAGACGCAGTAATACAGCAATTGCTGGGAGATATGCGCCTGGGATATGGGCGTAAAGAATGCAGATATAGATGTGAATACTATTAAAAAGGGAGGGCAAGTACTTTTTCTTCGAGGGATAATAGCTTTGAAATATACAAGCTAACGGTTCGTCAAAATGACGCCAGGCCTGTTTCGCTGGATAAGTTTGTAATGTCGTTACACAACTATGAAAACGTAATACGGGACGGGCGTTATGCCATATCTTTTGATAGTGTTCGTTTTGAAGACGACATTATCAATCTCAGTCAATTTAACTTTAAAGAGCTGGATAAGGGTAAGGTCGTTAAAAGTCTGTTGATGCCCAGTTTCCAGGTAAGGGGCTATCCTGGGAGTCGTTGCTGTACGAAAATGTATTTTCTGCACAAAGCGCAACATTTACGATCCCAAGGTGAATTACACCTTGAATGGCAACAAAAAGAAAAACCGGTCTAAAAATCTTTTTGAAACTTTAAATAGCATAGACGATGTAATGGACCTTAAAAACCTGGGTATTTACAGGGGGATATCCAATTGAATTTTAGCAAGGGCGGCTCTTTGCGGCTTACCAATACCAATCTTGATTTGCGGGCGAATGATTTTGCAAGCGCCAACAGAATAAAAAATGTACAACGGTCCGTCAATATTTTAAGTTTTGATAAGGGAATTTTCAAAAAGGAAATTTAGTGGCTGAATTAAACCAGGTACATCTCTCTGAAAATAAGAGCGGCTTGCGCGCTGCAGACATGGAGATAAGGAGCCCTGATATCAGAGCCAGCGCAAATAGTATTTTTATTGGGTCGGTTATCCTCGACAGCACCAGTCAAAGTATTCTGGTGGATGGCGTAAAATGGAACAAAGCCGCTATACAGCTATCCACATCTGGTAAAAAAATACGAACACCCCAACGAAAAAAAAGTAAAACACCTCTTGTGCTGAGAGGAATAAGCGGATCTAATACTTCCCTGGATCTTATGCTCAATAAAAACCATATTACCGGTAGTTTCAATACAATACTGTTGAATGAGTTTATTAAAAATGCAGCAGGTAAACCTGAAATAAAAGGATTGAGCCTGGACGGACAGCGAGTATTGCTTTCAGGACCCGACCTCCGTGTGTCGGTGGATAAACTGGATATTAAAGATAAAAACCATAGTATTATTGAGGGCATCGAGCTACACCGGCAAAACCAGTTTGACACTATTATGGCCATTGTGCCCCGCCTTACCATTATTCCTAATATCACCGAAATTGTAAGCGGCAACCTTACCCTGCAGGGTTTGGTATTGAAAGAGCCCAAAGTAACTGCGATCATTGGAAATAAGGATAGCTCTGCCAAAAAAGAAAGGGGGCTACCAGTGTCGCTGTAGGCAGCGCATTGCTGGAAAGGCCGGATATTGATTTGAAGCTGATAAATAAACAGGATTCGGCGAGCTATATTCGCTGGGACGGAACAAAGCTGAATAGTTATTTAAAGATTACCAATCTTAAGTCTACCCCGGCGACCCCGGTGAAGGCCGATCAGATCAAAATGTTCCTGACCAACTTTGAATTTATTACAGCTAAAGCCAGGAAATATGCTACCAACGACAATAAGCTCAATATAGAGCTAAACGATGTACTGGTGAATAAGGACGGTGATGGTAAAATGAATTGGCGCACCAACCTGAATATCCTCTCATTAGACAAGCTGGCTTTTGACAGCCTCGGGAAAAATAATGCGGTACTGGAACTGGATAAAGGAGATGTGAGAAATGTTGCATTGAATTCAAAATATATCGGTAGTATAGGCGACATCATTACCAATAGCGATCATTTGAGTATTAATGGTACTAACGGGAAGTTTACCACCGGCAAAAATACTTTGCAATGGTATGGCTTTACTGCTAAGGACCGGGTGCTGGGCGTTGATTCGTTTAGCCTGGTGCCTAAACAATCGGTTGAAGAGTATCGCATTGCTAAAGCATACAATGAGGATTACCTCCGTATTAAAACCGGTAAAATCATAGGCGGCCCAATTGATCTTGAGAAGTACAATCACGACAGTATTTTAAGCATTGGCCGTATAGAATTGAATGATGTAGATCTTTTCACTTTTAAAGATAAGCTGCAGCCTGATACCGCCAAGCGGTATAAACCATTACCTGCCGAGATGTTGCTTGGCTTGAAAAGCAGCCTGAATATTGACAGTGTTAAGCTGAATAATATGCATGTAACCTATTGGGAAATTAATCCTAATACAGATACATTAGGCATCATACCGGTATCTCATCTTAACGTATTGATGCGCAATATCAAAAATTATAATATTCAACCAAACGATAGTATTTATATACTGGCGTCTGCAGATGTGCTGGATCAGTTACATACCACTTTAGATGTAAGCCAGTCTTACAGTGACACTACCGGGTATATGCGGATGAACCTTACAACTGGACCTATGGACCTCACGCAGTTTAATACAGTATTGGTACCGCTGGTAGGTGCAAAGGTTTTTGACGGGCAACTGCAAAGTTTTGGTAAATGCTATTGGAACAAATGATGCAGCCATTGGTTCGGCATATATGCGTTACAGAGGATTGAAAGTGGGACTGCTCAATAAAAAGGACTTGCCTAACCAAACCTTTATGAACAAGCTGGTAAGCAGAATAGCTATGGCCTTTGTAGTTCGGAAGAACAACAGGGGAAAAGAGTCGTTGGTGTTTTTTGAGCGATGGCAGGACAAGTCTCCCATTAATTATATTATTAAAACTACGCTGGAAGGTATTAAATCAAGTATTGGTTTACCAGGCGCCAAAAAGAAACTTAAAAGATATAACAAGAAAGTGGCTGCGTCACACAAAGAACAAAGAAAATGAAAACAATTCCTTTGCCGGATGACTTTTATTCAGGAAGTTACCGGTTCTCTTTTTAACAAACGTGCCATTCCCTGAACGAGGTATACCAGTACCTGTCGGGGAAAGTTACTGGGCCAGGGTATTACTATAGAGCTGGTAGAACGCTCTATTGAGAACTCCATATGCCTGGGCATTTTCAGTGCCGAAGGAACGTTAGCCGGCTTTGGCCGGATGATTACCGATCAGGCGGTATTTGCTTATCTGGCAGACATTTTTATATTAGAAGCACATAGGGGTAAAGGGCTTTCAAAAACAATGGTTCAGGCATTCTGCGATCTTGCCGGACAATTCCAGGTGAGACGTACCATGCTGGCGACGCTGGATGCCCACGGGCTATATGCCCAATTTGAATTTGAACAACTCTCTAATCCTGAGCGATTCATGAGCCGGAACGGTGTTACCTATTAGACTCCCCGGTTTGTATGTTTATTTGCGGTAACTTTGCACGCTTTAATCGCCGCGCTTTGTTATGAAAAGAATATATTTAGATAATGCTGCAACTACCGCTTTAGATAAAGAAGTGCTGGATACCATGTTGCCTTACATGACCACTCATTTTGGCAATCCCTCTTCTATTTATTCTTATGGAAGGGAAACACGTTTAGCGGTAGAGAATGCGCGCAAAACTGTTGCCAGGTTGCTGGGCGCCCATCCCGGAGAAATTTTTTTCGCCAGCGGCGGCACCGAGGCTAATAATACTGCGATACTCGCCTCTTTAAGAGATCTGGGATGCAAACATATTATTACATCACCCATAGAGCATCATGCCGTATTGCACACGGTGTCTCATTATACTACTGACGGCATTTCGCATAGCTACGTAAAATTATTGCCGGATGGGCATATCGATTTGAAAAACCTGGAGGAGCAGCTCGCTAATGCAGGGGTGAAGTGCCTGGTAAGCCTTATGCATGCCAATAACGAAATTGGCAATCTTTTAAGCATTAATGCAGTTAGCGCTTTGTGCAAAAAATACAATGCAATATTTCACTCAGACTGTGTGCAGACAGTTGGGCACTACCCCATAGACCTGAGCCGGATACAGGTTGACTTTATCTCAGCAGCGGGCCATAAATTTCATGGTCCGAAAGGAGCGGGTATTTTATACGTCAGCCGTGAACTACAGATAAAGCCCATGATACACGGGGGCGGACAGGAGCGTAATATGCGGGCAGGTACCGAGAATGTTTACGGTATAGTAGGGTTTGCCAAAGCACTGGAGCTGGCAATGTTAAACTATGAAAAGGATTCAGCATATATCAAATCACTCAAGAGCTATATGGCTGAGCAATTGGTAGAAAAAATACCGGCAGTAAGCTTTAACGGCGATTATGCTGGCAGCTCGCTATACACTGTTTTAAATGCTTCGTTTCCGCTAACAGAGCGCTCGGAGATGCTATTATTCAACCTGGATATCAATAATATTTGTGTTTCGGGCGGCAGTGCCTGCAGCAGTGCGCCAACCAGGGCTCGCATGTAATTAATACAATTAGCGGCGATCCGAATAAAGTAGCTATCCGTTTTTCTTTTAGCAGGCATAATACCAAAAAGAGATAGACCTGGTAATCAGTAAGCTGAAAGAATTGCTGTAACTCAATTGATCCTCGCTTTTTGCGATCGTACCTGCGGTTCTTCTGCAATCCACAGCACTTCACCAGGCGACTTGTTTTTCCGCTGTTAAAGCCGGCCGGGGTTGCAAGGATAGCGATTCCGGTATCATAGTCATCGCTACATTGAGCCCCGCCAGAATTTTCTGTATTGTAGTTTACTTTTCGTGAAAGGTAAAAAGACGAAGAATGGGGGCATATTTTAAAAAGTCGTAAAGGCAAAGAAAGACAGTTAGTGCATAAACTGGCTTATTTTTAAGCTATAAGATCAACAGCCGGTTATTTACTTAATGATTACGATTTATGAAACCTGTAATTCTGTACTGTACGATATTAGTTGCCTGTTTTGTTACAAACAAAACCTGGTGTCAGCAACCAAAGAGTGATTTTCGTGTTATCGCTTATTATGCATCCAATGCCACAAATATTGATAGTTTCGCCGTAGAGCAGGTAACACATATTATTTACAGCTTTTGCCATCTGAAAGGCAATCGTTTGGAAGTAGATAACCAGGCAGACTCACTTACCATACAAAAGCTGGTGTCATTAAAAGGCAGGTACAAAAAATTAAAGGTATTATTGTCTTTAGGAGGCTGGGGCGGTTGTAAAACCTGCTCCGACGTTTTTGATACAGAGCAAGGCAGGAAGGAGTTTGCCGTTTCGGTTAAGCAACTGGCCGATTATTTTAAAACAGATGGTATCGATCTTGATTGGGAGTATCCTGCAATAGAGGGCTATCCCGGGCATCCATTTAAACCTGCGGATAAAGATAATTTTACGAAGCTTGTTAAAGTGCTGAGGTTGTCATTGGGCAAGCGCCAGGAAATCAGCTTTGCTGCGGGTGGCTTTCAACATTCCTGGAGCAGTCGATCGACTGGGCTAAGGTAATGCCGGTGGTAGATTATGTTAACCTGATGAATTATGATATGGTACATGGCAATACGCCGCATACAGGTCATCATACACCGTTATATAGTACCGCTGGCCAAAAAGAATCGATACATGCCTGTGTAAGCTACCTCGAGTCGATTGGTGTGCCCCGGCATAAAATGGTGATTGGTGCTGCTTTTTATGGGAGAAGCTGGGAGCGCGTGGAAAGCGCTAATAATGGATTGTACCAACCGGGAGTGTTTAAAAATTTCCTATCGCATAATATTTTCGATAGGGTAGTGAGTAAAGCTAACGGTTTTTCTTTTTATTATGATGATGAGGCGCAGGCCAGCTATGCTTATAATAAAGAACAAAAGATTTTTGTAACTTTTGATGACGAGAAATCTATCAGGAAAAAGACACAGTATGCGCTGGGCAACGGGCTGGGTGGTATTATGTTCTGGGAACTGAGTATCGACAAGAAAGATAAAGGATACCTGGCGGTGATCAGTGATGTGGTAAAAGGTAAGCCGGCTGACTAGTTGATCAGTTAACAAGGTTCATAGCTAAAATGTTCAAAAATTAAAAAATGCCCGCAGTAATAACAACGGGCATTTCATTTTTGAATATTTGTGGAATATTACCTTGTCAGCGATTCAATATATTAACGAATCAGCTTACTAAGTAGCCCATCCCTTGTCTCCTTTCTGGTAAGGCATACAGCCATCATATTTGCCTGGCACGGCTGAATAGCGAAGCGCTTTGGTAGCTCCCGGTTCCGACGTGAAAAAGCCCAGCAAGGTAAGCTCTTTCATCATACTGAAATAGTGCTTCGACAGGCGTGCTTTGGAGTAGCCAAAATTGCCTTTGGATCTTTCTATAGAGTCTTTGGCATTTTCTTCTTTATCAAGCGAGGCCTGTTTGGCTTTATAATCATCAGTGCCGGTATATTCTTTAGCCTCTTTGTCCAGCGCCGTTAGCAGCTCCGTTCTTTGCTGCGGCTGCATTTGCATGAAGCCATTTTTATATTTTTCCTTGCTTAGCTTTTCGATGGTGCTAAGCCCTTCTTTAAATACCTGCTGGTCTTGCGGCGTGTAGCAATCGCGTACCATTACATGCATAAATTCACCCACCTTGGCATCTTTGGCTCCCGGAGTGGTTGTTTTAGGTAAAATAGTTTCCGCTATTTCATCCAGGTAGGCTATTTCATCTTTTGTGAAAAAGTCGGGTAGCACTTCCACTCCTGCTTCAGCAGCTTCTTTCTTAGGGGTGGTTTTACAACCTGTTTGAATGAACAATTCTGCTCCCAAAACAGTGCCGCCCATTAATAGCGCAACTTTTTGTACTGCTTGTCTTCTGTTCATGTTTTATAATTAGTTTGACAATTGATAAATTTATCCGAACGCCGGTAGTTAGTTTATTAAACCATTATAGGTTTCCTTTCTTAAGCTCCTTTACTGCGAAGTCGGCTGCACGGGCAGTAAGCGCCATATAAGTAAGAGAGGGGTTTACACAAGCTGCGCTGGTCATACAGGCACCGTCTGTTACAAATACATTTTTGGCATCCCATACCTGGTTATTACCGTTGAGAACAGAAGTTTTGGGGTCACGTCCCATACGGGCGGTGCCCATTTCGTGTATGCCCTGGCCAAAACCATAAACGCTGTCATAAGTATGCACGTCCTTCAAACCTGCGGCTTCAAGCATTTCAGCTGCATCGTTCATCATGTCTGCACGCATTTTCTTCTCATTTTCTTTGATCTCCGCGTCTATGTTAAGTACCGGTAAGCCCCACTTGTCTTTTACATTCTTATCCAGCGTTATTTTATTATCGTGATAAGGTAGAATTTCTCCGAATGCTCCCAGTCCCATCGTCCATGATCCGGGCTCAGATAACGCTTCTTTCAATTCTGCGCCTACACTATATTCTGCGATGGTGCGTTGCCAGTTCTGGCGGCTTGCACCTCCCTGGTAACCAAAACCACGCAGATAATCTCTTTTGTCATTACCGATATTTCTAAACCTTGGAATATAGATACCGCCTGGCTTCCGGCCGAAATAATATTTGTCTTCGTATCCTTCTATTTTGCCAGAAGCACCGCAGCGGAAATGGTGATCCATCAGGTTGTGTCCTAATTCACCACTGCTGCTACCCAATCCACCTTCCCATACATCGGTAGCAGAGTTCATCAATACCCAGGTTGAGTTTAATGCAGAGGCACAAACAAAAACTACTTTGGCGAAATATTCATAGGTCTTGTTGGTTTCTGCATCAATGATCTCTACACCCTTTGCTTTTTTGTATCCTTATCGTAAATGATCTTTGTTACAATTGAAAAAGGTCTTAATGTAAGGTTGCCCGTTTTAACGGCAGCAGGCAGGGTAGAAGATTGCGTGCTAAAGTATCCTCCAAAGGACAGCCCAGCCAGCATTTATTACGATATTGGCAGGCTGTTCTACCTGGCAATGGCTGGGTAATATTGGCTACCCGTGCGTTGGTGATAATGCGCGACCCGTTGTAATGTTTTTTACTCTGTCCGCCACATCTTTTTCTACGCAATTCATAGGCATAGCGGGCATCAGCTCGCCATGCGGATAGCCGGGAAAATCCTCGTTGGTTCCATTAATGCCCGCAAATTTTTCTGCGTATGTATACCACGGGTCTAACTCCGCGTAACGTATAGGCCAGTCTACGGCGATACCATCTTTAGCATTGGCTTCGAAGTCGATGTCACTGTGGCGGTAGCTCTGCCTTCCCCACATTAATGATCTCCCTCCTACATGATATCCCCGGTACCAGTCGAAACGCTTGGTTTCCGTATAAGGGCATTCCTTTTCATTTACCCAAAAATCGAGATTGGTTTCGTTTAAAGGATAATCTCTTTTTAATACAGGGTGATCTTTGATCATCTCCTGCGTACGGCCACCGCGATGCGGGAAATCCCAGGGTTCTTATTCGCATTTACATAGTCCTGTACATGCTTAATATCACGCCCTCGCTCCAGCATAATGGTTTTAAGTCCTTTTTCCGTAAGTTCTTTTGCGGCCCAGCCACCGGAAATACCGCTGCCAATAACAATCGCGTCGTAAGTGTTATCTGCCATATTGTAGTTTTCTTTTAAATATAGTTTTCGAATAGTATAGCAAGCTGTTTCAATGCAAGCAGGTTTTAAAGATATTTAAAATCGCCGAAATCCACCTATCCCGGCCAATATTTTCCTTTAGGGGCAAAAAAAAAGCCCGGACTTAACCGGGCAAAAGTTATTGCAGTGTAGCATTTTAACGTTGAAAAATATACACTTCCCTGCCTGTAGTTGTAGAGCGCTGAAGCGTCATTTTACTAAAAGAACCTGCAAGGTTTTCCTGTATCTCGAATTTGTCACCTCCATAAAGAATTGATTTTGTGTCCAAAAACGAATAGCTTTTAGCGTCTGCCGGATTATCTACCCCACTTTCGTTGTAAAAGTGCACTTTGTCGTCCGATTTGAATTGGCCCAGCCTGCGCCTGCAGTCAGATTTTCGGAAGTAGCGGGTTCGGAAGAGCTTCCCAGGTAAATTTGCCTGGTAACTTCCCACTTACCGGTTCTGGCACTGTTACGGATCGTGTCTAATCCAAGTCCATCGCGGGTTTTACTGCATGATGCAAAGGAAAACAGGGCAATAGCTCCCAATAAAAAAACGATGCAAATTTTTTCATTGTAAGTTTTTTAGAAATTACGGATAATATATTGTTAAATACAAGGAGTATGCCAAAGGAAAATGGTTGCAAGTGGACCCGATAAAACGTGTTTGTTCGATAAAAATTATCTTTGCAGTATGCAAAACAATACTGATACCAGGGTTTGGGAAGATGTAGATGTTCTTACACTTACTGCTTCATCGTGCCAGTTGATTGTTTGGAATGATGAAGTGAATACCTTTGAATGGGTTATTGAAACATTAATGGAAATCTGCGGGCATAGCTTTGAACAGGCCGAACAATGCGCTTATATAATTCATTTTAAAGGTAAATATGCCGTAAAAGAAGGGCAGTACGACGACCTTAAACCTATGTGCGATGCTATTCTTGAAAGAGGTATTAATGCAACTGTTGAGGAGGTAGTAGCATAAGGTAAACTTTTTCGAGGTTCAATTTTTCTACCGGTAATTTAATAGAAGAATGGCAATCTTTGCCCTGGATGATTCAATACATTTTCCCCGTTCATTTGGCCGAACCTGACGGGCTGCTGGCAATAGGCGGTGATTTATCTGTAGAGCGCCTGTTGTTAGCCTACCGGTCGGGAATTTTCCCCTGGTATAGCGAGCCCCTATACTCTGGTGGTGCCCCGATCCGAGGTTTGTATTGTTCCCTGATGAATTAAAGATCAGTAAAAGCCTGCGGCCTTTGTTAAACCGCAATGCCTTTGAATTCTCCGTTAATAAAGTATTTAAACAGGTAGTCAGTTACTGTAAAAATGTTGACCGCCCCGGGCAGCCAGGTACCTGGATCAGCGATGAGATTGTGGATGCCTATGACCGGTTACATCAGATGGGATATGCGCATAGTGCCGAGGTTTGGCAAAATGGAAAACTTGTTGGTGGCCTTTATGGCGTGAGGTTAGGTAAGGTGTTTTTGGAGAAAGCATGTTTAGCCTGGTGAGTAATGCATCTAAATATGCATTTACCAGGTATGTGCAATTGCTGATGGAAGAGGGCGTACAGTTGATAGATTGCCAGGTTTATACAGCATATCTTGAGAGCCTGGGGGCAAGAATGATCGACGGAAATTCATTCCGGGAACTGCTTAGCCGGCTTGTTTGAACACAACATATTTGATGGAATGCAGTCTTTGGTTGATTAAAACCGCGTAGCCAGAACATTGGGTAGCATATCCCGCCATGTTGGCCAGTCGTGTTTATAATTTTCTCCCCAGTTATCGAAATCGTAGTTAATACCTTTGTCATATAATATTTTGGCGAACTCGCCGCCCGCCCGCGGATCTTCGTAGGCGCCGCTTCCGGTTAATATATGTATATGATTGCTACGCCTTATGTTTTCCAGTATATGGTGATCTGAAAGGTTGGGCATGTAGTGTTGCGGACTGTTGAAATAAACATTATCGTCTGTATAACCATTACTGTAATAGGTGAGGTCGTAAACACCGCTCATGGCTATCACGCCGCTGATCAGGTCGGGGCGTTTTAAAAACAAGTTCATGCTATGTAAGGCTCCAAACGAAGCACCACTAACAAACACGGGTGTTTCAGGGCTGGTTTCACTTTTGATGTAGGGAACCACTTCGTTGTATATATAATGATTCCATTGTACATGACGATGTGATTTATCCCACGGCGCCATATTGTTGTTTAACCAACTTTCGTTGTTAACGCTATCCACCGAAAAGACTTTCATTTTACCTGCGTTAATAAAAGGCGCCAATGAATCGATCAGCTGGAAACGCTCATATTCCAGGTAATCTGCGGCAGCAGTTGGTACCAGTAACAACGCAAAACCGTAATTGCCGTAGCTTACAATAGGCATTTCTTTATTTAAAGACGGACTGTGCCAACCAAAAACCTTTCTGTTCATATATCGATTTTATGTTTTGTGTAAAATAGAATATTAATACCATATTCTGTAATATTTTGACATTTCAACAATAAAAACCTTTTATATCCTGTGATTTCATTCGCAGGAAACAGGACACAGGTAAACCTTCTGCTAGTTTATCGACCTGATTCTGCTAATTTTGGCGTTTTATAAAAAGTTGAGGAAATGAAATTGATACAGACTGCGGAAAGGGTGTCGCAATTAGATGCATCGGATAATTATGTGTACCAAAGATCTTTATTAGCTTATGATGAAGCTGCCAGGCTGGTATCCGGAGATGTGCTGGAAATTGGTACCGGAAGCGGCTACGGTATCGAATTGATCGCTCCCAAAGTAAACCGGTTTGTTACTATTGATAAATTTGAAAATGATAACGTAGCACCGTTATTACAGAAATATCCCCATATCAAGTTCCTGAAAATGAATATTCCTCCTTTTGAGGGCATTCCGGATAATACGTTTGACTTTGTAATCACTTTCCAGGTAATTGAGCATATAAAAACGATCAATTATTTACCAAAGAAATTCACCGGGTATTAAAGCCAGGCGGCAAGCTGATTGTTACCACACCAAATAAAAAAATGTCGCTGACGCGTAATCCCTGGCATATAAGGGAATACCTGGTTCCTGACCTGAAAGATTTGTTACTGAAAGATTTCAGCAGTGTGAAAACATTAGGAGTGTACGGCGACGATACCGCGATGGTGTATTACCACGCTAATAAAAAAGCGGTAGATCGGATTACCCGTTTTGACTTTTTAAATCTTCAGCATCATTTGCCACGCTGGGTATTGCAGGTGCCCTATGATCTTTTAAACCGCTGGAACCGTAAGAAAATGCTAAACAGCGATAACGAAATGGTGGCTAAGATCAAAATGAGCGACTTCTTTATTGCGGAGGCCGTAACGACTGCCTGGACCTGTTTTACATCGCAGAAAAATAATTTAGTAAATTTGGGTACTAAATTTTGAAGAAATGAGTGTATCAGAAATGCAACTTGCCGCAATAAAGGAAATTACAAAGCTGGAGGATGAGCACATATTAAGGGAGGTGTTAGAACACCTGGCCAAAATAGCTGCGGTGAAAGACGAAAAATCTTTGAATTTATCTCAACATTACGAAAAGATAAAAGAGCAATATGGCAACGTGTTGCAAAAACTTGCTCAATGATCTCCTTTGATGATATATTGGCCTTGCACGAGATGTCCATAGCTGATTATGGCGGTTCAAAAGGCTTGCGCGACAGCGGTTTGTTAGAATCTGCTATAGCCAGACCGTTTCAAACTTTTGGTGGCGAATATTTGTATGCGTCAGCTGTTGAGAAAGCGGCTGCAATAATGGAAAGTATTATCGTGAATCACCCTTTTGTGGACGGCAATAAAAGAACAGGTATGCTTGCCGCAGTCACCTTATTGCTGGAATATTCTATAAATATAAATGCAAGTGAAGAGGCGTTGTACAATTTTGTTATCGATGTGTCTACTGGCAAAGCAAAGTATGATGACATCGTAAAATGGCTGAAGGACAATTCATCAGCTACTTAGCACATCTTTGATAGCCTTTGTTTTTAAAAGGCTTTCTTCCCACTCTTTTTCTGCATCGCTGTAGATGGTAATGCCGCCACCTGCCTGGAAAGAAAGGTATTGTGTAGTTTGATTATATATGATACTTCTGATCACCACGTTAAAGTCGAAGTCTCCGCCCGGTTGTATATAACCCAATGCTCCCGAAAAAATGCCCCGCCTGCTTTTTTCATATTGATCGATCAGCTGCATTACCTTTACTTTGGGCGCGCCAGTCATAGAGCCCATGGGGAAAGTAGCGTTAATAATATCCTTAAAGTTCACTGACTTGTTGAGAGTGCCGCTGATAGTAGAGATCATTTGATGCACCTGCGGAAAGCTGTAAATACCAAAAAGCTCGTCAACCTGCACAGAGCCTTCTTCACATATGCGTGAAAGGTCATTTCTTACCAGGTCTACAATCATTACATTCTCAGCCCGGTCTTTCTCACTTTCAAACAGTAACTGTCTTTCTGCTTTCTGGCTATTATCAGCATTGGTACGCCGCAATGTGCCTTTTATTGGCTGGCTGGAAATGCGACCATTTTCTTTTTGAGGAACCGTTCGGGACTGGCGCATAACAACCATTTATCGCGTAACCGGTAGAACGCCGAGAATGGGTTAGGTGATTTCCGGCTGAGCTTTTTGTACATTGAAAATGGATCAACCTCCGCATGATCAATAAAAAATTCCTGACAGAAATTGATCTCATAACAGTCGCCACGTTGAATGTGTTTTTTAATTGCTCAATAGTGGCGATGTACGCTTCCCGAGTCATCCTGCTTTGTACAGGGGAGGGGCTTATGGGTATCCGCAACTATAACCGGAGGCTGCTCAATCGCAGCAAATACTTCGTGAGGATTTTCTGCTTCAATGGTAAGGTCATTCCCTTTACCGATCACCAGGATCAGGGGTTCAAAGAAACAAATATCGGGAACAAGAGCTGGTCGGCTTTTGCGGAATGGCAGATCTTTTCGGCGGTAGCCAATTCGTAGCCCAGGTGACCAAACATCCATCGCCCGTTTCCGGTGATATATGCCTGGAACTGTTCAAGGGCATCGGCGTCAGAAGATTGAAATATAGCTTTAGCGCCTGCAGCTGCCAGGAATTCATACTGTCCCTGGTATTGGCTGCTGTCTAAAAAACAAAAAGTGTTGAATTGCTTTAACCAATTCAACACTTTTTGTTTAAAAACGCCTATATCTCTTACGTCAAAATTGCTACGCAATTGAGCTGATCAATAAAGGTTATTAATAGTCGTCGTCTTCGTCATCGAAGTCGTCTTTACCACCACCGCCAAACAGGTCTTTGAACTCGTCATCCATTTTGAAGTCGTCGTCATCGTCGTAGGATTTTTGCCGCCGCCAGACTTACCTTTAGATTTGGGCAGATCAAACTCTTCAAAGTCTTTATCCCAATCTTCGTCTTCTTCAGCTTTACCCCAGTCATCATCTTCGTCTTCTACATCATCGTCATCGTCGTCGTCCGATTTAGCGGTTTTTCCTTTTTTGCAGGAGTTTCATCTTCGTCCAGGAAGTCATCCTCCTCCTCCAGCTCATCGTCCTTTTTGATTTTGAGGAAGCTTTTTTAACCGGCTTTTCGTCGTCGAAAGCCTCTTTTCACTTGTTTTTGATTTATTTGATTTTGCCATGATCTAATAAATTATACTGTAAATTTTATCCTAAGTTTTTAAATCGCCAAATTTTTAAAATAAAATTTTTTAAAAGTTATACCACAATTAACTGGTCTCTTTCAGGACCGTTGGATATAAAATCTACATTGACACCCAGGTAGTTATTAATAAAAGCAATATAGGTTTTTGTTTTCTCAGGAAGTGCCGCAAAATCTTTCACCTGCGTGATATCTGTATGCCAGCCTTCGAATTTTTCAAGCACAGGAACGTAGTGATCCAGGTCAAGACGCAAAGGTATTTCAGTAAGCTCTTTACCCTCTCTGCTGTATGCTGTACAAACCTGCAATTCTTCAAAACTGTCCAGTACGTCAGCCTTAGTCATTACAATTTTGGTAACACCATTGATCATGCAGGCAAAGTTTAAAGCCACCAGGTCTATCCATCCGCAGCGGCGTGGCCGGCCGGTAGTAGCGCCGTATTCATTTCCTACATCACGCAGCTTTTGTCCGTCCGCGTTTTCCAGTTCTGTTGGAAACGGTCCGCTGCCAACACGCGTACAATAGGCCTTTGTAATACCAATAACTTCTTTTATATGCTGCGGAGCGATTCCCAAACCGCTGCAAACGCCGGCAGAAATAGTATTGGATGAAGTAACAAACGGGAAGGTTCCGAAATCGATATCCAGCATGCTGCCTTGTGCGCCTTCTGCCAGGATCTTCTTACCTTCTTTTAATAATTTATTGATGAAATACTCGCCATTAACAATGTTCAGCTCCTTTAAAAACTCTACCGCCTCGAAAAATTCTTTTTCGTCAGCACTTATGTCTTCAGTAAAATGGTAAGTGTTGATTATTACCTGGTGCTTTTGGCGTAATTGCTCATAAAGCTCTTGAAAATTGTCCTGCAGTAAATCTCCCACACGCAAGGCATTACGGCCGGTTTTATCCATATAAGCCGGACCAATACCCTTAAGCGTAGAGCCGATCTTGCTTTTGCCTTTTGCCTGTTCCGAAGCCTTGTCCAACGCCCTGTGCGTAGGAACAATAATATTGGTACGCTCTGATATAAAGAGATTTTTCTTAAGATCGATGCCAAATTCAGCAACTTTTCGCACTCTTTTTTAAGTGTAATGGGGTCCAATACAACACCATTACCAATGATGTTTATTTTTCCTTCATGAAAAATACCTGACGGTATCTGGTGCAATACCAGCTTTTTGCCATCCTTGTATAAAGTGTGACCGGCATTAGGGCCACCCTGGAACCGGGCTATAACGTCGTAATCTTTAGCAAAATAATCCACAATTTTACCTTTCCCCTCGTCACCCCACTGTAGCCCTAAAATTACATCTACCATCTATTGTATTTTTGGTTTTAAAAATTGAAGTGCAAAAATAAGGGTTCGGATTTCGAAAAAAGAAAATCAAATGCTGTGTTGAAAAATATATAAACAGAATAAGCCGTTCGGTTTCAAACGGCCGTCGCCGGCTTCCATTAAAGGCCAACAGGCCGAAAGCTATCGTTTATGTATCAATTAATACCCCGTAACCTGTTCCTATTTAGGCAGGTCTTCGGTATCAAAACGTTCTACCGATTCAATTCCTCCAACTTCCTGTAGCCTGCTTACCAAAACATCCAGTTCTTCCTTGTCGTGAACAAAAACTTTGATATTGCCCTCAAATACACCCTCAGTGGCTTCAATAGTCAGCGCCGCGATATTGATCTTCAATTCGCCGGAGATGAGGTTCGTGATCTTGCTCACCATACCTACATCATCTATCCCAATTATCCTGACGCCTGTAAGGAATGATATTTCTTTGTTTTTGGCCCATTTGGTTTTTACAATACGGTGACCATAATTGGCCATCAATTTAGCCGCATTGGGGCAATTGGTACGGTGTATGGTGAGCCCTTTGCCGGTGGTGACAAAGCCAAATACATCATCGCCCGGAATGGGTTTGCAGCAGTTGGCCAGGTTATACATGATCTTATCACTGCTCTCCCCAAAAATAATCAGTTCGGCATCCTTAGGGTTATGAACCGGAATATGGGGTGTTTCAGGCTTTACTTCACCAATTTTTACCGGCTGAGGCGCTTCCAAACGGTCGCCATAAACTTTAAAGTCTTTTAATTCCCTGAGGTCGATGTTTTTATGGCTATCTGGTAAAATAGCTCCAGGTTAGACTGCAGTTTGTAAAACTGGGCTATTGCCTCAATATTACCCTGGTACATGGTAACGCCCATGCCTTCCAGCTTTCGCTGTAAAGTATATTTTCCTTCGTCGGCAACCTTTTTCTTTTCTTCTTTTAAGGCTTCTTTTACTTTGTTTTTGGCTTTAGCCGTAACCACAAATTTCAGCCAGTCTTCCGAAGGTGTTTGCTTATTGCTGGTAATGATCTCGATCTGGTCGCCGCTGCTTAATTTGTGGCTGATGGGCACCAGTTTGTGATTCACTTTTGCTCCAATTGTTTTGGCGCCGATAGCCGAGTGGATCGCAAAGGCAAAGTCCAGTGCACTACTACCTGCAGGTAGCATTTTGATATCACCCTTAGGCGTATATACATAAATCTCTTCGGTGAGGAAGCTGGTTTTAAAGTCCTGCAGGAAATTAACGCTGTCCAGATCCTCATTATTAAGCGATTCCCTGATCTGCTGAAACCATTTATCGAAGCGGTTTTCGCTGGCAGTGCCTTCCTTGTATTTCCAATGCGCAGCAAGGCCTTTTTCAGCTATTTCGTTCATGCGCTTGGTGCGTATCTGCACTTCAACCCATTTGCCGCGGGGGCCCATTACTGTTGTGTGTAAAGCTTCATAGCCATTGGCTTTGGGATTGCTTACCCAGTCTCTCAGCCGTTCTATTGAAGGGTATACTCATCTGTAATCAATGAGTAAACTTTCCAGCATTCTTCTTTTCTTTTTCCTGCGGGCTGTCGAGGATAATACGGATCGCAAAAAGGTCATAAACCTCTTCAAACGATACCTGTTTTTTCTTCATCTTGTTCCAGATGGAATGGATGTTTTTGGGCCGTCCGTAAATCTCAAAATTAAAATGGTTTTTTCCAGTTTTTCGCGGATCGGCTTAATAAACTCGTTGATGTAACGGGTACGCTCTCTTCTCGATTCGGCAAGCCTGCGGGCAATATCCTTATAAATATCCGGTTCCAGGTATTTCATGGCCAGGTCCTCGAATTCGGTTTTGATACCGTATAAACCCATCCTGTGGGCAAGCGGGGCAAAAATATAAACCGTTTCCGAGGATATTTTAAGCTGTTTCTCCCGCTTCATGCTGTCCATGGTACGCATGTTATTGAGGCGGTCCGCCAGCTTGATCAAAATTACACGGGGGTCATCCGTAAGGGTGAGCAGTATCTTTAAAATTATCCGCCTGCTGGGAAGTGGTAGTATCAATAACGTTAGAGATCTTTGTCAGTCCATCCACGATGCGGGAAATCTCTGAACCAAATTCCTTTTCAATATCCTGGAGTGTGACGTCCGTGTCTTCTACTGTATCATGCAACAGGGCGCAAATAGTAGATCTTACTCCCAGTCCGATTTCTTCCACACAAATTTTCGCTACGGCAATAGGATGTAAGATATAGGGCTCTCCGCTTTTCCGGCGCATGCTGCTGTGAGCTTCCGCGGCCATCTCAAAAGCACGGCGTATTAAGTCCTTGTCGCCCGGCTTCAACTTATCTTTCAATAGCCGTAAAAGTGAGCGGTATTCACGCACAATAAGCTTTTTTTTTTTCTTCCTCGTCGTTTAAGTTGTATGTAGGTTTTTGCTCTATAGTCTTCATTGTCTGTCTCCTGCGTCGGTTCTTTATGTATCCTTTCTAATATGCCCCCGGGCGGGGTTTATAACTGTAATATATAAAAATATAACAATTTTAAAGCAAGAAAGATGCTGGCTGTAAAGCGTTTGCCGTTGTAATGAAACTAACAGGCTGTTTTACACCACCTATTTAACACAAATCCCCGTGAAAGTTTTAAAGTCAGATGCCGTGAATTAAAAATTGCAATATTAAATAAAAGCCGTACTTTTGCTGCCCTTCCGATAAAATATCGGGATTAATGTTCTTATCCGGATGTGGTGAAATTGGTAGACACGTCAGACTTAGGATCTGATGCCGCAAGGTGTGGGGGTTCGAGTCCCTTCATCCGGACTTTATAAATGTTTAAGGTTTTAGGTTAAAGTTTAAAGTTAGTAACCTTGAGCTTTAAACTTTTAATTTTAAACAGACTCATGGCTACAATTACTAAAGAACCGATAGGCCAGTTACACGAAAAGATCAGTGTAAAAATTGATAAGGCCGACTATTTCCCTTCATTCGAAAAATCTCTGAAAGAATACAGCAAGAAAGCAAGCATACAGGGCTTCCGACCCGGTAAAGTGCCTGCGGGGCTGATCAAAAAAATGTATGGTCCTTCCTTGTTTACCGATGAAATACTAAAGTCGGTTGATAAAGAATTAATTAATCACCTGCAAACAGAAAAAAAACCGAGATTTTCGCGCAACCGCTTCCGATGGAGATGGATGTGCCTGCATTTGATCTCAACAATCCCGGTGAGTATACTTTCAATTTTGAAATCGGCCTTAAACCCGAATTTGAATTAGCCGATCTGTCAAAAGCAGATATCACCGGCTATAATATTGATATTACCGACGAAATGCTGAATGAAGAGGTTGAAAGGCTTCAGAACCGCTACGGTAATATGACAGATAAAGAAGCTGTGGATGGCGCCAACAACGTGATCAATGTAACGTTTGAGGAAGTAGATGCGGAGGGCAATACTGTAGAAGGTGGTATTAAAAGGATAATTCTTTATTGCTGAGCTATTTCAGCGAGGCTGTTCAAAAAGAATTAAGCGGTAAAAAAGCTGGCGATAGCATAAACATAGTGTTGGCAGATGCATTTGAAGATAAAGAACTGGAGTTTATAGCTGCCGATTTAGGCCTTAACAAAGATAATGAGGCAGATAAAAAGAAGTCTTTCAAACTGAATATTACCAAGGTTTCCGAACTGGAAAAGCGTGAGCTGAATGAAGAATTCTTCAACCAGCTGTTTCCGGAAGGAGATGTTAAATCAGAAGAGGAGTTCCGTGCGAAAGTAAAAGATCAGATCTTTGCATACTGGGCTTCTCAAAGCCGCAACCAGATCCAGGACCAGATCTTCCATAAATTGGTAGACAACACTAAAATTGAGTTCCCGAGGCATTTCTTCGCAAATGGCTGGTTACTCAAAATGCACAGGGCCAGGAAGGGCAACCAGCTAAAACTGAAGAGCAGATCGACCAGGAAATGCCTGGTTTCCTGAACCAGTTAAAATGGACGCTGATCTCCGAAAAAATAATGAACGAACAGAAGATCGATGTAAAGCAGGATGAATTAAGAGCTTTTGCACAGGCGCAATTGTTTAGCTATATGGGAGGTATGATGCCTAACGATGCTGAACAACCCTGGGTAAATGATTATATCGACAGGATGATGAAAGACCGCAAGTATGTAGAAGATGCATACAATCGCATCCAGTCTCAAAAAGTATTTGAATGGGCCGAAACCCAGATCAAACCGGTTGCGCAACAAATCAGTGCTGAAGATTTCTCCAAAATGGTGAACGAGCACCAGCACGCTCACCATTAGTAGTTTTTTAAATAATATACACCCAAGGCGCTTTTCTAAGCGCCTTTTTAATGGGCGTCAGGCCCAAGCTTCGGAGTGTTTCAATGCCTCGCTGCTGTGAAGAAAATAACAAACGGGCACATTTCTGCCCGATATCTGGTCTAATTCAACCATTACTTTTTGCTTTTTTTGTTTGCCTACACACCTGATGTAAACACATGAAATGAGCTGCGGAAAATTTTTTACCAGCGAGCTGTATATAAAAGGGTCATGCTGAGAATCGTCTCCCAGCAAAATAAAACGCTGAGTAGGATAGGCCTCTAAAATCCTGACAATACGGGCAAATTTGCTGGCGTGGTTTTTTTGCCCGCTTTTTAAAACGTTGGACAGGTTTTGAATCTGATTCAGCAGGCAGATGCCGTCGGGCAGCCCGTTCCTGTCAATAAATTTTTGATAAAGTCGTACAGGTTCCATTCACTGCTGCTTACATAAAAGAAGGGGTTGGGCCTGTCGCTGGTTGTTTGAGCCAGTTGCAGCGCCCGGTAGTGTGCCACAACTCCATCAAAAGGCTTACGGCTATGAGCGTTGCGCGTGAGCAACAGTCTCAGCCGTTTTAAAATAGAGGCTGAGTGAGATATTAAAAATGTATCGTCGATATCGGAAATATAAATGCAAACTGGTTGGCTTGGGGTATAACAATATGAGAAACTGCGGTGTCTAACAGTTTCCCATCTGTTTTGCTTCTTAGTTCCACTTCAACGGTATAGTCGCCGGGTTCCGGTGGCTGTTCATTCGGCAGATTTATAATGAAAAATCCGTCTGCTGCTGCGTTGGTTTCCATTATTTTCCCTTGCCATTTCACTTTAATGAGTGCATCTGGCATTGTTTTTATCATAAATGTTTTAAGTAATGCAAGGGTATTATGAAAAAAACCGTTTTTGTAGATTTCGCGGGGAGAGGCTGATTGGGTTAAGGCATGACCCATAAGCGTACAGTGGGTAGCGTTGCCAAATCCTTCGTATAATTTAAGATGCGGCTTTTTAATGAGCTTTAGTTTTTTATCAAGGGCTTTTATAAACACGTACTAACAGTATTTTTATGCCGGACAAAATTTTGTTTATAGTTAATAAAACTTCGGGTGAAAACAATAACGATTGGCAGTCGGATATTGAATCTTATTTTGAAGGGAAAGATATTACACTCGACTTCTATCATCTTCCCGATCCCGTTGATTGTGACTTGCTTGATCAATACATAAAAGATGCCAAAGCGCACAAGGTAGTGGCTGTAGGGGAGACGGAACCGTTTCGCTGGTTGCGAAATCAATAAAGGCTACCAACATGATCTTGGGAATTGTGCCCGCAGGGTCGGCAAATGGCATGGCTAAGGAGCTGATGATTCCCGCAAAGCTTCAGGATGCCCTGCAAATAATTGAAAATGGCCGGCAAACCGGTATGGATACAATTCTTTTAAACGAAGAGCACCTGTGCCTGCACCTGAGCGATGTGGGAATTAATGCACAACTGATTAAAAATTTTGAAGATGGCGATACCCGCGGAAAAATGGGCTACCTTAAAGTAGCCTGGAAAACCATTGTACGCAGGCAGGTATTGGAAGTAACGATAAAAGACGGAAAGAAGAGTTTCTGCCATAAAGCCATTATGGTGGTAATAGCCAATGCCGGGAAATACGGCACCGGTGCTGTAATTAATCCTGAAGGGGAAATTGACGATGGCTTATTTGAAATTGTTGTGGTAAAGCGCCTTACTTTATGGGGATTCTTAAAGATCATGCTCTCACTGGGCTTCGATAACAAGAACATAGAGATCCATCAAACGCGGTCGGTAAACATCCTTGCCCGGCACCGTGCGCATTTCCAGGTAGACGGGGAATATATAGGAAAGGTAAATAAAATAACTGCAGTCATCCAGCCCGGTAATATCCAGATAATGCTGCCGGAAATTGACCGTTGAGAATAAAAAACAACTGCCCAATTGGCCAATAAAATTATCGGCTTACAGTCAACATGTCACAGTTTTTTATGTTTTTACAAATGGATAGATATTTGATCGCATCCATTTGTACATTTTTTCGTTAATACGGGTTAAACCGAATGAAAAATTTTCTGTACGTTTACTAATAATCAATTTAGAGACTTATGACCTTTAATTCAGAATTCGAAAAATATGCCGTGAAGCACAAAGGGATATCCAGTAATACCCTGCATAGCTACGGTAATCATTTGGTTACAGCGCTTACGCCTAATATTATTGAAGAACGACCTATGAATGTAGCGGTTATGGATGTATATAGCCGTTTAATGATGGATCGTATTATATTTCTGGGCTATCCTGTTACTGATGAAGTGGCTAATATTATTACGGCCCAGTTATTATTCCTCGATAGCACAGACCGGGTTCGCGATATCAATATGTATATTAATAGCCCGGGCGGCAGCGTTTATGCAGGACTGGGC
Organism: Paraniabella defluvii; assembly: GCA_019316985.1. Taxonomy (GTDB): domain Bacteria; phylum Bacteroidota; class Bacteroidia; order Chitinophagales; family Chitinophagaceae; genus Niabella; species Niabella defluvii. Next base: position 2,625,336 of record CP079215.1, read on the forward strand.
GTTTATGATACCATGCAATATGTATCGCCCGATGTAGCTACAATTTGTATTGGCATGGCTGCCTCTATGGCTTGCGTTTTACTGGGTGCCGGTACAGGGAAAGCGGGCGGCGCTGAAGCACTCCCGGATCATGATGCACCAGCCCAGCGGCGCCATTGGCGGGCAGGCAAGCGATATCGAAATTACCGTTAACGAAATCCGCAAGCTCAAAAATGAGCTGTATGAAATTGTGAATGATCATACAGGCAAACCTATTGAGCAAATTGAAAGAGATTTTGAGCGCGATAAGTGGATGACGGCCCCTGAAGCAAAAAGAATATGGTTTGATAGACGAAGTATTATTACTTAATAAAAAGAAATAAGCAATAAAAATGAACTTTTCAAATATATACAACAACAAATGGGCGCGCCCTATTGTAAACGATGATGAGGGCGAGGAAGAAGAACCCAAAGAACCACAGGATAAGCGCGATGATCTGATGATGCTGAATAAGCGGCTGGAACAAATGTTCTTTGATAAAAGAGCCGTGTATTTGTGGGGAGTGGTAGATGATAAAAGCGCCCGCGAGGTAACCACCAAGTTATTGCTGCTTGAAGCAGATAAGCCCGGAGCGCCAATTAATTTTTATATTAACAGCCCCGGCGGTGTTGTAACCAGCGGTATGGTTATTTACGACACCATGAAAATGATCAGCAGCCCTGTTCACACTATCTGTATGGGTTTGGCGGCATCAATGGGAAGCATCCTGTTAAGCGGCGGCGAAAAGGGTAACCGTTACATTTATCCCCATGGCGAAGTAATGATCCATCAGCCCTCTTTGGGCGGCTATATTCGTGGGGTGAGTTCGGACCTGGAGATACAGGCCAAACAAACACAGCGTGTTAAGCATATAGGGGCTAAAATTTTAGCAGATAATTGCGGCAAAACCATCGATGAGATCATGCGCGACTTCGATCGCGATTACTGGATGGATGCAGAGGAGGCCATCAAATATGGTATCGCGGATAAAATAGTAGAAAAATTATAGATTTACTAACATCAGCTGCTATGGATCCCTGTTTATAAAATATTATTTAACAGCTGTTTAAGTAATATTCCGGGAAAATTAGCGGTATTGAATACTTTTTAAAAAAGCCACTTGTTACAGGTGGTTTTTAACTTTGTAATTATATATGAAAGAAAAAATATCAGGTTCTGTTTTACATTGTTCATTTTGTGGCCGCAGCCGCGATGAAGTAGAGATACTGATCGCCGGTCAGGACGGGCATATATGTGAGAACTGTGTAGAACACGCCCAGGAGATAATAGACCAGGAATTACACCTGAAAGAGCATCCCCAGCACCAGGGTTTTTCGCTTAATGTAAAAAAACCTATGGAGATCAAGACCTTTCTGGATGAGTATGTGATAGGACAGGACGATGCAAAAAAAGTGTTGGCGGTGGCCGTTTACAATCATTATAAACGATTGAAGCAAAGGTCTGGCAGGGATATAGACCCGCACAATGAAGTGGAGATTGAAAAAGTAATATAGTGATGGTAGGGGAAACCGGTACCGGTAAAACTTTACTGGCACGCAGCATTGCCAAGGTATTGAATGTACCCTTTGCCATATATAGATGCTACCGTTTTTACGGAAGCGGGATATGTGGGTGAAGACGTTGAAAGCATCCTGACAAGATTACTACAGGTTTGCAACTATGATGTGGAAGCTGCTGAACGTGGAATTGTGTATATCGACGAAATAGATAAAGTAGCGCGTAAAAGCGATAATCCGAGCATTACCCGCGATGTAAGCGGGGAAGGCGTGCAACAGGGATTATTGAAATTGCTGGAGGGTACTGATGTACTGGTTCCGCCGCAGGGTGGGCGTAAGCACCCCGACCAGAAGCTGATTAAGGTAAATACGCACAATATCTTGTTTATCTGCGGTGGCGCGCTTTTGACGGGGTTGATAAAATAATTGGTCGCCGGGTTCAAACCAATACGATCGGTTTTAATGTTGATAAGGCGCAGCAGGAGGATATGAAAAAGAACCTGCTGAAGTTTGTAAACTCACAGGATCTGAAGACCTTCGGATTAATACCTGAGCTTCTGGGCAGGTTGCCCGTTGTAACTCACCTGGAGCCCTTGGATGCCGATACCCTCAGGGACATTCTTACAGAGCCTAAAAATGCTTTAATGAAGCAATATAAAAAGCTGTTTGAGCTGGAAGGTATTGAGTTGATTGTTGAAAATGAGGTATACAACTATATGGTAGAGAAAGCAGTTGAATACAAATTAGGAGCGCGGGGCCTGCGCAGTATTTTGAGAGCATACTTACTGATGCCATGTATGAGCTTCCGTCATCATCCGAAAAATCGTTTACACTTACACGGGATTATGCAGAACGCAAATTCAGCAAAAGCAAGATGGGGTTGGTAAAGGCTGCCTAACCAGGTGGGCCATTTTTAATTTTAAATAAATAATTGAAATGAATGAGTTAGTTGAAAAGTTAAAGGCGGAAGCCGGCTTAACTGATGAGCAGGCTGCCAAAGCCCTGGAAGCTATTAAAAGCTATGTAGTAGAAAAGTTTCCCATGCTGGAAGGCGCCGTAGGCAACCTTTTCGGCAGCGGGAATTAATTATACGGGTTTTAAACTTAATTTTATAGCAGGCTTTATGCCTGCTTTTTAATTGTATACTATGCCAACATTCGACCCCAAAGTAGACACTTACATTGCAAAGGCTGCCGATTTTGCAAAACCTATATTAGAGCATTTCAGGGCTATCGTACATAAGGCATCGCCTGAGATTACGGAGTCGATCAAATGGGGAGTGCCTTCTTTTGATTATAAAGGAAAAATGTTGTGCAGCCTGGCAGCGTTTAAGCAACATTGCGCGCTCGGTTTTTGGCTGGGTGCACAAATAAAGGCACTACAACCTTACCTTGCTGAAGCGGAAGACCGGGCTTCAGAGTTCGGCCGTATTGCCAATATTAAATCGGTGAAAGAGCTGCCAAAGAACATGGACCTGCTGGCTGCTGTAAAAGAAGCCATTGCCCTGGCTGATGCAGGTGTTACACTAAAGCGCGCGCCGGCAAAGAAATCGGCGGAGCCGCCTGTACCGGAATCATTAGCCGTTGCCCTGGCAAAGAACAAAACGGCGAAAGCAGTTTTTGAAAAATTTGCGCCCTCGCATCGCAAAGAATATATTCAATGGATCACAGAAGCAAAAACAGAGGCTACACGCAGTAAACGTATAGCATCTGCAATAGAGTGGATCGCCGAAGGCAAGGGCCGCAACTGGAAATACGAGCGTAAATAAGCTAGCTCAGCAAACCTCCCATAAACGGGTCGGTGATCGATATTTCACCGGTTTCCACATGCCCGGCATACTGCTTTTTAAATATTTCGTTGCCTTTTACAGTTAACGTAAAGTCGTACCAGCCATTTGACTTTTTCAGGTCTACCTGTATGTTTTTTTGCCGCCGGCTTCAATGGTAAACTGCTGAAGTTTTCTGCCATAAGCATTGTCGGTTAATAATATGGTGATCGCCTTATTGTCGTGGTTTGAAATACCCAAAATAATATTACCTGTATAGCGGAGAACCAGGCTTTTTTTTTTTTCCTCATAGTTACAGCTAACACTGAGGTCGCCGTCTTCTGCATTACCCTGTAATGTCTGAAAAAGCCGTTAACACCGTTTATACACAGGTCGTAAATATTGCGGTCAAAATGTTGCAGTTGTAAGCTGTCTGTTAGTGTATCTTTTTCCTTTACAGTGTAAAACCAGGTTTTACCTGCTTCCTTTTATAGGCCGAAGGAGTGTACATGTTAAACGCAGTACCAATGTGATGATCATTAGCTGCCGCCTCAAATTTTAGCTCAACGGTACCTCTTTCTTTTGTTAAATGACAATCGGCGTAAATAATATAAGGTAGCGCACAGGCCGGCCGGGTGCCCTTTTCCTGCTCTGCTACCCATTGAGAGGCTGGTGCCGAGAAGGGGTGGTTTTGATTGATCGATGCAATTTCAGCTGCCGTTAACGGTTGGGGAATTACCTGGGCCGGCTTGTTTTTTGCATTTTGTATATTATCTATCACCTGTGTTTTTTTAGGAACTCCGGCAATGGATATCGTTCCCCGTTATAAGGCCGGAAAGCCGAGGTGAGGTCGCCACAAACTGTTCGGCGCCAGCTACTGATATTTTTAGAAACAATATTCTTTCCTGTTTTCTTTTGCAGGAACTTTTCGAGAAACATCAGCGTTGATGTGTGGTCGTGTATCTGTGAGTTAATAAAGCCGCCCTTACTCCAGGGAGAAGCGATGATCATTGGCACGCGGTAGCCCAATCCTATCGGCCAGTTGGTTGCTGTATCAAAATCTGATGTGATATCAATTCCTTCAGAAACCTTGCCGGTAGCAGGGTCATTAGGATCAGGAACTACAAATGGGGGCAGATGGTCGTAATAACCGTCGTTTTCATCGTAGTTAAGAATGAAAATAGTTTTCTTCCAGACCTCCGGATTTTTAGTGAGAATGTTAAGCGCTTCCGATACATACCAGGTTCCATAAAGCGGAGAGCTGGTATGATCCGAAAAAGCCTGTGGCGCTGCCAGCCAGGAAACGGTAGGCAGATTCCCGGAGTCTACATCTTTTCTGAATTGATGAAAATATCACCGGCCGGTATTTGCACCGTCTGCTGTTTTCCCGCATCGTCTGTAAACCTGTAAGGTTTCAGTTGCAGATATTCTGCTACTTCCATATTATTAGAAAAAGCCTTGTCGATCAGGTTTTCTCCTTTTGACCAAGTTGGTTATACCTGGCAAGCACCTGTTCTGCAGTAAGCGCCGGCTGCGCGGTGGCATCACCGTGTTTGCGAAAGTAGGCGGCCAGTTTTACCTGATGTCTCTTTACATATTCTATAGCGTTATCTCCATAGTTCCCCAGCCAGTAATCGGTACGATCCTCCAGTTTTGCTGTCCATATTTCATTCTGGTAAATCTTCCAGCTAATGCCGTTGTCTTCCAGCAGTTCTGGAAAAGTACTCCAGTCTACAAAGGCGTTGTGACGCGATTCGGCCTGCGAATTGCGTACCGCAGGTTTGCTGTTACCATTTAATTTTTCTCTTATTGTTCCCGTCCAGAAAAATAACCGGTTAGGTGTAGTACCTGTAAGCGACGAACAGAAATAATGGTCGCAGAGTGTAAAGGCATCGGCCAGGGCATAATAAAAGGGAACATCCGCCCGGTTAAAGTACCCCATACACATTTCTGTTTTTGCGGAATCCACTGGTCGTATTTCCCGTTATTCCTGGCCCTGCTTTGATCGGGCCAGTCGTGGGGAAGACCACCCTGCCAGGTTACCTTGGTTTTGTTGATATCGATGTGAAAGGGAGCATGGGCGTCTCCGTTTTTGATTTCTGTATCCAGGCTTTGTTTTGATCGGGAAGCGTTTTGATACGCGGATCATTAAATCCCCTAACACCTTTCATACAACCAAATATATGATCGAAGGAGCGGTTCTCCTGCATCAGGAAAACAATATGTTCTGCATCGTAAAAAGTTGTCCCCTTAGGAGCATTGATCGCCAGGGCCTTTTTTATGCTGGAGGGCAATACATTGTTAAGGCCGGCAGCTCCCGAAAGGATCGCTGCATTTTTAAGAAATCTCTTCTTCCCTGTGTCATGAAATATTTTTTAATACACGTCTAAAAATATAAAGCCTGTTTATTAATGAAAGGCCGTTGTGATAAACGGCCTTCAAAGGTCGGAGGCAAAAACAGCGTTATTCTTTTATTTAAACAAACTTTTTACAAATTAATTACAAAGGAGGCTTGTGATACCCACGTACCATTATCATCATAATATACAGTAATGGTTCTCGCTTGATCACAACCCGTTTCCGCTTTAAAAAAATGCCGAAGATATTTTCTGCAGATGTAACCGGGTTATAAGTAACCGGGCTGCCATTAACTACAGTATAAAAGGGGCATCCATCTTCGCTTACCACTTTAAATTTATTTCCAACATTTTGGTTGTTATACTTAAAGTAAACTGATTTTGTATAAGGCGATGGGGAGCGGGAGCAGGATGGATGGTAATACCTGCAAGGTTGTTTTTAAGATTACAACTTTACTTTCACTGGCATCAGGAGCGCCTGTATCTGATACAGAGGCCGGTATGTACGAAACGAAAATAAAGACAAAACGAACAATAAGACAAGTGATGTATTCTTTTTCATTATGATTTTTTTGATGATTAAAATATGAAAATTAAAAGTTTATAAAGGGTATTGTGAAAAGCAACCTGTAAAGACGAAAATGTTGTCAAATGATTATAACTGCTTAGTGTTACTCCCACCCATACGGCTGCTGTAATTTGGGGTTTTGCGTTGTTTGCGATACCGGTATAGGAAAGTAATAGTATTTAGGTGCTATGAATGTTCTTGGCGCTACTCCTGTTACAATAGCACCACCGGTTTCTCCGTTTTCTAAGGGGATGCTACCCGATTGTCCGAAAGTTCCGATTCGATAGTATACCAGTGTTACCCCAAGAGCATTTTTTATTCTCTGGTCAACCGGAGGAATGGTTGCACTTCTGCTTACCAAAATAATATCGGCAACGTTGTCGCCTGTCATATCATACTGCCCCAGCCCGGGAAAATACATTCCCTGCGGGTATTTTTCAAATACCTTTCCTGCATGCCAGCGCATTAAATCATCATACCGGCGACCTTCGAAGGCAAATTCAACTCTTTTCTCTCTTCTGATCTCGAGGAGTACTCCTTTATTTGCGCCGGTTACATCAGGGAATTTACTTGCTAAAACCGGATCGGGGTTTGCATTTGCGGCAGCCATATCCAGGGCAGGCATACCTGCTCTTGTTCTCAGCAGATTTACGGACTTGTCAACGTCTGCCTGGGTGAGGTTACCCAGCTCTGCGCTGGCTTCTGCATAAGTAAGCAGCACTTCTGCATATCGCAATTCCGGAACGTCGGCCCGCCCCTAACATTGGGATCTACACTGTTTTGGTAGCCCTTCTTCTGGTAATACCCCGTAAACCCGGCGCTTAGCAGGGCAACAAGAGGTGTAGTGGCCGGGAGCCTTATAAATCCCGGAGCCATAAAAGCAACATACATTCTTGGATCGCGATTCTTGAATTCATCAACATACTGTTTTTGCTGATAGTTGGGAATGCTTGTAAACCTCGACCCGTCGGCCATCAGGTATTCCTGCACCAGGTCTCTCGATGGGGACTGCTCATAGTTGGCCGATACCACGCTATTGATATCGGAACCGGTTTGTTTTGCTACGTCATAAATTGTATTTAAGATAACTTCCTTGTTGGGGTTGAGGTCCTGGCTGGTAAACAAATCGCCATAAACGGGTGTCAATGAAAATTTACCGGAAGCCATAACCTCGTTAGCCTGATTTTTAGCAAGCTCTAAAAAGCGGTTGGCTGTACCCTGTAGATTTAACTCGGGGTGATACTTTCTGTAAGTACCTTCATGCAGCGCTAAACGGGCATACATGGTTTTAACGGCCCAAAGTCCGGGTGTACCCGCCGGTACGCTTTCCCTTACATTATTTGCAGCAAAATCAAGGTCCTTAAAAATGCTATCTATTATAAGTGTTCTGGGATCACTGGCTTTATAAAGGCTGGCAGAATCTGAGGCATCTATGGCATGGCTGTACCAGGAACATTGAGTATACTTTTACTTTATCCATATAAAACAGGGCCCTGTAATATCTGGCTAAACCTGCATAATGGTTTTTATTTCTGCCGAAGCATTTGCTGATGCGTAATTATCTAAAAAGTAGTTGATATTTCTCAGCGCAGACCATCCCCAGAAGCTGGGAGTGTTTTCCGCAGATATATTTCCCAAAAGCATATTTTTCATCCTTACATTACCGGTAGTAGCGTAATCATCTGTTGATTGCTCATCGCTGTTTACGTAAATGCTTGTTCCTCTCTTACTCAGCATGCCATTTACGTACAGGTTTAAGTCGCTTTCTGTTTTAAAATATAATTGAGGCGAAATAGCTGTTTGCGGATATCGGTCGAGGAATTCCTTTTGCATGAAGTTATTACTATAAGCGACAAACAGATGTATATATAGTTTTTCATTTCTTTTGCTTTAAAAATTTGCACGATAGGATTAAAACGTAACATTTAGACCTAAAGAATATTTTCTTTGATACGGGTAGGCCCATCCATATCCGTCAACTATTGATTCGGGGTCAAGGTATTTTTTGATTTTAGAAAATTCGGTAATGTTGTCGCCGGTAAAGAATAATCTTAGGCGGTCAATTCCTATTTTCTTTGTGAACTGTTGCGGAAGCGTATACCCGACAGTTATATTCTTAACCCGTAAATATGCTGCATTCAGCAAATATTTTGTTTGTGCCATATCCAGTCCATAGTCTTTTCCTCCTTCATGGTAATTGTTGTCTGCCAGCCATGATTGTAGTACCGGGTAGTAGGAATTTAAATTGGCGTCGGCCAGCCCCGCATCAATATATGCCTTAGGATAACCGGCTCTTTCTTCGGCGGAGGCTGCTTCAGGCCGGTAAAAATCAAGCAGCCAGGGATACATATTGGCATAAGGTTGCTGATAAAGACCCCAAAACAGATAGTGTTGGGGATAGTAATCCATTTTGCCTACACCTTGTAAAAACACAGACAGGTCGATATTATTCCATGAAAGGTCAACGTTAAAGGAATACCTGTACCTGGCCTGGCTGTTACCAATAATTTTTAAGTCCTTAGGATCTTTATCGCTAAGTCCCTGGATGATTTTTTTATCTCCATCCTGGTCAATATACTTTGGCCAACCGGGTACAATTTCAAGGGCTCCCCAGGAATAATTGCTGATTGGTCCAGGGTAGCTATATCGGCTTCATCTTTAAAAAAGCCGTCACTTTCCAGTCCCCATATCTCTCCCACTGTTTGTCCTTGCCTCCATGCGGCCGAGAATAAGCCAAGAGGATTGTCGTATTTCGTGATTTTGCTTTTACTATCCCATAGTTGTCCCTTCAAGGAATATGTAAATGGCTTGTTGGCAATGTTAAAACTGTTGTTGTATCCAACAGTTAATTCCCAGCCGTTTGTTGACATGTCTGCAGCATTTTGTTGAGGAGCATTACTACCCAAAACAGCCGGCAGCACTTTTGCAGGCCCTAACATGCCTGTAGTTTTTCTTACATAATAATCAAAGGTGATGTTTAAGTGGTTTTTAAGAAATCCCAGATCCGTACCAAAGTTGTTGGAAGTAACACTTTCCCATGTATAGTTGTTAGGGTCAACTGAGAGGTTAGGCGCCGCTGTAACGGGCAGGCGATTGCCCCTATTAGATAACCGGAAGTTCCTATAGGCAGGTTTTGAAGATAGCCATAGTAGGAAACGGACTGATTACCTTGTTTAGCGTAGGATGCACGTAATTTAAAATTCGATACTACGTCATTCATGCTGTTCCAGAAGTTTTCTTTATTAATCACCCATGCGCCGGAAACTCCCGGGGTAAATGCCCATCTGTTATTGGGTGGAAACCTGGATGAACCGTCTCGCCTGGCAATAAAATCAAGTATATAACGATCCTTAAAGGAGTAATTTAAACGGCCGAAATAGCTTCGGATAGCATAATCATAATAGGAGCTTCCGAAACCAGACTGAGAGATCGATGCCGAAGTATTGTCGACTGTTAAAGAAATATAGGGCAGGTCTCTTGAGATAAGCTGGTTGCGGCTCGCTGAAGTAGGATCCCACTGGTAATATTCCTGGTTGTAGCCTGCCGTTAATGCAAAATTGTGTTCCCTATTTTTTTATTATAGTTGGCAAACAGGTCATAAATATCCTGCACAACCGTTCCATTTACTGCAGTAATATAGCCCGGAACATTAACGAGTCGAACATCATTAGGCCCGTATCCTACCTGAAACGGAAGGCTGGAATAATTGCCTTTCCAGAGTTCCCGCTTATTACTCATCGATCCTGTAATAACGAGGTCTTTATCAAAAAAGCTAAGTACCCCTCTGAGGATGTTATTAAATCCAAAACGGGTTTCAAGGTTTCTGCCACCATCAACCAGTCCTCCCGCCAAAATGCCGGCGCTGTTATTACCCCAGGTGCCATCGGGGTTCTTAGGCACGTTAACAGGTTGGGTATAGTAAACATCTGTTACATTGTAGGTGGGTAAATCTTTTTTCAGCTGGTAGATGGTTATGTTGTCTTCTATTTTCAGCCAGGACAATGGGTTGATCCCTAAATTGCCTCTGAAGCCGCTTCTCGTCCAGTCATTCTTTGTTAATTTAATAAGACCATTCTCTTTGGTATAATCGGCAGATAACAGGTAGTTGATGGGCATTTTTCCTGAAGACGACCCGCTAAAAGCAAGATTGTGATAATGAGAAAAGTTGCTTTTACTAAAAAAGTAATCGTTAAAATTATTGCTTCCCATATAAGCCCACTGTGCCGGATCGTCTGGATTGGGTCTGACATCTTCTATCGATGGATCCTCGGAGCGCTGCTTTGCCCATTCCTGCTCCCAGGAAAGAATGTGCCATAGGAGTTATCATTCCAGGGCGAATTTTCAAGGGCTACGCGTCTTAGTTTTTTGTAAATATAAGGGTCGGTAATAGGGTCGGGCATCACCGTTCTTTTGGATAAGGCAAAGTAGTTATTGTATGATATCGTTTGACGGCCTCCCAGCTTTCCCTTTTTAGTTTCGATCATCAAAACCCCGAAAGCCGCCCGGGCTCCATAAATAGCAGCGGTTCCTCCATCTCTCAGCGTTGTGATAGACTCAATATCGGTTGGATTCAATCTTAGCATATCATCTATCTGAGATGCTATCCCGTCGATCAGGATCAACGGCGATCCGCCGCCGCCATTAATGGACCCCATTCCCTGATATTGATGTTAGGAGTAGCGCCTGGCGCACCGCCGGCATAAGAAATATTAAGTCCTGCACTTAATCCCTGCAATCCCTGCAAGACGTTGGCAACAGGACGGTCGGAAATTTTCTTGCCTGCAATCTGGTCTACCGCACCTGCCACATTGGTTCGCTTACGGGTGCCGTAGCCTACAACCACTACCTCATCCAAGCCCTGTGTATTTTTTTAAGAACAATATTTATGGTGCCGGAGACGCCGGTTTCAAAATCTTCGGTGGAATAGCCTACTGCCGAAACTGTTAGCAGATCTTTTGAATTGGCCGATACGCTAAAAAACCTGCGCTGTCAGCCAGCACTGCCATACTCGTTCCTTTTACAGAAATGGTGGCACCTGGTATAGCGGCCCCGGTTTCGTCTTTTACGGTGCCGGTTATTTGCCTGGTTTGTGCAACAACTGATGTAACCGCAAATAAGAAAAACAGCAAAGTAGATAGTTTTAAATTACTCATTGCAATTGTTTTAAACTAATAAATATATAGTGAGAGATACAAGTTGCTTTTAAAGCCTTTATTATTTAAGGCACAAATGATACTAAAAAACACATATCGGGCATGCACAGGCCTAAAGAAGAATGCAGTTTGGGATTTATGGTATTCTACTATTTGCCAAAACAAATTTAAATTGAATGTACGTTCAATTTAAATAATAAATATTTTTTGCGCAAACGTTTGCATGTGCTGAAGGCTGCGGAATGCAACCTGCGCTGTACTCCTGCCAGTGCATGGAAAAGGATATTCTCATTTTGTGTGGTTTAAAATGATTTGGTGATATTAATACGTCGCGCCTTTGGCCCCCAAACAATTCTGTTGATCAACTTTAAAATCCGTTTTTACGGAACGGTAACCCTACTTCCACTGTTTTTCAGCTTGTCAAAAATATATGGCATTACAATAGTAAAAAAATTAATTGAATGAACATTCAATTAATTTAATATTATTTTTGTGTTACCTGTTTTTTAACTGGCGGGGTTTGATTATATTTAGGTGTAATAAAAAAACCTTCTGGCAAACGGCTGTAATAGTGCTTCATTATTTACCGGTATAAAGCCAACTCTAATTTAACTACCATGGGAAGACGAAGCTTGAAAGAAGCAAGACAAAAAGAAATTATCGAGGTGTTTTTACAATAGCCAAACAGGAAGGCCTGGAAAATGCTTCCCTCGCTAAAACGGCTGAACTGGCAGGAATGAACCCCAGTTTGATTATACATTATTTTAAAAGCCGTGAGCAGTTGGTTTACGGACTTATTCAGTTTATACTGGATCGCTACCTGGAGATATTTAATGTTCCCGCCGCTGCTAACAGCACTCCTAAAACGATACTGCTGAAAATTATCGACAATGTTTTTTCAAAAAAATGGAATATTTTATTTGACGATAGCGTTTCTTATAGCTGCTATGCATTGGCTTTGCGCGACGAGACTATTGCAGCCCGTTATCGGCAGTTGCTTGATACTTTACGTAAGAATATGGAGCAATATATAAAAGATTGCAAGAAGGAGGGTTTGCTTCAGGTGGCTAATCCTGCCGTAACCGCCGATCTGATTTTTGTATTGGTAGACGGGGCTTATTATTATTTAAGCCTGGTAAAAGACAAAAAGGACTATGATGCCGGGTTGAAACGCTATAAGAAGCAGGCGCTTGCACTGCTAAATTTTACTTAGGCTTTTTTAATACAATGGCTGCAGTGGCCACAAGTGCTATAGATAACCAGGCAAGATTGCAGATCAGGTTGGGGCCATCTCCCATGTACACGGCATGAATAATCAGTCCCAGGGCACCTAAAATATTCAATACATGATAGGTGGGCCTATCTGCTTTTACTTTGTTAAAGCTTACAAGCACGTAAGCGAGTAAGTAAAACCCGGTACCCAACCAGCCAACAAATGACGATACGGACTCACTTACAAATGCTTTTAATAAAAAGGCTGCTATCAGTAGTTGGGAAGGAAACATGCTTTAGTTAGTTTATTTTCGTTTTTCGGAGTTCCAGCAGATTTAAAGCGTTAGACGGAAAGCCGCTTATATTTTTTTGTACGAGGTGTATAACCTTATCGTACCATAAGGGTATTACCGGCGCATCGTCCATTACCAGCTGATCGGCTTTCCGGTATAAGGTATAGCGGATTGAATCGTTGGTTTCTCTGATAGCCTGCTCAAACACCCTGTCAAACGCCGGGTTTTTATACCTCGTATAGTTAGGCGGTGCAGGATTTTTTGAATAAAAAACGGAAAGATAATTTTCGGCATCGGGGTAATCTGCGATCCATCCACCGCGGAAAAAAGCGGCTTTGGATCCTGAAGTCATCTCGAATAACAGCGATTTCTGAACCACCTCCACCTGTACCGGCAGGCCTATTTCTTCGAGTTGCCGTGCTATAAAATTGCCAAAATCTGCGTAAATGGAAATGGTTAACAACTTAACGGGTAAGAGCCCTTTTCCCCGGGGAAGCCTGCTTCTTTTAAGAGCTGCGCGGCCTTAGCCGGATTGTAGGTATACCCCTTTACTGCAGAATCGTTAAAAGAGGGCAGCCCCATGGGAACAAAACCGCTTTCGGCCGGGGTGCCTAACGAATTTCGCAGGTACAAAATCATTTTGCGACGATCAAAACCATAATTAATGGCCTGTCTGACCTTTTTCAACCGGAGCGGGGAGTTCTTTACAATGGGATTGCTGGTGTCTACCAAAATACCCAGGTACTCTATATTTAAGTAAGGTTGTGTTTGCAACTCGATCTTATCTTTCCATACATCGCGCAGCGTGCCTTTTTTCGTAAGCACCTCGTCTTTAAAGCTTGGGTCGAGCTCGTTGATAAAATCGAGTTGTCCCTGCCTGAATAAAAGGAATTCGGTGGCACGGCTGTCTTTAAAACTTATTTTAATGCCATCGAGATAAGGAGGCGGTTGCCGGCACTGTCTCTTTCAAAATAGTTTTCATTTTTAGCGAAGATCAATGCCTGTCCTTCTTCCCATTTTACAAATTTAAACGGGCCGCTGCCTACCGGATGGCGGCGAAAATCTTTGCCATACAGCTTAACTGCTTCGGGAGCTACTATAGAACAATACTGCATAGACAAAATACCCAGTATAGGCTGATAGGGTTGTAGCAGCCTGAGCTGAAAAGTGGTATCGTTTAATGCGGTAAACGGTTGAATGCTGTCTACCTTGCCGTTAAAGATCCAGGCACCCGGGCTGGCGGTAGCAGCTTCAATGATCCGATTTAGGCTGAACGCTACATCGGCCGCAACCAGCCGTCGTCCTTTGCTTTGAGGAAAGCAGGCGTCATTGTGGAACAGCACGTCGGGCCGTAGATAAAATGTATATATTCTTTTGTCATCAGAGATCTCCCAGCGGGTAGCGATGGAAGGCTTAATGTTTAAACTATCATCGATCTCTACCAGCGTGCTGAACAGCTGGTGTGCGGGCCACATGGTAGACTGGTTTTTAGCGAAAGCAGGATCGAGCGATGCAATGCCTGTATACTCATTATAATGAAATATTTTTTTCCTGACCTGCTTCTGGTAGAGCAGGCGCTGATGAAGAGCAGTATGCAAAAGCTATGCACCAGGCGCGCGGGGCACGCCTGCCCTGGTTGTAAGCCCCGCGTGGAATAAGCCATATATTGCATATATACAATGTAATACCGTTTATCAATTTATAAAAACATATTTAAGGTTGAACGGTTAAATTTACACTTCAATCGTGGGTGTATGCTTAAAAACTTTTCCAAAATAGTTGTTTTATTTTTTTATTGTCGTAGCTGTGGTGCCGGCGCAGGGGCAATTAGGTGTTGCTAAAAAAGCTTTACCAGGCAGGATACCCTTAGAGGGAGCAATGGCGCAGGACGTAGCTGGTGGGATGTTACGCGCTATGATATTCACGTAAAGCCTGATATCCCTGACAGGCAGATCAGCGGTTTTGTGGACATCGGGTTAAAAGTAATGGGTAGGCCGGGTAAAACGATGCAGATAGACCTGCAGGAACCAATGCAAATAGAAAAAATAGCGTTTGTTGGGGAGCAGATACCGGTGTCTTTTACAAGAGAAGGAAATGTATACTGGCTGAGCCTCCAACGGAGCCTGGTTGCCAATACCGAAAAAAAAGATCAGGATCTATTTTAAGGGTAAACCTAAAGTGGCCTTACGCGCACCCTGGGATGGCGGATGGATCTTTGGCAAAGACGAAAAAGGCCGCGACTGGTCAGCGTAGCCTGCCAGGGGCTGGGTGCCAGCGTATGGTATCCCTGTAAAGACTACCAGGGCGATGAACCGGATAAGGGCGCTTCCTGGCTATAACAGTACCTGATACTTTAGTGGCTGTGGGCAATGGCCGCCTGGCAGGACAACAAAAAAACAGCGATGGTACCACCACCTGGACCTGGACGGTAAAGAACCCAATCAATAACTATAATATCATTCCATATATAGGCAAATATGTAAACTTTAAAGATAAGATGAAGGGGAGAAAGGGGAGCTGGACCTGGATTACTGGGTACTGGATTATAACCTGGAAAAAGCTAAAAAACAGTTCGCTGTAGTTAAACCGATGATACATTGCTTTGAGAGCTGGATGGGACCTTATCCTTTTTACGAAGACAGCTATAAGCTGGTAGATGCGCCTCACCTTGGAATGGAGCACCAGAGTGCAGTGGCTTATGGTAACAAATACGGAATGGGCTACCTGGGTAAGGACTTAAGCGAAGTGGCTGGGGACTGAAATTCGATTTTATTATTATTCATGAAAGCGGGCATGAGTGGTTTGCCAACAATATCACCTCTAAAGATATTGCTGATATGTGGATCCACGAAAGCTTTACCAATTACAGTGAAACCATGTTTACCGAATGCGAGTTTGGTAAGAAGGCAGGCAGCGAATATGTGATCGGTACCCGTAAAAATATAGCTAATGATATACCCATTATCGGTACTTACGGAGTGAATGAAGAGGGGAGTGGCGATATGTATTACAAGGGAGGCAATATGCTGCATACGATCAGGCAGGTTATTGATAATGATGCTTTATTCAAGAGTATATTGAGAGGCCTTAATAAAGACTTTTATCACAAAACAGTAACCACACGGGAGGTGGAGCAATACATGACTCAAAAAAGCAAAAAGACCTGAGTAAGATCTTTGATCAATACCTGCGTACGACGCAGATACCGGAATTGCAATATAAAAAAGAAGGAGAATCTGTATTATACAAATGGAGCAATGCTGTAAAAGGATTTAATATGCCGGTTTTATTAAGCAACGGGCGTTGGCTGAACCCTTCCGGAAACTTTCAGAAAATAAGCCTTAAGGAAGTAGGGGTGCAATAAACGTGGTGCCCGATTTTTACATAACCGTTAAAGAAATAGGAAATTAAACTGCTTTTCATTTTTTGCTACTTAAAATGTTCTAAGTTTGAAGCCGTGTTGGCCGGGTGTGTTTTAAGCAAAGTGATCCTGAAGCGTTCTCGAAACATAATTGTGATGATGAGCACAATAACCGGTTAACAGTAATGTAAACTAAAGCGGCAACTTTATAATGAGTGCGAAAATCAGGCGGCAGAGTATTATTTCTTCATTGGTTAGTTATTTTGGTTTTGCCATTGGTTTGCTAAATATGTTCTTTTTTTTGTAAGGGAGGGACTTTTTACCAGCACCGAATATGGTCTTACCCGCATTTTTACAGATGTAGCGTCGTTAATGGCCTCCCTCTCAACTCTGGCGATGCCATCTTTTATTTACAAGTTTTATCCTTATTATAATGACAATTTAAAGCCGGGTAAAAGCGATATGTTGGCCTGGGCTGCTCTTGTGAGTTTAATGGGCTTCCTTATAGTAACAGTGCTTGGGCTAACTTTTAAGGAGTTGGTGTATAAAAAATACAGCGCTAATTCGCCTTTATTTGTAACTTATTATTACTGGGTTTTTCCCATGGGTTTGGGCTTAACTCTTTTTAATGTACTGGAGGCATTTGCATGGAATCTGCATAAATCGGTATTTACAGCTTTTTTAAAAGAGGTGGAGTGGCGTTTTATTATTACCATTCTTATTGTGCTATTTTTTTCAATGTAATTCCCGATTTTGACTTATTTATTAAGCTGTACTCCTTTACGTATTTAGGTATTGCAACAACTCTTTTGGCATATCTGGTACTAACCAAGCAGGCCCATTTTGTTTTTAGTATAAGCCGCGTCACCAAAAAGTTTCTTAAAAAAATAGCCCGTTTTAGCTTTTTTATGTATGGCACCAGCGTAATAGTTACCCTATCTTCTGTTTTTGATTCTTTTGTGATAGGGGGGCCACGATGGATGATGGCATGGCGAAAGTGGGCATATTTACACTGGCATATACGCTAACAAGTTTGATACAGGCACCACAACGGGGTATTATTGCAGCTACAATTCCTCATTTAGCTAAGGCCTGGAAGGATAAGAACATGCATTCTATTCAAAATATTTATTACCGGTCTTCTATTAATCAAATTGTTTTCGCGGTTCTAATGTTAATGTTAATCACGCTGAATTATAAGAATGCTGTTGTTACATTTAATATTAATGCGGAGTATTTATTAGGGTTCAATGCCTTTATTATACTGGGGTTTACCAGACTGGTTGATATGGGCACGGGTGTTAATGCTCAAATTATAGGCACTTCAAATTACTGGAGATTTGAATTGCTTAGCGGCCTTGTGTTGCTGGTGTTAATGCTTCCACTTAATTATCTTCTTACGAAACATTTTGATATTATTGGTCCATCCTTTGCCAACCTCATTTCTTTTTCTATTTATAACACCGTCAGGATTGTTTTCTCTGGAAGAAGTTTAGGTTGTTTCCTTTTACGATGAAATCGCTTTATACTGTATTACTTGGCTTTGTTGTTTTTATCATTACGTGGTTACTATTTAATAACCTGGGCGGTTGGTCAGGGCTATTTACCAGGACTATATTTGCACTGGTATTATTTATCGGAGGAGTTCTGCTGTTAAAACCTTCTCCCGATATTAAACCGGTTTGGGATTCCTTATTCAACCGGGTAGCTCCCGGTAAACGTAAAGAGAACCAGGATTAACTAAAATACCTATGAATCGCAGAAAATTTACAAAGATACTGGCGACCCTGGGCGGAGCATCGGCCATAACGGGGCTGTATGCCTGGCAGGTAGAGCCCTTCAGGCTGGAATTTGTGCAGAAGAAAATGCCCGTAAAAAATTTGCCCGGCATGTTGAGAGGCAAAATACTGATGCAGATAAGTGATATGCATGTAGGCAGGACCGACAAAGATTTCCTGATACGGTCGTTAAAAGAAGCACAGCGCTACCGGCCGGATATTGTAGTGTATACCGGTGATTTTATAACTGAAAACGGCGGAGTTGAATTTGACGAATTGAACGAAGTATTAGATCATAAGGTGACGGGAAAGATAGGCACTGTGGGTATTTTAGGTAATCATGATTATGGTATGGGATGGTCTCAGGCAGATGTGAGCAACAGGGTAACTTCCATGGCAACCGGTGCCGGTATTACTATGCTGAGGAATAGTGCCGTAGTTATCGGCGGCCTTAGTATTATTGGAATAGACGATTTGTGGGGAACGAACTACAGGCCCGAGGTAGCTATGTTGCATTATACTGAGGGTACGCCCACTATTGTATTGAGTCATAATCCGGATACCTGCGATGAGGATATATGGAAAAACTACAAGGGATGGATACTGTCGGGGCATACACACGGCGGACAGGTAAAGCCTCCTTTTTACAGGCGCCTGTTGTACCGGTAAATAACAAGAAGTATACCGCCGGTGAGATCGACCTTGATGATGGAAGGACGGTGTATATTAACCGGGCTCTGGGTTACAAATGGCAACTCCGTTTTAATGTAAGGCCGGAGATCACTATTTTCGAATTACAGCCCGGTTAAGCTGCTGATGCTTACCATAATACATTGGCGGGTGTCAGCTCGTAAATAACACCAAAGCCGAAGCTATAATACAGGTTGGGATTATTGATACCCGCGCCGGTGCGGCCGTCCAGGTTTTTATTAAATAATCTTGCGTTACCTTCTGCCAGTAATTTCACCCGGTTGTTGAGCTTGTATTTTACACCTCCTCCCACAGGCATAACAAATCCTGTTTTGTCACCGCCCTCTTTTGGGCCTTCGGTAGACGAATAATTGAACAAAGTATAAACACCGGCACCCACATTCACAAATGGGGTAGCTTTATGTTTTTGTAAATCGATAAAATCATACTCTGCTTTCGCGCTTAACTCTGCCATTTCTGTCTGGAACTGGCCATTGGGTTTATAAGCCTGCGACGCTATATTGGTGTTGTCGCCTCTCATGCGGCCCCGAAGGCTTCGGCACGTACATACAGCTTATCCCAAACCTTTCGCCTGTACACCAGTGAGGCGTATAGCGACGTATGGCTGGCCAAAGAAGCATCAACCGCAAATCTTCCGGAATAGCTGAGTGCTCCGAAGTTAAAACCAATGCTATTCTTCTGTGGATTAAATTTCTGCGCCGAAACGGTTAGAGAACCAATAATAAATGCTGAAGCTACAGCAAGTTTTTTTAGGGAACTGATCATAATAACAAAATTTGGGTCAAACAACTTATTTCTTTATCCAGCCTTTCGAGCTCAAATTATTCAGTTGTTTTTGAATTATTTCGGCCTGGTCTGCCTTAAGAGGTGTGTTGTTAAAACCGTTTTCGGCATCCAGCGAAGATTTTTGTATGGTACTTTCAAAAAGTCGGTTTTCAAATACTTCTTCCCAGGTTACATAACCTGATATATTTAGAGGATTAGTGATATTATTACGTACCAATACCTTACGAAGATCGGGATAATAAACCCAGAAAACGGCATGCTCGCTGTTTTCCATCGTATAGCCATCAGAAGAAGTATAGCTGGCAAGGGGAGCAATACCCAAAATTCTTACATAAGTTTTTCCATCACGTTTATTAAATATCCATTCTTCTTTCAGCCTGAATTTATAAATGGAATCGGGTGCTACATCTCTTGCTCTTACCTGGTAACCTGCAATATTACCCTCCATATCATATTTGGCCACAGTATCCACCCCTCCGCCAAACCCGGCTACAGCTTCATCAAAAGTGATAGGTGTGGTAAAACGATCATCTACATTACTGAAAGCCTGAACACTATCTTCTTTAATGGCGCGGAGAATTATATTAATCAATCTTTTGTCGTCCTCGCCGTCGATGGATTTATTATAGAAGTAACGGGCATTTTGCTGTGTACGGGCATCAATAGTGCGCCAAACCCTTACACGGTACATAGCATCTGCAGCGTACAACTGTGTATAAGCCAGCGGAGTAGCGGCGCTATCGGTATGATCGTCTTCGAGGATATTATCTTTTCGCAGCGATTGTTTCGATGTTCCATACAAACCGCCTTCTCCCTGGTCTTCTACTACTTCTATAGGAAGATTGGACGTTGTTGTATTATAGTCTCCGCCCGCCTGCCTGCGCCGGAGGCGTTTTAGCTTTAGGATCGGATTTTTTGGAATCAGTAGTTTTTGTATTAGTGGTTTTTTCCGATTTTATAGGAGTATCATAGGCACTGCGGCGTTGTGCCACCACAACACTACTCATTATTAAAAACAGAGCAATACTACAAGTAATACGAAATTTCATTTCTTCAGTTTTATAAGTATTCATGGTTCACCTGCAGATATTTTAGTACCCCGGTTGCCCAATGTGTTAATCTATTCCACAAACATTAAACCAAATCGTATTATTAGAAAAGGTTGAATGCAATAGGAGGTAAAGTTCTGCTACCTCCAGGACCGGAAGCTCTGATCTCATCGATGGTAATTGTACTTCCGGGTCTTGCCCGCTCAATAAGGCTGCGTACCGCATTAAATGAGTTGCCGGACACTGCTTTATGCATAAATTCAGGGTATCCTGCACCTGTAAATGTCATGGTATATTCAGTTACCGTAAACTTAACGCCTTCAAAAACAAAGTTTTTTCCAGCTCCGCCCTAACGCCGGCCTGTGCTTTAAATTCGTTTACCCTCATGCGGCCGCCGCGGCTCGCCCCAACCATGGCCGTTGGAGTAGGAACAGATTTTACGCGAAAATCGAAGCTGGTAGATTGTTTCCGTCATTAACCGTAACTTTTGCGGTGCCAGGTGTGGTAACCTTAGCGATATATTTACCGCCGCTACCCGATATTGACCCCTGGCTGATAGACACCCGCAGATTAGCAGCATTTGTTCCGCTTCCTCCACCTACGGAGATCGGGTTGTCTAACCCTACATATAATACTTTTACAGCGTCTGCGCTTACAGTAAGGCCTGTAGGAGAAGCAACTGTATAGGTAATGTCTTTGGTAAGCGTTGCCGTAGTTCCGTCAGGTTTTACAAACGATATGTTTACTTTTCTCGTATAAGTACCAGGACCACCTGCAGTTGTTTTGTACTCGGCTAACCCGTTGGCATTTAGCGGCACCGCCGCGCCATCGATGGTTACGGTTGGTTTTGCATTTTTACTGAAAGCGCCCACACCCGCCGTAATGGTAAACTCGCTGCCCGGTAAAAGAAATTGTGCGTTGGCGGTAGCCAAAGCCTGGAACTCATCATATACTACCTGAACTTCACCTATCTGGTTGTGGCAGTACTCAACTACCTGGGCCTCAGAATTTTTAATATCACTTTGAAACTTGGAGAGTACCGTAATCGCTGCAATTGCAGGCGTTCTTCTGAAGTAGGCATCTTCCCAGTTTTTATTGCTTTTATTTTGCACATCAGGCATGGTCAGGTCGAGCGGTAAACTGTTTTGAAACTGGGAATTGATTTTTGCGTCAATTCCCAGCAGCTTTTTTTTTTTATAATCATTCAACTTGTTGTACAATTGCTGTCCACCGTCACCATCCACCAGTATTTTAGTAGCTGCATTGGTATTCTTAGCATTGAAATGCCCGCCATTGGCGCCGCCCGCTTCGTTTATAATCTGGTTTTTTACATTGTCGATATATGCAACCATTTCATCCGACAGTTGCTTGGCACGATCAGCCTTAGGTTTCCATACTGCCGCCAGATCCCTGGTTTTAGGGTCATTCAATTTGTCCTCCAGTGATGCGAAAATGGTTGCTGTTTTTTTATCGATAGTAGCGTTGGCATTAGAAAAGCTTTTATCCATTGTTTTAAAAGCATTTAATACCTCGCTCGATATATTCAGTGCCAGCAATGCTGTCAGCACCAAATACATCACGTTAATCATTTTTGCCGGGGCTCTTTAGGTAAAGCCATAAATTATTTCTGATTTATGAGTTTTGATTTGAGATGCAAGACTTCTCAATATTCAATTTTTAGATTAAAGTGCTATATGCTGTAGCACCAATATGAAACGCTCTGTAGGCGTTTTTCGAACAATTACCGGCCCGTTTTAGTTCAATGCCGGCTACATCATAATTTATGCGCCTTTCATCTGCATAGCAGAGATCATGCTGCTATAAACCTGGTTTAATTTTGCAAGGTTTTTAGCCAGTTCTGCCATTTCCTTTTGAGTGGCTTTCGCGTCTTCAGCACTGTTAATCAACGCATGAGAAGTTTCTGCCAGTTTATTGTAATATGTATTTACTCTATGAATAGAAAGAGTAGCTTCCTTTACCTGCTTAGCATACTCTTCCGTTTCAACAACGCTGTTGGAAGCACTGCTTATTTTATTAATATTAGATTCGAGCGATTTAAAGCCTTCGCTTAACCGGTTTAATGAATCGGGTGTAATATCGGCAGCCTGCAGCATTTCGTCCATCGATGCTAAAGCGCTGCCCGTGCGGGTTGTTTTAGCTGGCGCAGTTTCAACCACAGCCACGGTTGTAGCGTCATCCAGCGCTTCCGGCTTAAAAGCGTACATCAACGCATAGATTAAAAACACCAGGGCCTCAGTATACATACCAAACTTCAACCAGGTATCAGGATCTCCGATAGGAGCAGTATTAGTTAATTTGAACAGGGCTCCTAATAACACAGGTACAGCGCCCAATGAGAAGAAAATATTTAAATAACGCTGAATGTTGGAGTTTCTTTCTGCCGGCATATAGTTGTTTTTTGTGATGATTTTTGATGTAATTAATTGTATGATCGCTTATTCGGGAAGATTAATTACTACCCTAAAGCCGATGTAAGAGTGAGTGGCGTCCATGTCTTCGTAAGAGCGGTTACTGGTGGTTACCAGGGATGGGGAGTCTTTCCAGCTACCTCCTCTTAAAACTTTTCTTCTTTGAAACTTGGATTGAGACTGTGGAGTACCGAACTGGATATCGGGGTTAAACCTGTTCTGAAAGTTCTCTCCGCCCTCGTAATAGGAAGTGATCATCCATTCTGAAACGTTATCGGCCATATTATATAAGCCGGCCTGTCCTTTTTACTGTCATTTACATACACCGGGAAGATTTTGCCCTGTGCCTCAACATTTCCCTGCTCATCATCTGATTTAGAGCCTTTTGAAGATTTCTTTTTCTCATTACCGGCAATATCCAGACTGGCTGCGTAAGACCACTCGGCTTCTGTTGGAAGACGGCATTTACCACCCTCGGACATTTTGTTTTTTGCCTGGTAAGAGTTGATTTTTTGCTTGGTCATCCAGTCGCAAAAAGCATTAGCCTGGTTCCAGCTTACACCAACAACCGGATAATTTTGAAATTTGGGACTGCTGAAATAGCCCACCGCCATCTGCTCGTTGTTAGAATAGCCGAAATCCCGCATCCACGACAGTGTATCAGGATAAACGGGAACAGAATATTTGTAAATAAATTCACTGGGGCTTTGTCCTTATTCTCTTTTTAGCCGCTTCCTGGTAGTTAAATCCCTGCAGGAGGTAAACTAATTTTTGAGGGTCGATGGTCCTTTTATTATTAATGGTTTTGGAAGGATCCATCAGCAAATCGCCTAGCTGGCTCATGATCTGCGGGTCAGAATAATTGATTTTTGACGCAGCTTTCCAGTTCACGGCCGTGTCGCCTGCAATAATTGTAACATATTCCCCGCCTAAAGTTCTGGCTGCAATGGAATCTCTTACCCAATGAACGAATTCTTTGTATTGTGCATTGGTAATTTCAGTCTGGGAAAGGTAAAAGCCGCTGATAAGCACCGGCTTAGATAGTTCCTTCTTCAAAACTGTTGAAGTGTCTGCCTCATCTCCCATTACAAAGGTTCCTGTCGGAATTTCAACAACGGATAAAGGTAAAGTTGCGGAGATATCAGATTTTTTACTAACCAGTTTCTTTAATCGCTGCCCCTTTTGCGCAAAAGAAAAATTTGATGCCAGAACAAGAACAAATAGTACAGCAAAAAGTCTCTTCATATTATATCAGATAAGGTTTAAAACGTAACAAAACTCATTTTTCGAGCAAAACATATACCAAAAAACGAATTTGTTTCGCAAATATAAGTGTTGAAGAACATTTTAGTTCCGGGCCTTAGCCGGTTAAAGTGCTAAGCAGGACGAAACCTCAGTTTTGCAATACAAAAGTCATTCGGGCCGGTGGTTTTAATAATTAATTTATAATAAGGCTCATATGGCGGCAGACTTTAATAAAGCTTGCTGCAGGTCTTTTATCAGGTAGTCGGCATCTTCCAGCCCAAAATAAAGTCTTATATGGCGGTGGCTTTCATTGCTTTCGCTGTACATATCTTCTTTAATAAAGGCACAGCGGGGTATTACCAGGCTTTCGTGTCCTCCCCAGCTTACCGCCATTAAAAATGCCGCAGGCTTTCGCACAATTTAACAATCGCCTCCCGTTTCTTGTTTTTAATGATAACAGTTACCAACCCCAGGGCCGCCTTCATTTGCTTTTTAGCCAGCTCATACTGGTTAAAAGAAGGATGGAAAGGAAAAATCAGCCGCTCAATTTCCTCATGCGACTCAAGAAAACGAACGATTTCGTTTGTTGTCTTGTTGATCCGTTCCAGCCGCATCGGGAGGGTTCTTAAGCCGCGCAGCAGCAACCAGCCGTTGAAGGGTTGTAGCCCACTGCCGATGGTCATGAACTCTGTGTCAAAAATTTTTTTTCATTAAGGCATTGCTGCCGCAAAGTATACCGCCTAATGTATCGCTGTGACCGCCAATGTACTTGGTAGCGGTTTGCATGGCAATATCGATACCCAGGTCCATCACGTTCTGATAAACAGGCGTGCAATAAGTATTGTCGATAAAAGTGATAATATTTTTTTCGCGCGCGAATTCCGCTATTTCCTTTAATGGTTGTAACTCGTAGGTCCAGCTGTTGGGTGATTCCAGGTAAAATAAAGCGGTGTTGCTTTTAGCGGCATCCTTCCAGTTTTCAACCAATGTGCCGTCGATGTACGTTACGCTTACATTAAAGCGTGGTAAAATGGCATCAAACATTTTTTTGGCGGAACTGTAAGGATTTTTACCGACACAATATGGTCGCCTGCTTTAACATGGGCCAGTACTCCCGCAAAAATGGCGGCCGCACCACTGTTAAAGAGCAAGCAATCTTCCGATCCTTCCAGCGCAGCCAGTTTTTTACGAAGTATGTCTGTGGTTGGATTAATGCCCCTGCTGTAGATGTATCCATTTCGTTCGTCTTCAAAAGCATTACTAAAGCTTTCTACATCCTTGAAAGAAAAATTACTGGCCTGCCATATGGGTGGGGCAACTGAATTGAAGTATTGATCCCTGTTTTCGCCCCATTCGTTGATGATATATGAAAGGTCCATTATGATGGCAGTTTTGTATTTTTCGATAGAAAATAAAATAAACGGCTATAAAAAATGCAAGTACGATCATTCCTGTTAAAGCTGCGTAATCATTTTTTCTATAATCTAAAGCTATGCTGATGGCCAGGAAGGCATAAGCCGCAATAAAGATAAGCGGGAGAAGAGGGTAGAGCTTCATGCTGTATATACCGGTATCGTCCAGGTGACGGGTCTTTTTCTAAAATAAAAATACTGCCGGCCGAAAGTGCCATTCCAAAACAATCGAGGAAAATAGAGAAGCTAAGGATCCTGTCAAATTCCTCGGCCCAGAAAACAACAAAAACGGCTATTGCAGAAAAAATCGTTAACGAAGAAGTGAGCACTCCGTTTTTGTTGGTTTTGGAGAACAGGGCTGGAAGCACTTTGTCGGTACTCATGGCATACATAACCCTCGGATTGCTAAGCAGTGAGCCATTAATATAACCCAGCACGCCGATAAACAGTAAAACGGACAGTATATTCTCAGCCTTTGTACCCAGCACTTTCGACGCCATGATGGCTGCAATATTTTTGCTGTCTTTAAGCTGCTCAAAACCAATTACCCTTACGTATGCATAATTAACCAGGAGGTATAAAGACACAATAATAAAAATGCCCCAGAAAATGCTACGTGGCACCGTACGGGCCGGGGTTTTAACTTCTTCTCCGAAATTGATGGTTTGCTGATAGCCGCCATAGGTAAAGCTTACCGCTACTAACCCGATGCCAAATGCCTTGATGTACGCTGTAGCCGAGTTTTCTGCAATATTCCCCGGCGGCAGCGCAGGCGCTGCAGGTGCAAATAAAATTGAAACGATCAATAAAAGAACCATTCCTATCTTGATCAGCATCAGTACATTTTGGGTGCGTGAACTTAGCTTGAGCCCCAACATATTGACACCATAAAAAAATAATAATGGCAATGATGGCAAATGAAAGTTCTATATTTTTAATCTGGTCTGAGGCGGGGAACAATACCCCGACAGGTATTCACTTCCAACGAGCGCTACCATAGCCAGCGATGCGGCATTACTTACCAAAATAATGCAATTAATAGCAAAAGCAACAGACGGATGATACGCGTAAGAAAATACTTTGTAGTAACCCCGGTAGCAGGAGTTCTTGAACCAATTTCGGCATAGGTTAATGCCCCGCAAAAAGCAACCAGGCCTCCGGCTGCCCAGCAAAGAAAATAAGTGAGCACATCGGGAGTGGCTTTTGCTACGTTGACGGGCGCTCTGAAAATACCCATTCCGATTACAAAAGAAACGCAGATCATTGTCAGGTCAAAAAGACCGAGCTGTTTTTTCATTCATAAATTTTTACCGGCAGTTACGCTACCGTTGGGGTTTACATTCCTTTTCGATATTTATGATAATCATAAGGAGCACGACTCTAACTAAATACCCGATTTTCCCAGACGTTTTGCTGGCACTGAAGATAAAGAATTATTAAAAGAGCTTTCAATTCTTTTGTCTTTTAAAAAATGGTGTTTTTTAGAAAAGCATTGGAATGAAAAATCCTTTCTGCAATAGCGTTCGCAATTTAATATGCATATTTGTATGTTGAATATGGAGATTGCCGGCTATATAACTGCATTGTTAATTGGGTTGACACTGGGCCTTATTGGTGGTGGCGGCTCTATCTTAACTGTTCCTATCCTTGTTTACCTTTTTGGTATACCGCCCGTACTGGCTACTTCTTATTCGTTGTTTATTGTAGGCGTAACCAGCCTGGTGGGATCGGTAGCCGGTTTTGCAGATAAGAAGATTGATGTCAGGGTAGTTGTTGTATTCGGAACTTTATCTGTGGTTACTGTTTTTGTATCCGCCATTACCTGATACCTCATTTGCCAGTACTGATAGAAGCGCGGGGATATAAAATACCCGTGTCTCTTGTTACCATGTTACTATTTGCCGTATTAATGATTGTATCCTCTTTTTCGATGATAAAGGATGAATCGGACAAGCGTTCAGGTGTTGTTCATAAAGCCGGAACAGCGGTCATTGCTTTATACGGAATAGCTGTTGGCCTGGTAACGGGCCTATTAGGCGCCGGAGGAGGATTTTTACTTATTCCTGCTTTAACGGTGCTGCTGCGTCTTCCTATAAAAAAGCAATTGGAACCTCCTCGTCATTATCACGCTCAATAGCCTGATAGGTTTTGCCGATGATGTAACGCACCATACAATGGACTGGCCGCTTCTTTTCGCAATAACAGGAATATCTGTTGTAGGGATACTAATCGGCTCGATGATTGGCCGCAGGGTAGAGGGCCGCGTTCTAAAAAAGGTTTTGGATGGTTCGTTCTCCTGATGGGTATTTATATCATATTCCACGAATTAACCGGCTGGGTAAGGCTGTAGAAACCGTAAAAGCCAATTAGCTACCTTTATAGGTATGATAGCGCTAATAAAACAACCCTGGCCCTGGTACGTAGCCGGGCCCTTGATAGGATTAATAGTACCCACTTTATTATTGCTGGGTAACAAGCATTTTGGTATCAGCCAACCTGAGACATATATGTGCGGCCTGCTTTCCGGCAAACATCCCGTTTTTTCGCTACAACTGGAAAAAAAGAGATATGGAACCTGTTTTTCGTTGCGGGAATCCTGGTCGGCGGGTTTATAGCAGCACGCTGGCTGTCAGACGGTGGCCCCGTTTTAATAGCGCCGGCACTGGCGTCTGAACTGCAATCTTATAATATTACTGATACCCGGCACTTATTGCCCCGGGAAATATTCAGCTGGGAACATTTATTAACCCTGCGAAGTTTTATACTACTGGTTGTTGGCGGGTTCCTGGTGGGTTTTGGTACCCGCTATGCAGGTGGTTGCACCAGCGGTCACGCTATCATGGGATTGAGCAATTTGCAATGGCCTTCCCTGGTGGCTACTGTTTGTTTTATGATAGGAGGCTTTGTAATGGCTAATGTATTACTACCCTTTATTATGCGCTTATAAAAAGTTTAAAATGAGTAATAAGATCACAGATTTTGAAGTTCAGTCGTCTGATAAAGCGGGTGCTGCCGATACCTCCATCAGGCATAATTTCAGGTACCTGCTGGTAGGTGTAGTGTTTGGGATTGTATTTGTGAAAGCTGAAATTATTTCGTGGTTCAGGATACAGGAGATGTTTAGGTTACAAAGCTTTCATATGTATGGTGTGATAGGAAGCGCAGTAGTTGTGGGAATCATTTCTGTTTGGATAATTAAGAAATCGGGCATAAAAGCCATAGACGGAACACCGGTTACCTTTCAACCAAAAAAATTTCACAAAGGACAGATTTATGGTGGTCTTTTATTTGGATTGGGTTGGGCTATGACTGGTGCCTGCCCGGGCCCGCTGTTTGCGCAAATAGGATCTGGAGTAACCGTTGTAGCGGTTGTTTTGCTTAGCGCTGTTGCGGGTACCTGGGTGTACGGATATTTAAAGGAAAAGCTTCCCCATTAGGAGCAACCTTCGCTGCCTATAAGGCGACTCCAGGACATTGTTATAGGCTTCTCATCTTCCATCTCCTGCCCGTTATTGCCACCCGCGACCGCCAGGCTGATAAAAAGCCCCTCGGCAAGTAAGCGAGCAAATATTTTAAGACCAGGCCGGCTCATATAAAACAAACTAAAACATTTCTGTACTTTCGCGACGATTTTGGTCTCCGCGGTAGCGGAGTTAAAAGGAAGTCCGGTGAAAGTCCGGCGCTATCCCCGTAGCTGTAAGGTGTATGGATATTTTATTCCATCGCTTCGCTCATGATCCACTGTTTGCCAACGGGCAGATGGGAAGGAGAACGAAGTTGCACCAAGCCAGAAGACCTGCCAATTATCATACAATATTATTCAGGCTTTCGGGTGAAAGGCGTGAAATGTAACCGCTGCTGCGCTTATGTTTCCTCTTGCCCTGCCATCAACTTAAAAACTTAATGTGAAAAAGCAATTTTAGCTGTAGCAGCCCTGCCATTTTGCAGTGTACTTTGGGCCCAATACCAAACGGGGCAAACAAAAATCTTGATGAAGTCATTATAACTGCATCTAAAAAATCACAAAAGCAATCGCAAACTGGGAAAGTAGTAACGGTGATCGACCAGGCTACATTAATCAATAACCGTGGTAAATCGCTTACTGAGATACTAAATCAGTTTTCAGGCATTTTTACCGTAGGCGCCAACAATGCCCCCGGCAGCAACCAGGAGTTGTATTTGCGTGGGGCAGCCACAGGTAATACATTGTTTCTTATGGATGGTGTTCCGCTTCAGGATCCTAATATGATTACCAACACCTACGACCTGAATAACATCAACCCCGAGCAAATTGAACGTATTGAAATATTGAAAGGCGCTCAAAGCACGCTTTGGGGGAGTGCCGCAGTTGCCGGCGTAATCAATATCATAACTAAAAAGGGAGGGCCTAAAAAATAGGAGCCTCAGCTGCTTTGGCCTACGGAAGTTATAACACGTTGCGTGCGGGTGCGGGTATAAACGGAAACATCGACAGGTTTTCCTATAATTTGAATTATAGCAGGATAAATACCGATGGCTTTTCGGCTGCTTACGATAGTTTAGGAAGCAGGGGATTTGATAAAGACGGGCTGCGGCAAGACGGCTTTCAGGCAAATTTGGGCTACCGGTTTTCACCGTCTGTAACAATTAATTACACCAATAATTACGGCTTTTTTAAAGCTGATGCCGACGGAGGCGCTTACCAGGACGATAAAGACGTGGAGGCCCGCATTAAAAACATGGTTAACAGCATTAGTATTAATTATAAAACCTCTAAAACTGCCTTGTATTTGGTTCAAAGCTTTATTAATTCTGACAGGTATTTTGATAACGATAGTACAGATATCGGAGCATTAAGACTTGATCCCCAAGCATCCTTTTATACAAAGTGGTCCGAAAACAACCTGAAAGGTCGCTCTGTTGTTACCGATTTGTATGGCAGTCACGATTTCAGCAGTCATATTTCTTTGGTGGCGGGTTTGCAGCATACTTTTCAGAAAACAGAGCAAACATTTAAAAGTATATCTAATTATGGGCCTTATGATGCCGTTCCTATCGGCGAAGACTCTGCCAGGGTCAGCAACTTCTCGGGGTATGCGTCCGTTCTATTTACAGATCTGCGGGGCTTCAACCTGGAGTTGGGAGGCCGTTTAAATAATAATACATTGTATGGCAATAATGCCACCTTCACCTTCAATCCCTCTTATAGTATAAATGCCAACACACGTGTGTTTGTAAATATCTCGAGTGGGTATAATGTGCCCACGTTGTATCAGCTATACAGTGAATACGGCAACAGGGACCTGGCGCCTGAAAAAAGTGAGAATTATGAGCTGGGCGTACAAAGCTTTACTAATGATCGGAAAAACTCGTTACGGCTGGTGGCGTTTAAAAGATATAAAAGACCTGATCATTTTTTACACCGATCCTGAAACATTTGCAGGCAGGTACATGAACCGCGACGAACAGAATGATTATGGTTTCGAGATAGAGAGCAACATAGGAATAGGCAACATAGGACAATGGGTAAGCAACTTTACTTATATAAATGGTAGAGGCATCAATGCAGGCATCCCTTCTAAAAATCTTTTTCGCCGGCCCGATTTTATTGTAAACAGTACGTTAACGGTTAATCCTTTTAAAAGCCTGACAGTAGCGCCTTCTTTCAGGTATGTAGGTGAGCGCATTCCCGGTGAGTATGATTTAGGTGGTCCCAATCCCATGTCAGCCTATTATACTATCGATTTTTATGCAGCATATACTATAAAAAAGAAAATCAGTCTTTTGCAGACCTGAGAAATATAACCGATCAGAAATACTTTGATGTGTATGGTTATAACAGCCGCAGAGCAAACTACATGTTAGGGGTGAATGTATTTTTATAGGTAGTTGGAGAAATAAGCAGGCTTAAAATGATCTGATCTTAACCGTTCAATACCCGAAACAAATAGTATATATTCGTATGGCATTTGTTACTGTAACCAAACAAACCGGCTCATATGAATTTTAGCTATAAAGAAATTCTTACTGTTGCTTTTACCCTATTTGCTATTATTGATATTATAGGATCGGTACCTATATTAATTTCTATAAAGAATAAAGCAGGAGGCATCAGGGAATTTCGTGTTACGGTTATTGCCGGTGCCCTTATGATTTTGTTCTTGTTTCTCGGGGGCCTATATTAAACGTGTTGGGACTGGATGTAAAATCCTTTGCTGTTGCCGGCTCTATCGTGATCTTTATACTGGGGCTTGAAATGGTGCTGGGTATTGAGTTCTTCAAATCCGACGGAGATGTAAAAGCATCAACCGTCGTGCCGCTGGCTTTTCCGTTAATCGCCGGATCGGGCACATTAACGACTATTATGTCCCTGAAAGCCAACTACGGGGTATATACCATTCTTATTGCTATTGTTTTAAACCTGGTTGTGATATATACGGTTTTGAAATCGTTAAGTGGAATATCAAAGCTATTGGGCCCCAGTGGGCTGATAGCCATCAGGAAGTTCTTCGGGGTGATCTTACTCGCAATTTCAGTGAAGATATTTGCGGCCAACGCGGCAGGACTATTGAGTCATCAGTAGTTCGGGCAAAAAAAAGTAAAAGCTACCCCCAAATGGTAGCTTTTATTTTTAATTAAGCTGCGTAGAATTATTTCCTGTTGTCCCAAAGGGGTTTTTTGCCTGCTGGCTTCATCGACGTTTTAGCCTTCGATGGGTTTATATTACCATGATAAGGATCTTGCGCAGCAGCTTTGAAATCCTCAGGGATATATTGCTGATCAGGTGTTGATGCTGCAAAAACCGCCTGGTCGCTTTCTGCTTCAGGAGTAACGATATTGTTTACATCTGCATTGGTAACCGGTTCGCTTTCGTTACCCGATACCGGGGTACTGATAAATTCTCCTGTATCCGAAGTTTCACCCGGCATTTTTGCTTTAGACCTTGAGGGCTTTTTCTTTAATGCTGCTTGCTTTGCAACGGGGTTTCCCACCTGCTTTTTGGAAGCTTTTGTGGCAGAAGATTTCGAAGGCGCTTTCTTTTGGCTGGCGGCCTTTTTAGGCGCAGCCACCTTTTGGAAGTTTTTGGCAGCCGCTTTTTTCTTCGCAGCTGCCTTTTTAGGTGCTGATTTTCTTTTTGGCAGCCGCTTTTTTAGGTGCCGCTTTTTTTTGCTGCTGTTTTTTAGCCGGCACTTTTGCGCCCTTCTCACGGGCTTCTGAAAGACCTATAGCGATAGCCTGCTTTTTACTGGTTACTTTTTTATCTGATTTGCCGGAAGTAAGTGTGCCTTTCTTCATTCTTTTTACAGCACTTTTTACAGATTTGCCGGCAGCTTTTGAATATTTAGCCATGATAGTAGAATTTGAGGAAGGTTAGAAAATGATACGAATGGTAATTGTTACGGGAATAAATTTCAAAAAGCGTACCATTAATGCATATACACTTCTTATTAAAATGTGCTGGAGTGATCTTTTTCGCTTAATTTTGCGCGCTGCCTTTAAAACAACATCAATATTGGCCTCGTAGTACAATGGATAGTATAAGAGTTTCCGAAGCTCCAGATCCCAGTTCGATTCTGGGCGAGGCCACTAAAAACACCTGCATTTACATGGATGCAATGAAAAGCACACCCTTTTTCTATACACACCCTTTTTCTATAATTGAATGGATTTTTCACCACCTTTTGCCGGGTCAGGCATCTTAGGGGTATCTTTTTTTTGTGAGCTGTAGATACCTGTATGGCCACTAAAATAATAAGCAGTAAAACACGCAACAGCATAATATAGGATATTGTCGGCTCCAAATAATTCAGCGCCCATAACTGTGCAGGCAAGCGGTGTATTGGTAGCGCCGGCAAATACGGCAATAAAACCGAGGCCTGCCATTAGGTCAACCGGGGCGCCGGTTAAGGTGGCAATGGTATTCCCGAGCGCGGCACCTATAAAAACAAGGGCGTTACTTCGCCTCCTTTAAATCCCATACCCAGTGTAATAGCCGTGAACAAAATTTTCCAGAACCAGCTGAAATAGCCAGCGCCACCCTCGTTAAAACAGCTTAGGATGGAAACAGCGCCGGGATCAGGATTGCTGACTCCAAGACTGAGATAGTCGGGCCCTGTTAAAAAAGCCAGGCCGATAATAAGCAGTCCGCCGGTTGCCGGAATAAGCCATTTGGGTTTTATAAGTTGGTTCGCGTAATCTTTTATCGTGTGCGAAAGGGTTGTGAAGAGGCGGGCGGCGAGGCCAAAAGCAATACCGGCTGCAATAGCTTTCAGTAATAATACGCTGTTAAAGTGAATCGATTGCATGCCGGCCATGGGCCGACCTGTAAAACCGATCTGATAACGTGTGTGATGAATACCCCAGGCGCTGCATACTATATCAGATAATACGGCGGCCATCAGGCAGGGGAGCAAAGCTTCATATTTTATCTTGCCAATTACCAGCACTTCAAGTGCAAAAATGGCCCCTGCTACCGGTGTTCCAAATACGGCACCAAATCCGCCGGCTATTCCGGTCATTAACAAAATCCGCGCATTTTCCCTCGACAAGCGCATTTGATTACCTAAAAAATGTGCAATACTACCTCCGATCTGAACGGCAGTTCCTTCCCGTCCCGCTGAGCCACCAAACAAGTGAGTAATAACGGTGGAGAATAAAACCAGCGGAGCCATGTTCAGAGGAACACCGGTATCAGGCCGGTGAATTTCGTCGATGATAAGATTATTACCACTTTCTGCCTTTTACCCGAATACTTATATAGGAAATGAATAAAAACACCTGCAAGCGGAAGAAAGTAGAGTAGCCAGGGATGACTGAACCGGAAATGAATAGCCGCGTCAAGCAACCAGAGAAAAAGTGCAACCAGGAGCCAACAACCAGGGATACCGGTAATATCCAAAGGGTCCACTTTAAAAGATAACGGATAATCCAAAAAGAATGGAAGGAGGAGTAGAACTTTTTCATTACCTACAATTTGAATAAGGGATATAATATATCATTCATTGTAGGCGCCATTATTCCACCCAAAGGGTGAACGGTTCAAATAGGAAGACACCATTTCCTTAGATCTGTACCCGGCAAAAGTAAATATTTTTGTAAACACCATGCTAAACAAAAATCCCCGCCGGATACCTCAGGCGGGGATTTTTAATAAGGTTAAACCCGGTATTATTTCAGTGCAGCTAATGCCGCATCGTAATCCGGTTCCTGAGCAATTTCAGGCACCTGCTCTGTATAAATAATTTTGCCACTTTCATCGGCAACCACAACAGCGCGGCTTAGCAGGCCTTTCATACCAGAATCTGCAATGGTAACACCATAATCGGCGCCAAAGCTCCCACGGAAATCCGACAGGTTCTCTACGTTGTTTAACCCTTCTGCGGCACAAAAACGTTTCAGGGCAAATGGAAGGTCTTTCGATACATTAATAACTACCGTGTTATCAAGAGCGCTGGCTTCTTCGTTGAATTTTCGGGCAGAAGCTGCGCAAATACCCGTGTCAATGCTTGGGAAGATATTTAATACCAATTTTTGCCTTTATAGTCGGAAAGGCTTTTTTCGCTCAGGTCATCTTTTACCAGCGTGAAGTCTTTCAGCTGGCTACCCACTTCAGGCAATGAACCTGTTGTATTTACCGGATTGCCTTTTAATGTAATTGTCGACATGTTTACTGTTTTTTATTAATTGTATGTTTAAAATTCCTTCAAACAAAAGTATTGTTAATTACCGTTGCATTCCAAAGTAAAAAAACAAATTTGCATTGGTTATAAATTTCATATATTCATGCCCAAATAACGACGGCTATATTACACACTGCAAGGCAATTATACACATTAAATGATTATAATAGTAATCATTTAAAGGCATTAAATCATCATAAAACAACAGGTCTTTAATCAGAAAAAAATAACAAAGAAAAATTTTGTTATAAATTATTTTTTGTTAGAATTGTAATCTATTTCACAAGCTTTAATATTTAAAAAACTAAAAAAACTAAGATCATGGCTGAAAATCAAGCTAAGCCGGTAGCGGCAGCAACGACATCTGTGCAACCCAAAAAAAAGCAGTAACGCTATTTCGTGGCTTGCTCCCATTTTGTGTATTATTGTAGGGTATGCCATTTGGAGATATGGTATGGGTAATCCAGACGGATTTAAGGTGCCTGACGAGGCAGGTGGTTTTTGGCCGCATCACGTAGGTCCTAAAGGTGCATTTAACGCTATTTACGAGGGTGGTATCATTGTACCTCTTTTGATTGGTATGTTATTAATGGTTATTGTATTTGCTATTGAAAGGTTCTTAACAATCAGCAAAGCATTAGGCAAAGGAAACATCAGCAACTTTATCCGTAAAGTTCAATACCACCTGGCTAATAAAAATGTTGATGCAGCTATCGCTGAGTGCGACAAACAAAAAGGTTCTGTAGGGAATGTAATGAAAGCTGGTCTTCGCCGCTACAAAGAAATGATTACAGAAAGCGGTTTGGAAACTGAGCAAAAAGTTGCGGCTATTCAAAAAAGTAGAAGAAGCTACAGCTCTTGAGTTACCAATGCTTCAGAAAAACCTGGTGTTTATTTCTACTATTGTATCGTGCGGTACGCTGATTGCGTTATTAGGTACGGTAATGGGTATGATCCGTTCTTTCGCTGCATTAGGTGCATCCGGCGGCGGTGGCGATTCTTCTGCTCTGGCGGTAGGTATCTCTGAGGCCCTGTACAACACTGCATTGGGTATCGGTACTTCGGCTTTAGCCCTGGTTATTTACAACATGTTAACTACAAGGATCGATAATATTACTTATGGTATCGACGAATCTGGATTTACTTTAACGCAGTCTTTTGCTTCTTTGTACAAATAATAGCTGTAACAAAGACGAAAGTTGTTTATGGAAATCCCGAATTAAATCGTCTCATATCAAAATAATAAATTCAATATGCCTAAAGTTAATATAGCCAAAAAGTCGACTGATACGGACATGACGCCCTTCGTGGACATCGCGTTCCTTATCCTGTCGTTCTTTATCATGGCTACTAAGTTCAAGCCGGCTGAGGCAGTTCCCATTCAGACCCCTAATTCGGTTTCATCTCAAAAATTGCCGGAGAATGATGCGGTGATGATCAGCATTGACAAAGATGATAAAGTGTATTTCTCTATCATGGCGCAGAAAGATCCGCAACTGGCAAGAGATATTATTAAAGCTGCAGCACAGGCAAGAAATATCCCGGTAACAGATGCACAAACAGCGGGTTATTTTCCTGGCGATATGATCGGTGTTCCTTTTAATAAATTAGGAGCTTTCCTGGCATTGCCGGCAGATCAGAAAAAAACATATGTACAGGAAGGAATCCCTGTAAAAGACTCTGCTAATAACGAGTTGTATTACTGGATTGCTGCTACACGTTCTGTTTTCGCAGGTAAGCCTTTAAAGTATCTTATTAAAGGTGATAATGTATCCAAATACCCTGCTTTTAAAGCAATTATTGATGCTTTAAAGAAGAACGACGAGCAGAAGTATAACCTGGTTACCATGCCTGAAGGTGCTCCTACCGGAACTGAACTGTGGGTAGAACGTAACAGCAGTAAAAAATAGTTTTTAATTTTTAAACAGTATTAGTTATGGCAAGTTTAGATTCAGGTGATGGCGGTGGCGGCCACAAAAAGGCCCCGGCGTTAAAAAGCCAAAAAGCTAAGCACAAGAGTTGACATGACGCCGATGGTGGACCTGGGTTTCCTGTTGATCACCTTTTTTATATTCACTTCCACGATGAGCTCTCCAACAACTATGGACCTCAACATGCCGAAGGATACAGATAAAAAGGAAGAAGAAACCAAAGTGAAAATGTCGGGCGCGCTTACCATTATGGTGGGCAGAGATAACAACATCTTTTACTACGAAGGGGAGTTGACCAACGAAAATGCCAGCCAGGCATTTAAGTCTTCAACCATTAAAGACATAAGAGATGTTATTATCAAGAAAAAGAAAGAAGTAGAGTCAAGATACGTTCCAGATGCTGCCTGCGAAGCGAAAGCCAAGGCAGATGGTAAAGATCCTAATGACTGTAGACAAAAAGACTTCTTTGTATTGATCAAGCCTACCGACGAAGCAAACTATAAGGATGTAATTGACCTGTTAGACGAAATGACCATTAATAAAGTAGCCCGCTACGCATTACTGGAGCCATTCGACACAGAGAAAGAGCTTATTAACGCAACACAAGGCACAGCTCCGGCAGCGGCCCCAGCAGCGCCTGCAGCAAAGTAGCATTAATTGGTGCTGATTGTATGGAAATAAGCATAGATCGCATCTTATAATTAACAAATTAAAGTATAATGGACGCTAATAAAATTTTAAGTACCGACTTCTTAGATCTTCTGTTTGAAGGCCGCAATAAGAGTTATGGTGCCTACGAACTTCGTAGAAGCTATAATAAAAGGTTGTGGACGGCTCTCGGTGCTACTGGTCTTGGCTTTGCTTTAATTGCAGGAGGAATCTTCCTGAAAAGCCAGATAAAGCCGCCGGTAGACGAGGACGCAGTAAAGATCAATGAAGTAACTATACAACAGATCGAGCAGGAAAAGCCGGAGGAACCACCACCCCCGCCACCTCCTCCACCACCCAAACAGGCACCTCCTCCCAAGATCGAAATGAAGGCATTTACACCACCCAAAATCGTAAAAGATGAGGAAGTAAAAGAGCCGCCACCCGCAGTGGAGGAGCTGAAAGAAACTAAAATCGGTACAATCAGCCAGGAAGGTATCAAAGATATCGGTATTGTTACGCCACCTGCCGCAGTAGACGGCGGTAAAGGTCTGGTGGAAGCCAAGCCGGTTGAAAAAGAGCCTGAGGTTTTCACAAAAGTGGAAGTGGATGCAAAATACCCTGGTAACTGGCGTTCTTTCCTTGAAAGAAACCTGGATGGTCAGGTAGCCGTTGATAACGGTGCATCACCAGGCACTTATACTGTAATTATCCAGTTTATTGTGGATGTTGCAGGTAACGTAAGTGACGTGAAAGCGTTGACCAGCGTAGGTTTTGGAATGGAGCAGGAAGCCATGAGGGTAATTAAAAAGTCCGGTAAATGGAACCCGGCCATCCAGAATGGCAGAGAGGTGAAAGCTTACAGGAAACAACCTATTACTTTCCAGGTTACAGACCAGTAACTTGTCCTGAGTTATCTTCTTATACAATTGAATTGGAAACCCGCCTGTAATCAGGCGGGTTTCTTTATATGGTAGCCTTTTTGCGAACTTATTTAACGGTCGTTTTGTAATTTCTAGCCTGCTGCACCTTGCTGGTTCTACATGGCCATATTATAACGGTAATATTGGCTTGCATCCACCCCGGCAATAGTTGTATCCATCCGTAAAATTTAACCGGAGGCTCCGGGGTATCAGAGCAAGCTGACGCCTAAGCCAGGACAAGCGATAGTTATTAAACGCAAATTAACCAGGTACCGGCTGGCTTCTTAAACCTCATTGAACCAACGTATCGCTTGTTTGTGGGGTTATAGGCGAAGCGCATATTAGATGAAGGTAAAGCATATAAAGCCCGGGGCTGGTTTGTATAGGTCAGGTTGGAAGGGAGGGTAGATGTCATCAAAAAAACCGCCCTAAAAGGCGGCTTAAATATTATTGGGAAATTCTTCTATGCTAGTTCCTGTATTCGGGATTGATGAGCATCTGAATAGACTCATTCAGCATTTCATTTTTCTTGGATAAAAATACATCCATTTTTTCGAGGGGTAATTTTAGCTGGTAAGTGCTGTTAGAAGCCAGTACCTTGTCCATGCTGGGATTCAGGCTGTTAAATTCTTCCAGGCTCATCTCCAGGTATTTAATAATGGCTTTGGAGTTATAACGCCCGCTAATGGTTTGCACTTTCACGTCTTTATGCGTTACTGCATCTTTTACAGTGGCCATCATAGCTAAAGCCTGCTGCTTGGATACCGTAGTAATACCCCTTCGCCTTCCATTATATAATGTGTGGCAATAAACTTCTTAACATGATTGCGGCTTTCTGCAGGCAAGTGGTATTGAAGCTTCCAGAAGTCGCTGCTACCGGCTTTGGCAATAGCCGAATTAACACGGCCGGGGCCGCAATTATAAGCGGCAACTACCAGTAACCAATCTTCATAAATATCGTACAGGTAATTTAGATATTTGCTGGCAGCTTTGGTACTTTTCAGGTAGTCTCTTCTTTCATCTACTCCGCGGCCTACGCGAAGTCCCATTGTAGTAGCAGTACCAGGCATGAACTGCCATGGCCCTACTGCGCCCACCCAGGATACCGCAGATGACTTTAAGTTCGATTCAATTACCGCAAGGTATTTTAATTGTTTGGGAATATTATTTTGAGTGAGGATATCATCCATCATGTCAAAATAGGGCTTGCCCCAGGCCTGCAATTCTTTTAAATCATCGGCGTGCCTTTCCATATAATCCTGTACAAAGCTTAGCGCCTGCGGGTTCAGGTGCTCCATGCTAACGCCCTTTAAAGTAGCTGTTTTTGCTGATGAGCTACCTGAAGATTCAAAAAGATTTTTAAAACCTCCTTTGGGATCAGCTTTCTTAACTGCCTCGGCATTATTATTGACTGTTGAAGAAATGACAAGCGGGTTTATTTGCCCGAAAGAAATATAAGATAGAGAAAAAAAGAATCACCATTCCATAATGCTTCACCACCAGTTTTTTATTAATCATTCTTTGTAAAATGTTTTTTAAAAAAGGTCAATTAAAAGTATAGGGTTTGGTTGTAGTAGTTTATTCGAATTCTTAATAACGTTTAATTCTCTAAAATATTGTTGCAAAAAGAAAGTAAAGATAGTTCATTGAAATGAGCGGACATCAATTGCAGGCCAAACGGCATTTGGTTGCCCGGGTGGGAAAATAAGGGCACTGCAATACCGGGCACACCGGTTAAATTAGCCATAACTGTATAGATATCAGCAATATACATTGCTACGGGGTCTTCCATTTTTTCACCTATTTTGAAGGCTACAGAAGGTGAAGTAGGTAAACAAAGAAAATCGAAGTCTTTGAAAATCAACGATAATTTATTTGTTAAAGTTCTCCTTACTTTTTGGGCCTGGGTAAAATATGCATCATAATAGCCCGAACTTAAAACAAAGTTCCCCAGCATGATCCTTCGTTTTACCTCCCAGCCAAAGCCCTGAGAGCGGTTCTGTTTATAGAAATTGTCGAGATCCGTAATTCCTGCATCTTTGGCCCTGAAACCGTATTTAACGCCATCATACCTCGACAGGTTAGAGGTGGCTTCAGCTGTTGTAAGGATATAATAAGCTGGTACAATATAATCGAGCAGGTCAAAATGCACTTCTTCAACCATATGGCCTGCTGCTTTCCATTCTGCCAGCTTGCTTTTTACCGCACTGGCAATTTCGGGTCAAGGCCCGGATGCGCAAGAGCCTCGGGAAAGTAGGCGATCTTGTATTTTTCCCGGTTTCAAGCGCCGTGGAATACGACGGTACCGGTTGGTTGGATACGGTGCTGTCAAATTCATCGGCGCCGGCGATTACTTCTAAAAGTAAGGCGGCATCGGTTACCGTAGAAGAAAAAATGCCAATTTGATCGAAAGAAGAAGCATAAGCAATCAATCCATATCGGGAAATACGCCCGTAGGTAGGCTTCAGGCCAATAATGCCGCAGAAGTCGGCAGGCTGCCTTACAGAGCCCCCGTATCACTTCCAAGCGATACCATACAAAGCCCGGCCTGTACGGCTACCGCCGACCCCGGAAGAACCTCCGGAGATGCGTGTTTCGTCAGCTGCATTGAGTACTTTTCCGTACACCGAGTTTTCATTGGTTGAACCCATGGCAAACTCGTCGCAGTTTAACCGGCCGATAATGATAGCGCCTTCGCTCAGGAGCCGCTCTACCGCCGTTGCCGAAAAAATAGAAGTAAATCCATTTAATATATGCGACGCGGCCGTAACCTGATGCCCCTGGTGACAGATCACATCCTTTATGCCCACAATTACGCCGTGAAGCTTACCCTGCGGCGCATTGAGAAGGTCCAGTTCTTTTGCCCTGTTTCTTGCTTCATCAGCATAAACCTCTACAAAAGCATTGAGGTGCTTTTGAGCTTCTATTTTCTGAAGATAAGTTTCAACTGTAGATAAACAAGATATGTTACCCGCTTTTAAATCCTGGTGGTATTGGGCAATAGAAATAAAATCTGGCAAAAGGATGGCTTTTGTTAGTCAGTAAAAAAATATGGAGGGCGGTTTATTCGGCTCTTTTGGGCTCGCTGGTGATAGTGTTTGCGCTTTCCTCTATCTCTTTTTAACATTGTCTTTAGCATCGTTAAATTCACGTACGCCTTTACCCAAACCTCTCATCAATTCAGGGATTTTACGGCCTCCGAATAACAACAGCACAATAACCATAATAATGATTATTTCATTAGTACCCAAAGCGCCTAATAATTGAATTTGTGTCATGATCAATAAAAATTAGTTATCAAAGATACGAGAAGAATACAAATACAGATGTGAAGTTGTTTAAAAAACCCCAATCATATTTATATATCGGCGTCTTTTAACAAAAAATCCCGCCGATAGGGCAGGATTTTTATAAATATCTGTAATTAAATTATGCCTGTTCTGCAACAGCTGTTTTAGGGGCAACAGCCATGCGTTTTTCGCGGATACGTGCACTTTTACCGCTTCTCTCTCTGGTAAAACAGCTTAGCCCTGCGAACCTGGCCAACTTTGTGCAATACAATAGAATCGATATTAGAGAAGTAAAAGGGAACAACCTTTCTACACCAACGCCGTCAGAAATTTTTCTAACCGTGAAGGTTGCAGTGGCTCCGCTACCTTGTTTTTTAATAACGTCTCCTTTAAAAGACTGGATACGTTCTTTATTTCCTTCTATAATTTTATAGTTTACAGTAATATTATCGCCTGCTTTAAAAGCCGGGAATTTTTTTGTCTGTGTCAATTGCTCGTGAACGAAAGCTATTGCGCTGCTCATAACTT
Source organism: Paraniabella defluvii (assembly GCA_019316985.1). Classification (GTDB taxonomy): domain Bacteria; phylum Bacteroidota; class Bacteroidia; order Chitinophagales; family Chitinophagaceae; genus Niabella; species Niabella defluvii. Next base: position 2,667,970 of record CP079215.1, read on the forward strand.
ATTTTTTTAAGGACTGCAAAGGTAAGGAGAAAATTTGAAATTTTAATACAAGTTGCTCAAAGTTTTTATTCTGCCTGCTATATTATAGTTCTGATATCATGTCAACTGAGCTTTTTCTACCTCGGCCTTGCGTGCGCGATACCGCACAATGCCCTTTCCCGTTAAAAGTATGGTTAATGCTGTTAAGGCACAAAAGCCCATTACCAGGCCCAGCGGGGTGGCAGTTGCATCATGAAAAACGCTAACCATTGCCGAAGAAAGCGCTCCGGTGGCCATTTGAATGCAGCCCAAAAGTGCAGATGCGCTGCCTGCATTTTGTTCGAACGGGGCTAAGGCCAGTGCCGAGGCGTTGGAAATGTAAATCCCTGGCAGGCCAGAAATATGCTGCAAAGGACAATGCTGCTGGCCATACCCCACCAGTTATAAGCAAAGCCAACAAATAGCAGGATGCCGGCAACTGTTTGAAAAAGTATCGCGCGGGGAATAATCTTTTCGCTGGAGGTAACCCTGAGGATCTGGGCATTGATCTGTGTAGCCACAATCAGCGCGCCGGCTATCATGGCAAATATCCATCCATACAGCTTTTCGCTGGCGCCAAATACCTCCATAAAAACATGCGGAGAGCCTGCTACATAAGCGTATAGCCCCGCCGCTGTAAAAGCGCTTGCAAAAGTGTAAATCACAAACTGGGGCTGCTTAAAAACAGCTGCAAATTTTTGGAGAATAGATGCCGGGGCCAATGAGTAATCCGGGGCCGGTTGCTTGCTTTCCGGCAACAGGAAAATGCACAACAGTAAAATAAGAAGTACAATAGCCAGAAGAATAATAAATACATAGCGCCATCCGATAGCTGCAGTTACATAACCACCAATGGTGGGCGCTAACAGGGAGAAACGCCAATTACCAGCATTAACAGCGAAAAAACTTTGGCACTTTCTTTAACATCAAAGAGGTCCGCACCATCGCACGCGAGGCTACCATGCCCGCACAGCCTCCTAAAGCCTGGAGGAACCTGAAAATAATAAGCATATTTACAGTGGCTGAAACCGCGCAGCCCAGTGATGCAAGAATGTACAGGCTGAGGCCAAAATAGAGCGGTTTCTTACGCCCGTATTTATCCAATAATGGCCCGTATAGAAGCTGTCCCGCAGAAATGCCGATGAAAAAGCTGGAAAGAGTCAGAGATACATTGCTAACATCTGTCTGCAATTCTTTGGCGATATTGGGGAAGCCCGGCAGGTACATATCGATAGAAAATGGTCCGATTGCACTGAGGAGGCCTAATAAGAGTATTTTTAAAAATTTATTATTGCCCTTCATAAATACGATTGTGTTTGGGGCAAGCAAGAGTCTGGATAAATGAGGGGCAAAACTACGGCAATTTTCGGTAACTGCGTAACAGCAGGCGCCAGGCAAAAGATGGCGGCCTTTTTAAATGCTTGTGATTTTATTTTTATTGAAGTGTATAAAGCAGCACACTTTATTTTTGCGATGATTAAACCAAGTTTGATGCGTTTATTGCCGACATTATTTTTTTTTCCTGGTTACAACAGTAGCAGCACAAAATCGGCATATTGATTCTTTAATACTGCGCATTAGTCAATTACAGGCAACGGGAGCAGACACCAATTATCCTGCAGGCATATTTCCTTCCCAGAGAGTTTACTTATCAAGGAAAAAGCTGGTAAAGGAGGACGATAATATATTTTTACGGGATTAATTATTTGGACGCTGAAAAGCATACGGGAACAATTATCGGTAAAGAACCAGGCAATCGTAGATGCGATGGCAGCAAAAGCAATTGCCAATTATTACAGATATCAGAATAAGGATGGGCGGCCGGTGTATAATTTCTGGCAAACAAACCCTTCCCGCCATTTTCCCAATAGCCGCTATTTTTCCCGGCGGAAAAAATATATTATACCCGACGACTTGGATGATACCGCCATCTTGTACCTGTCTGCCGAATTCAGCGATAGCCTGAAGCGGGCCGTAAAAAAGCTGATGGCCGAAAATGCCACGGGCAGAAGAGAAGAATCCGGAATACTTTCAGAAGGTACAAAAACGTGCCGGCTTATTCTACGTGGTTCGGCAAAAATATGCCGGTAGACTTTGATATCTGTGTGCAGGCTAACGGGATGCGGTTGGTGCTCGATAACCAGCTTGAGTTAAACAGATATGACAGCGCTACCATACGGCTGATGAAAGACATGTTGATTGCCCGAAAACATATAAAACGCCCGCATTACACCTCGCCGCATTACCAAAGCACCCCTATTATTTTATATCACCTGGCACGGTTGGTGGCTGCGCATTCTCAACACCCCTTGTTGGCCGATGTAAAGCCTTTGCTGGTGAAAGATTTAAAAAAGGAAATGCAAAGGGCCGGTAATGGAATGGAGCAAATACTCTTGCAAACCTCTTTATCGCGGCTTCATGAACCTGCCGGGGAAAGCAATCATATAGCCCGGGAAGATTGGGACAATTTTTATTTTTTTGTAGCCAATATGACTTCAGTATTTCCGAATCCTATCAAAGGCATTTTTGCGAATAGCAGAAAAACTAATTTTTTCTACAGGTCGGAAGCTTATTACTTAACACTATTGGTAGAAAATGAAATGTTGAGGTTTCGGTAACAAGGAACCGGTACCCCTATATATCATCCGGAGACGATAGTAAGATACAACGGGGAAGGATGGTTATTGATTAAACAGCTGCTTTTTTTCTCGGCCTTTTCTACGTCTATATTCTCACGCATTTCCCTGAACTCGTTGTGCCCGGGCTGCGGCTCGCCGATATAAGCCAGTAAAGATTTTTAACATGCCCCTTCTTTGCCTGCTTATAAGCCTCTTTATTTTCTTTTACCAAATCGATGACATCTTCTTTGGTCGCTATCCTGAATTGATCCTTTTCTTTTATAAAAACCATTTCGTCGTCGCCTTCAGCCTGGTAAAACTGTTCCACATTCCTATTGAGTTTGCTAAGCCAGTATTTATTATTAAAATTGATCAACTCTTCCTTACCTCCGCGCCCGTTGCGGCTTAGCTTGTTGAGCTGGGAAGGCGTATAAATGACTTCTTTACCCTCCGCTGTCTTTATTTCTACAGTAGCAAGGTTGTTTTTAAATTTTATTACGCCGCTCCCGGTTGTATTAGATCCATCCTTTAATTCAGCTATAAAGAAATTACCGGATGGCAGATTTTTGAACTGCCCGTTAGGCTCCCTGGCCTGTCGCCGTGATCCCGCATAGCGGCGCTGCCGGGACGTCCTCCACCCATGCCGCTTCCTCCCCATTGTGCGTTTAGGTTCGTCAGGATAAGGATACCAATTGCCAGGGAGAAAAAACGCTTCATTAAAAATAGATTTATGAAATCAAAAGTACTGCCCGGTGAGGTTAATAATGCCAGATGCGTGATAAAGTAATATTAAACTTTGACAAAACCAGGTATCCCTTAGCAAGAGATTTAAGTAATACGACGGGTTGGCGTCCGGTAGATTGCAACAAGTATTAGTTTTATTCTATAAGCGCCCCGGAAACAAAACAGCCGGCACCTTACAGGTAACCGGCTGTAATATCTCTGGTTGTATGATTATCTTGCCACGTTCACCGCTCTTTTTCACGGATCACGGTTACTTTGATCTGTCCGGGGAAGGTCATTTCGGTCTGGATCTTTTGGGCGATCTCAAACGACAGTTTATCGCTATCCTGGTCGGTTACTTTATCAGACTCAACGATAACGCGCAATTCACGGCCGGCCTGTATGGCATAGGCTTTTTCTACGCCGGGGTAGCTGGTTGCCAGGTTCTCCAGGTCTTTGATGCGCTGCAGGTACTGCTGCATGATCTCACGACGTGCGCCTGGGCGTGCGCCGCTTATGGCATCGCAGGCCTGTACGATAGGAGAGATCACGTACTGCATTTCTGCTTCATCGTGGTGCGCGGCAATGGCATTTACAACGGCAGGATTTTCGCCGTATTTTTCAGCCAGTTTAGCCCCAGCAATGCGTGGCTCAATTCACTTTCTTCATCGGGCACTTTACCAATATCGTGTAATAAGCCCGCGCGTTTAGCCAGTTTTGGATTTAATCCTAACTCTGCTGCCATGGTAGCACAAAGATTGGCTGTTTCGCGGCTGTGCATCAGCAGGTTCTGGCCATAAGACGAGCGGTAACGCATACGCCCTACCATTCTAACCAGCTCTTTATGTAAACCATGTATGCCCAGGTCGATAACCGTACGCTCACCTATTTCCATTACCTGCTCTTCAATTTGCTTGCGGGTTTTTTCCACCACTTCCTCAATGCGCGCAGGGTGAATACGGCCGTCAGTTACCAGGCGTTGTAAGCTTAGCCGTGCAATTTCACGGCGCAGCGGATCAAAACAGGATAACAGGATGGCTTCGGGTGTGTCATCAACTATCAGGTCTACACCTGTTGCAGCCTCCAAGGCGCGGATATTACGTCCTTCCTTCCAATGATCTGGCCTTTTACTTCGTCGCTTTCCAGGTTGAATACCGTTATGGCATTTTCGATAGCCTGCTCTGCGGCAGTGCGCTGTATCGTTTGTATAATGATTTTACGGGCTTCTTTATTGGCCTTTTGTTTGGCTTCATCAATAATTTCCTGCTGCATGCCAATGGCCTGTGTATGAGCCTCGTTTTTAAGGCTTTCTATCAGTTGTGTTTTGGCTTCGTCGGCAGTAAGGCCGGCGATTTTTTCCAGGCGGCGAATATGTTCCTCCTGGTGTTTTTCCAGCTCAGTACGTTTTTTATTAACTACCTCGATCTGTTTGTTCAGGTTATCTTTGATTACATCATTGTTTTACCTGCTTTTCCAGGTTGGCTTCCTTTTGGCTTAAAGACTGTTCTTTTTGTTTGATGCGGTTCTCACTTTCTGCCAGTTTTCTGTTGCGCTCATTTACTTCTTTATCGTGGGCAGATTTTAAGGAAACAAATTTTTCTTTAGCCTGCAGCTCTTTTTCTTTCCTTATGTTTTCGGCATTAAGTTCTGCTTCTTTTACAATGGTTGCGCTCTTAAACTGGCTTCATCGATTTTTTTGTTGTGTGTTTTTAGCGAAAATAAATTTACCCGCCACTATGCCCAACACCAGGGCCACTGCTGCTACAATAATTATTGTGGGTTCCATTAAAAGTCATTTGTTTTTTCTTTCGAAAAATGGTTCTATAATTCTAAATATCAAAAAAATACCCAACCAGGGGATGGGTAGTGGGCGAAGATAAAAATAAATTTGGTATTTGGGATTCGAGATTTGCTATTTGACCAACCGGACTCCGGAGACGGGCTGTTTCAGCTACCCGAATAGAAGAGGTAAGACCTGTTTTCCCGGGATCATTATTGCAGTTCATTGTCAATTAATGATTCAATCTGATCCAGTTTGCTTAAGAGGTGATTTTCGTCGGCGATAGACACATTTTTATTCTTACTTTCGGTTACAAACCAAACTAATACCATAGATATATAATCCTGCATGTCTTTGCCGGGTATCTTAGTTTTGAACTCAACAATTTATCATTGATAATGCGTACCGATTGGCGAACTACCTGTTCATCTTCGGGTAACATCTGCACGCGGTAGATCCTGTCGGCTATATTGATATTGGCTGGAATAAGATTTTCTTGCATGATAACGAAATGGTGAATAGTGAATGGTGAAGATGAGTAAGTGAATCGGCTATAAGCTATGATCTGTCGACCATGAACTTCTTCCTACACACTTAATAACGCAATACATTTATCGATTTCTTTGATATAGCCGTTGATCTTTTTTCAAAAGCCTTTTTTTCTTCCGGGTTCATCATCGCCTGGCTGTACTTTTTGGCATCCAGCTGATGCTGTAAGGCTTCGGCTACATCGGCCGCTTCATTAAATTGCAGCCGGGCTTCGGCCAGTGCTTCTTTTAAAGACTGGTTTTCCTTTTTACGGCTGCATGCTGCTTTGCCAGCAATTGCAATTTCTCCTGTATTTGCTTTATTTTATCTTCCAAAACCTGCGACATGGGAGAAGTTTAAAGTTGAAGGTAAAAAGTTTACCTATAAAATTACTTCCTGATCTCAGCCTGTAATTCCTTTTCCAGGCTTTGCATGATCTTTTTCATCCAACCATCTATTTCACCATCGGTCAGTTTTTTCTTCATCTATAAAGGTGAAGTTCACCGCAATGGATTTTTTACCGGCGCCGAGCTTCTCGCTTTCAAACACATCAAACAGCTGAACAGACTGCAGCTTTTTAAGGTTCAGTTTTTTCACCTGTTCTTCAACCGCCGCATATTTTAAATCTTTCGGTATAATCACTGCTATATCCCTTTGCACCGCCGGGAATTTAGAAAGCGGCTTAAACTGCACTTTGTCAGCTTTTGATTTCCTGAGAATCAGGTCCCAGCTGAGATCTGCAAAAATACGGGTTGCCTGATGTCAAATCGTTCCAGCATTTTTTTGTCTACCAGCCCGATATGGCCTATTATTTCCTTTTCAGCCATAACAGTCAGGCCATATTGTAACTGTGCATTATCGGCCTCATCAAAACTAATCCTGGTAATGCCCGCCAATGCCAGTACCTTTTCAACGGTTCCCTTGAGGGTATAAAAATCATTCGGGGCGCCTTTTCCTTTCCATGCATCTGCCTGTTTTTTGCCTGTAAGATAAATACAAAGATGCTCCGGTTCCTCAAACCCGCCTTTATTATTAATGGCATAGGTTTTCCCGTATTCAAACAAACGGAGATTTTCATTTCTCCGGTTAAGATTATGCGCCAGCACTTCCAGGCCTGTCTCCAGCATTTTCGGACGCATGATGTTCAACTCTGCGCTCAGGCTATTCTTCATCTTTACCACACCGGCCAGTTCCGCTTCGCTAAAGTAGGCTTTGTTGGTGATGGAGTTGGTCAAGGTTTCGTTAAAACCAAGTCCCGCCAGGTAGTTAGCCGCCTTTTCTTTTAATACTTCTGCATCCCTGTTTTCTTCCACGGCCGGGGTCATGGTAATGGAAGTGGGAATGCTGACATTGTCCAGCCCGTCAATACGTAATATTTCTTCTACGATATCAGCGGGCAGGCTGATATCTGGCTTATGGTAAGGAACTGCTATTTTAAGAGAGTCTATATCTTCTTTTTCAACCACAAATCCCAGGGCTGTCAAAATTTTCTTTACCGCATCGGGGTGATAATTTTTGCCGCTTAACTTTTTAAGGTAGTGGTATTTAAGCGTAACCGACGTTTTGGGTTTTTCTTCAGGGTAGATGTCAATGATATTTGACGCTATTTCGCCACCGCATAGTTCCAGGATGAGCCCGGCTGCCCGTTTCAAAACATTAACCGTTGCTGAAATATCGGTGCCTTTTTCAAACCGTGTGGCTGCATCTGTTCTTAAACCATGAGCAAATGAGGTTTTACGGATGGTAACAGCATCAAAGCAGGCGCTTTCAAGAAAAATATTTTTAGTGGCTTCCGTAACACCGCTACCGAGGCCGCCGTAAACACCAGCGATGCACATACCGCCATTGGCGTCACAAATCTTAAGTCATAACTGTTCAGCTTTCTTTCTTTACCATCGAGCGTAATAAAAGGAGTGTCCTGCGGCAGGTTTTTTACAATAACTTTTCCGCCCGAGATCCGGTCTGCATCAAAGGCATGCAATGGCTGCCCGGTTTCGTGCAATATGAAATTGGTAATGTCAACGATGTTGCTGATAGGTTTAAGCCCGATAGCTTTCAACTTATCCTGCAACCACTGAGGGCTGGGAGCTATGGTTACATTATTGATAGAAATGCCACTATACCTCGGGCAGGCAGCGGTATTTTCCACGGTAACTTCAAGCGGATTTTTGCCTTTAAATGCAGGAAGCGCCTTTATAGCCGGAAGCCTGGGACCACCATTCTTTTTGTCATGATGTGCCAGGTAAGCGGATACATCCCTGGCTACACCCCAATGGCTCATTGCATCCATACGATTCGGGGTAAGGCCTATCTCAAATATCGTATCTGTATAAATATTAAATAACTCGGCAACCGGTGTTCCGGGTTTTGAATTTTCGGGCAATACCAGTATTCCTTCATGCGAGTTGCCCAGGCCTACTTCGTCTTCGGCGCAAATCATGCCCTGGCTTTCTTCCCCGCGTATTTTAGCGGCTTTCATCGTTACCGGTTCCGAATTAAGCGGGTAAATGGTGGCGCCAACAGGCGCTACTATTACTTTTGCCCCACGGCAACATTGGGTGCCCGCAAACTATCTTTAAAGGCTCTGAAGCCCCGGTATTTACCGTGGTTAATTTCAGCTTATCAGCGTTCGGGTGCTTTTCGCAGGTAAGTACTTCACCTACTACCAGGCCCTTCAGCCCTCCTTGATGCGATTCGTAATGTTCTACCGCTTCTACCTCCAGCCCGATAGATGTCAAAATCTGGCTGAGCCTTTCAGGTTGCACTTTTTCCAATCCACCCGCCGGTGCGGCCGGCAGGTATTCGCTTAGCCAATTGTAAGAAATGGTCATCTTAAATAACAAATTTTGCCCGAAGAACCCCTCCGGGGTGCGCAAAGATACGCAATGTTTAAAGTTTAGAGGGTAATGGGTACGTGTAACCCGAAAGAAAAGGAACTCCCCGGTACCAAATTATACCAGGGAGTGGTTTGTTAATGGTGAGTTCTTAATTTGAGTTACTTTAAGTATTTTTTTGCTGGAAGATGGTGAGCTCAATCCAATTGCTCAGCCCATCCATTTAAAGAATTTAAAAAATGAAAGAAAAATCCGTGTGGGCTGCGATAGCAGCCGGTTGAATAGGGTGGGTGTATCGGATTTTTCCAGATTCTTCTTTCACTTCTTGTTTATCGTTTTTGCAAAAGCTAACAGTAGTCAGCAGCAGGCTGGCAACGGCGATAAAACAAATTGTTTTCTTCATGGGTAAATTTTGCTGGTTAAAAAAGCACCCGGTTATACGTTCTCATGCGTGCGCTTAATAAACCGCTTTGATTTTTTATAAGACGATCAAAAACATCATTTCGTAACACATGTATAAAATTTTTTTTGACAATTTAACCGGCATGTACACTATATGAGATAGCTGATCTGTCAAAATGTGTATAACCTGTGTTTTCGTGTACGGAAAATGTTTGGAAATAAAGATTTTTTCTACCCTTTTTCGGGTCTAAATTCGCCTTTTGATTTCAAAGGGTAAGTACACCTCAACTAATTAATTAACAGAATTACAAGTAGGATTGCACCCGCCGAATCGTTGGTAATAACTGATGACAGGACCTTTTATCTTATGAACTGAACAAATGGACCCTATAAATTTAAATAAAGACAGGAAACAGAAAAGAAGGACAGCAGGAAGCGCTGTAGATATGGGCACAATGATGTATGGCAAAGTACCACCGCAGGCACGCGAGCTGGAAGAGGCGGTTTTGGGTGCCATTATGCTGGAAAAGGGTGCGTTTGATGCCGTAATTGAAACTATCCGGAATCCTGAATGTTTTTACGTGGATGCGCACCAGCGCATTTTCCGCGCCATACAGTCTTTAGCAAATAAAAGCCAGCCGATCGATATTCTTACCGTGGTGGAAGAGTTGCGTATGAAGGAAGAGCTGGAGATGGTGGGCGGTCCTTACTATGTAACCAAGCTTACAAATACCGTGGTATCCGCTGCCAACGTAGAGTCGCACGCGCGTATCATCATGCAGAAGTTTATTCAGCGTGAGCTGATACGGATCAGCGGGGAAATATTGACGGATGCCTACGAAGACAGTGCTGATGTTTTCGACCTGCTGGACGATGCAGAATCCAAGCTTTTTGAAATTACCAACTCGCATATGAAGAGTACGATGCAATCCATCGACTCCGTATTGGTTGATACCATAAAGCGTATCGAAGATTTGCGCCACCGCAACGAAGATGTAACGGGCGTTCCCAGTGGTTTTAAACCTTTGGATAAAGTAACCTATGGCTGGCAGAACAGTGACCTGATCATCCTGGCGGCAAGGCCGGCTGTGGGTAAAACAGCCTTCGCGCTAAACCTGGCGCGACGCCATTATGAATCCGTTGAAGCAAACGCCGGTTGCCTTTTTCTCTTTGGAGATGAGCGCCGCCCAGCTGGTACAGCGTGTATTGTCGGCCGAAAGCGAGATCATGCTGGAAAAAATTGCCCGTGGTAAAATGGAAGAGCACGAGATGAAGCAGTTGTATACCAAAGGGATACAACGATTATCGCAGGCCCCTCTTTTTATTGATGATACAGCAGCCTTAAACATATTTGAGCTACGTGCCAAATGCCGTAAGCTTAAAAACAAACATAATATCGGTATGGTGATCATCGACTATTTACAGTTGATGAGTGGCGGAGGAGATAATAAAAATGGAAACCGCGAGCAGGAGATCAGCACCATCAGCCGTAACCTGAAGGGATTGGCCAAAGAGCTGAATATTCCTATCATCGCCCTTTCGCAGTTAAGCCGTGCGGTGGAGCAGCGGGGAACCAAAGAAGGGAGCAGGGTACCTCAGTTGAGTGACCTTCGTGAATCGGGTGCCATTGAGCAGGATGCGGATATGGTTATGTTCCTGTACCGTCCGGATTATTACGATATCAATACCAATTCGGAGGAGAAGACCAAAAGGGTTTAACCGAGGTAAAGATTGCCAAGCACCGTAACGGTTCACTGGAAACAGTGAAGTTAAAGGCTTTGCTACATATACAAAAGTTCATTGCCTGGGACGATGATCCTTATAATGCTATTGGATTGGGTGGCGGTACCTGGCGTCCCGTAAATGATGATGCGGATGGTGGCGGAGCCGGCGCAAGACTCTTCCAGGCGCAAAGCAAGATGAACAATATGAGCGATGATGAGCTGGATGAAGCGCCGTTTTAGAGAGCTTACAGATCATGGTTCATAGATCATGGTTCATAGATCATAGTAGAGAGAATCCAATCAGATTTTAATCAGGAATTTGTTGCCTTATTTTTATATACAGGAACTTGGGCTTAGTTCGAAGATATCGGAAAGCGATGAAGGTATTTTCACAGGAGTGAACTTAGCAGCGGATCAGCCCGGTATCAATGTTAAATATCCATCGCCTGAAGCTGGAAATGATGAGAAGGCAAGCGCTGAGGCAACTAATGAACCTGCTGCTATTGCAAAAAAGAGATAAGGAAAAGACCAGTCGTAACCATAACATTGGATGAAACCAACTCCAAACATGCGATCCAGGTATTGAGGATGAAAGTGGGCGATCAAATGCATCTAACCGACGGAAAAGGGCACCTGATTACTGCTACTATTGTTAACGATCACCGGAAACACTGTCAGGTGTCGGTTGATTTTATAGAGTCCCAAGAAAAGAAAGGTTCGGAAGTAACTATTGCGATTGCCCTCACCAAAAATACCAGTCGCTTTGAGTGGTTCCTCGAAAAAGCCGCAGAGCTGGGTGTAAGCAGGGTAATCCCACTTATTACCAAACGAACCGAAAAACAAAAGTTTAAAGAAGAGCGCCTTCAAAATATACTGGTAAGCGCCATGCTGCAAAGCCAGCAAACCTGGCTCCTGCAAATGAATGCCCCGGTTGAATTTGGTCAACTCATTGCTAATCCTGAGCTTGCGCCTGCCTCTAATAGGTACATTGCTCATTGTATTGAAACCGATAGGCTGCCGCTAAAACATTCCTTGTTGTCTTCTATCATTTTAATCGGGCCCGAAGGCGACTTCACCTCAGAAGAAATTGCAACCGCCTTGAGCAACGGCTATCAGCCGGTTACATTAGGACCTACCCGCTTGCGAACAGAAACAGCAGGCATGGCAGCTGCAACATTATTAAGAATCGGCAATTAAGGCCGATAACTTTATTATGTTTGCTGAAAATCTGATCATGCAGCAGGCAATTATCAATGCTACCATTTTTACCGGCGCTGAAATTATAGAAAGAGCTTCCATTCTTATTGAAAATGGGAAGATATCGGAAATAGGCACTGCTTTGCCTGATGGCGTTCCGGTAATAGATGCCGCGGGCAAAAATATTGCACCTTCCTTTATCGATATACAGCCGAATGGCGGTTATGATCTTTATTTTTCCAAAGAGTTATCCGAGGCTTCTTTGCAGGATATGTACCAGGCCAGTACCGATCATGGTACCGGTTATATACTGCCCACATTAATCTCTTCCGATTTTAAAACAATTTTGAAAGCTATTGAAGTGGTTAAAAACTTTATGCAGCAACAACCAGGGGTATTAGGTATGCATCTGGAAGGCCCTTTCATAAATGCAGACAAACGGGGCGCGCATCCGGCTGCTGTTATTCGCAGGCCGACTGATGAAGAATTAAAACAGATCATTGCATTGGGTAAGGATGTGATTAAGATTATTACAATAGCTCCCGAATGCTTTACGGACGACCAGTTACAATTATTGCTGGATAGCGGGATGAATGTAGCCATAGGACATACTGCTGTTACATATGATCAGGCGCAGTATTATTTTTCAAAAGGTATTCGGCTGGTAACGCACTTATATAATGCGATGACCCAGATGGGGCACCGGGAGTGCGGCCTGGTGGGTGCTATATTTGATAACGACGAGGTATATGCGCCTATAATCCTGGATGGAGGCCATTGCCATTATGCTGCTGCAAGAGTGGCCTATAAGCAAAAAGGCAATAGGCTTATATTATTATCTGATGCCGCTTTTCTGGGAAGGAAAAAACAGGTGTTTGACTGGGAAAACCTGAGTATAAAAATGGTAGACGGGTATTACCGCGATGGTGCCGGTAATTTAGGGGCGCTGCTATATCAATGCCTGATGCTGTTAAAAACGCTGTGGCACATCTCCATGTAACCTTACAGGAAGCTGTTGAAATGGCTACCAGCCGTGTAGCAACAGCTTTAAAAATGGATGATCGTATAGGATTTATTAAGCCGGGATACGACGCCAGGTTTATATTGTTCGATAATGAACTGAATACAGTGGAGTTTTTAGCCGGCTAGGTATTAAACATCGCCTTCCTCAAATGAAAGCTCTATATGCTTTTGCTGTGCTTCCATCTTCCTCATTGTAATGCCCGCCTTTTCCAACATTTTCTTCGAAGCGATAAAGCTGTCCTGTGTTGCATATTTATCCGAGAGGTAAATAACTTCTCCAATACCGGCCTGAATAATGGCCTTGGTACATTCGTTACAAGGGAAAAGTGCGGTATATATTTTACACCCGTGCAGGCTGATGCCTATATTGTTGAGGATGGCATTCAACTCTGCGTGGCATACATAGGGATATTTGGTGTCGAGGAAACTGCCCTGTTTTTGCCAGGGAAATTCATCGTCGCTGATGCCAATGGGCAGGCCGTTATACCCAACTCCTACAATTTTATTTTGAGTATTTACAATGCAGGCGCCCACCTGGGTAGAGGGATCTTTGCTACGTTTGCCCGAAAGCAATGCTACTCCCATAAAGTATTCATCCCAGCTGATATAATTTTCTCTTTTTGCCATTCGCGAATTTTAATCGTCTCGGCAAAATTATTGGAATGGATGATAGACTATCTGGCGGTAAATATGCCGCTTATACTTTCTTGATTTCTTGAGTGGCCTTAAGGTAGAGCTCATATACTTTTTGGGCGCCCAGCAGCGTGCTTGTATCATCTTCACATTGATTCAAGACTTCCAGGAACTGTTTCCACAAGGTACCCGTCTGTTCTGCATAAACATTATAATAAGCTAGCGGAAGCAAAGCGAACAAGGGGTTCTTTTTTAGCTGCCTGATAATTACCTGCCCGCCTAAAGTAGCGCCTTCCAGAACATATAAGGCACCTAAAGCTTCGCTTTCATTGGTAAAGGCAGAGCCATGAACTGATATGTGCGCATCTTCGGAAAGGTTGATATGGGAACTATGCATGTCCTCTTTAAGAGCGGGTAGTTTCTCTCTTTGGTGTAAATCGATTTTCTTTCCTGTTTTTTCTTTCAACGCCGAGAAGATGACAGGTTCTATCAAATGATGCACGAAATAATTCACGCGCAGCACGGTGTTGTAATCAGATAAGCTGAAACTCCCGTTCATGATAGCTGCCGAAAACATTGCCTGTTCCAGCTGCGCATGTAACGGGGCGGTTGCTTTTTTAATAGTATTACTGATCATTTAAGATGGCGTGTTTTGAAAGACCAGGTAGAAGGCTGTTCCTTCGCCCAGGTTACTGATGCACCAGGCATAGCCTTTATGTTTTTCCAGTATCGTTTGTACAATGGGAAGCCCTATGCCCGATCCTTCGAATTCACCGGCATTCTGGCAACGGTTAAACAGGTCGAATATATGGGCATGATCTTCGGGTGGAATTCCAATGCCGTTATCCAATATCTTATAACAGGTATAGGTGTCTTTTTGAAAACCAGTGATCTCAACCCTGGGGTTGCTTGCTTTGGAGCTGTATTTTAAAGCATTCCCTATTATATTGGAGAAGCAGTGATAAATAAGATGATGATCTCCGAATATCTGGGGCGTGTTGCCAATTACAATCTTTGTTTTATAGTACTCATGTGCAATGGTATGATCGCTTACAATGTCTTTAATGAGCTTAGAAACGTCTACTTCCTTAAATGTGATCTCATTTTTATTGATGCGTGTAAGCTGGTTGACACCCGATATCATTTCGGTCATCTTGTCAACACTTGTCATGATCTTTTGGTGATCTCCTTTTCTTTAGGACTCATAGAATCACCTGCCAGCAATAACAGCTGTGCATACGACCTGATTACGGTGAGCGGTGTTTTCAGATCATGAGAAACAGTATAGCTGAAAAATTCAAGATCCTTGGTAATACGGTTGAGCTTGCTATTGTAGTCTGATAACTGCTTTCTTTCCTTTTCGAAAGAAGAGTCGATCAGTAGCGCCACACGCTGGGCCGAACTGATTTCTTCGTTGGTCCAGCTTTCTGATTGCCGGGTAATATTTTCCCGCCAAACGGCGAATGATTTCCTGGGTACATATTGCTGCAGCTGCTGATTGCCCTTTACCGGTTGTGTATCTTTATTATGCGGGTTGCCGGCCCACTGAACCACATACCGGTTTTCTTTTTTAAACCATACCAGGTATCCGCCTTCTACAGCAAGCGGGGCTATTAATATACCACTGGCTTTTTTATAATACTCGCCGGCTTTTTTATCTTCCTGCGAAAACTGTTGTGTATAATACAAGCCATAGATACGCCTCGCTTTATGCCATTCGATGACGGATAGTATCTGGTCTCTCTCAGGTACAAGGCCATAGGTATACAGCTGGCCGTCGAACATCATCGCAAAGCCAGATGCGCCGGTAGTTTGCAGCAGGTGCTGCAATCCCTTGTTCAGGCTCGATTTAAAATGATGCTCCTGTATGATCAGCTCCTGCAGTTTGGAATAGCTGGCTGTATATTTACGTTCGGCCTGTTTGGAAATATCTTTTAACTTTTCGGAGATCCGCGACATCATTACTTTGGCTATAAGCAAAGTTGCCTGCCGAACTTTATAGTCTATGATCTTGCGGGAGCTGTGATGGCATGAAACAAGGCCCCATAGCATATTGTCGTCCATTATAGATACACTGTAGCTGGACACAACCCCATGTTCTTTAAATACTCAATATGTGTGGGAGATACCGCGCGTAAAACAGAATAGGTAAGATCAAGGGGGCGGGCGTTAACGAAATGACAGGCGGCGTAGCTCCACCCGCTTCATGTACCAGCCGGATATGATTCTTTTATAGAGTTCCCGGGCTTGCCTTGGTATATCCGTTTCAGGATAACGCAGCCCCATGAAGGGCTCCATCGAGAGGTCGATGGCCTCTGCAACCACCTGCCCGCTTCCGTCGTTATGAAACTGGTATACCATTACCCGTTCAAAACCGGTGATCCGCTTTATCTCCGAAACAGCAGCGTCCATAATGTCGGCAATGGCGTTCTGGCCGATAACAGTATCCACTATTTCAAATATTTTATCCGACACATCGCCTTCCTGTAAAACGGGTTCTGTTTCGAATATCAGGTAATTGCTGCTAAAAGAATGAACCAGGTAATAGCTGGCATCATCATTGCAGGTGACAACAGGGTAATGACTGGGTAAGCTTTCATCACCTTTGCACAGCGAGGCCGCATAACGGGAGAAAGAAAACCCGGCGCCGGTAATGAGCTGATCTAAAATTTTACAATGTCTTCCAATAATGTCATTGGCGTTAATTGATAACAGCACATCTACGTTTTCACTTACATGGGTGATCTGTTCTTTATCCTTCTCTATTCCGATCAGGAATCCCCGGTCCTGGATCTTTCCAAGAATATGAATCGGTTCAGTATGGCATTGAAGTATTGAAGAAGGATTACTCATAAACGGTGTGGGTGATTATTCCTGAACCTGACAGAGGGTAAATGTAGCTATTGTTTTCGATATATATATTATAAACGTTTTTAAAGACTTTTTAGTATTGATTTTCATCCAAGTACATTGTAAATAATGTTGCTGCCGCTATGGAATACATGCATAACCGTGTCTTTATTTCAAAAAAATCTTTTATGACATTACACATGTGGAGCCTGCTTTTCTTAATTGGCTGTAATCAAATAAAAGCAGAGCAGGAAAAAGCTGTCTCCGCCACTGCATCAGTTAATAATGTTGAAGTGTATGATAATGTAAATGCTATCCCGGTACCCGATGGCTTCAAGCGACTAACCTGTAAGGAAGGCTCCTTTGGACATTGGTTAAGGAAATTGGCATTAAAACCTGGTAAAGAAGTGTACCTGTATAATGGTAGCCTGAAACCCAATCAGGACGCACAATTCGCTGTTATTGATATGTCGGTAGGGAAGAAAGATCTGCAGCAATGTGCAGATGCCGTGATGCGGCTCAGGGCCGAATTTCTTTTCGATCAAAAGCTTTTTTCTGCTATTGTTTTCAGCGATAACCTTGGTAAAAAATATGAGTGGAAGGAAAATAATAATAGAGCCCGCTTCCAGGCGTATCTTGACCGTGTATTTGGAATGTGTGGTACTGCATCGCTTGAAAAACAACTTCGTCCGGCCGCTCTCAGCAGTGTAGAGCCGGGAGATGTATTCATAAAAGGAGGCTTCCCGGGTCATGCGATGATTGTTATGGATGTAGCCGTAAATAAGCGGGGAACCGCTGGTTTATGTTGGCGCAAAGCTATATGCCTGCACAGGATATACATATAGTTAAGAATCCCGGCAATCCCGCCAGTCCATGGTACCCCGCCGATGATGTTCAGCCGGTTGTAACTCCAGAATGGACGTTTATGCCAGGCCAGTTAAAAAGATGGCAGGCAACTTTGTGAGATGTTACGGTAATATTGACCAGGATCATTATTTGAATTGAGTTTTATCATAAGCCTCCTAACCGGTAAAAATTAGTTTTACACCATCTTGGCTAAAATGCAACTATATATTTCGGAAAGCACCCGACCGGAGGATGTAAAGAATTTCTTTTCATCCTGTTATCCTTTTCTGAAAATTGAGCTTTATAAAATGGGAGAGAACAATACAACTGCCCCGGGTAAAAAGCATTGCCCGGTAAAGGATAAGTTTATGGATCTTCCCGGGGAAGGAGTTGTTGATATTCATAGTGATATTACTGTTGCCGAATTGGGAAACAGCTTTGCCTGTTTTTGGTCTCAGAACGGAAGTTTTCAGAAAAAGCGGAAATGTATGGGTAGCAACTTTGCTAACCGATAACTGGACGCTGCAGCAGCAAAACAATGCAGGCGAAGAAATCACCAATAATCCCTGATCCGAATCTAATAAGGCAGGTTTCTTAATTTGCTTTCATTGAGTATAACAATACTTCCCCTTTTATATCAATCAGTTTTTCTGCCTTAAAGTCTGAGAGGGTCCTGATCAGTGATTCAGTAGCAATTCCGGTAGCCTGGGCCAGGTTATCTCTTGATAACCTGATTTCTGTTGTATCCGGTAATTCTTCCTTAAACTTATCAAGCATTATTGCCAACTGGTACGCTACTTTTTTTTCGTAATGAATTGTAAGCAATATTCAACAGGCTTTCTTCTTTTTCCAGCACATTGTGTGTAATCAGCTTTATGAACTGGCGGGCAACCTGCATGTCGGCCGACATCAAAACCAAAAAATCATCTTTAGGGATGATCATTATTTCGGCATCTTCCAACACTTCCGCGCTTTCCCGGTAAACTATATTTTCAAGAATATAAGTGTAGCCCAGGAAGTCGCCCTTGCTTAATACATTTGTTATCAGCTCTCTTCCCGTCGTTATTCGATTTAAAGGTTTTTACCTTGCCGCTTTTCACATAATACACCGCCCTGGGTCTTTGTCCTTCGGCATAAATCTGCTGCTTCTTTTTATAATTATATACTTCCCTGTCTTCAGAGACCAGGGGTATATGATTTACATTTTTACATTGGTCAGAAAGTTATTGAATGAGTCAGCCCCTTCAATGTCGCGTGCCAGCTGCTGTTTTACAGCTTCTGACTTATGTAGCCTCATCTCTACGGCTTTCAGCAGTTCTATTCCTTCAAACGGCTTGGTAATGTAGTCGTCAGCGCCTAGTTCCATGCCTTTCCGGAAGTCTGTTTTTTCCGACTTTGCTGTTAAAAAAATAAAAGGGATGCTGTTGGTTTTAGGATGTTGATTCAACAGGTATACCACTCCATAGCCATCTAATACCGGCATCATGATATCGCAGATGATCAGGTCGGGTACTTGCTCTATAGCTATTTCTGTGCCCAGTTTGCCATTTTCGGCAGTAATAACGCAGTAGTTGGACAGTTCCAGTATTTCAGCAATGTTATCTCTTACTTCGTCGTTATCTTCTATTACAAGAATTTTTTTCATCACGGGCTTTAGGGGTTATTGAGGGATATGTATGGTGAAAACAGAGCCTTTTTCCAGTTCGCTTTTATATTCGATAGATCCATTCATCAGTTCTATATAGCGTAATATGATGTTTAAACCCAATCCGGTACCCTGGATGTTTACCGCATTTCTGGCCCTGAAAAAACGCTCAAACAAATGAGCCTGGTCTTCTTCTGAAATGCCTATGCCCCGGTCTTCAATTGAAAGCACCAGTTCTTCCGGGTTAATATCACAGGTTAAATCGATCGTGCTGTTTTCCGGAGAAAACTTAATGGCGTTGGAGAGCAGGTTGATGCATACATTTTTAAGTAATCGCTCATCTATAACAACCGACCCGCCTCCCCTGAAATCTGTTTGAATCAGCTGACCGGTTTTGCAGTGAACCGACATTTCATGAACCACATCATTTAAGGCCTCAAAACAGGCGGCTGCACTTAGCTGTTCGGGCTTTGCCTGCACGATACCCTCATCCAGTTTATCCAGCGAAAGGAAGTCATCGAGAATCATTTTCATATCATTTACAGCATGTTTAATGCGGTTGATATGCTTGATCCTTTACCGGGCTCGTTAAGGTCGTTATATTTTTCCAATAAAAAAGAGGAGGATAAAATGGTGCTGAGCGGCGTTTTAAATTCGTGTGAAGCCATTGATACGAATTTAGATTTCATCTCACCCAGGTCTTTTTCGGTTTTTAACGCATCGCTTAATTCCAGCTTCGATTGCTCTAATGCCGACAGGGTTCCCTCAGCATCTTGGTGCGGTCTTCAATCTTTTTCTCGAGTGATACATTAAGCTGTGTGATCTCTTTGGTAATCTGCTCCAGCTCTTCTTTTTGCCTGATTACTATTTCCTCCTGAAGCTTTCTTACAGTTATATTTATTACAAAGGCTATCACGAAAAGCTCGCTGTTTACGGTGTAGCTGCTTAAACTTACCTCCACCGGAAATACATCGCCATCCTTTCTTTGTGCGTACAGGTCTCTTCCATGTCCCATCGAGCGGGGCGTAGGATGCTTATAATAGCCCTCCCTGTAGTCTTCGTGCCGCGCTTTAATGGCAGGTGGTAATAGTATTTCGAGTGGCCGGTGAAAAACTTCTTCCTTAGTGTAACCAAAGTCCTTTTCAGCCTGCTTGTTGAAATTGATGATCAGTCCGTTCCGGTTGGTAACCACAATTCCAATGGTGGCATGGTCAAGGGCCTCAATCCAGTTTCGCTGATCTTCGTTGGTATGTTCAAAAAGCTGATGCATGTAAAGCTAGCGCTCTTCCGGTTGTTGAGTAGTTTTTGTGCATCCTCCAGAGATGGCGCATTTAGTTTTACCACCTTCGTAGCCCTTTTACGCATCACCATGTTCAATAGTTCTACGATAAAGGAGAAGGCCATAGCAAAATATATATAGTTTTTCAAATGTAGTTCGTGCGCCATATCTGAATTCCATCCTTCTACAATCAGACTTACACCTATCATTACCAAAAAGATAATGCCAGCATTTTTAAAGTGGGGTGCTTCTCAATAAAAGCGGCGATTTTGGGGCTGAAGGTAAACATCACTATCATCGCCACAATTACCGCTGCAATCATAATTTCCAGGTGTTTGGCGGTACCGCCGGCTGTGATTACGCTATCGAAAGAAAAAACGGCATCAATAACAAGTATTTGCGCAATAGCTTGCCCAAAACTTAGTTTCTTCTGGCTTTGTGAGTTAGCAGCAGGATCTTCGCCTTCCAGTTTATGGTGTATTTCTTTTACCGATTTATAAATAAGAAATAATCCTCCCGCCAGCATCACAATGCTGGCCAGGTCAAACCCTTTGCCAAACCACGATTCAGGGATGATGTGTTTACCTTTCTGGGCCAGCAACCAGCTAAGGCCGGCCAGCAACAGGCAGCGGCTCAGTATGCCCGTAAACATCCAGGTGCGCCGGGCTTTCTTTTGAAGGTTGGCCGGCAGCCGGTTTAAAATGATGCTTACAAAAATAACGTTGTCAATACCCAGCACTACTTCCAGCACAACAAGTATTAAAAAGCTCAGCAAAGACTCGAACGTAAAAAGTTCTGAACCGGAAATAAATAGAAGGTCCATTTTTGATAAGGTTATAATGATTTACATATTTGCTTTACAATACCCGGACCCTGGTAAATGAAACCGGTCCATACCTGCACAAGGGATGCCCCAGCAGCCATTTTCTCTCTTGCATCCACCCCGGTAAAAATACCCCTGATCCTATGATAGGAATGCTTCCGCCAGTTTGTTTGTGTACGTATTCAATAATACCGGTGCTTTTAGCACGAACCGGCTTCCCACTTAGCCCGCCGGCGCCTATCATTTCCTGCTCAGCCACCGGGGTAAGCAGGCCACTACGGTCAATTGTTGTATTGCTGATTACAAGGCCATCCAGTTTCACCTCTGATGCCAGGTCTATCACATCATCGATCTGCGACTGCGTAAGATCGGGAGCGATCTTTAATAAAATAGGTTTAGCCACCGCTTTACCGTTATTGATCATCGCCAGGTTCCAGATGATCTTGCGAAGCGACTCTTTTTCCTGCAGCTCGCGTAAACCCGGAGTATTAGGACTGCTCACGTTCACAACAAAGTAATCTACATAATGATGCAGCTTGTTGAAGCAGGTAGCGTAATCTTTCCAGGCGTCTTCATTGGGTGTAATCTTGTTTTTCCCGATATTACCGCCTATGATCAGCGGATGTTTATCGGTAGCTTTTGCCTTTCTTTTCCTCCAGTTTTTTAATCTTTCTGCAATAATATCAGCTCCCTCATTATTGAAGCCCATGCGATTAATCAACGCCTTATCCTGTGGAAGGCGGAAAAGCCTTGGTTTCGGGTTGCCGTCCTGTG
Source organism: Paraniabella defluvii (assembly GCA_019316985.1). Lineage (GTDB taxonomy): Bacteria > Bacteroidota > Bacteroidia > Chitinophagales > Chitinophagaceae > Niabella > Niabella defluvii. The sequence continues at coordinate 2,689,667 of CP079215.1, forward strand.
CCAGGGGCGTAACGGTTCCTATTTCCACAAACCCGAAGCCCAGAGCTTCCAGCTCGTTCAGGTAGCGGGCATTTTTGTCGAACCCGGCCCCAAACCAACGGGGTTTTTGAAAGTCATATTTAAAAACCGGGTCTCGTGCCGGTTATCGGCAGGCGCGGCCAGGGCGCTTACCAGTTTCTTCCCGGGCTTCGTTGCAGTAAGCAGGCTTAGCTGGTTCATTGCCATATAATGAGCCTGCTCGGCCGGAAACATAAAGTACAATTTACGCAGTAGAGAATACATCGGTTGCAAAAATAAGTATTTGAGTATTGCTATTAGTTTTCTAGCCGGTACAGATGAAAACAAAATAGGCATGGTAATGATATAATTGAGTTGATCGCCGTCACTTATTTTGCAACTAATCGTATAACCCGTTGTGCCGTATTTAAAAATGAACGGAAATACTTAAATTTGGGTAATAAGGTTGTTTATGCAACTAATTATCAATATTAAACAGGATTGCCATGGAAGCATATATTGTTGCCGGCTACAGAACGGCGGTAGGAAAAGCAAAAAGAGGCGGGTTTCGTTTTTACCGGCCCGATGACCTGGCTATTGAAGTGATCAAAGGATTAATGAGCAGTGTGCCGCAGCTCGATCCGGCGAGGGTAGATGATGTGATTGTAGGAAATGCCGTTCCTGAAGCAGAGCAGGGGCTACAGGTAGGGCGTATTATTGCAGCAAGGGCTCTCGGCATTGCCACGCCGGGGATGACGGTGAACCGTTATTGCGCTTCTGGATTGGAAACTATCGCTATCGCCAGCGCAAAGATAAGAACGGGGATGGCCGACTGTATTATTGCCGGCGGTACGGAAAGTATGAGCCTGGTTCCTGCTTCGGGCTGGAAAACGGTGCCCTCTTACTCCATTGCCAGCGACGCACCCGATTACTACCTCAATATGGGATTGACAGCCGAAGCCGTGGCTAAGGACTTTGGTATTAGCCGTGAAGCGCAGGATGAATTCAGCTATAACTCGCACCGCAAAGCTATCGAAGCTATTAGCAAAGGCTATTTTAAAGAAGGCATTTTACCCATTAACGTGGAAGAGGTTTACCTTGATGAAAAAGGTAAAAAGCAGACAAGGAATTTTGTAGTGGATACTGATGAAGGACCGAGGGCCGATACCTCTTTGGAGGCGTTGAACAAGCTTAAGCCTGTGTTTGCGGCCGGGGTACTGTAACGGCAGGTAATGCTTCGCAAACCAGCGATGGGGCCGCATTTGTAATAATAACGAGCGAAAAGCTTATGAATGAGCTGCAGCTACAGCCAATCGGAAGGTTGGTGTCTTCGGCTGTTCAGGCGTTGATCCGCGTATTATGGGTATTGGGCCTGTAGCGGCTATCCCAAAAGCTTTGCAGCAGGCTGGTAAAAACCTTGGAGAGATCGACCTGATCGAGTTAAATGAGGCCTTTGCTTCTCAGTCCCTTGCTGTTATACGGGAAGCCAACCTCGACCCGGAAAAGGTGAATATTAACGGTGGGGCTATTGCATTGGGGCATCCGTTGGGTTGTACGGGTACCAAACTTACTGTTCAGTTATTAGGCGATCTAAAAAGGTTGAATAAGAAATACGGTATGGTTACAGCCTGTGTAGGTGGCGGTCAGGGCATTGCAGGAATTATAGAAAGATTATAAGAAGTCAGATTAAATTTAAGATTCAAGGTTTAGGGTTTTAGCAGGCTCTAAGCCTTTTATTGTTATTTGTTGCGAATAACAAAGTATGCGACGGCTTTTAATAAAGGGATGTACTGACTATAAAAGTTTTTATCCGGAATTTCGTCTAACCAGTATTATATACCTAATCCTTACGTAAAGAATGGCTAAACCCTTCTCTAAAACATTAAACCTTGTTAATATAGTAAAGCAGCTCTGGCCTTTTGTAAAGCCCTATCGTACAATGATCTTTGGTACGCTGGCGCTTACATTGGTTGGCTCGGTGGCGGCACAGGTAAATCCGCTGGTGTTAAAATATACGGTTGATCATGTAGATGCACTTATTCAGATGCCCGCCCCCATGAAAGAGGGCTTGAGATTGCTGGGCGTCATTTCTGTTATACTGTTCGCTAAGGAAATAGTCAACATTTTTATCCAGTTCGGGCAAAAGTTTTATGGCGAGAAGATCCGTATCAATGTAAGTAATGCCCTGGCCCAAAAGGCAATCAGGCGGATACTTTCTTACCATATGGGATTTTTGCCGCACCGGAGAACCAGTCGGGTAAGTTGCAAACGCGTATCGACAGGGGTGTGGATAGCCTTACAAGGCTGGTGCAAAATTTTTCATCGATATGCCGCTGTTCTGTAATGCTATCCTGGCTCTTGTTATTATGTTCATGGCCAATGTTTACGTGGGCCTGATCGCGGTTACTATACTGCCGGCATATTTTTATGTAAGCGCCCGGCAGGCAAAAAAGCTGCAGGGTGTAAGAAGGCAGTTACGCGGGGGCGGGAAAATAAAAGCAATGGCTTGCTTAACATTATTGATTCTATGACCGTGATCAAAAGCTTTGTACGGGAAGAGGTAGAGGAGAAAAAACAATTAGTGATACAACAGCAGCTAACCGATGATCAGCTGTATACCCGGCGTACCAACTTTACTTACGATGGCGTAAAAACATTTATTGAGCAGATTGGGGTGGTGCTGATCATTATACTTACAGCTTACCTGGTTTTGAATCACCAAATAAGCATTGGGGCAATCATGCTGCACATTATGCTGTTCAATAATGTATCTGCGCCCATCAGGCAGCTGCACCGTATTTATGATGAGGTGAATGATGCTTTTATTTATGCAGAGGCTTATTTCCAGATCATTGAAGATGATGACGAAATAGAACAAACCGGTACGCACGCGGTAACTGAGGCGGAAGGAACCTTTGAAATGAGGCAGGTGAATTTTACCTATCCTAATGGCACCAAAGCGTTGCATGATATTCATCTTAAAATTGAAAGAGGAAAAACAACCGCTTTAGTGGGACTGAGTGGAGCGGGCAAAAGCACTATTTTAAACCTGCTGAATAAATTTTATGAGCCGGACAGCGGAGCAATATTATTGGATGGTATCAATTTGAAGGAATATGAAAACGCTTCTTTACGCAGCGAGATAGGCCTGGTGCTTCAGAAAAACCATATTTTTAAGGGAACCATTGAAGACAACATCCGCTATGGGAAAACAGAAGCTACTAATGAAGAAATTATAGCTGCTGCACGAAAGGCCTACCTGCACGATCAGATCATGGAATTGCCCATGCAATACCAGAGCGATGCGCAACTATTAAGCGGCGGGCAGCAGCAACGCATTGCCATAGCCCGGTTATTCCTTAAAGATCCGCCTATTATATTTCTGGACGAGCCTACTGCCAGTCTGGATGCTATAGCAACTGAGCAGATCAAGAACAGCCTGGATGCCATTAAACAAAATAGAACAGTAGTAATTATTTCGCACTCTATTTCCCAGATCGTAGATGCGGATATTATTTATGTACTAAAGCAGGGCCGGCTGGTAGAAAGCGGTAAGCATGAAGATCTTGTAAAGCAGGAGGGTGTGTACCGGGAGATTTTCGACGCTTCTGCACGCAGCCTTAATTTAGCGCGTATAGCCCAAACACTGGGCGTTTGATGCTTTTTATTATTTTATTAACAACTGTAGTTGCCTGTAAAAGGTCTTACCAGCAAAACCGTTGAACGATGAAAGCAAGAATTACAATTGTAGCGCTGGTATTTCTTTTATTAGGTGTTACCAATGCTGATGCACAAAAGCATTATTACAAAGGGAAAAAATGTATGCCAGGCATGGCCACTATTATAAAGGTCATCCCGGCCATTATAATAGTTATAAGTACCACCGGCACAGGAGGGTAGGCTATGCCAGGCCATCGCATCACTACCATTACCCCAACCGGTATAGCAGGAGAGCGATGTATGCAAATCCGTATCCCGGCAGGTATTATAGCAGGGCTCCCTATTACAGGCCTGCCATTCAGGCAACTATTTTTTTGCCATAAGTATAATTCATTGAAATAAATAGCAAAAACCGTTGTACCTCACAAGGCAACGGTTTTTTATTTGACAGGATGGTATTTATTTTCCCGAACTCGTAAACGGTTTTTCCTGATTTCGCAAATGAATGACGAAAAGCCGGGGTATTTTTGTTGTACAAAAGCAATAGGGCTTCGCTGGCTTTTTCTTTTCGCCCCGCGATTGGTTTTTGAGAGCGGGCCCAACAAAACCAGGTATAGTTTTCCTTAAGCAGATAGTTTTCGAGAGTGCACCGTTTATTTCTATAAGGGGTGCTTTTTTTTTTATTGGTTGACAGTTGGTGGATGACAGAGTATAGCGTATGAATAATGCAACCGTCATCTGTAAACTGACAGCTATCTACTTACCTTACGGCACATTAATATACTTGTGTATCTGCAGGCTGAGTTCCCATTTGGGATTTGCTTTGATATACTCCACAATTTGTGGCGTCATTGTATCGGCTTTGCTCCATTCGGGTTGAAGGTATAGTTTGCAGGTATCGGCAACCTGCGCTGCAAAACTTTCGCCCCAGGCAAAATCAGATTTATTATATACAATAATTTTCAGCTCGTTAGCTAATGGCAGAATTTCGGGTAAGGGGCTTTAAATTTCTTGGGTGAAAGGCAGATCCAGTCCCAGCTGCCACTTAGTGGCGATGAACCCGATGTTTCAATGTTGGTGGCAATTCCCTCTTTTGAATGGCTGCTGTGAGTTCGTCCAGGTTATGCATGAGTGGCTCGCCACCTGTAATTACAGCCAGGGGCGTTTTCGACTGTTTGATGGTTTCAACAATCGTATTAATCTCCATAAGGGGATGACCATGAACCGGCCAGCTCTCCTTTACGTCACACCATACGCATCCAACGTCACAGCCGCCCAGGCGTACAAAATAAGCGGCACGACCCTGGTGAAAGCCCTCTCCTGCAGGGTATAGAAGTGTTCCATGACGGGGAGGGTAGTTGAAGATTTAATATTTAAAGTTTTAGGTTCCAATCTTTAAGGAAAACAGTTCCTGCCTATGCTGTGGGCATCGGCATACTGAACTTTTAATTTTGAACATTGAATATTACGCGACCGGCCTTGGGTGGAGATAGAACACGATGACCTGATTGCCATCCGGCATCCGGGGATCAGCTCCTTCCTAATCCCTATCCACACACGATTTATACGTATTCTTCATCAGGGCTGCGATGGTCATAGGACCAACACCACCGGGAACCGGGGTGATAAATGAACATTTGGGAGCCACCTGCTCAAAGTCTACATCACCTACCAGCCTGTAGCCCTGATTTTTTAGAAGCGTCTTCCAGGCGGGTAATTCCTACGTCTATTACCACAGCTCCTTCTTTCACCATGTCGGCTTTTAAAAACTCCGGTTGCCCGATAGCCGCCACTATAATATCGGCCTGGCTGCATATTTCATTCAGGTTCTGGGTACGGGAGTGGCAAACGGTAACGGTACAATTCCCGGGATTGGTATTATTGCTCAGTAAAATACTCATAGGGCGACCTACTATATTACTGCGGCCCAGCACAACGGCATGTTTGCCTTTGGTGGCAATATTATTATGTTCCAGCAGCAGCATAATGCCATAAGGAGTAGCGGGTATAAAAGCTTCGGCTTCGCCCATGATCATGCGACCTATATTTTCGGGATGAAAACCATCCACATCCTTGCTGGGGCTATAGCTTCAATTACTTTTCTTTCTGAAATATGGGCAGGTAAAGGCAATTGAACCAGTATACCATCTACCGACATATCTTCGTTCAGTTCCTGGATCTTATCCAGCAGCTTCATTTCACTTATTTCTTCCTCGTATTCTATTAAGGTAGAAATAAACCCGATTTCATTACAAGCCTTAACCTTCGAATTCACGTACGTTTGGCTCGCGCCGTTGGTACCTACCAGTATTGCCGCCAGGTGTGGAATTTTCTTACCTGTTGCTGCCCGCTGCGCTACATCTATTTTAACGGTATTCAATATAGCTTTGGCCGTCTTTTTCCATCCAGTAATTGCATCGTGCAAAGATGCATCAATTTTTTTAAGGGGTGCTAAATTTGTTTAAAGCGGCGTTGAAACATTAAAAAAATCTTGATTTAGATCAAAATTAAATTTCATATACTTACAAATATTAATATGTAAGGGTTGTTTAAACAATAGTTTTTAATTTTTTTAAAGAACTTTTTAAAAATTGTATTAAAAAAGGTCAACTTATTGTTAAAAAAATATAATTTAGTCCTAGCTGCTAATGTACCCTGCAACCAACCTCCAGGATCGTTTAGCTGCTTTTTTTTAAATAACAAAAAGTTTTACATGAGAAAAATTCTATTGCTTTTAGCAATGTTTATGGGATTTTCGTTTCTGGCTATTTCTCAAACCAGAACGGTAACCGGAACGGTGGTTGATGAGGCAGCAGCCCCGATACCTTTTGCATCTGTTGCAATAAAAGGAACAAGTACCGGTGTTTCTGCTGACGCAGATGGAAATTTTTCCATACAAGCTGCTTCCAATGTTACTTTGATTGTTTCTGCAACGGGCTATGCCACTAAGGAAGTGGCAGCCAACTCAACTTCTTTAACCATTGTTCTTGCCAAAGGCGGAACTGATGTTATTGAAGAAGTAGTGGTAACGGCAACCGGACAGCGGGTTAACAAAAAGACGGTAGGGTATGCTGCTACCGTTGTAAGTGCAGAACGTTTAGTACAGGCGGCGCCCATTAGCGCAGCAACAGCTTTATCTGGTAAAGTACCCGGCTTACAAATTAATGTTACGGGGAGCGGCGTTAACCCATCAGTAAGCGTGGTGCTTCGTGGTTATCGCTCCATCACCGGTAACAACCAGGCGCTGATTGTTTTGGATAACGTTATTGTGCCTAACGAAATGTTGGGAAACATTAATCCAAACGATATCCAGGACATTAACGTTTTGAACGGTTCGAGTGCTTCTGCATTATACGGATCCCGCGCATCTAACGGCGCCTTGATCATTACCACAAAAAAGGAACTCCCGGAAGAACCGATGTTAGGTTGGCTCAAACCGTAACCATAGCAAGCACTTCTTTCTTACCTAAATTCCAAACCAGGTTCGGATCTGGATCAACAGGCTATGTTAAGATTTATGATCCTTATGAGAATCAGCAGTACGGGCCCGCTTACGACGGATCAATAGTTGAACTGGGTGAATATCCAACTCCGGGTGGACAAATTCAAAAAGTACCGTATAGTTATAAAGACAAAAATGGCAAAAGCAACTTCTGGCAACCGGATGTATCTTATCAAACAGATCTTTCATGTCAACTTCAACGGAAAGGGGAAGGTTCTTTTTTTCTGGCCAGTTTGTAACTAACGAGGGCACTATACCCGGTGATAGCTACAAGCGTGCTGCAGTAGGAATAGGGGAACTCAGAAAATTTATGACAACTTAAGCGTAGATTACTCGGTTCGCTATACTCAAAACTATACAAGACAAACAACACAGGCCGCCAGTATCTATGATTTACTGTTAAACTCTCCGGGCCATGCACCCATTACTTCTTATAAAAATTGGAAGGTGGATTCTTTTGCCATGCCCGATTATTATTACAATGCTTATTATAATAACCCTTACTTCCTTAAAGATAATTACAGGTCGTTAGCAAGAAATGAATACCTGGTAGGAAACCTGTCATTAAAATGGTCTCCACTGCGGTGGATGGACCTGGTGGGTAAAGTAGGTATGACCGGCAGGAACTATTCCGCCAAAAGCTGGTCTGACAAGTATATGTTCAGCACTTACGCTAAAGACAGATCACGGCTCGTATAAAAATCTGATATATTGGGAGCTGTTTCCGACAATATGTTCTACACCAACACCCTGGTTGGAGATTTCCAGGCAAACTTCAAAAAGACCAATATTGAAAACTGGGACTTTAAGCTAAATATTGGTACGCAGTTGATACAGGACGATTCCAAAAACCTGAACGCCGGTATTTCCGGATTGGCGCTACCGGGGATCTTCAATCTGTCTAACCTTACTACTGTTCCTTCTGCAGGTGAAAATATTTCACAAGCCAGAACTATTGGTCTTTACGGAGAGTTGTACGCCACCTATAGGAAACTGGGCGCTACTTTACACGTAACAGGCAGAAGAGACCACGTATCAATATTAGACCCTGGTTTTAATACATTCTTCTATCCGTCTGCAGATTTAGCGATCGTACTTTCGGATGCAATTCCGGCAATAAAAAATAATCCCAATATTAACCTGTTAAAAATACGCGGCGGTATTTCTAATGTAGGTAACGTAAACTTAAATCCTTACAGCACGGAGCCTACAGTGGGACAAGGTGCTGGTTATCCTTATAACGGTATTGTGTCGTATACTATCGGCGACCGATTGGTACAAAAAGGACTGAAACCTGAGTTTACTTTAGGAACAGAAGTTGGTTTTGATTTTGAGGTCTTCAAAAGGGTATCGGGTGAATTTACTTACTATGTAAATAAAACCAAGAACCAGACGTTGCCTATTACCATTGCTTCTTCATCGGGTTACTCTGGTTTGTTGAGCAATGTAGGTTTAACCCGCGGAGCCGGCGTTGAAGCGTCTGTGAACGTAAAAATAATAGAAAGGGATGATCTCAGACTGGCTATAGGTGCCAATTACACCTATAATGATAACAAGATTGTTGATCTTGGAATTCAGGATATCAACAGGTTTGCGTTATTTACTTATGGAAACGGATCGGGTGTTTATGCTGCAAATGGTTTGCCATTCCCTGCTTATTTTGGTACTACGCATGTAAGAGACTCCGCGTCAGGAAAGGTAATTGTAGATCCGGTAACCGGTTTGCCAACAGTGAATACGAATATAAGCTATATGGGTAATACCCAACCCAGGCACAGGGCAGGTGTAAACCTGGATGTAGAATATAAGAATTTTGGCTTAAGAGTATTGGCTGAATATAGGGGCGGTTATGTTATGTATGCCGGGGCAGGTCCTTCTTATGATTTCTCAGGGGCAGGTATTAACACCGTTATGTTTGACAGGGAGCGCTTTGTATTCCCGAATTCTGTTTACAAAGACCCCGCAACCGGCCAGTATGTTGACAACACGAATGTAACTATTGCTGATGGTAATGTGGGCTACTGGACGCAGGATCAAAGAAGAGGTATAACAGAAAACTATATTATCTCGGGAGATTTTTGGAAGTTAAGAGAGGTATCTCTTTCTTATAATCTTCCTAAGAGCTTGTTTAACAATTCCAGATTTTTCAAGGGTGCAGCGATCAACTTTATCGGAAGAAACCTGATCATCCTGGTACCTAAAGAAAATGTTTACGCAACTGATCCCGAGTACAGCGATAATGCAAATGGAAACTACCTGGGTATAAGCACTCTGGCTCAAAATCCACCGGCAAGATATTATGGTGCTACACTCTCGTTAAATTTTTAAATATCATTTGATATGAATACAAATAAGAATAGAATATATGTGCTTTTGATGCTGACGAGTATCGTAGTCTTTTCGGCATCCTGCAAAAAATTCATGGATATCAACAAAAATCCGAATTCACCAACCGGAACTGTTGAGGAATCGTTTTTACTAGGTAAAGCTATTGTGGCCTGGTCCAGAACTTATCCTGCTGCAGACAGCTATGGTGGCGAAATGAGCGGATCTATTGCCAATCCCGGAGGCGTTTCTGGTTTTGCTGCATTGATCAATTATAATTTCGGCCCTGGTGATTATGGTTTCTGGTGGGGATTATATGATAATATAACCGACCTTAATGCCATTATAGCAAGGGGTAATGCGGATGAAAGCTATAAGAATTATGCGGGCATCGCGAGGATTATAAAAGCAGTACATTTCCAGGCCCTGGTAGATGCGTACAACAATGTGCCCTACTCTGCAGCAAACAAGGGTATTGAAAATATGACCCTGAGTATGATAATGGCCCTGATATTTATAAAAATATCGCTTCATTGATCGACGAAGCATTTGCCGATTTTGCGGCCGCCAATACTGCTGCTTTAAAACCAACCAGCAACACCGATCCTTTATTCGGCGGTGATTTACTCAAGTGGAAACAGTTGGCCAATACAGTTAAATTAAGGATCATTTTACGGGGTGGTGATAAAGTGAGTTTTGCCAATAAAACCTTTACAGCAGACGGTTTCTTAACACAGGATGCAATGGTACAGCCCGGCTTTACCAACCAGGATGGTAAAACCAATCCTACCTGGGGCCGGGTATATACAGCGGCCGGCGCTGCAACAGGCCTTACCCAACGCGTACCTACTTTCTTTATGTTAGGTTTTTACGATGGCACCAAGATCAACGATTATTTCCGCGGTCGCCTTTTATACAGAACCTTTCCTACGCCAGGTGTAAATCAGCTAGGCGAGCCTGGTGGTTCAGGTGCGGTTGTAAAACAGCCTAATGACTGGTATTTAACCCTCGCAGCTACTCCTTCTGCTACCAACTATGCGGCTTTAGGTATCTTTAAAGGCCCTGCGGCTCCCCAGCCGGTAATGTTAGCTGCAGAGAGTTACTTCTTACAGGCTGAAGCACAGGTGCGTGGAATTATTCCCGGTACTGCTAAAACCAGCTTCAATAATGGAATCCTGGAGTCTTTCAGGTATTTAAATAAGGATGAATCAGGAGGCATATCAACCAAATTTGTGGATACAGCTAATGGCGCCATTGCTGCTTCCGCTACAACAGCGCGGTTTATTCAGATTAATCCTGCCAAAGAAACAGAGATTTATCTGAGAGATAATGCAGGCAATCGCCTGGTGAACTTTGACCTGGCTACAACCGATGAGCAAAAAATTGAAGCCATCATTACTCAAAAGTATATTGCGCATAATATGATCAGGGCTGATGAATCGTGGAATGAATATAGAAGAACCAAGTATCCAGTTTCGAGCAGTGATAATTCGGCCGCGAACAGGTATAATAGCATTGCGTCTACATTATCGCCATCTACACAGCCAGATAAATTACCAACCCGTTTGCAGTATCCATCATCCGAATTTTCTTACAATGCGGATAACGTGAACCAGCAAAAAGGATCTGGAACAGGAGGCGGTGTAAGTCCGCTATTGGATAAAATATTTTGGGCTAAATAAATTTAAAAAATATGAAGAAAATACTTTTTTAATAACGGTCATCTCAGTTCTGTCACTGCAGTCTTGCTTGAAAGGGAGAGATATGGTGCTGGACCCTGATGCGGTTCCTAGTGTTGTAGAATTCGGAAATGCTACAGGATTAGTACATGCAGCTACAGATTCTTTTAGAGTGTATTCAAGTTATCCAATTTCACCTTCTGATTCTTTGGAAATTCCCATCAATTACGCTGGTTCGGGTACAGCTCCAAAGGATATTGTTGTGAGCATAGGGTTGAACAACCAACTATTGACCAATTATAACACGGCTAAAGCATCATCTACTTGGGTTACTAACGTGTTACTACCCAGTAATGTGTATACATTACCAAGTTCTGTTACTATTAAACAGGGTACCAAAGGAACTACATTGGTAATTCCATTTAATCCAAGTTTAATAAATCCTTCAGGTATATTCGCACTGCCTTTGCAAATTACCGACGCTTCGGGAGTAACAGTTAGCAGAAGTTTTGGAAAAATAATTGTAAGGGTAGCTCCTAAGAATGCTTATGATGGTCTTTATACTACTGTAGCAGGTTATGTACAAAGATATTCCGCTCCCGGCGTGCCGTTGAATACTGATGGATTAACCGGTAATATGTCTACCTCCGGTGATGTGACCCTTACAACCACAGGCCCTTACAGTGTTAAGATTACAGGATTAAAATGGGCCAATAACGGCGGTATCGGCGGTATTGATGATTTAATAGCTACAATTGATCCGGCTACAAATCTTGTTACAATGAGTTCAACTGTTGCTTCTACCAGTTTGAGAAATACTCCTGGCAAAATAAACAGTTATAACCCTGCAACTCAAACATTTACTTTGAATTTTGACTGGAACCCAACTGGGGCTACCAGAGAAATTACCGGGTTGATATTAAGATACAGAGCTACACGCTAAATGAGATAAATAATACTGCAAACTTAAAAATAAGGCTGTCTCAATCTGAGACAGCCTTTTACTTTATGTGTTTACTAACTGAAATAAAGTACTATACACCAGGAGTAACTTCCACATCATCAAGATGCACCTCTGTACCGTCTGGTAACGTACCATGAAATGTTACAAATATTTTTGGCATTTGATATGGCCCTGTTGGAGGTTCACTTCTAAAGGTTCCTGAATAAACTGCCGGCGTTCCTGGAAATTAACCAACAAGGCGCTTATATTATATAACCCCCATTGCATCGAGTATAGATAAAATTATAGTTTGTTTGATGGTTAGAAATATCTGAATTGTGGGGGAATTTTTCTACATTGGCAGGCCTCGTTAATTATGACGGGTTAAACTTCGGTAAGAATCTATAACGAATAGATTGGCGGTAGTCGCTAACCTCTTGCTTTTGAATGCTTTTGTTTGTATCAAAAAAAAGCTATACAGAACGGTTGATTTGTATCAATATTTATGGAATACGATTATTTATAATAAATATTTGTAACTGTTTTATTTTCAATTTATTATAATGTACAATCTATTTTTAAGTCTATTATTTGATAATAAATTATTAATGAAATGTAATTTTTTTGTTAAAAACATTCTAACTTGGTAATCGCTAAGCTTAGGGACATGGTGAATGCATGTCCGTTTAATCCGGGGTCAAACCAATTTGTTTAACAAAAAAATATTTCAATGAGAATAATTCTATTGCTTTTGGCAATGTTGGGATTTTCCTTTATGGCATCTTCCCAAATCAGGACCATTACCGGCACTGTTTCAGATGAAACGGGAGCGCCCGTTCCCTTTGCGTCCGTTTCGGTAAAAGGTTCTACAACCGGCGTATCTGCTGATGAGAAAGGTAACTACAGCATCAGCGCTGCAACTGGCGCTACCTTAATTTTTACGGCAACCGGCTATTCCACTGTTGAAGTTGTGGCTACAGGGAGTACGGTAAACGCCACTTTGCAAAAAGGGGAGGGACAAGTAATTGAAGAAGTAGTTGTAACCGCCTTGGGAATAAGAAGAGAGAAAAGACAGCTTACCTACAGCACTCAGGAAGTAAAAGGTGAAACCTTGGTACAGGCTAAACAGGACAATGTTGTCAATTCGCTCGCCGGCAAAGTTTCGGGTGTGCAGATATCCAATTCAAGTGGTATGGCAGGAAGCTCTTCCCGCATTACCATACGAGGTAATGTATCTTTATTACAGGACAACCAACCATTGTTTGTGGTAGATGGTGTTCCTATAGATAATAATGAGCCGGGTGGCATCGACGTTTTCAGTCAGGGTGCTAATAATACCGCGCTTAGTCAGGGAAGTACTTCCAACAGGGCTATTGATATTGACCCAAACATCATTGAAACGGTAACCGTATTGAAAGGTGGCGCCGCTACAGCCTTATATGGCGCTGCGGCAGCAAGGGGAGCTATTCTTATTACTACAAAAACGGAGCCAGATCTTCTAAGCCGACTTTTAAAATAAGTTCGAGCTTAAAGTTCGATAGCCCTATCCTGGGAGAATACCAGAATAAATATTCGCAAGGGCTCAACGGGCAGTTTATTAACGGTAGTATCCAGGGTATTGCAAGCAGCCAGTCTTACGGGGCACGGGTTGATACTCTAAAAGTGGATGGCGTGCCGGTGCAGATCTACGATCCAAGAGATATATTCTTTCAAACAGGTGTGACAACAGATAATAATGCCAGTGTAAGCGGCGGTACTGATAGGTCAAAATACCTGGTTTCTTATTCTTATTTAAACAATAAGGGGATAATACCCACTACAGCTTTTAAAAGAAACTCATTCTTTGGGAAATTTACGAATCAGATTACAGATGATTTAACAGCAACTATTTCGCTAAATTATGTAAACACGGTAAATAACCGAACCCAAGAGGGCAACGGGCTTACGAATCCTTTGTGGGGTATTTTAGCAGCTCCTATTACATGGAACCCATTACCAGCAACATGGCCTGATGGCACACAAAGATTATATAGAACATTATCCAGGAATAACCCATTTTATCAGATAGAGAACTCGGGATTTGTATCTACAGTAAACAGGTTTTTGCCAACAGTAAACCTCGCATATAGTCCTGCAAAATGGATAACTATCACTGAGAGAATAGGTATGGATGTCTATTCAGATAATGCAAGATATCATGAGGATAAAACTATCAACAGTGGTGTATTTGGAAATCAGACAGGGGAGTTTCTAATAGGTTACAAGAGTACCGCCAGCTAAACCATGATTTTATAGTAACCCTGCAAAAGGACTTAACCAAAGACTTTTTCGGATCCATATCTGTGGGAAACAATATTCTCTCTAATTTTTCAGATACTTATACCCAATCAGGTATTGGACTTAATATACCCAAATTCTACAATATAAGTAACACAAGCACTTCTTTGGTAAGCGATTTTGTTTCTAAGTATAGAAAAGTTGGGTTTTACGCCCAGGCTAATCTGGAGTATAATAAAATGTTATACCTGAGTTTGACCGGACGTTATGATGGAAGCTCTTTATTAGCAGCAGACAAACAATATTACCCTTATGGTTCCGCGGGGCTGGGTTTTGTGTTTAGTGAGCTAATGAACAAAAGCAGTGCATTCAGCTATGGTAAAGTTCGTATTTCGTATTCTTCTGTCGGTAATGATAATATCCCGGTTTATTCTACAAGTACCCCATACGTTTTGGGCAGCGCTATCAGTATCAACCACGTGAACTTTCCCTACAATGGCTCCAACGGTGCAAGGTTAACAAATGTTCAAGGCAATCCTAACTTGAAAAATGAAAGCCTGAATGAGTTTGAGATTGGAACAGAGCTGAAGTTTTTAAACAATCGTCTTTCTTTTGAAGGCAGCTATTTTAACAGAGAGTCTAAAGACTTGTTAAGCCAGATACCTATTAACCCCAGTTCAGGTTTTTATATAAAATAGATAATGTAGGCACTATCCAGAATAAAGGGTTTGAGTTTTTATTGAGTGGAACTCCTGTTAAGACAAATAATTTTAATTGGGATGTAAATCTGAGTTTTACACGTATACGCAGTACCGTAACTTCGTTAGGTGCAGGGGTTGACCAGATTCAATTAGGTGGTTTTGGTAATGCCGGTGTATTCCTCTTTAAAGACAAGCCATACGGAATCCTCTATGGATTGGGATATCAGAGAAATGAGCAAGGACAAATATTGGTGGATGATGACGGTCTGCCTATCCCTACAGATAATTTTGTAGCAATAGGTGATGTAAATCCGGATTTTAACGCTGGACTGTATAATACATTTTCCTATAAGGGGCTTTCATTGAGTTTTCTGTTTGACTGGAAAAAAGGAGGGGATGTGCTAAACCTGGATAATAACTATATGTGGTTTTATGGAACATCTAAAGTAACAGAGCAGGGTAGAGAAACACCATTCGTAGTGCCAAATTCTGTTTATGCAAGCAATGGCTCACCCAATACTACTGCGGTAAGCGCCCAGGACTATTGGCCAACGGTTTCTGGTATTACTGAATCTAACATAGAAGATGGTAGTTACATCAAATTACGTACCCTGAGCCTTGCTTATACTGTATCAACAGGAAGTAAAAAATTACCTTTTAAATCTCTGACGTTTAGCGTTGGGGGCAACAATCTCTGGATACATGCCCCTCACTTTACTGCGGGTGATCCTGAAGCAAATGTTTCAGGCGGTACAAACGGACAGGGAGTTACAAACTTCCAAACGCCTACAACAAGGTCATTTATTGTAGGGTTAAACGCAACATTTTAAGTAACTCCATTTTTTCTTTAAAATTTTTTCAGATGAAAAATAAAATAGTATACGGACTAATTTTTATAGCGATATTGTTTAGCGTGACCGGTTGCAAGAAATTTTTGGATGTAAATAAAGATCCTAACAATCCAACAGAGGCACCTGAAGACCTGCTTTTACCGCCCATTATTACAGATATTGGAACAACCGTTGCCGGTGGAACCTTCTCTGTACAAAATACTTCAGGTATTGCATTGATAAATGCATACTGGATGCAGCAGTTATCTTTAAATCAGCCATTGCCTCAATATGAAAGTTATAAATTTACGACCGGCGATGCAGAGTATACCTGGGGGCAAATGTATATCAACATATTGCAAAACTTAAAACGTTTAGGAGACGCGGCGCAAGCTAATCAAAACCATTCGTACGGAGTGATAGCAAAAGTTTTAACGGCTTACACATTGGGTGTTACTACTGATATGTGGGGATGTACCGTTTACAGAAGCTTTTGAGGGAAGTAAGCCAAAATATGATAAACAACAGGATCTTTACGTATTAATACAAAAGATGCTTGATGACGCAATTGCTGAAAATCAGCTTGATCCAGGAAATTTAACTCCTGGTGCTGATGACTTCCTGTTCGGTGGCGATATGGATAAGTGGGAACAATTCGCATATGCTTTAAAAGCAAGGCACTATATACACCTTACTAAAGCACCAGGGCATACCGCTGCTGCTCAGGCAGATTTGGCCTTAGGCGCTCTTGAGCATGCATTTACAAGTTCGGCAAGTGATGCAACACTGGATATCTACTCCAGTGATGCAGGGCATGAAAGCCCCTGGTTCAAAAATACTGAATTGGCTCAGGGTGGTGTTGTGTTGGGAGCCACACTGGTAAACTTCTTAATAGCCAATTCTGATCCACGATTGCCAATTATTGCTAATAAAGGCTCTCAAGGAACTTATTTGGGCAGAGTAAGTACTTCTGCTGTTGTTCCGGCTGTAGGTATATATTCAACGTTGGGAGATTTTTTTGGAGGCGCTAATCCCAATGGAAGTGACGCTGGTGCCTCAGCTCCCATAGCTATTTTACCTTATTCAGAGCTTCAGTTTATAAAGGCCGAAGCTACTTTTATAAAATCAGGAGCAGCGGCCGCACAGCCAATTTATCAGCAAGCAATAAAAGACAACATGGCAAAATTGGGATTGGATATAACCAGTGCGCCTGTGACCAGCTATCTCGCAGCAAGGGGTACCCTTACCAATACAAATGCTCTGCAAAGAATAATGGAAGAAAAGTCAATCGCCAATTTGCTTTCCATTGAAAACTTTAATGACTGGAGAAGAACAGGATTTCCGTTATTGACAATAGTTGCCGATCCGGAAGCCGGTATAACAACCATTCCGAGGAAATATCAATATTCTCAGCAGGAAATAAGCAGTAATCCCCAACCAGAGAATACAAATGCTAAAATAACCGACAGAGTGTGGTGGGATCAATAAGTCGGAAATTTCAAATACTATATAAAGAAAAAGAATAGGTTACGTCCCTGGTTGAATAAACCAGGGATTTTTTGTATTATTTGTTAAACTGGTATGCGATTTATTGTTTAATACTTTTGCTAAAGGAAAAAATATTGTATTCAGTTTGTTGATTTTCGTCAATAAATTTTCTGCCTTATATTACAAATAAGTTAAATTAATGACTTGGTTTTAATTTTTAAGTTAATTTAATATTTGATAATCAAAGAGTTTTAAAATGTAAATTATTTCAAACTGTTTGCTATTTGATAAAATAATTGATTTTTTCCAAAAATAGATCTTCTATAACGTAACGTTATAGCTACTAGAGATTTCATTTTGATGATAATTCAAAAAAAAGTGATCGTTTTTTAGATTTTGTTTAATAAAGTTTGTATTTAATAAAGTAATCATATTAATTTAACTAAAAATTTACATAGCTTTAGCCCCGTATTTTAAATTTTCATCTTAAACAAATAATTTTAGCATGAGAAAATTCAGGCTACTGCTAACAGCTACCCTATTACTCATTACGAGTCTTGCATGGGCCCAGACCAAAACGATAAAAGGAACCGTGACTGACGAATCTGGTTTGCCCATTTCATTCGCTACCATTAGTATAAAGGGAACGAATATCGCTAACGCGGCTGACGATCAGGGTCGCTATACAATACAGGCGAGATCTGGAGCTACTTTAGTAGTTTCGGCTACCGGTTATGCAACTAAAGAAGCTGTAATAGGCAGCGACGTTGTTAATATTATTTTAAGTCCTGGTAACACACAGGTTGTAGACGAAGTGATGGTTATTGGGTACGGAGCGGTAAAAAAGAAAATTTTACAGGTTCTGCGTCGGTAGTTAAAGCCGATGTTTTCGAAAACCGCCCGGTTACCTCATTTGAAAAAGCGTTACAGGGGCTGCTGCCGGTGTTCAGGTAACAAGCGTTTCAGGCCAGCCAGGCGCTACATCTACCGTACGTATTCGCGGGGTTGGTTCGTTTGCTGCATCCAGCACACCACTTTACGTAATAGACGGTGTTCCGATAACGAATGGTGATTTAACTTCTACAGCTACTACCGCGGATGTTTTGGCTACTTTAAATCCTAACGACATCGCTTCTGTTACTGTTTTAAAAGACGCAACAGCAGCTGCTATTTATGGATCAAGAGCCGGTAACGGGGTTATACTTATCACGACGAAGCAAGGCAAAATTGGCCGTACCAAGTTGAATTTGAATGCCAGTACCGGGTTTTCAAATCAGGCGGTGAAATATCACGATGTAATGAATGCATCAGAATATTATAAAATGTATTGGGATGTTTATTATGCTGACAGTCTTAAGAAATATAATGACCCGGCGAAAGCGGCTCTTTTAGCAAATGCGGCTACCAACGCTAAATTAGCTGTAAACCCTTATAATACTGCCAACCCGTACATAGGCGGAGGGGCGTTGGCCGATGGGGCCGCTTTGCTGTACGATACAGACTGGCGCGATGAAGTATTAAGGAAAGGTATTACTAATAATATTGACCTCTCGGTTAGTGGAGGTAATGAAAAGACCAAATTCTTTTTTTTCGGGAGGGTATTTCGATCAAAAGGGGATAATTATCGCTTCCGATTTCAAACGCTATTCCAGCAAGTTAAATATCAATACAGATATTACCAGTTTTCTGAAAATAGGAATCAACAATACGCTTTCGTATACCATACAAAACACACCTCCCGGCGCTACAGGATCTGCTAATCCGGTAAATTTTGCCAACCAAACGGCAAATATTTATCCTCTGTACGTTTATGATGCCAACGGTAATATCGTTTTGGATGCTTCAGGAAATCCTACCTACAGCTATAAAAACCCCGTAACACCTGATTTTAATCCGGTTGGTCTATCTAAATTGAATGAGTATAATGTGAAAACCGCACGTGCGATCACCAATCCGTATGTAGAAGTAAGATTTTTAAAAGACTTTGTTGCTAAATCTTCTTTAGGTGTTGACTATATATCACTTCGCGAACGTCAGTTTTACAATATGGAACATGGGGACGGTGTTAGCGTAAAGGGACGTGGATATCGCTATTCAAAAGAAGACTTGTCCATTACCATTGCAAACACCTTAACTTATAATAAATCATTTGGCGAACATAATGTTAATGTGTTATTGGGCCAGGAAGCATACCGTACTAAGTTCGAAAACCTGTATGCTCAGGCTACTGGTTATCCGTTTCCTGGTATCGATGAGCTGATTGCAGCATCAACGCCAAATACAACGCAATCTTATTTTACTGAAAAAGGCTTTCTTCTTATTTTTCTCGTGTGGAGTATAATCTGGGGCTAAGTACTATCTGTCCGGAAGCTTACGTAGAGACGGCTCTTCAGTTTTTGGCGCAGACAGGAGATTCGGAACATTTTATTCTATAGGCGGTGCCTGGCGTATAGGAAAAGAAGAGTTTTTGCAGTCAGCCAATTGGATCGATGATCTGAAGATAAGAGCGAGTTATGGAACTTCGGGCAACGATAGAATTGATCGTTATGCTGCACAGGGATTATATAGCCTCGGTAGGAATTATGAGGGGCAGTCAGGTATTAACTATACGCAATTAGCTAACCTACTATTGCAATGGGAGCAAAATTCCACGTTGGATCTTGGGTTGGAGTTCTCGTTATTTAAGGGAGGTTTAAGCGGTGAAATAGGATACTATAAAAGAGGAGCGCAAGATATATTGTTTGATAAACCATTGTCAAGGCTTACAGGCTTTAATACCATTCCGACTAACTTGGCGTCGATGGACAACTATGGTATAGAAGTTTTATTAAATGGAAATCCTGTAAGAACTGCAAACTTTAACTGGAACGTGTCATTTAACATTACATCCAATAACAACAAGATTCGGAAGATGACTCAAGAGCAGGTGATTGATGGAACAAAAAGATGGACTGTTGGAGAAGACAGGTATCAGTGGTATTTGAGAGAGTACGCTGGTGTGGATCCTGCTGACGGTAGACCTATGTGGTATCAGGACGAAGTGGTAGATGGAAAGCCAACAGGCAAAAAAATCACTACTAAAAACTGGTCGAGTGCAACAAGGTATGAAGGATTTGGGTCTGCGCTACCTAAATTTACAGGAGGTTTCAACAACTCCTTTACCTATAAACAGTTTGATTTAGATATACGTACTTATTATTCACTGGGCGCTAAGATCTATGATAATTTATATGCGAATTTGATGCACAGCGGAGGATCAGTGGGTAAACAGCTTGCTACGGATATTTATGGCCAGTGGAAAAATCCTGGAGATGTTACAGACATTCCGAGATTTGTTATTAACAATACCGATTTGGGAAATAACGAGTCAACCCGCTTCCTTTTCAACGGTTCTTTTATGAGGGTTAAAAATATCAGCCTTGGCTATAGCCTTAATCCCGATCTTTTGAAAACCCTGCAGTTGTCCAATTTAAGGATCTATTTTATGGCAGAAAACCCTTTTACGTTTGCTGCGCATAAAGGCATGGATCCTGAAGTTGAAATTACCGGGTTGGCCAATAATGATATCCCTAATGTTAAGACATTTACTTTCGGAATTAATGTTGGATTTTAGTTATTAGTAAACTATTGAAAATGAAAAAAATAACACGATATTATATATAATTACCATTTCCCTCTTTGTAGCATTTTCTGCTTGCAAGAAGGAATTTCTTGAAGTTTCTCCCACTCAGCAGATTAATGCCAAAGAAGTGTTTTCTTCGTTGGAAAAGATACAGGCTGCAATGACCGGCATTTATGACCTGACTACTTTTTCGGGTTATACTAATAATATGATCTTAAGTGCTGACGTGAAAGGAAACGATGTGATGATTGTAAGCGGCGCGGCTAATTATAACCGTTTTGTTGCGCAGTACCAGTTTATTGAAACGGTAAACAATGGCGATGTGGCTACCTGGTGGGAGTATAGCTATAAAGTAATTTCTAATGCAAATCAATTTGTAGCCAATATTCCCGGTGCGCCCATTACCGAGGCTCAGAAGAATGAATATTTGGCAGAAGCAAGGGCGTTGCGGGCCTATACCTATTTTTGGCTGGTTAGGTGGTTTGCGCAACCTTACAGTGTAAATCCTGATGCTTTAGGAGTACCTATCTTAAGGGAACCACTAGGACCTAATGATGTATCTCCAGACAGGGGTAAGGTAAAAGAAGTGTACGATTTTATTATTGAAGATTTGAAATTCGCTGAAGCGAATCTCCTACGAGCCGGTCAAGTGTTTACCGCATGCGGGTGCCGGTCATTCAAGGTATTCTTGCCAGAGTTTACCTGACAATGGGTAACTGGCCTGAGGCTAGCAAATATGCAAAATTAGCCAGGGCTGGTAAGCCTCTGGCTGCAGCGTCTGCGTTATTAACCGGGTTCAATAATCCTACAAATGAATGGATCTACGCCATTAACGTTCGCACAGACGATAACCAGGGCTTTTTGGCTGTATCGTCGTTTTATGATCCTTATGATATTGGCTATTCCAGTTTTAGAGTAACTGATGACTTTTTTAACTCGTTTGCAGATAATGACGAAAGAAAAAGCAGTTTTTGGTAAAAGTAGCCCCACCGCCGCAGCCAGCACCGGCGCTTACAGAAGAAGAGGTGAAGGATATCTGATCAATAAATTTGATTTTAACACTACTCCTGCTAATAATCAGGTATTAATGCGTTCAGCAGAAATGTACCTGATAGAAGCTGAAGCTGAAGCCAGACAAGGCGGAGCCAATGAAGCAGCTGCCAAAGCAGCATTATTGGAAGTGCAAAAAGGGCAGGTGTTGCAACTGTAGCATCATCCAATACTGGTAATGCACTTATAGAAGAAATTCTTACAGAGCGCAATAAAGAGTTGTATGGAGAAGGACACAAGTTTTTTGATCTGCTGCGCACCAATAAAGGAGTGAATAGAACAGGATCTACCGTTCATTGGAAGATAGTAAATTTCCCATCGGGGCAGACCGTTTAGTATCTCCTATTCCGCAGGCCGAGTTAGATGCAAATCCTGTATTGAAACCTCAACAAAATCCTGGGTATTAATTCAAAATTTTTTACATACAAAGAAAGGGCCACCATTACGGTGGCTTTTTCTTTATCTTCACCCGCAAATTAACAACATGCAGAATCAGCAAGAAGGAAACCAGTTGAATATAGAAATTTCAGAAGAGGTAGCAGAAGGAACTTATGCCAACCTGGCTATTATCACACACTCTCATGCAGAATTTGTGTTCGATTTTGTAAACATTATGCGGAACCCTAAAAGCCGCGTAAAATCAAGAATTATTTTTACGCCCCAGCACGCCAAGCGCTTTATGAAGGCATTGATAGATAATATAGAAAAGTTTGAGGCGATGAACGGAACTATCAAAGACCTGGACGAAGTACAAATACCGGTAAATTTTGGCGGCCCTACCGCACAGGCCTAGCCCTCTTAATAGCTATTGTGCAAAGATCATAGCACTTATTTATACAATGAACTATGATCTATGAACTTCCTATCTGTATCTCTTCCGCCGACTGCTGCTGTCATCTGTCAACGGCGGATCCGGCTTTTGCTTGATCCAGATGGTGATCTGCTTGGTCTTTTCCTTGTCAGACTTTAGGCTGGCCGTAACAGTTACTTTCGTAACAGCCGGATTGTCAGGCAATACCAGGTCATTTCCTTCAAATGTACCATAATCGGTTTTAAAGTCGAGCTCTT
Source organism: Paraniabella defluvii (assembly GCA_019316985.1). Lineage (GTDB taxonomy): Bacteria > Bacteroidota > Bacteroidia > Chitinophagales > Chitinophagaceae > Niabella > Niabella defluvii. The sequence goes on from CP079215.1 coordinate 2,712,809, forward strand.
TGGCGGTAAGCGGCTTCCAGCTTCCGTCGCTTATTTTGCCATCTACATTAATATAATTATGTGTACCTTTTTTAGGCTATCGGTGTATAAATGAAAATGAATGCTTTCTATGCGTTGTGCATGCAGCGAAAAAATGAAGAAAAAAATAGGACCGAAAAAATGTATTTCATGCTAACTGATTCACTTTAATAGACGACTGTAGTGATCAAAACGTTGGCATCCCGTCAAGCCTCAGCTCTTTATTTGTAACTGCCTTTTATACAATTGTATCGTATTCTCAAAGCCCAAATACAACGCGTCGCAGATCAATGCATGTCCGATACTTACTTCATCCAGCCAGGGAATATTGGCCGCAAAAAAGCCAAGGTTATTCAAATCCAGATCATGGCCCGCATTTAAACCTAGCCCCAGCTCCTGGCTTTTTCAGCAGCCTGCACATAAGGGGCAATAGCTGCTTCCCTGCCGGCGTGGTAATGCCTTGCATAACCTTCGGTATATAACTCTATACGATCAGTTCCGTTGCTGCTGCGCCTTCCACCATGCGTTCATCCGGATCCACAAAAATAGATACCCTGATACCCGCGTTTTTGAAAATACCAATAATGTCTTTCAGATATTCTTTATGAGTGATCGTATCCCAGCCGTGATCGCTGGTTAGCTGGCCCAGGGCATCCGGAACCAGGGTTACCTGGTGGGGTTTCACTTCCAGCACCAGGTCAATGAACTTTTGCTCCGTACAATTGCCTTCTATATTGAATTCAGTAGTTAACAGGGGTTTCAGGTTCCTCACATCTGCATAGCGTATATGCCGCTCATCAGGCCTGGGATGTACCGTGATACCGTCGGCTCCAAACCGTTCAGCGTCTTTCGCCATCTTTACCAGGTCGGGGCTGTTGCCCCCGCGCGAATTGCGGAGGGTGGCAATTTTATTTATATTTACAGAGAGTTTAGTCATTTCGATATTACATTTAGACTATCGAAGGTACTATTATCATCGTTTTGGCTGAATACTTTACTGCCATGCTTTTATAACTAATATTTGTATCCCTGTTATTCAATTATTATGATACCTAAAATCATTTATTCTTTTATTTTCAGGTTTAACATTGGCTTCGATGGCGCAGACGCGCCCACTACCTGCTGATACAATATTGTCGAAAGCCTTTAGTAAGGCCAGGCTTGAAAACAAGAAGGTGTTTGTTATTTTTCATGCCTCCTGGTGCGGATGGTGCCGGAAAATGGATGCAGCTATGAATGATGCAGCCTGTAAGCCCTTTTTGATGCTAACTATATTGTTGAACATTTAACCATACTGGAGTCGAAAGATAAAAAAGCCTGGAGAACCCAGGGGCGGAAGAATTATATAAGAAACACGCGCCTGCTGATTCGGGAATCCCTTACTGGATGATTTATGATGCAAAAGGAACGGTTATTGCAGATGCTACTATGCCAAACGGGAGTAATGCCGGTTGCCCTGCTTCAGTGCAGGAGGTAACCCATTTCATAAATACGCTACGACGTTCTTCGAATATCGACGAAAAAACAAGCAGCGTTATTTTCGAACGTTTTCGTAAAAATGAGCCGGTTAAAAATTAATCATCATGCCATCGCCTAAATTAGGGATGGGCTCTATTTTGTATAATCTTTAACAAATCTTAATTTTATATCAACTTATGATAAAAGATATTCAGAGAAACACCGGTATCCGCTGAAGCATGCTTCAGCGGATATTTTTTGCGTAAGAAGAGCCAAATTAAATGCCTGAAGAAGGAATTCCGGCAAAACCCGTTAAATCTTAAGGAGTGGTGATGATCCTGGTAAAAGAATATCGACCCTGCTGTATAAATAAATAGTAGTGTTTACATGCTATCGATCCCAACCAATCAGGATCGGTGTGGTATCCTATTGAGTAGCGATCATTCAGGCTGCAGATTCGAGCGAACTGCTGGTTTGAACCCTCCTGTAAAACCGTTTTTGAAAAACAAGCAATGTAATAACCCCGGTAGAAATGGCCATATCGGCAATATTGAAGATAGGGCTGAAAAACTCGAAAGGTTCGCCTCCTACCCAGGGAAGCCAGGAAGGATAAGTGGTTTTTACCATGGGGAAGTAAAGCATATCCACCACACTTCCATGCAGGAAAGACGAATAGCCCTTGCCACCCCTAAGTTGGCAATGCCACTGTAACCTACGTAATCGCCCACCGCGGGATCAAAATGAAGCCCCTTGTCAAACAACATTCCGTAAAACATGCTATCAATAAGATTGCCCAGAGCGCCTGCATAAATAAGTGCTACACAAACCATAAATCCTCTTGAATATTTTTCTTTTGCAAACTTTACGATCAGCCAGCTACCGAAAATTACAGCTACCAGCCTGAACAAGGTCAGCGCAACTTTTCCACCTTCATTGCCAAATTTCCAGCCCCAGGCCATACCGCTATTCTCAATAAAGTGTATGCGGGCCCAGTCCATACCCAGTATGCGGGTTACTTCACCAACCGGATAATGTGTTTTAATATAGATCTTAACCACCTGATCTACTATGAGAATCAGTAAAATAATAATGATAGATGTACTTAACTTCCCTGCTTTCATGAGGTTACAAAGATGATTTTTAATTTTTAAATTTCAAGTTTTAATTTTCGCCTGCTGAGGTTATAAAAATGCTAAAATCACCAATAAAAAACAATGTGTTAGCCCGTTTTAAAAAGTAGTTCATCGAAGAGGAGGAGATGATTACTCACTCCAGTACACCGTTTTACCCTTTGAGAAATACCTGTCATTATTTCATAGGGAATGGTGCCTATTGCCTGGGCCAGCTCCTCCACCGGAAGCCCATTGCCAAATATAATTACATCGTCGCCTTCCTTCACATTTTTAATATGTGTTACATCAATCATTACCATATCCATACAAACAGTGCCTATTACCCTGGCTTTTTTACCATGTACCAGCATGTAGCCTACGCCATTGCTTAAGCGCCTGGAATAACCATCGGCATAGCCGATTCTTACAGTAGCGATCGTAGACTTGCGGGTAGCCACTCCCCGGCGATTATAGCTCACCGTTTCCCCTTTTTGAATATGTTTTAACTGGGCAATGGTTGATTTTAATGTAAGCGCCGGCTGTAATTTTTCAGCTACTTTTTTGCCGCCAATGCCGTATAGCCCGATGCCCAGGCGAACCATATCCATTTGCAGTGCCGGAAAACGGGCAATGGCCGAGGAATTCGCAATATGAGTAAGAAAATGATACCCTATATTGTCACGTATCTGGTTAGCGGCCTGTAATAATAGCTCATACTGATGTAGCGTAAATGCATCCTCAACCGCATCTTCGCTGGCCGCCAGGTGAGAGAAAACCGACTGTACTTTAAGAAAGCTGGTGTTTTTTAATCTCCGGGCCAGCACAGGAACATCGGTTATGGCAAAGCCAAGCCGGTTCATCCCCGTTTCAATTTCAATATGCACAGGATAATGTTTTAATCCTGATTGCTGCACATGCTTTTCGAATGCATGCAGCTGACCGAAGGAAAAGATATCGGGCTCGAGCAGGTGCTCGGTAATAGCATCAAATGCGCTGGGCTCAGGGTTTAATACCATAATAGGGGTAGAGATGCCTGACTGGCGTATTTCTACTCCTTCATCGGAGTAAGCTACCCCCAGGTAATCAGCTTTGTGGTATTGCAGTAAACCCGCTACCTCGGTTCCGCCGCTTCCATAGGCAAAGGCTTTTACCATTACCATCATTTTTGTGGCGGGTTGCAGCATTTGCTGGAATGTTTTATAATTATGGGCGATGGCGTTTAAGTTGATCTCAAGTATGGTTTGGTGGGCTTTCAGCTCGAGCAGCGAAACAATCTGCTCCAGCTCAAATACTCGGCCTCCTTTTATTAAAATAGCTTCATCTTTAAAATCGAAAGAGTGCAAATGCTGTATGAAATCGGCGGTGGTAAGAAAGAAATTGTGACTGATCTTTGTATTTCCCGTGATAATCAGACCATGCATCACCGACTGCATTTTTTCACCAATGCCTATAAATCTTGCAATTTTGTGCTTTTGCAATTGTTCCAGGATGTCCTGGTATAAATAGACAGGCTCGGCGCCGGCCTGAGAAAAATCTGACAGAATAACTGTTTTGGAAAGCCCTTTAGCCTGCTGCTGCAAGAAATGCAGTGCTATGGCTAGAGAATCGGGGTCGGCGCTGTAGCTGTCGTTGATAAGAATACAATTGTTGTTACCTTTTTTAAACTCCAAACGCATATTTACCGGTTGAAGCTGCTGCACCGTTGCTGCAAAGTGGTGATACCTGTTTTCAGATAAACAGCTACAGCGCAGGCGGTCACCGCATTTTCTATAGAAGCTTCGTCGGTGAAAGGGACCTGCACCGAAAATTTATGACCCGAATGGCTCATGCTTACCTCGGTACCAGTAGCTTTCTTTTTGACAGCCAGTATCCGCAACGCGGAGGATTTATCTTTACCCCAATAAAAGGCGGGTTGCTGCAGCCGGTCTACTTCTTTTCTGATTAGAGTGTTATCCCCGTTGGCAATAATGATACGGGCCCCTTTAAAAAGTAACAGTTTTTCTCTCAGCTTCTCCGAATTATTCTTAAAGCCTTCGCTATGTGCACTGCCTATATTGGTTATGACGCCAATGGTTGGTTGAATTACCGATGCCAGCTGCTGCATTTCACCAGGCTGGCTGATACCTGCTTCAAATATCGCCAGGTTGTTGGCAGCATCCATTTCCCAAACGCTCAAAGGCACGCCTATTTGAGAGTTATAGCTTTTGGGGCTTCTCACAATATTCTTGTCGGCCTGCAACAATTGGTATATCCATTCTTTTACGATGGTTTTACCGTTGCTTCCTGTAATTCCTATTACGTCTGCAGTAAACTTTGACCGGTGAAAAGCAGCGAGTTTTTGCAATGCTGTCAGCACATGATCTACCACCAGAAATACCGCGCCCGGGTAATTTCGGGCAATGATCTTCTCCGAAACAACAAAGTAGCGTAATCCGGCTTTATACAACTCTGGTATAAATAAATGCCCGTCTCTCCGCGGGCCTGTTAAAGCAAAAAACAGCGAAGTATCGGGGTTGATAAGTTTTCGGCTGTCTGTAAGCAATGTATGAATGACTACCGGGGAAGCTTCTGACCGGACAATCCAAGAGCGCCTGCAATATCCTGTAGCGTGTGCATGAACAACCTTAATCGTTGAGTGTATCTGTAATGGGTTCTTCTTCTTCAGGCACTCCTTTTCGCTTTTTAAAACCGAATAAACGATACTGCCCGTTATACAAAGCACTATTACCAGCAATGAAAGTACCACCTGCTGTGATTTCCCGATCCACTGCGATATCCAATGTTCTGCCAGCATTTTGGCTCCGATAAAAATCAATACTATAGCGATGCCCTGTTGCAGGTAATCGAATTTGGTAATGGCGCCTCTTAATAAAAAAGAAAAGGGAACGCAGGCCGAGCACGGCAAAAATATTCGATGTATAAATTACCATTTTATTAGTAGAAATACCCATTACTGCGGGGATGGAATCTACTGCGAAAACCAGGTCGATGACAGAAAGCATCGCTACCACTACAAACAGCATAGTATAACGCCGTTTGCCCTCTTCTTTAATAAAATACCTGCCCCCGCCATCGTGCGGCACCAGCGGCAGCACTTTTTCATCCATTTATAAACCGGGTGCGCCTTGGGGTCAAACTCTTCATCATCGCCGGCAGTAAACATCTTAATCCCGGTATACACGAGGAACGCGCCAAATACGTATAATATCCAGTGAAAGCGGTTTACCAGCTCAACGCCCAGTGTAATAAAAATCACCCGGAAAATGATGGCCATCAATACCCCGAAGAGCAGTGCCCGGCTGTAATAGATCTCTTTTACTCTAAATGCATTAAAAATCAGTATAAACACAAAAATATTATCAATGCTGAGGCTTTTCTCCATAAGGTAGGCGCTCAGGTATTCCAGGGCGATGGTTTTATTTTCTTCAAAAAGGAGGAACACGAAAAAACCCAGGCCCAGGGCAACCCAGAATACAGATTGCCAGAGAGCTGTTTTAATAGTAATAGCTGTATTCTTTTTGCTAAACAGCCCCATATCGAACACCAGGGCAATAACGATAACAATACCAAATACGAGGTAAGAAATTTGATCGGGAGTCATGAATCTTTTAAATTGGATAAGATGTAGGGCTGTTTATACAGCAAAGCTTTCGCCGCAGGCGCAGGTACGTGCTGCGTTAGGATTATTAAAATAGAAACCTTTACCGCTTAAACCTTCAGAAAAATCAAGCGTAGTACCTAAAAGATACAACAGGCTTTTCATATCAGTAACAATTTTTACACCGTTATCTTCAAATACCTGGTCTTTGGGTCTTTCTTCGCTATCAAAGTCAAGTTTATAACTCAAACCGGAGCACCCGCCGCTAACAACGCTTACCCGTACAAAACTATTGATACCCTGCTCTTTGTTTTCTGAAAGTATTTGCTGTATACGGGCTTTTGCGGTATCGCTTATTTTAATGCTGTCTGCAGAAAATGTATTATTCATCACTTGTCTTTTTAATCGGCTGTGATTTTCGGCCCCTGCTTTGCAATACTCCAACACAGCCTCGTCCAAAATACAAAGTTACCACATTATTGAAAGAGTTAAACCAGTTGCTGTTGTTATATTTTAAGCAGCCCGAATGAGCCTTACAGGGTTATAACATTGGTACTGAAGGTATTGGCTTATAAGTCCTGAATAAAGCAGGTTTTCTTTACTTTTACCGTAATTCGTATTAATTGTTTAACCTTTTTACATTACTATGAAATTACTACAGCCCCTGGTCCTTTTTATAATGTTGTTATTTTGTTCGTGCGGACTGAATGAAAGGGAGAAGTCAATAAAAATAAAGAAGCAGAGCTGAATGAGCGGCAGCAGGCGCTGGTGCTTTGGGAGCAGCAGCTTACTCAAAGGAAAGTGCTTTACAGGAACGTGAGCACAGGCTGGACAGTACCAAAGGGAAATTGATTCGGTGGTGATACATGGACCTTCTGTTGTGGGAAAATGGCAGGTAAAAATGCAATGTGTGGAAACTTCCTGTTCGGGCTCCGCAATCGGTGATGTGAAAACGGAGCAATGGGAGTTTGATAGCAACGGCAATGAAGTGATCGTAAAAGCCTACGCAGGCAAGAACCTGACACGTATTTACAATGGCAGGTATACCAGCCGTGGTATGCAATTAATCGATAAGGGTCTTTAAGTTCTACTACAATGGAGGTTAATTTGCGGATGCTGACTGAGAAAAAAATGGATGGCCTGAGAGAAATTGTGCTTCCCGATTGCAAAACAACCTATTCTATTATCGCTGAGCGTTTGTAAAACGCATATAATATATATGGTATCTTTATTATCAACGCTGGATTTTACCTTACCGCTCACCAACCCGGTGATCATATTTGCGCTGGTACTCTTTATTATTTTGTTTGCACCTATCATTTTCAGCAAAATAAAAGTGCCGCACATTATCGGGTTGATTATAGCCGGTGTATTGGTGGGCCCTCATGGTCTTAACCTGCTGAAACGCGATACCAGCATTGTATTATTCGGTACGGTAGGGCTGCTTTATATTATGTTCCTGGCCGGTTTGGAAATAGACCTGGCCGAGTTTAAGAAAAATAAAAAAGATATTCGTTTTTGGTATCCTTACCTTTTGCTGCCTTTAATATGTGGCACATTGGCCGCATATTATATCCTGGGGTACAGCTTTTTGTCATCGCTGTTACTGGCCAGCATGTTTTCCACGCACACATTGGTTGCTTATCCTATAGCCAGTAAGTATGGCGTCATAAGAAACCGCGCAGTGGCAATGGCAGTAGGCGGCACAATGATTACCGATACTGTGGCCCTGCTTTTACTGGCGGCAATATCGGGGATGGCCAAGCAGGAGGTGTCGCCAGGGTTTTGGGTACAGTTAGGATTGTCGTCTATCGTGTTTGTATGCATTGTGCTCTTTTTGTTCCCGGTGATCATCCGGTGGTTCTTTAAGAAGTTTGAAGACAGTGTGTCTCAGTACATTTTTGTATTGGGGATGGTTTTCCTTGCCTCTTTCCTCGCCGAGGCAGCAGGTATTGAAGCTATTATAGGGGCCTTCTTTTCAGGACTGGTGCTGAACCGGTTTGTACCACATAGTTCAGCTTTAATGAACAGGATTAATTTTGTGGGCAATGCCATTTTTATTCCTTTTTTCTGATAAGCGTGGGGATGCTGGTAGACGTTAAAGTACTGGTGAAAGGCCTCGGCGCTGCAAAGGTGGCCGCCGTAATTATTGTAGTGGCCTTAATTACCAAGTATGTGGCTGCGTGGCTCACGCAAAAAATATTTAAGTTAACCGTTACCGAAGGCCGGATGCTTTTTGGGCTGAGCGCTTCCCATGCGGCGGCAACCCTGGCCATAATACTGGTAGGATATAATATTATTATTGGTGAAACTGCCACCGGGGAGCCCATTCGTTTGCTGGACGAAGATGTGCTTAATGGTACCATTTTATTGATACTGGTAAGCTGTGGGGTAGGCTCGTTTGTAACAGAAAGAGCTGCCAAGAAACTGGCCTTGCAGCAGGACGAGCATGTGCCTGACGCAGAGCAGGCCGGCAATGCTGAAAAGATTTTGATTACATTGGCCTATGCAGAAATTGCCACCGATATGGTTGATTTAGGTGTTTTGCTGAAACCCAAAAAAGTAACGTGCCGCTTTACGGGTTGCACATTGTGGATGATGCGGGAGAGGTTTCGAATGCCGCAGGTAAGGGGAAGAAAATACTGGAGAAAGCCATCTCGCATGGCGCAGCTTCCGACAATACTATAAGCCCGCTGTTAAGGTACGATTCAAGTATCAGCAACGGTATTGTGTATACAATAAAAGAACAGCAGGTAACGGATATTGTTATAGGCTTGCATAAAAATGCTGATCAGAAAGTTTTTTTTTGGCGAAGTGGCTGAAAATATAATCAGGAGGATTCATGAAACCATTTACGTGTATAAGCCTGCACAGCCATTCAACACATTGAAAAGAATGGTAGTGGTAGCGCCACCGAATGCCGAAACCGAGCCTGGATTTATACACTGGTTACAGAAGATTATGCTGCTTTCAAAAGAGTCGGGTATGAAAGTGAATTTTTACGGCAGCGCCACAACTTCAGAGGCGATAAAAGCGGTGATACAGCGCGATAGCAGCGATTTGCAGGCATCCTGCAGCGAATTTGATAATTGGGATGATTTCCTGATATTTACCCGTGAGCTAAATGCGAACGACCTTTTTGTTATTATTTCTTCGCGAAAAGGATATACTTCTTATCTGCCCCAGTTTGGCAAGCTACCTTATTATCTGACCAATTATTTCAACAGGCATAGTTATATCATCCTCTATCCCGAGCAGCTGGAAACAGGTATTAATATGAGTGATATTCAGCAGGCGGATGGTAAGCTGATCGAAACCCTGAGCGAACAGATAGGCGTTATAAACAAGGCGGGTAAATACCTGCGAAAGTTGTGGAAGAAATAAACCAATATCAGCCGATCTTCTGGCCGTTTTTCACCGGCTTATCGGGTGTAAGTAAGGTTACTTCTTTATCGTTGCCTACAACGCCCAGCACAAGGCACTCGCTGAAGAAATTGGCGATTTGCTTTACCGGGAAATTAACCACGGCTATTACTTGCCTGCCCGGCAATTCTTCCGGCTGGTACAACCGGGTTATCTGAGCCGATGATTTTTAATACCCAGCTCTTCTCCAAAATCGATCAGCAGCTTATAGGCCGGGTTACGCGCTTCGGAAAATACCTGCGCCTCCACAATGGTTCCAACGCGCAGGTCTATTTTTTCAAAATCGTTCCAATTGATAAGGGTGGAGGTACTCATAAAAAATTAATGTTGAAAGCCCGTTATTTTTGTTTCGTCAAAGTCCAGCTGCATTTCCAGGTTGCGTAATACCACATCATCAAATTTTCTTTCCCGGCGTATTTTATGCAATTCTGCCCTTTGCAGTTTAATGATGTCCCTGATTACATCCCTGTTGCGGGCTGCGGCGGCCTGGAAGTGGTCAGAGTGATCAATACAGCTAAACTTATCGGTAAGTAATTCCAGTTCGTTCTCCAGCTTGGTTTTCTGGTGACGTACGAGGCTGTTCTCGGTAAGGTCGTCGTTGCTGTAGTCATTATTTATCTTTTCCAGTGCAACCTGTTTTAGCTGTTGCTGTATAATGGCTTCCTGCTTCTCATGCGGGATCTTCACTTCATCTTCCTCCACTTTTATCCATTTTAAAACCGTGGGCAGCAACAAGCCTTGTCCAACCAAAGTGATCAGAATAATCACGAAGGTTACAAATAGTATAATGTTGCGATGCGGGAGATTTAAGGGAATAGACAGGGCGGCGGCTAAAGACACCACACCGCGCATAGCGGCAAAGCTGATGATGAATGGCTCTTTCCAGTTGGGTTTCGGCCTGGTGAGGCGAACCTTTTAAAGCAAAAACCAGGCAGGTATGCCAGGGCATAGCTGTAGAGTAATCGTAAGGCAATCATAGCGCCTCCTATAATAACAGCGTATTTGATGCCTTCGGCAATAGAGTATTCCTTCATGCCCGCTACCACTACAGGAAGCTCCAGTCCTATCAACACAAATACGATGGCATTAATAGTAAAAATAAGCGTGCTCCAAACAGCGCCGGCCTGTATACGGGCGGTATGGCTTAAAAAGCAATGAGAATGATACGACATCATAAGCCCGCCGCTGACAACAGCCAGCACACCCGAAAAATGAAAGTGCTCGGCGGTAATGTACATTACGTAGGGAACAATGAGGGTAATGATAGTATCGATATTGGAATTTGAGGGAATAATGCGTAACAATGCAGAAAACAGGTAGCCTACTACAAGGCCAATAGTTATACCCATTACCGACATCATAAAAAAATCACCGATCGCCTGTTTAAAAACAAACTGGCCTGTAAGGGCCGCGGCCAGTGCAAACTTAAAAACGATAAGGCTGGACGCATCGTTAATAAGGCTTTCCCCTTCCAGTACTGTAATAGTTTTCTGGGGAATTTTAAGATGTTTTAATACCGAGGTTGCTGCTACGGCGTCGGGAGGTGAATTCACGCCACCTAATAAAAAACCCATAGCCAGCGTTAGACCGGGGATCAGCGATGAGGAAACATAAGCCACAACCAGCGATGTAAGAAATACCAGCCCAAAGGCCATCCACGAAATTTGCTTCCGGTGTTTCCAGAAATCTTTCCAGGAGGTAAACCAGGCCGCTTCAAAAAGTATGGGAGGGAGGAAGATTAAAAATACAATGTCGGGGTCTATCTGAAATGCCGGCATGCCCGGAATAAGGCTGATAATCAACCCCGCGATCACCAGGAAAATGGGATAGGCTACCTTCAGCTTTTGACCGATAAGCACCAGCATTATCACGCTAAAAGCCACTGCAATAGCAATTAATACATAATTCTGAATCATACAAAACAATTGAATTGGCTATAAAGTTAAATATATACCTGCCCGATTCGAACACCCGTAAATACCAGGGAAATACTTTCAGTTTTCGGTTTAAAATAACATAGAAAGACCATCTTTTGTTTATGGAGCCTCACTTAACCTTTTCAGCTCCTGCAAGCTGAGGGCATAATTGGTTGTTATTATTTTCTCGGCCCGCTTAAAAAGCATGATGACCTTGAGAGGATAGGAGCTTTGGCTGTTAAAATTAAGGGTTACACGGGTAGATTGGCCTATGGGTTGTAAGCTAATATAAGTTTTTGCATGTGTTTTGTAGGGCGCATAAAAAAGAAGGTCCAGTTCTACATCCCTCAAAGTGGTTAGCCTGGACAAGGTTAAACAGCCTCTCCCCAGATCTGCATGATCACTTTCCCAGCAAAACTGTGAGCCGGGATTACCGTCTTTGCCGGCCACGGAGGTTTTCATCGTTTTATCCTTCTTAAACCAGATGTTCCAGCTGTTTAATGCTTTTATATTGCTGGTAAAATTCCAAACGGTCTCAACCGGTGCATCAATGTCTATCGACTGCTGCACTTTAATTTCTCCATCCACAAATGCAGCACCTACCAGAACAATTCCTGATGCGGCAAGAAGAAAAAGAAACAGTTTTTTAAGAATACTCATACTGAGTTTTCAATTTCCATTTGAATAAACAGTCTCCTGTTTATGGTCGGTTTATCACGCACCACTAAATACCTTTCAGAAAACTCTCCGGAATTTATAAGAAAACCTGCTTATTAGTTGGCTGAATTGATTGTTTTAACCCTAAAGGTAATAAAAAGTATCATTTGTAAAAGCCTGCTTAAAAGAAACTAAAGAAGAATAATTGGCCTAAACGGGAGTGTTTGGTATAAAAGCAAACCGCCCGTTAACCGCCTGAACTACCGGCATTCGCTAAAATTTTTTCTTGCTTACTTTTTCACTGTATGGTAAATACATGGGCAAGGCTGCTGATCCGTACCAGTCTAAAAGGTCGTAAGCCAGTAAGCCTGTTTTAACAGCCGGGTCTGTCGCCAGCAGTTTTGCAGCTTCTTCTTTATTCTTCGCATTTAATATAAACAGCCCGCGGTATTGCTGGTCGTTTTTACCAAAAGGCCCTGCTACCACGAGGTAACCGTCTTTTACCAATTGTCCGATATTTTGCATATGTCCCGCAAAAATCTGCCTGACCGAATCCTTATCCGCAATGGCGGCAGGGCCTGTTTTAAGCAGCACCAACTGGTACATTTTCATCCCTCGCTCGTCAGCCTTCAGGCTGTCGGCCAACGATTTATTATACTGCGGATTATCCTGCGACCATGCGGCAAGGGGTGTTAATAGCAAAACGAACAAAGCAAACCGGAAGCAATTCATAACTTAAAATTAAAATTGATACATTACTTAAACGCCAAACTGGGTAAGGTGGTGGTCCAGATGCTTGGCAAACATATTATTCCATTCTGTTTGGGTAAGCGCACCGAATGAATGCGATTCTTTACCCTCAAAGTAAGTGCCTCCCAATTCCTGGGTTTTAATAAGGTAGCTGATCAGCCTTTTTTTCGGATTCGTAGTTTTTATGATCGGTGATAATAAATGCCGGGGCAGTACGCATGTTGCGGGGGTAAGGTTTCTCATTTACAATATTCTTTTTACAAACTTTTTAAGTATCCATTTCATCAATCCTTTAGGCTTCGGGTGTGTTTGCCTGGCTCAAATAACATTTCATAGGGCACATTTACATGGGCCAACATTTGATCTGCTGTCATTTTACCCCACTGCGGTTGGGTTTGCGGGGTTAAATGGTTGATGCGTGCAATAAATTCGGTTACCCCTCTGAGGAAAAAAGGTCAGTCATGTTATTGGATTTATGTAAATGTACAACATACCTTAATATTATAAGACAGCAGGGTATATGAAGCGCATGTGGCGGAGGGTCAGTTAAAACTTCGTATTTTTAAGGCCATCAATCAAAAAAATATAGATGAAACCGGCATGATTACAATTTTCATTTTTATCACACCAGGGAGATGAAAATGAAATCATCAAAGGTCACATTCAACCACTAAAAATAAAATGTACAAATGAAAAAGATTCTTGCTATTGCTTCAATGTTATTGTTGGTCTCCATGCTTCATGCTCAAAAAGCTTTTTGCTGTTTAACGGTAAAAACCTCAATGGCTGGACGGTACATGGTACCGAAAAATGGTATGTGGAAAAAGGAGAGCTGGTTTGCGAAAGCGGCCCGGATAAAGCTTATGGCTACCTGTCTACCGATAAAAAGTATAAAAACTTCGAACTGACCTTGAAATTTAAACAGGAGGCTAACGGCAACAGCGGCGTTTTCTTTCGTTCTTCAATTGAGGGCGTAAAGATCAGCGGCTGGCAGGTAGAAGTGGCACCTCTTAATATGCATACCGGTGGTATTTATGAATCTTATGGCCGTGGCTGGATGATGCAACCCAAAGCTGAGGATGAAAAATGGTTGAAGCAGGGCAAGTGGAATACAATGAAGATACGCGTGTTAAACGACCAGGTAACCACCTGGCTTAATGGTCACCAGATGATTGATCTTGCCGACTCAAAAATTGGCGCCGCTAATGGTTTTATTGCTTTGCAAATACATGATGGAGGCGGTATTAAAGTGCGTTGGAAAGATATTGTGCTGAAGGAGTTGTAAAAAGGCCTTGCTTATTTATACCAGTGCTTTTATTAGCGTATTCGTGCTAATTGAAATACATTTGCGCCATGAGCGATAAAAAAGTAAGAGTACGTTTTGCCCCCTCGCCTACAGGGGCTTACATTTAGGCGGTGTAAGAACCGTTTTATATAATTACCTCTTTGCAAAAAAACACGATGGGGATTTTATTTTAAGAATAGAAGATACTGACCAGACCCGTTTTGTACCAGGGGCAGAAGAATACATATTTGAGTGTTTGAAATGGGCAGGGCTGGAGCCGGATGAAAGCGTGCAGCATGGGGGCAATTTTGGCCCTTACCGGCAAAGTGAACGCAAGGAGTTGTACAGGAATTATGCCGATCAGCTGGTTGCAGAGGGCCATGCATATTATGCGTTCGATACCCTGAAGAACTGGAGCAGATGCGCCAGCAATATAAAACGGATGAAAATCCCGCTCCACAGTACGACCACAAAGTTCGCATGCAAATGCGCAACTCATTGACGCTGGATGGTGATACCGTACACGAGCTGATGCATAGCGATACGCCTTATGTGGTACGTATTAAAATGCCGGAGAACGAAACAGTGAGCTTTAATGATATGATACGTGGCGAGGTGAGTTTTAATACTTCTGTAGTAGACGATAAAGTGTTGCTGAAGGCAGATGGTATGCCTACTTATCACCTGGCGGTTGTGGTAGACGACCATTTAATGGAGATCAGCCATGCCTTTCGCGGAGAAGAATGGCTGCCCAGTGCACCGGTGCATATATTGCTATGGAAATACCTTTTTGGTGAAGATAAGATGCCCCAGTGGGCACATTTTCCACTGATACTGGGGCCCCACGGTAAGCTTAGCAAAAGAGACGGAGCTAAATATGGTTTTCCTGTATTCGCTATGAACTGGAAGGACCCTAAAACGGGCGAGTTAACGGAAGGATTTAAGGAAAAAGGATTTTTACCTGAGGCTTTCATCAACCTGCTCGCAGTGCTGGGCTGGAACGACGGTACAGAGCAGGAGCTTTTTTCCATCGGGGAAATGATTGAACGGTTTTCGATGGACCGCGTACACAGCGCCGGGGCTAAATTTGATTATGAAAAGGCCAGGTGGTTTAACCAGGAGTGGATCAGGAAACTGGATGCAGCTGCATTGTCCTCTAAGGTACGGAATGTACTTGCAGCTAATGGCATTGAGGTTACAGATGCAGCGCTGCTAAACAAGGTAATCGACCTGGTAAAAGATCGCTGCACACTGCTGACAGACTTTTACGAGCAGTCTTCCTACTTCTTCGCCACGCCCCAGGCAGTTGATCTCGCGGCTATTCAACCCAAATGGAACGAAGCAAAAACATTGTTCTTCCAGGAGGTGATCAGAAATTATCAGCTATCGGCTATCTGGGAGGCTCATGATCTGGAGAATAATTTTAAAGAGATTGCCGCCGCCAACCAGTTAAAGCCCGGGGAGGTAATGCTGCCGCTACGCATTATGCTGGTGGGTGGTAAATTCGGACCCGGTGTGTTCGACATTGCCCAGTTGATTGGCAAGGAAGAGACCATTAAAAGGATCGAAAATACATTGAAGCGCTTGACCGCAGGTCACTAACCCATTTGCTTAAAATCCCAGGCCATCGCGGTATAAGAACGAGCTACAATTTAGGATTAGCTTCTTCATATGCCCTGATGGCTTTTTTTGATGCCAGTTCACGCCAGCTTAATGCTAATATCTTTTTTAAAAATGTTGTATCGTAGTGGTGAATCCACATACAAACGTAGGGGTAGTTCCTGAAGTGTTCAGGCAGGTGAAACAATTCGGGGTGACTATCTAGGTACCGATCTCTCAGCCCGAAAGTAAGACGTATAGGAATAAAGCGACCGCTTTCGTGAAGGCGGCACATCAGTTTCCCTCTTACTTTTACGGAGGAGTACCCTCGTGTGAAACCGACTCCTCTGTTTCGGGGAAAGATAATGCCACCTGCTTCACGGCTTCAAAATCTGCGGGATTGTATAAGGGTAGGGGGATTTCATTGCTATATCCTTTTTAAGCATTGTTGCTGCCATTCCGGTGCGGTCATTTCAAACCTTATTTCGTTTTTTCCGTTGGTACCGGTTTCTTTCCATCCGGCTGTTTTGTAAAATGCAGCAGCCCGTGTTCCGGGCGCAGTTCCCAGCCATACTGTTTGCGAGGTTTGTGTAAAATACCAATCCATCATTGTATGGTGCAGAAGTTGGCCAACACCCTATGTTCAAAATCAGGATGCACAAATAAGGCCCATATATTGTGTTCCTGCAAGTCGGCAATAGCGAAGCCCGTAATTCTTTCGTTTTCTTCACAAACCCATCCTTTTCCTCTTTCCTGCATAAAGTACGCACAATCTGTGTCGGTAACCACACCGGGGCAGAAAGCCTGTTTTCTTTCACAGCATTCCTTATCATTTGTATTTGGGGAATATCTTTCGTTTCTGCCTGTCTAATAATCATGGCTCAACAGTTTAATTGGTGTATTAAGGTTTGTCGCGTCCGATAAATCGTTCCTTACCTTTTAAAAAATTAAGTGCGCGGGTAATATTCTTATGGATACTTTCCTGTGTTTTTAAACCAGAAAGATACTGGTTGATTTCTTTTCGCAGGTAGGGTGCTAATGTGTCGTACACCAGTTTTGCTTCTTTGTCTTTCCTAAGCGCCTGTTCAAATTCTGCCGGAGGTTTTATTTCCGGTGCGGCAATGTCATTGTAAGCAATGGTAAGGTGTATTTTCTCTCCGATCCGCTGAGGCGAATTCACCAACATGCTGGTATTGATATATAGTCGCCAGTCGCCTCTGAACCTGACCAGCGTTTGAGTATACGGCACTTTATTAATAGTGCCTTTAACCGGTACAGGCCCTTTATCTTTTCCCGCAGCTTCAAAAATACTTTTAAGAATGCGTTCCCGTACCGATACAAAGGGGTTAATGCCTATCAGGTCTATGACGGCTGTAAATGTATGTATGTTGTTTTTTGTCATAAATGATCCCGCGCTTTGGTATCAGATGCTATGTTGTATAAAGGTAATTATTTAACTATACCTGTCTGCGCTTGACAGGATTTGATCTGGAAAAAACAGGGATTCATCGAAAAATAAAGGCCTCTCATCGAAAAAGTATGCGGGGCCGGCTGGTGAGATATTTCCTTTGCATTATCGAAGTTACTTCAAGGTGCTGAGATGGCTTCTAAACATATTTGATAGCCCTTAAAAGAGTAATAGCCCGTAATAAAAAGGTGAATGAACAACGATATGTTCTTTCACAGGTGACTGCTTCAATATGCTGCTGTGGTTCAAAACAGGTTCTTATGAAACCTCTTTTTGGTACCCATTCTTATTTTACTGTGTAGCGGAGCCAGATTAATGGTGGTTATTTACACATAACTCAGTGAGCTTAGGATAATGTCCTTTATAAACATATTTGTTAATTATCTGATGATTACAGCCCAAAAAAAAGATAAGCCCTTAATAGTTGAGCTTCTTGTTGAATGTTTTTGCGACAGCAGAAGCATTCATTATATTATTGAGAACGATGCTAAAGGCAAGAGTCATATTAAAGCATTAATGGCCTATGCTTTCGACTACTGTTTGAATTTTGGAGAAGTATTCCTTTCGGAAGACAAATTGGCCTGTGCCCTTGTTTTATACCCGGAGAAAAAAATAATATCAATCGAGTCTATCTGGCGGCAACTGCATTTTGTATTGCAGTTTTCGGGAACCCGGTATTTTAAAAAATATCGGCCAGGCAAAAAGTGATCCGGGAAATTCATCCTCACGACCTTAAATTTCACCTCTGGTTTATGGGAGTGAGGCCCGATGCAGCGGCGGGGAATTGGCAGCAGGCTTTTAAAGGAGCTTATTGCAGCGTCTAAGCAACAGCAAAGGATATTTTGTTTGGAAACACCTGATTCAAGGCATATTCCTGGCTGCATAAACATGGTTTTGGTATCTACCGGCAGTTAGACCTGGGACATCTTCTTTATTGTATGTTTCATAAAGATGTGCTGTGGAAGGCGCATCCGTTTGATCAAACCTGGAAGCCCGACCCAATGAAAAGGGACAGGTTTTTAGGTGGAGGTTTGAAGTTAGTATAGTTATAAGGTATATGCTTTGTAGGAATGAATGAGCTCCCTGATGCGGTTTTCAAGGTAGGCGTTGCCTCCTTCAAGATGTGTAGCTATTAAAACCGCTTCATCCAGATAAGATGATTTTTGGAGCGTACTCCAGAGTTCAGGGGCTTTTGCAGGTTGGCGATCCGGTCGGCCAGTTTCACTGCCCATATTTCTTTGGAAAGCTGTTTGATCCTCTTCAGGCTGTCCCGTATCTGCTCTGTTGGGGGAGTTCCTCGTTCTTACTTAAAGCCAATACACCGGCGGCAATGTTTTCGGTGAAAGCATCACTTAATTCCTCGTAACTGGTATCTGTATCTTCAATAGTGTCGTGAGGCAGTGCCACCTGAACCGCCTCAATTGTGTTGAAACCCGGGGTGTGCTGACCGGCAATCAATATTTCCATAGCAACATTACAAACGTGAACCAGATAGGGCACCCGGGTGCCGGTTATCATTTGACCCGCATGTTTTTGCGCCGCAAAATGAATCGCTTTCTGATAAGCCGACTGTAGATTCATAATCTGGAATTGAATATTAAATGTGTAGCAATTGTAAAATGAACGGGCAATAAACCGGCCCGGGTTAGGCCTTCATCAGCAATAGCTATTGGCGGGCATTTAAAACTGTTTTGGCTTTTGTTTCAGGGCAGCTAATTCCGCAACTTCTGTAATTCGTTTCAGCCTGGTCTCAGGCCTTTTCGCCGATACGATCCAGTACAGTATCATTTTTTTACCGACTTGCTGATTGAGTCAAAATAAGCTCTTGATCCTTTATGTGCCTTGAACAACTTTTCAAGATCTTTTGGAATAGTTAAGGCATCTACCTCATCGAGTATATTCCATGTACCATTTACCCGGGCGGTTTCTACTGCTTTTTGTCCCGCTTCCGTCATCAAACCGGCTTCTGCCAGGCGTGCTACTTTGTCCTTGTTGATTTTAGACCAGGTGCTTTTAGGCTTTCGTTTGCTAAAAAACTGTATAGCGCTCTCTTCATCGCGCTTCTTCTTAATGCTGTCGATCCATCCAAAGCATAACGCCTGATCTACCGCTTCGCTCCAGGAAATGGTTGGTTTTCCAGATGCCTTTTTGTACATTACCACCCATACAGCGTCTTTCTTATCATGATGCTTTTCCAGCCATTTTCGCCAGTCTGTACTGTTTTTAGGATAGAAGGTATCTACTATTTTAGGTTCCATATGTTTAAGTTGATGAGCCGGAGATACTATTTACAGGTGGTTGTAAGAAAGGGGCCAGCCGCTATTATTTCTTTTTTATTAAAATAAATGCCAGGGAGATAGCCATAAACAAGCCAAGAATGATGAATGCGTTAATAATTGTTTGTTGCAGGCCAATTGCTGTTACATCAACAAACGGGTAAGGATAAAAGCCGGAGGTATTGCCCCTGAATAAAATAAAAATGAGGTAAAGTAATGGGTAAAGGCACCAGGCAAGGATATATGTATAACGAAGCTCTTTTTTTTCGAATAGACTCCAATATATTAAAGCTCCCACGGGAATTACGGAATGTAACAGCTCGTCAACCAGTTTTTGAAGCCCTTGTGGGTCCCAGATATGCCTTAAGGCTACCTGGTATACCAGGCCAACGATGATAATATAAACAGTTATCGCCGATAATACCCCGCCTTTTTGTAAAAGATGCGTTGAATAATACCGCGGTGAAATAACCTGCTACCGCAATATTGGTAAGAATCGTAAAATAACTAAAAAAGCGCAGGGTAGCCTCACCGGTAGTGATAACGCTATTATTAAGCATTAGAATATATTGTGCTATAACAGCAAACCAGCCGGCTAAGGCCAGTGAGCCTGCAAATGATTTTTGCATATTATTGTTGTATAACCGGTGTACTATCCAGATAAAATTATTGAGGATTGGTGATATTTTTACAGACACACCAGGCATTTTTTCAAATATATCCTGCATGTATTTCCTGTGATTGGCGCCCGCTATCACCACTACTTTTTATGGTTTAACGCCCTGGCTCTATTCACAACATTTTCGCACATGCCTTTATTACGCATCAGCCACCAATGTATCTGCGATAGTATTTCCTCTTTGGGAAAGTCTTTTAAATCATATAGCTCCGGGAAATAAAAATCACCCGATGCTAAAATAGCGGAAGCTTCGTTGGTGTTTAACCATTCTGTAAACCGGGTTGATTTTTTTCTATTTCCGAACATTCTTCAAATCCTTTCATTCTCCTGGTTAAAATAGCCTCCAGTTCTTTTGCATAAGAAGCTGTCGTGTCTTTTTAAAAGGCTCAAACCGGTCGTAAATGCCACGGCCGATGCAGACCAGTTCAGGTCATAATCCTGGCAATCCATCGGTAGCAGTTCCCGGATATTCATTTCCTGCATCAAAGGAAATGCAATCAACGCATATTCCGACGTTTTTAACCTTCTCATGCTCCGGCCAGTTGTGTCTGAATCCGGGCTCAAAAGCTTATTGACATAATTTTCAAGTTGAATATTGGGCGATTTTTGTAAATGATCCCATACCTGCCAATATTGATAATGGGCATTGGAGACATCCTGGTTCAGGTAATAGGCGTGTGCCAAATCTGCTTTTAAGCGATAGTCTTTGGGGTTTGATAATACCAGTATTGTTAAACTGTCAATGGTACCGGAAAGCCGTTCTGTTTTAATATCCCTGTTATTCCTGAGTATTTTCAACCGCCTGATATTATCCTCTTTGCACCAGTAATCCATAACCAGCCGCTCGTCTTCTTTACTCAGGAATTCGCCAAAGAATGCAGTTGGTTTAAAGTTCCTGACCTGTACATAGAGATTGGACACATCCTGCCGGGGAGATTTGCTGTAGTTGTGTGCGACGCCTATTAATAATACATCAACCTTTTGAGCGTATGTATTAAAGGTTAGGAAAAGAAAAAGTAAAAAAGAATATTTCATGTTGTTTCTGATTATACACCTGCTTTTTCATTGAATCCTTTTGAAAGGATCATTGGTAAAGGTTCAGGCCTGGGTGAGATATAGTTTCAAAGGTTATGGTTACCTCCCTTCACTTCCATTGGGTCTTTAATGGATCCAGGTTTCTGCAATACCCCTATTGCTGCTATTGGTCCATTTCGGGTTGTATACGTATCCGTGCGAGACGTGACAGCTCATTAATCTTTTTAGTAATCACTAAATTTCTAAAATAGGCTTCTGTGCCGGGGCCTATCCATAGGCCGACACTTCCTTTGGCGTCAGCGCCATGTTTTAAATCGGAGACGATCAATGTGGGCTGCCAGGCATTATGAACAAATAATTTTGCGGTATTCCCCTGTACCTCTATTTTTACTTTTGTCCAGGTACCCACTTCCAAATCCACATAGGATTCATATTTCTCAGGGAAATCTTTACGCAGTTTATACCAGGGGAACTCCGGGTAAGATATGTACTGAGCAGAATGGTTTCTTCGAACCTGGTCTTCCGCACGTCCATTGGTAGGGCGCAGGTAAAAGCATTCAAATCTCTTATGAGAACTATCTATGCGAAAAGCTATGCCCACAAAACCACGTGCGCCTTCTGAGGCATTTTTCAGGGGCTGGCCAGCCAGTTCAACTTCTATAGTGCCATTATGGAAGTAAGTGTTTTCCAGCTTAGCTATTCTTAATTCGGTATCGGCCTGTGGGTTTATATCCGTCACTTTCACCGATCGCTGTTGCTTCAGGCTTCCCGCTTGAACAGCCACATTCAGTTGTTTAAGCTGTTTGGTATCTTTCAGCGAATACAATGTTTGGCCAGGCTGGCTTTGTGCAGGCAGGCTGGCCAGAGCGCTCAACAGGAGTAAGATGAAGTTTCTCATTATTTGATGGTGAGTTTGATATTGTCGTCTTTTATGCTAATTCCCGGTATTCTTTATAAGTAGCATTATCAGCAGCACGTTGGCCGGGGTATCAAAAAAATAGCATCTAAGCATTCACGGTTCTTCCGATTGTTGCCATTGTCAAGCTCTCTTGTATTTATCCTGTTGTCCGGATTTGAAGCACTATGTCAGGGGCCCCGTTCTTTTAATTCTCCTTCCTGTTAACCTGCCTATCGCTGGCTCGCAATCAACAGGTTTAAATCGGTATACTTTAAATCAAAACGCTGGCTTAAATAGAAATTGGTTAAATGTCCTTTAAACAGGTAAATGCCATTACGCAAATGTATACGATGCCAGGCCAGGTCTTCAATGCCCCTTCTTCACCTGCATCTATTAACAGAGGCATTAACACATTGCTGATAGCCTGAGAGGCGGTACGAGCAAACCCTGAAGGAATATTGGGTACACAATAATGAATAACGCCATACTTCATAAATATGGGCGACTCGTGCGAAGTAACTTCTGAAGTTTCAAAAACACCTCCACGGTCAATGCTGGCATCAATAATTACAGAGCCGGGTCGCATGCCGCTCACCATTTCTTCGGTCACAATCATGGGTGTGCGGCCACTTAAGTTCGATAAGCATCCTACGGCCACTTCGCAGGTGCGTAATTGCTTGGCCAATAACTTGGGCTCAATAACGGAAGTCCAAAGTCTTTGACCAATGGTGTTCTGCAGGTTCTTTAAGCGGCTTACATTGTTATCAAATAATTTTACTGATGCACCCAGCGCCAGGGCCGCACGCGCTGCGTATTCACCTACGATGCCGGCTCCGATAATAATAACTTTTGTGGGAGCAATACCTGAGATGCCGCCTAATAATACGCCTTTCCCGTGGTTAGCCGAACCGAGGTATTGGGCTGCGATCAGCATAACTGCGCTACCGGCAATCTCGCTCATGCTCCTGACAATAGGATAGGAGTCTGTATCGTCTTTGAGGTTTTCAAACGATAAAGCGGTGATCTTTTTTCATCATCGTGCACAGCACTTCCGAGCGCAGTACCGATAAATGCAATGGCGAAATGATCGATTGATTCATTTGCAGCAACGGTAAATCCTCTTCAATAACCGGAGCACTTTTTACCAATACAGGAGCTTTAAATACTTCTTCCCGGCTGTAAACGATTTTAGCACCGGCATCTGCATAATCTTTATCCCGAAAGTGAGAAGCGTCTCCGGCGTTGTGCTCCAGCATTACATTATGCCCGTTGTTTACCAGTACACTCACGGCATCCGGCGTAAGAGCAACACGGTTTTCCTGGAAGGCAATTTCTTTGGGTATACCAATGGTCATACCCTCTCCCTTCAATTTAATATCCAGGGTTTCTTCCAGCGTTTCGTAGCTGAAAGATGTACTGATAACAGGCTGTTTTTTGCTCATACTTGTAACAGAAGTGTACTACGTTTCTCGGTTTATATTTGATACGACTAAAAAATATTCTTACCAGGTTAATGGTGTACTACAAAAATATTTTTTACAGTTCATTGATAATAGTTTATGGTTTATTAGTATTCGTCTTTTTCTTTAACTATTATCATCAGCTCGCTTCCTTACTCCTCATCCCTCAAATTTACTCATTTTTATACTATTTCCAGCGACCGGTTTGTGTCTCCTTCTACGCGGATGCGTACCATTACGGTATCATCCGGGAACAGACCTTCAGCTCTCCCGGGCCATTCTACGAAGCAATAGTCGCCGCTATACAGGCAATCTTCTACGCCTGTTCTGATAGCTTCTTCCTCATCTTTAAGTCTATAAAGGTCGATATGATAGAAGCTTTTTTCACACCATTCTCGTCATAGCGATATTCGTTAATTACGGAAAAGGTTGGACTGCTTACCACGTCTTCTACTTTTAGCAAATGACAAATGGCACTTACCAGCGTTGTTTTTCCTGCCCCCATGGTGCCATGCAACGCGATAACCTTACGCCCGTTCAGTTCGTTCAATAACCATTGCGCCGTTTGGGCAATTTCAGATAGTGTATATTTCTTTATCGTAGGCATGCCTTTTTGAATGTAGTATGCAAATATCTTTTTTCTTGCTAAATACCGGTATTCTCAACGCGTTGGTGTTGTTGCGACTTTGATAACTTATAAAAGTCGTAAGTATAGGCATTGTAGGGAAGTAGCCTTTGCGAGAATAATTTAGCCGTAAAGCACCCTATTACGATCGGGATGAATAAACTGTACCCGTTGGGTACCAGGTTGCAGGCCAGTATTAATGCTGTAAACGGAGCAAAAATGGCAGAAGAAAGTGTGGCTGCTGCGCCTACCAGGGCAAAATTCAGCGGCACCAGGCTGGTGTGGAAATAGGTGTTACAGAAAATTGCAAGGAGTAATCCTAAAAAAGCTCCCGCTACGATACTGGGGGCAAATACACCGCCGTCGCCGCCAGCACCCAGTGTAAGAGAAGCCGCTAACGGTTTTAGCAGGATCAATGAAGCAAGCAGCAATAATGAAATATGCTCTTTGCTGATGGCTGTTTGGAGTATATTGTTCAGGCCATGGTAACTATCTCCATATAATACCGGGAAGCACAGGATAAGTAACCCTGCTACCAAAGCGCCCAGGTTTACCCTGATAAAATTATTATGTATTTGTGCAAAAGGCGCTTCATGCGTGTCACTAAAAAGTAAAATATACGGCCAGTGCTCCACTCAACAGGCCTAGCAAAACAAAGAACGGCATGGCATGCCAGCTCCAGTTGTTAATAGAAAAATGAAGTAATGGTGTATTATCAAAAAGAAAATAAATGAGGCAGCAATGAGGGCAGAAGCGGTACAGCTAATAATAAGGGATTTACGCACTTTTCTGGCAATCACTTCCATAGCAAACAGCCAGCCAGCAAGCGGGCTGGCAAAAAGTACGGCTACACCCGCAGTTACCCCGGCGCATATCAGTTCCCGCTTATACATTTTAGCCGAGAATTCTCTTTTATAGCCCATATTACCTACAGTAGCCGTTGCTACCACGGTTGATACTTCTACCCCTGTAGATCCGAAGATTACAGTCAGGAAGCCATTGAGATAATGAGATGGTATCTTAAAAAAGGGCAAATGCTCTTTCCTCTGATCAAGGGTTTTGTATATTTCGGTAATGCCCTTGTTTTTACGGTTAAGGAACAGGTATTTGCGAAGAAAATATATGGCAGTAATACCTATGGTAGGCAGTATCACCAACAAAATTCTGTGGTCAGTTTCCACACCGCTCAATACCCTGTGTTCGAAATATTCTGTGAGATGTTTGAGAGAGAATGCCAGCAGGCAGCATATTACACTAATTAAAATAGAAATGACTACCAGCTTGTAATGATGATGAACGATGACTTTTTCCTTTCCACGCGATTCCTTTTAAATAAGGGGCAGGTAAAGGCCCAGCCCCGTTTAATTTGGTGCAAAGGTAACAACTGTAGCTGTAAACAGTTGCTATTAATCGTTATCTTGTTGATTACCAGTATTACCCAACAATCCTCAACCGGGCGTAATTGAGCAGGATCTTCTTTTCCCCGTTTGTTTCAAATTTTATAATAGCCATGGGGTTGTGGCTGGCTCCCTCCATTTTTATAATTTCTCCAAATCCGAATTTCTGGTGCTCCACTTTTTGTCCAACGGCCAGTTCTGCAACATCATTGGCTACGAAGTTTTCGGTAGGCGTATGATCGGTAACCTTTTTTTCCATTTTGGGAGGTAAGTAGCTCGGCGTAGCAGTTTTTTTAGTGGGTGGGGACCATAGCGCTTTTCGGCATCTTCGGCAGCCTTTTTGCCGCCAGACCAACCGCCTTCAAAGGAGCTCTTTTGCGACCATCCTCCGTTCATCCTGTCGAAGGCGCTACTGCCAAAGCTACCGGTCATTTTAGTGCCGCCTCCGGCGTAGCTGCGGTCCAGCAGTTGCTCGGGTAGTTCCTCGATAAAGCGGCTGGGCTCATTTTGCACCAATTGTCCGAATTTATAGCGGGTATTGGCGTAAGTGATCCATAACTTCTTTTTAGCCCTGGTTACAACTACATAAAAAGACGACGTTCCTCCTCCAGCTCTTCCCGGGTATTAATGCTCATAGCATTGGGAAACAACATTTCCTCCAGGCCGGCAGCAAATACGCATTCGAATTCAAGTCCTTTTGCCGCGTGAATGGTCATGAGTTTTACGGTGTCTGCATCTGGGTCTTTTTCATCTGCGTCAGTAAGCAGGGTAATTTGCTGCAGGTAGGCGCCCAGGCCCTTATCCACTACTTCACCATCTTCGTTATCAGGGCTTTCTACCCATTCCTTAATTGAGTTGAGTAATTCCTGGATATTCTCATAGCGTTGCAATCCTTCTGTACTCTTATCGTTAAAGAGCTCTTTTACCAGGTTGGTATTTTTACCAACATGAAACGCCACTTCATAGGCGTTATGTTTTCCAGCATACTGGTAAAACTCCTGATCATGGTAACAAAGTTGTTGATTACCTCCAGGGTGCCTGATCTGAATCCATACTGAGCGGCATCCACCAGCACTTCCCACATTGTTTTATTATGGGTATTAGCCAGCAATATGATCTTATCTATTGTTGTTTTTCCGATACCCCGTACCGGGTAGTTGATGATCCTTTTCAGCGCTTCCTCGTCACGCGTGTTAATGATCAGGCGCAGGTAAGCTACAAGGTCTTTAATTTCCTTTCGTTGATAGAAGCTGACGCCTCCATACATAGTATAGGGAATAGCCATACGTCTTAAAGCTTCCTCAAAAGCCCGGCTTTGAGCATTGGTACGGTAAAGTATTGCGAAATCCTTATTTAAAAAATGATTGCGTAGCTTTTGCTCCTGTATACTGTCGGCCACAAATTTCCCTTCTTCATTATCCGACATGGTTTTAACGATGCGGATCTTTTCACCCTCAGCATTTTCAGTAAACAGCACTTTGGGTATTTGTGCTTTGTTTTTGCTGATGACGTCGTTGGCGGCGTTGATGATTGTTTGTGTGCTGCGATAATTTTGTTCCAGCTTTACCACTTTTACTTCATCATAATCTTTCTGGAACTGCAAAATATTCTGGATGGTAGCGCCGCGGAAACTGTAAATACTCTGCGCATCGTCGCCCACCACGCAAACATTTTCATGCATTGCCCCAGTAGCTTTATTACCTCGTACTGGGCCGGGTTGGTATCCTGGTACTCGTCAATGAGTATATATTTAAATTTATGCTGGTACTTACTGAGAGATTCGGCGTTGGTTTTAAGCAACTCATAAAATTTCAGCAACAGGTCATCAAAGTCCATGGCCCCGTTTTTAAAACAACGCTTGCAATAGGCATCATATATCTTGGCTATTGCGGGCCGGTTGGCACGGATGTCTTCCTGTTGCACGTAATAGTCAGTTGCATAATCGGCAGGTGAAACCAGCGCATTCTTGGCCGAGGAAATACGGTTGTATACCGTTGCCGGTTTATACAGCTTGTCGTCCAGATGCATTTCGTTGATCACTGCTTTTACTACGCTCTTGGCATCGTCGGTATCATAAATGGTAAAGTTGTTAGGGTAGCCTATCCGGTGCGCTTCTGCTCTTAAAATACGGGCAAATACGCTGTGGAAAGTACCAATATATAAATTACGAGCCTCGCTGTTACCTAAAATATGTTCTACCCTTTCCTTCATTTCGCGGGCTGCCTTATTGGTAAATGTGAGCGCAAGAATGTTAAATGAGTCAATGCCGCTTGCCATTAAATGGGCGATACGCGTTGTCAATACCTTTGTTTTCCCACTTCCTGCACCGGCTATAATCATAATCGGCCCCTGAATATGTAATACTGCCTCTTTTTGCCGCTCGTTCAATCCTTTTATATAATCCTGCATGGGCGCAAGGTACGAAGAGCGTATGATTTATAGGTTAGGCGCAGGGCAAAAGTATCTGCCCCAAAAAAACGGGGAGTATTCAGGTACTTTAACAATACCGGGTTAAACCTCGTAAGTATTTTGTAGTCACATAACTGTTTGTAAATGTTTAACAATAATTAGCAGAAAGTTTGTTTTTTAAATATCATCTAACCAAAAACAGAGCGGGATGTATTTAAGATTAAAAAAATAAGCATTTTAGGCGGAATGGTTTTTTAGCCCACATGTTGATGGCTCAGGAGATTCCTTCCCGGGTAAATGATGGTGTTAGCAGCGCTGCGCCCAGGGAGGCACGAAAAGACGCTTATTTTAACCTGAAGCTTACCAAGGAGCAGCAAAAGGAATTGCAGGCATTGAATAAAGAAAGCCGTGACAAGGTAAAAGCGCTTTCGGAAGACAGCCTGCTGGCTCCAAAAGAGAGAAGGGAGAAAACGCAGGCAATTCGAAAAGAGTTAACAGAAAAACGCAGGGCTATTCTTACGGAAGAGCAGTATGCGAGGTATGAGCAAAACCTGAAGGAAATTAAGGAAAAAGGCGCCATAAGCCCTGAAAGGAACGTACAGAATAACGTTGGGAAAAATAAGGAAAAAGATGTTAATGGTTTGAGCAGGGATACAGAGAAAAAGACATCTAAAAAGGAAAGGGGAACTGGAATGATTTGCAGATGACTGGAGAACAGAGGGAAAAAATGAGAACTGCAGGTCAGGATTATAGCTCACGGTTACAAACCATACGAAATAATATATCACTTACATCGTCCGAAAAACAAGACCAGATAAGAGATGCCTACAGGGCATATGATATGGAAGTTCGCTCTATTCTCACCGCAGAGCAGAAGTCTAAGTGGGATGATCAGCAAAGGCGGGCCAGGATGTCAATGTCAATGCGGGAGTTACAAAATGACAGGGCCAGGAGAGGGCTGAATAATTAGTGTGTGATTAAAAAATGCCCTGGGTCAGGCCTGTTCCAACAATTCAATTAAAACAAAAAAATAGAAAAATGAAAAAACAATTTTCCTCGCTGCCATGATCAGCGCTTTCAGCATCACTGCTACCTACGCACAGGATGCGCCCAAAGAAAAACCTAAAGGAGAAGCCCGCCAGGGGCGAGCGGCGCGGACCGGGAGGTGGATATAACGCGGCAGAAATGTATAAAGACCTGAACCTTACAAAAGACCAGGAAGCTAAGTTGAAAACATTGAATGAAGAGCAGGGAGCAAAAATGCAGGAGTTAAGAAATGATAACTCTTTAAGTGATGATGCCAGGAGGGAAAAGATGCAGGCGATAAGAAAGGATAGAATGGAAAAAGAAGGTGCTATTCTTACTAAAGAGCAAAAAGAAAAACTGGATGCAAAAAGGAAGGAGAGAATGGAAAGAGGCGGCAACAGAGGGCCTCGTGAAAACAAGCAATAAAGTATCCTGATATAGCGCCGTTATTTAGCCACTTTCATAGAAAGTGGCTTTTTGTTGAAGCATTAGTATCTTTGTAGTTTAATTACTGTTGGAAAACAGCAAAATATTACACATGAAAAAATAGATCCCCGTTTTCAGAAGTTTGCCAAAAGAAAAGCAACGCCGCTATAAAAGAAGGTTTTAAGCAGGAGAAAAGAAAGTACAAAAAGAAAGAGCCGAATTTTTTGAGCAAAAAAGAAAGAGGCCCGTGAAAAGAGAGCACGGCTCCGTGATTGTTCGCGAAAAAGTTGCAGTGGAACAAATGCCTCTTAACAAGTACCTGGCACATGGCGGCGTGAGCAGCCGCAGGAGGCTGCAGATTTGATTAAAGAGGGCAATGTGAAAGTGAACGGGAAGGTAGTTACAGAACCGGGGTATAAAATGGCAGATGGTGATGAAGTAACGGTAAACGGGAAAAAATTTTTATAACAAAAATCTGGTATACATCCTGGTGAACAAGCCCAAGGATTATATCACAACTACGGATGACCCGCAAAAGCGCAAAACGGTTTTAGACCTGATTAAAAAAGCTACCCAGGAACGTGTATACCCGGTAGGAAGATTGGATCGCAATACATCAGGGGTGTTACTGATCACCAACGACGGCGAATTAGCGCAAAAGTTAACGCATCCAAGTAACCAGGTCAGGAAAATTTATGCTGTAACATTAAACAAGCCTCTTGAAAAAGGTGACTTTGACAGAATTTTAAAGGGGTGACATTAGAAGATGGCCCTGCTTACGTAGACGTGCTGGCCTACAGCGATGCTAATGACAGAACACAGGTAGGAGTGGAGATACACAGCGGGCGTAACCGTATTGTTCGCAGGATTTTTGAGAGCCAGGGTTATGATGTGAAAAACCTGGACAGGGTGATGTTTGCCGGGCTTACCAAGAAAAACGTGGAGCGCGGTAAATACCGTTTTCTGACGGAAAAGGAAGTGAGAAACCTGAAATACCTGGGAAAAGACAATAAAAAAGCAGGAAAGGAACAGCCTCCGGTAAAGAGCGCTAACCCAACCGCCGGTAACGGCGCAGAGGCAGAAGCTCCTGCCAAAAGATTAAGAAAGCCGTTTAAAAAAGAAGCCCATCCCGGCAAGTCTTATGACAATGCAAAAGGTTCCCTGAAGGGAGCAGGCTATGCGACAAAAGCCCCTGCTAAAAAAACAGGAAAACCCTTTAAGAAAGATGGTCAGCCCGGAAGAACCTCAGGCGGGGATACAAAGCTGCTTCAGCACCAGGTAAACCGGCCAGACCGAGGAGGAATGATAACAATTAACTTATAAACCGATCAATATATCCATATGTCGTTAGAACAAACTATCAATGCAGATATTAAAACTGCTATGTTGGCGAAGGATGCCAATGCATTAACCAGCCTGCGCGCGGTGAAGGCTGCAATTCTTTTGGCGAAAACTGCAGAAGGCGCAAAAGAAGAATTGAGTGCTGATGATGAAATTAAAATTGTGCAAAAGCTGGTAAAGCAACGCAAGGATTCTCTCGAAATTTTTGAGCAGCAAAATCGCCCCGACCTGGCGGAGAAAGAGCGGCAGGAAATAGCGGTTATTGAAAAGTACTTGCCCGCGCAATTATCGCCGGAAGAATTAAAAGCCGAATTACAAAAATTATTGCCGAAACGGGCGCTTCTTCTCCTGCCGATATGGGCAAGGTAATGGGAGCTGCCAGCAAGGCCTTATCGGGAAAAGCCGAAGGAAAAGCTATTTCAACAATGGTGAAAGAGCTGCTGGCTTCATCATAAGCAAACAGCTTTAATTATATTAAGCTGCTTACCTGCATATTCTGCGGTAAGCAGCTTTTTTATTGCGGGTAATATTTTTGTATTAAAAAATAATAGGGTGCAAAATGATGGTGTAAGAAATTGTCTTTACCGTCATCTTTAAATTTTGCATCATAAGCAGCATCGGGTATCAGAACCACAGGGCTTCCTGCTCTCATGTAATTATTGGAAGCCGAATAGGCAGGCTGTTTAAATTGCGGGAGAGATTTTTTAATAGCCATCTTATAGATGGTTTTCCCCAGGTATTTGGTGTACATCTCCTGTGCCTTTCGGGGTTTTCGGTTCACCCTTCCGTATAAAATACCTCCGATAAACCGAATGCCAAATTTTTGCTTTTTCAGCATGTCTTTTTTTGATCAGCGGATTGGGCTCGCTCATATCCTGTATACGCTGGATGGTATAAGGAGACTCCGGCACCCAGTCTTTACGGTTTACAATAGTGAAGCCCCATCCGTCGCGGGTAATATTTTCATAGTCGTAAGCATAATACATATTGCCGGGTTTGGGCGCTGCGCTGCAATAGGTTTTAAATTGGATGTCTTTTGGCAGCTGTCCGTCTTGCTGCAAATAATGCAGGTAAGAGCGTAGCAGGAACGCAATGGCGGCTCCTGGCTATGCCCGAATATATAAATGTCACGAACTCCTTTCTGGTGCAGATCCTGTATTTTTTTCTACTATGTCTGGCGCCATAGAAGCCAGTGATACCGTCCAGCCAACGTGCACTGTTGCCTGCTTGTCAGCCGAAAGCCTGTACCTGAATTCGGTAGAGTCGTTCATATGAAGGCTGCCTGTTGCCGGTATCATTGCAGCATAAAAGTTAGCCAACCAGCTTACCTTATCGCCGATAGTGCCTCTGATGGATATAGCTGCTACGTTATCTTCCCTCAGGTATAATGACCATTGGTTCTTTAGTCCTACTTCTGGAGAGCGATAAAGCCTGGAAAAAGGATCTTTAGCAGTTTTACGCAGGTTGCTGTCGGGAATGCTGCTGCCAAAATAAAACAGGGAAAACAGGGTGATATACTCTTTCACGTCAAAACCTGGTTTTAGTTTCGTTTGCGCCTGCAGCGAATAGCTGCCAGTTAGCAATAGCGTAACAGCGAGACATAGGAAAGTAAGTAAGCGTTTCAATTTGATTTCTTTTTTAGGATAAGGAAGTTTCCCGGCCTGTAAATAAATAAAAAAGCTCCGGTTGAGAACCGAAGCTTTTTAGTGGAAGTATTTTTACAATGTTTTCAGTACATCGTTCATAGCTCTTACTGCATCAGCGCTTTTATTGAAGGCGGCCTGCTCCTCATTGCTTAATTTGAAATCAAGGATTTGCTCCCAGCCGTTTCTGCCGATCGTTACCGGCACTACCAGCGAAATATCGCTTTGTCCATACTCTCCTTCGAGGTAAACACCACTTGAGATCAGCTTCTTCTCATCACGCAAAATACTTTCTA
Organism: Paraniabella defluvii; assembly: GCA_019316985.1. GTDB lineage: Bacteria > Bacteroidota > Bacteroidia > Chitinophagales > Chitinophagaceae > Niabella > Niabella defluvii. The sequence continues at coordinate 2,745,604 of CP079215.1, forward strand.
CCATGGCGGCAGTGCCTGCACCTGGCGCATACCAGGCGGAAGTGCCGATCAGTTTGGTTAATGTAGCGCCACCAACCATAGTATCTGCTACAATTTTTTGTTGTTGCTCTTCACTTAAAAAGTTCGTCACCGGCGTGCTGCCCCATGTGGCATGTTTAATCAACGGGATCATAGTAGTATCACCGTGCCCGCCAATTACCACTGCATTCAGATCCGCCGGAGAGCATTTCAACTCCTGGCTGAGGTAGTAACGAAAACGCGCAGAGTCTAATGCACCACCCATACCAATTACCTTGTTTTTGGGTAAGCCTGAAGTGGTATAAGTTAGGTAGTTCATGGTGTCCATCGGGTTAGACACTACGATGATAATGGTATCGGGAGAATGCTTTAATATATTTTCAGTTACGCTTTTTACAATACCTGCATTTACACCAATCAATTCCTCTCTTGTCATCCCGGGCTTTCGCGGCAAGCCAGATGTAATAACCACTACATCTGAATTTTCGGTAGCTACATAATCGTTGGTAACGCCTTTGATTTTGGTATCAAATCCCAGCAAAGCTGCCGTTTGCATCATATCAATCGACTTCCCCTCTGCAACACCCTCCTTTATATCTAATAAAACAAGTTCTGAAGCCAGCTCTTTGCGGGCAATATTGTCGGCACAGGTAGCTCCTACTGCACCAGCTCCCACTACGGTTACTTTCATTTTGCATTAATATTTTAAAGATGATCAATCGGTTACCTGCAAACGTACATTAAATTTTTCATCCGCAAAACCTGTCCCTGCCCGTACCGGTGCGCGGGCGTCCGGCAGGTGGGGTTGCACAGCGAATGGATGGAAAATTAACAGTAAATCTCCCCGTGATAAGAATAAAACGTTTTATATTCATGTGAAATCTATTGAAAATAAAGCTACAGATTCTTCGACCGGTATATACTTAAAAGATATGGGATGCAGCTGTTTTCCATATCAAAGCAGCGCATATGTTGCCACCTGCATTTGTTGTGCAAAAGATGAAAATAACCCGAATATCATGAGTTAAATGTGTATTGGGGCGAATAGCAAAGCCCGTGTTCTTTCGGCTTTCAATATTATCTTTGATCCATAATCTAAACAGTATGGAAAATCAGAAAGGCGGTTTTTTTAGCGGGTTGAAAAAAATGATATTTAAAGAAGAGGAGGTTCCTTTACCCAGCCAACAACCCGAGCCGGCTCCCGCTAAAGTGGTTACACCGGTAGAAGCCGAATCCCGCCCGGTTGGGAACTTGGGTACCAGTACTGCCTCCCTTGAGGCAAGGGAAGATGCGGCAAAAAAGCTTATCAGCTTATTGAGTCCATTAATCAGCCAGGTGTAGACTTTTTTGAAGTTTGGAATGCGGTAGAGGAGAATGGCGGGTTGCAGGCAACTTCCTGAAGCAGGCATTTAACACTTTGAAATTTGCAGATAAAACGCTGACCAAAGAAAAATTGCTAAGCAGTGGTAATTACTATAAAACTGAATTACAAAAAGCATTGGATAATGATATCCAGAAGAAGAACGGGGAGAAAACAGCAATTACCAATAAGATAAAAGACTCGAAAGAGACATTGGCGGCAGAGATCAATTCGCTCGAAGAACAGGTGGTGCGCTTGCAAAAAACAATTGCGGAAAAGCAGGCCGAATTATCCAACTTGCAGGCACACTGGCAGCCCAAGCTGGAAGATATTGAGAAGAAAATTCAAACAGGCAGGCATGCCATCGAGGGTGTACTCAGCAAAATGCAAACCTTATTGAATCTTGCCGAAAAAGAGCTGTAGCCGGGCGTAAAATGAGCCTGGAAGCCGGATTGTCAGGCGGTTAATTTGCCTCTTTTTCAGGATCTGGCATCCCGTTTAATTGACCGATATTAGCGCTCTATTTACCGATTTGCAGTTGCCTTGAACCTTGTTTTATCATTAATTTTACTTATAAATAATTAATTAATGACCACATCCAACAACCATTCGCTCGCTAATACGATCCCTGCATCGCTAAAAAACCAGCTTCCTATTTTCCAGGTAATAGGTGATAAGTTGCCTGCGGCAGTTAAAACACCCGAAGCAAAGAAAACATTCAGTGCGCTGGTGTTTTGGGTGCTGATGATCGGCGGTGTTATTGCCTTTGTAAAATACCTGCCCTTATTATTAGAGTATGCGCAAAAAAAAGTGTACTGTTTGTACTATTTGGTATTGTATTCATCGTGCTGCTGATGTTGGCGCCTAAAATAATAAGTGTGCTACATCGTTTAGGTACCGTGCTGTTGTTTAAAAGTGAAAAAGCCATTATACGTAATAACCCGATAGAGTCCTTACAATTACTGTCGCGTGAAGCAAAAGACACTTTAAGACGTGTGAAAGAAAAGATCGCCAATGTGGATGGTGTACGTATTGATATGATTCAAAGTGGTGTTACTGCGCAAAATGCAGCACAGGAAAAGTATACCCTTGCCAAACGCTTTACTACCGAAGCGGGCAACCTGGAGTTTAAAGGAAAAGAAGCAGAGCAGGCGCAGGACAGGGAAAGGGCCAATGCGCTCAACCGTGATGCGAAGGAAACCCGTACCAAGGCTTTTTACTGGGAAAAGAAGGTGAGGCCGAAGAGCAGAATGCACGCAGCTATGCGCAGTATGCCAACCAGTTTGCAAAAGTGCTGGAGGTATTAAAGGATAATGAAAGTGCAGCCCGTATTTATGTGAGCACATTGGATAGCAGTATTTCTATCATCAACAAAAAGATGGAAGCTACCAATAAAATGAAGAATGCAACAGACGGATTGGCTGAGGTATTTAATATCAAAGACGGCTGGGTTTTCCAGGAAGCAATGGGTGCCGCAACCAGCGCTATCAGTCAGAATATTGCGGCCATACGTTCGAACCTGGAGTTTCTCGATCAGAACAACTCCGTAACAGTGGGCGGTACGCCCAGCCAGGAAGAGCTGACCGCATTCATTCAAAAGGTAGATCAGAGAAACCTGACTAAATTAAACGTGAATGAAGTAGGGCAAAGCTATCACGAGCTAACCAACGAGGAAAAGGTAGATAAAGGATTTTCCTTGTTAGACTAATTGATTGATATCTCTTCGCTGTCAATGAACACTATTTTTTACTAAACTCAACAAAAACAAAATGTCAAACGGATCAACATGGAGCAGGCTGCGCTGGCCGGTAAAAGCGCTTATAGTAGGTATACCTATTGTAGGTCTTATCTGGTATGGTAGCCAGAATGAAAAAATAAAGGACAACTTATCTTCACCCGACGCAACCACTACGGAAGTGGTGACCGAGGGAGGAAAAACAGAAAGTTCTGAGAACAATACGGCTGTTAGCGGCGAACACAGAACTTTTGCCTACCAGCCTGAAAAGCCTGTAAATGGAGAGCTAAAAGGCGTGGTAGAAGTAGGCGCCTCGGGCTTTAACTCTTTTGTAGTTAAAATTGATAAGGAAAAAAGATGGGAAGTAGTATCTAAAGAATTTGGAAATTCAATGGTTTACGAAGGATTGGCTACTGCTGACGACATTCGCCAGGGATTAAAAAATACCTGGCTGGTATGTTTGACAAAGGAGTAGCCAATAAGAATATGCATTTCGTGATTTCTTCCGGTGCACAAAAGGAACCTAAAACCGATGGTATTGTAAAAGAACTGAAGAAAATGGGCTATGTGGTAAACCTGGTTACTGCTGAGCAGGAAGGTAAGCTGGCATTAAAATGCGTGCAACCTGCATCCTATAAAGAAAGTTCTTTTGTAGCGGATATTGGTTCAGGAAATACAAAACTGTCTTGGTATGAAGGTTCCAACCTGAAAGCGGTAGAGGCGGAGGGCGCCAAATATTATGAATTGAACAAAAGCGATGAGTCGGTTTACGATAATGTAAAGTCAAAAGCGAGTACAATCCGCAAAAAAACAGGGATGTATGCTTTATAGTGGGTGGAGTGCCGTTTGAGCTTGCAGATCAAACCAAACAGGAAGGAGAGCGGTACACCGTATTAAAAGCGCCGGCTGATTATAAATCTGACAAGGCGAAAACAAAGGCTGGTATCAATATCTATAAGGCCCTTACCGACGCTACCGGTTGCGATACTTTTGTTTTTGACTGGGATGCCAACTTTACAATAGGATTTCTATTGGGTCTTCCTTAAAAAAATCTTTGATTATGTTTGTTGCATAAAATGGAATTTCCTTATTTTTGCAACCCGATTGAGAAATCGGAGCAGGATTGACCCATGGTGTAACGGTAGCACTACTGATTTTGGTTCAGTCAGTTAAGGTTCGAATCCTTATGGGTCAACAAAAGAGCAGGTTCTTAAGAACTTGCTCTTTTTGTTTAAAGGAACTATTTGGCACAGGTTATTTTAAAAATGAATATTTTTGGCGATGCTTAAAATCGGAATAGTCGGAGTAGGACATTTAGGAAATTTCACCTGAATAACTGGTTGGAAATTAATGATGTAGAAGTTGTCGGTTTTGTAGACCCCAACGATGATATTGCTGCCGATGTGATTGAGAAATACGGTATCAAACGTTTTTTTGATACCGGTGATTTTTAAGCCAATGCGACGCCATTGATATTGTAGCGCCTACGAATTACCACTACGAATGGTGCGAAAAAGCCATTAAACTGGGCAAACACGTATTTGTGGAAAAGCCTTTTGCGCATACCATGGATGAAGCCCGCCAATTAGTTAAGCTGGCCAAAGAGTCTAATATTAAGCTGCAGGTAGGACACGTGGAGCGTTTTAACCCCGCGTTCCTGGCTTTAAAAGGGTTCGATCTGAAGCCCATGTTTATTGAAGTGCATCGACTGGCGCAATTTAACCCGCGCGGTACAGAGGTTAGTGTGATACTCGACCTGATGATCCATGATATCGACATTATTTTAAGCCTGGTAAAAAGTGATGTAAAGAAAATTTCTGCCAGCGGCGTAGCGGTAATGACGGATACACCCGATATTGCCAATGTGCGTATTGAGTTCGACAATGGCTGTGTAGCCAACCTTACCTCCAGCCGTATCTCCATGAAAAAAATGCGGAAGATGCGGGTGTTTCAGAAAGATGCTTATATAGGTATTGATTTCCTGGATAAGAAAACCGAGATCATTAAACTGAAAGAAGACCAGGATACCAACGTGTTTGCTTTTGATATGGCTACGCCAACCGGTACCAAAACCATTGCTGTAGCCAATCCGCCTGTTCCGCAGGTTAATGCTATCAAGCGCGAGCTGGAAGAATTTAAAGATGCGATTAATAACAATACGCAAACCGTTGTGTCAGAGATTGATGGTCTCAAAGCAATGGATGTGGCGCACCAGATCCTTGCTAAAATTGGAAACACCAGCATCGCGGGGTAGGCACAGCAATATGTTTCTGCATTGGCCGGCTTGTTACTGAACCCGCTCTGCAAGCACCTGTTCAGCTATTGCCAGGTCAACAGGATGCGTAATTTTAAGATTTTGTTTTTCACCTTCTACAAGCGTAACCATCATACCAAATGCTTCCACCACGCTGGCTTCGTCTGTAAACCAGTCTTTATAGTCAATATTGAAAGCAGGAATTAAGATCTTACTGTGAAATACCTGCGGCGTTTGTACCAATACAATTTTTTCCCGGTCTATGGCTTCATTCAGCCCGTCCTCATTGATGATCCTGAGGCTGTCGCTGCTTTTAACAACAGGAATGGCGGTGCCCATTTCCAGCGCCGTTTCATAACAGCGATGAATGAGGTTGGTGGTTAAGGCGCAGCGTACAGCATCGTGTACAAATATAATTGCTTCTTCATCTACCATTGCCAGCCCGTTTTTTACAGAATCGAACCGGGTAGCGCCACCTACAGCGATCCTGATCCGGTCGTTCTCAAAATAAGCATCGATGATCTCGCGCCCCATATCTACATATTCTTCTGCTAATACCAGCACAATCTGCAGGTCCTCATAAGCAGATAAGAACGTATTAAGTGTATAATAAAGAACCGGCTTATTCTGCAGCATTAAAAACTGTTTGGGCAAATCACTTCCCATTCTTTTACCGGCACCGCCGGCCACTATGATCGCAACTTTGTTCATCCGCCAAAAGTATCAATATTTAGCATGAGAGATTTAAGATTTTTTAATTTTATAAAGCCGGGAAGCGTTCCAGCAACATTTATATTTGCGTATGAACTATCAGCAAACCTTAGACTATATGTATGCCCGGCTTCCTATGTTCAGCAAGATAGGGGGCAGGCAATCAAAAGCGGATTTACGAACATTACCGCGCTTTGTGATGTGCTCGGCCAGCCGCATATAAAAGGAAGGTTTGTGCATGTTGCAGGTACCAATGGCAAAGGTTCGGTAAGTCATATGCTGGCTTCGGTATTGCAATCGGCCGGTTATAAAACCGGCCTGTATACATCTCCCCATTTAAGAGATTTCAGGGAGCGTATAAAAATCAACGGCGAGATGATTACCGAAGAAGAAGTGGTGGCGTTTGTCGATCACCTTCAACCCTATATCGAAAGCATACAGCCTAGTTTTTTTGAGCTGACGGTGGCCATGGCTTTTCATCATTTTGCAAAACATAATACAGATATCGCTATTATCGAAACCGGCCTGGGCGGCCGGCTGGATAGTACCAATATTATTCAGCCTGTGCTTTCGGTTATTACCAATATCGGCTACGACCATGTGCAGATACTGGGCAATACATTGGAAGAGATTGCTGCTGAAAAAGCAGGTATCATTAAGCCGGGTATACCGGTTGTGATAGGGAAAAAACAGCCGAAACGGAACCGGTATTCCGAAATAAAGCAGCTACCGAAAGTGCGCCCCTCTTCTTTGCCGGCGATCATTTGCAGGTTACCGACTGGAAGCAGGAAGAACATGAATTAGTAGTGTCTGTTGCAGAAAGTAATAAAACGGATCACAAAAATATCACCTCGATCTTACGGGGCAATACCAAACCAAGAACCTGCTCGCGGTACTGGAAAGCTGTCATCAGCTGAAGGCGACCGGTATTGATTTGCCCGAAGCAGCTATTGAACGGGGTTTACACCAGGTAAAAAAGTTAACTGGTTTGCATGGGCGCTGGGAAACCATACATCAGCATCCGCGTATTGTTTTGGATGTGGCCCATAATGAAAGCGGTATGCGCGAGCTATTGAACCAGCTGGAGATAACCACCTACCATCGCCTGCATATTATATTAGGAATGGTAAAAGATAAAGATGTAGATACGGTTATACAATTGCTTCCTGCAAATGCAGCTTATTACTTTACCAATGCTGATATCCCTAGAGCATTGCCTGCAGGTATGCTTAAAGATAAAGCGCTGCAGCGTGGCTTAACAGGACATGTTTTTAATAATGTGAATGAGGCGTTAGCTGAGGCTAAAGGGCATGCGCACCCCGATGATTTGATACTGGTATGCGGAAGTGTTTTCCTGGTGGGAGAAGTGGCGCTGCATTAATAAGAATTATTCACTTCTAAGAGAAAACTGCTGCCTGGAGGCTTTAACGGCTGGGATCCACGAGGCTAAAAACGATACAGCCAGCACCGTGGTCGCTACCAAAATGAAGTCTGTTATTTTTAATTCTACCGGGAAATAATCAATAAGAAAGGAGCCCCCTTCCAGTGGCACCAGGTGAAATTGCTGTTGCAACAATACTACCACCAGTGCTATAACCATGCCTATACCGCCACCTATGGCAGCCAGCAAAAGGCCTTCGCTTAAAAATATTTTCAATACCAGGCGTTCATTTGCACCTAAGGCATTTAACACGCTGATATCTTTACGTTTTTCCAACACCAGCATGGTAAGGGCGCCTACCATATTAAATGCAGCAACAATCAGTATAATGCAAAGTACCGCATAAAAAATCCAGCGTTCCAGGTTCATGATCGCATAAAGACTTTGATTTTGCTGCTAACGGTTTTGTATTTTAAACCCTTCGCCAAAAATACCAGACAATTGTTCCCCTACCTTGTCGGCGTCTTCAGGGTTACTTACTGCAATTTCAACACCACTGTATTCGTCAGGATTTAATTGCATCGCATTTTGCAGGAATCGCAGATCGGTTATGGCATACTTGTTATCGAAGTCCTGTTGTATCATAAAGGATCCGGCGGTATGGATCGTATCACTGCTGATATCTTCCATTTCATTTAATTCCTCTGAGTTGTTTTTCCGGGGAATATAGATGGTTAACGGAAGTACATCGCTGCCTGCCCTGATACCCAAAGTTCCTTCTATACCTACACCTAAAACCAGGAGCGGCTGGGCTGTGGTGCCGATCCCGAATTTGCCGGAATAGATATGCCTGTTAACGGTGGTAGTAGTTTCGTAATTCTTATCAACTCCTTTTAAGTGAACAATCGCCTGGTTTTCGCCATTTTGCAGAATTGCCTTTTCTTCCAGCACCAGCGAAAGCTCCTGATACCTTTTATGTTTCTGAGCTGCTGCAGCTGGCCAGCGGACAGGGTAAGCGTTTTGCCTGATGCCGGGCTTATCTTAAGATCTGTATAAAAGGATGCATATAAAGATTTGACCAGTCCTTCAAAGCCGTTAAAAACACTCAGTACCAATATGAGCGCAGCGGTGCCCACCACCATCGCTACAATGCATATCCATGAAATGATATTTATGGCATTGGTAGATTTTTTAGCTTTAAAATAACGCCACGCAAAAAGAGAATACAATGAATTAGGAATTTAATTTTGATATACTGCCTTTGTTGATACCCGATCACCGCACGTTACTCACCATTTGCTTTTCTTTCTTCTTCAATTTTTTTGAAGAGCTCTTCCATTTTAAACACATGGTCTAAGGTATCATCGGCAAAAATTTCAACACCGGCATGCTACGTAACTGGTGCCTTACTGCGGCTGCCAGTTCTTTTTTATTTCGTGATGACGTTCCTCTACTTTCTTTAAAGCTGCATCTTTATCAGTTACCTGGAAAAAGCTCAGGTAAAACCTGGCTTCCAGCAGGTCGGGCGTAACTTTTACGGCGGAAATGGAAACCATGCCTCCCCAATCATATTCAAACCCAGCTTTTGAAAGATGGTATTCATTTCTTCGTTCAATAAACCTGCTACCTGTTTTTGTCGCTTACTCTCCTGCATAATCATTCATTTTATAATTGTAAAAGTAGCTACTTTGTTGGTTTTTGAAAGCAATTCGTGATTAGTCGCAAGGTTTTTAACGTATATCATGCAGGATGAACAGGATCTCGCTGTTGCCCCACGCCTGACAACGGAGGCGAAAAAATATAGCAGGGAGCAGACTGTTATACTGAATTTGCCTTGATCTGCCTTCCTATTTTTTTACCGGTTTTTATAAGGTTTATCCGGGTGTCTCTCAATGCTTGTGCCAGGCTGGTACTAGGCTTATTGATATTGATTAACTGGTCAAAGTAATGAAGCAGTTTTTTGTTGCCTGTTTCTGTTTTGCCGGCAACACCTATAACTTTAATCGCAGCCCGCTTGGCGTTCAGGGCTACGCCTAAAGGGACCTTCCTTCCAGCGTCTGCGCGTCGAGGGCTCCTTCTCCCGTTATAACGATGCCGGCGTTTTGTAATTGCTGAGTAAACTGTATGGTATCCAGGAAAAAATCAATACCATTCACTGACTGGGCGTTACATAGCGCCGTCAAAGAAGCGGCTACTCCTCCAGCTGCTCCGCTATAAGGCAGGGCGCTCATTTTAATGCCGGATGTTTGCTGTACAATTTTATCAAGGCGTCGCAGTTTTTTTTTGGAGTGAGGCCATGTTTTCTGCAGTTGCACCTTTTTGAGGACCAAAGATCCGGGCCGCTCCTTTGGTGCCTAAAAGTTTATTTTTTACATCGCATAAAATAACCAGTTCCGTTTGTTTGATGCGGGTATCCATTCCCGACGTGTCAATACTATGTAAAGCGTAAAGATCTTGAGGGAGGTTCTGTATTGCTATGCCTTCACGGTTTAGGAATCGAACACCCAATGCCTTTAATATACCCGTACCGCCATCTACGGTAGCACTGCCGCCGATGGCCAGTACCATACGTCTTACCTTACGGCCCAGCGCTTTTTTGATCAGGATCCCGGTGCCGAAGGTGCTGGTCCGGATGGGATCATATTCTGTGATAGGTAGTAGCTTTAATCCTGAAGCATCTGAAAGCTCAATGATGGCGGTACCATCACTGGTGTAATAAACAGGGGCGGTAACAGGTCTTCCCAGGGGATCAACTGTTTTGTACATTTGTTTACGGGCATGTAAATGAAACGCCAATATTTTTCCGGTGCCATCGCCTCCGTCGCCAACAGGGCAGCTACTGATAGTGATATTAGCCCGGCTTTGCATCAGTCCTTCTGTCAATGCCGCCGCTACTTCATCTGCCGGAAGGCTGTTTTTGAAAGCATTAGGCGCTATTAAAACATGTACCGGTTGTTTTTTTAGAAGGCATTACTGATTTTATAAACCCATGCATGGCTACCCTCAAATTCAGCAGGTGAAAGAGAAGGGGCTGTTATCGTTATATTGTTACCCTGCTGTTTGTGGTTGATTTTGCCCTTAAAGCCTAACAGCGCTACCGAGCCGGCTTTCACGCCTGGAACGGTTACCTGTTGTTTCCAGCTAGAAAGTAATACATACAGGTCATTGCCTTTGCGGGTAAAGAAAACAGTTTTGTCCTTTTGTGCAGGCGCTTCCTTCCATGCGGTGGTTCCGTAAATAGCATCGCCATTGATTTTTAACCATTCGCCCATATCTTTTAACCGCTGTTGCATGATCACGGGGATAGTGCCATCCGCCGCCGGCCCGATATTGAGCAGCAGGTTACCTCCACGCGATACCACATCAATGAGCATATGTACCAGTTGGCGGCTGGTTTGATATTGCTCCAGGTTTTCATTGCGATTATATCCAAAGGATTCGCCAATGCCGCGGCATTCCTCCCAGGGCCGCTCCAGGCTGGCTTTCCCGCTTCCGTATTCTGTAGTGGTAAATCCACCATGGTTGCGCCCGCCTCCCCAGCGGTCGTTGGTTACTACTGTATTCTTCACCGGCGATTCGTTGTACAGCCAGCTTAAGAATTCCCGGCTCCGCCAGATGGTATCACTATGGTCCCATTCGCCGTCCGGCCAGATGATATCCGGCTGGTAACGATTCACCAGGTCTTTTAGCTGGGGAAGCATGTGCTGATCCACATATTTATGTACATCCTGCTTATACAGAGGATTATACCACTCGTATAACGAGTAATAAAAGCCCATATGCAACCCGGTTTTTTTATCGCTTCACTTAGGTCGCCTGCCAGGTCGCGATGAGGACCGGCATCGTAAGCATTCCAGTTCCATGATTCGCGGCTGGGCCAAAGGGCAAATCCTTCATGATGTTTACTGGTAAGTACTACATACCTGGCGCCGGCATCTTTAAAGAGCTGGGCCCACTGTGCGGGGTCAAATAATTCTGCTTTAAACCGGGCAACAAAGTCCTGGTATTTAAAATTCGGCCCATAGTTCTTGTTATGGAAATCAACAAATTCCTTGTGTATTTTAAGTTTGGTGTTATTGAGCCGCTCCCAATACCATTCTGCATAGTTGCTGCCAAAACCATCGGCATTGGAGTTGGTGGCCCATGCAGGAACGCTATACAATCCCCAATGAATAAATATCCCGAACTTGGCGTCTGTAAACCATTTAGGTATTGGCCTCGACTCCAGAGAATTCCAGGTAGGCTGATAAGTTTGGGCGGTTATACCCTGGCAGCAAAAAGCCAGCGCCAGCAACGTTATAATTTTTCGCATGAACTAAGTTTAAACAATTTCAGGCCTATTCCTCAGGCAATATCCAAACCTACAAAAAAAAGCAACCGGTTTTTGCCTGGCGGTAATTTTTTAATAAGTGCTATGGAAATCTTAATTTTTTTAACTGCTGTTACAAAACGTACCTCATATGCGTCATACAAGACGGATCGATAGCAGATGATCTCCAATAAATCGAAAATAATTAATACATGAAAAAGATTCTATTTTATCTGTCTTATACCATTGGTATACAGCTCTGAAAGGATCAGTATCGACCATATTCTTTGATTATCAGTAGCTGTACGCCAGATGCGGTGCTTACCTACATATGGACAGGGAGTCTGGGCCTCGCCTAGGTTGATGGGCTGGCAGCCTTTATCCAGCCAATTAGAAGTGTATTATGACGCCTTTAAGTATTTGGTAGAAAGCTGGAAAAGAGTAATATCCGTTACACGCCTCGCCTGTAATAGGAAAATACAGGAGAACATCCCCAATGTAAATGTTTCAATGCCATATGGTATAGGGTGATACGGGAATAAGTAAAATTTAACAGCAACGGATCTCGCTCATTGCCAGGTAGAAACAGTTTTAGTGTTTCAACTTGTCAGTTTTTGTACTTACTCCTAACTTTGCGCCGTGATGAGCACGGATGTGTTGCAGAATTTTTATATTGATGATCCCCGCTGTTTACAAATAGCGGAGGGGCTTTCTTTGTCCCGGCCTTCAGAAATAGCGCTTACAGGTCTTTTTGGCAGCTCAACTCCTTTCGTATTTGCCGCCAGTGCGGGGCATGCGCCCGAATTTAATCATGTAATTGTTTTAAACGAATCGGAAGACGCAGCTTATTTCCATAATACATTGGAAAATATTACAGGAGCGCTGGATATTTTTTATTTTCCTTCTTCCTTTAAAACAAGGAAGAACTTTCGCCAGCTCAATGCTTCACATGTAATGCTGAGAACGGAAGCCTTAACCAAACTGGCTTCCGGCTCAGATGCGCAACCGGTGAGAAAAAAATACTGGTAACTTACCCCGAGGCATTATTCGAAAAAGTGGTGATCCCGAAAGCGCTGTCGGAGAATATCATTCACATAAAAACTGCCGATACAATTGATATTGGCCCACTGCTATTAAAGCTGGACCAATACGGCTTTGTACGCAGCGATTTTGTATACGAGCCGGGGCAATACGCGTTGCGTGGCGGCATCTTCGATATTTATTCTTTCGGTAACGAAAACCTTACCGTTTTGAGTTGTTTGGTAACGAGGTGGATTCGATCCGTATTATTGACCCCGAAACCCAGTTAAGCGAACGCAAGCTTTTATCAGTATCGATTATCCCGAATGTTGATACCCGGTTTAGCTCGGAAGAAAGGGTTTCACTTTTTGATTTTTTACCGGCCAATACGGCTATTTGGTTGCAAGACCAGGAGCTGTGCATAGAACGTTTGAGAGATCATGAGGAGGAGTTGAAATATTTCGTGGAGCTGTACCCGGCCGGGCAGGCAGTTGCCAACAGCGACGATGAAAAACTACTGAAAAAGATCTGTCTCCCGATGATTTTATAACGGCTGACAGCCTTGACAGCTCATTGAAAAATCGGCCGGTTTTTCATTTCGGAGGCAACAGCTATACTGCCAGACATGAATTTGAATTTAATACAAGGTCACAGCCGGCATTTAACCGCCAGTTCGATCTGTTGATCAAAGACCTGAAGGAGAAAGAAAAGAAGCAGTATAGCATTTATATTTTTTCGGAGAATTCCAAGCAGCTGCAAAGGTTGCAAACCATTTTTGACGACCTGAAAGCCGAGCTGGTTTTTAACCCTGTATCTGTTTCTATTCATCAGGGATTTATAGATGATGACCTGAAGATTGTTTGCTATACGGATCACGAGATATTTCAGCGTTACCATAAGTATCGTGTAAAGCAGGCCTATAATAAAAGTAAGGCCATTACCCTGCGCACCTTGCGGGAATTGCAGCCCGGCGATTATGTAACGCATATCGACCATGGGGTAGGAGTGTATAGCGGCCTGCAAAAATGGATGTGAACGGCAAGCTGCAGGAGGCGGTGCGTTTGATCTATAAGGACAAAGATGTGTTGTATGTCAACATCAACTCTCTTCATAAAATAGCCAAGTATACCGGTAAAGAAGGCAGTGTGCCCAAGGTAAATAAACTGGGTAGTGATGTGTGGAACCGGCTGAAGGAAAAAACCAAGGCAAAAGTTAAAGAAATTGCGTTTGACCTGATTAAGCTATACGCCAAACGTAAAGCCCAGCAAGGCTTTGCCCATACACCCGATAACTATTTGCAAAATGAGCTGGAGGCTTCGTTTATATATGAAGATACACCCGACCAAAGCAGGGCTACAGCCGATGTGAAGAAAGATATGGAGTCTGCGTCGCCTATGGACCGGCTGGTTTGTGGAGATGTGGGTTTTGGCAAGACGGAGATCGCTATTCGTGCAGCCTTTAAGACCTGTGTAGATGGTAAGCAGGCCGCCGTATTAGTTCCCACCACTATTCTTGCTTTTCAGCATTATAAAACTTTCAGCGAGCGGTTAAAAGACTTCCCTGTAACAGTAGATTTTATCAACCGCTTTAAAACCGCCAAAGAGAAAAAAGAAACGCTGGAGAAATTAAAGGCAGGCAAAATTGATATCCTCATAGGTACACATGGTATTATCGGGAAAGATGTGAAGTTTAAAGACCTGGGTGTACTCATTGTAGATGAGGAGCAGAAATTTGGCGTAGCGCATAAGGAAAAGATCAAAACTATCCGTACCACGGTAGATTGTTTAACATTAACAGCAACGCCCATACCACGTACGCTGCAATTTTCGCTAATGGGCGCAAGAGATCTGAGTATTATTAACACACCTCCACCCAATCGTCAGCCGATACAAACGGAAGTGCAGGTGTATAATGAAGATTTTGTGCGTGATGCCATTTATTTCGAAACCGAGCGTGGTGGCCAGGTGTTCTTTATTCACAATAGGGTAGCAGGTTTGGCTGAAATGGCGGCGATTATACAGGGCTTATGCCCGGATCTCTCGGTAGGATATGCACACGGGCAGATGGAAGGCCATCAACTGGAAGAAAAGATACTGGACTTTATCGACCGCAAGTATGATGTGTTGGTTTGTACCAATATCGTGGAGAGCGGCGTGGATATACCCAACGTCAATACAATCATTGTTAATAATGCGCATCATTTTGGCTTAAGTGATCTGCACCAGTTACGCGGCCGGGTAGGACGTAGCAATAAAAAGCATTTTGTTATTTGCTGGCACCGCCGATGAGCACATTGCCGAGCGATTCGCGAAAGCGCCTGCAAACACTGGAGCAGCACAGCGAACTGGGTAGCGGTTTCCAGATAGCCATGCGCGACCTGGACATACGTGGCGCCGGGAATTTACTGGGTGGAGAGCAAAGCGGTTTTATGGCCGAGATAGGCTTTGAAATGTACCAGAAGATCCTCGACGAATCTATCCGTGAATTAAAACGTACAGAGTTTAAAGACCTGTTTAAGGAAGAAATAAGTAAGCAGGATGATTTTGTACATGACTGTACGATTGATACCGATCTGGAGATACTGATACCCGATGAATATGTAGAAAATATTACCGAACGTTTGTCGTTATACCAGCGGCTGGATAACTGCGAAAATGATGAAGAGCTGCAGGCTATGCACGATGAGTTGGCTGATCGCTTTGGTCCTGTACCACCACAGGTAGATGACTTGTTTGAAACAGTAAAATGCCGTAAACTGGCGATAGACCTGGGCTTCGAAAAAATGAGCCTGAAAACGGAAACGCTCCGTTGTCATTTTATCAATCGCCCGGACTCTCCTTATTTCGAGTCCGATATCTTCCAGAAAATCATTGAATACCTGCAAATAAAAACGAATAAGGCAAGGTTAAAACAAACCGGCAAACTATTCCTGCTGATTGCAGACCCCATACCGTCTATGAAAGAGCTGCACGAGTTTTTAAAAGATATGCATGCGTTTGTTATTCACCCGGTTTAATCTTGCCGCATGAAAATACTAACGAGCTATTGAATGTAAACCTTTCTGACGCGCAGCCGAAGGCACTGATGTTACAATTCTTCCTAAATAAAGCCGCGAGTAAATATTATGATTTTTTACTGTTAAGTAGCAATTGCCTAGATTTACTTTTTCAATTGAAAAAGTATGGCCAGAACAAAACAGCTTTCACAGGATATTTCCAATACCGGGTATACGGCTAACGCCGGTATGCAGCGAATCATGAACCGGGATGGAAGTTTGAATGTGCAACGCAGGGGTCTTAACTGGTGGCAGCGCAATAGTATTTATCATACCATGATCAGTCTTTCTCCCGGGCGATTCATGCTGGTGGTATTTTTATTTTATACTTCCACTAATTTGCTTTTTGCCTGTATTTATACATTACTTGGTATTGATAAATTGCAGGGTATTGATCCTGTATCTGGCTTTGGTGAGAAGTTTATGCAGGCTTTTTCTTCAGCTCCCAAACACTTACAACGGTGGGATACGGGCATATCAGTCCAAAGGGAATGGCTGCTAATATTGTTGCGTCGTTAGAATCTTTTATAGGCATCATGGCTTTTGCTATTGTAACCGGTTTGTTTTTTGCCCGCTTTGCCCGGCCCCGCGCTTTTTAAGGTTTAGCGATAATCTTATCATGGCACCTTTTAAGGAAACGGCTGCTTTTATGTTACGGGTAGTGTCAGCAAAAAACATTTCGCTTACTGACGTGCAGGCCGAGGTGACCACTGCCTTCGAGGTGGAGGAGAATGGAAAAAAAGTACCCGCTATTTTCAGCTCCGCTACAGTTCAGCCGTATCAACTCGCTGGCTTTATCGTGGACGGTTGTGCATATCATTGATGATAAAAGTCCTTTTTATGGTTTGAGTCTTGAAGAAATAAAGAGCAGCAACCTTGAAGTTATGATCAATATAAGAGCTTTCGACGAGCATTACTCTAATACGGTACAACAGCGAATTTCGTATAAAGGGGATGAGATTTTATATGGCGCCCGGTTTCTGCCCGCTTTTGCTCCTTCAGAAGACGGAAGATCTACCGTATTGAAAGTACAAAAGCTCAACCATCATGAAAAGTTGGAGGAAGCTCATGTGGCTGCTATACTCGAAAAGATCAAATTAGAACAGGGGAAAGTATAAGGAAGCGAAAGCCTGATGGTTTTATGCTAACTGATAGCGTATGTAAGCTTTTTCATTACAAACCCTCCGCTATAAATAATAACGGAGGGTTTAAATATAACTAAGTCCAACTACTAGAAGTACTTTGTTTTGCCCGGTGTGGCTATCGGGTAATTGCCATCGGCATCAGGTACAACCGGTGGTGTGGCATTAAAGCTGTATTCTTTAGGCATTAAGCTCATACCGCTATTTAATGCTTTTTCGAAATCAATAACCTGCCCGCTATAGGTAGCCAGGCGGCCTATAATTCCTGTTAATGTACTTTTTGCACCATGTTCTGCGTCGGCAAATTTATATTCTCCTTTAGCAATAGCGGCAAATAGTGCATCGTGCTCGGCCTGGTAAGGATTGTTTTCTCCTTTCTTGTCGAAGGCAAAAAGTGTATTGCCTTTATTGTCTTTGATTACTGCAGCATCGCCAAAGATCCGTCCCTTTGTTCCGATAATCAGCTCATCCACCTTACTCATTGTTCTGGGGATATGACGGCACTGGCTGTTCATAATGCTGCCGTCGGCATAGTGAAACTCCACATAATGATGGTCGTATATTTCACCGTACTTTTTGTCCGTACGCACCTGGCGTCCGCCTAATCCCTGTGCCTTTACAGGATATCCACCCTTAAACCAGTTGATGACATCAATATTGTGCACATGCTGTTCTACAATATGATCGCCGCAAAGCCAGTTGAAATAATACCAGTTACGCATCTGGTATTCCATTTCTGTTTGACCCGGCTGACGCTCTTTCACCCACACCCCGTCGTTATTCCACCAGGCCTGGGCTGAAGTAATATCTCCAATAAGGTCTTTTTTCTTGAAGAGTTCGAGATATGAGTTTTGATATCTTCTTTGCAGGCCTACTACCACATTCAATTTTTTTGCTTAGCGATCTCTGCAACATCCAGCACTTTTTGATACCTGCAGGATCTGTAGCCACAGGCTTCTCCATGAAGATGTGTTTGTTCTGTTTTACAGCAGCTTCAAAATGAATGGGGCGGAATCCCGGAGGCGTGGTCAGGATCACTACGTCCGCCAGGGAATTGCTTTTTCATAGGCATCAAAACCAACAAACTTCCTTTCTTCGGGAACATCCACGCGGCTTTTATCAATACCTGCTTCCGCCAGGTTGCCCGTAATAGATTTATAGCAGCCGTCGAGGCGGTCTTTAAAAGCATCGGCCATCGCCACCAGCTGTACATTTTGCTTGGTACTTAAAGCTTGTATGGCGGCTCCTGTACCGCGTCCGCCGCAACCGATCAGCGCCACTTTTATGGTGCCGGCCGAACCCGAAAAGAAATTAGCATTACTTAAAAATGGTGCAGCCATCAGTCCACCGGTAACCAGGGATGTTTGCTGTACAAATTTTCTGCGCGTTGTTTTATTGTCCATTGTTGGTTATTTTTGATATAATATGTATTTGAGGTGATTGATTTGTTTGATCAGTTAATTATTATTGACAGAAGTACGTGCAAATGAAAGTTGGCCACTCATTTGAACTACTGCCTTTACAGGCTTAAATAAGTCTCAAAGAATTTTTCAGCTTCTTGCTTAGTAGGTTGCTTCAGCGGGCGAACAATCCTGAACCCCACAAACGGCGCATCGGCATTCCACCATTTACTTTTGGGTATCTGCGGATCGCGGCGGTTCCATACCAGGTCGGACGGTTCGCGATTGGCGCTTGTAAGGGCGCTGGCGGGGTCGTTATAGTCGCCGCCACGCACTACTAAAGGATGTTTGCTGGTGGGCGTATTAACAGGATCTGTTGCATTTTTCTCCCGTTTTGCATAGGCATCTGCACTATACTGATCCAGCACCCATTCCTGTACATTTCCCAGCATATCGTATAATCCCCAGGCGTTGGGTTTTTTCAATCCCACTTTTTGATACCGGTCGCCACTGTTGGCGGCGTACCAGGCATAATCTTTTAATTGAGCGCTGTCGTTACCAAAAGGATAAATAGTGGTAGAGCCGGCGCGGCAGGCATATTCCCATTCGGCTTCTGTGGGCAGGCGGTAGAACACTCCTGTTTTTTCATACAGCCATTTGCAGTACATAATAGCCCCGTGCTGCTTCATGCTGTTAGCGGAAAACCGCCTTCTTTCCCCATTCCCAACGTCATTTCAATATAAGGGCGCGATGGTCGCGTAATAGCGTCTACATCGCTATTTTCGGCGTAATGCTCATCATTGAGATAAAGTGCAAATTCGTCATGAGTCACTTCTTTAGCACCTATCCAGAAAGCACTCAGGGTTACTTCATGTTGGGGTTGTTCATCGGCCTGCTTGGAGGCTTTGCTACCCATTTTAAAACTACCGGCTTTTATGGGCACCATTTCAAATTTTACCGGGCTGCCTGGAATCGGTTGTTCATATTTTTCGAATGACTGGTTTTGAGCGTGAAGCGCTGCTGTCATGGCCGTGCAAGCAGCAATCAATACAATTTTCTGCATGGCTTAAAGATATAGAAATTCGATGAAAATGCTTTTGTGCAAACGGTTGTTTAGGTGGGTTAACGAAGTTTTGTTATTTTTCGTGAAAATACTTAACGATGCAAAGACGGTCTTTTCTCAGAAATACGCTGCTTACAACGGGTTCTTTTGCAGCAGCTACTGGTGCTTTTAGCCAAACAAAATCTTCTACTACGTCAAAGGGACAACCTTTTCATTTAGACTACGCGCCGCATGAAGGCATGTTTGCTACCAGCGGCGGAAAAGATTTTATCGACCAGATCAAATACATGTATGACCTGGGCTTCAGATCGATTGAAGATAATGGAATGACCGGCCGTTCTACGGAGCAGCAAACCAAAATTGGCGAAACGCTGGCTAAACTGGGTATGCGTATGGGGTTTTTGTGGTGCCCAAAGGAGGCAACGGAGCTAACACTTTGGCAGCTAAAAAGAAAGAGCATGTGGATATATTTTTGGAGGGTTGCCGCAAGTCGGTAGAGGTAGCCAAGCGTTGTAATGCCAAATGGGTTACAGTAGTACCCGGCGATTTTGAAAAAAATTTACCGCTATCTATACAAACGGCCAACGTTATTGAAGCTTTACGCCGTGGTGCCGAAATATTTGAGCCGCATGGTATTGTTATGGTGCTGGAGCCCTTAAGTGATACACCCGATCTTTTCCTGCGCTATTCTACCCAAACCTATGAAATATGCAAGGCGGTAGATAGTCCCAGTTGTAAAATATTGTATGACGCTTACCACATGCAAAAGAATGAAGGTAACCTGATCAAAAACCTGGAGCTTTGCTGGGACGAAATTCCCTACATACAGGTAGGAGACAACCCGGGGCGGAAAGAACCTACAACCGGCGAAGTGAATTATAAAAATGTATTTAAATTCTTATACGAAAAAGGCTACAAAGGTGTAGTGGGAATGGAGCACGGGATGTCTAAATCCGGTAAGGAAGGAGAAGAAAGGCTGGTACAGGCGTACCGGGAAGTGGATAGTTTTGTGTAGGGGATAGTTGACTGGTTGATTGGTTAACTGTTGAAAAGGTCCCTTGTCAACTTATTAACTAGTCAACTAGCTTCCCATCATTTGACATCCCCATCCATTTCTTTACCAATGGCGACAATAGTAAAATCAAAGCTCCGGCTATGGCAGAAGCTATGGCAATTTCTTTTAAAATGGTAGCATAATAAGGTAAGGAGGCAACGGCATTATTTTGCACGGCTTCGGGAACGCTCATCATTTTACCAATTTTGCCGGCAAGAAATTCTCCGCCCGCGCTGGCAAAGAACCAGATCCCCATCATTACCGCTACCATCCGAACCGGAGACAACTTGGTTACCATCGAAAGCCCGATAGGAGACAGGCAAAGCTCGCCTGCAATAATAAACATATACCCCATGGTAAAGGCAAACAGGCTGATCAGCCCGCCTTCAGCATTTAAACAAGCCAGGTAAAACACTAAGAAACCTATTGCCATAAATATAAAAGCAAAACCGAATTTTACCGGGGTAACAGGCTCCAGTTTGCTTGGCCAGCCAGTCCAGGTCCATAGCCAGGCAAAAAGAAACTTAGTATAACTACCCAGCCTGGCGGCAGGAAATTATTCACAGACAAGGCGGGCAGCTCTGTACCCATCACATGCATATTTACATTACGCATGGCAAACAGGTTCAGCGAGCCTGCATTTTGCTCGTAAAATGCCCAGAATAGTATGGAGAAAATAATCATGAACAAGGCGGCGATCAGCTTGTTCCTGCCTGCAGGTTCCATACGAAAAGCTTCCCACAGTACGTAAACAATAGCAATAGCTCCCAGTATCGCCATAAAGTAATCCATGATCTCGTGGCGATTGAAAAGAGCCACTACTACCGGAACGATCAATAAAGATAAAATATAAATGAGCTGCTCGTTGGTAATACCTGCTGTTCTTTTCTTCAGTGCCTTAAGTTGGGAGGAAGCCCCTGTCACCTAAAGATTTTTGACCGATCACAAAAACAACTAATCCCAGTATCATGAAGATGCCTGCCAATCCAAATCCATAGTGCCAGTTGATACGTTGCCCCACGTAGCCGCAAAGTAAACCACCCAGGGCTGCGCCGATATTAATACCCATATAAAAAGGGAGAAGCCACTATCGCGCCGTGGATCGTTTTCTTCATATAAAGTACCTACAAGGCTCGATATATTGGGCTTAAAAAACCATTGCCACAAATAATAAAAGCCATGCCATAAAAAAGCTCCATTCCTGTGGTAAAGCCAGCACCAGGTGCCCGATGGTCATTAATATGCCACCGTAGATAACGGCCCTGCGATACCCGAGAAAACGATCGGCCAGCATACCTCCCAGCATAGGCATTGTATACACCAGGGCCGAATAGGCGCCCAGTATACCGTAAGACCGTGGTTCGTCAAATTTTAATTCAGTAACCATGTAAGCAATCAGCAGGGCCTTCATCCCGTAAAAGGAAAACCGCTCCCACATTTCCGCGAAAAATAACAAGTATAACTGGCGGGGTTGTTTGGCAATAGCTTTTTCTGTCATATAGTTCAATTAAAAAAGTCCTAAATGCGATTAGGACTTTGCGTAATAAAAATAAAGTAAAATTATCTTACACCGTGCATGAGTCTCTTCACTACAGGCGTTAGTAACATAATTAATACTCCCAGGCCCATAGGGATAAGCGTGAAAATAAGGAAGAAGTCCTGCATAGAGTACTTAGCGGTAATTTCATCGATCTTGCCGCCCATACTCCCTGCCAATTTATTCCCGATAGCAATAGCCAGGTACCAGATGCCAAACATGATACCGATCATACGGCCGGGAACCAACTTACTTACATAGGATAAGCCAACCGGAGAAATAAACAATTCGCCCAAAGTGTGAAACAAGTAAGCCAGCACCAGCCACATCATACTTACCGATGCTACTTTAGCGCCCGGAGGAATGCCGGAAGCCCCAAAAGCCAGCGCTGCAAACCCAATGCCCAGCAATATCATTCCTATACCATTTTTAATGGTGGCAGGCGGATTGAAGCGGCTTTCCCATAACTTGGATACCAATGGCCCCAGGCTGATAATGAACAAAGCGTTCAAACTGCCAAACCACGATGCGGGTACCTCGGGCTTATCATCCTTATATTGGCTCGCCAGCATCATAATAACCAGCACCCATATTAAAATAAAGCCCACAGTTAAAATTATATTACCTAAAGCATACTTCTTAAAAGTTTGCCCGAATAGTTTTACCAGCACATAAGAAATAATGAGCATCGGAACAACGGTAATCAATGTGTTAGCTATATTGAACATCGTTTTTCCGTTTCCTTCCAATACCCTGTCGGTATAATCTTTTGCGAAGATGGTCATTGATCCGCCTGCCTGCTCAAAAGACGCCCAGAAAAAAATGGTGATAAACGCCAATACTACAATTACGATCATCCGGTCGCGTAGCAGCGGTTCGTACTGGGCAATGCGTTTGATTAAAAGAAATACAAATAATGCCAACGTCACTAATATAGCAAAGTTGCTGCCATCCATCGAGCCAACACTGAAGTTGAATACGTTGGAAGAAGTGATCTTGGATACGGGGTCGTTAACCACCCAAACGAGGCTTACAACAGAGATGAAAATGGTAATCAGTACTTCAAATCTGGAAAACGGGTTTTTCTTTACCCTGTCTATGTCATTGCCCGCTTCAGCAACAATTGCCTCAGGGCTTTCAGCAACGGTTTCCAAAGCTGCCTGTTTTTTCGGCTTTAATCCGATGCTGCCAAAAATACCCTGGGTAAAATAAAATTGTAAAAGGCCTACCAGCATGAAAATCCCCGCCAGTCCGAAGCCATAGCTCCAGCCAACACTTTCTCCTAGGTATCCGCATAATATCATTCCCAGAAAAGCCCGGAATTTACACCCATATAAAATATGGTATAAGCCCCATCTTTTTTTTCAGGATATTTTTATACATCTCCGATAAAATAGAGGTCATGTTGGGTTTAAAAGGCCTATTCCTAAAACCAGCAATACCAGGCCCAGGTACAAAAATGACTGGTTGGTTTCAATGGCCATGGAGGCATGACCCAGGGTCATTAAGAATGCGCCCCAGATAGTGGCCCACCTGTAACCAATAAAGCGGTCGGCAATATATCCTCCAAGAATAGGGGTAAGATAGGCCATTGCAGTGTATGACCCGTAAAGTGTCATGGCGTGTTCCCGGGGCCATCCCCAGCCCGGATTGTCGCCCATTAAAGACGAAGTTAGAAAAAGCACCAAAAGCGCCCTCATACCATAGTAGGAGAACCGCTCCCACATTTCCGTAAAAAATAAAACAAATAATCCCGAAGGGTGGCCCAAGACGCGGCTCTTAAAAAAGTCGTTTTCGGTTGCTGACATACGAATTAAATTTTATTCAAGATGGGTAAATATAGTGATTTAGTTGAATGTGGATACAAAACTGTTATGAGCGGTTAACCTCCGAAAAATTACCCATTCATTCTCACACCCTTCGTAAGAGATTTATTACCTTCACGACCTTTAAAAATAGCGAAAAATGAAAATATTGATATTGGGCGGCGGCGGCAGGGAACATGCGCTGGCGTGGAACATTAAGGAGAGAGGAAATGGCAGGCACGAGTTATTTATTGCCCCTGGAAATCCGGGCACGGCACAATGCGGCACTAATATTAATATAGCAATTACCGACTTTGAAGCATTGGGGCGGTTTTGCCTTGAAAATGCGGTTGAAATGGTCATTGCCGGACCGGAAGAGCCCCTGGTTAAAGGTGCGTGGGATTATTTTCAGAAAGATGAACTAAAGCATATCCCTTTTATAGGCCCGTCGCAGTTTGGCGCACAGCTGGAAGGAAGCAAGGCCTTTGCCAAGGCTTTCATGCAGCGGCATCATATTCCTACCGCTGCGTACCGCGAATTTACCGCAGAACAATTTGAAGACGGCGTAAACTACCTGCAGCAGCACTCTTTACCGATTGTGCTAAAAGCCGATGGATTAGCCGCAGGTAAAGGTGTGGTTATTTGCGCCACGCACGCGGAAGCGATCATAGAATTCGAAGCTATGCTGGTACAGGCCAAATTTGGAGATGCCAGCAAAACGGTAGTGGTAGAACAGTTCCTGGACGGGATCGAAATGAGCGTATTTATTTTAACAGATGGTAAAGAATACGTGTTATTGCCTGAAGCCAAAGATTATAAACGCATCGGTGAAAAAGATACCGGCCTGAATACGGGCGGGATGGGCGCTGTTAGCCCTGTACCATTTGCAACGGATGATTTTATGCAAAAGGTAACCACCCAGATCATTGAGCCCACTGTAAGCGGATTGAATAAAGAAGGAATTAATTATACGGGTTTTGTCTTTATTGGCCTGATTAAAGTAAACAACGAGCCGTTTGTTATTGAATATAACTGTCGCATGGGCGATCCTGAAACGGAGGTGGTAATGCCTCGTTTACAGAACGACCTGGCCGAGCTATGTCTTGCAGCGGCGCAAAACAGGTTGGCTGATGTTAAAATTGCAACTGATCCACGTACCGCAGTAACCGTGGTAGCAGTAAGCGGTGGCTATCCGGGTAGTTTTGAAAAAGGCTTTAAAATAGAAGGACTTTCGGATGTGCCTGCTGAGACCATTATTTTCCAGGCAGGCACTAAAGACAAAGAAGGCCAGATTATTACCAACGGAGGACGCGTACTTTGTGCTACTTCCTTTGGGGCCACAACTTCCGAAGCCGTAACTCAATCGCGGCAGGCCCTTTCCCGGATTCGATTTGACGGGATGTACTATCGTGGTGATATTGGGTATGAATTTGAATAATTGTTTGGGCTCCATCAATTGATACATGGCATCAATCTTGCCTGCCCGTAAGGTACAGGCGGGTGTTGCACCCTCCAAAGGAGTCCTTCGGACTTGTACTATTGTGCACAGGGCATCCTTTAAAACTCTTAAAATAGCAGATTCTATGCAACTTAAAAATGCAGCGCTTATATTGGTATCCGGCACTATTGCCTTCAATGCCCGCTCACAGGGTAAAATAGATAACGAAGCTAAAAAGCAACTGGCAGCCCAGGCGCCCATAACGGTGAAAACAACTGTAGGGCCGTTGGTTTTACAGCCGCCTTTTAAAACAGAGTCTGCCAATAAAAACAGTAAAACGATTCCCTGGCCGGAAGGAGCAACCCCTAAAGCCCCGGAAGGATTTACCGTTACCCGGTTTGCCGATAAGCTCGAAAACCCACGCTGGACCTACGTAGCACCCAACGGAGATTATTTTGTAGCTGAAGCAGGAACCCGGAAGAGCGCCAACCAGATCACCTTATTGAGAGATGCTGATAAGGATGGAAAGGTAGATGAGCGACATGTTTTTATCAATAACCTGAACCGTAATTTCGGGATGCTGGTGCTGGGAAACTATTTTTATATAGCCAATACCGACGGGGTATATCGTTATCCTTACAAGACCGGTGACACCAAACTGGAAGGTGAAGGCAAAAAAATTGTATCGCTTTATGCCGGCGGATACAATAATCACTGGACCAGAAATATCATTTCCAACAAAAAAGGTGATAAAATATATATTACGGTAGGCTCGGCCAGTAATGTAGGTGAGCACGGGATGGACGCTGAAAAAGGACGTGCACTGGTATATGAAGCCAACCCTGATGGAAGCGATCTGAAAATTTATGCCAGTGGCCTGCGTAACCCTGTGGGATTGGACTGGAACCCGGTTACAGGCGAGCTTTGGACCGCTGTGAACGAGCGGGACGGATTGGGCGACGAAATTGTGCCCGATTATGCCACCAGTGTAAAGCGTGGCGGTTGGTATGGCTGGCCTTTTAGCTATTTTGGAAAGGTAAAAGATCCGCGCTGGGCCGGCGACCCTCACGATGAATGGGTAAATAAATCTATTGTGCCCGATGTTCCTTTAGGCCCCCACACTGCTTCGTTGGGACTGGTGTTTTATAAATCTGGTAATTTCCCCGCAAAGTATAAGAATGGTGCCTTTGTAGGGCAGCATGGCTCCTGGAACCGTTCAAAATTGTCGGGGTATAAAGTAGTGTTCATTCCTTTTGAAAAAGGCAAACCTAAACCTGCTGTTGATTTTTTAACCGGCTTTATTGCAAGCGATGAAAAAAGCGAAGTGTATGGCAGACCGGTTGGTGTGGCTGTAGCTACCGACGGCTCTTTGCTGGTGAATGATGATACAGCGGGTATTATATGGAAAGTAAGCGCGAAATAATTGGTAGTTGATAGTTGTCTGTTGACAGAGCTGACAAGGAGGGAGACCAAGATATAACCGAACATTAAACATTGCATATTGATGATTCTTATCACTTTCCCGGGCGCTGCTATCTGATGATCAGATACAATTGATTATTCACTACTCACATTCCCTATACTCCAGGATATCTCCCGGCTGACAGTCCAGCGCTTTGCAAATAGCATTGAGCGTTTCGATACGCACCGCTTTGGCTTTCCGTTTTTTAGAATAGAGAGATTAGATAAAGTAATGCCTACGCGTTCGCTGAGCTCGTTGAGCGACATCTTCCGCTTTGCCATCATTACATCCAGGTTGATAATAATTGCCATACTATACGGTTAAATCCTGTTCGGTTTGTAGCTCAATACCTTTCTTGAAAATATAGGCCACAACAAAGAGTGCCATGCTCATAAATATCCATACATCTGCACCGCTTAAATGAAGTGCCTGCAGATCGGGCATCTTTACTCCTTGCCCGCTTAGCCAGGCAGCACCTTTGACACCCAGGATGGAAAATAAGCCAATCGAAAGTGACAGAGAAGCAATCCGTATAATAAAACGCTGGGCAATAAAGGTGAACGGTTGTTCTAAGGTGAGTTGTTTGTTATGCAATATACTGATGATCAAATAAAATAAAATTGCTTTGAGTACCGTCACAACGCTGATGATGGTTACCAGGGTAAAGAAAAACCATGTCCGTATTGTAACAGGTCTCTGAGATCTACTTGTTGCCAAAGATAAGGGACTGCCTGTGGTTGAGCCAGAACGAATACAGCATTGGTAATAAAGCCACCTGCTTCAATACATAGGCCCACAAATATGATCCAGGCAGCAATGTAGAGCAGGATCAGAAAAATCTTTGTTTTGGTGGAAGGTTTCCAGGAGCCCTGGGATACCTCGTTGGATGCTATATTGACTGATTTCATTTGTACAACAATTTAAACGGTGAGTTCGCTTTCCTGTTGAAGTTTGTATCCTTTTTTAAAAGCGAATACTACAGAATATAAAAATAAAATTTCTTTGTCATTTTTCAAAATAAATTTATTGTAAATCGATAAATTTATTTTGTTTTAAGAATTTTTGATTTAAGGATTCAAAATTTCGGAAGGATTAGAGCTGGTGTTAATAACCATAGGTATCGCATTTAACAATTAGCTATCATTTCATCTGCGCGGCCTCTCTTATATTTGGTGTATTAACTGCTTTTTCTTTGTGAGACATTGGATGCTAATCGGCTGGCTGATCGGGATACTGGGTACGGTTCGTGCCCAATCAATACCTGTTTTAGATCCGTCCAAATCGGTAGACACGGGCTTTTCCTCCATTTTCGGAGAAATCGAGATAATTCCGTTGGAAACGAACCGTGCGTCCGTTTTTGGAATAGTAAAACAATTGTTGGTTACAGATAACTGCTTTATTATTCTTGATACGGATACAGATGCTATTCTCTTCTTTGATAAAAAGGCCGGTTTCTGACAAAGTATAAGAACAGGCAGCAACGTTACCGGATCAATTTTATTCAACTGGACAGGGCGCACGATGCATTGCTTATTTTCAGCCAAAACAAAAATTATAATGTTACAGCTGCAAAGCTTCAGGCCTACCTGTCGCAGGGCCTGGATAGAGAGCAACCTGAACTGCCAAAAGCTACCCGGTTATACCTGCAAAACCTGCCTGGGCTGCGTCGGAAGAGTTAAAATGGCCCGTTAATATTCTCTCCAATCCCGTACTGCTGGGCAACAACCGTTTTGCTTTTAGTTTTATCCGGTCAGACATAAAGAATGAGGATACAACGGGTTATCAGCTGCAGATTATGGAAGATAACCGGCTGGTTAAAAGTCTTTTTCCGTACAATCAAAAAACCGATCCGGCTTTCGCGGGCCGTAATGCCTGGCAATGTAAGCTGAGCGCTACATTAAATGATTCCCTATTATTTTTCACGAGGCCATTAGACTCAATTATTTATTTGTTAACCCCGTCATCCATCTCACAATCCTATAAGGTAGTTACACCTGATGAAAAGAGGAATGAGCTGACTGGCGGAATGGAGTCTGTTTTTTTTTTGAGGGTGGAGCATTTGTGGTATCGGCACCCGGTTCCGGGCGGGGAAACAATAATACCTCTGTGGTTTTTAACTCCAACACCATTGGCCAGGTATTCAACCTGGGCCGTTTTTTATTCTTTGGTATAAACAAATCGTTCTCCGACGAGTATTTTATATACGATAAAAATAACGGCAGCATATATAATTACGGAAAATTGGCTCCCGATAGCAGTAATTATATGTTTCCTTTAACGGGGGCTATATTGGCTTTTGATGAAAAAAATATTTACCAGAGCTGGACTACCCGAAGCCTTTTTCGAAAAAAAAAAAATACAGCGAAGCTGAAGGTGCAATACCAGGAAAGCCTGGCCAGGTTTTATAACACAGCAAAAGAAACTGACAACCCGGTACTCATTCGTATACGGCCCAAAGAAAACCTCCGCAGCCAATGAGAAAAGTACTGGTAATTATACTGCTGTTGCTGGCCGGTGTTTCGTTTGGTCAAACGGGGGAAGCATTAAAGGAGCTGTTATTAGTTCCGCAGATAGCAATGCACTACGTGCTGCTACTGTAACGGTTTATAAGAGCACCGATTCTGTGGTGGTAAACTACCAGCTGACAAAGGAACGCGGCACGTTCGAAATAAAAGACCTGCCGTTAAAAACAAATTTATTTGTTTCTATAACCCATACAGGTTATGCAGGGTTTTCAAAAGCTATTTACCTGGATTCTCTTCAGATGTATATAGATCTTAAAGCCATTAGCCTGGTAAAAGACACCGGGCAACTATTGGAGGAGGTTGTAGTGAAATCTGTAGCTCCGGTAACGATGAATGGTGACACCTTAGAAATTAACCCGGCAGGTATTAAACTTGATTCTAACGAAGTGGTAGATGAATTATTGTCGAGGGTGCCTGGAATTACCAGGTGGCAGGACAGTTCGCTCACTGTTAACGGCAGAAAAGTAACGAAGCTATATGTTGACGGGCGACCTTTTTTTTGATGGAAGCTTTAATATGGCCGTGAAAAATTTACCTAAACACGCAGTTGATAAAATACAGGTGTACCAGGAGAAAGACATTTATAAGCAAACAGCAGCTGAAATAGCCAGGGACTCTACTGTGGTGATGAACATCAAGCTAAAACCCGACAAACGAAAGGGATATTTTGGAAATACCACTGCGCAGGTTGGCAGCAACGATAGTTATGGTGGAAATGCGTCGATGCAGTTATATAACAAGAAAACAAACCTGGGATTTAGCGGAAATGGAAATATTGTAAAAAGAGCTTTAGGCGATATTGAACCGGTGCTTCAAAACAAAGATCTGAATATCCGCAACAACTGGAGCATAGGCACTACATTGAGACAATATTTTAAAGAAACTCCGGGTTTATATAACGATAAATCTTTGAATGGCGGATATAATATATCGGGTAACCGTAGCAGTGCTGTCACTAACCGAACAACAGTAAAAAACCTGGCGGATTCAAAATTAACAGACATTAATGAAGGCTTTAATCTTTCGCGTTCACTTACACAGTCGGTAAATGCCAATTATGATGCCCGTAAAAAAGAGAATTTTTTTCGGCGTATATGAACTTCAGCAGGTCGCAGGGCAGCACGGCATCAGAAGGTAATATGACCACTTACCGTAATGATTCTATATTGGCCAGCCAATCAGCCAATAAATCCGGGGCGAAAATACAAGTAACCAGTTCAGTCTTAATGGCGCTTACAATAACAGCTCGGTAAATGAGTATCCGGGAACCGGGAGCCTTTCTATCAATTACTCGCTGAGTTATGGCAGCACTTTAAGTAATAGTACCACTTATAGCAGGTTTGAAGCCCTGTCTGACAGTGCTTACATCAATCTTTATGACAGGCGATACATCAATCGTAATTCCAATTTAAATAGCGGTGTTAATATAAATTATAACGGGCTCCGGCAACTGATCTTTAAAGATCACAATTTATGGAATATCAATATAGGCGTAAATAACTATACACAGTATGGGCGATCGGATGTTAATGCGGACGTAAGTGACAGGGATAGTGTGTCCAATTCCTATATAGAGAATAGTAACCTCACCAATCTGAGTGCTGTATCTAATATTGACAGCAGGACGGGATTACGGTTAGAGAAAACTTTTTTGAAACGTATAACCGACCGTTATCAAAGAAACATACAAATTAGCACCAACCTGCAAAACCAGTTGTTGTATCAAAAAAACACGTCAACCCTGAGCTATCGGAACCGGACGTTTATTTATAATTTTTTACCCCTGCTACCCATATAAATTATAACTATAATAAAATCGACCAGTATAATATAAGCATGGCCTTAAGGCACAGCAGTTCTGCAACAGCTCCCACTATCGATCAGTTGTACCCTATACAGGATAGCGCTACAAACAGGTATAATATGATAGTAGGTAATCCGAATCTGAAATCTAGATTCCAGGATGCTTTCAATTTTGATTTTTCTTTCAACGAAAGCAGGGGCTTCGAAGAAAAAGATCGTTTAATGCCAGCATGAACCTCGGGTATAACATGGAAAAGAACGGGATTATCGATAGTACTATTTATGACAAAGATGGCGGTCGTACCACCTATTTTATCAATACACCCGGTACAAGATCTTTTAATACAGGGTTAAACATGGGCATGTTTTTTAAGTTTAATAAAACAACCATGCAAATAGGCGCAGGTGGGAGCTGGAATACGGGCTATACACATTTTGCAACAGGCCGCGGTTATAGTAATTCCGTTTTTGGCAACATAAATGTTAATGTATCACATCCCTTAAAAAAGGGGAACCTGCAGTTCAGCTATCGCAGTAGCATTAACGGAGCCGAAGGGCCACAATATGTCAATATGGAAAGGCTCACCTACAACAATAAAGGCCAGAACCATTCGGCTTCTCTAAGCTTCAACGCGCCGGGCATTATTGATGTAAGCCTGGTGCAAACCATATCGGGAACGAGTTCGGAGCAGCAAGGCGGCTCAGGTATTTATCCTGCTGCTAAAACCCGGTCTTATAATACTACGGCACGCTTTACGCTTAAAGTGCCTAAAAACTTTACGCTGGGCAGTAACATTCGTTACAGCAACAATATTTCGGTAAACGCTCAACCTATCAGAAATCTTAACTGGGATGCCAATATGGGATATCTTTTTCCTAAAACAAAGCTGTTTGAGGCACGCGCGTCGGTATTTAATATATTAGGACAAAATCAAAACATCAATAACTATTCGTCGGGTAACACTACCACCACTTCGGTTACACAAGGATTGCAACGTTATTTCCAGTTTACTTTTTCCTATTTTCCCAGGCAATTTGGCGGTCGTTCCAAAAGATCTTCCCGGATTAATAACGACGAATACTAAGCCTGCTTTTTTCTTTTTATTTTTGAAACCAAGCCCGGATACTCCTGTGTTTGTATTCTGAAATCGTTTGCAGAAAGCCCCGCCCCTATTCAACTATTTTACTAATCATTCCAAAAATAGCCAAATGTGTTTAGTTAATTAATTGATAATTAAATAGGTAAATATTTGAAATATTTTATTTGCTGTTTTAGTGTGTTTGGCTTCTAACCTGTTTGTTCTAATTTGTCCTCTGAAATCCGGCAATACGTTTCTATGTTGATCTACCGATTGCAGTTAATAAAGAGCAATAAAAGTACTGTCAGTAATAAAAAAGAGGAATGTGGCAGCGCTGAAAAAGTAATAGGTATCCCTGTCCCGATAAGCAACTATGCGCTAAAACTGCAGGGTTATTGTAATGCCGGAAATCAGCAAAATCCTAATTAAACAACAAGTGCTATCAGAATAGCAGGATCTGTTAACCAGGTGCTTTAATGGTTGCAGTGGCCTGGCCTGTTCAGACCAACAACATTGTAATAAACCCCAGGTAAGTTTATGAAGTTTAAGTTTTTAATTGTAAATGTTACAAGAATTGCTTTTTGCAATTGATTTGGATGCTTTCTTTTTCTGGCAGTTTATGGGCAGGCAGCTCAGGGCTTCCGCGAACGGCTGTCTACTTTTTACCCATAAAAGGTACTGTTCGTAGTAATGCCGGTACGCCATTGGTGGGCGCATCAGTGAGTGTGAAGGGAAGTGGTACCGCAACCAGTACAGATGAAAACGGGAAGTTTACTATTGATGCGGGGAAGGACAAACCCTGGTGGTTACTTTCGTAGGTTTCGATACTAAGGAGGTGGTGATTTCCGGTACCGACGAATTGAACATCAATTTAACCCCACTTGAAAGCAATCTTGAAAATGTGGTAGTGGTAGGTTATGGTACCATGCGGAAAAAAGATCTCACGGGAGCTATAACGCAGATCAAACCCGATAAAATAGCCGATGAAAATCCGCGCAACGTTCAGGATATACTAAGAGGTACGCCGGGCCTGACCATAGGATTAGATGCATCTGCCAAGGGCGGCGGTTCTATTAATATACGTGGACAGCGTTCGGTATATACTGCCGGCAATCACAACTCTCCCTTGCTTGTTCTGGACGGCATGATTTTTTTATGGTGAGCTATCTGAGATCAATCCGGATGATATCGAGCAAATAGATGTACTTAAGGACGCATCTGCAGCAGCTATTTATGGTGCGCAGTCTGCCAAGAGTGCTGATTATAACTACGAAAAAGGACGGCAGGGCAAGCCCAAGATTAATTTTACCTCCAACCTGGCGCTTTCTACGATGGGGTTGACCGGCCTGTTTGGGGACCAGAAGGATATATCAAATACAGGGAAGACTGGTATAAATCCGCCACTTACGGTATCAATACAACTACTGGTAATTATGAGCCCTACCAGATGGCTGGAGATCCCTCCTGGGCAAGCCCGGTTATTATGAAAAGCCTACTACTGATATGTTGGCCCAATATGGAATAACCGCGGACCAGTGGAGGGCTTATTCAACCAATGAGGCCGGTGCTTCCGATGAACTGATTTTCGCGCAACGTATCGGTCTCGGGCATAATGTTTTGACCAACTATCTTGCCGGCAGAACCTTCGATTGGTATGACCATAGCTTCCGTGACGGTGTCAACCAGGATTATAATCTTAGCGTTTCGGGTGCCAGTGACAAGATCAACTATTATATGTCGGCGGGGTATCTTTCCAACCAGGGCGTTATTGTAGGGGATAACTACAGGGCAGTTCGCTCTAACCTTAAAGTAGACGGGAAAATAACCAACTGGTTAAATATTGGCGCTAACATTAATTTCCAGGACCGGTCGGATGGTAATATAGCCACTAACTGGAGCAATGCTATTACTTTTAATAGCCCGTTCGCGTCTTATAAAGATGAAGACGGAAACCTGGTAGTGCATCCTCAGGGATCAACACTCACGGGCCTTGTAAGGGGATACAACTATGATTATAACCGCCAGTTCCAGGATCTGGAAAGCGGCTATACCGTGTTGAACTCCATTTTTACGGCAAAAGTGAAACTGCCTTTTAATATCAATTATTCATTTAACGTTGCACCCCGGTATCAATGGTTTTACAGGCGTTATTTCGCCTCATCCAAACATCCCGACTGGAACCCCTTACGAATAATGCAGGAGTAGACCGTGAGAATAAAAAGCGTTTCGACTGGTCGCTCAACAATACCATCAACTGGGAACATACTTTTGCAGGTAAACACCGTGT
Organism: Paraniabella defluvii; assembly: GCA_019316985.1. Classification (GTDB taxonomy): domain Bacteria; phylum Bacteroidota; class Bacteroidia; order Chitinophagales; family Chitinophagaceae; genus Niabella; species Niabella defluvii. The sequence goes on from CP079215.1 coordinate 2,780,042, forward strand.
TAATGTAACCCTTGTTCAGGAAGCGGAAGAACGCGAGCTATGGGAGGACTATATCAGGGCGCGTAATATAACACCTACAGACGCGCTGGGCTTTCATGAAACATCTACCGGCGACAAGCTGCTCAGTGAATTTGATTCCTATGATGCGCGCCAGACGGCTGACGGTATGCTGGGTAGGTTATTCTATTCTTTCGATGACAGGTATATGTTTACGGGTTCTGTACGCCGCGATGGTTATTCTGCTTTTGGTACTTCTAACCCCGCGCCACTTTCCTGTCTGCTGCATTGGCCTGGACCTTCACCAATGAAAAGTTTTTTAAATGGAATACATTAAGCAATGGTAAGCTGCGTTTATCTTACGGACAAAACGGGAACCGATCGCTTGAAAATCCCTACATCGCGCTGGCCGATCTTGCACTAGGAACCGGTACGCAGGGATATCTGAATGCAATGGGCGATTATGTACAGTTTTATTATCTACGGATATCCCGCATGGCCAACAAGAACCTGCAGTGGGAGAAGACAGCATCTTTTAATATAGGCCTGGACCTCGGCTTTCTTAATAACCGTATCACCACTACATTGGATTACTTCCAGATGTCTACCACCGATATGATCATGAATCAATCCCTGCCTAATTTTTCGGGGTTCAGCAGCATTACTTCCAACCTAGGTGAAGTGCAGAATAATGGCGTTGAGATATCGATCAACTCACGTAATATCGTTAGGCCGGGCTTTAGCTGGAATACCACTTTCGGCTTTTCATATTATAAAAATAAGATCAAACATCTTTACTACCAGTACCAGGATGTGCTGGATGCCAACGGAAATATTATAGCCAGCAAAGAAGTAGACGATGTCGATAACAAATGGTTTATTGGTCAGCCCATCAGCGCTATCTGGGATTATAAGGTGAGGGGTATATGGCAGGTGCATGAAATAGAGGAGGCCAAAAAATATGGCAGCGTCCCGGCGATCCTAAAGTAGAGAACAGCTATACCGCAGACGACGTTAAGAATGCCAACGGAACTACTACCCCGGTTTACAACAATAATGACAAGCAGTTTCTGGGTCAAACCCAGGCCCCGGTTATGTGGTCTTTGCGCAATGATTTTACCTATAAAAATTTCAGCTTCTCTTTTAACATTTATTCATATATGGGTCATAAAAGCACAAATGGAGCGTATCTGAACCAGGATAATGGTACTTCAACTATTAGCCAGGGCCTGGCCAATACCTACGAAAAGCCGTATTGGACACCCGAGAATCCCAGCGATTTCTGGGCGAGGCTGGAATCAAAAGGACCTCAGGGGCTTAATGCGCCTCAAAGAGTGTTCAGCCGCTCTTTTGCAAGACTGGAAAATATAACACTTGGCTATACATTACCTAATAAATTAACCTCATCTGTAAATATTGAAAAATTGAAAGTGTTTGGTGCTATACGCAACGTGGCCGTGTGGAAAAAGACAAGAACTGGCGCTACTGGGATATCGAAACCGGTGAAATGGCGCCAAGAATATTTGCGCTTGGGTTAAACCTAACTTTTTAAACGAATCAATATGAAAGGCGCATAAAAATTTGTGAGCTCAATTATAACCCAGGGCAACGATAACTTTTATGCGAATTACAGGCAGGCATCCGGCCATTAAAATAAAAAAACAAACAGATGAAAACGAATCATTTTTGTATATCAGCTTTTGCCCTGTTAGGTCTGTTATCAGCATCATTATTCTCAGGCTGCACAAAAGAGTTTCTGAAACCCGACCCCCTCTCATTTTATGAGCCCGGAACTACCTTTTCGGATCGTTCGGGTCTTGAGGCTACTACTGCAATGCTGGACCGGCATCTGCGCACTTACTGGAGCCATTTGTCAACAAGGGATATATCTGTGCCCATGAACACCGAATACATGCTATCTGATGTGGCAGTTTCAGGTAAAACGGATGATGGTAATATTTTTGCCGACGTGGCAACCCGCCTTACTCCTACGGATGGTATTCATGATAACGATGTGAATATGATATCCTTTTTTGGGGCGAAACCTACAACGGTATTAAATATGCCAATACCATTACCAGCTTTATCGATAACGTACCCGATCTGGATCAGGCTACTAAACAGGAATTCCTGGGACGGGCTTATTTCCACAGGTCTTTCCGATACCTGGCGCTTTGCTTCCAGTTTAAAGATGTACCCTGGTAACTAAAATATTAACAGCTCCCAAGCAGAATTTTAAAACCACCAGCCGGGAAGCCATTCTTGAAATGATCACTGCTGATATGGAGAAAGCCGTAGCATGGGTGCCCAATCAATCTCAAATGGCTTACGTGGGTATGATCAACAAGGGCGCCTGCCGCCAGTTACTGCTGAAATGTTACCTTGCCACTGGGCAGTGGGATAAGGCGATTGCCCAGGCCGACACGCTGATAAACCATTCGGGCTACGCTTTGATGAGCAATACATTTGGTACGTTCGACAACCCTGCACCGGTTGCCTGGCCTATTACGCGCAATGTGATATGGGACCTCCACCGGCCGGCAAACAAAGCCATTGCTACCAATAAAGAAGCCATCCTTGTAATGCCTAACCGGGAAGGCACCGATGCCACCATAAGATACAAATCTATGCGTAACTGGGGACCCATGTGGAATCAGGCAGCATTAAAATCACCTGGTGGAAAAGTGCTGCAATCGTATGCCAGAACCAATGCCAGTTACCGGGCATTATATGATATTAATGGTACATTCGGCAGGGGGATAGGTATGATTCGTCCCACTCATTTTGCCCAGTACGGTCTTTGGAGCGTTAACGGGATTAATGATGTTACCGACCTGCGTCATAACAGTACGGTAGGCAACTGGGTTCGCATGGACTCTTTAAAGTATAACGACCCCACTGACCCGTTTTTGGTCAGAAATTAAGATTGTATAATGGTTCCACGCTTTTATGTACCGATACCATAAGGAGCTGGTTCGACTGGCCGCATTATAAGATATATATCGATGATCCCGTGTTTCTGGCAACACCGGGCTCTAACCGGAACGATGGCGGAGCTGCCGACTGGTATTGCTATCGCCTGGCAGAAACTTATTTATTGCGGGCAGAAGCCAACTTTTACAAGGGCAACATTGCACAGGCAACCGCTGATGTAAATGCAGTAAGAACGAGGGCGCAATGCAGCCAGCTTTACGCAACAGTTACTATTGGTGATATTGTTAATGAACGTGCCAGGGAACTCTATATGGAGGAGTGGCGCCATATGGAGCTAAGCCGTATTTCCTATAGCCTGGCTTTAAGCGGTAAATCTGACGAATGGGGTAATACTTATAACGTAAACAGTTTGTCAGACAACAGTTACTGGTATCAACGCATCCAGCATTACAACGATTATTATAACAAAAATAATGTAACCGTAAGGGGACGCAATTATGTGATAGCGCCGCATAATATTTACTGGCCTATTCCACAGGCAGCAATAGATGCGAACCTTTATGCCAGATTGCGCCAGACGCCTGGTTACAATGGGTATAATGCGAATGCTGAGATATGGACCAACTGGCAGGACGCTGTTGCGGACGAGAATACAACCGGAAACTAGAATAAGTATACAAAAAATGGTGGTCAGCTTACTGATCACCATTTTTATGGCAGCCCTTACTTAAGGGCTGGTATGCTATTGTTTTTATAAGCCTAAAACGCCTTTTAACTTGCCGTACCCATTGCGGCTTACATTGATCTTGGCGCCGTTTTTAAGAATAGCTACATGCCCGTCTTTTTCGTAAGGATCAATGCGGGTGATTTCCTGGATGTTTACAATAAAGAACGGTGGCTGCGCACAAACATATCTGCAGGCAAAAGGACTCAAAAAAGACATCGTCTTATTTTTCAGATAATATCCCTCTTTGGTGAATATTTTTACAAAATCATCAGCAGCTTCCAGGTATAACACTTCCTGAACGGGAATTCTTGATCTTACTGCCGTTTTTTACTACGATACGATTGTTACTGCCAGGTAATTGAGCATCGTTCAATAATTCTTTGGTATGCTCTGCCGCTACCGGCCGATTTTGTGCTAAAAATTTGGATACCGCTTTGTCAAAACGTTCCTGGTCGAAGGGCTTCAACAGGTAGTCAATGGCGTGAGCTTCAAAAGCCTTAATAGCGTATTCGTCAAAGGCGGTTGCGAAAATAACAGCCGGCGGGTTTTCTACCAGTTCCAGCATCTCAAACCCGCTGATTTTAGGCATCTGTATATCTAAAAATATCAGGTCGGGTTGATGCTCCTGTATGGCCTTTAAGCCTTCGAAGCCATCGCCACATTCAGCTACTACTTCAAGCTGCGGATGCTTTTTCAGATATTCTTTTACCATGCTCCTGGCTAAAAACTCGTCATCTATAATTATTACTTTGCTCATACCTGTTGCGGAATTTTTACGGTTGTTTCAAAAATAGTATCGTGCGCTGCAGTGCTTAACAAATCATTTCTTGCAAAAAGCAAATATAATCTCCTTTTAATGGAGGATAAGCCGAAGCCCGTACCTTTTTTGGGCATAGAGGTCTCAGGATCGAAAGGGTTTTTTACACTAATGATCAGTTCATTTCCCTCAGAGCGGCAATCAATGGTAATCAGTGTTTGCCCCGTTGTATCGTATAACCCAAACTTTATGGCATTTTCAACAATGGGTTGCAATAATAAAGTAGGAAGTAAGGCCGGCTTACAACCTTCGCTGATATCTATTTTTGTTTGAAGCCTGTTGCCAAAACGTACTTTTTCAATTTCAAGATACAGGTTGAGGTAGCCTATCTCTTCTTCTAAGGTAACCATCTGAGATTCTTCTTTCTTGAGCGTTCCTCTGAGGAAATCAGACAGTTGCTGCACCATTTTGCGTGCCAGTTGGGGATCGAGTCCTATTAATGCATTGATGGAATTAAGACTGTTGAACAGAAAATGGGGCTGTAATTGCTGACGTAATTTAAACAGTTCGGCTTCGCGCGAAAGTGCCTCTACGTCTGCTTTTCTTTTAAATTCTTTCTTCCGCTCGAGCCAGTTATACCATAAAATAGAGGCGATGGTGACGATGGTGAGCACTAAAAAGGCAAAAGCATAGCGTATCACCAACGAGTTGTGCAGGAAGCCGAGATAGGCCGTTTGTTCCTCGAACAGGATTTTCAGGCAGGTATTGGAGATCAGCAGCCATAAAAGGGAAAGCACTGATGAAGAAGCGATAATACCTATGTACTGGTAAGATGTAGGCAGATAGTATCGCGTTATGTTCAATACCAGCAGGCTGGCCAGCAGCAGCATGGTAATACTTAATAAGCTATCGCCCAGTACAATGCTGATGGGAAATTTTAAATCATATAAGATCAGCGCCTGCGCGCATACCAGTACCACCCAACCAATAATTAAAGAGGCAATAATCCTTTTTGCTGAAAGAGGTGAAGCCATCGGGTTGGTTTATAGTTATTTTGAGTTTAAAGCCAAATCCATGGCTGTTAAAACCATGGACCTGCCGGTAGAAATATAGTTGTAAGAATGATTAAGATGTGATCATTACCGTCATAGACTGTTCATGTTTTTAAAAGCTCTTTATATCGATGCCTCCGAATATTACGGTGCCTTTAATCAAAAGCGTTTTATTGATTTCCGGCAAACCTTTCATAACGCGTTTATCTTTTACTTCGCCCATAATGGCTACAGCTTCAGAAATAACATTCCAGTTGGAAGGTACAATTAAAGTAGCGCCTCCGAATAAAGCTGTTACATCTAAAACGGCTGTTCCGTTCATATCTGCCTGGGAAAGGTCTACCTCGGTGCCGCCAAAAATATTGGTCATGTCGCCACCCCTGAAATTTTTGAAAATATTTTCTTTTTAGAACCGCCGAATATAGAGGTGGTGTCAATATAATCCTGTCCTGAAGCGCCGGCAAGGGGTGAAGTACCGCCTTCGTCTAACTGGATGTAATTTCGGGAACCTTTTGGCCTGAAAATAAAGAAAAGGCCGGAACCGATCAGGATAATGGGCAGGATAAATCTTTTTAACTGGCCGAAAACAAAATATTCATTAATCATAGGCACTGCGCCCACTAAAATCAAGATCATCCATCCAGCCCCAACAAAATTCTTACGTATTCCAATAAAAATGCCCAACGCTATCAGGAACATTTGCCAGGAAAAAGAAAATCCGGCATGTCTATACCAATGCGTCTTAATAAATATATGACACCTATAACCAGCAAGAAACCGCCTATCCAAAGGTGGCTCTGCGACTGTTTGGGGCGGAAATTGTTGGGGTCTGGCTGTGGGTAGCCTCCCGGCTCACTTTTATACATTTCTGTATTGTATGGATTGTTTTCGCTCATTGTTTTCAATTTTAAGTAAAAATAGCACGCCTTAACTCCCGCGGCAACACATTTATTGTATGTAAACTTAATATATCGGTGAATGGCGGAGTTGGGTCGGTCAGTAACAGTGCTAATTTCCTGTCACTCCTACAAATTCAAATTTAGTACCGTTAAAAAGCCCTTTATCGCTCAGTTTGAGGGCCGGAATAACCAAAAGTGCCATAAAAGACAGGGTCATAAAAGGGGCGCTAAGCCCACTACCCATTTCTTTTGCCATAGCGTCTATGGCAGTATATTGCCGGGCAACCTTGTATCCGTCATCCGTACTCATTAACCCGGCCACGGGGAGCGGTAGTACCTTTTCTTGCTTTCCATCTACGGCGCTTATGCCGCCTTTTTGTGCTATTACCAGGTTTACAGCTTTGCAAATGCTTTCGTCATCCACACCTACTGCCACAATATTATGGCTGTCGTGTGCCACCGAAGAAGCGAGCGCCCCTCTTTTCAGGCCAAAATTTTTGATAAATGCTGTGGCAACAGGAGCATTATGATACCGGTTGACTACGGCTATTTTAAGAATGTCGTTTTCAATATCGCTGACAATCAACCCGTTCCAGGTTTTGGAGCCGCAAAAAGTTCATGAGTGATCAATTGCCCATCTAAAGCTTCTATTACCCTTAACCGGCTGGCGCTATTTGCCTTCACAGCAAATGCCTCAGCAGATTTGGGGCGCAATCGAAATTATTGACGATGCCCGGATGCTGTGATTCAATTAAGGTCTGGCCGTTTTCGGCAACCAGTTGTCCGTTGATATAGGTTTGAATGACTTCGAAATGATCGAGGTCTTTTACCACTATGAAATCAGCCGCATCTCCTTCCTTCAATAGTCCCACATCTAATTGATAGTGTTTCACGGGGTTCAGGCAGGCGGCTTTCAATATCCTGAAAAGATCGATACCTTTTTCCACAGCCCTGGCACAGAGCTGGTTGATATGCCCTGCCTCCAGGCTGTCGGGGTGTTTGTCGTCACTACAAAACATGATCTGGTCCGGGTATTCCGAGAGCAGTTCGATCAGCGCCTCAAAATTCTTGGCAGCGCTTCCTTCCCTGATCAGTATTTTCATGCCCAGGTTTAGTTTATCTAATGCCTCTGGTGCAGTAAAGCATTCATGATCAGTGCTGATGCCTGCATTGCTGTATGCCCGGGCCTCATTACCTCTCAGGCCTGGTGCGTGTCCATCTACCGGCTTTCCCAGGCGTTGGGCTGCCTGTATCTTCTGCATTACTTCCGGGTCTTTATGCAGCACGCCGGGAAAATTCATCATTTCACTGAGGTATTTTATCTCTGGCTTTTGCAGCAATCTTTGTACATCATCCACATCCAGAGCAGCGCCCGCAGTTTCAAAGCTGGTGGCAGGTACACAACTGGGCGCACCAAAATTGAACTTAAATGGAACTGTTTTCCCGTTGCCGATCATGTATTCTACGCCTTCCATACCGCACACATTAGCTATTTCATGAGGATCGCTCACAGTTGCTACAGTGCCATGCACTACAGCCAGGCGCGCAAATTCAGAAGGGATCAACATACTGCTTTCTATATGCACATGGCTGTCGGTAAAGCCGGGTAAGATGAAATGACCGAAGCTCCCTTCGATGGCTTCAATGCTTTCAATGAGTCCATTTTTCACCATTATCCTTCCCGGGTAAATAATGCCTGCTTCAATATCTACAATATTTCCTTCGATATTCATAGCGTTAAAAATAGTGCTTTTTGACAGCGGATAATGAGGAGCTTTATTAAATTCATTGCGAAACAGGAATATGCAACAAAGCAAACTTATAAGCTATTTGTATATTTAACTGCCATTGAGCCCAACTATTTATATGAATCAGCAGCTTTGGAATGAAATACTAGCCTACGACCTTGACGCTCCATTTAGTGAATACAGTTTTTCTTTGAGGTTAGCCAATGAAAATCACTGGACAAAAAACTTTACAGAGCTTGCAGTTTTAGAATATAAAAAATTTATGTACCTGGCCGCCATTTCTGATATGATGGTGTCTCCGTCGGGTATTATCGATGTTGTATGGCATCAACACCTGATATTTACACAATCTTATGAAGCTTTTTGTACAGTTGTAGGCAAGCGCATACAACATGTTCCTTCTACCCATAACAGGGAAGATTTTCAAAGATTTCGCCAGGCCAAAGAAAGAACCAGACAACTCTACGAGGAAACTTTTGGTAACCCGTCCTCGGCAATATGGGCATGTGATACCATGTATGATGATTTGAACCTTTCCAAAGGGAGGATTAAAATACGGTCGTTTATTAATTGGGGTGTTTTTTTATTTATTTGTTTGCTCATACCGTTTTATATACTACTAAAACCGGTTTATGCCTTAATTGATAATCCGGATTTTATGTACAATCTTTTATTTATGACGGTTTTGGCATTTATAAGTTTGGAGGTTTTGAACCGGTACCGGCTGAAAAAGATAGCCGAAATCTTTAACCCTGATTGCTTTGTATACCATTTACGTCCCATGGAGTTGGTGTATTTGAAAGCACAAAAGCTGGAAAACGTGATAAACGGAACCTTGGATGAAATGTTAGAAAAGGGGTTGATTTATGTAAATAGGGACGGCCGTATAAGCGCAGGGGTAGAACATATAATATATCTTGACAAGGAAGAGGCACAGGTAATTGCCGTTTTGAATGAAACAGGTCCCACATTTTATTCAATACTAATGACCACCTTGAAACGGAAGCCTGTTTTCAGTAGCCTTGCCCATAGCATGGACGCCTTCAAAAAATATATTTATAAATCACATAAGTTCGGCAAATTGTTCTATTTCAATTTTGCTACCATAGCTATTTTAGTGTCATTATCGGCTACCAGGGTGCTCACGGGATTGGCCAGAGAGCGCCCGGTTCTTCAAATTATGGCATTTACCTTTTTGCTGATTTTGTCAGGAATATTTTTCTTAAGGAGACTGACGCGGCAGCTGGTGTCCCACACAATTCCTGCTATATACGTTAATCTTATTTTACCCCGGAGAAAACAGGATAACAATTGGCAATGGACCTATTTTTTAATAGGAACGGCAGCATTGAGCAGCTCTTTGATGTCACTTATGGGCAGGGGAATGTATGATGGTGATGCCGGAAGCGGGGATTCCTCCTCTTCCGGCGGCGATTGCGGAAGCTCCTGCAGTAGTTGTGGTGGATGCGGAGGAGACTAAAACTTAAGAAGCAGGTATGTTTTGGCGTAAAAAAACTGGATGTCGCCTGATAAAAAAAGAGAGGTGTTAGCCTCTCTTTTAAATACGGTTTAATTGGTTAAAATACCTTCCTCCAGCTCCGTCACCAGTTGCTGAAGGTGTTGTCCGATCCAATCCGGTATAGTTTGTTTAGAGGAAATAGACCACTCATTATCATTTTTGCTAAGCCGGAAAAATATGCGGTTCCCACGGTCATCAGCGGTATCTACATCAAAAACATAATCGCCGGCATTATTATTTTTTTGTAGTTAAATTCCCTCAATCTTCCGCTGATTTTTACCAGCCTGCTAAAGTGTATAATTTTTACGAATGAAGTATGCATTTTCGAAATAAGATATTTAAATACCTCGCAAATATTGTACCGCTAAGGTAAGTTTTATAAAGTACAGTATGGGCGAGAGTGCCATTAACCCGTCTAAGATAAAATAAAATAAATAATCATTCTTGGTTTTTATGGCACTATTGTATAAGGAAAAAGTTAAGATGATAGGAATCAATAAAATAAAATTATCCACAATACCTAAATCCGAAAAATAGGCGGTTAGCAAAGCTGTTAAGATATTAAGAATTATGAATAAATTAAATACTATTTTAATTTTTGAGACGGCAATAAGGTGACCAGGCTTTTAACGCCTGTTTGCCTGTCATACTCTTTATCCCTTAAGTCAAAAAGAATACAAATGGGGAAGATGAGTGTGAAACGATTCACGAAAAACAACGAATAGGTATATTGCCATGGCTGGTTCATAATGAAAAACGGGAGTGCGGTGGTTACATAAGTCCACATCAGGGCCAGCAATATGGTTTTCCCCAGGATGAATTTTTTAAGAGTGGTAAAGGGTTGAAAGGGGAATTTGGGCGCCGTATACAATAGTGTTAGAAAGATTGCCGGAACTATCCACTTGATATATCCTAATTCTTTCATTAAAAAGAAAGCACAGCCAATAGAGCTGATAACAAAAAAGTGGCGTGTAGCCATTTGTTTTTGGTAAGCCATGATGTACGGGAGGCCGTTATTTCAGTAGTTTCATCGGTAAGATACCAGTGAATGCTATAGCTGGCCAGCGTAGAAAAAAAAAAAACCTGCGAAATGGGCCGGCGGAAAGCCAAGTGAAAAAAGATGCGTACTGTATCCGGCCATTGCCACAGCGCAGAGCGCTATGAAAATGTTGCTGAAGATGATAAAGTCAAAAAATTTTCTGTTGTAAGATGCGTGCAATGAAATTACTTTTGTTGTTCAAAAATATTTAAAAATACATGGATGTTGGAACCCGTTTGGCCGAAGAAATTTTCAGCGGTTCATTTGACTTTGATAGAATCTGTCTGGAGGTATTCAGGTTTCAATATGAGCACAATAATATTTACCAGGCCTATGTAAATGCATTAGGTGCTGATGTGTCAAAAATATCTGCGCCCTGCCAAATTCCTTTTCTTCCCATCCGTTTTTTAAAACGCACAAGGTGGTTACAACCGTTTTTGAAGAGGATATTATTTTTGAAAGCAGCGGTACTACCGAAACCATTAATAGCAGGCATTATGTAAAAAGCCGGGGTATTTATGAGCAAAGCTTTTTGACTGCTTTTGATCATTTTTATGGTAATCCTGATGAATGGTGTGTGTTAGGATTACTACCTTCTTACCTGGAGCGGCAGCACTCTTCGCTGGTTTATATGGTAGAAGAGCTGGTGAAAAGAAGCGGGCATGAAAAAGCGGTTTTTACCTGTACGACTTTGACCGGCTACATGAGTTGTTGCAGGCGCTGGAGCAATCAGGACAAAAACCCTGCTGATAGGAGTGACGTTTGCATTGCTGGATTTTGCGGAACGGTACCACTTCCGTTACAATATACACTTGTCATGGAAACCGGCGGTATGAAAGGACGGAGAAAAGAAATGATCCGGCAGGAGGTACATGATGTTTTGAAAAAGGCTTTTTCTGTAAGCAGCATACATTCTGAGTATGGCATGACGGAGCTATTGTCGCAGGCTTATTCCAAAGGGAATGGGCTGTTTCAGGCACCGGCATGGATGCGTATTTTAATGCGCGATGAGGATGATCCGCTTACTATAAAGGCCAGGGTTGGTAGTTCGGTAAGGGGTTAATTAATGTTATAGACTTAGCTAATATATATTCATGCAGCTTTATTGCTACCGATGATTTAGGCGTTTTACATGAAAATGATGGCTTTGAAATAACGGGAAGAATGGATCATAGCGATCTTAGGGGATGTAGTCTCCTGGCGGTTTAAGCCTTGTTTAGCGCAGACTTTATTGTTTTTGATATGACCAGTCGTTTGTAGCTGGGCTAAATAATGAAACCCGGCTTATGCCGGTTTACAAGCGTAATGTATTCAATGATTATACGTTGAACCTGAAGTGCATCACATCCCCATCCTTTACCAGGTATTCTTTACCTTCAATTCTAAGCTTTCCTGCCTCTCTTGCAGCTGCCTCCGATTTGTAGGTGATATAATCGTTATAGCCAATAACTTCTGCTTTAATAAAACCTTTTTCAAAGTCGGTATGAATTACCCCGGCACATTGCGGTGCTTTCCATCCCTCATGGAAGGTCCAGGCCGCACTTCCTGCACGCCTGCAGTGAAATAAGTATTTAAGCCTAACAGCTTATATGCCGAGCGTATGAGGCGGCTTAACGCCGGTTCCTTCATTTGATACTCATCCATAAATAAAGCTTTATCATCGGGGTCTTCCATTTCGGAGATCTGGGCTTCAATGGAGTTGTTCATGATAATGATCTCAGCGCCTTCTTCTGCCGCCACTTTTTGCAGCGCTTCTGAATATTTATTACCTGTATGCATGGATGCTTCATCTACGTTGGCCACATACAGTACAGGCTTGTCGGTTAGTAAAAACAGGTCGGCTATTGCCACTTTTTCTTCTTTGCTCAAATCCAGGGCGCGAATGCTCTTTCCCTGCTCCAGGTGCGCCTGGCAGCGTTGTAAAACTTCCAGCTCAGCTTTTGCTTTGGGATCTGTTTTTGCCTGTTTTTCCTTTTTCTGGATCTGTTTTTCAACGCTATCCAGGTCTTTCAGCTGTAATTCGGTATCAATGATCTCTTTATCGCTTACCGGGTTAATGGCGCCTTCTTCACGCAGTACGTTTTCGTCTTCGAAGCAGCGGATTACATGTATCACCGCGTCTACTTCGCGAATATTGGCTAAAAACTTATTTCCCAGTCCTTCTCCTTTGCTGGCGCCTTTTACCAGGCCTGCAATATCTACTATCTCAATTTGGGTAGGTACGGTACGGTCGGGCTGTACTAATTCTGCCAGTTTAGCTATTCGCTCATCTGGTACGTCTACCAGGCCTACATTCGGTTCAATAGTACAAAAGCGATAGTTGCTGGCCTGCGCCTTGGCGCTGTTACTCACCGCGTTAAACAAGGTTGATTTTCCTACGTTGGGTAAACCCACTATTCCTGCTTGTAAAGCCATCTTATTTTAAATTTGACTGATAATGTTATTTTTATTTTGGTTCATGGTGCATGACTCTCTGATCATTGGCCATAAAAGTTTGCAAAGTTAAGCATTTTAAGCGGAGGCCAAGTCTTACAATAATCTTCTTATTTTTGATAATGGACTTTAAGGGGCTGCTTTCTTCCATTTCAAAAACTCATGTGTTGCTGCAGCAATCGGCTGTAAATGCGGTAAACCGTCATATTACACTGCGTAACTGGCTTATCGGGTTTTATATTGTGGAGTATGAACAAAGAGGAGAGGATAGGGCAAAATATGGAGATTTGCTTTTGGAAAAGCTGGCGCGACGGATAAAGATCGGTGGCCTGTCTGAAACAAATCTGAAAAATTTCAGGAGGTTCTATCTTTGTTATTCCTCAATAGGTCAGACAGTGTCTGACGAATTTCAGCAAATAATACCAATAGGTCAGACAGTGTCTGACCTATCTAAGCCAGTTGTGGCAAGCGTTTCAGCCAGCCGGTTATCTTCTCCCATAAAAGGAATTACTGTAGCTCAATACAAAAAGCATATTGTTCAATTATTCGCAGCAACGTCTTTTCACATTTCACCGAACTTATTAAAATAGATGATGCGTATAAAAGACTTTATTACGAGTTGTTGCTGATCAACACCCAGCCTTCGGTAAGGGATTTAAGAAGAGCCATTAATACATTGTCTTATGAAAGAACAGGCCTGTCTCAAAATAAAAAGCTATCGTTACAGGAAATAGAGAAAAAGATAAAGCCTGCGCAGGCTACAGACGTGATCAAGGATTTCTATTTTTTTGATTTTTACAATTGCCCCAACCCGAAACTGTACACGAAACAGAACTTGAAACGGCGCTGCTGACTCACCTGGAGAAGTTTATTCTGGAGCTGGGTAACGGTTTTTGCTTTGAAGCGAGGCAGAAGCGATTACTGATAGGGGACGAATATTTTTTGTGGATATGGTATTTTATCACCGTATTTTACATTGTCATGTATTGATAGAATTAAAAGTAGAAAAGTTTGTGAGTTATCATGCGTCGCAATTGAAATCGTATCTCAATTATTACGACAAAAATTGCAGAACTGAAGGAGATAACCCGCCTATTGGTATTTTACTGGTAACAGATAAAAACAATGCAATGGTAGAATATGCCGGTGCTACTATTGAAGAAAAAATGTTTGTATCTAAATATGCAGTAATGCTGCCCACTAAAAAGCAACTGGAAAACTTTTTGAAAAAGGAGCTTAAAAAATATAAAACGAAATAATTGAATTCAACGGTATGGTATTAAGCAGAATCTGGAGTGCCTTTATTATTATTGCTTTGGCTGTGGCTTTAGGCAGATTTGTGTTTCAGGATGATCAGAAACAGATATTCACACAAATGGTAACCGGCAAAAGCGGCGACACCACTTTCGTCACACCTATTGATTCGCTGGCCTTACCTGCTTTAGTGCACAGCCAACTGGCAGCCGGACAAAACGGAGTAAAATGGCAAGGGCACCAGGTGATCCGTGCGGATAACGGACAGTTTAAAGCGTTTAATCTGCAGTCTACCAATGGTGTGTTCGAAACCACTAAAGATGCCGTTACATTATGTATTGGCCTGATTGGCATTATGGCTTTGTTTTTAGGGTTTATGAATATTGCCGAGCAGGCGGGCGGGGTAAGGTTTTTGTCGCGCATTATCGGCCCGTTTTTTTCAAAGATCTTTCCCGAAGTACCGAAGAATCATCCTGCTATGGGGCATATGGTAATGAATTTTTCGGCCAATCTCTTGGGGCTGGATAATGCAGCTACTCCATTTGGTATTAAATCTATGGAAAGCCTGCAGGAGCTGAATCCGGATAAGACCAAAGCTACTAACGCACAGATCATGTTTTTATGCCTGCATGCGTCGGGACTTACGTTAATACCCACAGTTATTATCGCGGACAGGGTGGCGCTCAAGTCGCAATTTCCCACGGAGATCTTTATTCCCTGTATGATTGCCACTTTTGTGGCCACTATAACAGCAATGGTTGTTGTTTCATTTAAGCAGGGCATTAAAGTGTTTCAACCCGTAATTGTAGCCTGGGTATTAGGTATTACAGCAGTGTTTACAGCGCTGATTGTATATGTACGTATGCTGGATGCAAAAGGCATTCAATTATTTTCTACCAGCCTGAGCAACGGGTTGATTTTACTGATCTTTTTGTTGATTATAGCCGGAGCTATTTACAAAAAAGCACCGGTATTCGATGCATTTGTTGATGGCGCCAAAGGCGGTTTTGAAACGGCGATAAGAATTATTCCTTATCTCGTAGGTTTATTGGTAGCCATCAGCTTATTACGCAACAGCGGTGCTTTTGATTTTATTATGGAAGGAATTAAAGCAGTGTTTGCCTTTTTCGGCGGAGATGCCAGAATTGTTGATGCATTGCCCACCGCCATCTTAAAGCCCTTTAGCGGTAGCGGTGCCCGTGCTATGATGATTGATACATTAAAATCTCACGGTCCGGATTCGTTTGCCGGTAATCTTGCCTCTGTATTCCGTGGCTCGGCAGATACTACCTTCTACATTATAGCTGTTTATTTCGGTGCGGTAGGCATTAAAAATACCCGCTATTCTGTAAGTGCTATGCTGCTTGCAGACCTCGCGGGTATTATAACGGCGGTTGCTGTAAGTTATTTATTTTTTGGGTGATGGAAGAAACTATCTTAGTATGCTGGCAAGATAAAAATGAGCCTTAACACAGGGCCTCGCAATACATAAAATGAAATATAAACAGCTTTCGATTATGAGTTTGAAGTATTCATTTAAGATATTAACTATTGAATAAAATAAATACCCCGCAATTAATCATGTGAAAGAGATTAATGCCGGGGTATAATTACTTACCTATATCGGTTTAATGCGAATACAGATCAATAGTGCTTTCAAGAATTTCGGTCTGACCGCATGTAGTTTCTATTTCAACCCGGACAAAATTCTGACCGCTAATCCCATAGCCTAAGAAGATATTAGCAGTTCCTCCCGATCCTCCTTCGGAAACTAGTTGATTGTTTAGATACCAGCGATAATATGAATCATCTGGCCGTATTTCGACACTTGCACTGATTGGTTCTGTAACAAAAACAGACTCTAGGCCTTGAATACTCCTTCCGCCGATACCAAAAGTTATATTTTTTTCAATATGAAGCATATTCCCGTAGTGATTTACAGTTGCAATTAATGTACCTCCACTATTTATTAACTTTTGAATTGAAGCCGAATGTCCCCAGGATGTCAAAATACCTCCTACGCCATTTTCTGAATAACCCCATAATACGCTAGCTCCGCTTGGCATACCTGAAATATTGAAATCTAACTGATTGCCACAAAAGGTATTAAACTCGCCATTGACGATAGGAACTCCAATTCCAGTATTGTTATAAATCCAATCTGCAAATTTACTTACCGCGCATAGCCGCTGGCGCCATTTAAACAATTGCTAGTTCCGAAATTGACAATACCTATTAAGATTTCACCATAACCGGGTATCGAAGTGGTTAACGGACCGCCGCTGTCGCCATCACAAATACCACGAGTCTGGCCGTCATTTGAATTGGTATATAAAACCAGATCAGATTTTGGCCAGAAAGTCTTTACATTATAATGGTCGCTTGAGATAATGGTTACGCCAACAGATTGGAGTTGAAAGGTACTGCCAGAATTAGTATTACCCCAACCTGATACTGTCGCGTTTAATCCAGGCCTGTCCCAATCCCAATAACTACTATAAGGGTGTTCAAAATAATCTTCATTATAAATAGGATTGTAATAGGGAATTGCAGCGCAGGTGGAATCAAGATTTAAGGGAGTGGACAAGTGAAGCAGCGCAATATCGGACTTAGCAAAATTTAGAAAGTTGTTATAATCATTATGAATGATAATTTGGTCTACTGTTCTTACTTGTCCGCTACCCCAGGTTGCACTTCCAGCATATATCGTTATGCCCCTGGGTAAGATTGTTGAACTACATGTGCGGCGGTGATAATCCATTCGAGCTAATAATTGCTCCTCCACCTCCTATAGCACCCCATTCGATTGGTTAGCAGAAATCCCAACTTGGAAAGGACGCTGTGTTATGGTGGAAACAGGGTTTCCCCGATTATAGAAACAATTTCAGGCTTTTTAACAATCGTGTCCTGGACGTCTTCTTCTAGTGGTGTTTTAGTACATGAAAGGACTAAAGTAAACATAACGAGCAATAGGCTAAAATGCTGGCTTTTCATAATTGTGTTTTTTAGATTGAATGTTAGTTGGATGTTTGTAATGGTAAGCTACTCCTAATATACTAAGAATATAGAACATTGTTGAAAATTTCTACCCCGGAAAGACTGGCTAGTATGCTGACAGAATGCGGCATAATAGTTGAGCATTTAAAGCGAAATCCATTTTTGCTAAACTCAATTTATTTTTATGAAAACATTCGTCACACTAGCCCTATTATGCGTTTGTCTTTTTCAAAGCTCGAAAGCAAAGCCCAGTTCGAGACCTATGTACAGGCTAACGTAGTTTCTTATTATCCACCTGTGGGGCCGTACAATTATTTTGGTTATGATTTAACCAATCTTACCGGTCAGACTATTACGGTTGAAGGATACTTAAGAGAAGAGGGAGGTACCAGCACACCTAATTACTATTTCACGGTTACGCTTGGTCCTTACGAAAACGTCACTTCCGGTTGGGTATATGTGCTCGGTGCAACATCAAGCGCCGAGATATTTATTACCAATGTGTATTGACGGTGCCTTCCTGTTAACGTCTAACAACAAAATACCCTCAGGCAATAGATCATTGGATACCTGAGGGTATTTTGTTTAAATGCTCTTTGCTTTTGGGATCAGGGTTTTAGCATTTGGGAAATGGAATAGAATACCCCGCTGCCGGTTGCTATTCCATTACCAACCGGTACTCCGGTAGTATTTTTTTTCCTTTTATGGTAAAACTACCTATGGCGCCCTCAATCATAACACTATTAGATGGAAAACGTGTGAGCTGATTTCCTACACGAAAATCACTTTTAAAAATCCGTTGAGGAATTACATGATAACGCAACGTATTAGCTAGGGTTGTAGAGGCTGCCCCGATATGTTAGCTATAGTTGTTGAATCGTAGCCATTAGCCAGCATTACAGAATTGGGTATTGCAAACACCGTGGATGGCGTGGTAGTGAAACTGGTTGTTGTGGCTGTTTTAGTAATAGCCTGTAACATGAGGCTATAATTATTGGTTGATGACGACTGCATTTGTATAAGGGCGCTTGAAAAGTAGGGCGGCTGGATAACCTCGCTTACTTTAAAATAAATACCGTTAGAGGCATCGGTTCCTTGTCAAGCAATTCAACGCCATTTATATATGCTTTATCAGTACTTACATAGCGTGTTCCATATTGAACTACGTTAGTTTGCGTGTTCATAGTGGCGTTGGGGCCTTCAGGTATTTCATAAAAAGTTCTTTTAACACCCTGGAAATGATAAGTTGTTAAAAGCGCTAAAAATAAAGGATCTAACTTGTCAATATCAGCTGTTGAATTTAAGCCGAGGGCTGCAAAACTGGCATTGGTGGGAAGGAAGAACGTGAAAGGGCCTCCTCCTTTCGTAAAAATATCCAGATTAGACTTTTTTACTGCATAAGCAAACATGGAGTAATCGGGGCTAGAATTGATGATTTCGTCTATATTCTGTGTAGGATTAATCGGCTTATCCTCTTTCTCGCAGGATGAAACCAGTAAAACAGCCACTATGAGGAAGAGGTAGAATATGCTATTCGTATACTTTTTCATGGTGCGATTTTATTTATTAATAATGAGAGATATAGTAGGATTTCTCGGCGTAGTGTTACTCAAATACCCGCGCGATACCATCGTATATATCCTTTTATTGGTATTGGTTGCCAGTCTGTAATAGGCTGTAGCCGAAAGAGCCGGACCGCCCGGGCTACCAGCGGGCCTTATCGCAAATGAATCTTCTAATGAGGCTGGTATCTTAATAAGATCGGTGCTGGCTTTGTAGGCTACGGCGGGAGCGATTAAAGTGCTGTTCCTGTAAAAGTCGAGGCGGTCAGAATTCGGTATTAAATTAACGATCCTGAAATATGCAAATCCGGAATCTAATTGAGCAGGGAAGTTGTCTTCCAGTAAAATAGAGGTAGTAGATGCTGCAGTATCCGCAACTAACATCGTGTACTTTTTATTCGCTCCTAAATTATAAGCGGTATCAAATACTTTTCTTTGGATAAAGTTTATGTTAGGATATACTATCGCTACATCAAACTTTATGTTACCAGGTTCTACGATTAAATAATCTGCATAGCTATTGCCCCGGTATTAAATCCACCTCCGGGATACCCGTAGGGACTTGCTACAGACGCAGAAAATTTTACGTCGTTTTGATAAATGGTAAGAGGAGTACTTGCCGGATACATGCTGAATAACCCGAATTTAATTAAGGCTTTGCCATCGGGACTGAAACGATCGGTTGTCGAGAATGTATTTTTTTGCATCCTATGTAAGTAAGAGCAATAATCAATACAACGCCTAATAAAATAATTTTTCTCATCACAATATTTTTTCAGATTTAAAATTATGGCTGGCTGAACCACGTTTCGTAAGTGTGATAATCGGAGTTTAAGCCTCCCAGCCTTCTCAGTTCTTCAATATTCCATATATATTCCGAATTATACCTGGGCCTGGCCCTGTAAACCAGCTTCCCATTATTTTCTGGAGCCAGCGTAGCCGGAATTGCAAATCCTTTATATACCTGAACCCCGGTTTCGGCATCGATATCAACATAGTGATATCTCCTTAAGTCTACCCATGTTTCGAAAATCCCCATCCCCAGAGGGCGATGTACTTTTGCAACATAATATCGGATAAAGTGAGTGTTGCGGCGTCTTGCTTCACATTATTCCCGGTCAGGTAAGCGGTTCTTTCGGCGGCTGTTATTGGACTGCCCGTAAACAAAGGCGTGTTACCTCGTGGAAAGCCGGCCCTGTTTATAAAATCAAAATGAAGATTGATACCATTGATATACGCGGAGTGAGCGGCTGCTTTGTCGCCTTTTTGTACGCCGCTTCGGCTTTCATAAACTGTATTTCAGACGCGGTCATTACCGGCATTACTACTTTATTCCCAAACAAATATTTTTGATAGCTTGTTGAGAACACACTGGCCGAAGGGTTAGCATAAGTAGTGTCGCCCCAGGGCGAAGCTACTTTTCTTCGTGCATTTGTATAACTGGTAGAACCAACTGGATAAGTCCACCAGGGGTCAAGGCCAAAGTAAGGGTCAGCAGCTCCGGGGTCAACACCCTGTAACCACCGTTGCCATTGGTTGTGTCATGACTGGCAGATAACATATGCTTCAGGCGAGGGTCTCTGTTAGACGCTGTTGCTGCTGATGCAGGAGTGCCGGTTAATGTAGTGCCGTCTAGTAATTTTACTATAAAATTGGTCTGGCGGTGAAGTGTTAGGTTATCTCTATAAGTTCCAAAGAAATTGGCATCGTCATTACGGCTTGCTTCGAACGGAACCAGAAAGTCGTCGTTGATGCCAGATAAGGATTTGTTACAATAGTATATTACTGAATCAGCATTGTAAAAAGATTTGTTCGTTAATCTATGGTAATTTCTTGCCAATAAACCGTATGTATATTTTAGCCATTTATCTGTATCACCATTATAAACATAGTCGCCTTTAGCTAAGCGATCCTGAGTTGGACTATAATTTTTGTTACTTAAATAAATAATGGCTAATCGGCAGATAGAATCTATACCTTTATAAACTGTTTCCTGATCATCAAACCGAAACGCCGTTTGATTATTGTTAAAGGCTTCGGAGAAAATGATATCACCGTGATAATCCGTAGCGTATTGATAAATGGCCGCCTG
Source organism: Paraniabella defluvii (assembly GCA_019316985.1). Lineage (GTDB taxonomy): Bacteria > Bacteroidota > Bacteroidia > Chitinophagales > Chitinophagaceae > Niabella > Niabella defluvii. The sequence goes on from CP079215.1 coordinate 2,801,052, forward strand.
CATAGCTAATGCAGCTCCTACGTAGTCCCATTGCTGATTCTTTATGCCGGTTTCAATAATGTATAGTAAATTTCGCCCAAATCCAATGTAGGCCTGACGCCATATATCGCCATTAGTATCGCTGGCTCCGGTATAGCCCATACGATCCCAGTTTACATTAGTTGCGTTAGTACTTGCTGAACCAAAATTTTGAATATAACGACTAACGTATCGGGCATCGTATTGCAAACCTCTGGGATATGCGGCTATTTGCGTAGGAAACACCGATGATACATTCGGGAATTGAGGTACCACAGGGTTGGTATTTACATCTAACCATTTTTTACATCCAGCCGAAGTCATCAGTCCGGCAATCATTGTTATATAGATGAGAAGCTTTTTTTTCATTTTTCTACTTTTAAGGGTTGATTAAAATCGTACTCTTAATCCAAAATTGATACTCTGGGCATACTTAACGCGCCAAAGTCTATCCCTACACCTCCAGCTCCGCGACTTGAGGCATTGTTGGCATTAACGCTGGGGTCCATGCCTGTGTAGTTGGTTAGCATAAATAATTCTGTACCAGTGACGAAAAGTGACGCAGAGGAAATAAACTTTGTTTTGCTTAGTAAATATTTGGGCAGGTTGTAAGACAGCGTTGCATCTCTTAACCGCATCCAGTTTACATTTTCAATGAAATCAGCCTCAGTTGATGCTGATGAGGATGTATAATAATCACTCCTGTTAAATGGAACTACTACAATTGTGTTGGGGTTGGAGTGGTACTGTTCTGTAAGCCATCATTTACAACTCCTTTGATGACAATTGGCTCTTCACGGTTCAAACTTTTTTTGCTAAGACCAGTTACATAAAGGAAATACTCCATACCATTCCATACATCGCCTCCTCTTCTAAACTCCATGTTAAATGATAAGGTAAAGTCTTTGTAAGTAAAGTTATTGACGAGGCCTACTTTAAAGTCAACCTGTCTGTCCCCAACTTCCCTAAAGTCGCCCGTAGTAGTTGGAAGGCCATTTGCTGCATTGATTACCACATCATTGTTGTTATTTCTAACCACGGTATAACCCGCCAGGTTATATGGGCTGGCTCCTACAAACATCTGAGAGCGAAGGTTACCAAACACCCAGGTGTCAGAGTCGTAATACGTTGGCAGATCTCCCGGCATTTCAAGTACCTTACCTCTGTTTCTATCAAAATTAGCGATGAAGTTCCATTTAAAGTTCCGGCCATTAATTGCTTTCACATCTAAAATAGCTTCAAGTCCTTTATTGGATACCAAACCGCCGTTGATGAAGCGAATTGCAAAACCACTACCATAAGAATAGCGGGCTGCTATAATTTGGTCCTGGCTTCTCAGGTCGTACCGCGTAACATCTAAAGTGATCCGGTCTTTTAGAAATCTCAGTTCTCCACCAAATTCAAAATTTTTAGTAAAACTCGGACGCAGTTCATAGTTATTACCAGCGGCCAAATCGTAAGCAAACCCACCTCCGGTAGTTATTTGTCCGGCAAAACTGTTATCGATAATGTAAGGCCTGTAAGGACCTTTACCTGTTGTACCGTAAGATATTCTTAATTTACCGAAGCTTAGCCATGGAAGCCTTTCTTTGATGTTACCGATATCAGAAAATATAAGGCTTGAAGATGCTGATCCAAAATTATAAAAGGATCTTTTTCAACAGCCCTGGAGACCAGTTTAGAGTTGCCTTCCCTTGATCCGGCCAGCGACACATAAAGTATCCTGTTGAAATCTATGCTGTAATTCCCAAACCATCTTACCAGGCGCTCAATGTTATGAACAGTTCTGGCATCCCTGCTTACAGGATCTGTATTGAGGATTGAATAAAAGTCGCGTTCATAAAAGCGTTCACCCTTCTGAGATTCGATCCTGGTATTCCTGTCGTCAAATGCCATACCTGCCAAAAGGGTATTATTAAATTTGCCAAAGGACTTTGTGAAGTTCAGAGTTGTATTATTGCTAATATTTCTGGTAACCTGTTCATAAAGAGAATAGGTGCCGTTTAATGAAAATCCTGCACGTGATTGCGGGTGAACGGCGCTATAGCCTGTTTGGGCATAATAGTCAACCCCAAAATTATTTAACAAGGACAGCTCTTTAGTTATGTTATAAGTATAATTGGCCGTTAATGTAGTTCGGTCAAGTTTATCCTGCGATCGGTTTTTATTAACGTCCCAGAATGGGTTGTCAAACTCAGCTGTTAAACTTGCATTGGCATTTCTATATAGTTTTCTGGTGCCATCAGGATTGATCCAGTCTGTAACATCTATATCAGATGGGAAATTAACCAAGTTGTATAAATATCCACCTGCTCCCTTAGTAGCTTTGTCTGTTGTTATTTTAGTATAAGCAATAGAAGTAACAAGTTTCATCTTTGGAGATATCGTTAGGCCTCCTGTTAGCTTAGCCGCTATTTGATCTTCGCCCGTCATGGGAATAACGCCGTCCTGGTTCCTGTAGCTTAAAGAGAGTCTGTAAGTGGCCACGCTCGTACCTCCATCCAGGTTCAGGTTATGGCGTTGAGACTTGCCTGTTCTGAAAAATGCACGTACATTATCATACAATTTTGTTCCCGGCGCATATTTGTCGCCAAAATAAGCATAAACGTTACCTGACGAGAAAGGGTTGGTTACCGCGGTAGGGTCAGATATACCATTCAAACCACGGCCGTAAACCGTTTGGATTTCAGGGTACCTGTAGATTTCCTCAATTCTGAAACTATTATCATAGCTTACTACCGGTTTACCTGCTTTTCCTTTCTTGGTCGTTATTACAATGGCACCTGAAGCACCTTCAGATCCATACAATGCTGAAGCCTCCGGACCTTTCAGGATTGTGATGCTTTCAATATCATTGGGATTGATGTCAGCAGCCCGGTTCCCATAGTCGCTGTTTCTGTTTGCGCCGGCGGCATTACCAATCAGATTATCCTGGTTTACTGTTTGGTTGTCAAGGAACCCCGTCAACTACAAATAATGGTTGGTTGTTTCCTCCCAGAGAAACAGGGCCTCTTAAAACAATAGAAGTAGAAGCGCCGGGTGCTCCTGACGATGGAGTAATGTTGGCGCCTGCAACTCTGCCTATAAGGCCATTTAGCCAGTTATCGCGCTGTGTTTCGGCTATCTCATCTCCAGCGAGTTGCTGTGCCTGGTAGGATAGGGATCTTTTAGCTCTGTTTTGGCCGTAAGCTGTCACAATTACTTCGTCTTCCTGAACTCCTTTTCCAGCAATTAGGACAACATCTAAAGTAGCTTCGCTGCCCAGTTTTATGTTTTTGTTTCGTAACCTACCGAGCTGAATGAAAGGGTTTGCCCGGTCTCTGCAATGATCGCAAAGTTTCCATCTGTTGAAGTGGGTGTTGCCCTGGCCGTGCCTTGCACGGCAACAGTAACACCGGGTAATGGAGTACCCGCTTCGCTGGTTACTTTGCCTTTAACGGTTCGCGACTGAGCAAATGCTGTTCCAGGTAACAGATAAAGCATAAGGCACAGGAACACAGAAGCTACAATTGTTTTCCTCATGATTTCTAATTTAAAAAATATAATTGTTCTGATTGTCTACATAACAGTTACGCCAGCTTCCTTAAAAGGAGCTAAAGTTTCATTTGAAGGTTCCAGCTCAGTGATCAGGTAATCGATTTTTTCTATTTTGCACACACTGATGGGCTGATAAGTCTGCAGTTTTTCGGAGATCGTCATGCAAATTACTTTGGATGCCGAGCTTACCATTGCCTTCTTTATTTGTACCACCTCCCAGTCATTATCGGTAAGGCCGTGCTGGGTATCAATAGCATTGGTGCCTAAAAAGCACAGATCGGCATTTACATGGCTGATCTTCTGTATAGCTTCGGCACCCACTGTCAATTTAGAATCTCTTGATAATTTGTCGCCAATTACTACTACGTCAAGTTTAGGATGTGCCATACAGGCATTAATAACAGGAATGCTTCCCGTCATTATTGTCAATTTTAACTGAGGGGTAAAGCCCGGATCAATTCCAGAATGGTAGTTCCTCCGCTTGTTAAAATGAACATACCACTCTTAATTAATTGTAACGCCTTACTAACGATTACCTTTTTATGAGCCCGTGAATAAATATTCATCGGCTCAAACTGTACTTCGTTAAAAGCCATTGACAGTGCTCCGCCATGTACTTTTATAAGTTGGCCGGCTTCCGACAGCTCCTGCAAATCTCTTCGGATGGTATCTTCCGAAACAGCGATCTCATTACATAAATCTACGCTCAATACTTTGTTGTGAAGATTGAGCTGATGCATGATGTAGGCTTGTCTTTCTTTTTTAAGCAATTATTACGGTTTTGTTAAAGCTGTCTTAAAGATAAGGTGGTTTTCCGCAAAAACCAGCAAAAAACAAGAAAAATTTGCAACTTTTTTTTGTGTTGGAAGCACAGGGACATTAAAAGCCGGCGTAACAGCCGGCTTCATTGATAGTTTGTATTCTTTACCAACCAGTAGTTTGAGTAAGCGTGTAGCCACGTTCTTTATACTCATTGATTTGTTGAAGCCCTACCGGGGATAGATAAACCCTGTCGTTAAAGTCTAACCGGTTGCTGGCATTTTCTACTACCCAGTATCCTACCATATCATTGCGGTTGTTTCCGTTCCAGGTAACAACGGTACCATCAGCTTTTTTAACTTTTACCCTGTTTACTGTAGCCGTTGTTAGATAGCTAGGAATTTCAGCCGGAATGTCAACCCAGGGCCGAGGAAGTAATCGGCATTGCTATTAAAGTTCATGTATTGGAGCTTTTTCCAGCGCTTCAAATCCAGTAAGCGGAAGTTTTCTAATACAAACTCCATGCGTCGCTCTCTCCGTATTTCCCATATCAAAGCAGGCACATCTGCATCCCTCGACGGATCATTGGGGAGGGATGCCAGGATCAACGAGGCGGTTTTTGAACGCCTTTGGCAGTGGCTGCGGCGTCGAGAGGACGACTACGTATTGCATTAATTGATTTATCTAAGTCGGCCTGAGTTACAGGTGCACCACCAAAATATTGAGCCAAAACAGCTTTTGCTTCTATCCAGTTTAAAACGACTTCGCCCAATCTGATAACAGGGGCATCGCTGGTATTGGTATTACTGCCCCAGGCAGGCGGATAAGTTTTTCCAATATAAGTGATGGCTTCTCTTGAAGCAAATTTATAGCCGTACAAAAGTGTGGCGGAAGCCGCATTGGCTTTATCGATAAATGAAGCTTCAAAACGCGGGTCCCTCGTTTTAACCAGGTTGGCAATAGAAAAGTTATCGGCGTTAGTTACGGATGAGTTTTGCCAGGGCTTACCATCCGTGAGTATAAATGACTTGATCAGTACGAGGTTGGGGTCTACTCCAACTACCTCCGTACCATTGGAGTAAGAGCCTATTGAATGAGTTACCTGCAAAGCTGCATCGTATGCCCTGTACATGATCACTTCGGCATTTCCGGCGAGGTTATCGGAAGCAAACAAAGCTTTAAAGTCACTGGTGAATTTATAATTTGCATTGCTCATGACAACGTCCGCAGCTTCTACCGCTAATTCGAGGTATTTTTAGCGCGCGCCGCATCCAGGCCATGGTAATGCTCATAGGTTCCCTCAAACAGCATAAAGCGCGATATGAACGCGGCAGCGATATACTTGTTTAAAAACTGGGCACCATCGTTGGTTCGGATATTGGCCAGCACATATTTGAAGTCGTCATAAACGTTATCCATTACCACACCCCTGTTATCCCTGTCTTTGTACAACGTCGGAAAGTCGGTTTCGGATATTGGCTTACTAAAATAGGGTACATCGCCAAATACACTTACCAACCTCGAGTATTCATAACCTCTGAAGAATTTTGCTACAGCACTCCAGTGTTTATACGCTTCTTCCGATATAAGTGGTTTAGCAACGCTGTCGATGCGGCTGATAAAAATGTTGGCTTTTCGAACCCATGAAAAATTCCATGTAGGACCTGAGTATTGCTGCATCCAGGCTGCTGTTTCAAGACTGGATCCTCTTGATGAAGGGACTGTACTTTCAAAATTAGCCTGTACATTTTTGCCGGTCACATCGTCGTTAAAAGTATATCCTCTCAGAGGCGCGTAGTCAAGCGTGAAACCGGTATTATAACCATTAAAGTAGTTGGAGTAAAAACCGGTAGCAAACATTCTTAAATCATCTTCGTTTCTCCAGTATAAACCAGAGTCGTCAATGTAACTGGTTTGCGGCGGTCGGTCTAAAAGATCCTTATTGCATGAAAAGAAGCTAAAGCTGGCTATCCCAAGACTCAGCAAATATATATATCGATTCATTGTTTTCATTTTTAGAAGTTTAATTGAACACCAAAAGAAAAACTTTTAAATGCGGGAATGCCTACTCCTGTACGACCTGCATTATAATTGGTCGTATTCCACATAGAATATCCGTTTATGGTTTCAGGATCTATTGGCAGGCCATTGAGATGATCCCAGGTAACAAAGTTTTCGAGGGCAACATATACCCTTAAGGAATTAACCCAAATTTTTTTCATAAGATCCTGTGGGAGCGAATAACCGACAGTAAGATTCTTTAATCTCAGGTAAGCCATATTTAACAAATAGCGGTCTTGTACCTGCATGTTATTATTCACATTGCTACCGGCATTGTTATAAGCTGCGGGATAAAAAGCGCCTGTGTTATCGGGAGTCCAATAGTTACCGGCAATAGCTTCAGGCATTGCTCCATCCGCCGAGTTATACCCCGGAATGGCAAGGAAGCCATCTCCCCATAATTGGCGGCTGCCTACGCCCTGGAAGAACACACTTAAATCAACTCCTTTATAATCGCTTCCCAAACGGAAACCATACTCATACCTTGGATTAGAATTGCCAATCACTTCCAGATCGCCATGGTTAGATAACGAGGCACTTCCGTTGTCTATTACGCCATCGCCATTCAGGTCCCTGAATTTAACATCTCCCGGCCCAAAATAGAAGTTAGCAGAATTTTGAAGGAATGTCTGGTACACTGGTTTCTCACCATTAGCCCCGGCTTTAACTTATAAGCTTTTTGTCCTACATACTTAGATGGTACTTCATTAGCTGTGAGCGTTATCAACTGTGGTTTTCCGTTGGCATCCAATTCAAAGTCACTTAATTGATATAGCCGGTCAGTGCGATAACCCCATATTTCACCAATGTCTTTACCGTTATAATTGCTATTTACTTGGGTAGATGATCCATATTGCTTAATCCGTGTTTTAGCATCCGCGATATTTCCACGTACATTTATACCAAGGCCATTGGCGAAGCGATGGTTGAAGTCAACTGTTAGCTCCCACCCATTTGTTTGGAGAGAACCAAAGTTGCCTTGCGGCGCACCAATACCAAATGTCAATGGAACGCCTTCCATAGGAACAATCATATTATTAGTATTTCTTTGGTAAAGCTCGAAGGCTATATTGATTTTATTTTTAGCAATCCGATATCAATACCCAGGTTTTTGGTTTCAATATCCTGCCATGTAATGTTCTGTACGATAGCCTGAGGGGTGCCTACAAAGGGTAGCTTTTGACCATTCCCGCCTATCCAGGTAGATAGCCCACTCGACATAAGAGGGAGATAAAATGTATTAGGCACGGTTTGGTCACCTATAGATCCCCAGGAGCCTCTCACTTTGAGGAAGCTTAAAACTGGTTTACCCCAGTCCATAAATTTTTCTTCACTGATTACCCACCCTGCTGAGAAGGAAGGATACCAACGCCACCAAAGATCCGATGAGAATTTAGAAGAACCGTCGTAGCGCAGATTGGCTTCTGCCAGGTATTTATTTCTGAAGGCATAATTGATACGGCCAAAATATCCCAATTGAGATTCCCAGGTCTTGTCCCCAAAAACAATCGGAGGAGCGCCTACAGCAAAGTTAAACTGTGGATTTTTAATGTCGGTTAACTGGTTTATGTTGTGATTGCCATTCGGTAGTAGCTGCAACGCGGTTGATGCCCAAAATGAATTTAAAATTGTGATCTTCTTTCAGGTCCCAGTTATAGGTAGTAAAAGCATTAATAGTGCTACTATTAAAATTTGTCACCTGCCGGAATATATGATCGGGATTGGATCCCAGGGCTGTATACATATCATTAGAAAGATCAAAAGCTGGCATTGCCCCGGAGCAGTACTGGATACTACGTTGCCGGTGCTGTCTACGTATACCGGTTGCCCGTTTGAATTAACCCTGGCCTTGGGAGCTACCCATGAGTTACGGGCTGTGTAGCGGGTGCCTGGCCTTTTCCAGATTTCGTCCTGGGAAGTATAGGTATAATCAAAATCGAATTTCCAGTTCTTGGTAAAATTAACTGTCGAACCCAGGCTAATGTTTATATATTTCTGAAGGATATTGGCGGTATTTGCCGCAGCAGCTTCGCTTGCCGGGCTACGTATAGGGTCGCCATTTTCATCATTGCCAAAAGGGTAAAGAGGTCCCCACCTGTATAAGTATAACCACGGGTCGGCTGTAGTGGAGTTAGTAATATAAGGATATTCTTTATTTCTTTCCGAGTATAAGGCACCGCCACGGATGGTTATATACTTATTGATTTCACTGGATAATCTTACTGAGGCATTATACCGGGTAAACTCATCTTTTTAGCAGGCTTCATCATACCGCTCTGATTGAGTACTCCAAGTCCTACGTTGTATGATGTTTTGCCAACTGTCTGACCAATAGTGATATCGTGTTGTTGTGTTGGCGCCCAGTTTTTAACCATGTAATCATAGGGGTCATAAGTGCGAACACCCATTTTTTGATTGCTGGCGCCCTGTACATACCAATCTCTTCCGAAAACAGTAGGATCATCAGGACCAATTGAACCGCCATACTTGTTTTTCCATTCTACCGCTTTTAAATAACTGGCACGGTCAACATAATAAAAGGCCCCACTGGCGTTGTAATACCCACACGCTCTGCCGCATCTACGGTGTATTTGAGTGCATTCACATCTGCCATCTGGAGGTCTTTCCATATATTTTGCCAGGAGAAATTATTAGAATAGCTGATCTGTGGTTTCGGACTTCCCGAACCTTTTTAGTGGTGATCAACACAACTCCATTAGAAGCTTTGGCTCCATATATAGACGCTGCTGCTGCATCTTTTAATATAGTGATAGTAGCGATATCATTAGGATTAACAATCTGGATACTTGGAATCTCTACGTTGTCCAGAAGAATTAGCGGTTTGGTTGTTCCTTGAAAAGAAGTAATAGCTCCCCTGATTTTGATAATAGGATCAGAACCTACCTCACCGCTGGGAATCGTTACGCTTAATCCGGCAGCAGCTCCTGCAAACCTCTGCCCACATCGGCTATCGGGCGTCCCTGTAATGTTTTCTCAACATTAACGGTTGATACAGCGCCGGTAAGGTTGCCCCTTCTTTGTGTGCCGTAGCCTACTACTACCACGTCCTCCAGGGATGTAGTGGTTCTTGGTAACACGATCGATATGTCGTTAGCGTCACCAACGGTATAAGTACGGTTTTCGTACCCAATAAATGACAACTCCAAAACCTGCCCGGTAGTTGCTTTAACAGTGAATTTTCCCAGGTCATTAGACATAACGGCAATATCTGTTCCCTGAACCTTTATGGTGACGCCTGCTAAAGGAACCTGGTCGTCAGAGGTAACGGTTCCGTTAACGTTCCTGGATTGCCCATACGCCTGAGGCGTCAACATGAAAAGCAGTTGAAACGTAAGAAATAGAACTGTAATCTTTCTCATGATTTCTTCATTATAGTTTTTGAAAGTAGGAATTTGGTAAAACGTAATTTCTTCGGCATTTCAATTTCGAAACCTGAACTTTCATCCATCCCGTGACACAGGCCTCATAATCAACACGGCTTATATTTCACTCATCGTACCTGAACTGATCGCTGATCGGGTCTCATCAAAATTTCCGTTCTCAAATGTTGTCAGGCAGAAGTCGGAGGCAACAGGCTTTATCACGATACTACACAACAAATCATTCGAATGCTTTAGTGAAATATCCCTTAACATACTTGGCAATCTTTCATTAGATGTTAAGGATACCTTAAAGATAGTGTACTTTCCCGCAAAAAACCGCAAAAAGCGGAAAAAATTTGCAATCGAGTTCAAACGATTTTAATATAGAAGAAGATTTGAAGGAAGGATGGTTAATAAAAAAGCCTGGTTTCTGAAAAAACCAGGCTAAGAAACATGAGTTAGATAATATCGTTAATTTTTAGACTTTTTAATTAGAGAAATAAAATCATCAAATAAATACCTTGAGTCGTGCGGCCCCGGGGTGCTTTCGGGGTGATATTGTACCGAAAACGCAGGCTTGCCTTTTATACGTATCCCTTCTATCGACTGGTCATTCAGATTAACATGGGTTACCTCTACCTTATCTGAATTCTTAATAGATTCAGGATCAACACCAAATCCATGATTTTGGGTGGTGATTTCAGATCTGCCGGTGATAAGATTTTTTACGGGGTGATTGAGTCCTCTGTGACCATGGTGCATTTTAAAAGTATCGATACCATTAGCCAGGGCGAGCAGCTGGTGTCCAAGGCAGATGCCAAAAACAGGCTTTTCTTCGTTTAATATCTCCTTTACAGCGTCGATCGCATAATCCATTGCAGCAGGGTCGCCGGGACCGTTGGAGATAAAATATCCGTCCGGATTAAAGCTTTTCACCTCTTCAAGGGATGCTTTGGCAGGAAATACTTTCACATGCGCACCACGCTCTACCATGCAATTCAATATATTGCGTTTGGTGCCGTAATCTATTACCGCGATTTTGATATCAGCGCCGGCATCGCCCAACTCGTAAGCCTCTTTAGTAGATACTTTTGAAGCCAACTCTTGCCCCCTCATATCTGGTGTTTCCGCAAGTTTTACTTTAAGTTCTTCGATATCAAACGTTTCAGACGAAATAATACAGTTCATAGCTCCTTTGGTACGAATATGCGAAACTAAAGCTCTTGTATCGATACCATGTATGGATACTATATTATTCTTTTAAGGTAGGCGTCCAGGAGCCCTCTGCTCTTTACGGGAATAATTCTCATTCAGGTTTTTGGCAATAACACCCAGCACTTTTACGCTGTCGCTCTCCACATCTTCCGGTATAACGCCATAGTTGCCCACATGTACTGCATTCATAATTACGATCTGGCCATAATAACTGGGGTCAGTGAAAACCTCCTGGTAGCCGGTCATACCTGTATTAAAACAAATTTCACCGGTAGTAGTACCAATAGCGCCAAAGGCAAAACCTTCGGCAACAGTTCCATCTTCTAACAATAAAATAGCGCGGGATTGTGTTTCAGACATGAATTTTTTTAGTTCCAATGGTAGGGCTATAGTAACGCTGTTACGCTGCACCCTCCCAAAAGAGTCTCCAAAGGTCAACCTTCGGACTTGTACTGATGAATAAATTTCAACAAAAAAATCGCGCAAAAATAGGGCTAAAAAATCAGATATTAAAAGGAAGAGTGCATTATTTATTTGAAGCCGCTATTAGCTGCCCTTTGTCATTGCCTGGCGCTTCATTTCGGCGGCCAGGTTGTGGCCAAGGTATCGTTCTATCAGCGCGTGTACGCCATAAATTACTGGCGTCATTACTATTGCTACAATAAATTTATAAATATAATTACCTACGCAGATTGCCAGTACGAGGTTCAGGCTCCAGGGTTCTCCTGGTTGCCTGATACGCGGGGACCAATGTAAAATGCAATAAAAAGCACCACAAAGCTGTCAATCAGTTGCGATACCAGGGTAGATCCTGTAGCTCTCAGCCAAATGGCTCTTTCACCCGTTACCCGTTTAATACTGTGGAATACCATTACATCCAGGATCTGGCCCAGGAGAAAAGCTGCCAGGGAGCCGATAATGATCCAGGAGCCTTGTCCGAGAATAACCCGGTAGGCTTCGTTGGCATTATCAATTTGCTGGTTTTTATAATTACCCACCCAGAAATCTGCCGGTGTAAGCCCAATAGCTCCCTGAAACATTATAAAGGTATAGGCAATCAGCCCGGCAGCCAGAAATGATAAGAATCGTACACCCTTTACCCCGTAATATTCATTAATAATATCTGTCATAATAAATACTACCGGCCAAAGCAATACTCCCGCAGTCAGGTTAAAAGAAAAACTATTGCCCAAAATGGTAAGATTAAAGGGTAGAATACCCAGGGTCTTTTCCAGCGAAAGAGCTTTACGCCAATTACCTCAGCAATAATGGCGTTGGCAATAAAAAAGCCTCCCAGTAAAATAAAAAGGCGGGTGGATTTATCGTTGATGATAGTACGGATCATTAAAATAAAAGGTAAAAATTAAGAAAATAAGAAGCATGATTATATTGGAGATCATCAGCCAGCGGGGTACCAGTCGGGTTGGTTTTCTATTTGTAACAGTTAATATTAAATAAATAAGCCCGGTTAGAGGTAGTATTACTGCTGCCAGTCCATACCCAGCCATAATAATATCAGAGGTAAAACCCTCATGCTCATTCCACGAAGTAAACAGTAAGCAAAGCGCCAATAACATGAACAGTCCACACAAAAACGCCACCCGCGACAAAAATATTAACCAACGCATAAACGAATTTCGTATAAAATAGTATTATTTTGCTTCATCCGGCAGGCTTAAAGGGTTGCGCCGGCGTGATAAAAATAAAACATTTATAATGAATCTTTGGCTGAAGAAAGCACTGCCACATGTGCTGGCTATCCTGGTTTTTTTAGTTGTAACCGTATTATTTTGTAAACCGGTGCTGGATGGTAAAACATTAAACCAGCATGATATAGGTATAGATGGCTGGCGGGGTTCGGCGCAGAATGCTTTTGAAGTAAAAGAAAAAACAGGCACCATGCCTTTATGGAGCACCAGCGTTTTCAGCGGTATGCCCAATTACCAGATTGCTATGGAAGGCAAGAGCGCTTTGCCTGTTGACCTGAATAAAGTATTCGGCCTGGGCTTGCCCAAACCAATGAACTTTTTCTTTATCGCCTGCGTGTGCTTTTATATTTTATGCGTGGTATTAAGATTTAACCCGGTAATAGGCGTTTTAGGAGGACTGACATTTGCCTATTCTACGTACAATCCTCTTATTATTAGTGCGGGGCACGAAACGAAAATGCTGACTATTGCCTATATGCCCTTTTTGCTTGCAGGATTGTTGCTTATTTTTAATAAACGCTATTGGGTCGGGCTAGCAGTAGCCACCTTGGGTGCTACGTTAGAACTGACGTCCAATCACCCACAAATAGCCTATTACTTTTTATGATCGCTGCTGTGGTTACGGTTGGTTATGTTATCACATGGGTCAAAAACAAGGACTTTAAGCACCTTGCTATATCGCTTGGTTTAAGCGTTATAGCAGCGCTGGTGGGCCTGGGATGCTATTCTTTAGCTTTCTTAACCACCAATGAATATACCAAGTACACCATGCGGGGCGGTAAGAGCGTTGAAATAAAAGGTAACGAAGTAAAAGCTGTCAAAACTACCGGACTGGATGTGGACTATGCGATGAGTTATAGTATGAGTAAAGTAGAACCTTTGATCATGCTGATGCCCAAAGCTGTTGGAGGCAGTAGTGGTACATTGCTGAAGGAAGACTCTAAGGTTATTGAAAAGCTGGCTGCAGCAGGTGTTCCTGAAATGCAGGCCGCCCAGTTTGCGAGCCAGTTCCTGCCTATTGGGGTGGTATGACCAAGCCAGGAGATTATTCGGGCGGCCCGGCCTATATTGGTGCAATTATTTTTATATTGGCTATAATTGGATTTGTTGTTGTAAAGAATACTTTGAAATGGCCTTTGCTGATCATTTCTGTATTGGCCGTTTTGATGAGTTGGGGAAGCTATTTCTTTGGCTTTAATGAGTTTTTATTTAACTCTTTACCATTGTACAATAAGTTTAGGGCGCCATCAATGGCCTTGGTGATTTGCCAGCTTACATTACCCCTGATGGCGGTCATTACCATATACAGCTTATTTTTTGAAAAAAATGCCGGGGATTTCTTAAAAGCCAACTTCAAAAAAATATTATATACGCTTGGAGGAATTACAGCGGTATTGGCGTTGCTGTATATCGGCCAGAGCTATTCTTCAGGGTTTGATGAACAGGTAATGCAAATGCAAATAGATCCTAACGGAGGCGATACTTTTAATCGTGCCATTATTGCAGGCATGAAGGCCGACAGGCAGAGCCTGTTTGGCGCCCAGGTGATGAGAGCGGTGCTATTTATGGCCCTTGTGCTGGGTATAGTTTATGCAGTATTGAAAAACATGATCAAACCTGTTGTAGCTGTTGGTGTTTTAGCGGTAATCAGCTTTATAGATCTTTGGGCGGTAGATAAGCAATACTTTAGCGATGAACTGTATATTGCCAAAGACGAAATTACGAACCAAATTGAAGTACCTACTGCAATAGATCAGGAAATCTTTAAAGATAAAGACCCGCATTTCAGGGTATATGATGTTGCTGGTCTGAATAAGAACCGCGTGTCTTATTTCCATCGTTCCGCTTTAGGGTATTCGGCGGTAAAACTCAGGGTGTACCAGGATATTATTGAACGATATTTTGCAGCCGCACCGAACGAGCAAATCCTTAACGCGTTGGATGTACGGTATATTATAAACAGGGATCAAAACGGGCAGGAGCACCTGATTCCCAATCCCAATGCCTATGGGGCTGCCTGGTTTGTAAAGGCTGTAAAGCCAGTGGCCACCGAGGTAGATGAGTTACAGGCTGTAGGTAACACTAATTTGAAAGACACAGCAATCGTTCCTCAAAGTGCATGGAAACCAGCAGATCATTTAACGGCAGATTCCACCTCGTCTGTAACGTTGGCTAAATATACCAATGACGAAATTGAGTACAATACTAATAGTAGTTCAGGCGGTTTTGTGGTATTGAGTGAAGTATATTATCCTGCAGGATGGAACGCCTATATAGATGGCAAGCAAACCGATATTGTAAAAACGAATTATTTTATGCGCGGTATAGTAGTTCCACAAGGAAAGCATACCATAAAGCTCACGTTTGAACCTGAAGCCGTAAAACGTGGTATGAATATATCTTACCTAAGTTCCTGGTTGCTGATCATTTTGGTATTAGGAGGTTTTTTTATGCAATGGTGGGTAGATAAGAAGAAGACAGCTAATAGTTGATAGCTGGCATCGAAGGACTAAATGGTTCATTGACGCTGTCAACGTCATCGGATATCCAACATCCAGTAACTAATATCTGGTATCTCGTTCATCATGCTTAAAATAGCCTCTCTTGTTCCATATAAAATAATTCCGCCTGTAACGGGCGGTGAAAAGGCGATATTCTATTTTTTAAAGTATGTTGCCCGGTATGCCAATATCACCTGTTTTACCGTAACAGAAAATGCGGGAGAAAGGGAGGGTATTCATTTTACCGACGTATTGGGTAGTACTACCAAAAAAGCCGGTATGCTGACTTCTCCGTTTTTCGTCGTATCAAAAACACATGCCAGGTGGCTAGTATAAGACATATAATTGTGGAGCATCCTTATTTTGCATGGCTGGGTGTAGCACTGAAAAAAATTGGGAGGGCTGAAATTGATTATACATTCGCATAATATTGAAGCTGCCCGGTTTAGGAGTATGAACAAATGGTGGTGGTTTCTACTTCATCAATATGAAAGGTTTGCCCACCGGCAGGCAGATTTTAATTTTTTCATAACTGAGGAGGATAGGGATTATGCGATAAGAACTTATCGGCTTGATACCAGTAAATGTGCAGTTATCACTTATGGAATAGAAAATGCAGAACTTCCTTCTGCTGAAGAAAAGCAGCAAAGCAAGAGTCAGATTTGTGATGAACTGGGGCTGCCGGTGGGTACCAAACTTATTCTTTTTAATGGTACGCTCGATTACGCACCAAACCGGGATGGGCTGGACAAGATTTTGGAGGAAATCAATCCGATGCTTCAGCAAGAGGCGGGTTTTTCTTATAGAATCATTATCTGCGGATTAAGGTTGCCAACGGAGTATAACCATCTTAGAAACTACGAGGAGCAGCAGATTATTTATAAAGGCTTTGTTGACGACATCGGCATTTACTTTAAAGCGGCAGATCTTTTCATCAACCCAATTACAGATGGCGGCGGTATTAAGACTAAGTTGGTTGAAGCCCTAGGCGCCAATACTCCTGCCGTCTCGTTTAAAGCAGGGGCTTACGGCATCCCTGCCAGTATTGTTGGCAGTCATCTTTCAGTAGTTGCAGATGATGATTACAAGGGCTTTGTAGACGCAATTCAGGAGCAGCTTTCAAAACCTCATAGAAGCATACCGGTTGCATTTTATGATCATTTTAGCTGGGATGCTATTGCAAGAAAAGCGGTAGAGATAGTCGAAGAATTATAGCACTTTGTAAAAACAGGGTCGGTTGGTTATAATCGGAAAAAAACTTTAATGATTTAAGAACATTTGCAGAGTATCCCTTCCAAGCATTCCATTCATTTTTTGCGTCAGCTCTTAAAGTCAGCAGTTTCAAAAAGATAATCAGGAAGTATATTGGAATGGTAATTAAGTTGGCTGTTAGATGGAATAGATACCAGAAAACGCCAAACTCTTTTCTAAATCTTACAAAATTGGAAAGCAGGATTTGATAGCCCTTTTTATCGGAAAGGTTCTGATAACCTTTGCTTTTCGAATTATAAGCATCATTTGAAGTGCCACCTTCAAGGTGTAATATATTTAGATCGCCATAAATACAAAGTTTGCCGATTTTTTCAATCGGCTACACCATTCAGCTTCCTCTGAGTAAAGAAAAAGTCCTCGTCGAGGTGTCCTGCCTGTACAATGGCAGACTTTTTAACCATCAGAAAGGCACCATTAATCCAGTCTACTTCTACAGTAGTATGGGTATTGGGTATATTGGTTTTTTTACACCGTAGGTAGCGCTATTTTTCTGAGGAGCCTGCCAATATAAGGCAATGCCATCAGGTAATTAAGCCCTCCTTTTAAAACGTAATTGCCCGAGATTTGCGGAGTTCTATCGGCATTTAGCAGTTGTACACCACAGGCAATAAACCGATCTTTTTCAAAACGAGTAAAACATCTGAGAATAGCGTCATTTTCATTTAAGGTATCTGAATTAAGTAATAATATGATATCTCCTCTCGATATTCTGATACCTGCGTTGTTGGCTCTTGCAAAACCGCTATTATAGCCCATATCCAGCCAGCGAACGAAAGGGTGTTTGTCTAATACTAGTTGCATACTGTTGTCTGCTGAGTCGTTATCCACAACAATAATTTCAGTTTGAGCAGCTGAAGCGGCACCAACGATTGTGTCGATGCAATCGATCACCAATTGTGGCGTTTTGTAATTGACGATTATGATCGAATAGCGGATCAATTAATTGATTTTTCTTTTTGAATAAGGGAATGAAACGTCATCAGTAGCTTTGAGGTAATACCATTACATAACAGCACACGAGGTGCTTTTGCCTGGAACGCTTCTACAATAAGAAGTCTGAATCCTTCAAATAATGGGACAAAGTTAACGCTTCTGCGGCGCTTAATAAATCGCTTAATTCGTCATCAGCAACACGGCCCGTTAAAATAATATTCCTCATAAACTCTGTTTTTTGAATGGTTTTTCAAACATTTTGCTGTTCCATAAAGTATAGCCGGTAAGCAGGAGTTTACGAGCTTGAGCAAGGTTTTGTTTTTAAAAAGATCGAAAGCTTCAATCAGGCGCAACATGTTTTTTTAGGGTGCGTAGAGCCTGCAAAAAAGAAATAGGGTTTTCCTCCTGAATATTCCTTCCTGATGCTTTGCAGCCTTTCAGAGTCGTTATTAAGCTGCTTGTTCTTTATACCTGAAAAAATTACGTCAATTTTTCTTTCATCAATTTTATAGCACTTGATAATATCAGCTTTACTATAATAGGATACATAGCTATTCTGTCTGCGTTGCGGGCAAAGCTGGGAAACAAGAATTTATAGTATAACTTATTTTTCAACGGTAAGTGTTCATGATAATGTTCAAAATCAAGATCGTATATTATAGATAACTGCTTGCAGTTACTTCTAAGGCTAATGGCACCATCAATTCCCTACAAATGCATCCCGGGTTTATTTTTTGAAGGTTCCTAGATGACGATAGAGCCCAATTCCATATATATTTTTATCGCATAATATCCAACAGTCAAAAACTATTTTCATTGAACTTATTGCATTTGGAAAATTAATAGCAAAGGCGAAATATTATATAGTTTAGAAACATGAAGGTTTTAGATATAAAACCATTCATTAACCAATTCAAAGGGATTTTTTTTTCTAAAGAAATCATGTGTTTGATAGTACTATTAATTTCTTTGGCATCTACTCCTGTTAAAATAATATCTTCCACGCTTCGAACTTTATGATTTCTTAAAAGTCGCCAAAAGTAATCATATAGCTTTATCTTTTAAAATGCTCCTTTGATAATTTGTTAGCATATAAAATATTTTCACGCAAAATAATATGTGGGTTTTCATAGCAAAAAACAGTTGCTTGTTCCTGGTGCATCCCAATGTTAAGTAAGGGTTCATCAATATAATCCACCCGGTATCCAGCTTTAATAGAGCGAACACAATAGTCAACATCTACCAACCAAATCAACCTTGTATCATAACGCGTTGTAACTGTTCGACGAACCATTATATTGCTTGGCGGCCCTATAACATAAGAGTAAATTAGTGAATGGTATTGATCGTTTAAATGCTTAATAGTATTGTATTTTGTGTTAATGTTAACTATACTCCCGTCTGGGTTAATAGGCGTGTTTTTGAAAATACAAAATCTGCATTAGGATTTTCAGAAAATTTCGATAGGTATTTTTCTATGCTATTGTTTTGTGCCAACCAATCATCCTGATGTATAAGCATTATAAATTCGCCATTCGCCTGGTCCAATGCGAAATTCCAGTTTATAGGAGTTTTTAAGGCCGGATTGTGATGATGGTAATAAATATCAAGAAGATCCTTAAAATCATTAACTACTTCATTAACAGAGGTGTTTGGAGTATCATCAGATACAATTACTTCAATGTTTTTATGAGTTTGTATAACAATGGAGTCAAGTAATCTTTTTAAAAAAGCGGGTTGCTTGTAGGTTGGTATACAAATGCTTACTTTTGCCTGAAACATAATTTAATGAGTGCTGTCAATACAGTTGCTACAAATATAATTAAAGGTATTGCTAAAAAATTCCACAGAAAGAAAATAAATAAAGAACGATTTAAGCCTATATCGTTTATCGGGGAAAAAATAATTAAGCATCAGGATAATCAATATATTAAGCGCGTTAATATTGGCCGTTTTTCTTTCTATTATCAGCATCCTTATGAATTATTGCATACTTACAATGATATTTTTATTAATGGTATTTATGAATTTAAAACCCATAATGAAAATCCGGTGATTATTGATTGTGGGGCCAATATAGGGCTCAGCACAATTTATTTTAGGTCTTTATTTTTAAATGCTCAGATTTATTCTTTTGAAGCGGATGCACATAATTTTTCCATTCTTGAAAGAAATATCAAGGCAAATGGTCTGAGTGATATTCAACTTTATCAAAAAGCTGTTTGGGTTAATGATAGAGGTGTACAATTTAAAGCTGCCGGAACCGAAGCGAGTAAAATTGAAAATGATACAATTGGCAACTGCACACATGTAGAAAGCATAAAGTTATCCGATTTTCTTGGTAAGTTTGATTCAGTCCAATTTTTAAAATTAGATATAGAAGGTGCCGAGTACCCCGTTTTAATGGATTGCAAAAATCAATTGTTAAAAGTCGAACATGCATTTATTGAGTATCATGGGAAAATAACTGAAACAGATAAATTAACAGATATAATCAATATAATCAGGTCGGCGGGTTTTGATATGTACATTAAAACCGCCGCTGATTTATTACAAAGGCCTTTTATACAGAAACGTATATATGCACCATATGATGTCCAACTAAATATCTTTTGCTATAGAAATAATGAACAGTAAGCCCTTAATAAGCGTAGTAATACCCTGCTACAACGACGGTAAATTTTTGCCTGAAACTATTGATCGTTTATTTCAGCAAACGTATAAGAATTTTGAAGTTATTATTGTGAACGATGGCTCTACAGATGAAGATACACTGACCATTCTCGACGCCTATCGTTCATATGCCGGCATAAGAGTTTTGGATAAAGAAAATGGGCGAATGTCTGCCGCTCGTAACTATGGCGTAAAGCATGCAAAGGGAAGTATTATTGTTACTTTAGATGCCGACGATTATTTTGAACCAACGTTTTTCCAAAAGGCCATCGATATTCTTATAGTTGATGAAAATGTGGTTACCGTATCCAGTTATATAAGATATTTTGGCTTAGAAAACCATGTTTTTAAAATAAGAGGCGGTACGGTTTATAATTTTTATTTTCAACGCAGTGTCCGGCTTGTGCAATGATACGTAAAGCTGATTGGGACTATGTTGGTGGATATGATGAAAATATGAAGCTTGGTTTGGAAGACTGGGAATTTTATTTGCGTCTTACGGCAGTTACAAAAAAAAAGAATTCATGTAATTCCTAAAGTACTTTTCTTTTATAGAAGAACTCGTAAGTCGACCTATACCAACGACACGCAACCTAATTTAGAACTGATTCTTGATTATTTGGTTACTAAAAATGCGGCTACCTACCTGGATTGTATAAAAGAATTAATATTAAAAAAACAGGTGTTGTATACGGAGGCAAGAATTTCTTGGCAGAATATATTTAAAATGATAAAAAACCGATTGACAGGAAAATATCGTTAGAAATCTTCAAAGGGAAAAGGCCAGGGTAATTATTAAAGTTGGTTAAAAAAATAGTTCATCGCCTTCCTTTTGTCCTTATCCAGCTCATAACTCAAATTTTCCGAAAAGTACTTTTTGATCATAAACGCCATCGTCATACTCGGCTGCGATTTCATCAATATGCTGAAGCCCGTAAGCGTTAGCCTCATCAAATTTTTCAATAAAATGTTCTGGTAACTTTTTGTACTCACCCAGGCTGCAAAAACAAAAGGAAGCCCTGTTGCTATTTTCCACTCGCCAGCCAAATCATAAATGTATCTGAAATTGGAACGTTGTGCCAAAGCTCTGTCGCCAATAATAACCGCCGCCGTATCGTTTTTGATGTAACTGAGATAGGATTCATCTTTTGCGTCGATTAATTCGGGATCAATTTTCCAGTGATTTTTTACCAGCCATTTTAGCAATTGCACCGAAGAGCGACTTTGATAATCCAGGTATATGGTTCGGATCTGCTCGATAGGCACCTGGCTGAAAAGAGCTACAGATGCTACATCGCCCACCGCACCAATGCAATAATTACCATTAATATAAAATTGTGGAAGCTGGGAAATAATAGCTACGGGAACCAGTCCCAGGTCAATTTCACCCGTTTTGAGTTTTTTCTGCCAGTGAGGCCGGATAAGCCTCAATTAACTCTATTTCGTTTTTTATAGGAAGTCTCTGTAAGCCATAAATAAGGGGCGCGTGTTCAAATAGCTTACAATTCCAACTCTAATCTTCTGTTCCAATCTTTATTCCTTTATTTTTGCGCGAAATTAGCAGGTTTCGGGTTTAATGTTTCTGATTCAGCGTTAAACTTTAAACCCGGAACCCGTCCGAACGGCATTCAGCCGGGCGGACTTTAAAATTTAAACAAGGAGGAATGTCTTTAACCGCTATTTCGCCCATCGATGGCCGCTACAGTAAACAGGTACAAAGCCTGCAGGAGTATTTCAGTGAATATGCGCTGATTAAATATCGTGTTATTATTGAAATTGAATACCTGTTGCTGCTGGCCGATAAAAAGTTCCTGAAACTGTCTGCAGGAGCTAAAAAGCATTTACGGGAACTGAAAGAAAATTTTAGTGTAGCAAATGCTGAAGCCATCAAGGAAATAGAAAAAACCACCAATCACGATGTAAAGGCAGTAGAATATTTCCTAAAAGGAGAGCTGGATAAGACAGATGCCCAGGAAGCCAAAGAATGGATCCATTTTGGCTTAACTTCCCAGGATGTAAATAACACGGCAATACCTTTATTATGGAAGCACAGCCTGGAATTTGAGCTGCTTCCGGCATATTTAAACCTTCAGAACCACCTACACCAGCTCGCACAGGATTTTAAAGACATCCCGATGTTAGCTAAAACACATGGTCAGCCTGCATCTCCAACAAGATTGGGTAAGGAGATTATGGTTTTTGTGGAGCGTTTAGAAAACCAGATCCGTCTGTTTTCTTATATTCCGGTTGCTGCCAAATTTGGCGGCGCCACTGGTAATTTTAACGCGCATTATGTTGCCTATCCTAAAACGGACTGGATCAAATTTGGTAATCATTTTGTTGAGGAAGTGTTGGGCCTTCAGAGGATGCAGTTTACCACGCAGATTGAGCATTATGATAACCTGGCAGCTCATTTCGACTGCATAAAACGTATTAATACCATTTTGCTGGATTTATGCCGTGATATATGGACTTATATCAGTATGGAATACTTCAAACAAAAGACTAAAGCCGGTGAGGTGGGCTCTTCCGCTATGCCCCATAAGGTTAATCCTATCGATTTTGAAAATGCGGAAGGCAATATAGGAGTTGCTAATGCAATGCTGGAGCATCTTTCAGCGAAATTACCGGTGAGCCGCCTGCAAAGAGACCTTACGGACAGCACGGTTCTGCGTAATATTGGAGTACCGGTGGCCCATACACTTATCGCAATCAAAAGCATTGAAAAAGGGCTGGGCAAGCTGGTCTTAAATGAACAGGCATTAAAGGCCGACCTGGACAATAACTGGGCAGTGGTAGCGGAAGCCATTCAAACAATACTGCGCCGGGAGAAATATCCCAACCCTTATGAAGCGTTAAAAGAATTGACAAGGGGAAAGGACGGTATTACCAAACAGTCCTTACATAAATTTATCAGCTCACTAAAAGTTTCTGCCGAAATTAAAGCAGAGTTGAAAAAGATAACACCGCATAACTACACCGGTGTAGTTGCAAAATATTAAACAAAAGGCTCGCATGTGAGCCTTTATTCTTTATAGAAATGGCCGACTTTTTGGGAACCCGGATCGCCTGCCCATGATAGTTGGCCCCGGTTATGGCGTCTCGGTAGTAATCTGAATAGTGTAACCCACCATTTTTATAAATCAGGTTATCCCAGGTAATAAATGATGTATAAGATAATGCCGGATCATTTTGGTATTCCATTACCAATTTAACTCTCTCATTTGTTTTTAAAAGATTCCAGTTCAGAATCTGATGCCTTGAACCGACGCCATCATACATGTAACCGGTTTTATCTTTGTTAAAAACATAATAATCTCCGGCAACATTCCAGTTATTCGAGTTACCACCTCTTTCGTAACGTAAAGGAGTGTTACCCATAACACCAATAGCTTCAGCAATTTCCCAGGAGACAGAAGATAATAAGGAATCGTTGACCAGCGTATCGGTTTTTACAATAATGGTTTTCTCCTTAGTACAGGACGCAGTTGTAAAAAATACTAAAACAGTAGCCGCGAAAAATGCAATAATGCAAGTTAGATTTTTAGTTTTCATAGATTTTTTTGCAAATTTAGGGTTTGTAATGAAAAAGCAGGCACTCAATGTTATTGATCATTTTTGCTGGAATTGAAAACTCTTTTTTGTCTGGCTATCCTGCTTTTCTTTATTGCCGGTGGAAATTGTTGCAATTTTAATCTTTTCTGTAGCAATTACCGGTATGTCCCGCGTGGGAAACGATTTTTAAATTTTCCTGTTGCTGTAGAAACAGATTTCGTAACACTCCTTCCCAAGCTATGACAATCACTTTGAACAACGATAATATCTTTGGCGGCTTGTGCTTGTGTAACTTGTGCAAATCCAAAACATAAAAGAATAGCTGCCACGTTTTTTTATAATTTTCCAATTGGTTTGGAAAGTTCTAGTAATTATATAGCAAAGGGCTTCAGTACAACCACTGTTTAGTTGAACATTGATAGATTTTCCGAAGATATTTTGTAGCCGCTTATTGTTGACGTAATTAGCAACCTCATTATGTATCATTTTTGTAAAGTTTATTACAGTTTCACTATAAAAGTTACAAAACCCACCTTTTTTTTAGGCTGCATAGCCTCCCTAATTTTATAGCAAGGCCTGGGAATTGAAATGGTCATAACTGGTCTTTTATATAAGATGCGCAAGCCGAACTAATTACATAAAAAAGTATTAAAGGCTATTCCTGTTTTGTACCACTCAAGAACAACAGTATTTGCAAATCTGTTAAATCTTAACATAGATGAATAAAGACCTTCTTAAATTCCGGATATACTACATTACTCCACTTTATGTATCTCACTGGTAAAATGGAATTTTATGTCCGGGTTATTGCTGATCTCCGTATTTAAAAACCATTCGCTTTGGGCCAGGTAAACGTCATGTCCATCCTTGTCTAATGCGGTGTTGGCCTGTTTAAAGCGAACAAAATCGTGTAGCTTTTTGTCGTCATCTGATGTAAGCCATGTGGCTTTATAAAATGGTAACGCCCTGAATTCTACGCTGGCCCCGTACTCATGTAGTAAACGATATTGAATTACCTCAAACTGAAGCTCTCCCACACAACCAATGATTTTCTTTGTACCCCCAAATTGCGTAAATAACTGCGCAACGCCTTCGTCTGTCAGTTGTAATAAACCCTTTTCCAGTTGCTTGGTTTTCATCGGGTCTTTATTCACCACCTCTTTAAATATCTCGGGAGAGAAGGATGGAATACCTGTAAAATAAAAATCTTCTCCTTCTGTTAGGGTATCGCCGATCTTAAAGTTGCCGGTATCAAATAAGCCCACTACGTCTCCTGCATAGGCATCTTCTATAACGCTTTTATCCCTGGCCATAAAAGAGTAGGGATTGCTGAAGCGTACATCTTTATCAAGTCGTACATGGTGAAAATATTTATTGCGTTCAAACCTGCCGCTGCATACTCTAAAAAATGCGATACGGTCGCGATGTTTGGGATCGAGGTTGGCATGTATCTTAAAAACAAATCCACTCAGCTTAGGCTCTTCCACTTCTACTTTACGTGCTGTTGTTTCTCTACTTTGTGGTGTAGGCGCAATGCGGATAAAAGTATCCAGCATCTCCTTTACGCCAAAATTGTTGATCGCACTTCCGAAAAATACAGGCGATACTTTTGCTGCCAGGTAATCGGCCACGTTCAGCTCACCGTTCACACCGTCTACCAATTCTACATCTTCCCGTAAAGTAGCTGCGTCGGTTGGGCCCAGCATATCATCTAAAGCAGCATCAGCAATATCGTTAATTGCAATGGTGTCTTCTTCCTCGGCTTTGGTATTGGCAGTAAAAAGACGCAGGCTTTTATCATGCAGGTTATACACACCTTTAAAATCCTTACCGCTGTTAATGGGCCAGGTCATAGGGTGAAGCTGAATATTTAGTTCTTTTTCGATTTCTTCTAAAAGATCAAAACGGTTTTTACCGTCGCGATCCATTTTGTTAATAAAAACAATTACAGGAGTATCGCGCATGCGGCATACTTCCATGAGACGACGGGTTTGATCTTCCACACCATTTACACTATCTACTACGAGGATTACGCTATCTACCGCAGTAAGCGTTCGATAAGTATCTTCTGCAAAGTCTTTGTGGCCAGGTGTATCTAACAAATTGATCAGTATGCCGTTATATTCGAAGCTCATCACGGAAGTAGCAACCGAAATACCTCTTTGCCGTTCTATCTCCATGAAATCTGAAGTAGCAGATTTTTTTATTTTATTGCTTTTTACGGCACCCGCTACCTGTATGGCGCCCCGAAAAGCAGGAATTTTTCGGTTAGCGTTGTTTTACCGGCATCGGGGTGACTGATAATGGCAAAGGTGCGCCTCCTCATGATCTCGTCGTGAAACTTCATATTGTATTCTCTTAAAAGGCCGCAAAGATATTTGTATTTGGTGAGAAGTCCATGATCGCAGACTTTCCTTATCCTTCCATCTTCTTCAGGCATTTCATAATATCCGCGCCACGACCCAGCACAGGCTTGAAAATATCTCCTGTTGCAGCAACGCGTTTGGGAACGGTGTAAATATCAAATTGAGAAGGATGCAGCCCTTTTTCACTTCTCTCCAGTCTAAAGGGGTGGAAACGGTGGCCCCTTTTTCGGCCGTACACTATAGGCACTGGCAATGGTTTGCCCACGCCTGTTTTGCAGGTAGTCCACGTATATTTTGCCGGTACCTCTTTTTTCAGGTTCCGTTCGAGTGTGGTAAAATCGGGTAAAAGCTCCGTTACCTTCATCGCGGTAAGGTGGGCAAAGTTCTTTACAAGCTCATAGTCGTACTTGTTTCCCATAGGGACAAATACATGCAAACCGGAAGATCCCGATGTTTTGCAGTAAGATCTGACTCCACATTCGTCCAGTACCTGTTTGGTGGCAAGCGCTACTTCAATCACCTGCTCAAAGGTGTTTTTATCGCCGGGATCTATATCAATAATAAGATAAGTAGGATACTCCTGCTTTTTAACAGTACTGTTCCAGGGGTTCATTTCAATACATCCCAGGTTGGCGAGATAGAGCAGTGTGGCTTTGTCATTACATACGATATAGTCGATATTCTTATTGTTACTTTCAGAATACACTTCAACTGACGTAACCCAGTTCGGAGCACTGTCGCCGGCATCTTTATGATAGAAGTTGGGCCCTTTAATACCGTTGGGGAAACGGTTAAGACTTTCCGGCCTGTCTTTCAAATAAGGCAAAATGAATTTCGACATCTGATCATAATAAGTGATCAGATCACCCTTGGTATATCCTTCATCGGGCCAGTAAATTTTATTTTGATTCGTGAGTTTTACTTCCTGTTTCCCCACTTTGATAGTCGCTTCGTCTTTTTTGCTCTCTTTTTTTTGAGCAGGGCTTTAGCCCCTTTCAGTATTTCTTTTTTACACCTGTAGATTTTTGCTTTGCCATGATTATTTCGTTTGTAGGGATGACCACCTCCTCCGGAGCTTTGTCTATTCTCAATCCCATAAAAACAGGATGCCTGAAAATATGCTCTTCGGTGAGCTCGGAGTATTTTATGTTGGCAACAAGTTTAGGTTGTACCCAGGTAGCTGGCATATTTGTTTTGGGCGTTACTGCAAACGGGGATGTTTTCCTGATCAGCGGCTTTAATTTTTGATACATGTCATCCAACGAGGTGGCGTTGAAGCCGGTGCCGGTATGCCCGGCATAAATCAACTTGTCGTCTTTATAGCGTCCTAAGATCAGCGCACCAAATTTTTTCTCGATCCTCTTGGTTCCGTGAAGCCTGCAATAATTACCTCTTCAGTATTGTGGTGTTTGATCTTTAACCATTCGGCTGTGCGACGCCCGGAATTGTATATCGAATCTGCCCGTTTGGCAATAATACCTTCCAGATTATTTTCTTTTGCAGCGTCAAAAAAATCAATGCCATTTTTTTCTACATGGTCGCAATATTTTATAAAATCATTCTCTATCAGAGCCTCCTTCAATAATTCTTTTCTTTGAATATTAGGCAGGGTGGTTGTGTCATGGCCGTTCAGATATAGCAAGTCGAAAACATGATATACCAGTGGCACATCAGGATGTTCGCCAAAATGCTGGAGGGTTTGAAAATCGGGAATATCATTTTCGTTATAAGCCACAATCTCCCCGTCAAGTATCATTTCGTGTTGTTGTGCCTTTAACGCCTCGGTAATCGGGGCAAACTTTTTAATAAATGAAATCCCGTTACGTGAATAAAGCTTTAATTCATCGCCAATTTCGGCTATCGCACGGTAACCGTCCCATTTAATTTCGAAGATCCACTCTTCATCATTAAAGGCCGATTGCCCAGGCTGGCCAGCATGGGGCGTACAAATTCTTTGATTTTTTTTTCGCCGGAAAGATAAGCGCCATAATGATTCAGGCTACTTTTTGTTGAACCGACTTTCCGGCTCAGCTCGTGGGACCGGGCTTTTTTTTACAGCCTGCTTTTTAGGGCTCGCTTTCCGGGAGGCTTTCGCATTCACCGCTTTCGTTACTTTGGATGTTTTATTGGTAAACTTCTCGGCGTCATATTTTGTGCTTATTGCATATTCGTCTTTATGCTTAATCAGCAGCCAGGCATTACCGGTGTCTTCGGTTTTCATTTTTACCAATGCAAACTCCCCTTTTAATTTTTTGCCGTGTAGTATAAATTTAAGAGAGCCCTGTTTCAGTTCTTTCAGCAGCACGGCTTCATCCCTGTTTGCCGGTGAAGTAGTTTTTTTGAATTCTCTTTCTGCAGGGCTTCATAAGTTCCTTCGTCCCATATTTCAACTTCGCCTGCTCCGTAATTCCCTTCCGGTATAGTGCCTTCAAATGTGCGATAGTCGTAGGGATGATTCTTCTACCATCATTGCCAGCCGTTTGTCAGCCGGGTTTAGCGAAGGTCCTTTAGGTACAGCCCAGCTTTTTAATACGCCATCCATCTCCAGCCTGAAGTCGTAATGAAGCCTGGAAGCGGCATGGCGCTGTATTACAAATTTGAGCTGCTTACCGCTTTTTGCCCTTTTACCTTTAGGCTCGGCTGTAGCGCGGAAATTCCTTTTTTATTATAATCACTGAGTGTTGCCATGGTTTAGGAAGCTTTCTTTTTCGCCGAGAGGCTGGCTTTCAGCTGTTCCATCAGGTCCTTTGTTTTAACGTGGGCTACGCGCAGCTTGGGTGCGGCTACTTTTTGCCTTTGGCCTTGGCCTCAATTACCTTCATCAGCTTTTCCGAATAAGTATTTTTATAAGCTGAAATATCAAATTTTTCGGAAAGCTGTTCTATCAATGTAACCGCCATTTTTAGCTCGGCCGGTTTAACGGCACGCTTAGGTACAGAGAGGTCGCTTGTTTTGCGGATTTCTTCGTCGTAGCGTATTCTTTGAAATAAAATGACGTTATCATAAGGTCTCAAAATGCCCAGCACTTCTTTATTCCTCATTACAAATGTGCCCACACCGGCCATTTTGGTTTTTTTAATGCTTCTACGAGAAGTGTATAAGGCGCTTCGCCATTTTTTTGTGGCTCCAGGAAATAAGGCGTTTCAAAATAAATACTGTCTATTTCGTCTTCCTGTACAAAATGATCGATGGAAAGGATCTTGGTTTTTTCGGGCATTGCCTTCTCAAAATCCTTTTCATCCAATACAATATACTTTCCGTCGTAATCGTAGCCTTTTACAATATTTTCCCAACTTACTTCCCTGCCTGTTTTTTCATTTACTCTTTTGTATTTGATATGGCTATGGTCTTTTTATCCAGCATATCCAGGTCAAGACTGCTCTCCTCCGTAGCAGAGTAGAGCTTTACCGGGATGTTTACGAGTCCAAAGCCAATAGCGCCTGTCCATATAGCTTTCATAAGTACAACATTTTAGATGGATAGTAGAACAAAATTGATACCAAAGGAGAAGTCGCCTTTTACCTGGCTCTTTGAAGTATCTTAACAAGTTGGTGAAGGTTCTGTATGTACCTTAGGGCAATTAATGAAATTTAACCCGTTTATATATCATATAAGTTTAATTGTAATGAAACGCAGCTTGCTTTTTTTTATCGCTTTGTTTTTAACACTTGGTATCCATGCACAGAAAACGTCCTCCGGGAACCCTGTTTTTCCCGGCTGGTACGCTGACCCGGAAGTGGCGGTTTTTCAAAAAAATACTGGATATTTCCCACTTATTCAGCGCCTTACAACAAACAGGTGTTTATGGATGTATTTTCATCCAAAGACCTGGTTAACTGGCAAAAACACGAGCGCATTGTGGATACCTCTGCCATTAAATGGGCCTGGCGGGCTATGTGGGCGCCGGCTATCGTAGAAAAGGATAAAAAATATTACCTGTTTTTCGCAGCAAACGACATTCAAAGCGATAGTGAAAAAGGAGGTATAGGAATAGCTGTAGCCGATCAACCCCAGGGCCCCTACAAAGACTACCTGGGTAAACCGCTAATCGATAAGTTTCATAATGGCGCCCAACCTATAGATCAGTTTGTATTTAAAGATAAAGATGGCCAGTATTATATGTTTTACGGTGGATGGCGGCATTGTAATGTGGCCCGGCTGAAAAAAGATTTTACGGGTTTTGAGCCTTTTGCGGATGGTGCCATATTTAAGGAAGTAACCCCGAAAAATACGTAGAAGGCCCGTTTATGTTTATCAGGAATGGTAAATATTATTTCATGTGGTCGGAAGGCGGCTGGACAGGACCAGACTATAGCGTGGCTTACGCCATAGCCGACTCCCCGCTGGGGCCCTTTAAAAGAGTAGGTAAGATCCTGCAGCAAAACCCCGCTATAGCCACAGGTGCCGGCCACCACTCGGTTTTGCAGATACCCGGTAAAAACGAATACTATATTGTGTATCATCGCAGGCCGTTAAGCGAAAAAGACGGCAACTCCAGGGTAGTATGCATCGATAAAATGGAATTTGATGCTGAAGGCTTTATAAAACCGGTGGTCATTACCAATGAAGGGGTGGCGCCAAGACGTATAAAATAATTGTAGCTCTTACAATTATTGGTTTATTTTTCTTTATTTTAGCAGCAAATTATTTAGCTGCCATGTCTCAAGATGTTTATGTGATAGGTGTCGATTACGGATCAGATTCTGTAAGGTCGGTTATCTTAAATGCCAGAAATGGAGAAGAAATAGCTTCTTCGGTTTTTGAATATCCCCGCTGGAAACAGGGCTTATATTGTAACGCAGGCGCCAACCAATTCCGCCAGCACCCGCTCGATTATGTGGAAGGGCTGGAGTTTACGGTAAAGAATTGCCTGGAAAAAGCCGGCGCTGAAGTAGCACAGAAAGTGAAGGGGCTTTCGGTTGATACCACCGGGTCTACCCCGGTTGCAGTGGATGAAACCGGTAGCCCTCTGGCCTTGAACCCCGGTTTGCCGACAATCCTAATGCTATGTTCGTTTTATGGAAGGATCATACTTCTATAAAAGAAGCAAACGAAATAAATGCGCATGCCGCTAAATTTGAGACCAATTACCTCCAATATGTAGGAGGCATTTATTCCAGCGAATGGTTTTGGGCCAAGTTGCTGCATGTTTTCCGCGCAGATGAAGCGGTGCGCAACGCTACAGCAAGCTGGGTAGAACATTGCGACTGGATTCCTTTTTTGCTTACAGGCGGCACCGATGTAAAGGATATTAAAAGAGGCGTTTGCTCTGCCGGCCATAAAGGCCTTTGGGCCAAAGAGTTCGATGGGTTTCCTCCCAATGACTTTTTGCAACTTTAGATCCGCTACTTGATGGCTTTACCGCCAAACTTCCCGCTGAAACTTATGCAGCAGACCAGGCCGCTGGTAATTTGTCTGCACAATGGGCAGATCGCCTGGGGCTGAGCACTGACGTAGTGGTGGGTATCGGCGCTTTTGACGCACATATGGGCGCCGTGGGCGGCCAGGTTGAACCCTACTACCTGAGTAAGGTAATGGGTACTTCTACCTGCGACATGCTGGTAGTTCCTACAGAAGAATTGGGCGATAAGCTGGTGCGCGGAATTTGTGGCCAGGTGCCTGGTTCTGTTATCCCGGCGATGATAGGATTGGAAGCGGGGCAAAGTGCGTTTGGCGATATCTATGCCTGGTTTAAAAACCTGTTAGCATGGCCTTTACAGTTTGTGGAGGATGCTGATCAAAGAAAATCGATCGAATCCAGAATTATAAAAGAATTGTCTGAGGCGGCAGCCAAACTACCGTTGCATGAGGACGATGAATTAGCTGTAGACTGGCTGAATGGCCGTCGCACGCCAGATGCCAGCCAGCTGCTGAAGGGCGCTATCAAAGGATTAAACCTGGGAAGTGATGCTCCCGCTATTTTTAAAGCCTTGGTAGAAGCCAGCTGTTTTGGCGCCCGTGCTATTGTAGACCGCTTTATTGAAGAAGGAGTGCCTGTAAAAGGGCTCATCGGGGTAGGAGGGGTTGCTAAAAAATCTCCTTACATTATGCAGGTAATGGCCGATATAATGAATATGCCGATTAAAATACATAAATCAGAGCAAACCTGTGCTACAGGAGCAGCTATGTTTGCGGCTACTGCTGCCGGTATCTACGAAAATGTAGAGCAGGCCATGGATGCCATGGGGCAGGGATTTGATGTGGAGTATCATCCTATACCTGAGCACGTAGCGTACTATGCTAAACGCATGGAGCAGTATAAAGCGTTTGGAAAGTTTATTGAAGAAACCATTTAAGCTAATTGTTCATTGTAACTGCTATCAACGATCGACCATTGACTCAATATGAACTATAAATATATAAGGGAGGCGGCTTATGAGGCCAATATGCAGCTACCTCAGTTAGGGCTGGTATTATTTACTTTTGGAAACGTGAGTGAGGCCGACAGGAGCCAGGGCCTTTTCGCTATCAAACCCAGCGGTGTGGCGTATAGCGATCTTTCGCCTGAAAAAATGGTGATTGTAGACTTTGACGGTAATACGGTGGAAGGCAGCTTAAACCCTTCTTCTGATACCAAAACACACGCGGTTTTGTACAAACACTGGGAAGGTATTAATGGTATTGTACATACGCACTCTACCTACGCAACAGCCTGGGCGCAATCTCAGCGCGACATTCCTATTTTTGGTACCACCCACGCAGATTACAACACGGTAGATATTCCCTGCGCACCACCCATGAGCGATGAAATGATCAAAGGAAACTACGAGTATGAGACCGGCTTCCAGATCATCAACTGTTTTAAAGAAAAAAATCTTGATTATAAGGAAGTAGAAATGGTTTTGGTGGGCAATCATGCGCCTTTTACCTGGGGTAAAAATGCCGCAAAAGCGGTACATAACAGCGCGGTTTTAGAGCAGGTAGCCAAAATGGCTTTACTTACTGAACAGATCAATCCGCAGGCGCCACGTTTAAAGCAGGCGTTAATTAATAAGCATTACGAGCGCAAGCATGGCGGATAGCTATTATGGGCAGGCAGGGTAGTTGACAGTGGATGGATGACAGCTGACAGGATTATTATAGCTTTTATCCTTTCTAAAAATTGTTGATAGAAAGTAAAAATGAATATAACCTAACTGTCATCTGTCAATGGCAACTGTAATCTTAAAAGATGATGCTTGCGCCATAGTTGAAGAATGCAACGCCCGTCCGAACGGGTTTCATCCGGCCGGGCAATATTGACGAGTCATATTCATAAGTTGATAACAATAAATATAATTTCATGACAGATCTGAAAAAGCTGGAGGTTTGGTTTGCTACAGGAGCCAGAACCTTTACGGGGAACAAACACTTATCGAAGTAGCGGAACATTCAAAGGAAATAGCAGCATATATCAATGCACATACAGCTATCCCGGTTACTGTCGTTTACAAAGGAACATTAAAGTCTACCGAAGAGATTTACAATTTTTGCGCTGATGCCAATCATGATACCAACTGTATCGGGGTAATTACCTGGATGCATACCTTTTCCCCGGCAAAAATGTGGATTAATGGCCTGAAGATTTTGCACAAGCCATTGCTGCATTTTCATACGCAATATAATCGTGATATTCCATGGGGTTCTATTGATATGGATTTTATGAATACCAACCAGTCGGCGCATGGAGACAGGGAATTTGGTTTCATGATGAGCCGTATGCGTAAAAGAAGGAAAGTTGTGGTAGGGCACTGGCAAGACGATAATGCTATTGAACGTATTGCTGTATGGACACGCGCTGCGGCGGATGGAACGACTGGCAGGGTGCCCGTTTCGTTCGGTTTGGTGATAATATGCGTTATGTAGCGGTGACTGATGGTGATAAGGTAGAGGCTGAACTGCGCTTTGGCTACAGCGTAAATACACACGGTATTGGCGACCTGGTAAAAGTGATCAATGATGTTACCGATAAGCAGGTAGAAGATCTGATCGCAGAATATCATGAAACATATAATGTAATGGAAAGCCTGCATGCAAGAGGGCCTCAATACCAATCGCTGGTAGATGCAGCAAGGATTGAGCTCGGACTGCAGCGTTTCCTGGAAGAAGGTAATTATAAAGGATATAGCGACACGTTCGAAGACCTGTATGGTATGAAGCAGTTGCCGGGCATCGGTTCCCAGAGAATGATGGCACGTGGTTACGGTTTTGCGGGCGAAGGCGATTGGAAAACGGCGGCTTTGGTACGAGCCATGAAAGTAATGGGCGCTGGCTTACCCGGCGGCAACTCCTTTATGGAAGATTATACCTACCATTTCGATCCTAGTAATTCATTGGTACTGGGCTCTCACATGCTGGAAATTTGTCCTTCAATAGCCAGCGGAAAGGCAAATGTAGAAATACATCCCTAGGTATTGGTGGTAAAGAAGATCCTGTACGCCTGGTATTTAACGCGCCGGGAGGCCCTGCTTTAAATGCTTCGGTAGTAGATATGGGCAACCGCTTCAGGTTGTTGGTAAATGAAGTAGAAGCCGTAGAGCCGCAGAACGACCTGCCCAAACTGCCGGTAGCACGCGTATTATGGAAGCCTTATCCCGATATGAACACCGGTTGTGCAGCTTGGATATTGGCCGGGGCGCACACCATACCGGCTACTCGCAAAATCTTACCGCAGAGCATCTGGAGGATTTTGCTGACATGGCGGGTATTGAGTTTACACTGATCGGCAAAAACACAGAGCTCTACAATTTCAAAAATGAATTGCGTTGGAGTGATGTGTACTATCAGTTGAATAAAGCTTAAAAAAATAACGTTTTGCGATTATTTTATTGATTATATTAGCAAACTTTTTTAAAAAATTTTAATTGCTGTCATTATGAGTAATAATTTGGGTACGCTGGACTACGTAGTGTTTTTTACCTATTTTATCCTTGTTGCGTCTTATGGTTATTGGGTATATATGCGTAAGAAGAAAGCGACCGTTTCCGCGTCGCACGACTATTTTCTTGCTGAAGGTTCATTAACATGGTGGGCTATCGGAGCTTCACTGATCGCCTCTAACATTTCTGCCGAGCAGTTTATTGGTATGAGTGGTGAGGATTTTTTGTGGGGGTAGCGGTAGCGGCTTACGAATGGATCGCTGCGGTAGCATTGATCATAGTTGCAGTGTGGTTTATCCCCATTTATTTAAAGAACAAGATTTACACCATGCCGCAGTTTCTTGAAACCCGGTATAATAAATCTGTTTCGCTCATAATGGCTGTATTCTGGCTGTTTTTATATGTAATTGTTAACTTAACGTCTATCCTTTATCTGGGTGCGTTGGCTATCGATACGTTGCTCGGCGGCGGATACCTGCATGCAATCATGATTGTATTGCTGGTAATGGCATTGCTGATTGGCCTGGGTGGAATGAAAGTGATCGGGTATACCGATGTAATTCAGGTGGCAGTGTTGATCATAGGCGGTTTTGCTACGGTATATATGGCGCTGCAGATTGTAGATCAGCGAATCAACGGCGCTGCAGTAGGTAGCGCTATCGCCGGCTTCAAGGCCTTAATGAATGAGGCTCCCGGGCATTTTAAACTGATGCTGGATAAGCCTGCGGTAACCAGTACCACTTTGTCGATGCCAGAAAATCTGGACGTTCAAAAATATGTGGTATTACCTGGTTTAGCGATGTATTTTGCCGGCCAATGGATCGTAAACCTGAATTATTGGGGTTGCAACCAATATATTACCCAGCGTGCACTAGGCGCCGATTTAAGAACAGCCCGTACCGGTATTTTATTTGCCGGGTTCCTCAAGCTATTTATGCCAATCATAGTAATGTTACCCGGTATTGCTGCTTATGTATTACATAGTAAAGGCCAGTTACCCGGGTTCAATGGAGTGAAAGACGGCGCTTACTCTGCCATTCTTGGGTTCTTACCCATTGGGTTAAAGGGGCTGGCTGTTGCAGCATTAACCGCTGCCATTGTGGCTTCACTGGCAGGAAAGGTAAACAGTATCTCTACTATCTATACTCTTGATATCTATAAAAATATATTAAGTCAGACGCTACCGAGATACAAATGGTGAGAACCGGAAGATGGGCTATCATTATTTCGATGCTCATTGCATTGGCATTTACCTGGACAGATGCATTAGGAATAGGCGGTGAAGGTGGATTTACCTTCATCCAGAAATATACGGGCTTTATCAGCCCGGGTGTGTTCGCTATGTTCCTTTTAGGTATGTTCTGGAAACGCACCACCGGTACAGCGGCACTGGTTGGGGTAATATTAGGTTTTGTGCTGGCTATATTCTTTAACAGCTATGCGGTTGAGCTTTTTGGTAAAGAAACCTGGATGTATACTGCCTTTACCTACGAGAAAATGGAGAAAGGCGTAGTGCACACCATCACTGAAATTCCATTCCTTATCAACATGGGCTGGTCTTTTGTGATTACCATTTTAGTGATGATCGCCATCAGTCTGCAGGGCCTAAAGATAATCCTAAGGCATTTGCAATAGATAAGAGCATGTTTAAAGTAGATCCTAGAACGCTGATAATGATTGTAGTAACCTTATTATTAATTACGGCGATTTACGTTCGCTTCTGGTAACAATCTATTTAATGTTTTTACACCGGTCAGAGTATACCTCTGGCCGGTTTTTTATTTTATAATGGCTTAGGGGTATAGTTTTTGCAAATGAGGGAATATGGATAATTATGAAGCTTTTGTGGTCCACGAATTACAAAAATGGCAGTATGAAATGATGAAAGGTCCTGGCCTGCTGGGCAAATTATCCAAGAAAGCGCAGGATAAGATCAACACTTTTATTCCAGAGAAGGTACATAATGCCATCACCATGGTTATAAAGCAAATGGTCAGGGGTGTTTTGTTCGGCGCAAAATACACTACGGCGAAAGCACTTCAGGGGAAATCGTTATTGGAGCGCGAGCTGCTGGTAAAAGAAAAATAAAATTCTACAGGAGTACAGCTGCCGTTGAGGGTGGTGTAACGGGCGCAGGCGGCTTTTTTAGGCCTGGCTGATTTTCCGATCCTGATTGCATTAAAACTAAAATTGTTGTACGAAATAGCAGCCGCCTATGGGTTTAACCTCGATGATTATAAAGAACGTATTTACTTACTGCATATTTTTGAATTGTCGTTTTCCAGCAGGGAGCATAGCCGGAATGTTTATATAAAGCTGGCCAATTGGGACAATCTTGCAGCCGCATTGCCGCAAGATATTAATCAATTTGAGTGGCGGAAATTTCAGCAGGAATACAGGGATTATATCGACTTGGCTAAAATGGCTCAGCTGCTTCCGGTTATTGGTGCCCCGGTTGGCCTTATTGCCAATTATAGTCTTATAAAGAAGCTGGGGGTTACTGCAATGAATGCCTACAGGATGCGATTACTAAAAGATGTTTGAACAATTAACTATTTTCCCCTTTAAATCAAATAAATGAAATGGACGTTTTGGCCCCTCGCATTAAGTTTTGGCGCAGCGGTTTGTAATGGAACAGATAATGATACCCAGGAAGTTAAGATTGCCGATAGTGCAAAACAAGAAAAACCTGCTGTTGATAGCGTGCTCAGGATAGATACCGCGGTTGCAGATAATAAAGAACCAGCCATCGACACGGCGGCCTATAATGAAAAAATGCGCTGGATGGCAAACGGAGACAGCAGCGGAGATGGCCTGCAAAGGTCCCTATCCGTTAAAGGGAGCGCTGTTGCCCTTTAACCGGATCGTTGCCTATTACGGCAACCTTTATTCAACGCGAATGGGTATACTGGGAGAACTTCCTAAAAAGCAAATGCTAGATAAACTCACGGGTGAAGTAAATAAATGGGAAAAAGCAGATCCTCAAACTCCTGTGATACCGGCGCTGCATTATATTGCGGTAACAGCGCAGGGGGAGCCCGGTTCTGATGGCAAGTACCGCTTACGCATGCCCTTTCAACAAATTGACACGGTTATTAGCTGGGCAAAAGAAATTAAAGCGCTTACATTTATAGATGTGCAGGTGGGCCTGAGCACCCTGCAGGATGAACTGCCGCGGTTTGAAAAGTATTTTGCATTACCCGGTTTTCACCTGGGTATCGACCCCGAGTTTTCGATGAAAGGGGGCAATAAACCCGGAAGTGTTATCGGCAGCTTTAATGCTACAGACATCAACTTTGCTATAGATTTGCTGGCTAAGATTGTACGCGAAAATAAGTTGCCTCCTAAAATATTAGTGGTACACCGGTTTACGGCTGATATGGTAGCTAATTATAAAGCTATAAAAAAGGTACCGGAAGTACAGGTGGTGATTGATATGGACGGCTGGGGTGGAAAGGAATTAAAAGCCGGCACCTGGCGGAGATATATTTACGAACAGCCGGTTCAGTTTGCAGGATTTAAGATTTTTACAGGAACGACCTGAAAAACGGCTCAAAGGGTATTTATACGCCATCGGAACTGATGAAATTTAAGCCCATACCCTTTATATACAATACCAATAAGGTACGTGGAAACAAAAAAACCGGCAATATCTGTTGCCGGTTTTTATTTATTGATAATACATTTAATAGTCGCCCAAAGTTTCCGGCAATTGCTCCAGCGCTTTGGCTAATTGCTCATCATTAGGAGCAATACCGTGCCATCCGTGGTCGTTTTCCATAAAGTCTACTCCCTTGCCCATTATGGTGTGCATCATTATGGCAACAGGTTTACCTTGTCCCGCAGCGGCTTTTGCTTTATCCAGCCCGGCTATCACATCATCCATATCGTTGCCGTTCATTTCCAGTACATGCCAGCCAAAAGCTTCAAACTTTTCGTGCAGGTTACCCATATTCAACACTTTTTCTGTTGGCCCGTCAATTTG
The DNA here is from genome assembly GCA_019316985.1 of Paraniabella defluvii. Classification (GTDB taxonomy): domain Bacteria; phylum Bacteroidota; class Bacteroidia; order Chitinophagales; family Chitinophagaceae; genus Niabella; species Niabella defluvii. The sequence goes on from CP079215.1 coordinate 2,839,877, forward strand.
CTGTCCGTTCCAGTCAACCGTAGCAATCAGGTTGTCTACTTTATGGTGGGCCGCAAACATTATGGCTTCCCATATCTGGCCTTCATTCAGTTCTCCGTCGCCATGTAAAGAATACACCAATTTGTCGTCATTATTAAGTTTCTTAGCTAAAGCAGCGCCGATAGCCACGCTCAATCCCTGGCCTAAAGAGCCGCTGGCAACCCGTATACCTGGCAGGTGCTCATGTGTGGCAGGGTGGCCCTGCAGACGGCTGTTGATTTTTCTGAAAGTTGATAGTTCTTTCACATCAAAGTATCCCGAACGTGCTAATACAGAATAAAATACGGGAGAAATGTGACCATTGGAGAGGAAGAACAGGTTTTCATTTTTGCCTTCCATATTAAATGAGGGATCATGCTCCATTACCTTAAAATAAAGGGCAGTCAGAAAATCGGCGCAGCCCAGGAACCTCCCGGGTGGCCACTCTGGGAACCATGTACCATTCTAACTATATCTCTTCTCACCTGAGAAGCTATTTCCTGCAAAGTTGCCATCGTTTCAGTTTTTGATGAGGTGCAAAAATGCAGCTTTTTTACAAAAGGCTGAAATTTGTTTACGATGATATAATATAAATAAATGGCCTGAAAATTGTTTTTACCTGTAGAATGTCTACTTTTGTGGCACCTTAATCCTTATCGAATGCTCCAAATACTAATAACAGCTATAATTTCATTTATAGTTGCTTTTTGGCAATCCCTGTGATAATTCTTATCGCAGATAAGAAGAAATTGTATGATATTCCGGATGAGCGCAAGCTTCACAAGCACACTATTGCCTCCCTAGGCGGAGTAGGGGTGTTTATAGCGCTTACTTTTTCGTCACTATTGGGTATTTCTTTTGCAGAAAACCCTGAGTTCCAGTATTTCTTCGCAGCGCTTTTTTAATGTTCTTTATTGGCCTGAAAGACGATATTATCGCATTGTCGGCATTTAAGAAGTTTGTGGTGCAAATTATTGCTGCCGCAATTATAATTCACCTCGGCGGAATACGTATTGAAAGCCTGTACGGTATTTTAGGAATTGGAGAGCTGGAACCCATGTACGGCATTCCACTTACCTATATTGTTATCGTATTGCTGGTAAATGCTTTTAATCTTATCGACGGAATCGACGGACTTGCGGGGGCACTGGGCCTTATGGTTACTTTGTTATTAGGTACTTATTTTTACCTGGGCGGGTTGCCGGCTTATGCCATGTTCTCTTTTTCCTTATCAGCCGCTTTATTGGCATTCCTTATTTTTAATTTTCATCCCGCAAAGATTTTTATGGGCGATTCGGGCTCGTTATTAATTGGAATGGTTGCATCCATCCTGGTGTTAAAATTTGTAACAGTAGCCTCAAACCCTTCGGCCGTTTTACCTATCTCATCGGCGGCGGCAGTTGGGGCGCTATATTATTAATACCGCTGGCGGATACGATCAGGGTTTTCGCGATCAGGATATTAAAGGGACGTTCGCCTTTTTCGCCCGATAGAAATCATATACATCATATACTTCTTGATAAAGGTTTAAATCATGCTTCTATAGTATTGGTATGTGTATCAGCCAATATAGTCATCGTAAGCGCGGTATATTTCGGCCGGGGCCTGGGTAATGCCATCCTTTTATTTTCCGTTTTTGCTTTAACCTTTTTAACCATGGGTATCCTGTACGCTACGTTGCCGCGCCGGAAACTCGTTCTTCAACGTCAGATTATCTCCAGTTTGAAGGCTAAAAAGGCCAACTCTAAAGTTATCGATCTTTCTACCAAGCAGCACATTTCTATAGAGAAGGTACAGGGCTAATTATTCTGTTCAGCGGGCTTCTTATATTTATTGCATTTTGTTAGCTTTGCCACACTTCAAAATATAATATATGCAAGATCAAATCGATAAGATTGTAGCCACGGCAGAAGAGAGTATGAAAAAGCAATTTCGCACCTTGAAGCTGAACTCGTGAAAATCAGGGCAGGCAAAGCTACTCCCCAGATAGTTGATGGGATTGTGGTGGACTATTACGGCTCTCCTGTTCCTATTAACCAGGTGGGTAATATTACAGTTATGGATGCCCGTACCATAAATATTCAACCCTGGGAAAAAAATATGCTGCAGCCTATCGAAAGAGCTATTATCGCTGCTAATATTGGTATCAATCCTCAAAATGATGGTATTAATATCCGCTTGTTTTTACCGCCTTTAACAGAAGAAAGAAGAAAAGAGCTGGTGAAAAAAGCCAGGCTGAGGGCGAGAACTCTAAAGTAGGTGTGAGAAGCGGCAGGAGAGACGCCATCGAAGCGATCAAAAAATTACAAAAGGACGGGTTGAGTGAAGATGCTGCGAAGGATGCGGAGGCCGGGGTACAACAACTCACCGACAACTATATTGCCTTGGTAGAAAAACATCTTGCTGCCAAAGAAAAAGAAATCATGTCTATTTAACTTAATACCGGATGGGTAGCTTCAATCTTTCCAAAATCAGTACCAGGGCTCCTGAGCACCTTAAGAAAGAAGAGGGTAAGCAGGAGTTAAAGGCTATTATAGAAGAACTGAATGAGCTTCAGAACCTGTTGTATGCCGGGCGAAAACATGCTGTTTTGGTCATATACAGGGTATGGACGCCAGTGGAAAAGATGGAGCTATCAGAAATGTTTTCGGCCGCATGAATCCGCAGGGCGTTCAGGTTACTTCCTTTAAAGTACCTACAGAAGAAGAAGCCGCCCACGACTTTTTATGGCGTGTTCACAAAAACACACCGGCTAAAGGCAATATTCAGATCTTCAACCGGTCGCATTACGAAGATGTGCTGGTAACCCGGGTTCATGGATGGTGCAGCGATAAGCTGGCGCGTCAGCGCTTTAACGCCATTAATAATTTCGAAAGATTGCTGGAGGAGCACAATAGCACCAGCATATTGAAATTTTACCTTCATGTATCGGCCGAAGAGCAGGCCGAACGCCTGAAAGAAAGAATGAGCAACCCGGCTAAAATGTGGAAATATAATAAAAAGACTTTGACGAAGCCGCCCTCAGAGACAGTTATTATAAGTATTATGAAGAATGTTTTGTAAATTGTAACCAGCCCGAGTGGCAAATTGTACCCGCAGATCAAAATTGGTATAAGGAATATTGTATTGCAAAATCGCTAAAAGAACATTTGCAAAAATTGAAAATGGAATATCCGGTTTTAAATACAGAGGCTTAAGGCATAGCGGCTATGTTTAAATATGGCGTTATATTTGTTCATATAAACCAAATTTTTAAATTATGGGATTCGTAAAAGAATTTAGAGAATTTGCACTCAAAGGTAATGTTATAGACCTGGCTGTAGGTGTTATTATTGGCGCAGCCTTTGGTAAAATAGTAACATCACTTGTTGAAGATGTAATTACGCCTTTGTTGTTAAACCCTGCTTTAAAGGCGGTTGGAGCAGAAAATATAGCTCAGCTTTCCTGGAACGGGGTAAAATACGGTAATTTCCTTTCTGCGGTTATTAGCTTTTTGTGTATTGCCTTAGTATTATTTTTGATCATAAAAGGGGCCAACAAACTGAAAAAGAAGAAGCTCCTGCAGCGCCCGCAGGCCCGTCGTCTACCGACCAGTTATTAATGGATATTCGTGATGAGCTGAAAAAAAGACCTTGATTGGCAATTGAATATATTAATTTCGTGAAGTCCTGCTTTTACGGCAGGACTTTATTATTCTAAAATAAAGAAGTAGTGACAAATTCTACCTACCAGATCAAGCTTTCCCAGTTTGAAGGCCCTTTTGATCTTTTACTTTTTTTTATTGAACGCGATGAGCTGGACATATATAATATACCTATCACGCAAATAACCAACGATTTCCTTGATTACATTCACAACCAGGATGCATTGAATATAGAACTGTCCAGTGAGTTCATTCTGTTTGTTTCTACGTTAATGCGTATTAAAGCCAAAATGCTGATACCACGTAAAGAACTGGATGCGCAGGGCAATGAAATAGATCCCAGGGAAGAATTGGTGAGCAAATTGCTGGAGTATAAAAAATTTAAAGAAGCTGCCGCCCTGATGGCAGAAAAAGAAGCCCTCCGGATGTTAATGATCAAGCGCGGCAATATTCAGAAGGAGCTTTCGCTGGTTGGTGAAGAAGCCGGCGAGGAACGGAGATACAGGCGCTGTCGCTGTTTAAATTAATGAAAGCCTTTGAAAAGGCGATGCAGAAATATAGCGACCGTGTTAACAAGCCGGTACACACCGTGGTTCAATATAATTACACCATGGAAACCAGTCGTGGCCAGGTGATTAGCCTGGCGCAGGCCGAAAAGAATGTATCGTTTGAGAAATTGTTTGAGGTGGCAGAGAACCGGGTTCAGGCCATTTTTATGTTTCTTTCGGTTTTAGAGCTGGTGCAGCAAAATTTCCTGAAGATTATGATTGGGGGGGGAAGAACAATTTTATACTTGAGTTTGTTGAACCCGAAGACAGAGACCCGGATGTTGAAGTGAGCGAAGTATCGTCATTTGATTAGAGTTCAATGTTCAGTTGTCAACTGAATTATTATTCAAAATCTCAAACCAATAAAAAATAAAAAATAAAAAATGAAACGTTTCGCAACCGCCAATTGGCAAGGCTCAGGTAAAGATGGTAAAGGAACCAACTCAACCCAATCAGGAGTGTTGAACAATGCCCAGTATTCTTTTAAAACCCGTTTTGAAGATGGCAATCCGGGTACCAACCCCGAGGAGCTGGTTGCTGCTGCTCATGCCGGTTGTTTTACAATGAAGTTGAGCTTTGTATTAAACGAAGCCGGATTTACTGCTGACAATATAGATACTAAATGTACGATCGACTTCCAGGATGGAGCTATTGTAGAAAGTCATTTAGATATCACTGCAACTATCCCGGGTATTGATGACACCCAATTTCAGGCAGCAGTTAAAAATGCGGAAGAAAATTGCCCCATCAGTAAATTATTAAACACTAAAATTACTTCAACGGCTACTTTGGCTTAGTTTTACAGTAAGGTCATTCCATAAAAAACCCCGTCATATTGAACGGGGTTTTGTTGATATATACTGTTTGATTGCTTAAATTTTGAAACCCAGCGTCAGCAACACGCGGGAATTGTTGCTTTTTATCTGGGCAGGGTAGAAATCAGCATTTGTTAAACGATAGGAAATAGCACATCTTTTCCAAAGCTATGTACATAACCTAAATCGATGAAAAATCCTTTGTTACGGTATCCCAAACCGCCGGTTCCCTGTATCAATTCTCCTTTTTCGCCTGCAATATCTTTATACGGATTGCCATAATAAGCGCCACCCAAACGAACGGCAATGGTGTTAAATTTCAGCTCAGCGCCCAGCCTGGCATTCACCGCACCTTTATAGGCATTGTCTATTGCATTATTCAGGGGTTTGAAATAATCGTTATTAGCACCCCTGTCATCTCTTGTGGTACGAAACTTAGATGCCATATGGTTTACATATTCCACATCACCCGATATAAAACCTTTCTGGCTGCTCACATCGTTCACATTACCAAACAATAATGAAAAGCTTCCCATTAACTTATAAGGGGTATTCAGGTTATAATCGTATATTAATTCACTGCTGTTCTTTGTTTTGTCTATATCATCCAGGTTGGCGCCGGCAGTAGCAATATAACTATCACTTAAAGAATAAAAGGTAGGGAGTGCGCGGCAAAACCTAGTCTTAAATTATTCGTAGCTTTAAAAACCACGCCCGCTTTTACATTAATACCAACGCCTTTCGTGATCAGGTCGTCATCAAACCACGCTGCGTCGAAGCCGTTACTGGTAGTTCCGGGGTCCTGCTCCGTGTATTGCCGCGTGGCACCGTATCTCAGCATAGGTATCCCGATAGTACCACCGATAAACACTTTTTCATTTAAATTAGCAGCTCCGGCAACAGCCAATTCAGTAATACCTCCATTGGTAGTGATTACCTGCCGCTGCTCTAAGCCACTGGCTTTTGCGAGGTCTACCGCGGGAGAGCTAAGATCGATATTATTGCCATTGGGAACCTCTTTGATCCAGCCTGCCTGAACGGCCAGGTCTGAGCCATGAGGATTTTTTCCATTATTCGCCACAATGTCTTCAATAAAATAGTCGGCCATTGAGGTACGGCTTAGCTGTCCGCCCTTATTAGAATAAACAATACGATTATTGAAATCGGCTACCCTGTTTATGGCAATACCGAAAGCAGAGCTCTTCAGCGAGCCCCCTCCATAAGAGGGCTTCCTAAAACAAAGCCTGTTGTTCCCAGGAACCCGGCCGCTTTATTTTCTTTTTGAGATACACCCAGGTAAGAGCTGTTATTATTTAAAAAATTGGCCCCACCGGAAATAACAAAGTCGCCTGTTTTGTAAAAGCCTATATTGGCGGGGTTGGAAAAGATGGTAGATATTTCACCACCGATGGCTCCATTGGCATTACCAATTGCCTGTGAGCGCGCAGTACCTGAAGCCTGTAGCCAGGAGTATCTTAAGGCGTCCTCAGGTGTTTGTGCCTGGGAAGCGCTATATACAGACACCAGCGTTATAGCCAGAAAAATTTTTTTCATGTATAAAATTTAATAGGTTTAAAGTAGTAATAAAAGTCAGGTGTATAAGCGGCCGTACTAAAATCTTCTGCCGCTTCCGCCACCGCCACCACCGGTGCTTCCACCGCCGCCACCGCCCGAACTACCACCACCAGATGGGGAAGAATAAGAAGGTGAAGAGGGGGCGGTGAATAGGTAGGGCGACTCTCATTACTTCTCGGCGCTGAATATACATCGCGGTTATAGGTCTGTCCCTGGTTATAGGAACGGTTATAGCTTCCTGTGTTGGCCGAACGTCCATAAGAGCCTGAATTGCTCGTGTTGGTACTAACGCTGGCGTTACTTCTTACGCCATAAGTGCTTCTGTAAGTGCCACCGGTAGGATTAATGTAGCCAGGCGTAGTTCGTCCGCTTCCCGTTCCTACACTTACATTGCCCCTGCCTCCGCTATAGCTACCAAGGTTGGCGTTGGTTCTGGGTCCATAATCGGCGCGGCGACCTACTATTACACCACCACCGTACCAACCGCCGCCCCAACCCCAGCCGGGACCATACCAGCCGTTGTACCAGGGATCGTACCAGCCTCCCCAGCCCCAGCCGCCGCCATACCATCCACCCCAGCCGGCATACCAGGGACTATTCCAGCCCCAGCCGCCACCATACCAGCCTCCCCAGCCAAATCCGCCACCCCAGCCCCAGCCGGAATACCAGGGGTTATACCACATGTTCCAATAGCTTACAGGACTCCAGGGGTTATTCCAATACCAGGGGTCGTTCCAATATGCCCAGTTATTATAATAACTGAAATTATAACGGTCGCCGTAATAGTACCAGTCATTCAGGTCGCTCCAACGGTTACGGTTACGAACTTTCATGCGCAGGTACCGGTCATCATAGTCTTCATATTCCTCATCTGCATCATCATAGGTCCGATACCTTCTTTCATCGGTTTTCTTAATTTTTGCATACTCCTCTTGTGTGGGAGCGGGCGAACTATACACATCGTCAGGTGTTTGCCCGGTTCTGTAGGCAGTAGAACAGCCGGCAAAAGCCAGCGCCACGCCCACCAGAAACAGCAAGGTTGTAGATTTTATTTTCATTTTGGCCATTTATATATTTAATAATTGTTTTAATTAGGCTTAAAATTTACATTTGCGATCCCTAAAATAGCAATTTGTAAAAATAACGTATTATCCCTTAATTGCTGTGACGCTGAAATGTGATAAAAGGATGCACAATTTGCTTTTAATTCACAACATTTTTGTTAAAAAAAGTTGGTGAGGAAAATGTGATCATGGAAGAAGTAATAAAGGGCTGGTAATAGGCTAAAATATCGATAACCGGCTTATTATTAGCCGGTTTAAAACATAACAAAATTATGAGTAAAGAAATTACGTCGAGGCAGCAGGATTACTCGCAATGGTATAACGACCTGGTATTAAAAGGAGGACTGGCCGACTACTCTGCCGTGAGAGGTTGTATGGTAATTAAGCCCTACGGCTTTACCCTTTGGGAAAATATGCGTGATGCGCTGGATAAGATGTTCAAGGACACAGGGCACGTAAACGCCTACTTCCCCCTCTTTATACCTAAAAGTTTTTTGAGCAAGGAGGCTGCCCACGTGGAAGGGTTTGCAAAGGAATGTGCAGTAGTTACTCATTACCGTTTAAAAAATGACCCGGATGGAAAAGGAGTAGTAGTTGACCCGGAAGCCAAACTGGAGGAAGAGCTGATTGTGCGTCCTACGAGCGAAACTATTATCTGGAATACATATAAAGACTGGATCCAGTCTTACCGCGACTTACCCATACTCGTGAACCAGTGGGCCAACGTAGTAAGATGGGAAATGAGAACGCGTTTGTTTTTGCGTACTGCCGAATTTTTATGGCAGGAGGGGCATACTGCACACGCAACCCAGGAAGAGGCAGAAGCTGAAGCGAAAAAGATGTTGGATGTATATGCCGAATTTGTGGAGGAATTTATGGCAGTTCCGGTAATAAAAGGCGTAAAAACAGAAAGTGAACGTTTTGCAGGAGCAATAGATACTTATTGTATCGAAGCTTTGATGCAGGATGGCAAGGCGCTACAGGCCGGCACTTCCCATTTTCTGGGCCAGAATTTTGCCAAAGCCTTCGACGTACAGTTTCTGACCAAAGAAAATAAGCAGGAATATGTTTGGGCTACCAGCTGGGGAGTGAGCACCAGGCTGGTAGGGGCGCTGGTAATGGCGCATAGCGATGATGAAGGATTAGTACTGCCACCAAAAATTGCACCATTACAGGTGGTGATTGTACCTATATATAAGGGAGACGAGCAGAAAGCGCTGATTGATGCCAAAGCCGATGAGATCCTTGCAGATCTTAAAGCAATGGGAATCAGGGCTAAATATGATGATAATGATAATAACCGCCCCGGATGGAAATTTGCCGAATACGAGTTAAAAGGCGTTCCGGTTCGCGTTACCTTAGGAGCGAGAGACCTGGCGAATAACCAGATCGAGATTGCCCGCAGGGATACAAAGGCCAAAGAACTGATTCACGCAGACGGTATTAGCCAGTATATTGATGGATTATTGCTTGATATTCAGAATAATATGTTTAAAAAAGCTAAAACTTATCGCGATGAACATATTACCAAAGCTGATTCGTGGGAGGAGTTTGTATCTCTTTTAGATAATAAAGGTGGTTTTGTTTTAGCCCATTGGGACGGCAGCGCCGAAACAGAGAACGAGATTAAGGAAAAAACAAAAGCAACTATTCGCTGTATTCCCCTGGATGATATGGGAGCAGAAGAAGGCGTTTGTATTTTGAGCGGTAAACCGTCTAAGCAGCGGGTACTTTTCGCAAGAGCGTATTAATTTAGAATACAAAACGCTTGTATACGTTGCTATAACTTGTTAGCCGGGAGATTTACAGGAATTTCCCGGCTTTTTGTTTGAACCGGAAAAATAACCGGTAATAAAAAAGATCCCTGAAGGATCTTAATAGTTTTTTGAATAATATAATATTTAGTTCTTTTTGACTAAAGCGGTCATCGGATTACGCAGGTTCTCGAAGCTGGTCATGTCAATCCGCACCTTACCTACAATAATAGGGCTTTCAATTCTTACCGGCACGTGATTAGCGTCGTCTGTTACCCAAACGGTCATTTGCTCACCTCCCTCGAAAATAGTTCCTTTAATGGTTAAAGGTTTAAACTTAATGGTGTTAAACTTGCCGTATTTGGTATTGAGCACTTCTTTACCAAGGTACCGCACATACATAGAATGCACTTCATTGTCGAGAAAAACGTTGAATGGGATCCGGTCGTTTACTTTTAAACCATTAAAGTTGATATTTCTGGCATAAAAACAGCGCTTACCACGTCGTGCGCACAGGTAGGAATTTTAAAAACACCTTCACTACTGATCGCGGTATTGGCTGTACGGTTAAAGTTTACATTTTGATATTTTTATAGCCGCCTTCATTCACATTTCTAACAAACTTTAATGGCAATAAACTTTCCGCATCCATAAAAGTTTCGTAAGTGTCCCTGGCTTTATAAGCCCATTCGTATGAGGGTAGCGTATAGCCTTCACCTACCACATGGTAAACGCTTTTGCCGTTTAACTTTTCCAGCGTGGTAGTAAAAGATCCTGCACCGGCAGTAACATTAATTAATTTGGCAGCAGTATAATAAACAATAAAACCTACTTTTTCTCCCGCTTTAAAAGCGGTATTGGTAATGCCGCATTTTTGATCAGGTTCGGTTTCCTTTGCAGCAGGCAATTGGGTATTGGCCATTGCGGCAATTGCAATCAGAGAGAGAACGGATAATTTAAGTGCTTTCATTTCTATTTTTAAAAATATTTTTGATTCCCAGTATCAGCAGGCTTCCTATCAGGGCCGGAAATACCAGGTTTATTAACCATATGCTTAACGAAGTTAAGCTTACACCCAAATGGTTGGCTGTAAATAGTCCCATAAGCTGGATGCTCAATTCGTTTTTCAAGCCCAAATCAGTAAAAAGTGCAATAGTAGGTATAATCGCCATCACCAAAAACATTACACTTATTCCCATCCAGCTTTGTAATACGGTTACATTTACGTCGAACAGCTGAAATAATAAAAAATACTGCAGGCTGAAAACTGCAAACCGTATTACCGACAAAGACAAGAACTTTATTAGCAACGTTGCATTTATATGCTCGATAGCTTCAATGGCCCAGGCAAACTTACTGACCTGCGGCAATTTATCAATAATTTTTATTAGCCACGGCAACCGGAAATAAAATAACAGTAGTGTAACAATAATAATGGCAGAAACCCAAATAAAAGCATTGACAAATGCGTGTGTTGCAATACCCGCATGAATCAGGTCTTCCCTGATAAATAATAATGCAGCCAGTCCCATAACAAAAGTGACAATCAACTGGCTCATATTAGCAACAACAGTTAAAGAAATGGCTTTAATACGGTTACCTTCGCTCATATAAAGCACGCGGCCTACATATTCGCCAATACTGTTAGGGGTACTAATGGAAAATGAAATGCCCGAAAGAACAGCCTTAAATGCCCGTCCAAAGCTGATATACTGTACTCTTTTTACCGCGAGCAGCCATTTATAGGCTTCCAGTCCCCAGTTAATGAGCATCAATGCAATAGTGATGAGCAGGTACCAGATATTGAGCTGGCCAGCGATGATTTGATTCGTGCAAGGGACTCTTCCAGGCCGTTTTGGTTACTCACCTGGTTATAAATAGACCATGCCAGCCAAATAAAGAGCACCGGGCCCAGAAAATAGTTGATGAATATTTTGATATTTTTGTTCACCTTCACAAGTAGGTAAAAATAGTATCTGTTTGCAAGAATCTTCCAAAATAATATTGGGTATCGACCCGGGAACCATCGTAATGGGGTATGGCATCATCGCCTGTCACCGTCAAAAATACAATTGCTGGAGATGCATGCTTTAAAGCTGCCGGCAAAAAAGGCAACTATGAACGTCTTAACCTTATTCATCAAAAAGTAACTGAACTTATTAAATTGTACCAGCCCACCGAATTTGCCATTGAAGCGCCATTTTTCGGTAAGAACGTGCAAAGTATGCTGAAGCTGGGGCGTGCACAGGGCGTTGCAATTGCGGCTGCCATGCACTATAACCTGCCAATAACCGAATATTCTCCCAAAAAAGTAAAGCTGGCTGTAACCGGCAATGGGAATGCAGATAAGGAACAGGTATGGAAAATGCTGCAGCAAACCATGAACCTGAAAGAATTACCGCAATATTTTGATGCTACCGATGCTTTGGCAGTGGCTGTATGCCATCATTACCAGATCTTATCGCCTGTTTCTTCTACGGGGAGCTTTAAGGGCTGGGATGATTTTATCAGGAAGAACCCTGAACGGGTTAAGTAGTACGTGTATTAAACTGCCGAAAAAATTGATTAAATTGCCTCTAAGATGGCCGAAAGCAAAAGGACATAAGCCAGAGCAAGAAAATGATTTGTCTTCAGCGCTACATCAATAAACTCAGGAAACGCAAGGTGAGTAGCCGGTTGCTTGAAAATTGATCATTTATTAACTTTTCAAACCTCAAACCTGCCAATTTTCCCATACTCCCCTTATCTTTGCGCCAAATTTCACCGAATTATGGGTTCAAACGGCTTCAAATCCTTTCTAGTAGCGGCTTTCAGCCTGTTTTTAGTATTTGCAGGGCAATTGGCTTTTGCGCAGCACGAAGCTGCCCCGGCAGAGCAGCACGAGGCCGGCGAACATGGTGCAGCTGCTGAATCGGCGTTTAATCCCGGCGAGGCTATTTTGCACCATATTGCAGACGCACATGAGTTCCATTTTTTCTCTTTCAAAAGAGCGATGGCAGCGAATTTCACGCCACTTTGCCTTTGCCGGTTTTAGTATATTCTCCTCAGAGAGGTTTTTCTGCTTTTATGTCTTCTAAATTTCATCACGGACATGAAATTTACAATGGTTACAAGCTGGAGCATGATAAAGTAGTACCTGTTGACGCCAATGGCAATGTAGACGAGTCTGTAAAAGTGTATGATTTCTCTATTACCAAAACGTGTCGCAAATGCTACTGGCGTTAATCGTTTTAGTGTTGATCTTAACTTCCCTGGCAAAAAAGTACCTCAAAGGTCAGGGTGTTACATCGGCTCCTAAAGGTTTCCAGAATGCGGTTGAACCGGTGATCACTTTTGTACGCGATGATATTGCAAAACCTAACCTGGGACCTAAGTATAAAAAATACCTGCCTTATCTCTTAACTGTATTTTTCTTTATCTTAATCAACAATATTTTTGGCTTATTGCCGGGTGCAGCAAATGTAACAGGCAATATTGCCTTTACTGCGGTGATGGGTATTATTTCATTCTTCGTGATCATATTCAGCACGAACAAGCATTATTGGGAGCACGTATTCTGGTTCCCGGGTGTACCGCTGCCCGTAAAATTGCTGATGATCCCTGTAGAGCTTTTAGGCGTATTTACCAAGCCTTTCGCCCTTATCGTGCGTTTGTTTGCCAATATGACTGCAGGGCACATTATTATCCTGAGCTTTATCAGTCTGATATTTATTTTCGGAGAAATGAGCAAAGGGGCAGGATATGCATTCTCGCCGGTTTCAATAGCGTTTGCCGTATTTATCTATGTAATCGAGATCCTGGTGGCATTTATCCAGGCGTACATTTTCACTAATCTTACTGCAGTATTTATCGGTGGTGCTATTGGTGATCATCATTACGAAGAAGACGTGCATCCGCATCATTAATTTGTTTTCTATTTTTAATTATATAAAATCACAATCATGGATTTATTAAACACTTTGTTGGAAGTAACTGGTAGCTGGTCTCACGTAGGTGGTGCTATTGGCGCTGGTTTAGCAGCAATTGGTGCTGGTTTGGGTATTGGCCAAATCGGTAAAGGTGCTACCGAAGGTATCGCTCGTCAGCCAGAAGCAGCTAACGACATTCGTGGTGCTATGATCTTAACTGCAGCCTTTATTGAGGGTGTTGCCCTGTTCGCGGTAATCGCAGGCTTATTGGCTGTATTGAAGTAATAGCTTCATCAAAAATTTTACTGCATCTAAAGCAAAGGGCGGCGGATGCAGTATATTTTAAGTTTTTTACAAATTATCATCTGTCCATCGTCTATAAGCATAGTCTATGGGCTTTCAATTAAATAAACAATGGGATTAGTTACTCCAGACCTCGGTTATTTTGTATGGGCGCTTGTTGCCTTTTTAGTGGTATTCCTGATACTGAAAAAATTTGCCTGGAAGCCTATTTTAAAATCGTTGAACGAACGCGAGCAAAATATTGCCGGTGCTATTGCTTCTGCAGAGAAAGTAAAAGCTGAAATGGCACAGTTGCAAAATGAGAACGAAGCGTTATTAGCCAAGGCACGTGAAGAAAGAGCTGCATTATTGAAAGAAGCGCGGGAAACGAAAGATAAGATCATCAACGAAGCAAAAGATCAGGCTAAAGCAGAAGCTTCTAAAATTATTGCTGATGCGCAGCAGGCGATCAACTCACAGAAAATGGCGGCTTTAACCGAAGTGAAAAACGAAGTGGGTAAGCTGGTTGTGGAAGTGAGCGAGAAAATTCTGAAACAGGAATTGAGCAGCTCTAATAAACAGGAGGCGCATATTAATGGTTTAGTTGATAGCATTAAGCTGAACTAAGCAACTACTGCTTACTGCAGGCGAATGAATAGTGCGGTAGAAAGAATATTAATCTGAAATAAATAAATAGTAATTAGAAAATGCTGAATCCCCGGTTAGCACATAGATACGCAAAGGCATTATTGGATATTGCTGTAGAAAAAGGTCAGTTGGATCAGGTGTTTGCTGATGTTCAATGGTTACAGGCTGTATGCAAATCAAATAGCGACTTTGTCAGCTTATTACGTAGCCCGATTATAAAAGCAGATAAAAAGCAGAAAATAGTGGGGGCTGTAGTGGCTAATGGCAACATTGGGGAAATCACATCAGGTTTTATCCGTTTGCTGATCAGCAAAGTGCGGGAGTCTCATTTACCCGAAATACTCACTGAATTTGTAACATTATATAAACGTCATAACAATATTAATACTGTAAAGCTTACAACAGCCGTACCGGTTAGTGATGTTACCAAAAACAGCATTATTGCCCAGGTGAGGAAAGCGGCAGGTGTTGAAAAAGTGGAGCTGGAGGAAACCGTTAACCCTGATATTATCGGAGGTTTTGTACTGGAAATGGGCGATAAAATGGTGGATGCCAGCATCGCTTACGATCTCCGTGAAGTAGCCAAGCAATTTAAGAATAACGATTTTATTTATAAGGTTAGATAACTGCCTTATCAATATCCATGATATTGAGTCTGCAAACAATTGCAGACTTTTTTTATTGATGCAACTATTGAAGGGATCTCCTCGTCTTACTATTAACCATTAGCTTTATGAGAATACCACTTTTTCAATTCTTCTGTTTATATGGATGGGATCAACTGCCTCCGCGCAAAATAATTCGGGAGTTTCCTGATATGCCTTGTGTGCAGCAGCTCCATAAAATAAAATTATCTGTACTGGGTCTCACTTATCAATGGGAGAAGCCGGTAAGCCGTAAATCTGTGCTTACGCTTGAGGGCGGGGTTGCAGGTGGTATGTCTTTTAGCTCGGGTTCAGTTAGCGGAACGGAATTTCATTATGCAATAGTGCCTGAAGCGGGCATTGGTTTCAGGAACTATTATAACCTTGACCGCCGTTTCAGAAAAGGTAGAAGCGTAAAAAATAATGCTGCGAATTTTATCGGGACCGACCTGTTTGTGAATGGCAATTCAATATTATCATCGGGAAATATAACAACACATCAAGCAGCAGGCCTTACGGCTGCCTGGGGATGCAGCGATCCTTGTCCTCTGCAATAAATTTTGAATGGCAGGCAGGGATAATTGGCGGTACCGATTTTACAGATTGGGTGATTGTCCCTAACCTCAGAATTGCATTTAGCTTTATAGCAGCACGAGGGAATAAGTAAGATTTCTTACTTTCTTTTTATCATATAGCTGCCCACTTCACTTCCATCATCTTTGAGCATTTTCAAAGAAAGCTCCTGCTGATTGGCTTTTACCTTTATAAGCGTTCTGTTACCGTCTTTGGGTCCGCCTCCGATAATGATCGGGTAACTATGTTTACCTTTTTCAGGTGCAAACACGCCAAACTTATGGGTGTGACCAGAGATCACCATATCTACCTTATACTTGTCGAAAAGGGGCGCAAACAATTCTCTGCAATGCAATGTGCCATGCCAGTCGCCTGAGTAAAAATGCGGTATGTGCATCATTACAACCCTGAATGGCGCCTTCTTAAAGGCCGGTTTCTGCATCTCCTGTTCCAGCCACGCCGCCTGCTCACGCCTGTAAGAGTCAAAGTCTACAATACCTGCATAAACGGGTGCGTCATCCGGTTTGTCTTCTCCCGTGTCAAGTACAATATTATAAACCGGGCCCCACTGGTATGCGTAATAATATTTACCCGAGGGCGACGTAAAGTAATCTGCGAGTTCGCGGCTGTATTTTCCCCTGGTTTCGTGATTGCCTCTTACAAACAGGAAAGGCTTTGTGCTGGCAAAACTCTCCAGGCAAGGCGTAAGCATATGATCAATGATCTGCTGCTCGTCGGTTTGATAGTCAAATACATCGCCGTTAAAAAACACATAATCGTAAGGGTCTGCTCCGTTTATTTTCATCAGATGGGGAATCGACTGCGGACGATCGTGAATATCGTTCATAACCAGCCAGCTCACTTCTTTTGCTTTGGGTTGTATTGTTTTAAACGTACGTGTATCGCTGGTAATGGTAGCTCCGTAAACCAGTTTATAGGGTTGAAATTCGAGGATTTCTTTGGATACAACCCGATAACTGTATTGTGTATCGGGCTTGAGATTATTTAAATGAACCGCATTCACGCGATTGTAGGCGTTTACCAAACCGTCTTTAATTTCGTGGGCTTTTTGATTAAGCTGATCTCCTTCTCCATATTCTACCCAGCTGTAGCAAAGTTTATTAGTGATCCACATAATACTCATGCCATTTTCGGAAGGCGCCTGCAAATAGGGCTGCGATAAAAATATATGTCCTTCTGCCGGGCGAGCGGCCAAACTGTTGATGTTTTTAATACTTGGCGCGGCATTGCCCACACCTAATACTCCCAACAAGCCGGCCTTGGATATGTTTCCAATAAAGTCGCGGCGTTTAACCGAAGTTTTTGTTTGCATAGTTAAATATTGAAGGTTCCGATCGAAGAAAAACAATTGTTTTTGAGTTCCGGGATCAATCGCTTTATAAAGATACCGGAATAGGAAGGCCTGCCGTTGCGCAAACGGTTGAGCTAAAATGAAATTTTTGAGAGCTCTAAAATGGGCTGGCAGTGGGAGGCATAATTACTGCTTCGTTCTGAGTTTTTGTAGATCCTGATTGCCAGTAATAGGATCACTACCAGGAGTGCGGTGCCAACTAAGCCCCAAACCAGGCTGATGCCCTGTTTTACCACTACCAGCATTACAATGCTGATCAGAGCAGCGTAGCGGCTTCATTCCACATTCTCAGTTGCTGGGAGCTTATGGTGAAAACACCCTTTAACTGCTGTTTGAAAATGCGATGCGTGTATAAATGATAACCATAAAGAAAGACCACCAGAATGAGTTTGAGCAGCAGCCATAAACCTTCTTTATGCAATAAAATAGCCGTCCAGGGGCCTTTGAGTAGAACTGAAAGACCCAGTATCAATGTCAAAATCGCAGAGGGCCAGGTAATGCCGTACCAAAGCCTTTTCATCATAATGGCAAACTGTGCCTGCAGTGCCTGTTTTACCAAAGGTTCTTTATTGTTGGCTTCTACGTTGTAAATAAGCAAACGTGGCATGTAAAATAAACCTGCAAACCAGGTGACAACAAAAATGATGTGGATAGCCTTAAAATACAGGTAGGACATGTGATAGTGAGTAATGAGTAATGAATAGTGAGTAGTCAGTGGTAAAGCGTCATCCGTTTATTTGCTACTAATTAATATAAAACTAAATTAAATGAATTTTGTAAGCTAATACCTAATTGGGCTAAAGATAAATGTTACCAGTAGCTCACCATCTCTGCTGCTCCAAGAGCAGCATCAATTTCAACAACGAAACCTGCCGAAAATGCCCTTATTCACTCTTCACCTTTGGCTACGCACTTTCTTTCACTATGATCTCCGGTTGATGCGCCACGGCAAAGTTCAGGAATTAGCAATAAAACAATACTTATTGGCTTCTGAATGTAACTCTTCCGCTTTACTGATCATTTCATTTGACGAAATAGTGACAGTGGGATGTAAAGTTACATGGGTAAATTTTCCACTACCATCAGCTTGTTCCTCCATAGTACCCCGGGCATTGTCCCGATAATCGAGCACAATTACGCCATTTACAGCGCATAAATGCAAATACCAAAGCATATGGCAATTGGAAATAGAGGCCAGGAACAGCTCTTCAGGATTATACTTAGCTGGATTGCCTCTGAAAGATGGATCGGAACTTGCGTCTATTGCAGGTTTGCCTGCTACTGTAATGATATGATCTCTCGAATAGCTGGTATAGCCACTTGTTCCGTTGTCATCCTGCCATAAAACAGCTACTTTATATTGATGTTGTTTTGCCATAAGATGGAAAAAGCCGCAGCGCGGCTTTGTATTATTTTTGAATGCTCATTCTTTCGTAGGGCGCGTCCTTAGCCTCTTCTATAAGTTGCACCAATGCATTCACCCATGGTTCGCTGGTATTAACGCAGGGAATGTATTCATACTTTTCTCCGCCATTTGCTATAAAATCTTCTTTGCCTCTTTCTTCAATTTCTTCCAGCGTTTCCAGGCAGTCGCTGATAAAGGAAGGACAAACCACTTTTATTTTCTTTACGCCCTCTTTGGGCAGGTTGGGCAGGCGCTCCTGCGTGCTGGGTAACAGCCAGGGATCGCGCCCCAGGCGGCTTTGGTAGCTTTGTGCCCACTGGTTTTTTTCAAGCCCAGTTTTTTAGCTACCAGCTCGCTGGTCATGGTTACCTGGTGCCGGTAACAGGTAGGGTGAGAGTCGCTCGCTTTATAGCAACAGTTTTCCACCTGCATACAATGTTGTTTGGTGGGGTCTGTCTTCAGTACATGCCGCTCAGGAATACCATGGTAGCTGAACAATAGCTGGTCGTATTCATCCTGTAAATAAGGCTTCATACTTTCTGCCAGAGCATTGATGTATGCAGGATGTTTATAAAAGGGCGGTACTGTTTTTAACTGGAAACCGTAATTGTATTTTTGTGAATTTCCTTCATGTATACAACAGCCGTTTCCCAGCTGCTCATCGCATAATGCGGGTATAAAGGTACAAGGATCACCTCTTCGAGGCCGGGAACTTTCTTTAATAAATTGTCATAAGCGGTTTTAGGGTTAGGCTTACGATAACGCATAGCAATTTCAACAGGTTCTGCCACCTTTTCCTGAAGCGCTTTTTGCAGGCGTTCGGTAAGCACCACCAGCGGCGATCCTTCTTCCCACCATATAGTTTTGTAGGCCTCCGCTGATTTAGGTGCGCGGGTGGGCACGATAATACCTTTTACCAGCAGGGTTCTCAGCCATAGCGGTTTGTCGATCACGCGCTCATCCATCAAAAACTCTTTCAGGTACACTTTCAGATCGGGCACACTGGTACTATCGGGCGAACCTAAGTTCATTAATATAATTCCTGTTTTCATTATTCAGTTCAACGCAGATTTTAAGCACTGCTGTGGGTATTGAGCCGGCGCCGGCTTTAACCTCAATGGTTATCCTTCGCCTGTGTCAAAATTTTTGCAAAGGTAACAAATAGTTCTCCAGGCACATCTAAGGAAATATGATTTTGATCATATTATCAGTTGATATCTTTTTTATCCAGATGACATTTTTGTGACGCTCAGATGGGGAACCTTATATACATTTGCAGCACTCAAATGTCTGCAGAAGATTTTCATATTTCAAAACAAGTGCTCGACAGGTTTTGCGTTGCGGGAATCAACTACCACAAGGCAGATACTGCTACCCGGGGCCTGTTTTCTATTAATAATGACCAGTTTGCAAAGCTGGCACTGGCCGCCAAGGCAGCGGATCTTAAAAGTGTTTTTGTAGTTTCCACCTGTAACCGTACCGAAATTTATGGATTTGCAGAGTCTGTAATGCAACTGGTAAACCTTTTATTAGACCAGTGCCGTGCAGACCGGAATACGTTTTTCGAATATGCTTATTTAAAGAATGGGAACCCGGCTTTACAGCATTTATTTAACGTGGCTTCCGGTTTGGATTCTCAAATATTAGGTGACTACGAGATATTGGGCCAGATCAAAAAAGCGGTAGACCTGGCAAAAGCGAATGATATGATTGGCCCGGTAATGGACCGCACCCTGAATTTTGTGTTCCAGGCTTCAAAAGGGTAAAAACAGAAACGGAGCTTAGTAATGGTACTGTTTCTGTGTCCTTTGCTGCAATAGAATTGTTACAGGCTATTCCTGACCTGGCGAAGAAAAAGATATTAGTGATAGGTGCTGGTAAATTCGGGGGTAATGTTTGCAAGAACCTGGTAACCTATTTTCCGGGAGTAAGCCTTACTGTAATGAATCGTACCGATGATACGGCATATGCTTTATCGCAGGCTAACGGCATATTATTTTCTGCCTATAAAAATAAAGCGGAGGCTATTACTGAAGCAGATGTAGTGATTGTGTGTACAAACGCCAATGAGCCCACCGTACTTCCCTCGCATTTTAATGAAACGGATGATAAGCTGATCCTCGATTTGTCGGTACCGGTAAATGTGCACCCAGGTGTAAAGCAAATGAAGGGGAAGCTGGTGATTGATGTAGATGAGATCTCAACAACGATTTTAGATAAAACCCTGGCAAAGCGGAGGGACGAAGTGCCTAAAGCGGAAGCCATTATTGAGCATTATACCCGGGAGTTCTGGCAATGGCTTAAAGATTACAGGTATGCCTTGCATTTGAAAACCTGGAAAAGTAAGCTCGAAGAAATTGATAAATTACAATTGCACCCTTGTGAGTTTGCAAGAGATGCGCAGCTAAAACAACAAACGGTGAAAGCCCAGAAGGCCGTAAAACAACTGGCTGTAAATCTGAAAACAAAAAACGATAAGGGCTGCCAGTTTATCAATCTGATCAATGATTACCTGCAAATGTCCTGATGCAAAATAATCCTATCCGAATCGGTACCAGAGAAAGTCAGCTGGCAGTATGGCAAGCCGACCTGGTAAAAAAATACTCGAAGATAATGGCCACGCCGCTGAGCTGGTATTTATAAAAAGTGAGGGCGATATAGACCTGGTCACTCCTTTGTATGCAATGGGGTGCAAGGTGTATTTACCCGCAGTCTTGACGCCGCGCTGCTGAACAACCGTATAGACATTGCTGTGCATAGCATGAAGGATGTACCGGTACAATTACCCCGGGGTATTGTTCAGGCCGCGGTATTGGAAAGGGCGAGCTATAAAGATATTTTAGTTTACAGAGAACAGTTTACAGATGACAGCATAGCTCAGATACAAGAGGGAGTTCTGTCGGCTGGCAACCATCAACTGTCATCTCTCCTTATCGGCACCAGCAGCATCCGCCGCAAAGCACAATGGCTGAACCGCTATCCTGGAACCGTAATAGAAAACCTAAGAGGAAATATTAATACGCGTTTAAAGAAAGTAGAGGAGAGCCAATGGCATGGGGCAATTTTGCCGCAGCAGGTTTGGAGCGGATCAATGTAAGGCCGGAAAATAGCATAGATCTTGACTGGATGCTGCCCGCTCCGGCACAAGGCGCCATAATGGTAGTGGCCCGTGAAGCGGATGATAACGTATTGGAAGCTTTAACACCAATCAATCATAACGACACAGCAACAGCTGTAAAAATAGAAAGAGACTTTCTGAGTGCATTAATGGGCGGTTGTTCAACACCTATAAGTGCATTAGCTGAAGTTACACCGCATAGCATCCTGTTTAAGGGGAATATTATATCGCCTGACGGATTACAGAAAGTGGCTGTGGAAAGAACTTTTAGCAAGGAAGAAGCCGATAGCGCCGGAACTGTGGCCGGGCATGACGTTCAGGAACAGGGCGGCCGGGAAATTGTGACCGCGTTTAAAAATGCAAAATAAAAGGATACAAATATTAAGTACCAAAGTGTTGGATGACGCGCTCCTGGCCAATGCGGCCGATCATGAAATGGATATTCTCTGTCTTCCTTTTATTGATACGGTACCTGTAGCTGACAAGGCAACAACTGATGTTATAAGCCGCCTAAGTGATCAATCTATTACTGCTATTTTCACCAGTTCAAAGGCGGTTGCCGTGGTAGCTGCATTAACAAGCGGAAGTATTAATTGGAATATCTATAGTCTTTTCGGGGCTACAAGAGAACAGGTGCATAAATATTTCCCGCAGTCTGCTGTTCATGCAACTGCAGCCGATAGCGCTTCGCTGGCAGATGAAATAGTAGGGGCCGGTGTTAAGGAGGCCTATTTTTTTGCGGGGATAAACGAATGGATACGATTCCGGAGAAATTAGCCGGTAAGACAGATTTGAAACAACTCGTTGTTTATACCACGCACGAGGTGGTTCATAAAGTGGAACAATCATTTGATGGGATATTTTTTTAGTCCCAGTGCTGTAAAGAGTTTTTGTAGTGCAAATCATATTGGGAACGAAACTGCCTGCTTTGCGGTTGGAAGTACTACTGCAAGATCTCTGCAGCCGTTTACACAAAACATCATTGTTGCGGCTGAAGCAAGCGGACAGGCAATGATCAAAAAGGCGAAAGAAACATTCGGCAAACTATAAAATGTAAAGTGATTTTAAGTAATAAGAAGATGAAAAGAGATACTACTATAAAAATGATTTATTGATCCGGACATTATTAGGTGAAACTACAGAACGTACGCCGGTTTGGATGATGCGCCAGGCAGGACGTTATTTACCTGAATACATCCGGTTAAGAGAGAAATATTCTTTTTTGAAAGATGCCAGAATCCTGAGCTGGCTTGCAAATTACTTTGCAACCGGTAGATATAGTAGGCGTAGATGCTGCCATCTTATTTTCTGATATATTGGTAGTGCCTCAGGCCATGGGCCTTGAAGTGCAATTAATAGAGAAGCAGGGGCCTTTATTGCCTGACCCTATAAAAACACAAAGCGATTTAAACCGTATTAAAGTTCCTGATGTAAATGATACACTGCATTATGTATTTGATGCGATTAAATTAATTAAACAGGAGTTGAACGGGCGGGTGCCATTGATTGGTTTTGCAGGCGCACCGTGGACCTTACTTTGTTATATGGTACAGGGCAAAGGAAGTAAAACTTTGATGAAGCCAAAGGGTTTTGTTACCAAAACCCGGAGCTGGCGCATACTTTATTGCAAATGATCACCGACACAACGATCCAGTACCTGAAAGGACAGATAGCTGCCGGCGCTGATACTGTACAATTATTTGATAGCTGGGGCGGTTTATTAAGCAAACAGGATTTTGAAACTTTTTCTCTTCAGTATATCCGCCAGATAGTGGCGGCGGTTAAAGAAGAAGCGCCTACGATTGTTTTTGCAAAAGGTGCCTGGGGCTCGCTGGGAGAGATGGCGGCTACCGGAGCACAGGGTCTGGGCATCGATTGGTGTATTGAACCTGCACTGGCCAGGCAATTCGCTGGCGCAAATGTAACTTTACAGGGAAACTTTGACCCGGCTAAATTGTTATCACCCATACCGGTGATCGAAGAAGAAGTAAGGCAAATGTTGCGCGATTTCGGGCCGGGAAAACATGTTGCAAATTTAGGCCACGGTATTTTACCGAATGTGCCGGTAGATCATGCCAGGGCCTTTGTGAACGCGGTAAAAGAATTCCGCTTCTAAATTGGAATGGGTTTGTAAGCCTGTGTGACCGATGCCTAAGACTTTATCCAATCAAAGAATTAATGTATGAAAAAAGTTGTTGGGTTTTTATTGCTGGTTTGTTTTTCTGCTTTGTTGAGGGCACAGGAGCTATATATGCCCCGTAATATCAAGGCTGCTTATAACAAGGGAACCCGATCTGTAACAGGTATACCCGGTGCGGCTTACTGGCAGAACCAGGGGTGTATGATATTAACATAAAGGTGGAGCCGATATCTAAAACTGTTACAGGCACCGAAACAATCCTGTACAGTAATAATAGCCCTGATACGTTAAAAGAGTTGGTGATCCGTTTTGTAAATAATTTGCATAAACCTGAGGCGCCCGCTATGATTATTTCCCGGGTGATTTTTTGACGGACGGGTTAAAGATAAAAGCGCTCTCCGTTGATCATTTCCGTTATAAAACCGATGGCAGCGACTGGGGAACCGTAGGTTCAATAGAGCTGGCCAGGCCTATATTACCCGGGCAAAAAGCCCAGGTTAAGATAGAATGGAGCTATCCCCTGTCCAGGCGCAGTGACAGGGAGGGCCAAATAGATCCTCAAACCTTTTTCTGTGCGTATGCTTATCCGCGTATCTCGGTGTATGACGACTATAACGGCTGGGACAGGTTACAGCATGTTGGCAGACAAGAGTTTTATAACGATTTTAATGATTATAACCTGAAGGTGCAGACGCCTAAAAATTATGTAGTATGGGCTACCGGTACGCTGCAGAATGCGGAAGAGGTGTTATTACCAGAGGCAGCCAAAAGATTTAAATCATCTTTCACTGACCCGGATGTGGTTCATGTAGCTACGGCCGACCAAATGAAAGAAGGAAACATTACTGCGCAGCAAGACTGGAATACCTGGCATTTTACTGCTCAGAACATAACGGATATATGTTTTGCTTTAAGCAACCATTATGTTTGGGATGCCGGAAACGTTGTGGTAGATGCGGTTACAGGAAAGCGGGTAAGTATGCAGGCTGCTTACAAAGACGGAACGGCAGATTTTAAACAATATGTTGACTGGGGGAAGTATTGCCTTCAGTGGTTTTCATCCAAATGGCCGGGAGTTCCCTATCCTTATCCCACAATGACAGCCATACAGGGATTTGCAGATATGGAATACCCGATGATGGTCAATGATGCAACGTTAGAAGATCTAAAGGATTCACGTTTAACGCTGGATCATGAAGTGGTGCATACCTACTTTCCTTTTTATATGGGAACCAACGAAACACGCTATGCCTTTATGGATGAAGGCTGGGCTACGGCTTTCGAATATCTTATAGGAACAGAGGAAAATGGTAAAGCCTATGCAGATTCTGTATTCAAGGCTTTTCGTGTGGCACATTACATCAGTGATCCTTCGGCCGAGCAGGATCAGCCTGTTATTTCGATGTCGTCTCAGTTAAGTGGGGTGGGGTATGGCAATAATGCATATGTAAAACCTGCGCTGGCCTACCTGGCATTGAAAGACTTGTTGGGTGACACCCTGTTTAAAAAAGCGCTACACCAGTACATGGCCAATTGGAATGGCAGGCACCCCATTCCTGGGATTTCTTCTATTCATTTAATACGGCTACGCAGCAAAACCTAAACTGGTTTTGGAACAATTGGTTTTTTAGTAATTATTATATAGATCTGAAAGTAAAGCAGGTGGATGCCAACACGGCACAGGTAGAGAACGTGGGGGATTTGCCATTCCTTTTAGTGTAAAGACTGTAATGGCAGATGGAAGTGAAAAAGTTTCGCATTACAGTCCGGTAGTGTGGAAGGGTACTAAGGCAATCAATATAAAAACATCTGCAAACAAAAAGATAAAAAGTATTGTAATCGACGGAGGCATTTTTATGGATGCCAGCCCGGCTGATAACAGTCTTTCATTATAAAAGGTATTATGAGTATTAAAGAGCAATGGATTGAATTTATTGATGACTTGCAAAACCGCATTTGCACTGCGGTAGAACAGGAAGATGGAAAGGCAACGTTTGTGGAAGATCAATGGACGCGTGATGGTGGCGGTGGTGGAAAAACCCGCGTTATTGCCAATGGAGATGTATTTGAGAAGGGCGGTGTTAATACTTCCGTTGTATACGGAAAGGTAACGACACGATGCGAAAAGCATTGAACATTAACGGCGATCAATGGTTTGCCGCCGGCCTGAGCCTGGTAATTCATCCCTTTAATCCATTTGTACCTACAGTGCATTGTAATTACCGCATGTTTGAATTGTATAACGAACAAGGTGATACGATTGACCGGTGGTTTGGTGGCGGCACGGATCTGACGCCTTACTATTTATTTGAGGAGGATGCAGTACATTTTCACAGCACTTATAAAAATGTATGTGATGGTTTTGATAGCTCATTTTATCCCAGGTTTAAAAAAGTATGTGATGATTATTTTGTAAACACACACCGTGATAATGAACGGCGTGGTATCGGTGGTATATTTTATGACCATCAGAAAGCTGACGATCATAAGGACGTAGACTTTTGGATAAATTTTGGAAAAGCCTGTGGCGATGCATTCATACCAGCCTATCTGCCTATCGTTAGCAAAAGGAAGAATATCGTATTTGAAGCGCCTCATAAATACTGGCAGGAGATAAGACGTGGAAGATATGTTGAGTTTAACCTGGTACACGACAGAGGCACTATCTTCGGCCTTAAAACAAATGGCAGAACGGAAAGTATCTTAATGAGCCTGCCTGCTACCGTTCGTTTTGATTACAATTACCAGCCTGTGCCCGGAAGCGAGGAGGATAAATTATTACAGACTTGTAAGCACCCGCGGGAATGGGTGGTGCCAACCGAAATTACCGAGGAGGATTGGGCATCCCGTGTTAATAAATGTTGATATGGTACACCTGAGTAAATATGCGCTCATGAAGCATCTGTTCATTTTTTTATGCTATTGCCTTTTGTTGGCATTGCTCAAACAAAAACCTGGTATAACTGGAAGGGCTATCCATTGGAAGTTTTTGAAAGGCCCGATCGCAAAAGCAGGCAGATCGGCACACTTGGGAAGGGTAGTAAGGTAGAGGTGGTTGAATTCGACAGTAATGCCAGGCACTTCCCCATTTATTTGTGCTATTACGGAGATACGGTAACTACCCGGTCCGAACAGTACACCGATAATGATAAACACGTTTACACGCTACGATCTGATTGGGCTAAAGTGGTATATAATAATAAGGTAGGGTATGTACCTGCAGCTTTCCTGGTGCATATACCTATCAGGCCGATTCATAAAAAAAAAGACATCCGATGAATATGTTCCCGATGTTCCCATTATTGACGCGCTCAAAGAATACTTAGGCAAGCCGCTCAGCTATAAAAAGCAACAACTAGAAAAACAGGATAAAAACGAAATTCATTTTAGCGAAACTTATACTTTTAATGGAGGGTATACCTACAAAGCAGTACAGCAGTATATGGAAGAAGGCGGCGCCGGAGGCGAGGTGCATACCATTTTCTTACCTGGTTTCAGGCTGCATGAGGCAGTTTTATTCCTACTCGAACTGCAGCATGCTTCGGGCAACCGGCCAGAGGAAGTTAAAGCTTTAACCACCTAAAAAGCAGTTATGATTATTTTAGTTGGTGGTACCAGCCTGTGAATTACGATGATGAGGGAAATGAGGTAAAAACCCCGGTATTTATAGTTTCCAGTATAATAGCGAAGGAGGCGGCAGTGGCGTGAAGTTTACGCAGAAAAAGATGGTGTGCAAGTGGAGTATAGTTTCGGGGATGCTGACCGGAATCGAATAGGCTATTTTCGCGGTCACTGACAAGACGAATTGGATTAGCTATTAAAAATGTCTGATGTAGGATGTCTGATCTCTGATATCTTGATAGAAAGAAGAGCGAAATGATTTAAAAACTTTTAGCAATGGATGGGCAAGAGTTACAAAGCAGGACAAAGAAATTTCATGTAGATGTTATTAAGCTTTGTGAAGACTTTCCAAGGAATGCAGCTGGTTTTGAAACAGCAAAACAGTTGATACGTTCTGCAGGGTCTGTAGGGGCTAACTATAGAGCATCTGTAAGGGCAAAATCTCCTGCGGATTTTTTATATAAGATTGAAGTTGTGTTAGAAGAAGCAGACGAAAGTCATTTGGCTCGAAGTGGTAAATGACGCCGGATTAAGTCAAGGGCCTGAAGTTGACCGATTAATTAAGGAAGCAAATGAGCTGACAGCAATTTTTGCTGCTACAGATAAAACAAACAAGTCAAAGATCAAAAAATAAATAAAGTTCTGTTGTATGATTTCCGGGTATCCTAAATCATACATCCTCCATCATAAATAGAAAGATTATGTATTTACAACGTAGAAATCGTATTACGCGTAAGTCAGCGGCTATCAGGAGTTTGCTGGCAGAAACAGTTTTAACACCTGATGATTTTATCCTGCCGTTGTTTATAACCGAAGGAACAGATGTGATAGAAGAGATACCATCCATGAAAGGGTATTACAGGCGCTCACTGAATAAGACTGTTGAAGAGGTGAAAGGGTTGTGGGCGCTTGGTATTAAAGCGGTATTGTTGTTTGTAAAAGCACCGGACGAAGTAAAAGATAATACGGGTAAAGAAGCCTGGAACCCTGATGGTTTGATGCAAAGAAGTATAAAAGCTATTAAGGATGCAGTGCCTGAAATGGTAGTAATGACAGATGTGGCGCTGGATCCGTATTCTATTTATGGGCACGACGGGATCGTCGATATTGAAAAAGGCACCATTGTTAATGACCAGACGGTAGAAGCTTTGACGTTAATGAGCTTGTCTCATGCTGCCGCCGGAGCCGATTTTATTGCGCCCAGCGATATGATGGATGGCCGTATAGGCGCATTCAGGAAAGCATTGGAGGAAAATGGATTTACGGATGTAGGTATTATGAGCTATAGCGCCAAGTATGCCAGCTGTTTTTATGGGCCTTTCCGTGATGCCCTGGACAGTGCTCCCGGCTTTGGTGATAAAAAAACCTACCAGATGAATTATGCCAATCGCCTGGAAGCGATTAATGAAACTTTACAGGACGTAGAGCAGGGCGCTGATATAGTTATGGTAAAGCCAGCAATGGCTTACCTGGACATCATCAGGGAAATAAAAAATAATGTAACGGTTCCGGTAAGCGCTTATCATGTAAGCGGTGAGTACGCCATGATCAAAGCCGCTGCTGAAAGAGGTTGGCTCGATGAAAATAAGGCGATCCTGGAAAGTCTGACCTCTATTAAGAGAGCGGGCGCCGATCTCATTGCTACTTATTTTGCAGTAGATGCAGTGAAACTACTGAATAGTCAATGAGCCTGGTAACAAAATATAATATTCCCGGTCCACGGTACACAAGCTATCCCACTGTTCCTTATTGGGAAGAGGAGTCTTTTACTGCAGACCAGTGGACCGCAACGCTTCGGAGAAGTTTTTTGGAAAGTAATACGAGGGAAGGTATCAGTATATATATACATCTTCCGTTTTGCGAAAGCCTATGCACGTTTTGTGCGTGCCATAAACGTATTACCAAAAGGCATGACGTAGAAAATCCTTACATAGATACTGTATTGAGGGAATGGGTAATGTATGTAAAACTATTAGGTGATCGTCCACGTATAAAAGAGCTGCACCTGGGCGGTGGCACGCCTACTTTTTCCAACCTCAAAACCTGCGTCGTTTATTGAAAGGCATATTTACGCTCGCAGATATAGATGATCACCCCGAGTTTAGTTTTGAAGGACATCCTAACAACACTACAGATCAGCATCTGCAAACCTTGTATGATCTCGGTTTCCGGAGAGTAAGCTTTGGCGTGCAGGATTATGATTTAAAGGTACAGAAAACTATTAACCGCATACAGCCTTTTGAAAAAGTAAGAGAAGTGACGATCAATGCAAGGAAATTAGGGTTTAAAAGTATTAGTCACGACCTTGTTTTTGGTTTGCCGCACCAAACCTGGGAAAGCATGAAGGATACTATTGAAAAAACCATTTCACTTAAACCAGATCGGATTGCTTTTTATTCTTACGCGCATGTTCCTGGGTTAAAGGGGTGGGGCAAAGAGGTTTTGATGAACAGGATCTGCCTGCTCCCGAATTAAAAAGAGCATTATATGAGCAAGGTAAGCAGTTGTTGCTTGACCTGGGTTATGTAGAAATAGGCATGGATCATTTCTCTTTGCCCACCGATGGCTTATACCAATCCGTATTGGATAAAACTATTCACCGGAATTTTATGGGCTATTCTTCTTCATCCACGCAATTGATGATAGGATTGGGTATGTCGGCTATCAGCGACAGCTGGTATGCTTTTGCGCAAAATGATAAATCGGTAGAAGGCTATACCGAAAGGGTTAATAATGGCAACCTGCCTGTTTTCAGAGGGCATGTCCTGAACGGGGAAGACCTGGTAGTAAGAAGACATATCCTAAACCTGATGTGTAATTTAGCAACATCATGGAATGAAAAGGACATGCAATTGCCGGAAATGTCCGCAATAGTGGAACGGTTGAGCGAAATGCAGCTGGATGGATTAATTGAAATCAAAGACAATCATTTGCTGGTAACAGAAAAAGGCCGCACTTTCGCACGCAATATCGCGATGGCATTCGATCTCAGGTTGATACGCAAACAACCGCAAACCAGGATATTTTCGATGACGATATAAAACCGCATTATGATTATAAAAGTTCCTATAAATAAGTCAAAAGCTACCAGGCGATTTACACTGTTTGTTATACTCCTTTTGGTATTTACGCTAATGGCCTTGCAACCACAGCTGTTTATAAAGAGTGGCAGCTACGGTTTTGTAAAAGTCGCAGGTTTTATCGGATCTTTTATTTTTATTATTGGAGCTGCTTTTGTAGCCCAGAAAGTTTTTAATAAAAAACCGGGACTCATTATAGACAATGAGGGTATCGCAGATGGTTCTCTGGGTGTGATGTTTCCAAAGGTAAGCTGGTCGCAGGTTACAGAGATACGGCACCTGGAAAGCAATGGCGATCATTTTATTAAAATTACGATTAAGGATCCTGAGAAATACATGGCTGCCGAGCCCAACCCTCTTAAAAGAAAAATGCTGGAAATGAATTACAATACGCTGCGTACCCCGGTTAATATAGCGGCAGCCAGCCGTTTGAAAATGGATTTCCAGGAACTTTATGCGATGGTGAAAAGTAAACTGGAAGCATTTAAAACCAGATAGTATAGGCGGGTGGGACAGGTGATTGATTAAATTAAATCGATATTCAAATGATGTATAGTTACGAATCAAGTAAGGCCCTGTTTGAGAGAGCGCAACAGAGTATCCCGGGAGGTGTAAATTCCCCGGTACGGGCTTTCAAAAGTGTAGGCGGTACCCTTTATTTATTAAACGCGCAAAAGGAGCTTATTTATATGATGCCGACGATAACCATTATATAGACTATATAGCCTCATGGGGACCTATGATCCTTGGTCATGCTTACGAGCCGGTGGTAAAAGCTATATGCGATAAAGCCCGGTACTCTACTTCCTTTGGTGCTCCTACCGAGCTGGAGATAGAGATGGCCGAATTGATAAAGTCCATTACGCCTAATGTAGACATGATAAGGATGGTGAGCAGTGGTACAGAAGCTTGTATGAGTGCTTTACGCGTGGCAAGAGGTTATACGGGGCGCAATAAGTTTATAAAGTTTGAAGGTTGCTATCATGGCCATGCAGATGCTTTTTGGTAAAAGCCGGAAGCGGGGTAGCTACTTTTAATATACAAACCGTACCCGGCGTAACTGCGGCTATTGCCAACGATACGCTTACCTGCGCCTATAATGATCTTGATGCCGTTAAAAGGCTGGTAGCTGAAAATAAAGACCAGGTAGCCGCC
The DNA here is from genome assembly GCA_019316985.1 of Paraniabella defluvii. Classification (GTDB taxonomy): domain Bacteria; phylum Bacteroidota; class Bacteroidia; order Chitinophagales; family Chitinophagaceae; genus Niabella; species Niabella defluvii. Next base: position 2,871,240 of record CP079215.1, read on the forward strand.
ATCATTGTTGAGCCGGTGGCGGGTAATATGGGCTGTATTCTCCCGCAGCCGGGTTTTTGGAAGGATTAAGAACTATATGTGACGAGAATGACATAGTGTTGATATTTGACGAGGTGATGACGGGGTTTAGGCTGGCGCTCGGTGGTGCCCAGGAAAAGCTGGGAGTTGCTGCAGACCTGGTGACCTACGGTAAAGTAATCGGCGCAGGTATGCCGGTGGGCGCTTTTGGAGGCAAGCGCGGGATTATGGAAGTGGTAGCGCCTTTGGGTAATGTGTACCAGGCAGGCACGCTTAGCGGCAACCCGATTGCGATGATCGCCGGATATACATTGCTAAGCGAATTAAAATCAAATCCTGCCTTGCTGCAGCAACTGGATGCTAAAACCCTGTACCTGAAGGAAGGGCTGGAGAAGGTTTTAAGGGAATGGGGACAGGCTTATTCTATCAATCATTTAGGTAGTATGATCAGCGTGCATTTTGGTGCCAACCCGGTAACCGATTTTGCCAGTGCTGCAGCCTGCGATATAGAGCGTTTTAAGCAGTTCTTTCATGCAATGTTGAAACGGGGCATTTACCTGCCACCCTCTGCTTATGAAAGCTGGTTTTTAAATAATGCATTGAGTTATGAAGATCTTGATACAACAATAAAAGCGGTGGAGGAAAGCCTGGCTGAATTATAACCAAATATAGAAAGTTAGATAAGTTAAGTAAATAAGAAGAGCTGCCTTTAAGAAATGGCGGCTCTTCTTATTTTGAAATATGAGTATATAAGGTCGCTTCGGATGACGGGCCAATGTTGACGCTGTGACGGATTCGAACGAATGAAACTATTTCAAACGTTGTAATTAAGTATTTGCCGCAATCGACGTTTAAAAATATTATTTTAGTTATCACATTAGTAAAGCCATAATTAGTCAACTAAATAATAAACCTCTGTACTTGTTTTGTGCTAGTAAGCCGGAACTGTAGTTATAACGATTGGCTGCAGCTTCAAAGGCCATGTAATTTAAAAGAGTAACCCCAAACCGATATTGATGATAACATTATGTTGTCACTGATGTCTATTAACGATTAAATTTTCATACACATGAGAAAAAACAACCGGGTATTTTCCAGGTCGGGCTTTTGCCTGCTGCTATGTTTTTGTATTTCTTACTTGTCTTTTGCCCAGAATGTACGAACGATATCCGGAACCGTTAGGATGATAGCAACAACAGCCACTGAGCGGTGTCAGTGTTGTGCTTAAAGATTCTAAATTAGGTGCCGCTACCGACAAAAACGGACATTATACATTGCGAAATGTACCCGATGGCGCTACGCTGGTATTTAGTTATACGGGTTATGCCAACCAGGAAGTTAAAGTAGAAGGAAGGACGTCTATTGATGTTATCCTGACAGCGACTTCTACAGACCTAAACGAAGTAGTAGTAATTGGGTATGGTACGGCGCGCAAGAAAGATGTTACAGGGTCGGTTTCGTCAATATCGGCAACGAGGCTCGAAAATGAGAACCCTGCAAGCGTACAGGACGTTCTCAGGGCTAATGTGCCCGGCCTTAATGTAGGTACCACTACCACTGCAAAAGGAGGCGGAAGCCTTTTGGTGCGCGGACCAACCTCGCTTAATGCCGGTACCAGCCCGTTAATTGTGCTAAACGGGGTTATATATCCCGGGCAGCTTTCAGATATCAACCCTAATGATATTGCCAGCATAGATGTACTTAAGGATGCAAGTTCTGCTGCAGTATTTGGAGCAAAATCGGCAAGCGGCGTTATTATTATCACTACAAAAAAAGGTACCAGTAAGAAACCCGTTATAACCTTTAACTCGAATTTCGGTGTAGCAGAACTGGCTAAAACTCAGCCACTTTACGACGGACCTGGGTTTGTTCAATGGAGAAGAGATGTGCAACGTAGCCGCAACGTCAACTCCAGCAAGCTGTTTATTTTTGAAGATCCGCGCCATCTTCCCGATACGGTTAATATGTCTCAATGGCGCGACGGCAGAAGTGGAGATAGCATCGACATATGGTTAGATCGGTTAGGGCTCAAACCTATAGAGATCGCCAATTATAAGGCAGGAAAAACTACGGATTGGTATTCTATGATGTTTCAGAAAGCCTTCAGGCAAGATCATACGATCAGTTTGTCGGGTAGAGGAGATGCTGTTACTTATTACATGTCAGCTGGTTATACCGACAACAAGGGTGTAGTTGTTGGTGACAGGTTTAAAACAACCAGAATAAGACTTGATCTGGAAGCGAAAGTTGCCAATTGGATGACACCGGGAATTACCGTTCAATTTGCAGACCGGGATGAAAGTTCGGTTCCGGTTAATTGGGGACAAATGATTAATGCGTCGCCATATGGAGAAAAAATATAACGACGATGGAGTTACTTTAAGAGACAGCCCCAATGACGATCTGGGAAACAACTCCAACCCATTTCTCGGGCAACAGTATACCAGTCGTTTGCAAAAGACCAATACGCTTTTTGGAACATTGTATTTAAAAGGAGCATTGCCCTATGGTTTTTCCTACCAGGTAAATTTCACACCGAATTTTGAATTTTATAGATATTTTAATGGCGTTTCAGCAAACCATCCAACTTACAGGGTAAGAAAAGGTATAGCCACCCGGACAACGCAGACTACTTATTACTGGCAATTAGATAATCTTTTAAAATGGAATAAAAGCTTTGGCGATCACGATTTTGATTTTACTTTTCTTGTCAATGCCGAAAAATTTCAAAATTGGCGCGAGCAGATGGACAACGAAGGGTTTGATCCCAATGATGTTCTAAGCTACCATAACATCGGGTCGGGAATAAAACCGATCATTTCAAGCGACGACCAGGTAACTACCGGCGATGCCCTGATGGGGCGTCTTAATTATACATTCAAGGATAAATATTTGCTGACTGCGTCCTGGCGCCGGGACGGTTATTCGGGGTTTGGTGCTTCTCAACGGCGCGCTGCATTTCCGGCTATCGCTTTGGCATGGGATTTTTCCAGGAAGCATTCGCAAAAGATATATCATGGTTAAGTTTTGGAAAGCTCAGAGCTTCCTGGGGAGTTAACGGAAACAGGGATATCAGGAATTCTTCAGGCGGTGTGGAAAGATACTTTTCAATTCCCAACTTAACTACCGGCAAATATCAGTTTATTGGCCCCGACGGGTCAATTATAACTGTATCACAGTTATGGGTAAATAGAATGCAAAATGACAATCTTAGATGGGAGCAGACCACTTCTTATAATCTGGGGCTTGATTTTGGGTTCCTTAATAATAAAATAAGCGGCTCAATAGATGTATACAAGAAAGTAACAAAAGATGTTCTTGTACTCCGGTCTTTACCTAATGTTACCGGTTTCGATAATATAATGTTTAACCTGGGCAAGGTAGATAATAGAGGAATTGATATTACCCTAAATACTCAAAATATAGCAAAAGAAAATTTTTCCTGGAGAACTTCGGCAAATTTTTGGCTGAACGGAACAAAATAAAAGCCTTATACGGGCCGGTAAATGTATATGATGCATCTGGCAACATAGTAGGGCAGGTAGAAAAAGATGACACTACTAATAGATGGTTTATAGGGCATGATATGAACGCGGTTTGGGACCAGAAGGTACTAGGGTATGGCAGATTTCGGAGCGTGCTGAGGCTTTAAAATATGGCGTGGCCCCGGGTGATTTTAAAGTGCAGGATCTGAATGGTGATGGAAAGTACTCAAATGCCGACAGACAGTTTCTTGGTTACACCACCCCGATTTCAATGGACGCTAAGAAACGAATTTACTATCAGGAAGAGGTTCGATTTTTCCTTTATGCTTTATTCTAACTGGGGCATCTTCGCAGTTATAATCAGGCTAAAAACAATAGTGGTTTTCAGGACAGGCAGAACTCTTATATACAGCCATATTGGACTGCAGAAAACCCTATTAACGATTATGCAAGGATGTATTCCAGCAACGGCAGCGCAACCTATTCTGTTTACCGTAAAGCATCATTTATAAGACTTAGCACTGTGGCCTTAGGTTATAATTTCCCTGCACAATTAGTGAATAAATGGGGATTTCAAAGCCTGAAACTTTTTGCCAATGTGAGTAACCTGGCTGTGTTTGCTCCTGATTGGGAATTTTGGGATCCTGAATATGGTAATTCAGCAGATGCCGATCAAAACTATGCAAATTCGCCGGCTCCCCGTGTTTACTCACTGGGAATAAACCTTGTTTTATAATAATTTTTCTTATCAAAAGTTTAAACATGAATCTTTATACATATTTAAAACAACTAGCGTTACTCCTGTTAACTTGCATAGCATTAGGAAGCTGTAATAAAAGCTGGCTAGAACCTGAGCCTCTTTCCTTTTATACTCCGGGTAATGCTTATATTGATGCTGCCGGCATGCGCGCTGCGCTGGTTGCCTGTGCCCGCAATGCCAGAATAGAATATTATGGTGATAATCCTCCTATTCTGACTGAAATGTTGTTTTCTGAAATTTCTGTCGAAGGCACTACAGATAAGTCCGGTCCTGCGCAAGACCTTAACCTGTTGATTACACCAGACGCTGCTGCTCAATATAATGATGCGGATCATGCGCGGCTCCAGTTTTACTGGAGAGAAGCCTATAGGGGCATACGATATGCCAATACGGTAATTACACGCATTGACGATGCTAAATATCAATCTGAAGCAGAACGTAATGCGGTGCTTGGATCAGCTTACTTTCATAGGGCTTTACGATACTACAGGCTCACGCATCAATTTGGAGATGTGCCCGCTAATGTCAGAACCAAAGGCGCCGAAGCTTGATTATTACTCAGTAAAACGAGAAGTAATTTTAAGGAAGATGAAAGAAGACCTTGAATTTGCCGAAAAATGGGTGAGTGATGATGTTAACAGGGGAGAGGCTACCAAAGGTGCTGTAAGTCATTTACTCACTAAAGTAAACCTTGCCTTAGGGTTGTTCGACGATGCCATTACTTCAGCAACTAATGTTATCAATAGTGGCAAATATTCACTTATGAAGAGTCCTTTTGGCGCCACAAAGAAAAAATGTAATTTGGGATTTACATAGACCAGAGAACAAAACTGTAGCCGAAAATAAGGAAGGTTTGTTCTACATTACAGACCATTTTGGTGATGGCCAGTTTGATGGTGGCATGCGCATAATGAGACAAGCGGTACCTTATTGGGGCACAAATATTAATACACCAACCGGAAAAAAAGGAACAAATGATGGAGTGGCGGCAAATGTGGAAGTAAAGCAATCCAACCAGTATGGCCGTGGCATTGGGCGTTGCAGACCCACCAACTATAGTCAATATGACATCTGGACAGATCCTAATGATTTGCGTCATGCTCCGGGCAACTGGATACGAATGGAGGACCTTGTTTATAATGAACCTGCTCTAAAACCTAATGATGCCTGGTATCTTAAGCCCGTGCAACTAAGAAGCACTAATGGAGCTCTCCTGTGTACCGATACAATCAGAAGTTATTTTGGATGGCCACAGTATAAGATCTTTATCCCTGACGTTGAAAATACTCCTATGCAGGGTGGACATACAGATTGGTATTTATTTCGGCTGGCCGAGACTTACCTGCTAAGAGCAGAAGCTTATTTCTGGAAAGGCGATCAAGCCCTTGCCCTTGCTGATCTTAACCAGGTACATACCCGGGCGGGATGCGCTCCACTTACAGGTAACGTTACCATTGCAACTATACTGGATGAGCGGGCCCGGGAATTATTTTATGAAGAGCCGAGGAAAACAGAACTCACCCGTATCGCGTATATTTTTGCTAAAACAGGCAAAACTGCAGAAAATGGAAAAGTATATAATCTTAATAATTTCTCTGATAATAATTATTTCTATGACCGTATCATTGAAAAGAATAATTTTTATAAAAATGGGTTACGCACCAACCATAATGATCAGTATACTATAAGTCCTTACCACGTGTTATGGCCTGTTCCTTCAGATGCGATACAAGGCAATAGTAATGGCCGTATTAATCAAAATAAAGGGTATATTGGATATGAGCTAAATACTCCTCCGCTAGATGAGATACCGGCGGATAGTTAGTGTTTAATGACAAAGAATCTTTTTCTCAAGGTTTGTTCGGATCCTTTGTTTATTTCAAACGTTGTAATTTAAAAGGCACTTGCGCTCTTGATCTGAACCTTTATCTTAGTGCTGTTGCATGTATTAAAATGATTGCTGCTTGCCTGGCCGTTGAAGTTTTTAGTAAGTCTGGGTGCCGGCTTTAACCATAATTCTTACGATAAAAAATTTTTAGAAATGTCGTCCAATACAAAAAAGGGAAGAAGAGGTTTTTGAAAAATTCTTTTACGCTCACTGCCGGTGGAATACTGTTGCAGGGAGCGCCTACTATTGTTCCGTCAACGGTGTTTGGCCGCAATGCGCCCAGCAATAAGATCAACGTAGCGCAGATAGGTTGCGGGCGTATAGCACGAACGCATGACCTGCCGGAAACTTTTAAAAATGATATCGCAAGAATTATAGCGGTGGCCGATGTAGATAAATACAGGCAACAAAAAGGCAAAGAGCTGATAGAGGGCTGGTATGCTAAAAAAACGGGTCAGGCCAATTATATCAATGTAAAGCTATACGACGACTATCATGAACTCCTAGCTAACAAAGATATAGATGCGGTTATCATCAGTACGCCCGATCACTGGCATGCACAGCCTGCCATGGAAGCTGCTATAGCGGGCAAGCATATTTATCTTCAAAAACCCACTTCACTTACAATAGAGGAGGGGCGGCACATGAGTGATGCGGTAAGAGCGAAAGGTGTGGTTTTTCAATTAGGCAGTCAGCAGCGGTCGGTGAGCCCCTGGCCGCAATTTAAGAAAGCATGTGAGCTGGTGCGTAATGGCCGCATAGGGAAATTAAAGGAAGTGCATGTTGGATTGCCGGCTGATCCTCCAGGTGGCAATACAACCGAAATGCCGCTGCCTAAAGAGCTGAATTATGATATGTGGCTGGGCTCTACACCCTATATTTATTATACGCAAGACAGGGTACATCATCCTACTGATCTGGATTCAAGACCAGGCTGGTTGAGATTGGAGCAATTTGGTGCCGGTATGATCACCGGATGGGGAGTGCATCACATTGACATTGCGCACTGGGGTATGAATACCGAATTAACCGGGCCCATAGAAGTAAGCGGCTCGGCACAGTTCCCCAAATCGGGTTTGTGGAATGTGCATGGCGACTATGAAGTGGAGGCGAAATATGCCAACGGAGTTCTGATGTATGTGAACAGTAAAAATCCTAACGGTGTAAAATTTGTAGGAACGGATGGATGGATCTTTGTATCCCGCGGTAATGTGGGCGTTACTGCTACCGACCCCACCAGCGGCGACAAATCTCAACCCAAAGCGTTTAATGCCAGTAACCCGGCTATATTAAACTCTGTTATAAAGCCTAATGAAATACATTTGTACGAGAGTCCCGAACAGCACAGGAACTGGTTGGAATGTATTCAAAGCAAAAAAGTCACAATCAGCCCTGCGGAAATTGCGCATCGTTCCTGCAGTGCCTGCCTGGTAGCTTTTGCAGCAATGAAAATGGGCACCCGGTTATATTGGGATCCGGTGAAGGAGGTTTTTAAAAATAATGCCGAAGCGAATAAACTGCTGAGCAGGCCGCAACGACATCCTTATGGTACCAGTTATGTTTATCAAAAATTTAAAAAATAATATGATCCGCAGCTTGTTTATTTTGTCTTCTGTTATAGTTGTAATGGCTTGTAATTCCAACGAGGCAGGGAAAAAGAGAAGGCGCCCGGTATAACTCTGGTAACGCTTGACCCCGGCCATTTTCATGCGGCCCTGGTTCAAAAAACAATGTACCCGGATGTAGATAGTAATGTGTATGTATATGCCCCGGAGGGACCGGATCTCCGGCTGCACCTTGACCGGATCAATGCGTATAATACCCGCACAGATCAACCCACACACTGGAATGAACAGGTGTATACAGGAGCGGATTTCTTTCAGAAGATGATTGCCGAAAAGAAAGGAAATATCGTGGTAATGGCCGGCAATAACCAAAAGAAGACAGAATATATCTTTAATACGGTTGATGCCGGAATGAATGTGCTGGCAGATAAACCTATGGTGATTAACAGTGAAGGATTTGAGCTGCTCAAAAAAGCTTTCGCCAAAGCTGCAGAAAAAAAAAGTATTGCTGTATGACATCATGACCGAACGTTTTGAGATCAACACCATGCTGCAACGGGAGTTTTCGCAGGTAAAAAGCTCTTTGGCGAACTGGAAAAGGGAACACCCGACAACCCGGCTGTAACCAAGGAGAGTGTGCACTACTTTTATAAATTTGTTTCGGGTAATATTTTACAGCGGCCTTCCTGGTTTATGGACGTAATGCAGCAGGGAGAAGGAATTGTGGATGTTACTACTCACCTGGTAGACCTGGTTCAATGGGAAAGTTTTCCGGGGCAGGTGTTAGATTATAATAAAGATGTAGCGCTGGTTTCCGCAAAACGCTGGCCTACCAATATGACGCTCAGCCAGTTTAATGCAATCACTAAACAAAATGCCTTCCCGGAATATCTTAAAAAGACCTGGTTAACGACACTACCATAAATGTGTTTAGCAATGGTGAAATTAATTATAAATTAAAGGGAGTGCATGCAAAAGTATCTGTTATCTGGGGCTATAAAGCACCGGAAGGAACAGGGGATACCCATTATTCTATTATGAGGGGAACACGTGCCAACCTTATCATCAAACAAGGAAAGGAAGAAAACTACAAGCCTGTTTTATATATTGAACCCGCAAGCAAAAACGATGCAGATTTCGAGAAAGATTTAAACGAAGCATTGCAAACAATACAGGCAAAATTCCCGGGAATCGGCATCAAAAAAACGGTAAAGGGATGGCGAGCGGTTATACCCGAGAAGTATAATACAGGCCACGAGGCGCATTTCGGCCAGGTAACGGAAAGCTACCTGAAATATTTAAAAGACGGTAAACTGCCCGATTGGGAAGTGCCTAACATGATCACCAAATATTACATTACCACATCGGCACTCGAGCTGGCCAAAAATCTTCCACCCAATAATGAAAGTTACAGATCGTTTTAATCATTGTTCGCTGCGCGTTGGGTTGGTGGTGCTGCTTCATATTGTGGCGATAGCGGCAATAAATGCGCAGCGCATAGCAACTTTACGTGTTACCACAACCGGCAAAGAGAAGTTCAATATACCTGTGCAGACGGAGTTGGATGCACTCACTACATTGTCTGATAGCAGCCTGCAACTGGTTGAAGTAAAGAATGGGCAAAAGTAAATGTCCCTTTCCAGGTAATATCAACTGTTAACGGGCGGAGTATATACTGGTTAATTGAACCCTCGGCAAAAACCAACCGGGTATTCGAACTGGCGAAGGTTCCTGCTACAGCCAAATTTTCATTAATTCAGGCCGATACCGATAAAGGGTCCTTAATAATCGGTGATAATGGAAAGAAGCTGCTGCAGTATCATTTTGAAACGGTGTATCCTCCCCGGGGCGTGGATACCGCCTATAAGCGCAGCGGCTTTATACATCCTTTAAATACACCTTCAGGCCATGCCTTAACCCGCATTAATGCCCCGATCATTACCATCACTGGGGTTTGTGGAATCCCTGGACCCACGTGCGTTTTGAAAACGAAGTGGTTGACTTCTGGAATTTGAAAGACAGAAAAGGTACCGTTCGCTTCTCCGGATTTAACGCTGTGGAAAACGGTTCGGTATATGCCGGCTTCAGCGCTTTGCATGAGCATATTGTTTTTAAAAAGGATGGTACTGAAAAAACTGCTATCAACGAGGTGCAAACGGTAAAGATCTATAAAACCCAACCCGATGATGCTTATTATATACTGGATATTACTTCACAATTAAGCTGCGCGGGGAAAGTCCGGTACTGTTGCTGGAATATCGCTATGGAGGCATAGGCATCCGCGCCACCGAGCAATGGAATAATAAAAACAGCACTACGCTGACTTCCGAAGGAAAAGACAGAAAAGGTGCAGACGGTAGCACCGCGCGATGGTGCATTGCGCAGGGTTCTTTGGAAAACGATTTCGGTGGATTAGAAATGATGAGCCATCCTGTTAATTATAACCATCCCGAACCATTGCGCGTATGGCCCGAGAATTCTAACGGTCGCGGAGATGTTTTCCTTAACTTTTCTCCAACCAAGAATAAAGATTGGCTGTTGGTACCTGGTAAAAGTTACCTGTTAAGGTACCGGTTCTTAATTTTTGATAACAGGCTTTCAGCACAACAGGCAGAGGAGGCATGGCAATCTTTTGCTCATCCACCCAAGATCAGCATTCAAAAATAATTTTCTCTTTAAATCAGTGTCGGATCTTCGAACCAAAATATATTCCAATGAAATGACCATAAAAATTTTCAAATAAATTTACGCTCAAAGCGATGAAAATTTTTATGCAAAATTCCTCTGCCCGTCCCGTCAGGCGGGCCTGTGGCTGAAATCAATAAAAAATATACACATGAAACGAAGTTTATTACCAGGTTTAATGGCCGTGCTGCTCCTTGCAGTAACATCAGTTACATCATACGCGCAGCAACCCGTTAACTGGAAAAGTGTGAAGATTTTGGTATATAAAAAAATGGGAAAGGTTATGTGCATGATAATATACCGTATGCTGCACAGGCAATTATTGACCTCGGCAAAAATATGGCTTTAAGGTAGACACTTCTTCGCTCCCTTCTGTAATGACAGAAGAAAACCTGAAGCAATATCGTATGCTGATCTTTACCAGCACTAATAATGATGTATTTGATACCGATGCGCAGCGGCTGGCTTTCAGGAGGTATATAGAAGCCGGCGGAGGTTTTGTGGGAATTCATTCCGTAACCGGTACCGAACGAAACTGGCAGTGGTTTAAGATGATGCTGGGAGGAACTTTTTCGTGGCATGCATCGTTTCAAACATTTACTGTACGTGTAATTGATACAAAGCACCCGTCTATGAAAGGTACCCCGGTAGTTTGGACTAAGGCAGATGAATGTTATTTCGCGAAAGAATTATACCCCGGCCCTACACCGGTAATGGTGAACGATTTTTCTACCATCGACACCAGCAACCTGAAACAGAAGGAATTGCTGAAGAAAAACGCAGGGAATTTTGCAACTTACTTTCCCAGTGCCTGGTATTATCATTTCGATGGCGGGGTAACCTGGTGCACTACGCTGGGGCATGATAAAAAGACTATTCCGATCCGGTATACCTGAAGCATATTATGGGCGGTATAGAATATGTGGCAGCTACCGTTAAGCAAATCAATTTTTCTAAATCTTATGCAATCTCTTTCAACGAGCCGGTGAGATATTAGCAGGGCTGTATGGGTTAATGGATGATAAGCTCGCAGGGAATTTTAATAGATACAGGAGGGCCCGGGTCGGCCGGGTTGTTGATAAGCTTCATCAGGAGAGTGGCCGATTGCAACCCCATCTCGTAGGAGTTCTCTTCGAGTGAAGCTTTAGGCTTAATATCGAGGTATTTAATGAGAGGGAGGTTGCCAAAACCAATAATATCTATTTTTTGAAGCAGTTTGGGGTGATTTATTTTTATATAGTTGATCGCATCAAGACTTACATAGGTCTTGAAAACAAAAAAAGCCGTTGGCGGATTTTTTATTTTTAGCAGCTCTTTTATGGCCTGGTGGGTTTGCTCCTCAGAAAAATCAACCTCCCGCAGCAACCCGGGATCAAAACCGATTTTTAGTTTTTCAAGTCCTTTAATATAACCTTCGAACCGTTGATGACTGGTGCTTAACGTTTTAGGGCCCATCAGGTGGGCAATTCGCCGGTGCCCCAGCTGATACAGGTAGTTAGTAGCCAATTCTCCCGCATATATATTATCTGCCGTAACATTGTTAAAAAGTGGTTGGCCAAATGAGCGGGTGAGAAATACTACCGGGATACCATTTTGCTCCAGTTGTGTGAATAGCTCTGTTTTATTGGTATTTTTGGAAATAGTAATGATCACGCCGTCCACCCTGTTGCTTATGAGGTTTTTAATGATCTGCTCTTCTTTTTCGGCATCTTCATGCGACTGAGCTATAATTACCTGGTATTTATGTTTACCGGCTATTTCTTCAACGCCTCGTATGGCAGCCACAAAAAACTGGTCTATCAGGTCGGGAATTACCACTCCCAACGTGAAGGACTTGTTCTGTTTAAAATGCCTGGCTGCTTCATTAGGTACATAGTTCCACTCCCTTGCCAATCGATGTACCCGCTCCTTGGTTAAATTACTGATATTGGCATGATTGCTTAGTGCTTTAGAAACCGTTGAAACGGACATGTTGAGCTTCTTCGCAATGTCTTTTATAGTGACCCCTTTTTTTCACAGGCAAAATATACAAACTATTTCGGGAAGTTCACCTGAATTAGTGAACAGGCCGTCTAAAGGATATTTTTGGCTACGATTTATATATTTTGTTCTTTTGCTACCTTGTTTAATCAATTTTACATATAATGATACAGGTGGGCGGTACAAAACTGTCTTTGAAAGATTTCGAGGAAATTCTTCTTTATAAAAAGCCGATTGCACTGGATAAGACTGCTATTGAAAGAGTTCAGGCATCCTTTGATTTTTTAAAGCAATTCTCTAATCATAAACTCATTTACGGTATTAATACCGGGTTTGGGCCAATGGCTCAATACAAGGTAAGTGATGATAATATTCTTCAGCTGCAGTATAACCTTATCCGTAGCCACAGCAGCGGTGGAGGTACCGTTTTAAACCCTTTATTAGGCAGGGCGGTAATGATTGCCCGGTTGAACAACCATTTACAGGGATACTCCGGAGTGCACCTGGAGTTGGTAGAGTTAATGACTGCCATGATCAATGCCGACCTGGTTCCCTGTATTTATGAGCATGGAGGTGTAGGCGCCAGCGGCGACCTGGTACAGCTGGCTCATCTGGCTTTAGGAGTAATTGGAGAAGGAGAAGTGTGGTACCAGGGGCAGTTGATGCCTGCCGCACAGGGATTTGAACTGGCCGGTTTAAAACCTTTACAGGTACATATCCGGGAAGGGCTTTCGCTGATCAACGGTACTTCAGCTATGACCGGTGTAGGATTGTTAAATATTATCCGTGCCCATAAATTGGTTGACTGGTCAGTTACGCTTTCTGCAATTACCAATGAGCTGATGGAAGTATATGATGACCATTTTTCACACGAATTGAACATTGTTAAGCATCATAAGGGACAAAATCATATAGCAGCAGCTTTCAGGGATGTTTTGGCGGGTAGCCAGATGATCCGCAGCCGCTCAGAGCATTTATATAACCCGGAAAATATTCAGCATGACGTATTTGAGGATAAGGTGCAGGAGTATTATTCTTTGCGTTGTGTAACGCAGGTGCTGGGGCCTGTTTACGACGCCCTGGTACAGGCTGAAAATACGGTGGTGAACGAATTGAACTCCGTAAACGATAACCCGGTGGTAGATGTTGCTAACCAGAATATATTTCATGGTGGTAACTTCCATGGGGATTATGTGTCCTTCGAAATGGATAAATTAAAAATCGCCATAACAAAACTCACTATGTTAAGTGAGCGCCAGCTGAACTATTTCCTCAACAGCAGGCTAAATCAAAAGTTTCCTCCTTTTGTAAATCTGGGAGTGCTTGGATTTAATTTCGGTATGCAGGGTATACAGTTTACAGCTACGTCTACAACAGCTGAAAATCAAACGCTTTCTTTTCCTATGTATGTACATAGTATCCCAAACAATAATGATAACCAGGATATTGTAAGTATGGGCTTTAATGCTGCCCAGCTTACAAAGAAAGTGATTGACAATGCCTACGAGGTAATTGCCATACAAGCGATGACGCTGTTACAGGCGGTAGATTATCTGGAGTGCCAGCAAAAATGTCGCCCAAAACAAAAGCGGTATATGATGCGCTTCGCAACATCTTTCCAAAGTTTGTGGAAGATAGCCCGTTATATAAAAGCCTGGCCAAAGTACGTACCTGGCTGGAGGCTAATGCTCCCGCGGCTATTTACGGATAATGATGTTACCTGTAATGCTGGACCGACAGGATCAGGGATGGCTTACCATTAATTATTACCCATCAATAATCAACAAAATATGAACTGTGCTCTTGTAACCGGAGGTTCGCGTGGTATTGGCAAAGCCATTTGCATAAAGCTGGCCACCATGGGCTTTTACGTCCTGATCAACTATAAAGGCAACCAGCAGAAAGCAGAAGAAACACTGGCTGAAGTAAGGGCCGCAGGCAGTGATGGCGAGCTGTTACAATTTGATGTGGCGAACCGGGAGGAAGTACAAACCGTTTTAAATGGATGGATGGAAGCTAATACCGGGAAAGTGATCGAAGTGCTGGTGAATAATGCCGGTATTAAAGATGATGTGTTGTTGATGTGGATGAAGGATGAGCAATGGGATAGTGTCCTCGATACCAGCCTGGGAGGCTTTTTTAATGTAACACGTATTATAGTGAACAGCATGCTGCGTCAACGGTATGGTCGCATTGTAAATGTGGTTTCACTGAGCGGGTTAAAAGGCCTGGCAGGGCAAACGAATTATTCTGCTGCAAAAGGCGGTGTGATTGCTGCAACTAAGGCATTGGCACAGGAGGCGGGTAAACGCAATATTACAGTGAACGCCGTTGCTCCCGGTTTTATCAAAACAGATATGACTGTTGATGTAGACGAGGCACAGATGAAACAGCTGATCCCGGCCAACCGTTTTGGTACCCCGAGGAAGTAGCGCACGCAGTTGGTTTTTTGTAACAAAGGACGCAGGCTATATTACCGGACAGGTACTATCCGTAAACGGCGGACTATACACCTAAAGCGAAGTGCGGATGTTGTAAAGCGATACCGGTATCTAAAGCCTGCGATCTGCTATCCAGCATCCAATATCTAAATCTACCACTTCATTAAAGCGCTTGCCCAGGTAAAACCACTGCCAAAGGCCGACAAGCATACCAGGTCGCCTTCTTTTACCCTACCGGCTTCCCATGCCTCGCAAAGTGCGAGTGGTACTGAAGCTGCCGTTGTATTCCCGTATTTCTGGATATTATTAAATACCTGGTCATCGCGCAAACGGAGTTGCTGTTGTATAAACTGCGCGATACGAAGGTTGGCCTGGTGGGGAATGAGTAATTTTAGATCTCCTGGCTGATATCCGTTCTGGTTCAGGGCTTCATAAATAACCTCGGGCATTTTCACTACCGCTCTTTTAAAAACAGCTTGTCCATCCATGTAAGGGAAAATGTCTTCCTTATCCAGTAGCTCCTGGGTGATAAACATATTGCCATAAAGGCTTTGCGGAACGGGTGGTTTCCATTGAGGATTATGTACACCTGCATGAAAACCGGGATTAGGCATGCTAAGTATTTCGGCATCTGCCCCATCGCTATGGAGATGGGTGCTTAATATGCCCCTATCAGGCGTAGGTGAAGGCTGCAGTACCACGGCGCCGGCGCCATCTCCAAAAATAACCGATACATTACGGCCACGTGTACTAAAGTCCAGGGCATAGGAATGCACTTCGGCGCCAATCACCAATATGTTTTTGTACATACCGGTTTTGATAAACTGGTCGCCAATGCTTAAAGCATATACAAACCCACTGCATTGGTTGCGTACATCCAGAGCGCCAATTTCTCTAAGGCCTAACAGGCGCTGCACTAAAACCCCACAACCTGGGAAAAAATAGTCGGGGCTGAGGGTAGCAAAAATCAAAAAGTCTATATCGTTTGCAGTAACGCCGGCACGTTCCATAGCCAGCTTTGCAGCGTTCGCGCCAATAGTAGCAGTTGTTTCTTCAAAACGGGTAACATAACGACGTTCGCGTATACCGGTGCGTTCCTGTATCCACGCATCACTGGTGTCCATTACTTTGGTCAGGTCATCATTGGTAACTACATTTTCGGGAACATATTTTCCTATCCCTGCAATAATCGTCGAGTTCATACTAACAAGTGTTAATAATAGCAAGATAATAAATACCTGCAATTTGCAACAGTTGTAGCCTGAAATAATTGCAGTGATAAATTGCAGGGGTTAAAGTGCCCAGGCTTTATCACCTTTTTATAGGAAATGCACCGTCATACCGCCCTGGTGTTTCAATATAGCGCAGCGCTTTGGTCATGCCTTCTTTAGAAGAAAAATAACCCCAAAGCGTTAACTGTCGCATCATGGTAAAATAGTGAGGCGGATAGTTCTGTTTAATATAACGGGCTCCAAAATTATGTTTGGCCTCTTCAGCCTTCACCCATTCGTCCTGCTGTTTATTAAACTGGTCTTTTTGCTTTTTATAAGCTTCCGTTTCCCTGTACGCATTGGCTTCTTTGTAAAGCGCCGTTAAAAAGCTTCCTTTTCAGCAGCTGGTAAGCCGGCAAATGCTTTTTGTATTTTGCTTCACAGGCATCTTTAAATGCTCCGATCCCTTTAATAAAATGCTCCTGCTCTGTTTTGGTATAGCAGTCTGTTACAATCTGCTGCATAAAAGCTCCTGTGTTTGCAGCCTTGCCTCCACCTGAGTCGGGAGTGGCAGGAATAATGGTTTCAGCAATATCGTCCAGCAGTGCGATGTCATCGGTATTAAATAAGCTCGTTGAAGCGGCTTTGTTTTTACATCCCGATAAAAACACTTCCGCGCCTATAATGGCTCCTCCTAATAAAACGGAAACGCTGGCTAAGGCCTCTCTTCTATTCATGATTTTTAATAGTTAGATTTTTAAACGATAGATAATAAATAACAGGCAATGAGGGATTCATTAACAACTATCACAGGTTTCCTTTTTTAGTTCGGCTACGGCATAGTCTGCTGCCCGCGCTGTAAATGCCATATAAGTTAACGAAGGATTGACACACCCGGCTGATGTCATAAACGAGCCATCCGTTACAAACACATTGGGTGCATCCCATATTTGGTTCCATTTATTCAGTACAGAGGTTTTAGGGTCGTTACCCATACGGGCTGTTCCCATTTCGTGAATGCCTTGTCCCATTATGCCCTCGTTGTCAAAACCATACACGTCTTTTACTCCCGCTTTTTCGAGCATTTCCTTTCCGTCTTCCACAATCTCTTTACGCATTTTTTTTTCGTTATCTTTCAACTCTGCATCTATAGCCAAAATATTTAAACCCCATTTGTCTTTTCGGTTCTTATCCAGTGTCACCGTGTTTTCATAATAAGGCAGTACCTCTCCAAACCCACCCATCCAAACGCCCCAGCCTCCCGGCTCTGTAAGGGCTTCTTTCAAGGCAATTCCGGCCGCTATTTCTTCAGCTGCTTTGGTGCCCCTGTTTCTTGCGGCACCGCCCTGGTAGCCAAAGCCCCGCAGGTAATCCCTTTTCTCGTTATTCAGGTTCCGGTATCTAGGTATGTACACGCCGTTAGGCCTTCGCCCGTAAACGTATTTGTCTTCATAACCTTCTACACGGCCTCCTGCGCCCGACCCGAGGTGATGGTCCATTAAGTAATGCCCCAGCGTGCCACTGCTGCTCCCTAGTCCGTCAGGCCATACATCTGTAGCTGAGTTAAGCAATAGCCAGGTGCTGTTAAGGGTGGAGGCATTCACAAATACTATTTTGGATTTGTAAGTATAGGTTTGATTGGTTTCCGCATCCAGCACTTCCACACCTGTAGCCTTTTTTTTGTCTTTATCATATAGAATACGGGTAACAATACTCATGGGGCGCAAAGTAAGATTACCTGTTTTAACGGCTGCGGGGAGGGTGGACGATTGCGTACTGAAATAGCCTCCGAATGGACAGCCTAAATCACATTTATTACGATACTGGCATTTGGTTCTGCCCGGCAGTGCTTCTGTTAAGTGCGCGCACCGGCCGATGATCATGCGGCGTTGATCATTGTATTCTTTTTGATACGGGCCGCTATGTCTTTTTCAACAATATTCATATCCATAGGCGGCAGGAACTGCCCGTCGGGTAGTTGCGGAAGACCTTCAACACTGCCGCTAACCCCTATAAATTTTTCTACCCGGTCGTACCAGGACGCTATTTCTTTATAACGTACGGGCCAGTCAATGCCGATGCCCTCTTTGGCATTGGCTTCAAAATCTATATCGCTCCACCGGTAAGTTTGTTTGCCCCATAATAAAGAGCGCCCGCCTACCTGGTAGCCGCGAAACCAGTTGAATTGTTTGACTTCAGTGTAAGGGGTTTCGGCGTCGTTTGCCCACCAGTCCAGGTTTTTTTCATTAGGCCCAAATCCTCTTATGCGATTTACATACAGCTCTTTTGAGCCAAAGTAAGGCTGCCATGATGAGGGAATTCCCAGGGGCCTTTTGCAGTGTTCACGTAGTCTTTGATATGCTCTACGTTTTTACCGCGTTCCAGCATCAACACTTTTAATCCTTTTTCGCAGAGTTCTTTGGCAGCCCAGCCGCCGCTAATGCCCGAACCAATAACAATGGCATCAAAATACTGTTCCTTCATAAATTCAATCGTTTTAATAATTTAGCACTCAATGGTACAAACGGCTTCGACCGTATTCATGAAAATAAAGCCAAGTTCCTTGAGTAAGGCGAAAATATAAATTTTCTTTCAATTGAAACCGATTTCATTTTTAAGCGTAAAAATACAGGGGCTGCACAGTCGAACGGAGTTCGGGCACGTAATAAAGGGGGATTGTTTTCCTGAATGCTTACTTTACCCGCTTCTGTAACTCGTCTACCTTCAGGTTCATCATACGGCCAACTTTTTCATTGTTGCGATAGGTAATAACACGTAGTTGCGATGCGCCCTTGGGTATTACCAGGGGCTCTTTATACTGCGGGTAAAAATTATCGGGAGGTGAATTGTCGAAACTATAATGTATGTTGAGTCCGCCGATTTCGGGTATCAGCTCAACAGTATATTGTCCGGCGATTTTTTTACGGATACGGCCGGGTCGTACATGGCCGGTGAATAATTAGTTTGGGAATACTGCAGTCTTTTAAAATGATCTTCCGTTTTCGTAACAAAGCTGTTCCAGTTCTTTTTTTCTTCAGGCGACCACAATGATTCTGAAATGGCAAACCCGCGTGGCCAGGTCATATACTCAGCATAACGCATGGTATATACCTGCTCTGTCCATAAGTTAGCCTGCCCGCCCAGGATATATTTTGTGTTGGCACCTTTGGGAAGCGGATTAAATTTATAAGCTTGGCTTAGCAGTAATTTGGCATACACGGGAGACTCTACCGATATGTCGCCCTGCATATAATCAATATAAGCAAAGGTGGTTGGGCTCATCACTACATAGTGGCCTTTTGAGAAGCTTCTATCCCTGCTTTTTCACCCCTCCAGCTCATAATGGCAGTAGACGGCGATACGCCTCCCTCCAGCACCTCATCCCATCCCATCATTTTTTTGCCCTTTGCTTTTACGATTTGTTCAACCCTTTTTTCAAAGTAAGCCTGAACCTGGGGAATGGTTTTGAGTCCTTCGCGTTTCATCAATGCCTGTACCTGCGCATTCTTTTCCCAGAAATTATGAGGTGCTTCATCGCCGCCCAAATGTATATATTCAAACGGGAACAATTCTGCTACCTCGGTGAGTACTTTATCCATAAAGCCGTATACCTTTTCATTAGCCGGGCACAAGGTATTATCTAACAGGGCAATGGGCGGAGCGCCGTGCGACCAGTCCATTATAGGTTGACCGTAACGGGGTTGGTATTTATCGGCGCCGGGCGTGCACGACAATTCGGGATAAGAAAGCAATAGCAGCGAGGCTATGTCCAGGCACATCGATCTCGGGGATTATATTAACGAAGCGCTCGCCGGCATATCGTACCAGCTCTTTAATGTCTTCATGCGTATAAAAACCACCGTATGTTTTAGGTTCATTGGGTTCGGGCGCGCCAAAACTGTTGAAGGTGCCGGTGCGGTTGATCCTCCAGGCGCCTACTTCGGTAAGTTTGGGCAGGCTCTTAATTTCCAAACGCCAGCCTTCATCATCTGTTAAATGAAAATGAAGCGTATTGTATTTATACCGAACCATAGCATCAATATACTGTTTCACCTCGTCTACCGTAAAAAATGCCGTGATACATCCAGCATTAAACCGCGCCAGTTTACTTTAGGCTGATCTTTAATTTCTACAACGGGTATTTCCCATTTTATATTTTGCACCACTTGTTTGCTTTCAATAGCCGGGGGGAAGAGCTGCAGCAAGCTTTGAACGCCATAAAAGATACCGGCAGGTTTATGTGCCTTTAGCAATACTTTAGAAGGAGTAACAGATAAGGAGTAGCCTTCATTACCTAATTGATCTCCCGGTGTTAATTCTAACAGGATATGTGCTCCGCCTGCGTCTGCAACACCTGATGTAGTATAACCGGTGGCAGTAGATAATTTTTGCCGGAGGAATTTCAGGGTTTGTTCCAGCTCTTTTGTTGCAGGTGCCGATATTTTGATCTCTTTAGGCAGCTCAAAACTTCCGGCTCCCTGGATTATGGAAACAGGTTCGGGATAATCTTTATAGCCTGTTGAGATCGGGCCGGCAAAAATGTAAGCGCTACTAACAGGATAGTAATAAAGAAACTTTTTGTCATACAGAATATTTTAAGAGCAATAGCAATAAAATCTAAGATACGTAAACTACACAAATGGATGAATGCCGATCGTGAACGTATTTTATTTCCTTAATTGATAAATCTTAAGCAGAATTCCCTGAATATAGAATGTGGGGAGGCTTATCTTGCAGCCGGATTTAATTTTTATTGTATCAGAATAGTTGCTCTATTTTATGATTGTTCAATTTGTCATTTTTCTGCTGGCTGTTGGCTTTTTTGTATATCTGGCATGGTCTGTTCGTAAAAAGAAGAAAAAGCCGCCTGAAGAGCCATTGCCCAACAACTATAAAAAATTATTGCAGGAACATGTACTCTTTTACAAAGCGCTGGCAGAAGACGAAAAGGCCGTTTTCGAAAAGCGGGTGCAGCATTTTCTGGCAACTACCACCATTACCGGCGCGGGCACCGATGTTGAGGACCTGGACAGGGTACTTATAGGCGCCAGCGCTGTTATACCCATTTTTGCTTTCCCGGGTTGGG
This sequence comes from Paraniabella defluvii, assembly GCA_019316985.1. Classification (GTDB taxonomy): domain Bacteria; phylum Bacteroidota; class Bacteroidia; order Chitinophagales; family Chitinophagaceae; genus Niabella; species Niabella defluvii. The sequence goes on from CP079215.1 coordinate 2,892,359, forward strand.
AATACGTGAATTTAAGGGAGGTATTGTTGTACCCCGAAACCTTTAGCAGCTCTTTTGAGCAACAGGGCAATGGCCGGAATATATTAGGCATGGTTGGAGCAGGCGCTATGAATAATACCATGATCCTGTCTAAACACGCTTTACGTGAAGGTTTCAGCAATAAAACCGATAAGAGCAATACCGCTATTCACGAGTTTGTGCATCTGATTGATAAAACCGATGGCGCTACCGATGGTATACCGGAGGTATTGCTTCAACATCAATATGTAATGCCTTGGTTAAACCTTATGCATAGCAATATAAAACAGATACTGGCCAATAAATCTGATATCAACCCTTATGCCACTACCAACCAGCAGGAATTTTTGCAGTAGCGGCAGAGTTTTTTCGAACGTCCCCAATTAATGAAAACAAAGCACCCTGAGCTTTACCAAATGTTGGAAAAGATATTTCAAAGGTCTTAAGGTATACGCTGTTCACCTATTCATAAATATAAAGGGAGCTTTTAACGCTCCCCCTTTGCCATGATATAAATGGACGGTACACAAGTAATGCTATTTTTCGTACAAAAAGAAATCATCTCCGAATGCCGTTCCTGAAGAAGGTTTAAAGAAGTAAATTGTTGCCGATGTATTTGAAGCGCCTGTAGTAAAAGTAAGGGTACTTTTGGTGTAAGTAGTACTGGTGATTTCATTTCTGAGATCTGTATTTGCCGCATCGAAGTTTTTCACACCTATTTTTATACTTTGTCCGCTGCTACTTACTTTTGCATACGCACCTAATACATAGGTGGTATTGGGTTTTAAGCCGGCTACTACCTGCTCGGCTGCAGTGGACGAGGTACCTGTTGCTTTTATTGCTTTTGATCCGCTCAATACATTGCCATCTGATACCACGCTAATCCCTCCTCCCCAGGAAGTCCATGGTGATAAAGCCGCATTTTCAAATCCCGGATTGCTTACGTGCGATTTTTGATAGGCACGCACATAATCTACTTCCAGAAAGTCCGGATAGGTGCCGTTATACCTGTTGCCTCCGAAACCGGTTATTTCCATGCTTAGTAACATAAATTCACTCCGTTGTGATACTGCAGCGCTGGTTCTCCATTTTTCAACTCCATCTACATAAAAAAATATACTCATCGGGTGTCCACGCTACACCAAACAGATGAAAGCCTGTTCCTGATCCCGCAATGGTGTTCATACTGCCGGTAGACTGGTGATTAGCGCCATAGCCGTTCCAATGCAGGTTATGCCTGATGATGTTGGGCCCGTTATTCAAATGATATTCAAAAACATCTATTTCTGTTCCGTCTACGGCCGGGTTAAGGGTTTGGCCCATGGTTGGCGATTGAAGCCAAAAAGAGCTATGTGGGCCTATGGTACCATTTACTTTGCAACGCGCCTCAAAATATCCGTACTTCTGAAGGTAGGTTTCATGGGTGGCTATCTGGGAGGCAGAAAAATCATCTCCGTTTCGCCGGGCTGCCAAAAGAACAGTGCCTGAGCCACTCATCGTTACGTTCGATCTTAAAATTTTTGCAAATCCTCTCATGGTATTTTCAGCCCGGTATCTCCATTGGGTGGTGTCTAATGATAGCCCGTCGAACTGATCCTCCCACAATAGTACATAGTTATTTCCATTAGGAATGGACGGTGTTACAGCCCGCCTGATAGCATTTGTTTCAGTTGTTGAGGTGAACGATTGGCTTTTGGTACAGGATAATACAATGCATCCTGTGATCATAAAGAGCAGGCAATGTTTCATAATCGGGGATTTTATGTTAAGAAATAATGATTTGTGGTTGTAATGACAATCAGGCTAACAGGATTTTAATGTTCCTGACATTTTGCAGGCGGGTTCAAATGCCGGCAAGCACTCTTCGCTAAGTATACTAACAAATATAATGGTTGAAAAGAGCGACCAGGGGTGAAAAAACAGATTAAATAGGGGGATCATAAAAACAATTACGGCTTTATATAAATAAATGATCCTGATTACACAAAACAATAGCAACCTGTTTTCAACAATTTTTGCTTTCCCCTGTTATTAATTCTCATTTATGACTGCAGAAACTATTATCCGGCCCCGCACATTCGAAAATGTAAAACAGCTACCTGAAGCAAATAAGAAAATAGCCACCTGGCTATCTTTTCTATTAATACCGCTCTCGGGCCTTATTACCGATATCTATATTCCTTCTATGCCGCATATGGCGCAGGACCTGCACCAGCCCGAACATAGTATTCAGCTTACGCTGACCCTGTTTCTGATAAGCTATGGAGCTTCACAGTTTATTACCGGCAGCCTTATTGACAGTTTTGGCCGTTTCCGGCTTACCTTATTCTCGCTCGTGGTATTTATTTTAAGTAACCTGGTAATAGTTTCTACCCGCCAGATAGAAATGATCTATACCATGCGTGTTGTACAAGGAATTACAACCGGTTTTATAGTGGTAGCGAAGCGTGCCTTTTTGTAGATGTGTACGAAGGTGAGAAACGGAAGCATTATTTAAGCATCATGTCCATTGTATGGTCATCTGCCCCTGTTATTGCCCCTTTCATAGGCGGTTACCTCGAAAAGTATTTTAACTGGCAGGCTAATTTTTATGCCCTGGCTGCCTATGCGCTGGTAATGCTGGTGCTGGAGTGGGTATATTCGGGCGAAACCCTGCAAAACAGGCGTCATTTCAGGGGAGGTCAGATACTAAAAGATTACCGGTTTATGCTGAGAGATAAAAGCTTTGCATGGGGTATTGTCATGTGCGGCTTATCTTACGGGGCAACAATGGTTTTCAGTCTTGCCGGCGCTTTTATTATAGAGCACCGGCTGCATTTTTCAGCAGTGGTAGCGGGGTATGCGGCATTATTAATGGGCCTGGCTTGGATGACCGGAGGTTTTATTGGCAAGGCGCTGATCAATAAGCCCTTTTACCGAAGCTAAAAGTAAGCAACAGCCTGCAGCTGGTTTTGCGGCAGCAATGATAGGTATGGCCGTATTTTCTTATAATATTTACACGTTATTGGGCTTTGCCTTTTTAGTGCATATTTGTGTAGGCTTTATATTCAATAATTATTTTGCTTTTTGCCTGGGTCGGTTTCCTGCTATGGCCGGTATGGCCAGCGGGCTTACCGGTGGAGGCGTATATGTTGTAACCTCAGTAGTGAGCTATAGCATTGTGGGATCCCTGCAGCCGCAAAACCAGCAGGGCCTCGGGTATAGCTACCTGATAACAGGCGTTATATCTTTCCTCATCCTTCATTTTCTTTTAAGGAAAGTAAAAGCACCGTAGCTGCTTATTCAGGTAAAATCAATTGATAAGACTTGCCTGCTTTTACACTTAAAGAGTTGCCTCGTAGCCAGGGATTTAAAGTTTTCAACACTTTATAGGTAGTGCCGTTGCTGCGCGCAAAGCTCACCAGGTTGGGAATGTTCTGATTAATGGCGAGCGTACGTGTTTTTAAATTGGTATACCGGTAACTGTTGGATATATCGTATCCCAGCTCCTCAGCATTGGACAGCAAATGCTTGAATGTAAGAATCCGGAAAATATACCGGTTAGTTTCTTCAGGTAATACCAGGTCATAATAATTATTAGAGCCTTGCTGGGTAGCTCTTTGGTTGTAACCGCCCATGCCACAGTTGTAGGAAGCCGCAGCGGCTGTCCAGTTGCCGAATTTGTTATACGCCTGCTTTAAGTACCGGCATGCAGCTTCGGTGGATTTAATTACATGATAACGTTCATCAACGGTACCCGATACCTCCAGGTTGTAGCCAGGCGCCGTACCCGCCATAAATTGCCAGAAGCCAGTAGCCCCTACCTTAGAGATCAGGTTTTGCAGGTTGCTTTCGGCAACACATAAGTACTTAAAATCATCCGGAACATTATTGGCTTTTAAAACAGGCTCAATTTGCGGGAAAAAACGCTCTGCCAGCTTTATGATATAAACAACATTCTGTGGCTGGAAATAATTATAGGTCAGTTCGCGATCCAGTTGTTCTTTTACTTCCCAACGATCCATAGGAACTGCTTCTCCGGCAAAGCTCATACTTTCCGGTAGTGCAGGCGCTTTATATAACCCGGGTACTGCTATTTTTTCCACACGCTGCGGCTTGCCTTTAAAGCCCAACAGGCTCATTACAGCGAAGCAAACGCCAACGCCTGCAAAGAACAGTAAGCCGGCAATAGTAACTTTTTTCATTATTTTATATTGAAGAAAAGGGATTACACGGGTTATGCCTATTTGCGGTATTGTCCTCTTCCAAATATAATATTCACAAAGAATATGCCTTACTGCTTTAAATGAATAGCTCTTTCTGCCTGCCGTATATGCCTTTCATTATGATAGATAACCACGCGCAGCGTATCCCCAGCTTTAATCGAATAAGGGAGGAAATGCTGATGGAGGTGCGTACTTTATTGAGGTCGGTCTTTGCAGCCAGGCGCAGTAGCTCCAGCATGGTTTGTAGCTGCCGGGCAAACGTTTGAATGACCTCCTGTCTAATGTACTGTTTGCCGGGTTCATTACTTCAAATGTTCTCATCTTATTCAGCTTGTCTTTGGGCAGCATGCTGTTTGCAAAGTAGTTACCCAGCCATCCGCTTTTGAATACAGGCGCCGTATGGGTGGTGCTTTCTGCTATTCGCTTTCTTATTTCAGGCAGATAGAAATTGCCGTACCTGTTAAGATGTTCAATACATTCCAGGGCGTTCCAGCTGGCCGGCTGGGCTTTTTGTGTTAACAATTTATCCGGTAAAGCCTGTAATTTTTGAACAAAAGAAACATGCTGCTTTGTTAATCCGGCTAAATCGTCGAGTAATTGTTGTGACGTTATTTTCATGCCGCAAAGATGAAACCCGGCAGTCGGGAAAATATTGATAAATGTCAACGTTTTTTCAGCCGCGATAATGTTTCGGGACTCATGCGCAGGTAAGCCGCAATGTACTTATTGGCTATTTCCTGGAATAACTGAGGACTTCTCTTTAGCACCCTTTCATAGCGTTCTTTCGGCGATTGTATTAAAAGATCCTTTTCCCTTTCTATTTGCTGTAATACCAGGTTTTCCAGCATAGCGGCCCATAATGCCGCGCCCTGCTCATTTTGCTGAATGAACTGCATGAATGCTTTTTTGGTTACTATCCTGATGCTGCTTTTTTAATGGCTTGTATATATAAAAATCAGAGGGACGCTCTGTCAGGAATGAATCGAGTGAAACGATGATATTGTCTTTGTATCCGAATCGTACAATGCGTTCTTCATCTTCGTCAACAATAAAGGCATATACGGCGCCTTCTTCCACATAATAGATTTGCGTATCAACCGAGCCGGCTTTCTTTAAAAAATCGCCCCTTTCCAATGCAACAGACCTTTCAAATAATCCGTTGGCCTCCAGTAAAGCAGCTATATGGGCAGGGTTCATATTCATTTTATAACGATGCGACATGAATATATGGCCGAATGAAATGTATTTTTAATTTCACCGGCAAAATACTAATTTATGAATGAAGATATGATTCTCGTTTCCGAAGCTACTGATGTTGAAAAAGCTGTGTTTTACAAGAAAACGTATTTGCATGTGGCCATTGCTATTTTGTCCTTTATGGTAGTAGAGGGCTTTTTGTTAAGGGCAGTGCCGCAGGAGCTCATTTTACAAATGATAACGGGCAAATTTATCTGGTTATTTATTATTGGGTTGTTTTGGCTCGGAAGCATTTTAGCTAATAAACTAACATTCTCCTTGAGCAGAAATACCCAGTATTTGGGATTGGGCCTTTATGTGCTGCTGGAAGCAATTATTTTTCTGCCTGTTCTTCATGTAGCTTTAGTGATGACGGATAGTGCAGCGTTGGTACAGCAGGCTGCGGTAATAACCCTGTTCATGTTTGGCGGACTTACAGCTGTTGTTTTTCTGACAAAAAAGATTTTTCTTTTCTCAGGTCGGCCCTTGTAATTGGCGGCTTTGTAGCATTGGGATTGATCGTAGCGGGCGCCGTTTTCGGCTTTAATCTGGGATTATGGTTTTCTGTGGCTATGGTAGCATTGGCAGCCGGAAGTATTTTATACCAAACCAGTGAAATAAAAAATAAATACGCTACCGGGCAATATGTAGGGGCGGCGTTGCAGCTTTTTGCTTCTATAATGCTGTTATTCTGGTATATTTTACGGATTTTAATGTCGAGGAGAGACTAAATAAATAAGGCATTTAAATAGTATCGAGCCCCTGCGAAACCATAGCAGGGGCTTATTATTTTGAGGTTATCTGTATATTAATAGTTGCCCGGTTTAGGTTTAGCTGATCAAAAGCCGTACCTTTGCGGTTTTTTTGGGGAGAACTGTTTTTCAATAGTTCCTTAAAAACCCCGAATTTCAACCCAAAGGCATGAATTTAAGAAACATAGCTATTATAGCACACGTAGACCACGGTAAAACTACCCTGGTAGATAAAATACTGCACGCTACCAAGGTGTTCCGCGACAACCAGGATACCGGCGAGCTGATCATGGACAGCAACGACCTGGAGCGCGAACGTGGTATTACTATTTTTAGTAAGAACGCGGCTGTAACTTACAATGATATAAAAATCAACGTAATAGATACTCCCGGTCACGCAGACTTCGGCGGCGAGGTAGAGCGTGTATTGAAAATGGCCGATGGAGTGATTCTTTTAGTAGATGCTTTCGAAGGCCCCATGCCACAAACCCGTTTTGTACTGCAAAAGCTTTAGCGCTTGGTTTAAAACCAATTGTGGTAATCAACAAGGTAGACAAACCTAACTGCCGTCCGGACGAGGTGCACGACGCCGTTTTCGACCTGTTTTTCCACCTCGATGCAACCGAAGAACAGCTGGATTTCCCTACTTATTACGGTTCGGGCAAAAATGGCTGGTTCAATGATTCTTTAACCGAGATCGACAATATCAATCCTTTACTGGATGGTATCATTAAACATGTACCCCCGCCACATATTCACCACGGAACACTGCAGATGCAGATCACTTCCCTTGATTACTCTTCTTTCCTGGGCCGTATTGCTATTGGTAAAATAAGCCGCGGTTCAATAAAAGAGAATCAGCAGATAGCTTTGGTACAGGCAGATGGCTCGGTTAGAAAAACCCGCGTGAAAGAACTGTACGTGTTTGAAGGAATGGGCAAGAAAAAAGTGAGCGAAGTACATGCAGGAGATCTTTGTGCTGTGGTAGGTATCGAAGATTTTAATATTGGTGATACCATCGCAGATGTTGAAAATCCGGAAGCATTACCGGTAATCAGCGTAGATGAGCCAACAATGAATATGTTGTTTGGCATTAATAACTCTCCTTTTACGGTAAAGACGGTAAGTTTGTTACCAGTCGCCACCTGCGCGACAGGTTAACCAAAGAGATGGAAAAGAACCTCGCTTTGCGTGTGGAAGAGAGTGAAGGTGGCGAAAGCTTCCTGGTGTATGGCCGCGGTATCCTGCACTTAGGTGTATTGATCGAAACCATGCGTCGGGAAGGATATGAGTTAACTGTAGGGCAGCCTCAGGTGTTGGTAAAAACAATCGACGGTAAAAAATATGAGCCGTATGAAACTTTAGTGGTAGATGTGCCCGAAGAGTTTGCAAGTAAGGTAATTGACCTGGTTACCCGCCGTAAAGGTGAAATGCTGATCATGGAAACCAAGGGTGAAATGCAGCACCTGGAATTTGATATTCCTTCACGCGGTTTGATCGGTTTACGTACACAAATGTTGACAGCCACCACTGGCGAAGCTGTAATGGCGCACCGTTTTAACGATTATCAGCCATGGAAGGGAACCATTCCTGGCAGGAACAATGGTGTATTGATCTCTAAAAACCAGGGAAAAACCACTGGCTACTCTATTGATAAGTTACAGGACCGGGGTACTTTCTTCGTGGATCCGGGAGAGGAAGTTTATGCCGGACAGATATTAGCCGAAAATATCAAACCTGGCGACCTGATCGTTAACGCAACAGAAGAAAAGAAATTGACCAACCACCGTGCCAGCGGCAGCGATGATGCCACCCGTATTGCTCCTAAAACATTGCTTACGCTGGAAGAGTGTATGGAGTATATTCAGCACGACGAGTGTATTGAGGTTACACCTAATTTTATCCGTATGCGTAAAGTAATACTGGATGAAATTGAGCGCAACAGGCAGGCAAAAAGATGGCTGCAGAAGCATAACGTTATAAATCAATTATTAATAAATGAAATCCCGGCATCAGCCGGGATTTTTTTGATCCGGAGATGTAAATTCCGTCAGTATAATAACTGATTTAATGTAAATTCCGTCAGTATAATGACGGAATTAATATAAATTCCGTCAGTTTTCATATCTTTGAGTTGATGTTACACCGTGCTTTGTTTAAAAAAATGTTGTCTGACTGTTCACGGCAGAAGGTTTCACTGCTGGTGGGGGCCAGGCGCGTCGGGAAAACAGAATTACTATTAAAAATAAAAGAACATTTTTCAGGAGACTGTCTCTGGCTGAACGGCGAAGATGAGGATGCCGAGCTCATTTTAAAGGAAAGGACGGTTGCCAATTATAAGCGCCTTTTAATGGGTAAAAAACTACTGATTATTGATGAGGCGCAATATATACCTGATATTGGGCGGAAGGTGAAGCTAATGATCGATGAAATAAAGCCGCTTCATATTATCATTACTGGTTCCAGCAGTTTTGATTTGCAGCAAACAGCCGGTGAGCCGCTGGTGGGGCGTACTATAACCAATATCATGTACCCGGTAGCACAAATGGAGTTGAGTGCAACAGAGAATGCTTTACAAACCAAACAAAACCTGGCAGATAGATTGATTTTTGGCAGCTATCCCGAGGTGTTGGGTATATCATCCATTTCAGAAAAGCAACAATACCTAAGGGAGCTGGTGAATACTTACCTGCTAAAAGATATATTGGCTTTTGAAGATATACGCAACCCGCAAAAAATGAAGGACCTGCTGACATTACTGGCCTTCCAGGTTGGTAAAGATGTATCGCTGGAGGAGTTGGGAAGAGATTTGGGGATGAGTAAAAATACGGTGGAGCGGTATCTTGATCTGTTAAGTAAGGTGTTTGTTATTTACAAGCGGGGAGGGTATAGCAGGAACCTTCGTAAAGAGATTGTGAAAAGTAACCGCTGGTATTTTGCAGACAACGGTGTGCGTAATGCCCTGCTGAACAATTTTAATTTATTGCCGCTGCGGCAGGACGTTGGTTTGCTTTGGGAGAATTATATTTTAAGTGAGCGAACGAAGTATAACAGCTACCAATCGCGAATCGTAAATAGTTATTATTGGAGAACCTACGATCAGCAGGAGATTGATTTAATTGAAGAGGAGAATAATGTTATAGAAGCTTTTGAAACAAAATGGAAAGAGAAGCCGGTTAAAATACCTGCGGCCTTTGCCAGGGCTTATGCGGGCTCCGGCTTTCAGGTTATTCATCAAAATAATTACCTGCCATACATTACATAAAGCGTAATTTTGCCTCCTGATGAAAAGGATTGTCGTATTCTTTTTTTTTTGCTATCAGCTTTAGGTGCTTTTGCACAGTGTTCTATCTGTACCAAAACGGCACAGCAGTTAGGCGATGGACCGGCGCATGGCATGAACAGCGGCATTATTTATCTGGCTTTTATCCCTCTTTTAGTGATCGGAATTGTAGGTTATCGTTGGTGGAAGAGTGAGAAAGCTTCCAGGAAATAGCCGGTTCGTGGAATAAAACATAGCATTAGTCGATTTTTTGAAAGTGGTATGGGAAATAGTTGCAAATTGCCTGCAATAGGTCAACCCGTTTTTAATCATTTTAAAATATCATCAAAAATGCTTGAGCAAATCCTGGAACTTGTTAAACAACAAGGTCAACAATCTGTGGTGCAAAACACCGAAGTCCCTGACGAAAAAAATAATGAGGTGATGATGGAGGCCGCCAGTACTATTACCGGGGCTGCAAAATATGCTGAGCGGCGGAGGTTTACAGAATATTATTTCCATGTTTTCCGGAGATCAGTCGCAAAGCCGCAACGGTATACTGGGCACCCCGTTACCAGCATGATGATTGGGCACCTGGCTAACAACCTGATGAAAAAATGAACCTCAGTCCGGCGGTTGCCAACACCGTAGCCAACAATATCATCCCCGGCGTCTTAAATAGTTTGGTAAGCAATACACGTAGCAGCGATCCGGCCAACTCCGGGTTTAACTTAAATAGCCTTATAAACGATTTAACTGGCGGTAAGGCAGCACCTCAGACAAGTGGAGTAGACTTTCAAGGGCTCATAGGCCAGTTAGGCGCAGATACCAATGGCGATGGAAGGGTAGATTTATCAGATATAATAGGTGCGGTGAGCAGGCAATCTCAAAGCCAGCAGCAGGCACAACGCCAGGCTGGTGGCGGCATTGCTGATTTAATCCAGGGATTTTTAAATAGTTTCCGAAATTCCGGATTTGGCATAGTTTCTGCTGCTATATGGATAGTTCTTTATGCACTAAAAATTATTTCAAAAGGCTTTTAAATTACTTTAACAAGTCTAACAAAATAAAAGATTCTCTTGTACGTTTTTAATGTATAAGATTTAAGATAGTCAATTTTCTCATAAGCAGTTAGTTTTGGTTGCGACCCCTGTTTCCACAGGGGTCTATTTTTTTGCAAAAATCTTCAGGCTCAATAACAGGCCGGCTATCGCCCCAATGCCGTCTGCCACTACATCCCATAAATCGTAATCACGGTTGGGCACAAAGTATTTTTGAACCAGTTCCATCATATAGCCCAATAAAATACCTATAATGGTGATCCAGATAAAACTGCCCGTTCTGCGGGTAACGGGCCGGCGGGTACTCAGGTACCAGCACCATAGCACAACAAAGAGCGCAAAAATGCCCAGGTGCACCCACTTGTCAAAATAAGGAATGGATAGGAATGAAGTTTCCTCCGGTAAGTCTGAACCAGGTATCGATAATAGTATAATAATAATGGCCGACCAAAAATGGCCGGCCAGAAACTATTCATTAGTTTTTTCAAAATCGTTTGTTTAAGTACAAATCCGGGTTATCCGTAACTGCCTCATAACCTGCGGCATCCAATAGGGCATCTACATCGGCAGGATTGTCTACCGTCATCTTAATCATCCATCCTTCGCCGTATGGATCGGTGTTTACCAGCTCCGGTGCGTTGCTTAAAGCAGGATTCAACTCATTAATAGTACCGTCTACAGGAAGGTATAGGTCGGACACGGTTTTAACTGCTTCTACAGTTCCGAAAACTTCGTTGGCCTTTAGCGCTTTTCCGATTGTTTCAACCTCGACAAATACTATATCACCCAACTCACGCTGCGCGAAGTCGGTAATGCCAACTGTAGCAATATTGCCTTCCAGTTTAATCCACTCATGGTCTTTGGTATAACGCAGTGTATCAGGATAACTCATAGCTATTTAATTGTTTAATTTTTGAAATACAAATATGGGCAAAAGCATTGAATTTATTTTGAAACTATCATTTTTTTGTCGAACAGCCTGTTTGTAGCATTAAAAGCAGTTAAAAGAAATTTTATTTTTTAATTTCTGTAACATTTGTTTTGTTTATCCGATTCATTAAAATGTATGGATATGCCCAACCATTTAAATGTTATTTCATCACTTTTATCGGGTGTTTTATACCATTTACCGTAAAATGCTTTGCCCGGGGATGGCACAGGGATAGTTTTGCTGCACAAACCATTATTATGCGATCATTACTTTTTTGTTATTTTTTACAGGGGCTGCCGGTTGGGCCGGTGCGCAAACGTTAACCGGTAAAATAACAGATGTAGAAGCCAAACCATTACCTAACGTATCTGTATCCCTTTTGAAAGCCGCCGACTCCACCCTGGTAAAAATGAATCTGACAGATAAAGACGGCAGGTACCAGTTTGAAAAAGCTGACGACGGTAAGTACCTGGTGATGGCTACCAATGTAGGCTATGTACCTATGTACTCGCCCGTTATTATACATAATACTTTACAGGATACTAAACAAGACCTGGTGCTGGAAAAGCACAGTACACAGATGGCAGGGGTTGTGGTAACAGCCAAGCGGCCAATGGTGGAAGTAAAAGCCGGCAAAACCATTGTGAATGTGGATGCTTCACCTACTAATGCAGGGTTGAATGTTTTGGAGATCCTTGAAAAATCTCCCGGCGTATCAGTTGATAATGATGGTAATATCAGTGTAAAAGGAAAGGGTGGCGTGCTTGTGTTAATTGATGATAAGCCCACTTATATGAGCTCTACGCAGCTGGCTACTTTTCTGAGAAGTTTGCAGGCCAGTGGTTTGGATAAAATTGAAATTATGACGAATCCCCGGCGAAATATGACGCCGCAGGGAACTCGGGTATCATCAATATTAAAACCAAGAAAGGAACGATCAAAGGAATGAATGGGAATGCCAATCTGAACTTTGCCAATGGCTTTTACTCCCGCTACAATGGTGGTGTGAACCTCAATTACCGCAACAATAAAGTGAACGTTTTTGGAAGTTATAATGGCGGGCACTGGGCTAACAAGAGTACGCTTACCCTTGACCGGAAATTTCTAGCCGAAGATAATACTACACTTAGAGGATCTTCAGACCAGGTTTCTGAAAGAAGTAACGGCGGAGATTATCATAATGCCAAATTGGGTATGGACTATTACTTCAATAGTAAAAATGTGGCCGGTGTAGTTGTAAATGGAAATTTTGAAACTGGCAGGAAACGCAAAACAGCAACTCCAATTTGCGGGATGAATCGGGAGATATAGAGTCGAGAATCAAGTCGCTGGCGATAAATAAAACGCGCTCAATAATATTTCCACCAATCTTAATTATAAACATACTTTCGATTCTACCGGCCATGAACTCAGCGTGGATCTTGATCAGGCTTATTATAAGAACCAGGGCAACACTTATTTACTGACTAAACCTCTTAATGCGGCAGGGCAACAGTCGTTTATAGACATTTTTCTTTTAGGAGATATTCCTTCTGAAATCAATATCTATAGTGGTAAGATAGATTATGTAAAGCCGTTATCTAAATTCTTAAAAGTAGAAGCAGGGCTTAAATCGAGCTTTGTAAATACTGACAACCGGGTAATGTATACGCGGAAAGATAGTACGGACTGGATGAATGATGTGAAACGCAGTAATCACTTTATATATAAAGAGAATATTAATGCTGCTTATGCTATCTTTTCTTCCAGCATTAAAAATGGGAACTAACCGCCGGACTGAGGGTTGAAAATACAGTTGCGAAAGGGCATCAGATGCAAAATGACTCGTCGTTCTCAAGAAATTATACCAATCTTTTTCCCAACGCCGGCGTAACGTTTAATGCAAGCGAAACGCACCAGCTAAGCCTGAGCTATAGCCGCCGTATTACCCGGCCCGACTATGATGATCTCAATCCATTTGTGTTCTTCCTCGACTCTTTAACGTACGGGCAGGGCAATCCGTATCTGCAACCACAATTCACCAATAATTTTGAGCTTAGCCATACATTTAAAAGGGTATTAACCACTACGATCAATTATACGCAGACCGATGATATTATAGCCGAAATGCTGAAGCAGGATACCGAGAACAAGATCACTTATCAGACTAAGGAAAACTTCAGCAAAATGAAACAGCTCGGTATAGCCGTATCGTTAAATATGCCGGTAGTAAAATGGTGGACAGTAAACTTATACGCGAACGTATTCAACAATCATTACACAGGTATCTATAGTAACGGCAAACGCAATGATCCGGTAGATATTCAGATAACAGGGTTTATGGGTAATATGTCCAATACCCTCACTTACGGAAAGGGCTGGTCTACAGAAATCAGCGGGTGGTATGGCAACCGGTTCATGGAAGGACTGATGGTAAGCGGGCAGATGGGCGCAGTGAATGCTGCACTGGCGAAAGAAGTGCTTAAAAAGAAGGGAACTGTAAAGCTGGGTGTACGGGATATTTTCAGAACCCAGGTATTTAACGGGTATGCCAAATACAGCGATGTAGACGTAGATATACAGAACAGGCGGGATAGCAGGCAGTTTACGCTTTCCTTCAACTACAGGTTTGGTAATAATAAAGTGGCGCCTACGCGCAGGCGCACTGGCGGTGCCGGAGAAGAGCAGAACCGGGTGAAAAGCGGGGAAACTAAAGAGCTCTTTTAATATATCTGTATCAGGCCGTCGTACACCGACGGCTTTTTTATTGGCGAGTTATGCATCTGCCGGTTAAATGCACCTGTAAAGCAATAGTTTAAAGTGATTAACCGGCAACTATTGCCATTTAACCGAGTTTTTTACCATTTATCGGCAACTGCTTTTACAGGTTCTTTTTTACAAATAGGTTTGCAGATCGAAATTATCAAATCAAAGTTTTTTTATGAGAATCCTAGTGTTGATCTTATGTTTAGGTGTACTACAAGCTACTGCGAACGCACAAAAAATATCGGGAACGGTAAAGATGCAGACAATAAGCCATTGAATGCCGCAACTATTACTTTATTGAAAGCGGCAGACAGCTCTATTGCCAAGTTAAATGCATCAGATAAAAGCGGCAGCTATACGTTTGAGCATATCGAACCGGGAAAATATATTGTGCTGGCCACGGCAGTGGGTTATACAAAGGCTTACAGCGCCGCCTTTGAGCTTGCAGGCACTGATAAAGTGGTGCCAGATATCACGTTGGCCAAAGTTGCTACAGAAATGTCGGCTGTGGTGGTTACTGCCAGGCGTCCGTTGATTGAAGTGAAAGCAGATAAAATGGTGGTAAATGTGGAAGGGACCGTGAACGCCACCGGTAACGATGGTATTGACCTGTTAAGAAGGTCGCCGGGTGTTTTGGTAGATAAAGACGATAACATCAGCATGTCTGGCAAAAGCGGGGTAGAAGTATATATTGATGGCAAGCCCAGCCCTTTAAAAGGCAGCGACCTGGCTAACTATCTCCGTTCTTTACAATCATCAAGTATAGAAAGCATTGAACTGATCACTAACCCCGGAGCCCGTTATGAAGCATCCGGTAATGCAGGTATTATCAATATCAGGTTGAAAAAGACAAAGCGTTAGGTACTAACGGAACGGTTAATGCCGGGTATAATGTGGGTGTGTTTGGCAAATACAATGGCGGGATATCGCTCAACCATCGTAGCAAAAAGGCCAACTATTTTGGTAATTATAACTACAGCCGTGGGTTGAATTTTAACAGCCTTACGCTTTATCGTGAAGTAAAGGACACCATTTTTGACCAGAGGTCGGTAATGAAGATGGACAGGCAGGCACATGGCTTTAAAGCAGGAGTGGACTACTACCTGAATACTAAAAACACTTTAGGTGTTATCTTAAGCGGTAATATTTCTGACAATACCAATAAAACTGCGGGGCCCATGACCATTACGCCAAGACGGGAAGCTACACCGTACCGTATCCTGGAAGCTAATCCCGTGATGGAAGGAGATAGGAAAAATTATAACGCGAATGTCAACTATAAGTATGCCGATACGTCGGGGCACCAGTTAAATATTGACCTCGACTACGGTCGTTATGAAAACTATACCAACCAGTATATTCCTAATATTTATTATTCGGGAGACCATACTACCGAGATTTCAAGAAATATTTATCGATTAGTGACGCCCACCGATATTAATATCTATTCTTTTAAAGCTGATTGGGAGCAAAACTTCAAGAAAGGAAAGCTGAGTTACGGTACCAAAATAGGTTTTGTAGAAACCTTTAACAATTTTAACCGTTTTGATGCTAATGGCCCTAAGGAGTTACTTGATATTAATTCATCTAATGTGTTCGACTATACAGAAAATGTAAATGCATTATATGTAAATTACAATCGCCAGTTTAAAGGATTTATGATACAGGTTGGACTGAGAGGCGAGAATACCAATTCAAACGGTGTTTCATCCAGCGAGGTGGCACCCGATTCTACGGTGAAAAGAAGCTATACAGACCTGTTCCCCAGCGCTGCTATAACTTTCAATAAAAATCCTATGAGCCAGTGGAATTTCACCTTCAGCCGTCGTATTGACCGGCCTAACTACAGCAACCTCAATCCATTCAGGTTTGCGCTGAACGACTATACCTATCAGCAGGGCAACCCTTACCTAAGGCCACAGTATACAAATAGCTTTGGTATTACGCATACGTTCAAATACAAACTGAACACTACTTTGAACTATAGCCATATTAAAGATATGTTTGCGCAGATATTGGATACAACGGAACAAAGCAAATCCTTCCAGATTACGCGTAACCTGGCTACACAGGATATTATAGGCCTAAACATAAGCTATCCCTTCAGTTATAAAGCATTTACGCTTTTCTCTAATCTTAATTCTAACTATTCTATTTATAAAGCTGATTTTGGAGGGGCGCCAGGAATATTCATGAAGAAGTATTTAGCTATACTGTATACACGCAGGGCTCTTACAAATTTGCTAAAACCTGGACAGCGGAACTTACGGGTCTTTATATCTCTCCTTCTATATGGCAGGGTATTTTCAGAAGTAAGGCAATGGGTTTTGTTGATGCCGGGATGCAGAAAACGATCCTGCAAGGTAAAGGAACTGTTAAAGCAAGCGTAAGCGATATTTTCAAAACCATGCGTTTCAGAGGCGATGCTAATTATGCAGGTGCCATAAACAGGGTAGGAGCTAATTGGGAATCCCGCCAGTTTAAAATTAACTTTACCTACCGCTTTGGCAGTGCGCAGGTAAAAGCTGCCAGACAGCGTAAAACTGGTTTGGAAGAAGAAAACAAACGTACCGGCGATGGCGGTGGCACCCCGGTGGCGCCGGCCAGCAGTAATAAAAGCTTAGTTTTGTTGGTTTAGTAAAAAGTTGCCGGCTATTGTTGGCAACTTTTTTGCATGAATAAGGGTGTGAGATGAGCCTTGGGAATTTTTGATACCCCAATGAACGTTTATTGGGCGAGTTACATTCTGGCCATTAAAAAAATAATAAAGAATAAACAGATGAAATACCCTTTACTGTTTTTAGCGGCAATTTGTTGGTTGCTAAGCTGTAATAATTCTTCCAATCTTGGTAAAACCAACGAGGACGATGATTCTTCCGCGGATAGGGTTAGTACCAGGGATTCTGTTGTAGTAGTGGACAGCATTACAGCTGCTGATACCACTTCCGCAATAATGCCGGGTGAGCCCGTGATACAGGTAACGGTTCCTGCGGAAACTTTACCGGTAGCGCGTTTAGTAAGAACTATCACGTCAGACATGCAGTCGGTGAACGTTACCATTACAGATTTAGATGTAGGGCAGTTAAGGATTAATATCAGCCATAGCAAGCCCGATGCTAATATTAGGATCAGCCAGATTGTAAAACCGGATGGCAGCACTGATGGGCCTTTCGGCCAGCAATTGGTTTATGATATAAAACAAAAGGGGAATTATACGCTTATTATTAATAAAAGCAATATGGCCTCGGGCTCGCAAACAGGAGATGTTTTTATTGCACTTGAACGGTAGCCGTTAGGTATGATAATTGCCCCGGGTAACCGGGAGTGTTGAATTTAAAAGATCTCTGCTATTTTTTTAACAAAAAACTTTTGGATATGGAAAATGAAAATTTAAAAAACGAAGAGATAAAAAAGGATAACAAAGCGAATGAACATGCTGACGCTGCTGTAAAGCCCGATCCGGAAACATTAGGTAAGACCGACCCCAGGAAGAAATGGAGGGGCCTGTTTCTTCACTAATGCAAAAGGGCAGTAAAGTGATGGAGACTAAAGAAGATAAAGAAAATGCCAGCAAAAGGCACAATGACAATATGTAGAAAAAAATAATATGCATAGGGCTTACAACTCTATGCATATATGTCTTCTATATCGTTTTTATATTTCTCCATAATGACTTTACGTTTCAGGCTCATTTTGGGTGTCATTTCTCCACCATCGACACTCCATTCAGTGGGCAGAAGGGCAAATTTTTAATTTGCTCTACGTGGTTAAAATTTACGTTATGGTGGTCAATCACCGAACGGAATAGGTTATGTATCCTTTGATCTTTAACTATTTCAGCATTACTCATATCGGCTACTCCGTTTTCCTTCATCCAGTCTCTTACCGCGGTAAATGAGGGTATGATCAATGCGCTTACAAATTTTCTTTCGCTTCCCAAAACAATGATCTGCTCAATAAACTTGCTTTCTTTCATCTTGTTTTCGATAGGCTGGGGCGCCACGTATTTTCCGCCGCTGGTTTTGAATAGCTCTTTTTTCGGTCGGTTATCTTATAAAACCGGTTGTCAATAACGGTGCCTATATCGCCTGTATGCAGCCAGCCGTCTTTAATTACTTCGGCGGTAAGCTCGGGGTGTTTATAGTAGCCCTGCATTACACTGGCGCCGCTTACCAAAATTTCTCCGTCTTCAGCCAGTTTAACCGCTATGCCATCTATGGGAGGGCCCACTGTGCCAAAGTACGTTTCATTATTTTGCTTGCGGTTAACACATATTACCGGACTGTTTTCTGTTGGCCCATATCCCTCGTAAATAGGGATGCCGGCGGCATTGAAAATGCGCAATAGTTTTTCAGAGGCTGCAGCGCCCCAGTTATGATAAAGCTGATATTGCCTCCCAGCGCCTCGCGCCATTTGCTAAACACCAGCTTGCGCGCGATATTCAATTTGAAAGTATACAAGCCCCTGGCGGATTGCGGTTGTCGTACTTGAGGCCCAGGGCAACGCTCCAGGAGAACAGTCCTTCTTAATTCCGGTAAGCTCATTTCCTTTGGCCATTATTTTTTCATACACTTTTTCCAGCAGCCGTGGTACCGTTGTAAACCCGTCTGGCTTTACCTCTTTAAGGTTATCTGCAATGGTTTCAGGCTTTCTGCATAAAAGATAGAAATGCCGCTAAACAGATAGATATAAGTTACCATTTTCTCAAAAATATGATTGAGAGGCAGGAAGCTTAATACCTTGGTTTGAGGCTGATCGGGAAAAGGAAAACTGGCTTTGGAAAAAAATACGTTGCTTACTATATTGCTATGGCTTAACATCACGCCTTTAGGCGTACCGGTGGTGCCGCTTGTATAAATTATTGTAGCCACATGCGTATTAGGTACCTGGGGTTTAATAGCGGCCACCTGTTGCAATAATTCATCTGACGCAAGGTTAAGCAGCTCCGAATAATGGGTAGCCCCTTCAATTTTATCGAATGTGTAGATGCCTTTTAAAAAATCACTTTTTAGTGACCTGATTTTTGTCAACAGCTCTTCGCTGCTGACGAAAATGTATTTCGCTTCCGATTCGTTCAATATATACTCCAGCTCGTGCGGGCTGGTTGTAGGATACATCGGGATCAGGATAGCGCCTATTTGCTGAACGGCAAGATCTGTCAAAATCCATTCCGGCCGGTTATTGCTGATGATAGCGATCTTATCGCTACTTTCCGGTGTAAGGTTATGGGCGCTTACTCCCTTTGCCAAAAGCCCCGCAGACAGCCGGTTGGCAATATCTGCTACTTCGTGCGTGGCATAAGCTTTCCATTGACCATTTTCCTTTGCATTAAGCATGTCATTCTTGGGAAAATTTTTTAGCTGGTGGTCTACGGCATCAAACAATCGGTACGCTGGATAATTCATTCGAATAGTTTTTTTCTTCTTATGGCTGATGAAACAGGATGATAAAATCTTCCTTGGCTTAAGGTAAATGAGCCAGATTTTACTGTGCCGGGTTCATACGAAAAGAATCAATTAACGATATACAAGTTAAGAAAAATAGTTAATAGTAAGATGCTTTAACGGTTCAATATCTGTAAACAATGCATAAAAAAACCACCTGCTTAAAAGGTGGTTAAAGTTGTTCCGTCAACATTTTTTATTTCAGAGCGTAAGTTTGTCCTGCAGGCATTTTAAATACCCTCGATGTATGAAAAGCCGTAAACTTATCATAGTCTGCTTTGTTGGCCTGCACCCATTTCTCAAAACCAGCCTGATTGTTTACGGGGCCAAACATCCATTGGTTATAGGCGTCAAACAACCCTTCTTTCATTAACTGCTGATGGTAATCGAATAAGCGGAAAGGAAAGGTTTTCGCATACGATGCATTCCAGTCCAAAATAAACCGGGTACGGATCATCGCCAGGCTTTCGGGCGTGATGCCCTGGGCCGAAATGCCCGATTGTTTGGCAAAAGTTTCGATTACCGCCTTAGCAAATGCATTTTTCTGGTTGGCGGCATCGGCCTTCAGATTATTGGAGATAAATAGTTTTTGTTTATAGGCGTCCAGCACCATTTTTTTAATACTGTTAGATTTTGGATTTAAGCTCTCCATGTTAGCGTAAATCTCACCATAAATAATAGCCCATATTTTATCATCCTGCTGCTTGTAATAATAAACAGCCGCATTATAATTGCCGCCATAAGAAGGAGCAGCCTGTATTCCTTTTTGCCACTGATCGATGGCGCCCAAGGGATTTTTCAATATATCCAGCAGTTCGCCATAGTCATTATGCAGCGGACCGTTATTGGGGAAGTCTTTCAATCCCTCTTTATACATTCTTTCTGCCTCTTTATAATTTTCCTGGGCTTTATAAACATTACCTGCCAGCTGGTAGGCAGAAGGGTCGCAGTCAGGACTCGCGATTACCGGTTTAATAGTTTCCAGTGCCTTTGTATAATCTTTTTTATAATAGTAGGCTAAAGCCAGGTCCTTCTGAAGATCAACGTCATTTTTGTTGCCCTCGCTGGCTTTGGTTAACACCAGTACCGCATTGTCCAGGTCGCCAGACTGCATAAAGTTACGGGCGCGCTGACGTTCTGAGGAGATCGTATTTTGAGCGGTTAAAGTAACACAAGCAGATATAAATAAGCTTGTTACAAATAGTTTTTTCATTCAATACAAATTTTGATACCAAAAACGCAAAAAACAAGCCGAAAATAGCGGCTCTGCTCCTTGGAGATGCAAAAGTAGGCGAAAGGGTGGCAGGTTCTGAAAAATTTCTTTGAACAGCTATTTTTGGGGCGATTATTGAATATACATAATCAGCTGAATGTTAAAACATTTTGAAAGAGAATACTTTTTATAGGTAGAAAGTTACATTTGTAAGTATTAAAAGGATGAGATGAAGATCGCATTAGCGCAGCAGAATTATCATATTGGAAATTTTGAATCCAACGTAAATAAAATTATTGATGCCATTAAGCTGGCAAAGGAAGCCGGTGCAGAATTGGTTGTATTTTCCGAATTATGTATTTGTGGTTATCCTCCAAGAGATTTTTTAGAGTTTAGTGATTTTATTAATCAATCCTATGCAGCAATTGATGTTGTAAGAGAGCATGCAGATACTATAGGCGTGTTGATAGGTGCCCCGGCCCGTAATCCGGACCCCAGGAAAAGACCTTTTTAACGCGGCGTTTTTATTGTATGACAAAAAGGTGCAGGGAGAAATACATAAAACCCTGTTGCCTACTTACGATGTTTTTGATGAGGGCGTTATTTTGAGCCGGCTTATACCTGGAATGTGCTGGAATTTAAAGGCAGGAAGCTGGCGGTAACTATTTGTGAAGATATCTGGAATATGGGAAGCAACCCGTTGTATCGCACTACGCCAATGGAAGAATTGATCCGTTTTGCCCCAGATGTAATGATCAACCTCTCAGCCTCTCCTTACAATTATGCGCAGGATATTGTGCGCAATAGTATCGTAAAAGCACATACATTAAAGTATCAATTGCCCATGCTTTATTGCAATACGGTTGGGTCGCAAACAGAAATCGTATTTGACGGGGAAGCCTGGTGTATGATGATGCGGGTAATAAAGTTGCCGAGTTGAATTACTTTTCAGAGGATTTCCGTGTGTTTGACCTGGACCAGCTTATTCACAGGCAAGCCACAGAAGGGCAGGATGTTACCGTTTATTATTCGGCATCGGAAGTAGGTGCCGGCCGCAATATTTTGGAATATCTCGCAGATGAAAAAAGCATTGAGGAAATTCATGCCGCTTTAATACTAGGCATCCGGGATTATTTCACTAAAATGGGCTTTCAAAAAGCCATTATCGGCTCCAGCGGTGGTATAGACAGCGCAGTGACCATTGCATTGGCTGTTGAAGCTTTGGGCAGGCAAAATGTACATGCGGTTTTAATGCCTTCCCACTATTCTACGTCGCATTCTGTCAGCGATGCAGAACAGCTTAGCCGTAACCTGGACAACCCGTATAATATTATCGCAATAAAAAATATCTATGATGCTTTTTTAACAGAGCTGGATCCTTTATTTAAAGGCCTGCCTTTTAGCATAGCAGAAGAAAATATTCAAAGCCGTACCAGGGGTAATCTGTTAATGGCTATTGCAAACAAATTCGGGTATATACTTTTAAACACTTCCAACAAAAGCGAGTTGGCAACCGGTTATGGAACACTTTATGGAGATATGGCCGGAGGGCTTGGCGTGTTGGGCGATGTATATAAAACGCAGGTATATGCCTTAGCCCGTTATATTAACCGTGATAAAGAAATGATTCCCGAAAATATTATCACCAAGGCGCCATCAGCAGAGTTAAGGCCCGACCAGAAAGACAGCGATAGTTTGCCCGAGTATGATGAGCTGGATACCATCCTTTTTAAATATATAGAAGAACGCATGGGTCCCAAAGAGCTTATTGCGCAAGGTTTTGATGAGGCTCTGGTAAAGCGGATACTCAGAATGGTAAATATGAATGAATACAAACGCAACCAGTTCTGTCCCATTATACGAGTGAGTTACAAGGCTTTTGGTGTAGGAAGACGGATTCCTATTGTGGCAAAATATTTGAGTTAAGGAGGAAGATTATTTTTTTACACTCTTACAAACACGAAGAAAAAGCATTTAATATACTTACCGATTACTCTTATTAACAGTTACGACCAACCGATTCAGATATGTTGAAAACAGCAGAAGATATTAAAATACTCAATGGCAAAATTGCGGAGGCCAGCAGCTTTGTCGACCGGTTAAAGGAAGAAGTGAGCCATATTATTATAGGCCAGGCGCATATGCTTGATCGGTTGCTAATAGGACTTTTAAGCAACGGGCATGTATTATTAGAAGGGTGCCGGGCCTGGCTAAAACACTTACAATAAAATCTTTGGCCACGGCTATAAGGGCTAATTTTAGCCGGATACAATTTACCCCGATCTTTTACCAGCCGACGTGATAGGTACACTGATCTATAATCAACAGCAAAACGATTTTGTGGTGCGCAAGGGCCCCATTTTCGCCAATTTTATCCTGGCTGATGAAATTAACCGGGCCCCGGCTAAAGTACAGTCGGCACTGCTCGAAGCGATGCAGGAACGGCAGGTAACCATTGGCGATAAAACCTACCGGCTTGAAGAACCTTTTTGGTACTGGCAACTCAAAATCCATTAGAACAGGAGGGTACTTACCCGTTACCTGAAGCGCAGGTAGACCGGTTTATTATGAAGGTGATTGTACGATATCCTGAAATGCAGGAAGAGCAGTTGATTCTTCGGTCAAATGTACAGTCGGTAAAAGTGCCGGAAATTAAACCGGTTGTTAATATTGAGGACGTGTTGTATGCGAGAAACCTGGTTAGGGATATTTACCTGGATGAGAAAGTGGAAAAATATATACTCGATATTATTTTCGCTACCCGCTATCCCGGCCGTTACGAATTAAAAAGCTTGAACCGTTGATCGCATACGGAGCATCTCCCGGGGTAGTATTAATCTGGCTTTGGCGGGAAAAGCAAAGGCCTTTCTCAATAAAAGAGGCTTTGTTATGCCTGAAGATATAAAAAGCATCGCGCACGACGTACTCCGGCATCGCATCGGCCTTACCTATGAGGCTGAGGCAGAGAACATCAACGTAGAAAACATTATTGATGAGATCATAGGCAAGATTAACGTACCGTGAGATGAGTTGATAGGTTGACAGGTGGTTAGCAGTTAATTTATCTTGTCAGCTCTTAAACTTTTAACTTTTCAACTTTACATGCGTTCCACTACCGAAATATTAAAGAAAGTTCGTGAGCTTGAGATCAAAAGCAAGAAGCTGGCCCGTGACCTTTTCTCCGGTGAGTACCACAGCGCTTTTAAAGGAAAAGGAATGTCGTTTAAAGAAGTACGTGAATATGCTGCCGGAGACGATATCCGGTTTATTGACTGGAACGTGTCAGCGCGCTTCGGCCATCCGTACAGTAAAATCTTTGAAGAAGAACGGGAGCTAACTGTAATGTTACTGGTGGATATCAGTAACAGTTCTTTATTTGGTACGCACTATGGACTTAAAAGAGACCTGGCCACCGAAATTGCTGCAGTACTGGCTTTTTCTGCGGTGAGTAACGGAGATAAAGTAGGCGCCATTTTTTATAGCGATAGGGTAGAAATGTATGTGCCGCCTAAAAAGGCAGGCAGCATGCCTTGTTTATCGTTCGCGAAATATTAAGCCTCGAGCCGAAAGGAAAGGGCACACGTTTAAACGTAGCGCTTAAATACTTCACTAATGCTATAAAGCAATCGAGCATTGCTTTTATATTAAGCGACTTTATAGATGCCAACTATGAAGACACATTACGTGTGGTAGGAAAAAACATGATTTGATTGGTATTAAAATATATGACCAGATGGATCAGGCATTGCCCAATGCAGGATTGATGCAATTGCTCGATGCCGAAACCGGTAAGACGCAATGGGTAGATACCGGTAATGCTTATGTACGAAAAATGTATGAAGAGCAGTTTTTAGTGCAACAGAGTATAGTGTAAATGTTTTTAAGAAGGCAGGAAGCGATTTGCTGCATATAAAAACAGGAGATGATTATGTACGTGTATTGCAACGCTTTTTTAGAAGCAGAATTAAATAGATTTTATTAAACCAGGGTAGCTTGAAAGATGAATTGTTACATAGTGGGGGCAATAGCAGGAGCAAAGCATGGATGACGGCCACCGCAGTTGTTTTTTTATAAGCTGCTTTTCCGTTGCCGTGGTTGCACAGCCTGTAGCGGTAAAAGCGTTCACAGATAAAAGCAAAATTTTGCTGGGAGAGCCCTTCTGGCTAACGCTTGAGGTAAAAACACTGAATAATGCCAAGGCGCCGGCATTTAAGGTTGACAGCATTGCACATTTTGAATTTTTGGTTAAAGACAGCTCGAAGGTATTGCAGCGCGGAGATACTACACTATACCACCAGTATTTTCAGCTGACCAGCTTCGATTCGGGCCGCTGGGTGATCCCGCAATTTACTTTGCGCCCCTTTGTAAAAACAAGCAGCCTGTTGATCGATGTGGTGTTTACAGAAAATTTTGATCCTAAGCAGCCTTACCACGATGTACAGCCAATAAAAGAGGTGCCTTTTAAGATGGATGCGGACCTGGAGCGTTGGTGGTACCTCATTGCTGCAGCCCTTATCGTACTTACGCTTATTATTTACCGCCTCACTGCGCCACGAAAACCAAAGCCCGTCATTAAACCTCTTTCATCGGAAACGGCATATAAAAGAGCGTTGAGAAGCCTGAGTGAATTGAAAGCGGTACAACCTGATGAAAAAAGTTTTTACGCGCAACTGGTGGAGATCTTCAGAACCTATATACTGGAAAGAACGGGCATCAGCTCTATGCAGCAAACGTCTAATAATCTTATTGAAAAGATCAGGCCTTTAATGCAGGATGAGCAAAAGTATGAGAGCCTTTCACAGGTATTGTACCTGTGCGATTTTGTAAAGTTTGCAAAGTACCATCCGGCTGATAGCGAAACGGTGTCAGCATTTGAAGTGGTGGAAGTATCGGTTAACTATATAGAAAAAGAATTGACCCGGCCTGTGAAAGGCGCTTCCTGAACTACGGAAACCGTTACCAAAAATCATTGAATGATAGTATGGTTTATGACTGGTTAAAAAATATTACGTTTATCTGGCCCGAGAACTTCATTCTTTTGGGCATTATTCCCTTTTAATATGGCGGTATGCCAAAAATGAAAACCGGGATAAAGGCTCTTTTATGGCCTCAGCTATCAACATAACTACGCCGGTTACCTTTAAGATCCGCTTCAGGCATGTTCCTTTCATTTTACGTATACTGGCATTAACCTGCTTGATCATGGCTCTTGCCAGGCCCCAGCATCAAACGCAGAAAAGCCGTTCGGAGGGCGAGGGTATCGACATTGTTTTATGTATGGATGTAAGCGGCAGTATGGGAACAGATGATGTAAAGCCCTCGCGCTTTCAGGTAGCAAAAGACGTGGCCATCGAGTTTGTTAAAAACCGTCCCGTAGACCGGATAGGCCTGGTGATTTTTGCAGGGGAAAGCTTTACCAAATGCCCCATTACCCCAGATAAAAATGCGGTACTTAATCAGTTGCAGAGCCTGAAAATAATGGACGGAGGTTACCTGGAGATAGGTACTCTTATAGGAGAAGGGCTTGCTATGTCGGTTAACCGTATTAGCAAAGGTAGTAGTAAGAGCAGAGTGGTTATTTTGCTTACAGATGGGAAAGAAGACGCGCCACCTACACGGATCATTGATCCCGAAACAGCTATGGAAATTGCGAAGGCAAATAATGTAAAAGTATATTGTGTAGGGCTGGGTTCTGCCACCAGCACCGCCGAGCAATTGGTTAAAGATGTAGCCGGCAATATTGTACGCAATTATATAGATGAGGCGCTTCTTACACGAATTGCAACAAGTACCGGTGGAAAATATTACAGGGCAACCGATAAGGCTTCCTTGCAGGCGATATACGCTCAGATAGACCGGCTCGAAAAATCAAAAGTGGAAATTATACGGTATAAAGAAGTAAAGGAGATGTTTATACCCCTGGTATTAGCTGCATTGGTTTTTGTTTTATTGGAAGTATTATTAAAGTATACGCTATTTAAACGCTTCCCTTAGTCAGCCAGAATATTCTCTTAGCCGGATGCCGTTATTCTCTTATGCTAATAATGGTATGTTTGTTTTCCAATTCATATCTATACAATTGCTTTTGGAACGTTGTTATTGAAATAACAACAGAAAAAATTTTTGTTATTAATTTCATCTTTGTATATTCGACTTGTTAAATTGTTTTAACATTGTGCTGGCTTGAGTATATGTAAACAAAAAACTTTAAAAATTTAAACCAGGATAGAACTCTGAACAAGAAACAAGTGCGCTCTCCACACCACTAGTTCCCTCTTTTTGATATAGTGTAACGATTGCGGGGATTGCTGGTCTTTTTGCTAAAACGTTTTTGTAAATGGCTGTGTATTTCGCGGCAGTGGTCTGTTTTGCCTTAAGCAAGGCGGGATGGGACCGGAATGCCTGCTTATGTATATAGAGTTTATTTTATTCAATCTTTAATTATTATTAATTATGAGGCTTATTTGGCTACTTCCATTTATGCTTTTTTGTGTCGCCGCCGGGGCGCAAACCAAAACAATTTCCGGTGTGGTAAAAAATGCAGAAGATGGCGCTGTGCTATCAGGCGTTACGGTCAGCGTCATTAATAAACCGGCACTAACCACCACCAACACTAACGGTGAATTCCAGATCGACGCTACTGTTGGAGATACGCTTCTCTTCTCGTTTATTGGCAAGGTAGATCATAAGGAGGCCGTTTCAGAAAAGAGTGTGATACAGGTTTTGATGCAAGGTGCGAAAAATGACATGGACGAAGTAACCGTAGTTGCTTTTGGTAAACAGAAAAAGCGAGCATCGTAGGATCTATTACTACTGTTAACGCAAAAGATCTGAGGGTGCCGGCATCCAATCTTACCAGCTCTTTTGCAGGCCGTATCCCCGGCGTTATATCTTACCAGTTGTCTGGTGAGCCGGGTGCCGATAATGCACAGTTTTTTGTACGGGGTGTTACTACTTTCGGTTACCAGGCAGCGCCCTTGATTTTAATTGACGGATTCGAGTCTAACACTGAAAACCTGGCCAGATTGCAGCCCGATGATATCGAGTCATTTTCAATTATGAAAGATGCATTGGCTACCGGTATGTATGGTGCGCGGGCGCCAATGGCATTATCATGATCACCACAAAAGCAGGGAAAGAAGGGCCTGTAGGCTTTAATGCGAGGGTAGATGTAAATGTTACGACACCTGTGAGTACGGTAAAAATGCTGGATGGGGTAACTTATATGAAACTTTATAATGAAGCACGCATTACCAGGGATCCTATTTTAGGCCCATTCTACTCCCAACAGAAAATACAGTCCACTATGGATAATGAAAACCCGATGATCTATCCCAATATTGACTGGTATAACACCATGTTTAACCGCTCGGTTACCAACATGAAGGCCAATGCAAACGTATCAGGCGGCGGACAGGTGGCTACCTATTATGTATCAATGGGAATGGATAAAGAATCGGGGTTGCTTAAAACAGATCAAACCAATAAATACAGCAACAATATTAATATCGAGCGTTATTTTATCCGCTCCAATGTGATTTTTAAGTTAAGTCCCACCACTAAACTGGATACCCGTATACAGGGCCGGTTTATGGGCTATAACGGGCCGGCGGTTCCGGCGGCAACGCTCTTCCGTATGGTGATGAACACTAACCCGGTAGACTTCCCGGCTATATATGAACCAGACTCACTGAACCGGTTTACCCAGCATACCTTGTTTGGTAACAGCTTTGTAGGCGGGGCATTAAAAGTAAATCCTTATGCTGAAATGGTAAGGGGATATGAAGATCGTAATGAAACAGATATAACGGCGCAGGCTATCCTGCAGCAGGACCTGGGAATGATTTTAAAAGGATTAAAGGCACAGGTTCGTGTTTCTGCCAATACCTGGGGATACTACTCCGGATTGCGGATGTACGCTCCTTACTACTATGATCTGGAGTCTTATGACCAGATCAGTGGAAACTATAAGTTGTTCCCGCTTAACCCTACTTCGGGCCAGCCTTACCTGGGCAACATTATACCGGCAAGAAATTCAAGTGGCCGTTATTATTATGAAGCAATTGTTAACTGGGAACGTACTTTCGATAAGCATGCAGTGGCACTTACAACGGTGGGTACCATGGAGAAAAATCTGCTTACCTCCGGCACCAGCACTTCTATTTTTGAAGCCCTTCCCGAAAAAAAATGTAAGGAACTCCGGGCGTGCTAACTACACTTATGATCGTCGCTACCTGCTGGAGTTCGGCTATTCTTATATGGGATCAGAAAATTTACGGGTAACCAGCGTTGGGGATTCTTCCCTACTGTAGGTGCAGGCTGGTCGGTTTCTAACGAGTCATTTTGGGAACCATTGAAGAATGCGATCAGTACGTTCAAATTGAGAGGTTCCTGGGGCTTGTAGGAAATGATGCCATAGCAGGCCGTGCAGACCGTTTTTATTTCCTGTCTGACGTTTCACTTCCGGGCGGAGCATCTGTTATCAATTCCGGTTACAGGTGGGGCACCTCTTTTATGAACTCCTATGCAGGATATGTTATTAATCGCTACGCCAACCCGGATATCACCTGGGAGCAATCAGAAAAAATAAACCTCGGTCTGGATATGAATTTTATGCGCGAGTCTTTAAAATTCATTCTTGATTTTTACCAGGACAGAAGAAGCCGGATCTATATGCGCAGGGAAAACTTCCCTGCAACATCCGGGTTAGAAGCACCTATAAGTGGTAACGTGGGCGAAGTGCTTTCCAAAGGATTTGAAAGCTCGCTCGATTACACGAAAACCTTTGGCGACCTTTGGCTGTCGGCGAGAGCCAATTTTACCTACGCTACCAATAAGTTTGTAAAGCTGGATGAAAGAAATTTCCCCGACCAGTATTTAAAGCGTCTGGGAGCCAATATCAATCAGCAGTGGGGATTGATCGCGGAAAGACTTTTTGTAGATGAACAGGAGATTCGTAATTCTCCCAAGCAGGACTTTGGTGGTTACCTCGCAGGTGATATCAAATATAAGGATGTGAACGGCGATGGTATAGTTAACTCTAATGACCGGGTGGCATTGGGATTCCCGCAGGTACCCGAAATCCAGTATGGATTTGGTATTTCCTCGGCATATAAGATGTTCGATTTTGCATTCTTCTTCAACGGCAGCGCCAGGGTTTCCTTTTTCATAGACGCAACAGCAGCCAGCTCTAACGATCGTGCGGGTATCGCGCCATTCGCCAACAGGCGAAACGCGCTACAAATTATAGGCGATGATTATTGGAGTGAGACCAACCCGAATGTACATGCGTTTTGGCCCAGGTTATCTACGTTTCCTGTAGATAATAATATCCAGCAATCATCCTGGTGGCTTCGTGATGGATCATTCCTGAGGCTTAAGTCGGTTGAGTTGGGTTATAGCCTTCGAAAACTAAAACGTTTCGGTATTAAAGAAGGCAGCCGCTTTTATTTAAGTACAGAAAATCCGTTGGTGTTTTCCTCCTTTAAGCTTTGGGATCCTGAAATGAGGGATAAAGGATTAGGTTATCCAACTAACAGAAGATTTAATGCCGGTATTCAATTGACATTTTAAAAAACAGCACATGAAACTTTTTAATACAACTGTTTTAGCTATAGTACTTATTACTGCCATTTCCTGTAAAAAGTATCTGGATGTAGTGCCGGATAATACCCTAAAAGTGGAAGATATCTATGACACTAAAACGCAGGCATGGAACGCGTTGGCAAGAGCGTACAATTTTATTCCGAGAGATGATGATACCCATTTAACTACCTGGCTCCTGGGAGATGAGTGGCTCGGGCGACTTGATTATAATGACAACACGGGCAATTTGCGTGGAATGCGCATTATGCGTGGGCTGCAATCTCAAACCTCTCCCCAATTAGGCTTCTGGTCAGGTACCCAGGGCGGAAAGCCGCTGTACCAGGGGTTGCGCCAGGCAGACGTGTTCCTCGCTAATATCGATAAAGTGCGCGATATGCAGGAAGGAGAGATAAAAGAATGGAAGGCGCAGGTAAAAATGCTAAAAGCATACTACCTGTTTTTATTAGTTAAGCATTACGGGCCTGTTGTTATTCCTGATAAGATGGCGCAACCAGAGTCGCAGCCGGAAGAGCTTTTTCTTCCCCGCAGAAAGGTAGAAGATTGCTTTCAGTATATGTTAACGCTTATTAATGAAGCAATACCTGATTTGACAGAACGTACGGATGCCAATAACGCCGGCCAGATTGACCAGATAGTAGCCAAAGCGATCAAGGCCAAAATATTGTTCTTTAGAGCAAGCCCTTTCTTTAACGGCAACCGCGAATACTTCGGAGACTTTCTGGACCATGACGGAAAACCATTTTTTGACTTGGATTATAAGCCGGAAAAATGGAAAGAAGCGCTCGATGCCATTAATGAAGCCATCACTATTGCAGAAGCCAACGGGAAGCGTTTATATCAATACACCAGAGAGCCTTACGCCTATGACCGCGATGCTTTTACCCGCAACGGCGATAATATGAAAACGTTGTACAATCTTAGGATGCTTATTTGCGATCCCTGGAATGAAGAGCTGGTTTGGGGCTATTCCAATATTAATTATTATGACCAGGAGAACTGGCTCATGCTTCCAATATCCGGCTTCCTGCAGGTTATGAAGGCGTGGTAAATACCGCAGCTTTTTCCTGGCAGTGGTTAGGCGCATCCTATCAGATGGCAGAACGTTATTATACCAAAAACGGGCTTCCGATTGAGGAGGATCAGACATTTGATAAAAGCACCATGCATGAAATCATAACTACGCCGGGTGCCAGTGCGCCGGAGTACACGCCACTGTTGGGCTACATGCAACCCGGCGCTCAAACTATACGATTGTATATGAACCGGGAGCCCGTTTTTATGCCAACCTGGGCATTACAGGTGGATACTGGCGCGCACATATCGTGCGTATTAATACCATGATGTTTTCGGGAACCGATGGTGGATTTAACTCTTCTGTAAATAATACTGATTTTCTTGCCACCGGCATCGGCGTGCAAAAACTGGTGCATCCTGAGAGTCAATCAGGAGCCTGGCAGCGTACTATTAAATTCCCGTATCCATTGATACGAATGGCTGATTTATACCTGATGAAGGCTGAAGCTATGAACGAATTTTCAGGGCCCAGCGGGCAGGTGTATGAAGAGATCAATAAAGTAAGACGTCGTGCCGGCGTGCCGGAGGTGCAAACAGTATGGGCCGATCCAAGCCTGTGCAGGAGCCCGGGCAAACATACTTCCAAAGAAGGATTACGCGATATCATCCTGCAGGAGCGTTCTATCGAGTTCGCTTTTGAAGGCCAGTACTTCTGGGATATGGTTCGTCATAAAAGGCTGTAACCGCATTCTCGCTGCCTATCAGGGGTGGACGCATACAGGTACCACTGCAAGTTCATTCTTTGTTCTTCAGGATAAACAGGCCCGGAGGTTCACTATTACAGATTGTCTCTGGCCGATAGATTTGAATGAAATGAATACTAACGGAAAATTAATTCAGAATCCCGGTTGGTAGTATGCCGGTTTTATTGGATCATAAATAACAACATTGATATGAAAAATAAGCTGATTATAGTAACGGCGATCTTTACATTACTTTTTAGCAGATGTGGCAAAGGCGACCGTTTTGAAACTTCAGATGGCGATAGCACGCCACCTGGTAAAGTTACGTTGAGGCAATATAAACCACTGTTTGGAGGCGCCCGCTTTTTTTATACCGTTCCTAAAGACGAAGATCTCCTTGGTGTAGAAGCAGTGTATACCAACAAAAACAAGCAATCCTTCACATTCATGTCTTCATATTTTGTTGACTCACTGGATGTGTATGGCTTTGGTAGTATGGATGAATACACGGTACAGCTTTATGCAGTAGACCGGTCTGGTAATAAAAGTGATCCGCTTGACGTAAAAGTTACGCCTTTGGAGCCTGCTTATACCAGGGTGGCTAAAACACTGCAGGCTAAAGCGGGCTTCAGCTCTTTCTTCCTCGACTGGCAAAATGAGCTAAAGCAAAATATCAACGTATACGTAGAATATGAGTTTAACCAGGGCGGCGGCCACGAAAGCTTACCAGCGTATTTTCATCCAACCTGCTTACAGACAGGAGGTTTATCAATAACCTGAACCTGCCCTCCAACGAAAAGGTGAAGGTAAAAGTGAAAGTAGAAGATACTTACGGTAACTCAACCGAATTTGAAGATAGGGAGAGTTTGCATTGCTGGAAGATATAAAGATTCCTAAACAGGGATGGACCATACCCAATCCCAATGATTCGATAGGCGGGGTGCCTATGATGTTTGGAAACGGGCTGGAAGGAAGGTCGTTGAAAGTAATTGATGATATTATTGACAGGGGAGATAATCTGAATTTCCTGCATACCCAAAGCCGTGGCAGAACAGGCCGTACCGCAGATGGTAATATGCCGTGGAATTTTATTATCGACCTGGGGGCATATTACGAGATCAGCCGGATTGTAACCGTACAGCGCCATTCGGGCGGCCTGGCAAACGTTAGCCGCGGGCAGTACTACCGATCGGAGAATGTGGGTATGTACAATGTTTATATCTGGGACGACGCCACTCAAAAGTGGGAGCAGGTTTTCAAAGAATATAAAATACCCGTACCCGTTGGGCTTACCGAGCTGGAGTTTGTAAAGTTTGGAGAGGCTGGTGATATGGCCTATATGTATCCGGATAATCCAAGGTACACCAAAGCCACCCGCAAGTTTCGCTTTGAAGCTGTGAAAGGATTTTCAGGCAACTATACTCTCGATGATGCCAACTGTCTTTCCGAAATTACACTATACGGTAAAAAAGCTCAATAAGAAACCTTTCAAATATCAATATTATGAATAGAAAGATATATTTAGGCCTGCTGCTACTCATTGCCATCATGTCGTGCAGTAAAATGTATGATAATGCAGAGAAGTATGCCGGAGAAGTGGTATACCCGGGAAAATATGATACCATTATCGGTCGTATCGGGTTTGAACGTGTGGAAATAGATCTGATGAAGGCGGGAAGGATACCTGCCAGCCAGGTTAAGCTAGGTAAAGCTGTAAAAACAATAGTAGAATATGACGATAAAAAAATTGTTTTAGATACCCTGGCCTCCTGGCTTAATATAAAAGATCTTAAAGTGTCAAAGCTCTATCGTTTTCGTGTATATACGCAGGACGATCAGGGTAATGTATCAGTACCTCAGCAAATCGCATTAATACCTTATACTCAAACTGATTTGTCAAACCTGGTGATCACATCGCCTCAGGCCCTTACCTCTCCGTCTGCTGCAATTTACCTGGCCTGCCAGCCTTACTACAGCGTTGCTTAATTACTACGGTCTTAAGTATTCTTATAAAGATAAGGCCGGAGTTACCCGCCAGGGAGAACAGGCGCAAAACCCACGAATATTGATGTCTAACCTGAACGCAGGCAGCGCTTCTACAATTGAGCTAAGCTATAAGGTGATCCCCAGGGTAAATGGCGTACCTATCCTGGATACGGTTTGGGCAACACGAACTGTACAGGTAAATACAACTGTAGGCTCCACACCGTTTCCGCCTTCCGAACTGGCTGTACTAACAGCCAACGGTATTTCTACTTTTACGGCAGATGCTGTAGCGGGCGTTCAAAACTAACCTTCCCCGTACATACGGGCACTTTCCAGGATCTTTTTACTTCCCGGGATTGAAGGAAATTGATCTGACCGGCGGAACTATTTTTCAAATGACCACCAATAGCTATAACCGCAATAGTGTAACAGATGTCATTGGCGGAGGACCGCTTATGCCTTTGCACGCCGCGCGGGAGACATGTCTCCGGTCAGCACACAATACCTGTTAGACCTGCTGGACCTGGGTACGCTTACCAAAGTAAAGTATGCAGCCAATTCAATGGGTATAGATGCCCTGCTGGAACCTTATGTAAGCAGGGGTTTGGTAGAGATAGTGGGCAAACCCGATGAGGCTTTAATACCGGTTCAGCCATTTCTTTTGGATGGTGTTATCCAGGATGCCAACTGGAAGCTGGACGTTGAAGCTCCCGCCGCCAGTTACCCTGCCGGAGCGGGTTTGCAAAATGTTGTAAAGGCTACCCTGAGAGCTAAAAACGGGACTCTTGTTATACAAATACCTAAGGAATATGAGTTTGATATGACAAACTATAAGAGCCTTAAGTTTAAGGTATACGCTCCGCCTAAATCTGCAGTGTCGGGTATTTATGCGCCCTACCAGGGCTTATGGATGCGGATCATGAACTATTTATGGGCGTTTACAACGGAAAGTAGTTTTGGACAACAGTACTGGGAATACGGAAAGAATGCATTTACTATTAGTGACGCCAATCTGCAAACCTGGACAGACGTGACAGTTGACCTGTCTCAAAGTGTTGGCAAACACAACCGGGTTATTGTGATAAATATAGGAGGAGAGCCATCCATTACATTTGCGCCTACACAGGATATTGTTTACTATTTTGCCAATTTCAGGTTTGCCAAATAACTAATCCGGCCAACCAAACATAAAAAAACCGAGGCTTAGAAATGAACCTCGGTTTTTTATTGGTTAAAATTTCCGGTAGGTACCTTCTAAAAATTTATTGGCTTCTGCTTCTTTAAACCTGGCATTTTTGCCATCCCAGTGTAAGGTTGTATTGGGAAACTGAGCGGCAATAACGCCCAGTAAGATCACCTCCGTTAATTTAGCCGCATAAGAAAACGGGGCGCTGCATTTAGTTTTACCCAGGCAGGCATCTACAAACTCGTGATAATGTTTTTGACCCTCCACATCATAGCTTACGGTTGGTTTGCCGGCTTCGCCTTTGGTATCGTATTTAGCAATGTCAATCGGTTGGTAAGTGCCGTTGATAATGAGTTTGGGAAGCTGCATGAAATGCGGTAATAAAAGGCGCTGGCCGTTTTCACCAATAAACATAGCGCCCTGATCAGGTAATTTTTCTCCGTTCGGAAGTTTTAGCTCTTCCTGCAATTCCGGCGCTCCTTTTCCATCGTACCAAACCCACTCCAGGGTTTTGGCAGTATAAGGCGTGCCGGGGAAAGTATATACTACATGGTTTTTTCAGGATGTCCAAAATTGTTAGGTGCACGGCATTCGTTTTTTACAGTTAACGGAACGCTTAGCTTTAAAGCATTGTAAGGAGTGTCAAAAATATGAACGCCCATGTCGCCTAAAGTACCGCAACCATAGTCGAGGTACTTACGCCAGTTACCGGGATGATAAAAGCCTTTTTATAAGGTCTTTCTTTAGCTGTTCCCAGCCACAGGTTCCAGTCCAGTCCTTCAGGTACCGGGTCGCTTCCTTCCGGTTCTGGCCCGTCGTATCCCCATACTTTGGGCGACCAGGCAATTACCTTTTTAACTTTTCCTATAATACCTTTCTGTATAAGTATGGTAGCTAACTTATAATCATAAAAGAGTGAACCTGGATACCCATTTGTGTAACCAGTTTTTTCTGGGCGGCAACCTGCTCCATTTTGCGCGACTCGGAAATGTAGTGTGTAAGCGGCTTCTGGCAGTAAACGTTTTTATTAAGCTCCATAGCCATCAGGGAAACCGGCGCGTGGGCATGATCCGGCGTTGACACGATAACAGCGTCTATTTCGTTACCAATGCTTTCAAACATCTTTCTGTAATCGGTAAAAATTTTGGCGCCGGAATAAGTGCCTTTTACCGCGTTTATTTTATTCATATCCACATCGCAAAGCGCCACTACTTCCACAGCGGGGTGCGAGGCAATATCTTTTAAATCGGCGGTGCCCATCATGCCTAAACCAACCTGGGCAACGCGTAATTTTTTTGTTCGGATGCAAGTGAAGACAGTGGCAGGAGAAAGGCTAAACTACCGGCTGCCGAAGTTTTTATAAAATCAATCCTTTTCATCAGTTTGTTTTTTTGTTTTTAATTGCCGTTGGAGGCGTTACTGATATTTTATTTAAGTGGTTTTATCTTTATATTCCTAAACCATAACGAGCTGCCATGGTATTGCAGGCTTATATACCCGGTTTTAAAAGTGCCATAGTTGGTGCTTTTGGCCCATTTACCTGCTTTTTTTCTAGCCTGCCAATCTTCTGAATCAGGATTAAAGCTGACTATTTTAACACCATTCAGCCAATGTTCAACTCTGCCGGGGGCAACAACAATTTTGTTGTATTCCAGCTGCCTGCCGGGTGCAGCACTTTTTACGTTCATCGGCCGGGTGCATTGCATAATCGGCGCCGGTTTTTTGCCAATCCTGCAGCTGCTCCGGGTTTTTCGCACCAAACTGGGCATTATAGTCCTTTAAATTACTATGCATGCGGGCATAATTTTCATCGTCAATAAGCTGATACTCTGGTGATATATTGGAAGGGCCTCCGTAGCCTTCTTTCACATGATAAAAATGCCGCTATTGCCGCCTTTGCCTATTTTCCAGTCTATCGTTAGTTCAAAATATTCAAACTCCTGCCCGGAAAAAATAATGTCGCGGCTGCCTTTATAAGAAACATCATTTACTTTTTCGTTGATCTTATCATTGTCTACCCAAAGCATATTATTGCTTATTACCCAGCCGGGAGGCAGCGTTTCGGCTCCATAGCCACGCCATTGAGGCGCATTTTCTTTACTTAGTAAATTAATTGTTTTCTGCTTTTGAGCGAGAGCATTAAAAGCGCTACCCATAAAAAGGACAGAAATCCATATCGCAGGACCCAATAGTTTTTTGAATTTCATAATAACCGGCACTAAATTGTTTAATAGCAAGATGTTCAGACCGAACTTTTATTTGCAACCTGTTAAAAATAGCAAAGAATTTGGTTAGTACACCTAATCCTCCCGATATTTTCTTCTATTATCTTTTACAATACTTTTCCGTTTTTTAAACTCTATCCTTCTTTCTATAGAAGCTTTTGATGCCTGGGTAGCAATACGGGCTTTCTTTTTTGCAGCGCTTTGCTGATAGCTTCGTTTATTTTCCTGGTTGCATCCGTTTTATTTTCCAGTTGTGTTCTGTATGTTGCTGACTTTACCCACAAATAGCCCTCGCTATTGATACGGTTCACCAGCTTTTCATGGAGCAGCTGTTTTTGGGTTTCCGATAAAACAGCCGAATTAGCTACATGGAAAGTTGCCAGTACCGCTGTCTCTACTTTATTGACGTTTTGACCTCCTTTACCTCCGCTTCGTGTGGTCTTGAAAATAATTTCTTTTGATACATCCATTTTATTCAATTATCACTCTAAATTAGATTTTATATTTTGCATACCTGGAACCGCCCTGACAAATTTCAGGCAGGAAAGATTGTTTAGGCGTTCCCTGTCTGCCGGCAGGCAGGCATTCGACCCAAAAATAGCTGCGATAGATAAAAATAAGCGAATGAAAGTTGTGATTCAAAGAGTGTTAAATGCTTCGGTAACCATTCATAATGTTGTACATTCTGCCATAGATAAAGGGTTAATGATCTTTTTAGGTATTGAAGACCTGGATAATGAGGAGGATGTTCGATGGTTAAGCCAGAAGATAACCCAGTTAAGAATTTTCAACGACCGGGATGGCGTAATGAACCTGTGTGTAAAAGAAGTAGGAGGTGAAATATTGCTGGTAAGCCAGTTTACTTTACATGCTTCTACTAAAAAAGGAAACAGGCCGTCTTATATTAAAGCAAGTAAACCACCTGTTGCCATACCCTTGTATGAGGCGATGATACATCAACTGCAGTGTGATCTGGGAAAGCAATTCAAACAGGGGTGTTCGGCGCCGATATGCAGGTGCAGCTTGTTAACGACGGACCGGTAACTATATTATTGATACAAAGAATAAAGAATAACATGACAATAAACCAGGCGCAACAACAGGTAGATGAATGGATCAAAACCGTTGGTGTAAAGTATTTTAGCGAGCTTACCAATATGGCTATTTTAACAGAGGAAGTGGGAGAGCTATCGAAGCATATGGCACGCATCTACGGCGAACAATCTTATAAGAATGGTAAAGTTTACTCAAAGGAGGAACAGAAGCAGATGCTGGCTGATGAAATGGCAGACGTTTTGTGGGTAGTATTATGCCTCGCCAATCAAACAGGTATTAACCTCACAGAGGCATTAAAAAGAACTTTGAAAAGAAAACTATCCGTGATACTGACCGGCATGCCAATAATGAAAAACTGAAATAGGTTAATGAAAAAAACGTGGACGATCATAAAGCAGTCTGTTGGAGAGATCTTCGACATGCGCATTTTTAAATTAAGTGCGGCATTGGCTTACTATACGATTTTTTCTATTCCTGGTTTGCTGATCGTGGTATTATGGATTGCCGATATATTCTCAGGCCATGATGCATCTGTAAGAGATAGCCTGTATAACCAAATACAGGGCCTTGTTGGGGAAAGTGCCAAAGTGCAGATCCAAACCACCATACAGGAGGCTTCAAACGATATATCAGGCAAAGGGTTTTCAACTGTTGTAGGGTTGGGCACATTGATATTTGGCGCCACCGGTGTTTTTGCGGAAATACAGGACTCGATCAATGTAATATGGCGGCTTAAGGCAAAGCCTAAAAAAAAAGGAAAAGGATGGCTAAAGCTGGTCATCGACAGGTTGTTGTCTTTTTCGGTTGTCATCTCCTTAGGTTTTTTACTGTTGGTGTCTCTACTGGTCAATGGCCTGATGGATATATTTATTGACCAGCTTACTAAAAGTATCCCCGAAACAGAAGTTACGATTGCTTACCTGTCTAACCTTGGTATTACATTTTTGATTACTTCTTTTTTGTTCGGGATGATCTTTAAAGTATTGCCCGATGCACGTATACGCTGGAAAGCCGTTCGGGCAGGCGCTTTTGTTACTGCTATACTCTTTATGCTGGGCAAATTTCTGATAAGCTATTACCTGGGCCATAATAAAATGACATCAGCGTATGGCGCTGCGGGTTCTATAATAGTAATATTGCTGTGGGTGTATTATTCTGCTGTTATTCTTTATTTTGGTGCGGCTTTTACAAGGGTGTTTGCCATACATAACGATATGAATATTTATCCCAATCAATACGCCGTTTGGGTAGAACAGGTAGAGGTAGAACATGAAGATTCTATACAAAACCTGCATAATGATAAAGTGGTAGCGGCACATGAACATGATATTGTAAAGGAAACAGATCAAGGGGCAGGCGATGAAAAAAGTAACGATAAAAGCTAGTTCTGCTTTATGCTCCCTTTATCGGTTGTTCTATCCCTTAGTTTTGATTGCCGGCCTGCTCGTAGCACAGCTCCAGTATTTTTTAAAAGCGTTCAGGTATCGCTCTTTACCTTCCTTTTTTGTAATATCTATTTCGCAGATGGTAGTTCCCAGCATTTTGCCATGAAGGATCATGTAATAAATTGCTGCAACAATGGTTCCGGAGATAGCGCGGAAATCAATGTCGGTGTCTTTAAAAGTAAGATCAGATTTCTTAAAAACCGGTTCTCCAAAAAGTTCGCGGTTATTGGCTATAGCTTTGAGTGTTTTATTTTTCTCACTGATGCCCCAAAGAATGATTTTTGCATTTCCGGAGATTTTTCAAAAAAGCGGAAATCATCTTCAATAATGGAAAATATTTCTTCTTTTTTAAGCGGTGTGGTGGTGTCGCAGGTAGTATCGCTCATTTGCTGCATCTGGATATTCCAGAAATCTCTTTGTTCAAGATAGTTTTTAATCAATCCTTCCAGGCCGCCAAAGTAGCGGTAAATTAATTTTTTTGACACACCCGAAACAGCTTCAATTCTATTGACCTTGATATGCTGAAAACCTTCTTTCACCAGTATGCTTCCCACTGCCTTGATCAGTTTTTGTTTGGTTTTCTCTTTATCATATATTTTCCCCTGATGCGTTTTCCTTTTCATACTCCCTCTTTTGTATTTCAAATATCCATCCATTTTACAACCCCACAAAATTTTTACGCAGGAGCGCCGGCTGGGTACAGCAGTACAGTGATGTTTTAGTAACGGAATGTCCCCATGAAGTGAAAATTTATTTTGAATTATTTGTACTTGTTTGTATTTTAGTAAAGCCTGGTATGTATGATACGGGCATTTTGTGCCGTTACTAAATTCTATGAAAGATGTTAGTGTAGTTGACAAGCGTGCCATAGCAATGCTTAAGTGCCTAATGGGATATGCCTGAAGCAGCAGTGGCTTTTGAGTTTCTTTCTTAGCGATACAGGCGCTATTGAGAATGGCCGGAAGCAATTTTGTTGGATATGCTTTTTGCTACTCTTTCTCCGTCCATTGCTGCGCTCACAATACCTCCGGCGTAGCCCGCACCTTCACCGCAGGGATACAGGTTTTTAATCTGGGGATGTTGCAATGTTTCAGCATCTCTCGGTATCCTTACCGGTGAGGAGGTGCGTGATTCGGTGGCCACCAGTACCGCTTCATTGGTATAATAGCCCCTCATCTTTTGCCAAATTCAATGAATGCTTTTTGCAGGGCGCCATGTATAAAAGGCGGCAATACTGCGCTTAAATCAGCGCTGCTGATTCCCGGCAGGTACGAGCAGCCGGGCAATGTGGCCGATAATTTATCTGAACAAAAATCAACCATCCGCTGGGCCGGCGCTTTTAAAGATCCCCACCAGCCAGGTAAGCCTTATGCTCCACTTCTTCCTGGAAATTCAACAATGAGAGTGGGCTTGTACTTTTAGATTTCTGGCTTTTAATGGCATCAGCCAGTTGCACCTGTACTACAATGCCCGAATTGGCGTAGGGATTGTTTCGTTTAGATGGCGACCAGCCGTTAACAACAATTTCTTTGGCCGCTGTAGCAGCAGGAGCTATTATGCCCCGGGGCACATACAAAAGCTGAATACGCCGATATTGTTGACCTGTTGTACCAGGCTATAGGAGGCAGGAGGCAGGTATTCACCCCTGCTGTCGCATTTATACTGGGCTTTGTCGATCAGCGCCTGCGGATGCTCTGCGCGAACGCCCAATGCAAATGGTTTTGCTTCAATCAGTATTTTTTTTTGATGAAGTAAATGAAAGATATCACGGGCAGAGTGACCGGTTGCCAGTATAGCTGCTTCTGCTTCTATAGTGGTGCCATCCTGTGTTATTACTCCTTTAAGGATATTGTCAGTAATAACAAAGTCGGTTACTTTATGATCAAATAGTACTTTTCCTCCCGAGGCAATAATTTCTTCCCGCATGGCGGTTATGATCTTGGGAAGTTTGTTGGTACCAATATGTGGATGCGCCTCGTAAAGTATTTTTTCTTCTGCGCCAAAACGTACAAACAGGTTAAGTATCCGGTCTATATCTCCGCGCTTGTTACTCCTGGTATATAACTTGCCGTCGCTATAGGTGCCTGCGCCGCCTTCTCCAAAACAGTAGTTGCTTTCAGGATTTACAATTCCTTCTTTGTTCATGGCCG
Organism: Paraniabella defluvii; assembly: GCA_019316985.1. Lineage (GTDB taxonomy): Bacteria > Bacteroidota > Bacteroidia > Chitinophagales > Chitinophagaceae > Niabella > Niabella defluvii. The sequence continues at coordinate 2,934,637 of CP079215.1, forward strand.
CCAGGTCGCGCCGGCGCGATTTCACATCTTTGCCCCGCTCCAGTACTATGGGTTGTATACCTGCTTCAATAAGTTGAAGGGCCGCAAATAACCCCGCCGGGCCCGCGCCAATTATGATGACCTTTTTTTCTGCCCTGCTCACGTCCTTAAAAGAAAAAGACTGCAGTTCACGCTGTTGATAGGGTTCGTTGATAAAGGCTGTTACCTTTAAATTGAACCAGGGTTGCTTCGAGCGCGCATCGATAGAGCTTTTAAGATGGTAAAGCCTGTAACGCCGGAAGGATCGATACCTTCGCTGGCTGCTATCTGGCGTTGAATAAAAGCATGATCAGATGCTTCCTGCGGAGATAATTGAAGTTGAATAATTTTCTGCATGTTATGTCAGGTTTTTATCCTGAAGAATTTCTGCAAAGAAAGGAAGAAAAATGAGAACCTGCGTTTGTAAGGGGTGGGTATGCATGCAGCCCGTCGCATAATGTGTTTCAAGGCTTATCCACGCTCATGTTAACATATACAATTTTATACCGGTTACCTTTCCTGGCGCTTTTAAACTTCCGGTTTAAGAATAAACCTGCTCCGCCCACACCTGTAGCGATAGCCACATTTCGCGCATTCCGGTTGTCGAGCAGCGGGTCGGCCTTTTCTATCAGGCCGTTAACAATATTTAAAACGGTATACCCCAGTCCGCCAATAGCGGCATACCTGCCCAATTCACCCAGGTAATGATTGCGGTAGCTCGATTTGGGTGTATTTATATACTTAATGCCTTTGTAATGAAGCTGTAAAATATAGGTAGTTACTGTATCATAACTTACAGTGCCGAAAATGTTTGTATAAGGAGCAGTGGTGAAATACCTGAGATAGATACTGTCGTTTGCAATTTTATGAATAAGCGCATCGTAACGCCGGCCGTCGGTGCTGACAAAAGAGATGTTGACGCCCGCATAGTAATTCTTTACGGGCACACCGTTTTCTTTCTGACAGATATAAAATCAGGAACCTGTGCGGCGCCCACCAGGGTAGCAGTCAAAAAGCAGGAAATCAACAGCAGCCGTAACATTTGCGCTAAAGATAGATGGATTACGTCAATCCAAATTCATTAAAATTGTTAAAGCATTAAGAAAGTTCTACAAACTCATCCGCCTAGCAAAGTCGGCATTCAGGTAAGGCTTTAACTCCGAAAAAGGTATCCATATTTTTATCTCTCCATCGGCATAGGATGCAATTTCATAGGGCGAGTAGGAAAAGCCAAGTCCCTTTGGCGAAAAATAGAAGTTGTTATTAGGCTCCAGGCTTTTTACAAATAACCGGCTATTCAGGGGGTAGGAGCAGGCACTGCGTATTGCTTCCTATAGTTTTGCTCCAGCAACCGGCGTAGTGCAACAGAATCGGCAGACAGTATATCACCGAGTGTCATCTGTTTTTGCGCATTAATGTCAAAACAATACATGCTTGTGCCGTAATTGCCGTGTGCTCCTCCGGTGTACGCGTAATTGTAGATACTCAGCACCAGGAACCCGTTTTGGTTGTATATCACATTACCCAGGGTTTCGTATTCCCTGTTTAAAAATAATGAGGCCCGTCATCAGCAACCCCCACCAGGCTGCTGTCTACTTCAGCCGCATAGCCATCAACAGCCTGCTTTACCAGGTGGTTAACGGCCTGCTGTATGGACAGGCCTGACATATTTTTTTTTGCCGCCGCTTATCAGGCTTTTCACTTTTTCATTCAGCCAGGCATCCTTTTCATCAGATGCCGCAATAACGCTCACCGCTGTGGTAAGTGTCGGGGTATCTTTTTTAAGCTTAAGGTACCGGGCCGAATCAACTGCGCCCACTGCAATTACGTTTACTGAAGGTTGGATTGTAGCTTCCCTTAAGTCTATAGGATATGAAGTTTTCTCATCACCGCTGACCCATCGTCCCCTGATGCCTTCGCCCGAAATGGCCATAGCAAGGGAGGGTGATTTGCCGGAAGTTACAGTAGTGATCTCTATTAAATAAATGCTATCCTTACCCGCTTTTTCCCAGTTTCTCGAAAGAAAGATGGTTTGCCCCTGTTCCACATAGTAATAATTGGCGTCGATGCGGTCGGCCGCTTTTACAATATTCATTACTACCGGTTTCCCGGCAATTGTTCCTTCAAGGGTTTTGAAAAAATAAGTGCCTGTAAGACTTTGCGTTATTTTTGAAGTAGTGCTATCTCCGGTGGCAACTGTTGTGTCAGCAGGCTTTTTGTCTTCGTTTTTGCAAGCCAGCAACGTTAACAAAAAAGGCAGCCGATAAAAATCCGGTTATACATATAAAAAGGTTTGGATAGTTCTGAAAATCATTATTGTCTATAAAAATTCATGCCATAAACGGCTTTTTGACAATTGTAGGAAACCGTGGCCAAAATTACACGCCACTACCTTAATTTTATTTCTCTAAATCTATTTTTTGTTCACTAATTTTTTCGATGTTGGTCATCAATCTTAAGCGGGTTTACCAGATGGTAGCCCCATTTTTTATCTACGGGCGTTTTTCCTTAGGTTTTTATTGATTGCAGTAATTTTTCTTCAATCGTTATATGGATTTGCCCAGGTATCAAAACGAGACAGTATCAATGTGTCTGCAGAAGATACCGTTTATACCAAAACTTCTTTTGGAACTGCTACTGCTACTGTAACCAAAACACGCGACTATCAGCCTGCATCTGATAAGAGCTCGGTGGTGCAGCTTTTCAATACTATACCGGGGTGAGAATGGAAGAGCGCTCACCGGGGAGCTATAGAATAAATATGCGGGGTAGCTCGCTAAGGTCGCCTTTTGGTGTAAGAAATGTTAAGGTGTACTGGAACGATATACCTTTAACCGATCCCGGTGGCAATACTTATTTCAATCAACTGGCCTTCAATAATTTCAATACTATTACATTAGAGAAGAGCACGTCGTCAACTGTTTACGGCTCGGGCACCGGGGGCAGATAATTATTGCCAATACACCTTCAAAGAAAAGCGAAGCAATGATAGAGCTGTCAGGTGGCAGCTATGGCAGCCGGTCGGTACTGGCATCGGCTACAGGTGTTAATAAAGGAGCTGCCCACCGGATCAGTTATGCGTATAATGCCGGTGATGGATATCGTGAACAATCTGCGCTGCGGCGTAATAACCTGTCTTGGTTGAGCCAGGTAAAACTATCGGATAAGCAACAGCTACTTTTAGGGGTATTATTGGTTGACATGAACTATCAAACACCTGGCGGGCTTACCTGGAAGGAGTATGCAGCTAATCCCAGGTCTGCAAGGCCCGCTGCCGGTGCATTTCCTTCAGCGGTTGATGCCAAAGCCGCTATTTTGCAGAAAAACTTAACAACAGGCGTTACCTATATTCATAAATTTAATGAATTATTTTCCAACACCACTACTGTTTATGGCTCCTACAATCGTATTGAAAACAGCGCCATCAGAAACTTTGAAAAAGAAATGAACCGCATTATGGCGGCAGATCCTTGTTTACATTCAATAAGGAGATGGAGAACGGTAATAATTTTAACGTAAAGGCGGGGATGGAGGCGCAATCGGGCCGTTTTAACATAAAGGTATTCGGAAATCAAAAAGGGAATACCGATACGCTGCAGACAAATGATAATGTAAATACAACCACCTATAGCCTGTTTTCCAATTTTTCATTCACCATGCGAAAAAAATGGAACTATACTGCGTCGCTCAGTTATAATAAAAGCAGGCTTGGTTTTAAACGGTTGAGTGATGAAACGGTGCCGGATCAGCCTTTTTCATTTAGTAATGAATTAGTGCCACGGTTGGGTATACTGCGTTGGATTGGAAGTGATTTGAATGTTACAGCTCTTGTTTCAAGGGTTTTTCGCCGCCCACCGTTGCAGAACTGCTTCCTTCAACAGGGATCATCAATACAGATCTTCAGGCTGAAAAAGGATGGAACTATGAGCTGATTTTAAGAGCTTTCCCGGTTGCAAGATTGAGTATGGAAGCTTCTTTATTCAGCTTCCGGTTAAAAGACGCTATTGTGCAAAGACGTGACGAATCCGGGGCTGATTATTTTACCAATGCGGGCGGCACTCAGCAAAAAGGCATAGAGCTAAGCGGGTCTTATAATTATTATTTGTTGAAGGGAGTTGCGGAAGATGGTTTTTTGCGGGCTTCTTATACCTATAACTTTTTAAGTACGATCATTTCATAAAGGCTGGCCAGGACCTTTCAGGAAAATTCCTGCCCGGATTGCCGGTTAGTACATTTTCTATTGTAAACAGTACCTATTTTAAAGGGGGCGTTTATTATTCACTCTCTTATTATGGAGCCTCTTCGGTTTTTCTGGATGATGCCAATACGGTCTCAGCCCGGCCCTATCATTTATTAATGGCAAAACTGGGCGTTAATGTGTCTGTAAAAAGTTGAAAATAAATTTATATGCAGGGGCGGATAACCTGCTCAATGAGAACTATAGCCTGGGTAATGATATTAATGCCGTATCTGGCCGATATTATAATGCCGCCCCACGCCGAAATTATTATGCGGGGGCGGCATTCTCTTTGATGAAATAAGATTACCTGAAAGTAGCTACTGCCATATTAGCGGCTTCGTACGCCATTTTTGGTTGTAGGTAAGGGTGATGCTTTTGATATTGATGAGGTCTACAATAGTACCTACAAAACAAAGCCCGGCTGTAAAAAAGTATAATATACCTAAGCCGATGTCGCCGGTAATAATCCTGTGTATACCGGCAAAACCCACAAATCCCAATAGTGCCAGTACCAGCATTAAAGTACGGTCTTTTCGTTTACCCTGGAAGATCGCCAGGAAGGTTTGCTGTTGCTGTTCGGTCATATTTTGAGTAAGTTGTATAATCGTTGCCATTTCATCATACTCCATATCAGGAAACATTCTTAATAGTTGTTGCTGGTCCATAGTTGTTTGTTTTGTTGATTGTATATATTGCTTTGCAGCTTTGATAAAAATGATCAGGGTAGCGGGAATACCCAAAACGTGCTCCTGCATTGACCGGTTAAAGTCAAAATGAAGTGCGTAATGAATAGCATGGCCTAAACCGCAACCCGGGCACCATGTAAGCCCCAGGTTTTTTAAAATACAAAGCGAAGCAGTATTATCCACTTTCATAACCCCCAGCAGTATCAGTGCGCCGTTCCAAAGTATTACTTCACTGTATTTTCTTAAAAACCTGAGCATTGGGCTTTAAATTATAACGTAAAATTAATCGCTGCAGGCCCCGCAACATAGTGCTGGTCGGTGAAGTGTGACTAAATGGCGGTGAAATGTGAATTGAAATGGTAAGGCGAAGGATTGCAGATCCCGGGCTCTAATCCATAATATGCCCGTCTGCACCTTTGCTTTATCAGCTTTTAAGTCCTATTTCCTGAGTGCCCACCTGATCATTTCCTTCCACGTAGGTTTTTTGCCATACATTAAAATACCGGTACGATAAATTTTGCCGGCAAACCATACCATAAAAAGAAAGCTGGCCACCAGTAATGCCATGCTCAGGCCCAGCTGCCAATAGGGCACCGTGCCGGGTACTCCATAAGCCACACGCGCCATCATTACTATAGGAGAGGTGAACGGTATAATGCTGGTCCAAACGGCTATGGGGCTGGTGGGGTCTTTCATTGCAATAGTGAGCATGAAAATGGCGAAAATTATAATAAGGGTAATAGGGAAGGAAAGCGATTGAGCCTCCCGCACGTCTTCGTTTACGGCGCTTCCTACTGCTGCATATATCGAGGAATAAAAGAAAAAGCCACTTAAAAATAAAAAGCAAACAGGGTGAGCACCAGTCCCATATTTACGCTGGTAAATACTTTTTGCGCTCCTTCCACCATCTGCCCCATCGAGGGGTTCGCATCTACAGCGGCTTTGCTTACGTTAAATATGATAAATACAAATGCTACCCAAAGCAGGAACTGTGTTAGCGCTACTAAGGCAATGCCCACAATTTTACCGAGCATCAGCTGAAAGGGCTTTACAGAAGATACCATAACCTCTGCAATACGGTTGGTTTTTTCTTCCATCACGCCCATCATCACCTGCGATCCATAAATAAGCAGGATAAAATAAACGAGGAAACCTGCCGCATAGCCAATGATCATTGCATTGGTGCCGTCTGCATTTTTATCTTTCAAGTTTTCAGCGGACACGTTTAAATGGCTCCCTGTGAGCGCTTCCCGTTTTTGTACATCTATCCCTAACTCTTCATATTTAATATCATTCCAGATATTGTTGAGTTTGGCCTGCACTTCGGGTATCGCTCCCAGGGTTCGGTTCGATTTAACGGATATGTTCCCGGGCGTTTTATCCACCAAAATATGAGCAGGTATCACCACGTAGCCATCATAACCCTGGGCTTCAAAATTTTCTGATAATTTTTAGGGTCGTCTTTCACCAGTGTTAATGTATTAGACTTGCTGGTTTCATTTGCTTCCGCAATTTTTTGGGGTGTGAATTTCCCGGAAGAGTCAACAACAGCGATTTTGAGTTGAGTAGATGATTTAGCGCCAATATATGATGTGCCGAATATCAATCCCAGGTACAGCAGCGGAAACAATAAAGTAGAAATAATGAAAGTTTTCTTTCGGACGCGCGTTAGAATTCGCGTTGAATGATTAAAAATGTTTTATTCATGAGTTGTGTTTGGATTTTAATTAATCAATTTCCTGGAAACGCCGGGCCAGGGGCGTTCCTTCTACCTGGCGGATGAATATATCATTCAGGCTGGGCAGTATTTCGTTAAAGGACTCAATCAGGATACCCTTCGATAACAGGTATTGCAGCATTTCATTATTAGTTTTTCCATCTTTTTCTGAACAACGATGCTGTTAGCTGCCGATCGCCTGATGGAAAACACTTCGTTGTCTTCTAAAGGTACCTGGTTGTCGCTGAAAGCTATTTGGTAAAGATCTTCCTTAAAGTCTTGTTTAACCTGACTTACCGTGCCGTCCAGGATCTTCTGTCCCCTGTTTACCAAAACAATATGATCGCAGATCTCTTCTACCTGCTCCATTCGATGCGTACTGAATATAATCGTTGATCCGTTTTTAGCCAGGTTAAATATTTCGTCTTTGATCAGGTTGCTGTTCACAGGATCCAGACCGCTAAATGGTTCGTCAAGTATCACCAGCTTGGGGTTGTGCAAAACCGTGGTTACAAACTGCAGCTTTTGCTGCATACCTTTCGAAAGGTCTTCCACTTTTTGTTCCACCAGCTCTCCATTTCAAAGCGGGCAAACCATTGCTTTATTTTATCGGTGGCTTCTTTTTTGCTTAATCCTTTTAGCTGTGCCAGGTAAAGGGTTTGCTCGCCGATCTTCATTTTTTTGTATAGCCCCGTTCTTCAGGCATGTATCCAATTTTGGCGATATCGTTGGCGGGGTCGAAGGGCTTCCCGTCAAAAATGATAGAGCCGCTATCCGGGTAAAATATGCCGGTTATCATTCTTATCAGAGTAGTTTTACCTGCACCGTTAGGACCTAGCAGTCCAAATATTTGCCCTGGTGCGATACTGAGGCTGATATCGTCTACAGCTTTTTGTGTGGCAAAGTATTTTTTCAGGTTTTTTACTTCAAGTAGCGGCATTGTAATATGTAATTTGTTTGTAAGTACCATTCAAAGATAATTTGTTACAGTTTAAACTGTTTTTATTTTGTGACCTGCCGCCGCACAGGATGTTTCAGGTCAATATTTTATTTGTTACCGCTTTATTAATGTTGTAACTGTTAATTCATTAAGTATTTCCTGCAACTTTGCAACTTATTTGCAAGTATATGAACAGAAGATATTTTACCCTTTCCGTATTTCTCGTATCCGTTATTGTATTGGTTTCGGGTTGGGGATTCCTGGTTCACCGCACCATTGCCCAGTTGGCCATTTATGAATTGCCCAAACCTATGCAGTCTTTTTTATACGAATAAGGATTCGCTGGTATATGGGGCTCCCAGGCCCGATGTGCGGCGCAACCAGGATGAATCGGAGGGCAGTAGGCATTATATGGATATGGAGTATTTCGGGGATTCGGCATTTAGCGTAGTTCCCCGCAAATTTGACGATGCTGTGGCAAAATATAGCCTCGACACGCTTAATAAATACGGAACGCTGCCCTATGTGGTAATAGCGTATATGGAAAAGTTAACCGAAGCTTTCCGTTCGCAAAATGCGGATAGTATCGTGTTTTATGCTGCCGACCTGAGTCATTATATTGCAGATGCCCATGTGCCTTTGCACACTTCTATTAATTATGACGGACAGCTTACAGGCCAGAACGGTATTCACGATCTATGGGAGACCACGGTGCCGGAGGTTGAAATTTTAAATTATAAGTTAAGCAGCCGGCATAAAGCAAAATACCTCGAATCTCCGGAGCAGGAAATATGGAAGATTATGGAGCATACCTTTTCTTTACTCCCGAAATGTTTGCAATGGAAAAAGAAGTGTCGAAACATTTTACCGATTCAACCAAATACCGCTGGGAAGTACGCTGGGGAAAGAACCGGCGGTTCTATACCAGTGCGTTTGCAAAGGAGTATTCCCGTGCTTTAAAAAATTCTATTAACGATCAGCTCATAGCGTCTTCTGATGCACTGGCTGATTTCTGGTATACAGCATGGGTGAACGCGGGTAAACCCGATCTGGATAAAATATTAAAGAATCCCTACAATAAACGCGGCTTTAAAACGGAAAGGAAGGCATTCCGGAAAAACCAGTTGGTAGCCAAAAGAATCCTGATTTCTACGCAAAGGATGACGAAGGATTAATTGCTGGTGCCAGCATTTCAGATGCTGGTATTTAAGATATAAATAGAACTACTTTCGGGCTTCCTGTCTTTATCGTTAATCGTCCTTATATGATCCGAATCGGCCTTATATCAGATACACACAGTTTTTTAGACGGGCAGGTGTTTAAGCATTTTGAACAGTGCGATGAGATATGGCATGCCGGCGATTTTGGAGATGCTGCTATAGCACAGCAATTACGGGCGTTTAAGCCGCTACGTGGTGTATACGGTAATATTGATGGAGCTGATATCCGGTCTCAGTTTGGTGAGGTGACCGTTTTTGCAATTGAAAAGGTAAAGGTGATGATGAAGCACATAGGGGGTATCCGCCTAAGTATAATACAGAAACTAAAAAGCAAATCTTTGCTGAAAAGCCGCAACTTTTTATTAGCGGGCACTCTCATATCTTGAAAATAATGTTTGATGATGCGCTTCAATGCCTGCATATGAACCCCGGCGCCGCAGGTAAACAAGGCTGGCAGAAGGTACGAACCCTGATCAGGTTTGTGATTGACGGGGATAATTTTAAAGACTGCGAAGTAATTGAGCTGGGGAAGATGTAGTGAATGGTCAATAGCTGATTGAAGTATCCCAGTACTCAGTAAACGATACTAATCTGTTACCTCTATGTGTCGCTGCTATCAATGACTAGCATAGAACTGCGAATAGAAATAACGTAAATAGCATACGGTAGCATGTGTTTCACATCCCCTCAGCTGTTAACCAGCAATTGTTCTCTTATCAGAACCACCCTCTTCCTTGTCCTACTTCCCTGAAAGGCCATGGAATAGACGCCAGCATTATAATAAAGATATCACGTAAAACAGAACGGTTTTACGGTGTTTGTGGCATCGGGTATATTCTTTTTAGCAAAAGAACGGCCCACATGTACCAAAGCTATTGCTACAATCATTCCTAAAAGATGTTCTACGGCAAAAAAGCGATACACCGGCGCTTTCATAATATCCCCATGGGCATTTGCTGGAAAAGCTTCAAACCGAAGGTACCGGTAAACCATTGTACTAACCCAATCAACAGATTGATATCGCAGCAGATCATCAATAGCAGGCCTGCGGTGGCATGACCTTTGGTAAAGGGTTTGTTGCCGGCTCCCAGGCTTTTAAAAATGGCAACTAAAAATAAAAGAACAATGGCCCAGCGTAAAAAGCTGTGTAAATGTAATAATCCGGTTTGCATAGCTTCGAGATTTGTGTGAGCGAAAATAGGCAATTGTTGTGGATTTTTAGTAGCGGCTTAACGCTTAAAACATTTACTTTGCAGCACTATAAACAGTAAAATATGGCTTTGATTGCTCCTTCTTTATTAGCCGCCGACTTTTTAAAGCTCCAGGCAGAATGCGAAATGGTCAATAACAGTGCTGCAGACTGGCTGCATCTGGATGTAATGGATGGCATGTTTGTGCCTAACATCAGCTTTGGTCCCATGATAATAGAGTTTGCACGCAAGATTGTAAATAAACCCTGCGATGTGCATTTAATGATTGAGCAGCCTGCACGTTATGCAGAGCAGTTTAAAAATGCGGGAGCGGATCACCTTACCATTCATATAGAAGCCTGTCCGATGCTGCACCAGGATATTACGCAAATCAAATCGCTGGGAATGAAGGCTGGAGTGGCCGTTAATCCGCATACACCGGTGGCTTTGCTGAGCGATATCCTGCACGAGATCAGTATCGTAAACCTGATGAGTGTAAATCCCGGCTTTGGAGGGCAGAAGTTTATACCTTATACATTGGAAAAAATCAGGCAGCTCAAACAAATGATTAGGGAGCGCAACCTGGACGTTTTGATTGAGATAGATGGTGGCGTGACCGTAGAAAATGCAAAAGAAATTATTGATGCAGGCGCCGATGTATTAGTAGCGGGAAGTACTGTTTTCAGGGCGGCTGATCCTGTAAAAGCCGTTGAAAAGCTGAAGTCTCTATAATGTAAAAAGACCGCTGAAAGGCGGTCTTTTTACATTGGTCTTTTTATAAACTAAAATTATTTTGCCTGCTCAAAATCGAACCGGCTTTTATCGCCATAACTATCAAAAGCAGCTTTATCGCCAAAAGGCCCTAAATACCGGGCATCTCCAAAGGCCAGGATTGGAAAAAATATAAAGGGAAGTAAAACTAACCCTGCAGTAAAACCCTCTGTTTTACCGAAGCTTTTAGACAACATATTATACGACCAGATGTGCCATACCAGTCCTACATAAGGAATGCACATCAATAGCAGCCACCACCAGGGTTTACCCACAATTTTTAGAAGAATATATATGTTATAGATGGGTACAATGGCTTCCCAGCCCTGATATCCTGCTTTTTGATAAATTTTCCATAAGCTAATAATTAATATTACCCCGATAATTAATATTGGAACCATCAAAGCTGAAATCAGAGTAGTGTAGGAATCCATGAGTTGTAAGTTTTTAGGTTTAGAATGTTCAAATTTACAAGAATTTGGTAAACCAAAGCATCCCTTATTCTAATGATGATGGAGCATGCTCTGCTTGTTAAAAATACAGGTAGTCTGAACTTCATCTGTCCGAAAGTGTTATACTTCTGTATGATAACTATAAGCATTTACCAATTAAACAAGATTTAACAAAATCCACAAATGTTAATAAATTACATACAGTTCTTTTGGTATAAGAAAAGTATATTTGAGATAGAAGGGCAGGCGTTTTGTAAAGATGCTCAGAACGACGAAAAATATGCCGGTTCGCCCTTTGCCGGGAGCCTTAATGATAAACTATATTCGATTTGACAGACACAATTATTAACCTCGAAACAGTTAACCCACTCGACTTCTTTGGTGTTAACAATGCAAAGCTCGACATCCTTAAAAAGAAATTTCCTTTACTTAAAATTCTTTCACGTGGTACGCAAATAAAACTGAGCGGTGCGCCCGAACAGATCAAGGCGGCTACTGAAAAAATTAAGCTGGCAATTTCTTACCTGGAGAGAAATGGTAGTATGAGTAACAACTATTTCGACCAGATCCTGGGTGGCGACGACACGGAAGTGATCGACAACTTCATGGAAAGAAATCCTAATGAAGTGCTGGTGTTTGGTCCTAATGGCAAAAGCGTAAGGGCAAGAACCGCAATCAGAAGAAGCTGGTACAGGAAGCCGAAAAAATGATATCGTATTTGCGATCGGCCCGGCTGGTACCGGTAAAACATATACCGCGGTGGCACTTGCAGTTCGCGCTTTAAAAAACAAACAGGTAAAGAAGATCATTTTAACCAGGCCGGCTGTAGAAGCCGGGGAGAGCCTGGGCTTTTTGCCCGGCGACCTGAAAGAGAAGATAGATCCCTACCTGCGGCCATTATACGACGCATTGATGATATGATACCCGCTGATAAACTGGGGTATTTTATGACTACGCGCGCGATTGAAATAGCGCCGCTGGCCTATATGCGTGGGCGTACATTAGACAATGCCTTTATTATTCTTGATGAGGCGCAAAATGCTACCGACCTGCAGCTCAAAATGTTTTTAACACGTATCGGCGCTAATGCCAAGGCTATTATTACCGGCGATATGACACAGGTAGATTTACCTAAAAATCAACGCAGCGGTTTAAAAACAGCCGCACGTATCCTGCGCAATATACCCGGTATCGGCTACATTGAACTGGATGAAGAAGATGTAGTAAGACACCGGTTAGTTAAAGCCATTATTAAGGCGTATAATGCCGAGCATGAAAGGAGCGCGGAAAGAGACGATTCAAAGTAATAAAGGTAGAATCCATTTTACCTTCAAAGGTATCCGTTTAGGCGGATGCCTTTTTCTTTGTATACTGGCTTGCAGTACCGGTAAGCCATCTGACCGAGAGGAAGGGGTGAAGGGGTTCAGGTACTTGTGAAAAGCGGGGATGTAATTGTGAGAAATGGAAACGACGAAGTGAGTAATACAGCGCGTAGTTTTAACAGGAGGGATAAGTCCTATTCGCATTGCGGCCTTGTACAGGTAGAACGGGATACCGTATTTGTATATCATGCATTAGGTGGCAGTTACAATCCGTCGCAAAAACTTTTGCGTCAAACCCTGGCCGATTTTTGTGCAGAAGAAAGTATTGACCGGGTTGCTGTATACAGGTACTCTTTAAACAACGCTGAGCTCGAACGGCTGGGTAGCTGGATCAACAGCAGGTATTCGGAGGGATTGCCTTTTGATTTGTTTTTTAATTTTTATACAGATGATAAAATGTATTGCAGCGAGTTTGCATTTAAGGGGTTGAATATGGCTAAAAACGGAGCGTTGAGTAAACTCTTACCGCAAAATGAAGAAACATTGTATGTGGCTATTGATGATTTATATTTAAATGAGCTGGCTAAGAAAGTGGTGGAAGTGCCCTTTTAACGCATGTTTCAGCGCTTTTTCGAATGGCTGTTGGAAAGTCTTTGGTTGCCCTTCTATAAAACCCAACGTTGGGTGAGCGGCAAGTTTACCGGTTACAATAAAAATGGCCGTCATTGCTGACAGCCACTGTATATGTAACGAAATTGGTTGCTTACAGGATCAATAAAGCATCGCCATAGCTAAAGAACCGGTATTTGTCTTTTATGGCTTTTTTTTATATGCTTCTACAGCCAGCTCATAGCCGGCGAAAGCGCTGGTCATGATCATCAGGCTGGTCTTAGGCAAATGAAAGTTGGTAACCAGGAGTCAGCGATATTGAATTCATAAGGCGGGTGAATAAACATATTCGTCCATCCTTCCGAAGGCTTTAACAGCTTTTGAGCGGTGAAAGAAGATTCCATTGCGCGCATGGTGGTAGTACCAATTGAGCAGATACGATGCCCTGTTTCTTTGGCTTTGTTCACAATTTTACAAGCCTGCTCTTCTATGCGGAAATATTCAGCGTCCATTTTATGTTTACTGAGGTCTTCTACCTCTATCGGGCGGAATGTGCCAAGGCCGGTATGTAGTGTGATTTCTGCAAACCGGATACCTTTAATTTCCAGGCGCTTGATCAACTCGCGGCTAAAGTGCAAACCTGCTGTGGGTGCTGCAACAGCACCTTCATGCTTTGCATAAACTGTTTGGTAACGCTCTTTATCATCCTCGTCTGGTTTACGTTTAATGTATTTGGGCAGGGGTGTTTCGCCTAATACTTCCAGTTGCGCACGGAAACTTTCCTCGTCACCTTCCCACAAAAATTTAATAGTACGGCCGCGGCTGGTGGTATTGTCAATTACTTCAGCTACCAGCTCTTCATTATCACCAAAATATAATTTATTGCCTACCCGTATTTTTCTTGCCGGATCAACAATCACATCCCAAAGGCGGTTAGGCCGGTTCAATTCACGTAGTAAAAATACTTCGATTTTAGCCCCTGTTTTTTCTTTACGCCCGTACATACGCGCAGGAAATACTTTAGTGTTGTTAACCACGAAAGCGTCCTTATCGTCAAAATAGTCCAGGATGTCGCGGAAATGTTTGTTTTCGATCTCTCCTGTGTGACGGTGAACCACCATCATGCGGGCATCCTCTTTTTTTGCGGGGTGTTGTGCGATCAGGTTCAGCGGAAGGTCAAATTGAAATTGTGAAAGCTTCATGTAGAGAATTCTTTTTTAAGGTTTGAAAACCAATAAACCGGGAAATATGAAGCGGAGACAGGTAGTAAAAAACACCTCAGTACCAGGCATTTTTGTGCTGCCGAGCCCCGGTCTTACGGCACCGGTTTTCGATTTTGTGGCTGCAAAGGTAATATATTTCGTGTATATCCGGTATTTTATTTTGTTGGGGTCGAATGCAATATATGCGATGAACCGCCTGTAATGTTACCGGGGTTATCCTACCCGGGGTATGGCTTCAATCAATCTCCGGGTATAAGCTGTTTGAGGCTTTTCATAAATGTCATCGGCAACGCCCATTTCTTCTATCTTCCCTTTGTTCATTACAATAATCCGGTCGCTGAAATAGCGCACTACGCTCAGGTCGTGACTTATAAAGACAATGGTAAAACCAAATTCTTTTTAAGATCGTTAAGGAGGTTTAATACCTGCGCCTGTACACTTACATCCAATGCCGATACCGACTCATCGCATATAATAAAGACGGCTGCAAAGCCAATGCCCTTGCAATAACGATCCGTTTGGCGCTGACCGCCGCTAAACTCATGGGGTACCGGTTGTAGTGCTCGGGAGGAGCCCTACCTTTTGAAGCAACTCCAAAACCTTTTCTTTGCGGGCTTTGGCCGATTGGAGGATACCATGCACTTCCAGTGGCTCTTCTATTGCCGCGCCTATTTTTTTACGGGGATTTAAGGAAGAGTAAGGGTCCTGGAAAACGATCTGCAGTTGCTGCCTGAGTGCTCTGAGCTGGGAAGAAGATAAGGAACCCAGGTCTTCGTTTTTATATATAATTTTTCCATTGGTGGCTGGAATTAATTGCAGTAAAGCCCTGCCCAAAGTGGTTTTGCCGCAGCCACTCTCGCCTACAATGCCCAGGGTCTCGTTTTCATACACTTCAAAGCTAACGTCATCTACCGCTTTTGTGTAGCTAACGGCCTGGCCCAGCCAGTTTTTTTCCGCGGATAGTGCACTGAGAGCCGGCGAACTTGTATCAGCTCCTTGGGCGCCAATATCGCTTTTGTATCAGGTGCATTCAATGGAGCCGCAGCCGGCTGTTTCGGACCAGGATTTAAAAAATCGGCAACTACCGGCAACCGGCTGCCCCGTTGATGATTCACCGGCCTGCAGGCGATCAGCGCCCGGGTATAAGGTTGTTGCGGTTGCGTGAAAATGTCTTTTACAGGTCCTTCTTCAATAATCGAACCTTTATACATAACAATGGCCCTGTCGGCAATCTGTGCTACTACTCCCAGGTCATGTGTGATGAATATAACGCCCATGCCGGTTTCCCGCTGTAGTTCCTTAATAAGCTCCAGCACGCTTTTTTGTACTGTTACATCCAGCGCTGTAGTAGGCTCGTCGCAAATAAGTAAAGACGGCTTACAGCACATTGCCAATGCAATCATCACCCGCTGCTTTTGCCCCCGCTAAGCTGGTGCGGATAGCGTTTATATATACTTTCGGGGTCGGGAAGCTTTACCTTTTCGAACCACTCTATAGCTTCTTGCCTTGCCTTTTGCGGAGTAGTGTTCTTGTGATTTAACAGCGCTTCCGCAACCTGGCGCCCGCAGGTAAAAACAGGATTGAGCGATGTCATCGGCTCCTGAAATATCATTGATATCTTATTTCCCCTTATCCGGCGGAGCTCATTGCTGTTAAGGTGCAACAGGTCAGATTGATGACGGCCATCCTCGCTAAAAAGAATCTGCCCGCTATTCACTACAGCCGGGGGTGAAGGCAGCAGCCGCAGGATAGATAAAGAGGTTACCGATTTGCCCGAGCCGCTTTCACCTACCAACGCAACAATCTCACCCTGCTTTACGTCGAAGGATATATGCTGAAGCGCTTTATTGACGCGTTCTTCAGTAATAAAGCTGATGGAAAGATCCTGTATGGAAAGAAGCGGAGCAGCCATTTATTTTTTCACTACCTCCAGTACTTTTATATTTAATTTCTTGGCGGGAGTAGGATAATAAGCCATGCAAACCATACACCGGTTAGGCCGGTCCTTATCTAGCTCAAAATAGAACTCATCGCCTGGCTTAAGTCCTTCCGGCAAATCGCAGGGATTTTTTACGCCGAAGGCGTTAGCATAAGTTGTATCAGTTTGGGGATTTGTCCAGCTGGCTTCTACTAATGAAGTGTCGTTGTTGCCTTCTATCAGGCTAAAAGTGTAGTTAGAGCACAGGCCTGCTACTTCGAACCGCGCTTTCATTTTTCCGCTTTTATTACCTGCCGGAGCTGTTTTGCTATTACACGCGCTTATGGTTAAGAGTAGCAGTATAGCTGCTGATAAAAAGATTTTCATATTCAATTTTTTTATTTGATGCTGCATAAATCGTGCGGGAATCTACTCGATTACCTTAACACTCAAATTTTTTTGAAGGCGCACCTAGGATCCCGATCATACAAACCTCGCAATTATTACGGGGCTGTTTTTTAGAATCCGGAAGCGAAATGATGCCCCGGCTTTTAGCCGGGCAGGGAACTCACAATTGTTTTGTACTACAAAGGCCCTGGAGTAGATCTGCCCGTCATGCTCCCATTTATTGTCAACTAAACCAGGGTCGATATCGCCTTCTGTAATAACACACGCATAAAATCTGGCGCAACTGGTGATTTGCTTTATCTCAGCGGTATAGATATCGCCGCCGATATAATCGCTGCTTTTATTGCACCTGAATGCGCAAAGCGTAATTAATAATAGTAATGCAGCTGCAAAAGCTTTGTAATACATCGAAAATGATTTTGTTATCATTACAACGCATAAACCCGGCGGCCCGCAACATAGCTCTTTAAAATCTCAAATGCCTGATGGTTTGCCTGTTTTCAATCAGCTGCCTTAAAGACTGTATGCCAATCTTTAAATGGTTCTCCACGTATTCAGCCGTCACCTTTTTGTCGCTTTCTTCTGTTTTAACACCTTCAGGAATCATGGGAGAATCACTTACGAGTAACAGCGCACCTGTAGGTATCTTGTTGTAAAAACCTACGCTGAAAATGGTGGCTGTTTCCATATCAATAGCATAGGCTCTTATTTTTGCAGGTATTCTTTAAACGGTTCATCATGCTCCCACACGCGCCGGTTAGTGGTATACACCGTGCCGGTCCAGTAATCTGTATTAGCTTCCTGATAGTGGTACTTACAGCTTTTTGCAAAGCAAAAGCAGGTAAGGCCGGCACTTCCGGCGGAAAATAATCGCCCGATGTTCCTTCGCCGCGTATCGCAGCAATGGGCAAAATAAGGTCGCCTACCTTATTGCGTTTTTTTAATCCTCCACATTTACCTAAAAAAGCACGGCTTCGGGCTCAATAGCCGAAAGGAGATCCATAACTGTGGCAGCGGTGGGACTTCCCATCCCAAAGTTGATGATGGTGATATTGTCAGCGGTTGCACATTGCATCGGCTTTCCCTCGCCTACAATAGCCACATCGTTCCACTCCGCAAACATTTTTACATAGTTGCTGAAATTGGTTAATAAGACATACTTTCCAAAATTCTTAAGGCTTTCGCCGGTGTAACGTGGCAGCCAGTTTTCTACAATTTCCTGTTTTGTCTTCATATATATTGCTTTAGCTAAATTAAACTTTTATTTTTGGACTGATGATTTTAATAGAATATCCTGCGCCCGATTTTAAAATTGAGCTCCGAAATGATCAGCCTTTTATATTTGATTCGATTCGCCGTAAATGGCTGTTACTCCAGGACGAAGAGTGGGTGCGCCAGAATTTTGTTCAGTATCTCCTGCAGGTGATGCGTTATCCGAAATCTTTGATTGCGCTGGAAAAAGAAATATACCTGGGCGATCTGAAAAAGCGTTTCGACATATTAGTTTACGATTATAACCACAAACCATGGATGTTGGTTGAGTGTAAGAGAGAAAAATTCCGATTTCTGAAAATACACTGCACCAGGTACTGCGCTATAATATTTCTATGCCCGCCGAATATTTAATAGTAACCAACGGAAATCAAAACTATGGATGGCAAAAAAAAAGACGGCCGGTTGCTGTCCATCTCCTCACTTCCTGAATTTATCGCTCACCACTAAGTCCTTGCTGCCAGGCAAATAGGTATAAAAGCCTTCTCCTGTTTTTATACCCAGTTTTTTAGAAGCTACCATATTTACCAGAAGCGGGCAAGGTGCATATTTGGGATGGCCAAAACCATTATACAGTACCTGCATAATTGAAAGACATACATCCAATCCAATAAAATCAGCGAGTTGCAAAGGACCCATAGGATGCGCCATGCCCAGTTTCATTATAGTGTCGATAGCTTCCACGCCGGCTACCCCCTCATGCAGGGTGTAAATAGCCTCGTTGATCATAGGCATTAAAATACGATTGGCCACAAAACCTGGATAATCGTTAGCTAAGGCCGGTGTTTTCCCGAGTTGTTTGCTCAGTTCTGTAATGGTGCCGGTTACATAGTTGCTGGTGGCATAGCCATTAATTACTTCCACTAATTTCATAACCGGAACCGGGTTCATAAAATGCATGCCTATTACCTGTTGCGGCCTTTGGGTGGCAGCCGCAATTTTGGTAATTGAGATGGACGAGGTGTTGCTGGCGAGTATACAGTCGGGGGCGCTGCTTCATCGGCCAGTTTAAATAGTTGCAGTTTAACGGCTTCATTTTCGGTGGCGGCCTCCACAACCAGTTGCGCGGAAGCTACGCCTTCCTGATATCGGTATGTGTTTGTATACGCTGAAGAATTGCGGCTTTTTGATCCTCGTTGAGCAACTCTTTGGCGATCTGGCGGTCGATATTTTTGGAGATGTTAGTAATAGCTTTTTGCAACTGGTTTTCTGAAATGTCGATGAGCGTTACATTGAAATGATGCTGGGCAAATACATGAGCTATTCCATTGCCCATGGTGCCTGCTCCGATAACAGAAACATTTTTTATCATACGGACTGTTTAGTATTGAAAGATAATAAAAAGTAGTGAAGACTTTGGAGGATGTATGGCCAGGGGCTCACAGGCCCGGCCGCCTATGGGTGGCTTCGCATGATGGCGCTTATGCACCTGGAGCGCCTGTATATGACTCAAAATGTTCGCAACTCATTAGGCAAGCACAACGGCTTTTATCCTAAGTTTGCATTATGATCACCGGGAAAAAATTGGGCTACATTCTTTTAGCGTTGCTGCTGGCAGGTGCTTTTCTTTATTTTAAGGATAATCCACGTACTGGCGGCGATGTTGTTTTTAACGATACCATTGTTCAAAGTATTGACCAGTTAACCAGGGAGGATGTGGTGGTTCCTTATTTGAAAAAGCACCAGAAACTGCCGGGATACTACATTAAGAAGAATGAGGCCAGGGAAAAAGGATGGGAGGCGGCTAAAGGTAATTTGTGCGATGTGCTGCCGGGGAAGGCGATAGGGGGCGATTTGTTTTCTAACCGCGAGGAGTTTGCCGGCCGCAGAAAAAGAAAATGGTTTGAAGCCGATTTAAATTATAAATGCGGCAGACGCAATGCCGATCGCCTGCTTTATTCAAGCGATGGATTAATCTATGTTACATACGATCACTATAAAACATTTCAGCAAAAATGAAACAGGTGAAATTTGATTTTGAAAGAATAGGAACTGTAGAAGATTTTTATCTTGTTGCAATGCGTGAATTAAAACTGCCGGAACATTTTGGAAAAAATCTCGATGCTTTATGGGATAGCATCACCGGCGATATCGCTTTACCGGTTGACGTACAGTTTGTAAACCTTTCAATGGGGCAGCTGGAAACTTTTGAAAAGCTGATCAGCCTGTTTGAAGAGGCGGCTGAAGAGCTTGGAGAAAATTTTAATTTTGAATATTATCTCAAACCTATGTATTAAGGAGCAAAGCCCTGCTGGTCGTTATTAATTTCCAGCCAATAACCATCCGGGTCCTGCAGCCATAACTGCTTAATCCCGTCTGGTCTGGTAACAACCCCTTTTTTACCGGCTACATCTTCCCAGTCTATCTTATTCTTCCTGAGTTTTTTTCTATAAAGGCTTCCAGCGAAGGAACGCTGAAGCAGATATGATGGTTTTTATAATAATCTTTTTACCCTCCGATCCAAGAATGAGGTGCAGGGAAGTGTGCGGGCCTGTCTTCAGCCATACATGCTTTCCTATTTTAAAAGGCTCTTCTATCTGAGGCAAACCTATAATATTTTTGTAAAAGTCAGCCGCCTTCTTCAGGTCTACTACATACAATGCCTGGTGATTTAATATAGCGGTAGCTTTGCTGCTGTCCTGTGCCTGCAGCTGGTTACCGCTGCCCGTCAATATCATTATTACTAAAAGGCATATTTTCAGGGGGTAATGAGGAAGCTCATATTATTTCTTTTTAAACAGATCATCTTTAGAAACAATTTTTACTTTGTCGCCATCTTTCAGTGTTTGACTTACCATGCTATACGGGCCGGTAACAATCAAATCTCCAGGCTGTATGCCACTGGTTACTTCTATATAATTAATATCCTGGATACCGGTTTTTACTACTCTTTTTTTCACAATGCCATCTTTCATTACCATAAAAACCACTTCCTCCATATCGTTGTTATTGGCTTCCGAAGCGTCTGAAGTATTTGCTTTTTCTTTTTCCTTTTTAGCCTCTGCTATGCTCTTGTCGCTATCTTTAATACGTGCGTTTACCGAAGCAATGGGCACGGCAATAACTTTGTTTTTTTGCTTGGTTTTTATATCGGCACGTGCGTTCATTCCCGGTCTGAAGGGGAATCGTTGTTTACCCGAAGGGTCAATCAGGTCCTGGTACGAGGCTTTGTCCAGGCGAATACGTACTTCATAATTGGTTACTTCTGTACTGGTAGCTGCAACGCCGGTAGCCGATTTTACGCTGCTGGCTATTTTAGTAACGATGCCCTTGAATTTCCGGTCGTTGTAGGCATCCACCTCCACATCCGCATTGTCTCCGATATTTACTTTTACAATATCATTTTCGCCAACGTCAACCCTTACTTCAATCGTATTCATATCGGAAATGGTCATCATTTCGGTTCCGGCCATCTGAGCGGTACCTACCACCCGTTCTCCTTTTTCTATTTTGAGAGACGATACAACGCCCGTCATAGGCGCAACGATGGTAGTACGGCTTAACGTGATATTGGCCGACGTAAGACCGGTTTGGGAAGACTGTACACTGGCCTGCAGGCTGCGTATATTTTGAAGTGCTGCATCATAATTGGCTTTAGCCGAAGAAAGGCTGGTTTCATACTGTTCGAACTCTGCTTTTGATATAACGCGGTCATTATACAGCGTTTTATTTCGGTCATATTGTTGCTGTGCCTGATCCAGCGAGGCTTTTAATGCTCCGAGAGCTGCCCGGCTATTGGCAACGGTAGCCTGCGATTGTCCTACTCTTGCGGCTGCTTCATCTCTTTGTAAAACATATACCTCAGGATAAACCCTTGCCAGCACCTGCCCCTTGGTTACGCTGTCTCCCTCGGCTACTGTAAGTTCGGTAACCTCGCCACTGATATCCGGGCTTATTTTTACTTCGTATTCAGGGTAAATCTGCCCGCTGGCCGTTACTGTTTCGGTAATAGAACGGGAAGTGGCTTTTCTGCCGTCACTTCAAGCGTTCCTTTCCCTTTGTTCATGTTTACAGCAACCACAACCAGCAGCGCCAAAACCGCTCCTGAAATGATCAGTATTTTTTTCCAACGTTTGCTCATCGATATTGTAATTTGGGTTCCGACCGTTATAGGGTGCGATCCCGTTTAAAGTTTTAATCCTAAACCTTTGTAAAATTCCAGCAATTTCATTTTAAAAACATAATCATACTGCGCCGATACCAGGTTTATTTTAGCCCTGAACAGGTTATTCTGGTTTAATATAAGATCGATGGGCTGTAAAAGGCCTACATCAAATCTTTTTCTTGCAAAATCGTAAGCCTTTTGTGCCGATTCTACTGCTACCCGCGAAGCATTATACTTTTCAATAGCCGCCACCGCATTCGTATGAGCCTGGTAAATGTCTTGTTTCAGGGTGCGGCTATCCTGTTCTTTCAGCAATTGTTGATTTTCAACCTCCAACTTTGCTTTTTGCCAGTTGATACGTGCAGCTCCTCCATTAAAAATAGGAATATTCAATGCTAATCCGGCATTTTGACTGAAGTTGTTGCTAAGCTGTCTGAAATAAGTGTTCTTGTCAAAACCCTGCGGAAGTCTTGTTTCCGAGTAAACCGTGTAGTCCTTCTCATCTACTTTCACAATTCCCGCAGGCACCGGGGTCAGTATGTAATCTTTGGGAATAAGTTTTTGTGCATTGGAATAACGGGAGCTAAGACCGCCAAAAAAAAAGAAATGGTAGGGTACATACCGGCTTTAGCTACCGCAACATTTTTTTCGCTGGCCAGCAAATTCAGATTATTAATCTTCTGCTGCGGCAGGTTTTCCAGTGCCGATTGATATACAAGAGCCGGGTCCAGCGCAGCCAGGCTTTCCAATGGAATTGACTCAACCGGTGGTACTTCTATATCAAAAGGCACATCGGCGTCGAGATTGATCAGTGCTTTTAGCTGCAGGAGCGACAGAATATAATTGGTGCGTGCAGTGATCATATTGGAGCTGTCGGTTGCGTATTGGGTTTGAGCCTCAGCCTGGTTTAATTCGGGTAACGCGCCGGCGCTCACCTGCTTCTTTATATTATTAAATTGTTCGCGGCTTTGGGCAACCTGTACCTGGCTGATGTTGATCTGCTCTTTATTTAATAGGGTGGCCAGGTAGGCATTGGCTACATTGAGCGAAACATCATTTTTGCTTTTTCCAGCCGGGCCACGCTTGCCTGTGCCAGGTAATCATTGGCTTTTACGGTGTTTTTTTGGCAAACCAGTTAAAAAGGTCCAATCCAACGTCCAGGCCATGATTTGCAAAAAGGATCTCATTGGTGGTGAACTGGTTTGAGGTGGGGTCGATAGACCGGCCAAACTGAAGACCGGTGCTATGCTGGCTGTTTATTCTCGGGTATAATGCCAATACGCTTTGATGATGCGTTAGTTTGTCAAACCGGGCTTGTACATCGGCCTGTTTTACAGAAATATTGTTTACAATGGCATAATCTACGCATCGTTTTAAACTCCATTTTTCCTGGCACAGTGCTGCCGCATATATCACAGTAAGCAGTAAGACGAAAAACAGTCTCTTCATAAAATAAGCTAAATATTAGTAAAAATAAGATAGAATGCAGATATTACCTATATATGTATATGGTATGCGTTTAGATGTTGTATTATCGCACCATCCCGCTCTAAGAAAGGCAAAAAGTAAAGCAGCTACTTTTATAGCTGCTTTACTTCGATTAATAGCCTTTTGCTGCTGTTCAATAGGTTAAAAAAATGCGGCTTTTATAAAATATTTTATTTTACTTAACTTGTACAGTGCAGATAAATGTTATTTTTACCTGCGGAAACTGTAGAAGTAGCAGCGTTTGATCGGTGTTTAACAAACGCCTTGATTAGCAACGCCAGCCGGTGGTAAAAGTAGAACTAGGGATAAAAAACAGCAACCCAAATTCCTTATATGTTTATCAGTTTTTATATAATTTTGTTTGAATATGTGTTGCCTATGATACATCATACGTTAAAACAACTACGCAAGAGCAAAGGAATTACCCAAACACAAATGGCTGAACTGCTGCATAAGAGCCAGAATGCTTACAGTTTGCTGGAGTCGGGGCAGTCAAAAATTGATGCGGCAACTATTCCTGATATATGCAGGGTATTTGAAATCACGCCTAATGAGTTTTTCAATTTTGAGAGCGCAGAAAAAGATGGACCCAAGCAGGTGGATCTTGTTGAAATTATCAGGCTTTTAAAAGCGGAGTTGGACAAGAAGAATGAATTATTAAAACTGTCCCTTACGGCTTTGAGCGAGGTGGAGAAAATAACTGAAAAGAACAAAAGCCTGATCAGCTTTCTTAATATTACCAAAAATTATCTTTCTGTAAAGGATAGCTGTTAAGTTACTGGAAATAAAAAAGTTCCGCATTGGCGGAACTTTTTATCAATATCTTTATCTATTTCTTACATTCTTTTAGCTCCCAGGTACCGGGACGCATAATATTTTTCGTCTAAGCCACTCACCGTAACCCCATTGCTGGAAGAAGCATGGGCAAACTTATTATTACCTAAATATACACCTACATGCGATACGCCTCCTGGTATTGAAGAACAGTAAATCGCCTGCCTGCAAATAGGCCATGGAAATAAATTGTCCTGCGGCTTTAAACTGATCGCGGGCAGTACGGGGAAGATCTATATCAAAAGCATTTTTATATACTTCTCTTACAAAGGCACTGCAGTCGATACCGCTTTTGCTGGTACCGCCAAACCGGTACCTGGTACCATACCATTCATCAATAGCTTCCAGCAATTTAGCGCTGGGAAGCATTCCCGGCAACATTTTTAAAAGTGCACCATATTTGGATTGCAAGCCGGAAGGAGTAAAAAACTTCTGAGCAGCTTCCAGTAAACTCTCTTTTGTACTGTTTGATTTAGGCCTGATACCGTTGATCTCGTCTTCAATAGACTGGGCAGATCTTGCAGCGGTGGGTTTGGTTGGGTCTAGCTGGGCAAATGAGCTGTTTACTAAAAACAAGCTGATCAGCCCTAACACACAAACTCTTAGCATAAACTTAAATCCTTTTATTGTTTTCATCCTGTCTTATGAACCGGAATTAATTGTCAATTTTCTGAATCCTATTAAAAACGTTAAAAGCACAATATTATTGTGCGAACGTGCCAAATTTTTATAAATTTAATTAAATTTCTGATAATTAATATTTTATATAAATTCTTGGTGATTTTGCATCCTTTTTTTTACCGGTGAATGACCCATTTTTATGGTTAAATTTCCCTTATTTGAGGTAGTTTTTGCACATAAAATACGGTTTGAGTTGCTCATATAGCGTTTTCAATGCTCAGTAGCCGTGCCCGGCTCTTTATATTAATCAGCATTGCAACGCAGGCCGGCCAACTTTAATAATGCCAGTTCTGTTATAATTGAGCCCGGCAGCATTGTGCATAAACAATTTGGGCCGCCAAAAAAAAATATTGCACATTGCAAGATGAATCCGGGCCAGGGCTAAAATGGAATTGCCTAACCGGATCACCATAACAATAGCAGCAATAAGATAACCGCAGCAAAAAGTACAAGGATGAAATTCTCGCATTTACACGTTCACACCCAGTATTCGTTATTAGACGGAGCCGCCCCTATTGGTAATTTATATAAAAAAGCAATAAAAGACGGGATGCCGGCACTTGCGATCAGTGATCATGGAAATATGTTCGGTGTTTTCCAGTTTGTAGCAGAAGCCTATAAAAACCTGGATGAAAATGGAAAACCTAAGGTAAAACCGGTAGTGGGTTGTGAATTTTATGTAGTTGATAACCGGCATGAAAAAACCTTCACCAAGGAAAAAAAAAAAGATAAACGGTATCACCAGATTTTGCTGGCAAAAAACGAGCAGGGATATCGTAATCTCACCAAATTAACTTCGCTCGGATTTATTGAAGGGTTGTATGGGAAATATCCGCGTATCGACAAAGAGCTTATTCTGCAGTACCACGAAGGTCTGATTGCTACTACCTGCTGCCTGGGTGCCTCTGTACCACAGGCTATCCTAAGAAAAGGAGAGGCAGAAGCGGAGCAGGAATTTAAATGGTGGCTGGATCTGTTTGGCGAAGATTTTTATGTAGAGCTTCAACGACATGATATCCCCGACCAGGAGAAGGTAAATGAGGTGCTGATACGGTTTGCGGCAAAATATAAAGTGCCCATTATTGCAAGCAATGACTCGCATTATGTAGACCAGGAAGATGCCAATGCGCATGACATCCTCCTTTGCATCAATACAGGTGAAAAGCAGGCTACGCCGAAGTTTAAAGGAGATTTTGGTGATGAAGATGCGAACAGCAAAGGCTCCCGTTTTGCTTTTGCCAACGACCAGTTCTATTTTAAAACGACGGATGAAATGACCCAGTTGTTTCATGACCTGCCGGAGGCGATTGATAACACGAACGCTATTGTTGATAAGATTGAGCTGCTGGACCTGAAGCGAAGTATTTTACTGCCTAATTTCCCTATTCCGCAGGAATATAAAACACATACGCAGGATCAGAAAACGGAAAAGGGAGATATCATGAGCGCCGATTCGCTCAACCAATGGGAATACCTGAGGCATCTTACCTATGAAGGAGCCAGGGAACGCTATGGGCTGGCATTTGAAGGCGATGTAAAAGAGCGTATAGACTTTGAGCTGTTTACCATTAAAACCATGGGTTTTGCCGGCTACTTCCTTATTGTGAGCGATTTTATCAAGGCGGGCAGGGATAGTGGTGTGTTTATCGGCCCCGGGCGTGGTTCGGCAGCGGGTTCAGTAGTGGCTTATTGTATTGGTATCACTAATATTGATCCTATCAAATATAACCTGCTGTTTGAGCGTTTTCTGAATCCCGATCGTAAGTCGATGCCGGATATTGATACGGACTTTGATGATGAGGACGCCAGAAAGTAATTGATTATGTAGTTCAGAAATACGGTAAAAGCCAGGTAGCGCAGATCATTACCTATGGTACCATGGCTGCTAAAATGAGTATCAAGGATGTGGCCCGTGTAATGGATCTGCCATTGGCCGAATCGAATGCATTGGCTAAACTGATACCGGAAAAGCCGGGTATTTCGCTAAAGCGGGTATTACATGCGCCGATGTCGCCCAAGGACGGTGAAAAGTCCTTGTCAGAAAAAGAGGGACTGGCTTCGGAAGACCTGGACAGCGTGCGAAGGATTCGTGAAATATATAATGGCAACGACCTGCAGGCTAAAGTATTGCATGAGGCGGAAATTTTAGAGGGCTCTGTGCGTAATACCGGTATTCATGCGGCAGGTATCATCATTGCACCTAAGGATCTTACTGAGCTGCTGCCTGTAAGTACGGCAAAAGACTCTGATTTATGGGTTACACAGATTGAGGGTAGTGTAATTGAAGAGGCAGGTGTAATCAAGATGGACTTCCTGGGTTTGAAAACCCTGACCATCATTAAAAATGCTTTACAACTGATCAAGTTGAACTACGGTATTGAGATAGATATCGACAGCATCCCTCTCGATGACGAAAAGACCTACCAGCTTTACCAGAAAGGAGAAACCAACGCTACGTTCCAGTTTGAAAGCCCGGGTATGCAGAAGCACTTGCGCGATCTGAAGCCCGATAAATTTGCCGACCTGATTGCTATGAACGCCCTGTATCGCCCGGGCCCGTTGCAGTACATTCCCAACTTTATTAAACGTAAACACGGGGCTGAAGAAATTACTTACGATTTACCGGAGATGGAAGAGTACTTGGCCGAGACCTACGGTATTACGGTATACCAGGAGCAGGTGATGCTGCTAAGCCAGAGCCTGGGTGGTTTTAGTAAAGGAGATGCGGACATCCTGCGTAAAGCCATGGGTAAAAAGCAAAAGGCGGTACTGGATAAAATGAAGAAACAGTTTATCGATGGGGCGGTACAAAAAGGACACCCGGCTGATAAACTTGAGAAAATATGGACCGACTGGGAGGCCTTTGCTCAATATGCCTTTAATAAATCGCACTCTACCTGCTATGCTTTTGTTGCATACCAGACTGCTTACTTAAAGGCGCACTATCCCAGTGAGTATATGGCTGCTGTTTTAAATAACGCCGGTTCGCTGGAGAAGATCACTTTCTTTATGGAGGAGTGTAAACGTATGAACCTGGAAGTGCTGGGACCTGATATCAACGAATCGCTAAAAGGTTTTGCCGTAAATAAAAAAGGAGAAATCCGTTTTGGGTTGGGTGGATTGAAAGGTGTGGGAGAAGCGGCTGTGGAAAGCATTATCGCCGAACGTGAAAGGGGAGGCGCTTATCCTACTATTTTTGATATGGTAAAGCGGGTAAATCAACGTACGGTAAATAAAAAAACCATGGAGAGCCTGGCTTATGCAGGGGCTTTTGATTGTTTTACCGACCTGCGCGCCCAGTATTTTCATACCCCACCCAATGATAATATGAATGGCCTCGAAAAGATCATCAAATACGGGCAGGTATGCCAAACCCAGGCACAAACAAGCTCTAATACCTTATTTGGTGATCTGGCCGAATCTATGGAAATACAGGTTCCTAAAATACCCGACTGCGCCCCTGGCCATTGGTAGTGCAGTTAGATAATGAAAAAGAAGTGACGGGGATTTTTGTCAGCGGGCATCCTTTAGATGATTACCGTTTTGAAATGGAGAATTACGGCATATCGAAGATCAGTTATGTAAACGAGTTTAAAGAGGATAAGGAGAAAGTAAACTCCAGCGCTACGTTTAAGCTGATGGCACTTGTTAGCGATGCACAGCATAGGGTAGCCAAGAGCGGTAATAAGTTCGGCAGCTTTGTAATAGAAGATTATAGCGGCAAACTCGAACTGGTGTTGTTCTCTGAAGAATACTTGAAGCATTCTGCCATTTTACAGTTGGGAGCTACTGTTTACATAACCGGTTTCTTTAAGCAGCGGTTTAATGGCGATTTTGATTTTAAAATATCATCTATATGCCTGGCCGAAAGTGTAAAAAAGAATTTTACAAAAAAACTTACCCTTCAGTTGCCGGCTGCCGATGTTACCGAAAATATGATTGATTTTGTACAACAAAATTTAAAATCAAACAAAGGCCCTTCTACACTCAACTTTACCATTGTAGATGAAGCCGAGAATATCGAAGTAGAATTATTAACCAACGGCAAAGGTTTTGAAATGAACAGCGAGCTGATCGGGTTTTTAAAAGATAGAGAAAACTGGAAGGTGAAGGTGGAATGTAATTAGGAAACAGGTAATAGTGAGTAGTGAATGGAGAATAGTCAATAGTGAATAGTGAATAGGAAATAGGGAATAGGGAGTGGCGGTTGGGAGGGCGAGGTTCTTTAAATGTAAATGAGGTGGCTAAGGCTGTTAAATTTTAGGTAGTTATGGATGATATAACGGTTCATAAGGCCCGGATTACTGAACAGGGTTTTTCGGTTGTGGAATCAGTTTATACCGATGGCGAAATTGACGGCGTTTTACACATAATAGAACAGGCGGATACCTCAAATGATACTTTCCGCAAGTCAACTGATCTTTTTTGCCATCCGGCAGTTCTTGAAAGAGTTGCCGGATGTATTACCTGTTTTATTAAATGCACGGTTAAGGAAGTTGATCATTGATTTATTGGGTAAAGATTATTTTATCGTCAAAAGTATCTATTTTGATAAGCCTCCGGGCTCCAATTGGTATGTAGCCTATCATCAGGATCTGACCATATCTGTTGACCGGAAATCAGATACACCTGGTTTTGGTCCCTGGACGGTGAAGCATAACCAGTTTGCGGTGCAACCGCCCCTACCTATATTAGAAAACAATTTTACGATTCGTATCCATTTAGATGATACTGCAGAAAACAATGGTGCGTTGAAAGTAGTGCCCGGTTCACATTTAAAAGGCGTGTACCGGCCGGAAATTATTGACTGGACAGTAGAAACAGAAGTGAGTTGTGTAGTTCCTAAAGGAGGTGTAATGGTTATGAAGCCACTGTTGTTACATAGCTCGGGCAGAACAACCAACAATAAAAAACGAAGGGTAGTGCATATCGAATTATCTGCGGCGGAACTACCGGAACATTTACGTTGGTCGGAGAGAATAAACCTGTGACCAGGTCAGTTCAACTTTTGATCTTATTATTTGTTATTAGAAAATGATAAAAACAATGAACTGGAATGAATACCTGGAGTATACTCGTCAACTTTTAACTGCCGATCCGCCACCGCCGCCTTATAACAACCCCGATTATCATCATTACACCAAAATGAATGAAACCCGCATGAAGCGTTGGGTAAAAACAAATCCCATAACACAGGAAACAGCGGATGTTATAAAATTGATCAATCAACCTCAGCATTGGGTGGTGATTACCGAACCCTGGTGCGGCGATGCAGCGCATATCGTACCTATATTGTACCTGATGAGTTCTTTAAACGGTATAATTACATTTGAGCTGCAATTACGCGACAGCGGATCGGAGATCGACCGGTACCTTACCAATGGATCCAAATCTATTCCAATCCTGATAGTGAGAAATAGCGAAGGAAAAGATATATTTCATTGGGGACCGCGCCCGAAAGAAGGGCAGGAGATGTACCTGGACCTGGCTGCAAAGAAAGCCGATTTTGAAGTAGTTAAAAATGCTATCCAAACTTATTATAACGCAGATAAATCTTTAAGTACACAAAGAGAAATAGTGGCCTTATTAAAAGCAGCTGAAAAATAGGTCCGTAAACTGTGGCAGAACGGAGAGTAGAATAATACCGGTTTATTTTGAGTCGTTGTTTCGTAAACATTTTGGCAACAAAATTTTTATGAAAAAACTTATGACCAATTCAGAAAACCACCTTGCCGGTATATAAAAACCTATATTTACCACTAGGTGTATACAGATGAAAAAAATAATTAAACGTTCTGCTCGCGTGTTATTGTACATTCTTTTACTGCTGGGTATATATGTATCAGCAGGACTGCTCATACCTTTTATACCGGTTAATAAACATACCAACTACCGGTTGCCCAAGGATCTCACTATTTACATTATGTCTAATGGCGTACATACAGATATTGTAATGCCGGTAAGAACGGAGTGGATGGACTGGACACAATACATCAGCTATGACCATACAGATTTAAAAGATACCAGCTATTCGTATGTTGGCGTAGGTTGGGGCGATAAGGGATTTTACCTGCAAACACCTACCTGGGCGGATCTTAAGTTCTCCACCGCATTTAAAGCCATGACGGGTTTAAGCAGTTCGGCAATTCATGCCACTTTTTATCGAAACATTGTTCCAGATGATTCATCAACAGTAGCCATCAACATCAGTAAAGACGATTATAAAGATCTGGTACAGTTCATTACAAAAAGCTTTGACTTTGATGGGCAGGGAAGACCGATCCCTATTCCAAGCGTTAACGATGGTTACGGCGATATGGATGCTTTTATGAAGCCAAAGGGTCTTATAACTTGTTCTATACCTGCAATACGTGGAGCAATAATGCATTAAAGGCTGCACATCAAAAAGCAGCGCTGTGGACGCTGCTTGATAAAGGTATTTTCAGGCATTACCGGTGATAAGCCAGGAGTACACCATAATGCTATATTTACGCACTCAATTCCAAAATACGGCTCGTACGCGCTCTTACCTGTGCCAGCAATTCCGGATTATCTTCCAGCTGCTGCCCGTAAGAAGGGATCATTGTTTTCAAACGATCGATATTGGCGCCGGCCCTGTCGGGGAAGCATTGGTACAGCAGTCTCAGCATGATAGAAACCGCGGTAGAAGCGCCGGGTGATGCACCCAGCAGGGCAGATATAGTGCCGTCGGCAGAAGTAACGATCTCAGTGCCAAACTGCAATGTAGGACCGTTTTCCGGATCGTTTTGAATAACCTGTACTCTTTGACCAGCTTCCTGTAATTTCCAGTCGGCGGCCTGGGCTTCAGGGTAAAATTGTTTCAACACATTCATCCGGTCTTCAAAGGAAAGGCTCAATTGCCTGATGAGGTATTTTTCAAGATCAATGTTTTTGATACCTACTTTGATCAGCGGGAAGATGTTCCAGTATTTCACGGTTCCAAAAAGGTCCCAGTAAGATCCTTCTTTCAGGAATTTTGTAGAGAAAGTGGCAAAGGGGCCGAAAAGTATTGCCTTTTCGCCGTTGATAATACGGGCATCTAAATGGGGCACACTCATGGGAGGCGCGCCTACCTCTGCCTGTCCGTATACTTTAGCACTGTGCTTTGCGCTTATCGCGGGATTTTTGCATACCAGCCATTGACCACCCACCGGGAAACCTCCATATCTTTTACCTTCCGGGATATCTGATTTCTGCAATAATTCTAAAGAACCTCCGCCGGCTCCAATGAACACAAATTTTGCCAGTACGCTATATTTTTTACCCGAGCTGAGGTCCTTTACCTTGATCAGCCAGCGATTATCCTTTTGTTGTTTCAGCTTTTTTACTTCATGGTGTAAATGCAGCGCTGCCTTCCCCGTTTTCTGCAGCGACTTGATCAATGCTCCTGTAATAGCACCAAAATTAACATCGGTTCCGAGGGTGGAATAAGTAGCCGCTACTTTTTCTGAAGCATCGCGTCCCCTGTCACCAACGGAGCCCATTGTTCAATTACCTTCTTATCTTCAGAATATTGCATTTCTTTAAAAAGGATGCTTTTTTGTAAGGCGTTGTACCTTTTCTTCAGGTACTTTACATCCTTGTCGCCACGCACAAAGCTCATATGCGGGGTAGAGCGGATAAAGTCTTTAGGATTCGCCAGCCTTTCCTGCTCAATTAAGTAAGCCCAGAATTGCTTCGATACTTCAAACTGCTCCATAATAGAGCGGGCTTTGTCAGTATGTACCACACCTTTGGCGTCTTCAGGAGTATAATTCAGCTCGCATAAAGCAGCATGGCCGGTACCTGCATTGTTCCAGGCATCAGATGCTTCTTCTGCAACATCGTTCAATCTTTCAAAAATATGTATCGATTTGTCTGGCGCCAATTGGTTGATTAACATACCCAAAGTAGCACTCATAATTCCACCGCCAATAAGGGCTACATCTGTTTCAATTGTTTCTTTCATCCGTATTTCGTGTTTTAAGTTGTCGGACGGCTGCCGGTTGGCAGACCAGAAACGGTGCAGTACTATAAAGAATTATAACACACATCGTTTTTTGTAAAATGCGGCGCGAAAATAACACGAATTGTTCAGCATACCTAAACCAATGCTGCAATAAATTAAAATTTCAGATAGTTTTTGAAGAAAAAGCTGCAGAGAATTGTAAAATGATTGAAAATGTTAATATTAAATTAATGTTGAATGGGTAACGTATCTAGCCTTCGATCAGTTCGCTTAATTCCAGCCATCGCAATTCTTTTTCATCTAAAAGATCAGACAATTCGCCGATACGGTTAGCCAGTTTTTGCAGCTCTTCGTAAGGAAGACTTCCGTCGTTAAGCTGTTTGGTGATTGCCTCCTTTTCCTTATTCAGGTCTTCCATTTCCTTTTGCAGCAACTCAAATTCCCGCTTTTCCTTAAACGAAACCTTTTTCTTTTCAACAGGGTTGCTTTGCGAGGGCGTAGCTGCTGGCTTAACTGTTGCCTGAGAACTGTCAGGCGTCATCTTTTCCTGTCTTCCTGCAGGCGGTACTGGGTGTAATTACCGGGAAAATCGCTGATGATTCCCTCGCCTTCAAATACCAGCAAATGATCTACCAGGCGGTCCATAAAGTAGCGGTCGTGGCTTACAATCAACAGGCAGCCGGGGTATTCCATCAAAAAGTTCTCCAGCACTCCCAATGTGGGCAGATCCAGGTCGTTGGTGGGCTCATCCAGGATCAGGAAGTTGGGGTTGCGAAATAAAATAGAAAGCAGGTGTAAACGACGTTTTTCACCCCGCTCAGCTTGCTGATGTAAGTATATTGTTTATCGGGATTGAAAAGAAACAGCTCCAGGAATTGTGCGGCACTCAAGGTTCCGCCTTTGGCCAATGGAAAATGTTCGGCAATGTCTTTTACAAATTCAATTACCCGCATATCGTTTTTTACCTGCAGACCCTGTTGCGAGTAGTTGCCGAATATTACAGTGTCGCCAATATTTATTTTCCCGCTGTCCGGCTCTTGCAAGCCTTGTAATATATTCAGGAAGGTAGATTTACCGGCGCCGTTTTTACCAATAATACCAACCCGCTCGCCTTTGCTGAAGGTGTAGTCGAAGCCGTTTAATATTTTTTTGTCGCCGTAAGCTTTGTACACTTTTTCATTTCCACTACTTTGCCGCCCAGCCGGTTCATCTTCATTTGCAGTTGTACCTGCTCATTGGTTACCTGCTGTTTGGCTTTTTTTCTACTTCGTAGAAGCTGTCTTCGCGGCTTTTTGATTTGGTTGTGCGGGCCTTTGGTTGCTTGCGCATCCACTCCAGCTCCCTCCTGTAGAGGTTCTTAGCTTTGTCAATACTGGCCAGTTCGTTTTCAATGCGGGCAGCTTTTTTCTCCAGGTAATTTTCGTAATCACCTTTATGAACGTAAAGATTGCTGCCTTCCATTTCCCAGATCTCTTCGCAAACGGCATCTAAAAAATACCGGTCGTGGGTTACCAGCAGCAAGGTTACATTTTCTTTATTTAGAAAATGTTCGAGCCATTCTACCATTTCCACATCGAGGTGGTTGGTAGGCTCATCCATGATCAGTAATACATGTTTGTGCTCAAAGCCAATATCGATAAGGGTTTTGGCTAAAGCCACCCGTTTTTTCTGTCCGCCGCTCAGGTTCTTTATCACGGCATCCAGGTGGTGTATTTTCAATTTGCCGAAGATCTGTTTCACCTTGGCGTCAAAATCCCAGGCATTCAGTTCATCCATGCGGGCCAGGGCGTCGGCTATTTTATCTACATCTTCCGCTTCGCTGGCCGATTCATAGTCTTTAATAGCAGTGATCACCGGGTTATTGTGAAAAAAACATTGTCGGCAATCGTTCTTTCGGGGTCAAGATCGGGTTCCTGCTCAAAAAGCACCACATCCACATCTTTGCTTATCCAGAGTTTACCTTTATCGGGCGTTTCCTTTCCGGCGAGAATTTTTAACAAGGTAGATTTACCGGTACCATTGCGCGCTACCAGTGCAATTTTATCACCTTCTTCTATATGAAAAGAAATATCGGAGAACAGCGGCTGAATGCCATAACTTTTTCTAAACCTTCCGCAGAAACATAATGCATGGCGCAAAAGTAAGCAAGATGGGGCTATAGTGTGCTGATTCGTTCGCGCAGGAACCTATACGGTTGCCCCATTTCAGATAGATGGGCTGGTTTTACCCTGAGTAACGGGGATGCGCCGGCTATTTTACGGATACAGATGTAACCAGGAGCCGGAAGCTGAAATATACATCAGATAGACTTTAACAGTCCGCCATCCACCGGTAAGCTGGTGCCTGTTACATAAGCAGCCTGCTCAGAAGCCAGGAAAGTTACCACATTAGCCAGTTCTGCGGCAGTGCCCAACCGTTGAAGTGGAATATCGGCGATGGCTTTTTCTTTTATTGCTGCTGTAGTGGCGTTTTGAGCTTTGGCCTGTGCTTCAAAAAGCTCGGTTAGCCGCTCCGTATCAAAATTACCGGTAAGTATATTATTAACTGTTATATTATACTTTCCAAGTTCGCGCGATAAGGTTTTGCCCCAGGCAACTACCGCTGCTCTTATAGTATTGGATAAGGCAAGGCTGTCTACCGGCTCCCTGATGGTACGGGACGTGAGATTAATGATCCGTCCGAAACGCTGCTCTTTCATATGCTTTACCGCCAGTGCTGTGGTGTGCTGCACGGTTTGAAATAACAGGTCGAACGCAACTGGTAGTCGGCACCGGTTTTTTCAAGTACCGTGCCTGCTTTAGGGCCATTGGTGTTATTGACGAGGATATCAACAGTATGAGTACTAAAGTAAGTTTCTGTAACCTGTTTGTAGCCGGTAAGGTTAGCAAAGTCTACCACCAGGTATTCATGCTGCTGGCCGCCGGTTGCGGGCAGCTCCGATACGATAGCGCGCAGCTTTTCTTCGTTGCGTGCCATAACCGTAACAGTGGCTCCACTTGCTGCCAGCTGATAGGCTACGGCATAACCAAGGCCCTGGCTGGCACCGCCAACCAGGGCTTTTTATTTGTTAATGAGATGATCATCGCCGAAATTTAAAATGGTAAATATTGAATTCAGAATTTTAAATCGGGTGTTTAATATTTTTCATTTTTATAAGCTTCCTTTCTTTTTCAGCTCTGCAAAGAAATCGTCCAGGTTTATTCCCAGCGATTTTTCAAAAGAAGCTTTCATGTCTTCCGGTTGGGGATGTTTGTTTTTCCATGTTTTAAAATACTCCTGAAAAGCCGCATCAATTTTATCGCGCCCAAACATCTGTTCCAGTTCGTATAGCCATATAGATGCTTTTATATACGATATCAGCCCATATTGTTCTGATGATTTAAAATCGGCGGCAGGTTGGTCAATTTCCGCTTCCATCGGGATGGAGGACAGCGCCCTGTAGGCGGTTTTCTGAAACTCATCCAGCGGCAATTTTTTCATTTGCGGGGGCATCTGGTCGCGGAATATAGAATTGTACCTGTATTTTTCTGCTTCGTACCGGAACTGGTAGTAAGTGTTCAAGCCTTCATCCTGCCAGGTATGCAGGCGTTCGTTGCTGCCCAGCATGCTCATGAACCAGTTGTGACCAATTTCATGTGCAATTACACCATCCAGGTATTCTTTACTGGCATCAGGTACAGTAATCAGGGTAATCATGGGGTATTCCATGCCGCCGCTCGAGTTGTTTTTAGGCCCTTCAAAAACCTGCACCGTTGGGTATTCATATTCCCCGATCTTCTGGCTATAATATCTTGTGCCGTCTTTAGCGTAGTCGATACTGTTATTCCATATCGTATTCGGCTTGTTTTTATAATAAGTAAAAGCATCCACCACTTTGCCCGAAGGCAATTTCAAAGTATCGTATTGTATAACTACTCCTTTTCAGCAAACCAGGCAAAATCGGGTACATTTTCTGCATGGTAAGTAAGTGTTTTATTGCCCGTTTTTCCCTGGTATAGTTCGGGTGTACCGGTGCGGTTGGCGGTGTTTTTGGCCCCGATGGATTTATATTGGCTTAACTCGTCTTTATTTTGTAAAACACCCGTTGCGCCTACAACATACCCGGCAGGCAGGGTAATGTTAACTTTGAAGTTGCCGTACTCGCTGTAATATTCACCCATACTCAGGTATGGAAACTCATGCCAGCCTTTTTATCAAACACCGCAGGTTTAGGATACCACTGTGTAGCCATATACTGGCCGTCTGCGAAACCCGAGCGGGAGAAATAAGAAGGAAGTTTCACCAGGAAATCGGTAGATATGGTGGCAGATTCTCCCGGCTTCAGGCTTTTAGGTAATACTACTTTTATAATGTCAATATAATTAGGATTGCTGTGCGGTTCTGTTTTAGCTATCTTACCGTCAACCTTGAAATTCAGGCCGTCAATTTCCCCACGGGTAATCTTGGTCAGATCCTCTTCCGAAGTGGGATCATTTCTAAGCTGCTGAAATAGTGCCGTACTATCATTTTTATAGGCATTGGGCCATATATGAAACCAGATAAAGTTGAGAGTTTCGGGTGAATTGTTTTTATAAACGATATTGACGTTACCTTTTAATGAGTTGTTTTTATCATCGAGCGCCACATCAATTTTATAATCGAGATGTTGTTGCCAATAGCCATCCTGGGCGAAAGTTGTAGTAGTAAAAGTTAGCAAAAGGAACAGGGATAATAATCTCACCATACATGTAATTTTTTTGAAAGATAAGGAGAATTTTAACGCCGCTTACTAGGCACGCTTAATGCAAACAGCTATATGTTGTTAAGGGTTTTATAAAAGGCCTTAAAAAATGAAAAATATGCCAGGTACCCGATAGGGGTGGCAGGCTGTTGAATTGTATTCTTTTTATACGGCGATCATTATTCAATTGTAAAACAAAAAATAAGCGTATGAAAAGAATACTCCTGCATTGTACCTTCCTGGTGCTTGTACTGCCCTTAGTGCAGCTTTGCCGGGCCGGCGACTTTGAGCTGGTAAAGGCTGAACGAAATGTTGCTCTTTATGAAAGATGGATCAAACATAACGGGAACACCGTAAGGGAGCTGAAAGCCAGTTTCACGGCAAAGGCCGCGTCGGCAGAAGCGGTAGTAGCATTGTTAAAAAATCCTGCAAAGGGGCCGAAATGGAATACCAATGCGAAGAACTATAAGATTGCCTATACCAGTAATGATGCCGTTTGGCTGACTTATGCACGTTACAAGATACCCTGGCCGCTCGACGATCAGGATTGCAGCCTGAAGTACTCATTTAATAAGGCTGACCTTAATAACCCGGTGTGTAATATTTATTTCGAGGGGATTACTACCGATAAATTTCCGGTTGTTAAAAATGTAACACGTATAACAGGTACCAAAGGCAAGTGGATGGTAGAAAAAGTGAAGGAAGGAAACCTGAAAATTACCTACCAGATCGTTACCGATAAAAGTGCCAGTGTACCCCGTTGGGTTTCAGATCCCATTATACATGATAATCTTTTTAAAACGATCACTGAGTTCAGGAAACTGCTGGAGCAGGGCTGATAACCGGAAAAATTTGGTGGAGCCATCAACCGGCGGGAGATAGGGGCTTTATCTCCTTGCCGGTTGTTTATCAATGAAAAAGCTAACAAGGATTAAACCTGCCGCAAAGCCGCCCACGTGTGCCGCGTAAGCAATGCCGCTTCCTTCCCGACCCATAGCGCCCCATCCTTCAATCAGCTGAAGGGCAATCCATAATCCTAATGCAATAAAAGCATTTACTCTTATAATAAAAGGAATCAAAAAAATACGGATCTTATTTTTCGGGAACAAAAGTATATAGCCGCCCAGTACTCCCGCAATGGCCCCGGATGCCCCTACGCAGGGCGTATACAGGCCTGTTTGGGTATAAGAAGAAATCCATACATGGGAGAGCGTGGCCAATATGCCGCATAGAAGATAAAAAAGCAGGTACTTTTTATGACCCATCACATTTTCCAGGTTGTCGCCGAATATCAGTAGATACATCATATTGCCGATGATGTGCCCGAAGCCTCCATGCATGAACATCGAGGTGATAATCGTTCCGTAAATAGGAATAGGAGTGATTTTAAGGCCGCCGCCTGCTATATCACGGTTTGATAAAATTTCTTCCGGCACAACTGCATAGCTGCCCATAAAAGCTTCGTTGGTGCCCATGCCCTGGGCGAAAACAAATACCAATATATTAATGGCAATTAAAAGATAGTTGATATAGGGAGTACGGGTACGTCCTGAATTGTCATCTCCAATTGGGATCATAAGAATTGTGTTTTACAAATTGTTAATCTACAATATCAAAAAACCTGCCGCCTAATGTATTAAAGAGGTGCCCCAGATTAAAATACATAGCATTACCACCAACAAAATAATGAATGCGGGTTTCAGGTTTCCCAAAAAACTTTTCCGGCCAGTTCTTCCTCCCTTCGCCTGATTATTTCAACATAGTTACTTTGAATAGTTTGCAATTTTTTAAGATAGTTACTTTGGCTGCTGGTGGGTATCGCAGGCATTACCTGAAGCAGTTCTCTGGTTATTGCATCATTAATGCCTGTTTCATTAAAATCGTTCAGCAGGCTGATCCGCTCTTCTGTGAGCAAGAGGTCGAGTTCTTCTTTTATCCCTTCCTTGTTCATACGGTAAATATCCATGCGCTGTATTTTATCGCTGGCAGATAATACCAGTTTTAGCAAATCCTCAGGCGTTTTTACCGGTTGTTCAAACAACTGCCCGTTGGCTTTACTGAGCCATCTGTCCTGCAGGTATTGCTCTTTTTACCAGGGGTAGACAAAGTTTCGTACGCCTCTTTAATCAGTTCAAAATAAGCCAGTGCTGATTTATTATCAGGGTTTTTATCGGGGTGGTATTGATGGGCGAGCCGGCGGTAGGCAGATTTTATCTCCGCGAGATCTGCCGACGGTGAAATCTGCAATATTTGATAGTAATCAATAGCCATTGTCAGGCAAATATGTACATTATTTTATTAGCTCCCCGCTTTTCTTTGCTTTTGTTTGAAATACAATATATTCCATTTCCGGCTCTTATTAAATATTGTAAAATAAATCATAAAACCGCTTACCGTGCTCAATTTTGGCAGGGATGATACAACTTAATTAACTATTACACGTCATAAATACAGAAGGTTTTACTTCAATCTTTATTTAAAAGTAAATGACAAATAAAATGAAACGATTTTTTAACGCTTTGGGTACCGGACTGATGCTTGCTTTTGCAATGCTGTTGACCAGGCCTGTTGATGCACAGCCCAGGGTAGGGGTAAGTATCAATTTCCAAACATTCTACGATGAGTTAAGCCCTTACGGAGAATGGATCGACTACCCCGAGTACGGGTATACCTGGCGACCAAGGGTTGGTTCAGATTTCCGCCCTTATGCTACTAACGGTTCCTGGGCGTATACTGCTGATAATGACTGGATGTGGAATTCGGGATATGACTGGGGCTGGGCGCCATTTCACTATGGACGGTGGTTTTATGACCCGTATTATGGATGGCTTTGGGTTCCGGGTTACGAATGGTCTCCGGCATGGGTAAGCTGGAGAGGTGGCGGCGACTATTATGGTTGGGCTCCTATCCGCCCGGGTATCAGCATTAATATAGGCTTTGGAGGCTATAACCCTCCTTATGATTACTGGACTTTTGCTCCATGCCGCTATATGACTTCGGTACATATTGGCCGCTATTTTTACCCTTACCGCAATAATGTAACCATTATCAACCGCACTACCATTATTAACAACTATAATTATGGTTCGCGTGGTGGCAATTACAGGGGAGGCAGAGGAGGTTATTATACTAACGGGCCGCGCAGGGGCGACGTAGAAAGATATACAGGTCGAATCAATGCTGTTACGGTTCGCAATGCGGACAGACCTGGCAGAGCTACTGTTTCGAGAAATTCAGTTTCCGTTTATCGCCCTGCAGTAAGCAGAAGTGATAACCGCTCCAGCTATGCCCCGCGCGATGTACAGCGTTATGACAGGAATAGTGTAGCCAGCAGAGGTACGGACAGAAGCGGGAGAAATGCCGATGTACGCGACAATCCGAGAGTTAATGATACAAGAGATTACCGGGTTAATTCATCACCCCGCCGGGAAGATGCAATAAGAGGGGATAGGGATAATGGTAACGGTGGAGATAGAAACAGGGTAGCGTCATCGCGCAGGTTTGGAAGCGATGCGGACAGGAACACCCAGCGCAACGACCCTATGATGCAGCGTAATAATGAAATGAGGGATCGCCAGCAACAGATGCAACGTTCGCAGGACAACAGGCCGTCTATTGACCGGTCGGAAGCAATGAGGCAGCGTAACGAAGCTGCACAGGAACAACGTTCCGCAGAGATGAGGCAGAGAAATGAAGTGATGCAGCAGCAGCGTTCCAACGAAATGAGGCAGAGAAACGAGGCGATGCAACAGCAACGTTCTGCGGAAATGAGGCAGCAGCGTGAGGCGAGAGTGCAGCAGGAAAACCGTGCAAGAATGGAGTCTCAGCAAAGATCAGTTGAGCAACCACAGCGGCAGTATGAGAACCGGAGCAGGGAAATGCAGGTTCAACAGCAACAGTCGGCCCCGAGAATGGAGAGCCGGGCTCCCAGCAGGAGTTTTGAAAGCCGCAGTTCAGCGCCTCAACGTTCTATGGGGAGGAGGAGAGAGAGTTGGCCGTGGCGGTGGAGATAGAGGCGGAAGAGGCAGATAAAAATGGGTGAGGTTTAGTTTTTATATATTTAAAGTTTGCAAAGCGGTTCTGGTTTTCCCGGAGCCGTTTTTGTTTTATAGCCATTTGCCTGTGGCAATGAACTAATTCATGCTGCGCCTATTGTAGTAGCGGGCACAGTATAACAACCTGCAAGGCAAAAGAACCTTTGTTAATGTGCCGATTGTATGATAATCTTTCATAAATGCTGCGCTTTTACTTTATTTTAGCGAATTATGAGCTATACAATGATACAAACCATGCGATGGTATGGTGATAACGATGCTGTTTCGCTAAGCGATATACGCCAGGCAGGCGCCACAGGAATAGTAACTGCCTTACATCATATACCGGTAGGAGAAATCTGGACCGCCGAAGAGATCATTAAAAGAAAAGAAATTATAGAAGCCGCAGGATTAAGCTGGGAAGTAGTAGAAAGCCTGCCAGTGCATGAAGATATAAAAAAGCGCAGTGGAAATTTTGAAACCTGGATAGAGAATTACAAGGTAAGTATGAGAAATCTTGCAGCCCATGGCATTAAAGTAGTTACTTATAATTTTATGCCTGTGCTGGATTGGGTACGCACCAACCTCGATTATCCCACTGAAACCGGCGCCTTGTGTTTAAGGTTTGGATGGAAAGAATTTATAGCCTTTGATGTTTTTATACTTAAGCGCCCGGGAGCTGAAGACGATTATAACGAAAATGATTTAAGAAAAGCTAAGGAGTTTTTGATAATTTAAGTATAAGCGAAATAGATAATCTTAAAACCTCCTGCTTAATGGGCCTTCCCGGTTCCGACGGGTTATTTACCACAGAGCAGGTATTGGACCTGCTGAACGAATATGGAACCATAACGGCCGAACAGCTGCAGCAAAATCTTTTTCATTTTTAAATGAGATTACAGCAACTGCCGAGGAAGCAGGAATACAGTTGGCCATACATCCCGATGATCCTCCTTACCCGATACTAGGGCTTCCGCGCGTTATGAGCACGGCTGCACATATTGAAGCCCTGATTAATAATGTGCCTTCTAAAAATGCAGGGCTTTGCTTTTGTACCGGCTCCTATAGCGCCCGTAAGGATAATGACCTGCTGGACATGGTCAAAAGGTTTGGCGACAGGATTTATTTCCTGCATTTACGCAGCACCGAGAGGGACGAGGAAGGTAACTT
Source organism: Paraniabella defluvii (assembly GCA_019316985.1). Taxonomy (GTDB): domain Bacteria; phylum Bacteroidota; class Bacteroidia; order Chitinophagales; family Chitinophagaceae; genus Niabella; species Niabella defluvii. The sequence goes on from CP079215.1 coordinate 2,977,624, forward strand.
TTTGAAGCTAATCACCTCGAAGGTAATGGCAATATAGTTTCTGTTGTTCAGTATATAAGCCAGTTACAAAAGATCAGCAGCGTCGTATTCCTATGCGACCCGACCATGGGCACCAGATGCTTGATGATTTACAGAAAAAAACTTATCCCGGTTATTCTGCAATCGGGAGGTTAAAGGACTTGCGGAAATAAGGGGTGTTGAAGCAGCTATTCAACAATTACAATTAAGCTAATGATCAATAAAAATGCCGGCGAAGCGCCGGCATTTTTATTTGTAGTATTTGCCTTTTAGTAACCGTCGCCGTCGAGCAAATTGCCGATGCCGCCTAAAATGCTGCCTTCTTCTTTCCTGTTGGTAGTGGCAAAGGAGAGAATGCGGGAAGCCAGGCGGCTTACCGGTAAAGTTTGTATCCATACGCGACCGGGCCCTGTGAGCGTTGCATAAAAGAAGCCTTCACCCCGAATAGCTTGTTCCGTACTCCCCGTATCATTTCAATATCGTAACGTATGCTTTGGGTAAACCCAACCAGGCAACCGGTATCTATTTTCAGGCGCTCTCCCGGCTGGAGATCTTTATGAAACACATGTCCCCGGCATGAACAAAAGACATCCCGTCACCTTCCAGCTTCTGCATAATAAAACCCTCTCCTCCAAACAGACCTGTTCCCAGCTTTCGTTGAAATTCTATACCAACAGCAACTCCTTTTGCAGCGCACAGGAAGGCATCTTTCTGGCATATAACTTTCCCGTTCAACTCTGAAAGGTCAAGCGGTATAATTTTGCCGGGATAAGGCGATGCAAACGATACTTTCTTTTTGCCATGACTAACATTGGTATATGCCGTCATGAATAAACTTTCGCCTGTAAGTATTCGTTTGCCGGCACTCATCAGCTTGCCTAATATACCGCCGCCCTGGCTTGCCTGGCTACCGTCTCCAAAAATAGTAGCCATATTAATGCCTTCGTCCATCATCATAAAACTGCCGGCTTCGGCAATAGCGGTCTCATCGGGGTCCAATTCAATACTTACGTACTGCATTTCTTCTCCGAAAATCTCATAATCTATTTCGTGGCTTGATTTCATTGTTTTATATTTTGATGTTAGATATTAGATGCAAATGCTCATATCGGGATGTCTGGTAATGAAAGGGGACATGCATGACAGTATACTCGTCAATAATACGATAGTATTTTTAAGTTTATGGCTTTACGTTTAAAACGGCATTCAATTGTTCTTTATCCAGCTGATCTTCCCAACGGGCGATCACCACAGTTGCCACTGCGTTACCTACCATGTTGGTCAGTGCCCTGCATTCGCTCATAAAGCGATCTATGCCGAGTATGAGCGTCATTCCTGCGATGGGTACTTCCGGAACTACTGCCAGCGTTGCCGCTAAAGTAATGAACCCTGCTCCGCTAACGCCGGCAGCGCCCTTGGAGCTTAGCATGGCCACCAATAATAGCACGATCTGGCTTTCTAACGGCAGATGGATATTACAGGCTTGCGCTATAAACAAAGCGGCCAGTGTCATGTAAATATTGGTGCCATCCAGGTTAAAAGAGTAGCCTGTGGGTACCACCAGGCCTACTATTGGTTTGGCGCAGCCTGCTTTTTCCATTTTTGCATCAGGCTGGGCAGGGCGGCTTCGGAAGAGCTGGTGCCGAGTACCAGCAGCAATTCGTCTTTTATATACTTTAAAAACCTGAAGATAGAAAAGCCGTTATACCTCGCTACCGCCCCTAATATCACTATTACAAATAATAAAGACGTAGCATAGAAAGTAATGACCAAAGCCAATAAGTTACCGATAGAAGAAATACCATATTTACCAATAGTAAATGCAATGGCGCCAAAAGCGCCGATAGGCGCCAGTTTCATTAAAATGGCCACTACTTTGAAAACAGGATAGGCCAGCGCTTCCATGAAATCGAGCACCAGCTTGCTTTTGGGCATGGTGAGCGATATACCTATGCCAAACAGGATAGCAATCAGCAGTACCTGCAGAATATTATCGCCGGTAAGAGGACTTACCAGCGTTTTGGGAATAATGTCAAATATGAAATTTATTAAAGAATTGTCGTGGGCTTTATTTACGTATTGGGCTATGGATGATGCCTGTAGTGTAGCGGGATTAATGTTAAGCCCCTTGCCGGGCTGTACAATATTGCTTACAACCAGCCCAATAATAAGGGCGAGCGTGGAAAAAGTAATAAAGTAAAGCAACGCTTTGCCTGCTACACGGCCTACTTTTTCATATCATTCATGGAGGCAATACCTACGGTAATGGTCACAAAAATGACGGGAGCTATGATCATCTTGATCAATGCTATAAAGCCATCTCCGAGAGGTTTCATTTGCTCGGCCAGCGAGGGCTTAAAATAGCCTAATAGCGCTCCTATGGTGATGGCTATCAGCACCTGGATGTATAGCACCTGGTAAAATTTTTTTTTTTGGAGGCAGGTGTGTCGTTGGGATGCGCTTCAACAATCATTCGTTATTTCTTTACGGAAATATCGGAAAAATTATTCAAGCAGTTCTTTCGGGAGGATCTTTTTTAAAAAAGGTATCTTGTCGTCTTCCATAACAATAAATTTCCATTGCTTTAAATCTGCCGATTTCCCGATCACATCTTTCACCGAAAGGATATGGTAATAACCTGTAGTTTTATTATAAGTAACGTTGGGTTCTCCAAATTTGGACTGAAGCGTTAATGTAAGTAATTCATTCTCTACGATGGTCGAGTCTGCCTGGAGTGAGTCCGTTCCAAACCGCATCCGGAGGATATTGGAGTACTTAAGTTTTACAAAATGAGCGCTGTCTATCAACTGTGCATTATCTACCCGTAATATTTTGGCGGAGTCTACCTGGTAATCAAATTCGGGCATATTAAAAATGGTTTCCATAGCTGTTATCACTTGTTCCTTGGGAACAAGTGTATAAGGTCATCAATGATAAAGTCGGCAGCAGCCCTGAAATCTTTTTTAATAACAAGGATGGTATAGTGCATAAACTGTTGCTGCACGATTTTTTTATAGTCCTGGGCAACGGCACCGCTACATAGTAGACTGCCAATAAGGAGAAGGGATAAGATCCGGCTTTTCATGGGGAAAGATGGAGTATATAGGGTGGTCAAAATTTTAAATTCCTGAAATAGTACTGCCTGTCATTATCGGTAATATCCCGTATTACTTTACAGGGATTGCCTACTGCGATTACATTTGCAGGGATGTTTTTGGTAACAACGCTTCCGGAACCGATAACGCTGTTGTCGCCAATGGAGATTCCGGGGTTGATAACCGTGTTGCCGCCAATCCATACATTATTACCGATGGTTACCGGGAAGGCGTATTCATAGGCTTCATTCCGGGGTTCGTAGTGTACAGGGTGCCCTGCAGTGTAAATAGAAACATTGGGAGCCAGCAGCACATTGTTTCCAAAAGTTACAGGCGCACAGTCGAGAATAGTACAGTTATAATTTGAGTAAAAGTTTTCACCAATAGCAATATTATATCCGTAGTCGCAATAGAACGGCGGTTCTATATGAAACTGGCTACCGGTACGCCCCAGTAACTTCCGTAAAAGCTGGTTGCGTTCTTCCAGCTTAAAGGGGTGCAGCTGATTGATCTGGTAATTAAGATCTTTAGCCAGCTGGCGTTCTTCGAACAGCTTTGGTTCAAAAGATTTATACGGTTGTCCGGCGAGCATTTTTTCTTTCTCTGTCATATATACGCGTTGTTTAAGTGGTAAGCCAGGGTTTGTTTATCGCTCCGAAGTATACTCGGGGTGTTGTGGCGGGAGTTCCTTTACGTGTTGCTCCTCCGTTACTACTTCTACGTGAACCGCATATTTTGATGGCCTGATACTATCGCTGTACTTTTCAGCATATACCTGTGTAAACTCTGCACCAAAATACAGGATAAAAGAAGTATAATATACCCAAAGGAGTATGATAATGATCGTTCCTGCGGCTCCGAAAACCACACCCGGGCTGGATTTGGTGATGTACAGGTCTATCAGGAATTTACCTATTCCAAACAGTACAGTGGTAAATGCGGCTCCTACAAATGCAGGTTTCCATTTTATGATCACATCGGGAAGTACCTTGAAGATGACGGCAAAAAGAAAGGTGATTACGGCAAAAGTCAGCACATTATTAAGTATAAAAATAGCCAACCAGAGTCAACCGGTATCAGGTTTTGAAAGCGGGTTTGCACGCTGCCCAGTATGCTGTTGAGGACCAGGGAAACCAGCAATAAGAATCCCAGGGAAACGATTAGGCCGAACGATTTAACACGGTTGGTTAACAGTCCCCATATTCCTTTACGTGGCTTTGCTCTTACTTTCCATATGGTATTCAGGCTGTCCTGTATTTCCAGGAATACAGCTGTGGCGCCCACTATGAGCGAGATAATGCCGATAACCAGGGCAATAGTTGTTTTGCCACTCAGGCTGGCCTGGGTAACAATATTCTGTACCTGTGTGGCTACATTGCTGTCAGTAAATTGAATGACTTCCTCATAGATCTTTTGCTCAATAATTTCTTTTTTTTGTAGATGAGGCTGGCCGAAGCAATGACAATAGTAAGCAGGGGCGCCATGGAAAAAACGGTACAATAAGCCAGTGAAGAACTGAGCTTGGGCACTTTGTCTGCCGAAAAGCCTTTAGCCGAGGCGATCAGGAGGTCTCCGCGTTTTTAAAAAATGTTTTCGACTTGCTGACTACTTGTTTCATGGAACGTAACTTATTTGAATATAGTTATGTAACTATATTCAAGAATAAAGCCATAAAACTTCTTTCTACTAAAAAGATGTTGCTTACTGCACCCATTAATAGGGAGGAGTGTTTAAAACGGATACCCTATGCCGATATTCAGGATAAGATTTTGTTTGCGCCAGGTGGGGTCTCCAAAGTTAATCTGGTTAAATACCCAGCGCTCACCTGGCGGTAACCAGGGTTTTCTAAAAGGGGTGGCCAGGTCGAACCGGATAACGAAAATGCTGGCATCTACTCTCAGGCCAACGCCGCCACCTACCGCAAACTCGTTGAAAGCGTTACCCAACCTGAACCTGCTGCCCATACGGGATGTATCTGTTTTAGCGGTCCATACATTTCCGGCATCTACAAAAACGGCTCCGTGTATCACGCTAAACAATTTGGCACGCAGTTCCCCGTTGAGCATCATTTTTATATCACCGCCCTGGTCAGGGAAGATCCTGCTTGAGTCGGGGTTGATCTCGTAGTAATAAGAGCCCGGTCCCAGTGATCTCGCCCTGAAGGCCCTGATATCATTGCTACCCCCGGCAAAAAATTGTCGTATATAGGGGAGCACGGTGCTATTGCCATAGGGAATACCATAACCAATATTGGCACGTCCGGCCAAAATCAGCTGTGGCTTGATCTTGTAGTAATCGCGGAAGTCGGCTTCCAGTTTGATGAACTGGTTAACCGCGGTACTAAATAGTGTTTTTGCCCCTGGTCATTCTTTTTGAGAAATGCATTCACCAGGTTGCCAGCAGTTTCCGCGGTGCCCTGGAAATAAATATTATTTCGTTTGGCATCCTGAAACTGGTCGCTATAGGTAAAGCGATAATTAGTGCTGAAGATAAACTGGTTCTCGTAATTACCTCTTAAGCTGGGTACTCTTATCAAAAGTTTTTCAAGACTATCCGTGGTTTTCAGCGTGCGTACGTAGGTTACAGAGAAAGGATTGAATGTATGGTCTACAAACTGGCTTCCCTTCCAATTATAACCAAACTCTGCATTGCCGGATAGCATGGTGAAATATAGGGCCCTGTTCAGCAGCTGTCCTCCCACTGTAACATGTGTTTTAGGGACATAGTTGCTCGCACTTTTAAAATTGATCGGCGCTATAATACGTGGAAAAATAAGCCTTGCATTAGCGCTTACCGAATACGAATTGGTTTTAGCGCCACTCACCTGCGTTTCAAATCCACCTGCTATGCTGGTAACCAATTGTTCAGCACCTCTAAACAGGTTACGATTGGTATTGGACAATTTAATTTCAGATCCCACGAAGTTGTTTGATTTACTGGTGCCTGTTACCTGTAAGGACATCGAGCGCTTTTTTTGAGGAGTAAGGTAAAAGTTAGCATCCAGTAAGTCGCTTTCCAGGGTATCTATGGGTCTGAACTCAGCTTTCACAAAACGGAAAGTACCCAGGTTTACAAGGCGGTTAAGACTGAGGCTGTGATCGGCACGGTTATATAACTCATCTTTCTGGAAGAAAATCAACCTGTCGAAAATCCGGGGTTTATAAGTGTTTTGAGGATCGTAAATTTTAAAGTCGTTATGTATTAACGGCTTTGATAATCTTAATGCCGAATCGCGCCTGATATTGTAATTAGGATAGATCCTGATCTCGTTAATACGGTATGGTTTTAAACCCTCTATAGGTGTAAGGTCTTTTACTTTTACATATACGTTTGCTTTGTTGCTGCCAATGGTGCTATCAACCTGCAGTAATAAAAAGTCAGGATTAAAAAAGAAGTATCCTTTTTCTTTCAGGTCATTATCGATACGTTCCTTTCTGCCGTAAATACATCTATATCGTAAAAAATACCAGGTTTTAATAAAGATTTATCGGACCCACGCCTGATAATATTGTTTAGCGCTGTAGGTTCGGCAGGGAATTTAATTTCGTTGAGTGTGTATCTTTCATTAGTTATAGCCCGGTATTCGGCACGTCCTGTACGCCCTTTTACGATAGCTTCGCCGGTAACTGCGGCCTGCAGGTAGCCTTTGCTGATGAGATGGCTTTGTAGTATATTGATGTTGTTTTGCAAACGCAGATCGCTCATTAATACAGGTGGTTCGCCCAGCTTGGTCCGGATCCAGTTCCGCAATCCTTTAGGTTTTTAGGTTCACCGGCAAGTGCATAAAAAGCGAGCTTATACCGCATGCCCAGGATCTTTTGTTAGGCTCGGGGCGTGTCATTGCTTCCAGTGTATTTTTAATGCTTTTTCGCCGGGAACTTTTTAGCGCTATCGGGGTTTATTTTTACTGTTGCACCCGTGTATAAAACCTGGCCTTCCTTTAGGGCCTTTAAACCGGTACAGGAAGCTGCTGTAAGGATGATAGCTGCTAATATTAATATGTTGTAAAATGTCCGCATTCTTATATTGTTATCGTCGTATACGCATCGGATCAATTAAGGTTGTTGCTGTTGTTCTCTCTGCTGTCTTCTGGCTTCACGTTCCTTTCTTAATTTTTCTTCGCTTTTAAAACTTCTGAATATCTCATTGAAACGGTTATAATCTACTACCATCACAAAGCCTAAACCTGTTTCAATGATTTGACCTCTACCACCAGGGTAGATTGATTGCGCCGGTAAGCCCTGAGCCTGTAGCGGCCATCACGCGACAGCGCATATTCGATATTTACATTGCCGGCTATATTAGCCCCATTGTTATTTTGCGTGCGTGCTCCTTCCAGGGCAAAATCGCTGCCAACGGTTATAGTTAGCCTGTCGTTCAAAAGCCGTTTGGAAAGGGCCACATTCAGGTCGGTACGCGTTTGCTGTGTTCCCGTACTGAAGTCATCCTGCGAAGTAAGGTCAAATGCTACATCCACTCCTTTAATGAGATCTGAAGCAAGATTATTGAGCTGCTGAGTTAATAATCTGCTCACACTCTGGCGGGCCAGCATTTCAGGAGAAGCTCCGCCGGCGAGGCTTTCAAAAGGATTTTCCGATATAAACCTGTTTAAAGCCAATACCGCAAAAACCTGTTTGTTGAGCTCGCTAGGATTGAGTTTACCTGCATTAGCCGGGCGTTTACAATACCGTCTATTGCGTTTCTTTCATTTTCGGGCAGCGCAATTTCAAAATCGATTTTTGGCTTTAATAACTGTTCCGTCATTTTCAGATAAACCATAAATGGTAATTTCTGCCTGGCCCTGGTTTGTGTAGATTGGTCCAATGCCGCAAGCTGGTCCGAAATCAAATCAATAGGAGCTGTATTTACATTGTATACAGCTGTAAGATCCACGTTGGCTTCGGTGGGTGCGCCGGTCCACTGTATATAACTGCCCTGTTGCAACTCAAACTTTCTTTTAGCTAATCCTCCTATAGAAAGGTTGTAGTTGCCTCCCGAAACCAGGTAGCGTCCTGTCATGGCTATCTTCCCGCTAGGGTCCATTGTTAAATTCAGCTCTGCTTCTCCTTTCACCAATAAAGCATCACCGTTTGCCGGGTCTACCACTACTGTTATTTCAGCCTCTTTCTCTGTTATCAGGTCCATAGATACATTCAGTCCTTTTAATTTAGACCTGGTTAAGCTGTCTACGTTCAGCGCTTCCCTGCCATTATTAGGAGGTGCATCCATATCAACAAACTCAACCACTCCTTCCTGGCTCACAATGTCCGGATCGCTGTCAGGTATAGCAAAGAAGAAGCGTGTGTCTTTATTAATTCTCAAAGAGCCGGTTACCTCAGGTTTATTTAAATCGCCACCAACGTTGGCATTCAGCGTTAAAAATACCTTACCATAGAAAAGCTCATTATCCTGCGAAGTGGAATTGAGCGCCATAAAATTGTTGGCCCTTAACTTCAGGTCGAAGCCGAAATCCTGGTAGTTGGTGGTTTTAATTAGCCCATTAATGGTAAATGCCTGGTTGGCAGAATCCCTTACCGTAAAATTGTTAAACCTGATCCCATTGGATACAAATGAAATGTTTTCATCATTCAACCTGAAGTAAGAATTGAGCTGCGCTACATTTAAACCTGCATTTTTAAATCCTAAATTGCCCAACACTTTTGGCGAGGTTAAAGGTCCTTTGGCAGTGAGCTGGCCGGTAAGCATACCAGAGCCATTCTTTATCTGGCCGCTGCTAAGGCTTTCAATAAACTTCAGATCAAAGCGATTGATGTTTACAGTCATATCCAGCGAACCATTGTTGGTAGTATAATAATAGCCTGCTACTTTTACATCGTGTATACCGGTTAAGGCTACATCTACTTTGAATGCATCTTTGGTATAATTATCGGCCAGTATTTTTACATCGCCCAGCTGATCTTTTTGATAGCGTAATTTGTTGATGACAAGGTTAGCTTCAAATGCGGGAGACTCCTGGATGTTTTTTACATCAACAGTTCCGTTAAGTGTACCTCCTATCAACGCAGTATCCTGTTCGGCATAGCGGGTCAATGTCTCCAGCATGAAATTTTGGAAGTTCACCCTTACAGGAGAATTAGCTGCCGTGGAAGTGCTGTTAACAGATAATGATTGCCCGTTGTTGCTAATGTTGAAATTTCTGACGTATACCCCGCTTCTCCATATTGAATTAAATTATCCTGTGCTACCTGCCATTTATCGTAGTTGAGCAGCAGCTTTTGCGGGTCTAATGAAAACCGGTAGGTTTTATTATCTGCCTTAAAGTTTCCGCCAATCATGTACTTATCCTGGTTTTTACTGTCGCGTAAAAACACATTAACCCCAAGTATATTATTGGCCGCGGCCCCGTTTACAGATGAATTGTATAGTTTAACTGCAGGGCTCTCCACGCTTTTTATATCAAGGGTATATGCCAGTTTCAAACTGTCGTTAAGATTGCTGATGTTAAGCGTAGTGCCTTTTATATCAAAGCTGTCATATACTATATGAGGGAAATTAGCTGCAATAACGAGGCTGTCGGCTTCGGTATCTAAAACGCCATTTAAATAGGAGGGAGCAAATGTATACAGGAGGGCACAAATTCTTTCAACAATTTGGAATCGTGCACTGTTATATTAAACTTCATTTTTGCGGGCCGGTTTTTTTACCGGTGCAAAAGCATAATACTTGCCTATTTCGTTGGTGAATGCCTGCCCTATTTGGGTGAGTTCGTATTTGCCACTTAAATCAGCATTAATAATGTCAGATTTTAAAGTAAGGTTATTTTCTGTTGCTGTAGATAAAGCGTTCAGGTAAATAGTATCCAGGTTAATAACCCGTCCATCCATTGCAACCTGTAAGCTGGCAATATTAGCAGTGCCATTCAGGTAATCCGGGTCAACTGTTGGGAAGTCAAGTGTAGCAAGTCCGGCAACTTTAAATTCTGAGCTGGCAAAATTTAGTTTTTGAAGGTCAATGTTCTTCAGGTCAACGGTACCCTTTAATGATGGATATTTGCCTGCTATATTGACATGGGTAGCAATATCAAAATGAGCATTAGAGTCAGGGCTGCTGGCCTGCAGTTGCAACGCCTGTTTAGCGTATTTGCCATCTAGTTTAATATTGCGATAATTATACTTGTTGTAGTAGGCGCTGTAAATGGTTCCTTTAACCGCAGCATTAGCAGTTTTCGCAGAAGTACCGGTTCCTGCTACATCCAGGAATAGGCTTACTGTTCCTACATCTGTTCTCTTCAGCAGGCGGCCTACATTAAATTGTTTAAGGTCTACTTTTGCTTTATACGAAGGATTTTTTGATGAACCGCCATTGCAGCATTCACTTTTGCGGCGCCCATATCGGTTCGTACATCCAGGTTGGTAGCGAACCTGCTGATACTGCCGGCGAATTTCCCTTTAGCGGCTATCTGGTTAGGTAGCTCGATGCTGGTGGGTAACGTGCCTTTAGGCAGCAATGCATTCAGATCTGACCTGGAAGTGGTAAACCTGGCGATATGGATGTTGAAAAGAGTATTGTCTATTTTGGGCAGGCCTTTGATCGTTCCTTTAATGTCTACATTGGTGTTCCTTAATCCGCTTAGCTGCAGCTGATCGATATCCATATCATTCAACCTGCCTTTAATAAGCGCCGCCAGGTTTAATTGCTGGTTGCGATAAGTAGCCGGAACGGAGGATACAAAATAGGCCGCATCCGCCAGACCCAGAACCGACTTGCGAAACTGGATATTCATGTCCACCCGTTCGGGATGTTTGCTCAGGTCATCCTGCGAGGTATAAGTAATCAGGGAATTATTGTCAATATAGGTATGAGGTGTTTTAACCAATAGGTCGTCAACGCTGATCTGTTTGTCGTCGTAAATTACTTTACCCCGTAATTCATTTAATACAAAACCGCTGGTGTCTGCCAGTTTGCCGCCATTAACTGTAGCTTTGATGCCTGCGCTGTCAATGGCAATATCCTGGCCACTTAATCCAAGACCTTTTACATTCAGGTGGTTGAAGTCCATGACCCCTTTTTCGCGGGGAGCAGAAAGATTGTCGTACCTGATATTATTGTTAGAGAGTACGATTTTATTGAGATACAGGCTAAAAGAAGATTCCTTGGTACTATCTGCTGCTTTTTTAATAGCGGCCTCGTTAGACGGGGTCGGCCTGTAGGCAAAGTCGATAACAGAGTTGCTTAGTTCTCCGTTACTGGTTTGATATTTTCCATGCGTAAGGTCAATCAGCAGGTCGTTAAAGTTGAAAGTTTTTAAAAAGGCAAAAGCCCTGGTGTCAGAGAGCCGGTCATCGTATTTAAGATCAATGTCGCTGAAAGCAAAATTTTTAACTTCTATCAGGGGCAGGCGACCTCCTGATTTTGCTTCCGTACTATCAATGGCTGCATCGGCTTTCTGCTGCAGCACTGTCAGTGGCTTGTTCTGGAAATAATGAAGTCTGGTATTAGCAAGCTCCAGCTTATCCAATACGTAGTGCATCTGCTCCAGGTCGAACTTGTCTATACGCGCGCTCAATTTACCCAATGATACACCGGCATCATTTCCGACAACATCATCTTTAAATTTTATCCGGATATCATTAAAAGTAATCTTGTCTAATTTCAGTTGAAGAGGCGCTGTAGAGTCTTTGGGTGTTTCTGGTTCCTTTTCTGCCGATACGAACGCGTTTACCAGGAACTGGTAGTTGAAGCTGGTATCGGGGTTTAGCCGGTACATGTTAGCATTTACATGATCCAGTTCAATATTGCTAACAGCAATTCGATTCCTGATCAGGCCAATCATATCCAGTTGAACAGCGAGGCGGCCCGCATACAACAAAGTGTCTTTTTCAGATCCTGTACATAAAATTTATCCAGTTGTAACCCGGTAGGGAAATTAATGCGTATACGTTCCAGGCTGATCTCAGTTCCTGTTTTTGTTTTGAGGTAAGAAACCACCTTGTCTTTTACAAAATTCTGCACAGCGGGTATCGTTAGCGAAATAGCCACCAGTACAACAAGCATGATGATGCTTGCAATAATCAAAGTACAATTTTTAAAACCTTACGTGCTACGCTGCTCAAAAATTATTGTTTTTCTATATGATAAATTAAGCATATATCTTATTGTCGCTTTTTTAGGAGCATTATAAGATACTGGCTCCGGCAAAAATATAGTTTATGCAAATTGCGTGCTATTTTTCCTGTATGGTTAAATTCCGGCACTGTTTATTGTTTTTTGAAAAACGGAAGTAAGGATCAGCCAGTTGGCTTGGTTTTGGTATTGGTTACAGCAATTGAAATTACCAATATTAAAATCACCGCAATGCCTTATCTGAACAAACAGCAGGATACAAAGGAAATAAAGCTATTTTATGAGGACCATGGAGCCGGAAAACCGGTAGTGCTGATTCATGGCTGGCCATTGAGTCACCGGTCGTGGGACGCGCAGGTAACGCCATTAGTTGAAGCAGGATACCGCGTTATTGCTTATGACAGGCGGGGTTTTGGCCAGTCGGGAACCGAATGGAACAAATATGACTACGATACACTGGCTTCTGATCTGAATGCACTGATCACAGAGCTCAACTTAAATGACGTGTCTCTTATAGGATTTTCGATGGGCGGAGGGGAAGTGGTTCGCTACCTCACCAATTATGGCACCGGCCGAATTTCGAAGGCCGCGTTAATTGCTTCCATTATTCCCCTGGTTTTTCAAAAACAGGACAACCCCGACGGTGTGCCACAGGAAGAATTGGACAAAATTGCAGAAGCGCTGAAAACAGACCGCCTTGCATTTTTGAAAGATTTTCATAAAAACTTTTATAACTATAGTTTACTAAAGAAAGGTGTGAGCGCAGCGCAACTGGATGCCGATTTTATAATTGCCGCCGGTGCATCTGAAAATGCTACTCAAAAAGCTGCTGAAGCATGGGCCACAACCGACTTCCGGCCGGAGCTTAAAAATGTAACCGTGCCCACGTTAATTGTACATGGCGATTCAGACAATATCGTGCCGATAAAAACATCTGCCGAGCAGGCAGCCAGGGAATTCTAATAATGAATATCATATTATTGAGGAGCTCCACACGGCTTAAATGTGACACATTCTTTTGAGCTTAACAGTTTGTTGTTGAGTTTTCTGAATAAATAATTTTCTGATTTAAATCAATGATCATGGAAGACAATAATGGAAGAGAATTTACAATAGAAGCCAGAGTAGGCGGTAAGATGCAACAGGTACACGTGGTTGCGTCGGAAACTACTGACGGAGCAGCTTTTTACAACTGCAGGGTAGAAGACGATGAAATTACCCAGGTAAGAAAAGACGAACAGGTGTGGAAACAAATATGGGGCGACCTGGATGAAGCCGATGTTAAGTCAATAGGGAAGCTATAGAAGGCGCCGTATTGGAAGAGTAATTAAAACAATCATGGAAACAGCAAACAGCAATAAGCAGGTAGAAATACTCAATGATTTGATCCAGATCAATAATGACAGGATCGCAGGTTATGAAAAAGCCATCGAAGGATTGGAAGATGAAGGTAATGAAGACCTGAAACGTTTATTTCGCCATCTAATCAATAATAGTCTCGATTACAATGAAACACTTGAAAGGCAAATTGGTTTGCTGGAGGGTGAACCTGCGATCGGTACCTCCGGCGCGGGCAAATTATACAGAGCGTGGATGGATCTAAAAGCATTGGTAACCGGGGCGACCGGGCAGCTGTTCTTGGCAGTTGCATAACCGGCGAAGAAACCGCGATCCGCGCTTACCAGGAAGTTTTGGCCGATGAGCAGCTGGTCACGGAATTACAACAATTGCTAAGTGTGCAGCTTGCCGAGCTTCAGCAGTCTTACCAGGAAATTAAAGCCTTGAAAGAGGCGATCGAATAACAATAACCCTAAACCTTTTTTCTATGAAAAAATTATCATTATTCTCAACGGCCATAGCGGCTTCTTTTATGTTACAAAGCTGCGAACTGGTGGAAGGTATTTTTAAAGCCGGCATGTGGTGGGCCTTTTTTTCTGGTAGCCTTGGTAGTCATTGGTTTGTTTTGGTTATTACGCAGAAAGTAACCGTCCCGAAAAATATGGCAAGCATTTTGCATTCATTTGCATAGAGAATAACGTTCACAGATAGTGCTAAATCTGAAGCGTTATAATAAGCTGGCTACATAATTCGATACCTGTTGTAAACATTTTTAAATTTTAAATATATATGAGAGACGCTTTCACCAACAACTCAAGAAACTTCGGCAGTAGCGACGCTGCAAGTGCCTTTCCTATCCGATTTACAGGAGATGCCATTCAATACCTATCCGCATCAATGCCTATTAATCTAAACGACTGGAAATGGCATGAAGAAGAGATCAACGGTCAGAAGCATTGTGTCATTACCGACCGTTTGTTATCAGAAATGTGATAGTGTTTTTTGCCGATCAGCGCATGCTGATGGAATGGCGGTTGCAACATGGTTGTAGCCGCTTTTTTTTGCGGTTAAGCTATCTTTTAAACCTGTAATAGTAAGAAAGTTCATTAGGTTTGTCTACCAGCATATCTGTTATAATTTGCCGGCCCTGGATAGAAAAGGTAATGCCGTTTCCGCCAAAGCCCAATACGAAAAAAGCGTTTTCAAAATCGGGATGCGGTCCTATGTAGGGTAACCCGTCTTTGGTAGAGCCAAAAAGCCCTGCCCACATAATATCTTCTATGAAATTGATCCCCGGCATTAACTCCTGCAACTGCTTCATAAGTTCCTTTGATTTCTTCTCCTTATTTTGTTGCATAAAAGTGGCAGACGTAAACCTGCTGTCGCCTCCGCCTACCAACAAACGCCCGTCGTCAGTAGTGCGCATGTATAAGTAGGGTTTGCGCGTATTCCAGAGCAGTATATTATTTACTTCTTTATTGATCTTTATCTTCTCCTCGCTAACGCAGGCATAGGTGCTGTGGAGATCCGCTATGCGTTCTTCAAACATATTTACCGTTTCGTATCCGGTGCAGTAAACTATTTTCTTTGCTTTAACCTGGCACCCATTTTCAAGGGAAATTACAATGCCCTTGCTTTTATGATCGATCTTTTTAATGTTTACCTGGTCATATACCTGGAGGCCACGCCGGGTGTTGATTTGTATGAGTTCATGAGCCAGTTTATAGGCATCTACACTTGCTGCAACTGAAGAAAGAATGCCGCCGAACGACCGTAAACCGTATTTCTTTTTATAGCCGATGCGCTGAGCCATTTCACTCCTAATTTATTATGGTTTCTGGCTTCAAACTCTTTGTACAGGTGCGGACTGGCCGCTTGGGTATGAGCAATGTACAAGGATTGTTTTTCTGGAAACCACAATCGATTTTTTTCTTTATTGATTAAATCATCGAGCTCCCTTATAGCTGCTACTCCGGCCTTATAACATTTTACTGCCGCATCGGAGCCGATCTTTTCTTCCAGCTGATACAGGGGTACATCTATTTCGTATTGTAGCATAGAAGTGGTTGCGGAAGTGCTTCCCAGGGCAATGTCGCTTTTATCCAGCAACAGGGTTTTATAACCTTCTTTTACCAATGCATCCGATAGGAGCGCTCCGGTGATACCTGCACCCAGCACAATAATATCGGTAGTTAGGTTTTGCTGAACAGAAGGATAAGTATAGATAAGCCCGTTCTTCAGGAGCCAGAAAGACTCATAAGTTCGTAATCGCATACATGATTTTAATTAAGAAGCTGCCCGGGAATTTACAACAAAACACATGGATACATAAGTTTTTATTGAACGAAGGAAACATACAAGCGCCTACATTCCTGTAAGATGCGTAATGCCTTTATCGCAGCAAAAGATATGTGTCTTTAAATTGTAAAAAGTTTAAACAACTTCTGTTGTATTATATAAACAATTATCAATCCAAATTTTATACAACTGTTGGTGGCTTTCGGGAACGATATTTGGAAAGGATAAACAAATTGATGATTTGAGTCTGTTGCAATTTACAAATAAAGGAATTTATTGCCCGCAGGGAAACTTCTATATAGACCCGTGGCAGCCGGTAGACTATGCCGTAATTACCCATGCGCATGGCGACCATGCCCGGTGGGGTAGCAAGCATTATCTGGCTCACGATATATCCAGGCCCATCATGCAGGCGAGACTGGGTGCCGACATCAGCATTGAAACCTTGCCTTATGGTGAAAGTAAAATGATCAATGGCGTTACGTTAAGTTTGCATCCTGCGGGGCATATTTTAGGTTCTGCTCAAGTACGATTGGAATATAATGGTTTTGTTAGCGTGGCTTCCGGCGATTATAAAGTGGAGGACGACCAGCTTTCGTCGCCTTTGGAAATTGTGAAATGTCATGAGTTTGTAACTGAAAGTACGTTTGGCTTACCTATTTATAATTGGCTAAGCCAGCAGCAGATATTGGATAATATGAAGAACTGGATCGGGGCAACCAGCGCAACCAGCGAACCAGCATTTTCATTGCCTATAGTTTAGGTAAAGCGCAGCGGTTGATGAAAGGCCTTGAGGGTGTTGCGCCCCTGTTAGTGCATAGCTCTATCGACCGGCTGAACAAGGCCATTGAAAGTACGGGACTGCAGCTGCCCGAAACAGGTTTGTGGTATGCAGATATGCCTAAAGCAGAGGTGCAGGGGAATATTGTGATTTTGCCTCCCTCGCTATTAGGAACCAATGTTATCAAAAAAATCCCGAATGGCGCTATTGCTATCTGTTCGGGATGGATGCAGGTGCGGGGCAGCCGTCGCTGGCAAAGCGCGGACGCGGGTTTTGCAGTAAGCGATCATGCCGATTGGCAGGGGTTACTGTCGACCATTAAAGCTACGGGAGCCGAGCAGGTATTTGTTACACATGGCTATACCGCAACTTTTTCAAAGTATCTGAATGAAATTGGTATCAGCGCCAGGAAGTAGTTACTCAATATGGTAACGACGAAGAAGCTGAAAATACAGATAGTGAAGCAAAAGAGGAGGGCGCCGTATGAAACATTTTGCAGCGCTCATACAATCCCTTGAAATCAGTAATAAAACCAATGATAAGATTGATGCGATTGTTGAATACCTGAAAATTGCTCCCGACGATGATAAACTGTGGCTGATTGCCTTATTTACCGGGAGGCGGCCCAAACGGCCCGTGAAATCCACCTTGATCCGCGAATGGGCGTTGGAGTTGTCGGGCTTGCCTGAATGGCTGTTCCTGGAGTGTTACAGTAATGTAGGCGACCTTGGAGAAACGATCAGCCTGGTACTGCCCCCACCAAAGCACCACACAGAGAAAACCATTTCACAATGGATGCGTGAGCTCCTGGAGCTGGGCACCAAAACCGATGAAGAAAAGAAGACGTATGTTTTGGAAGCCTGGAACGGACTGGATTATAGCCAGCGCTTTATTTTTAATAAACTGATCGGAGGTGGTTTCAGGATCGGTGTATCTTACAAATTACTGGTAAACGCTCTTTCTAAATTCAGCGGTATTGATGAAAGCAAAATGATGCATAGCATTATGGGTAAATGGGATCCGCTGGAAACGGAGTTTGCCGAGCTGATCGGCGGCTCGCACGTAAATGCAGATAACTCAAAGCCTTACCCATTTTGCCTGGCATATCCTATTGATAAACCGGTGGAAGAATTGGGCAACCCTGAAGACTGGCAGGCTGAATGGAAATGGGACGGTATCCGTGGGCAGATCATAAAACGGAATGATGAATTTTTTGTATGGAGCAGGGGAGAGGAACTGGTTACCGAACAGTTCCCGGAGTTAGAGCTGCTGGCACCTCATTTACCTGACGGAACGGTAATAGATGGTGAGATACTGGCGGTTAAAGACGGACAGGTGCTGAATTTTAACCAGCTGCAAAAAGATTGAACCGTAAAACAATTTCCAAGAAATTACTGGAGGAAACGCCTGCGGGATTTTATGCTTATGATCTTTTAGAGCATGAAGGCAGCGATATAAGAGAAAAAATATTTGCCGAACGAAGACAGTTGCTGGAAAAAATTATTGAAAAAATACCATTTGGCTATGTGCTGTTATCTCCGGTAGTGAGTTTTGACCGGTGGGAGCAACTGGCTGTTATACGCGGGGAAGCAAGGGATGTGAATAGCGAAGGTATTATGTTGAAGGCCAGAAATTCGCTGTATCATTCTGGTCGTAAAAAAGGTGATTGGTGGAAATGGAAAATTAATCCGCTATCCATTGATGCGGTATTGATATACGGCCAGAAGGGTAGTGGTCGCCGCAGTGCTTTTTATACAGATTATACCTTTGCTATAAAGTCGGGCGATCAGCTGGTTACCATCGCCAAAGCCTATTCTGGCCTTACGGATAAAGAAATCAGGGAGGTAGATAAATTTATTAAAGCCAACTCGCTGGAAAAGTTTGGTCCTGTTCGTACCGTAAAGCCTGAGTTGGTTTTTGAAATAGGGTTTGAAGGAATTGCCGAAAGTAACCGGCATAAGTCGGGTGTTGCCCTGCGTTTTCCCAGGATCTTGCGCTGGCGAAAAGATAAAAAGGCTGATGAGATCAATACTATTGACGATCTGAAAGAAATGTTGGCTAAATATGGGTAACTATGAACGCAGGTTGTAAATTCGGTAGTTTAAACGTTGTCAATCCCAGATGTTGTGAAGCGTATTCAATCCACACCCGGTTATCAGATTGTTGAAGACTGGTTTACCTCATTAGGTAACCGGCCATTTACTTTCCAGCAGGAGAGCTGGCAGCGCTTCCATGAAGGAAAGTCTGGACTTGTGATCGCTCCAACCGGTTTTGGTAAAACCTTTTCTGTTTTCTTTTCGGTAGTAATTCATTATCTCAATCATCCCAAAGAATACGGGGATGGACTGAAGCTGATATGGGTGACTCCTTTGCGTTCGCTGGCCAAAGACCTGGGCAGGGCGATGTCGGAAGCATTAGCCGAAGTGGGACTGGATTGGGAAGTGGGTGTAAGGAACGGCGATACCTCCGTAGCTGAGAGACAGAAGCAGGTAAAGCGGATGCCGGATGTATTGATCATTACGCCAGAGAGTCTCCATTTATTATTTGCTCAAAAAGAAAACACCCGCTATTTCAAATACCTGAAATGTATTGCAGTGGACGAATGGCATGAGCTGTTGGGTAGCAAGCGTGGTGTTTTAACGGAGCTGGCTATATCGAGGTTAAGGTATATTGTTCCCGGGCTTCGCATATGGGGAATCAGTGCTACTATCGGTAATACAGATGAAGCCCTGGAAGTGCTGATCCCTTACAAGGATGTAGCTAAAACCATTGTAAGGTCTCAGAAAAAAAAGAAGACGGAAATTATATCGATCATTCCTGAAGAGATTGAAGTATTACCCTGGGCGGGGCACCTGGGTACCAAGATGGCCGCTCAACTTATACCAATTATCAATGAAAGCCGTACTACACTGATCTTTACCAATACCCGCGGCCAAAGCGAGCTATGGTACCAGGTCATGCTTTCTGTAGCTCCCGACCTGGCCGGTCAGCTGGCTATTCACCATGGATCTATCGATATGGAATTGCGTAACTGGATTGAAGACATGTTGCATACAGCGCAATTGAAAGCGGTGATCTGTACTTCTTCGCTAGACCTGGGCGTTGATTTTAAGCCGGTGGATACGGTGATACAGATTGGTTCTCCCAAGGGTGTTGCCCGTTTTTTACAGCGTGCAGGCCGTAGTGGTCATTCGCCTTTTGAAACCTCGAAGATCTATTTTCTACCTACCCATTCACTCGAGCTGGTGGAAGCGGCTGCATTGAAAGAGGCTGCATTAAAAGGTGTTATTGAAAGCAGGCAACCGTTGGTGCAAACTTTTGATGTATTGGTTCAATACCTGGTAACACTGGCTGTTGGAGAGGGTTTCCTGGAAGAATATGTATATCAGCAGGTGAAGCAAACCTTTGCCTTTAGCTATTTGGAGAGAGAGGAGTGGTTATGGATACTGCGTTTCATTACCCAGGGCGGAGATGTATTAACCGCCTATGAAGATTTCCAGAAAGTTGTTGTTGAAGACGGCATTTATAAGGTAAAGAATCGACGTATCGCTATGATGCACCGGATGAACCTGGGCGTTATTGTAAGTGACCCTATGTTGAAAGTGAAGTTCCTGAGCGGGGGTACATCGGGATGGTAGAGGAATATTTTGTTTCAAAGCTCAATCCCGGTGATAAGTTTGGTTTGGCTGGTAAGATACTCGAATTTGTGATGATCAAAGATATGACGGTACTGGTGAAAAGAGTACGGCCAAACGGGCGATTACGCCCAGTTGGCTGGGAGGCCGGTTGCCGCTAAGTTCCAACCTGAGTGCTTTTTACGTCATAAATTCAGCGAGGCGTTACATCCGGGGCAAAAGAGCTGGAACTTCAAAAACTGCACCCTCTTTTTATGCAGCAGCAGGCTTACTCTCATATCCCGAAAGAAGGTGAATTTTTGATAGAGTTGATACAAACCCGCGACGGGCACCACCTGTTTATGTACCCTTTTGAAGGCAGGTTGGTGCATGAAGTTATGAGCGCTTTGGTGGCCTACCGGATCAGCCGTGTACAACCCATCAGTTTTTCGATGGCAATGAATGATTACGGGTTTGAGTTGTTAAGCGATCAGCCCATCCCGATGGACAAGATCGATATGAACCGGATTCTTTCTGCCGAGAACCTTACCGAAGATATTGCCCGCAGCATTAATGCAGCTGAAATGGCGGGCCGGAAATTCAGGGATATTTCTGTTATAGCAGGCCTGGTAATGAAAAACTATGCAGGTAAATTTAAAACCGATAAAAATCTTCAATCCTCTTCCGGTCTTATTTTCAGGATCTTCGAACAATATGATCCCCGGAACCTGTTGATGCGGCAGGCTTATGAAGAAGTATTTTACCAGCAGTTGGAAGAACCGCGCCTGGCAGCGGCTTTGCACCGCATTCAACAAAGCCGGATCATTATTGTTAATGCTAAAGCTTTTACACCCTTAAGCTTCCCGATAAAAGTGGATAGCTTGCGGCAGGATTTAAGCAGTGAAGAGTTAGATGCCAAAGTAAGGAAGATGCAGGAGGAGGTATTGAGAAAGGTGAATGGGAAGTAGGAATGGACTGGTGGTGAATGGGTAATAGGGAATAGGTAGTAGTGAATAGGGAATAGGGAATAGGGAATAGTGAATAGGGAATAGGAAGTGTGGGCGGGTACATATTTAAAAGAAGTTATAAATAGCGCAGGTTAGTTGATTAGAGATGGAAATTATTGTTCAAGATGAAGTGTTGATATTGTCGGCTTTACGTGCCATTTACTGGCCGCGTAAAAGAGCCTTGCTCCTGGCAGACATGCATTTAGGCAAAACAGGTTATTTCAGATCGAAGGGGATACCCATTCCCTCTACCATAATGGGTGATGATCTGCAGAGACTGTCTTTGCTGATCAGCACCTATCAACCCCAAAAGGTGATTGTAGCAGGCGATATGTTTCATCATGATTACAATGCCGATATTGATTATTTTGCAGCATGGCGGCAACAGTACAGCGCTGTAGAATTTATACTGGTTCCAGGCAATCATGATAAATTGTTGAACATAGATTATGAAGCGCTGAATATACAGCTTACGACAAAAGAACATTGGCTGGAGCCGTTCACTATTATACATAAGCCGGGGAAATGCAGGTGCTTTCATAATCAGCGGTCATATTCATCCGGGGTACACAATGGCAGGCCGGGCCCGGCAAAGCTTAAGGCTTCCCTGTTTTATCGTAGAACAGCAGCAAATAATCTTACCTGCTTTTAGCCTTTTCACCGGTTTGTATACAGGTTACCAGCCTTCGGATTCCGGTAGCTATTATCTTATTGGGAATGGTACTATTTTTAAAGTATAGCTTCCTTTTCGGCATGGTTTTTGCACAATTCAGTAAAACAACAAATATGTCGAAGGCAACAAAAAAATCAACCGATCCTATCGATTCTCCAAAAGAAGTGAAGGAAAGTAAAGATCCAAAGATCGACCAGGATGTTCCGGGGTTTCCCGATCATCCTTCCAGTAAGGAAGATTTAAAAAGAAAGATCCTACCGGTAAAGCGCATAAAAAATAATATAAAATGTAATTGGGATTGAACTACCTGAATCTTTAATTTCGTGGCCAATAATTAAATCTTCAATCCTAAAAGCATTTTTACTTATGAAAAGAATGGCGCTTTCTCTAATGGCGATTTCTATGTTGGCAGCTATAGCTAACGCCCAGTTAAAAGTTAATACCAAAGCAATTGGTGCGGTTGGAAAAGGGGTAAAGGCTGCAGCCTATAGCGATGCAGACGCTGCCCGTGATGCTGCTGCAGCTGTAAAATGGATGGACGAGCATAACCCGGTAGCTGAAGCTAACGACCCTTATACGGTTCGCCTGAATAAAATTTTTGGAAAGCATAGATCAGAAGACGGGCTAAACCTAAATTACAAAGTTTATAAAGTTGTTGATATTAATGCCTTTGCCTGCGCAGATGGTAGTGTGCGTGTTTTCTCTTCGTTAATGGATATTATGAGCGACGACGAATTACTGGCGGTGATCGGCCATGAAATCGGGCACGTAAGAAACCACGACTCCAAAGATGCCATGAAAGCAGCGCTGACAAGGTCTGCTGTGGCCGACGCGGCTGGTTCACAGTCGGGGTGGCAGCGGCGCTCACCGAAAGCCAGCTGGGTGCATTAGCCGAGGCAATGATGGACAGCAAGCACAGTCGTAAGCAGGAAACCGACGCCGATACCTATAGCTACGACTTTATGAAAAAACACGGGTATAATGTAATGGGTGCTTACAACGCATTTATGACACTGGCCAGCTTAAGCGATGGTAGGGAGCGCAGGCTTCTAAATTTCAAAAAATGCTGAGCTCTCATCCCGACAGCAAGCAGCGTGCAGAAGAAGTGAAGAAAAGAGCGCAGAAGGACGGTCTTTGGAAAGAGGCGGACATTAAGAAAATAAAATAATAACAACTATGGCTTAGCCGGATGTTACAGTATGTAGCATCCGGCTTTTTTGTTCTTCAAACTATCAGGAAAACAACTCCTGGTGCTCCCTTTCGTCGGTGGGAATTCTTTTTATAAAGTCGTCGAATTCCGGTCCTTCATGATCGCTATAGGCGCCATACGCGTCTAATATATAACTTATTTTTCCCTGTGTATTTTCTACGATATAGAGTACCGAATTATCGGCAGGATCCGAATCGCCCTCAAAACGGAAGGTTTTAATTATGAGCAGGTCTTCCGGTTCGTAAGTTTTACCCAATTGCTCAGAGGCCATTTGCTTTTCCCCGTTTAATTTTATTTCGCTTTCTATGCCCTTTTGTCTTAATTTTTCAAGTACCTGGCTCAAAGTGGTCATTTCAATCGGCTGTTGCATGTGAACTAAGTTTTAAAGAGTTATAAAAGTATATACCTACACGGGGTGCATAAATTAAGCCAAACTGGCGCCGACTGTTTTCAAGCTGAAAATCATTAGGTAGTTCTTATTTCTGCTTACTTTTGCGCTTCTTTTCGAAGAGGCCTTCGGAACTTTTAAATTGTATAAACTGACTATAACATTCTTTATGAAGCAAAAGAATTATTATATTATAGATTTTGACAGCACCTTTACACAGGTAGAGGCGTTGGATGAATTGGTGAGAATTTCCTTAAAAGATAACCCGGATAAAGAAAAGATCTTTAAAAAGATAGAAGAATATACCAACCTGGCGATGGAAGGGAAGCTTTCTTTCTCTGAAAGCCTCGCAGAACGGGTGAAATTACTGGGCGCCAATAAAGATCATCTAAAAAAACTGGTAACGCATTTGAAAAAGAAAGTGTCTAAATCATTTTCAAGAAATGCATCATTCTTTAAAAAGCATGCTGATGATGTATTGATCGTATCCGGCGGTTTTAAAGAATTTATTACACCGGTAGTTAAGAAGTTCCATATAAAGAAAGAAAATATATACGCCAATACTTTTTATTCGACAAAGAGGGTACCATTATTGGTTATGATACTACCAACCCATTAAGCCAGGAAGGAGGGAAAGTAAAGTTGATGAAGGAGCTGAAGCTGGAGGGGAATTTGTATGGTATTGGCGATGGTTATTCGGATTTTCAACTCAAAGAAAGCGGCCACATCAAAAATTCTTTGCTTACACTGAAAACATTTCAAGGAATAGTGTTACTTCTAGGGCAGATCATATTACTCCCAGCTTTGACGAGTTTTTATACCTCAATAAGCTGCCGGGCTCCATCTCTTATCCTAAAAACAGGATCATAGCCCTGGTATCAGGCGATGTGCCTGTTGAAAGTATTGATTTATTAAAGCAGGAGGGGTTCACGGTTGTACCCGAGCAGGAAGCTGATGATAAAACGATTCAGAAAGCTGGTATTTTGCTGGCAGCCGGTGATGCGGCTGTTGACGCAAAAAGGATTAAGAAAGCTACACGCTTAAAAGTCATCGGCTATTGGGGTGCTGCTCAAAATGTACTGCCGGTTGATCTTTGTACCGAAAGGGGCATCGTTATTTTCGACGCATCTAAAACGTCGGCCAAAGGTTCTGTTGTTATCTCGCAAAGGATTATTGATTTTATCAACAGGGGAGCTGTTCAGCACAGTATCAATTTCCCTTCTCTTCAGTTAGCTGCAGTTACAAAAACACACCGTATTATTCATATCCATAAAAATGTGCCTGGTGTGATGGCGCACATCAACACGGTATTAGCCGAGCATGCTATTAATATAGACGGCCAGTATTTAAGAACCAACCCTGTAATAGGTTATGTAATTATCGATATCAATAAAGAATACGATAAACAGTTGCTTAAAGAACTGAAAGCAATTGAGCATACCATCCAGTTCAGGGTTTTGTATTAGTAATAAACTATCTTTTGTTATAAGGCGATTAAATAACAATAATATTATCTGAGAATTTCTGGCTGACAGACTTTATTGCCCCGTTGATTTCAATAGTCATCAGGCCATCAAATTCTTCCCTCGAAATTACTTTTATTTTGTTGTTAATGCCCAGGCCCAGGCTCACCACGTATTGCAGGAACGACGTGGAATTGTCTTTTACTGCCACTATTTTACAGGAGGTGCCTGGCTCCGCTTTAGATAAGGTTTTTTAGATAGTTTTTGAAAAACACCCTTCTCATCAGGGATAGGGTCGCCATGAGGATCGTATTGAGGATACTTCAGAAACTGATCAAGCTTATTGATCAGTTTTTTGGAGCGGATATGTTCCAGCTCTTCCGCTACTTCATGTACTTCGTCCCAACTAAATTCCAGTATCTCGTATAAAAATGTTTCCCACAACCGGTGTTTCCTGATCACCTCAACGGCCAGTTCCGGCCCGGCCGGGTTAGTTTGATCTTCCCGTACTTTTCATAATTTACGAGTTTCTTCGCCTTCAGCTTTTTCAGCATCTCGTTCACCGATGCCGGTTTTACCCACAGGCTTACTGCCAGCTCATTGGTTCCGGCTTCCTCGCTGCCGTTGTCCAGGCCAATTTTAAATATGGTTTTCAGGTAATTTTCTTCTGTGTAGGAAAGATCCATCGGCACTATATTTTTGGGGTTCTTAAACAAATATAAACAAATACCTTAAATATATTTGTTAGGATACCCTAACTATTATAGTTTTGTGTGGTACAATGTTAAAAAAACAACAATGAAAAATAGGTTCTTAGGTGGTTTTATAGCGTTATGTTGTTGCTTCCACCTGCAGGTTGACGCCCAGACAGCCTCTGTTAAAGGTAAAATTGTTAACCAGGGCCTGGGTGAGAAATGGGTGAATGTTCTACTTCAAAATACAGAATGGGCTACTGCCACCGACAGTACAGGCCAGTTTCAAATCACCAATATTACACCGGGAACGTATCAGCTTATTACCAGCCATCTCAATTACGAGCCCTATATCAAAGAGATTACATTACGTGCCGGCGAAGCCCTTACCGTAAACATTGATCTTAGTTCGCTTTCTAAACCAGGCACTTTGAAAGATGTGGTCATATCCGGAACGATGAAAGCTGTCAGCCGTTTGGAAAGCCCCGTTCCGGTAGAAGTTTACACACCGGCGTATTTTAAGAAAAATCCAACTCCCAGTATTTTTGATGCCTTACAAAATATAAACGGCGTAAGACCGCAGCTGAATTGTAATATTTGTAATACAGGCGACATACATATCAATGGTTTGGAAGGGCCTTATACCATGGTATTGATCGACGGGATGCCTATTGTAAGTTCTTTGGGAACAGTGTACGGCCTGTCGGGTATTCCTAATTCTCTGGTAGAAAGAATTGAGATCGTTAAAGGACCCGCATCGTCTTTATATGGTAGCGAGGCCGTAGGCGGGTTAATTAATATCATCACACAGAAGCCGCAAAATGCACCGCGTACTAGTGCCGATATAATGTCTACCAGCTGGGGTGAGTACAATGCAGATCTGGGGTTTACATTGAAAGCGGGCAGTAAGGCCAGCGTGCTTACCGGGATCAATTATTTCAATTTTCAAAACCGCATCGATCGAAACCACGATCATTTTACCGATGTTACTTTGCAGCACCGGATTTCTGTTTTTCAAAAATGGAATTTTGAAAGAAAAGACCAACGCATATTTAGTATTGCAGGACGGTATATGTATGAAGATCGCTGGGGCGGCGATATGCGGTGGACCAAGCGGTACCGGGGAGGGATGAAGTTTATGGAGAAAGCATTTTTACCAATCGCGCGGAGTTGTTGGGGAACTATCAGCTGCCCGTCAAAGAAAAATTATTTTTGTCTTTTTCGCTTATTAATCATGGCCAGGATAGTCGCTACGGGACTACCTCCTATATCGCCAATCAAAAGATTGCTTTCGGTCAGGTGGTGTGGGATAAACAAGCGGGTATACACGACTGGCTGGCTGGTACTGCGCTCAGGTATACTTACTATGATGACAATACAACAGGCACTGCCAGGGCAAACGGTATTAACCAGCCGGAAAAAACCTGGTTGCCCGGTGTTTTTTACAGGACGAAATGACACTTGCTCCAAGGCATAAGCTGCTCCTGGGGTTTCGCTACGATCACAATAATATTCACGGGAATATTTACACGCCCCGGATAGCTTATAAATGGTCTGTTAATGATAATAATATAATAAGACTGAATGCAGGCACCGGCTTTAGGGTGGTGAATTTATTTACTGAAGATCATGCAGCGCTTACCGGAGCAAGAGACGTTATTGTGGAAGATGATCTGAAGCCTGAAAAATCCTATAACGCCAATCTTAATTTCGTAAGGAAGATGCATTTCAACTCGGGTACTTTTATTGGTTTGGATGCAACGGCCTTTTATACCTGGTTTACCAATCGTATTGTGCCGGATTATGAGTCTAATGTTGAGCAAATTATTTATAGCAACCTGAATGGTCACGCAATCAGCAAGGGAATCAGCCTTAATACTGATATCAATTTTGTCAATGGCCTAAAAATAATTGCAGGAGGTACTTTGATGGAAAATACATTAACCTCGAATGGCAAAACTGAGCAGCAAATGTTAACAGAGAAGTTTACAGGAACCTGGGCGGTTTCCTATAAGGTACAACCGCTGCACCTGTCAATCGATTATACCGGCAATGTTTACAGCCCCATGCGGTTGCCTTTGCTGGGCGATCTGGATCCCAGAAGTCCCAGCTCACCATGGTGGAGCATTCAGAATATTCAATTTACCTACAACGGGTTTAAGAAAATGGAATTATATGCGGGCATAAAAACCTGCTCAACTGGACGCCCGCTAAAAGTACTCCCTTCCTGATAGCCCGGTCAGATGACCCGTTCGACCAACAGGTAGTGTTTGATGAAAACGGGCAAGCCGTAGCTGCACCTGGTAATCCTTATGCCTTAACTTTTGACCCGTCTTATGTATATGCGCCTAATCAGGGAATCAGGGGCTTTTTAGGACTTAGGTTTAAATTGAATTGATATGATATTACTGAAGCGTATACACGTGATTGTTGCCCTGGCCCTGCTGGGTTCGGTTATCTGCGCTGCCCAGTTAAAGATACATTCTTTTGAGAAGGCAGAGGTGCTTCAGAAAAGCGAAAACAGGCCGGTCGTGGTTTTTATTTATACCGATTGGTGTGCATATTGCCAGGCAATGAAAAACACTGCTTTTATAGACAGGCAGATTGCAAAAAAGCTGAATGATCAGTTTTACTTTGTTGCATTGAACGGGGAGGAAAAACGGAGCATCCGGTTCAATAATCATTGGTTCAGGTATAAACCCAACGGAGCTAATACAGGAACTCATGAATTGGCAGAGGCACTGGGAGCCATTAATAAGAAACTGGCTTATCCGGCATTGGTAATATTAAACAGCAGGTATGAAATTATTTTCCAGCATAGCGGGGTGCTTACCGGGAAGGCATTACAGGTAGTGCTTAATGAGGCCTTGCGGTCACCTGCTCGGTAATCATTGCTTATCGCACTTCAATGGTTGTTCTCAGTCTTATATCTTTTGAGGAAGCCCCGATCATGATCCTGAACGTACCAGGTTCTATAACGCGCTGAAGTTTTTTATCCAGCATGGAAAGCTGCTCCGGTCCGATAACAAAAGATACCTGCCTTGCCTGGCCGGCTTTTACATGTACCCGCTGAAAACCTTTTAGTTCCATTACCGGCCGGGCCACGGAGGCCAGGTCATCATGCAAATAAAGCTGCACCACTTCATCGCCATCGTGCGCACCGGTATTTTTAACAGTGAGTTGAATACGTATACTATCTGATGGCTTCATCTGTTTTTTATCCAACACCAGGTTGCTGTATTCAAATTGGGTATAGCTTAGTCCAAATCCAAATGGAAACAGCGGTTGCCCGGAGAGGTTATTGTAATCATCGCCCCGGCCCGTTGGCTTGTGGTTGTATACCAGCGGTAGCTGTGCCTCATGTACGGGGAAAGTGATGGGGAGCCTGCCAGCCGGATTATAGTCGCCAAAAAGTACATCTGCCACTGCTCTTCCTCCTTCTTCCCCTGCGTACCAGGTATGCCCTATTGATTTAACATTACCGGCCCACTGTTGCATGGTAATAGCGCTGCCACCCACTAATAATACAATAACAGGCTTGCCGGTTGCTGCTACCTGCTGTATCAATGCCTCTTGATGGCCGGGGAGGCTTAGCATCGCCCTGTCCAGAAATTCTCCTTCCGTTATGCCAGCTACTACAACCGCCACATCAGCCTTGCGGGCAGCGGCAACCGCATCTTTTATTTTTTGCGGGGTGTTGTCAGGCTTTCCTTCGTCCCATACCAGCCTTATAGTACCATTACCGTTGGTTTCATAAAATTCCACTTTAATGTGGTACTTTTTGCCTGCCTCAAAATTGTAATTTTTAAGGTGGTGTGATAAGACAGTTTTTGCCATTGATCTACAACTAATTGATCGTTAATATAGAGCCTGTAACCGTCGTTACCTGTTAGTCCTATTTTATAATTGCCCGTCCTGGGAGCCGTTAAAGTCCCGGTCCACCGGGCTGCATAGAAGTCCCGGTTTAACCTGGCATCGGGCGCGTAAAGGGTCCATAAAAATCAATGAGCGCATCCGTTCTCACCAAATCAGGTTTTCCCGACATATCTCTTCCTGAAAAATATTCAGCCTTCAGGCCTGGCTTTCCATTGTCGGATAAAAAAATTGGTGGAATCACTTTATAGCTGCTGTCATATCTGCCTACGCCTTCCGAGTAATATACCTGCGTCTTATTGCCCAGTTTTGCCTTAATGGCCTCCAGCATATTGATTTTTGGTAGCCTTCGCCGGCATAACCGCCTAGCCTGGCTTCTACTGCATCCGGACCTATAACGGCTAACGATTTTAATGCTTTAGATAATGGTAACGTATGCGCCTCGTTCTTTAATAATACAAAAGATTTTTGGGCGGCTGCCAGTGCCGTTGCCTTACCTTGTTGGAGCAGCTGAGCAGTATTGGAGGTTTCCGGTATATACGGATTTTCGAACAGTCCAAGCTCGAACTTGGCGCGTAATACCCGCGATACGGCATCGTCGATCCGGGCGGGGTTGATCTTGCCATTTAAAAAAGCGGGCATGAATAATTTATGATGTTCATAGTCTGTTTGAAAAATTACATCTAAGCCGCCGTTAATGGCATGAGCGCCACTTTCTTCATAATCTTTCGCAGTATAATGTAATACGGCTTCACCGCCTACCGCATTAGCGTCTGAAATAACAAATCCGTTGAAGCCCCATTCTTTCTTGAGCTTATCAATCAGCAACCAGTAATTAGCAGATGCAGCGGTTCCGTCTATAGAATTGTAGGCAGTCATTATCGACCGGGCTCCTGCCTTTTTTATGGCATCAATAAAGGGTGGAAAATGAATCTCGCTCAGCAGGCGCTCATTAAAATGAATCGGGTAGCTGTCGCGGCCTCCATCGCCTACGTTTGCCACAAAATGTTTGGGAGTGGTAATAATGCCTCTTTGCTCAAAAGCGCTCATGAATGCTACTCCCATGGCGCTGGTGAGATAGGGTCTTCGCCATAGGTTTCTTCTGTGCGTCCCCAGCGTACATCGGAGGCGATATTTACAACGGGCGATAATATTTGTCGGATACCCCGTTCTTTCACCTGGTTGGCAATATCGGATGCCACACGATGCACTATTGCTGTGTCCCATGTAGCTGCGAGGCCTATAGCCTGCGGGAACGCGGTTGACTGGCTCCTCACCAGGCCATGCAAAGCTTCATCAAATGCAATGATGGGTATACCCAGCCGGCTTTGTTCAACGAAATATTTTTGAATGCTGTTGATCTTTCTAATAACAAGTAAGGCGTCTTCCTGTGTATTGTAGCTCAGCAATTGTCCCGCTGCATCGCCTTTGGCTTTGGCACTAACCTGGAAACCAAACAGCCCGTTTTTATACTGGCCGGGCCGGGCGTCATCCAGGTCGCCGGGTATCATGAATAGTTGCCAGAATTTTTCTTCGGGCGTCATACGTACCAAAAGGTCGGCAACCCTTTTCTCAACCGGCTGGGTAGCATCTTTATATAATGGTGGCTGCGCTGGTGCAACCATATGTAATATAACCGCCGGTAGTAAAAGAAAATATTTAAACGAAGACATATTGCAATGTATAAACTATCTTTTAAACCAGAGATTTTGCCGTCATCATTTAATAAGTTTATAAAAAAGCCGTCCCCTGGGGACGGCTTTGGCAATATGTTTTTTTGTTAGAATTTATAGGCGGCAGTAACAACGAAATTTCGGGGAGGGATGGGGTTAATACTGTAATTTTCGTGAATATAATAGTTGAAAGTATTAGTGATATTAGCCAGCTTGGCGATCAGCGATATTTTCCTGAAAGTATAGCCCGCAGAAACATCAACTGTGGCAAAACCTTTTACTTTGAACAGGCGATCATTCAGGTACAGCTCTTTGGTTTGGCTGTTTAATGCGTATTGGGTATTCCATCCTGCGTTGCGCTCGCCTACGTAATATAAGCCGGCACCCAGTTTCAGGTCTTTGATATTGCCGTTTTGGAAGGTGTAGAAAGTAGTAGCATTGGCGGTGTGCGCCGGGTTATTTACCAGGCGTTCGCCTTCCAGAAAGCTACCGGCATTACCTGCTGTTTTGGTATAGCGCATATAATTGTAGCTATATCCCGCCAGTATATCCCAGCCTTTTAGTGGATGACTTTTGAAATCAAGTTCAATGCCATCGCTGGTGGTTTGGCCCGTCAGCTCCCTGTAATTAGTATTGCTGTTCACATTGCCGTTCCTGTCAATCAGTGCCATTTGCGAGAGATTGTTATTAATGATACGGTATATGGTAAGGTTGGCACTTAGCAAACCCTCAAAAAAATCGTTTTTAACACCCAGCTCATATTGGTCGATAACCGACGGCTTTAAAGGGTTTTCATAGATATCACGTCCCGAGTTGGGTGAGAAGGAGTTAGAGTAGCTGGCAAATACTGTAGTACGGCTGGTGGGCTGGTATACCAGGCCAACCCTTGGAGAAAATGCTTTGTCAAT
Source organism: Paraniabella defluvii (assembly GCA_019316985.1). Lineage (GTDB taxonomy): Bacteria > Bacteroidota > Bacteroidia > Chitinophagales > Chitinophagaceae > Niabella > Niabella defluvii. Next base: position 3,009,739 of record CP079215.1, read on the forward strand.
TTGAATACTTCCGTATCCCAATGAGTCATTTTTTTGAAGGTAGGTGGTTTGTACCCTATCTGCCTGCTGAAAAGACCAGCGCACACCGGCCAGCAATTTAATCTGGTCTGTAATGCTGATCAGATCCTGTATGTAGGAGCCAAAGCGGGTAACGGGGCTTTTTGCCGACGTGTTCCATACCCAATTGGTAGGAATATCTATACGGCCGGTATAAGCTGAGGGATCAATCAGGTTGATCGTATCGTAAGTGATGTTGGGAGAAAAGCCGGCAGCCAGGTTAACTGTTTTGTCATTTTCGTAATCTGCACCCACCAATAATTTGTGGCTGATGAAACCGGTATTGAAGGAGCCATTCAGGAATAACTGGCCCGTGAAATAATCCTGTTTGTTATTGGTTTTTCCTAATGGTCTTGCAAATTTGCCATTGATATTGGCCTGTATACGCTCGGTAGAAAAATAATCTCTCTCGTAATTTTGGTAGCCTCCCAGTGCATTGATCTGCCAGTCATCATTAAGCCGGTGGTTCAATTCAAAGGAAGCCGTAGCTTGTTTTGTTTTGGCGTATTGCCAGGGTGTACCGAAAAAGTATTACGTGACACGGGAGTGACTCTCTTGCCGCCTACAACTTTTGTATCGGGGTTATCGCTCATGGTTCCTATGCCGAAATCGGGTGTGAACTCATGTTGCAGGTAATCGCCCTGCACCGTCAATTTCGTTTTTTCACTTAATTTGAAAAGCATTGAAGGATTAACGTAAAAGCGCTCCGAATGCACAAAGTCTCTAAAACTGTTAGTTTTTTTCGTAGGTGCCGTTTACCCGGTAAGCTACTGTTTTGCTTATAGGGCCATAAACGTCAATAGCGGGTTTGTAAAGGTCAAAACTACCTATACGCATGTTTACCTCGCCGCCAAAAACAAATTTTGGTTTTTTTGTAACCATATTAATGATTCCTCCGGGTGTAACATTGCCATACAGTAAGGCGGCGCTACCTTTCAATACTTCCACACTTTCAATAGCGCTCATTTCAGGCATAGCGCCGCTATTTACCCTGAAGCCATTTTTAAAGGTATTGGTATTGCCGAGATTGTAGCCGCGGGCATAAAAGGTTTCCTGTGTGCTGGCGCGCGCGCCTCCAAGATATACGCCGTTTACATTTTTAACTACATCGCTTAAACGCTGAGCCTGCTGGTTTTCGATAGTGGACTGGCCAATAATGGTAACTGCTTGGGGAGGTCCATTACGGGGATGCCCGACCTGCTTATAGCAGCAGTTCCTGGTTAATGCTGCCGCCGATACGAACAATGACCTCCTTTAGCTCCCTGCCGTTAAGCGCCAGGTTATAGCTGGTTGCATCGTTTTTCTCCGGCGGGACAGTTACCGGTATTTCCTGGCTCACTTCGTTTTCAAATGAGTAAACCAATATGTACGTGCCAAAGGGAATATCTGTGAACGCAAATTTCCCTTTTTCGTCAGTTGTTACATGTTTTTGAGGCTTTTTATACTAACGTTTACGTTAGCTACGGCTTTCCCGTCGGGCGTTGTAATAAAGCCTTCAATTGTTCCCGTACCTGTTGATTGCGACATTACAGTCAGCGCTGTAAAAAGCGCTGCTAATATCGTTACTATCCGTTTCATGCTTATCCTGTTTATAATTGGGCGCGAAGGAACAGATAACTATGAAAGTATATTTACGAAATGCGGAAAAATTATATCGAGAACGGGAATTTTTTTCTTGGCGAAAACAGGAAAATATAAAAGCCGGGCTGTTAAAGCCAGGCTTTGCCGTAAATGGATTTGTGACTTATTTGGTAAGCGCAATAGCCAGCACTTCTTCCATTTTATCTACATAATGAAATTTTAATCCTTTGATAAAAGATGCTTCCACCTCAGCCACATCTTTTTCGTTTTGGGCGCATAGTACAATTTCTTTTAACCCTGCACGTTTAGCAGCCAGGATTTTTTCTTTGATGCCTCCAACGGGTAATACCTGCCCGCGTAAAGTAATTTCACCTGTCATTGCCAGGAATGGTTTTACTTTTTGCCTGTTAATACCGATGCAATGGCCGTCATCATAGTAATACCGGCGCTGGGACCGTCTTTAGGGGTTGCACCCTCCGGTACATGTATATGGATACTTTTTTACTAAAAACGGTAGGGTCGATATTGTACTTGCCTGCATTGGATTTAAGATAGCTTAAAGCTGTGGTAGCACTTTCCTTCATTACGTTGCCCAGGTTGCCCGTTAAGCTCAATTCGCCCTTACCGTCGCTAAGGCTGGCTTCTATAAAGAGGATATCTCCTCCTACATAGGTCCAGGCTAATCCTACAGCTACACCCGGAACATTTACGGCTTTGTACAGGTCGCTGCTGTATTTAGGCTTGCCCAGTATCTGCTGCAGCTCTTCTACAGAAAGAGAGGTATTAAGCGTTTCTTCCATTGCTATTTTCTTTGCCCTGTTGCGCATAATGCTGGCAATCATTCTATCCAGCTCACGCACGCCGCTTTCACGGGTATAGTCCGCAATCAGGCGTTCCAGTACCTTGTCGCCTATTTTAAAGCTGCTTTTGGGTATACCATGCATTTCTTTTTGCTTGGGCACCAGGTGACGTTTGGCAATCTCTATTTTTTTCTTCAATAGCATAACCGCTTAGGTTAATAATCTCCAGCCTGTCTCTTAAAGCCGGCTGTATATTTTGCAGGTTATTCGCTGTTGCAATAAACAATACCTTACTCAGGTCGTATTCCAGTTCCAGGTAGTTGTCGTAGAATGTATTGTTCTGCTCGGGATCCAGCACTTCCAGCAATGCACTGCTGGGGTCGCCGCGAAAATCATTGCCCACCTTATCGATCTCATCCAGCACAATTACGGGGTTGCTGCTTTTGGCTTTACGCAACGACTGCAGGATACGGCCCGGCATAGCGCCTATATACGTTTTACGGTGCCCGCGTATTTCACTCTCATCATGCAAACCACCCAAACTAAGGCGAATATATTTACGCCCCAACGCGCTGGCGATACTTTTACCCAGCGATGTTTTCCCGATACCGGGAGGTCCGAAAAAGCATAGTATCGGGCTTTTCATATCTCCCTTCAATTTCAATACAGCCAGGTACTCCAGTATCCGTTCTTTGATCTTAGCCATGCCATAATGATCATTGTCGAGTGTTTTTGAGCATTTTTAAGGTCGTAATGATCTTCGGTATATTCGTTCCAGGGCAGGTCCAGCATAAGGTCCACATGGTTGTATACCACTGAATAATCGGGTGTGCTGGGATGCATTCTTTCGAGCTTTTCCACTCCTTTCTGAAAAGCTTCTTTTGCAGCTACCGGCCAGTTTTTAGCTTCTGCCTTTTTCTGCATCTCCTTTATTTCCTGTGAGTTGGAATCTCCGCCCAGTTCTTCCCGGATACTTTTTAATTGTTGCTGAAGAAAATATTCCCGTTGCTGCTTATCAAGCTCTGTACGCGTTTTGTTGGTTACCTTGTTTTTAAGCTCCACAAACTGCAATTCTTTCTGCAGCAATTCCATCAGGTTTACTGCCCGCTGCTTGATGTCCGTCAGTTCCAGCAATTTTTGTTTTTCCTGTATCGAAGTATTAAGATTGCTGCTTACGAAGTGAATCAGAAAAACAGGGCTCTCGATATTTTTGAGGATCAGTGTAGCCTCAGAAGGCAGGTTGGGCGATTGCTGAATGATATTGGTTGCAATATCTTTAATATTGGAAATATACGCTTCAAAATCACCGTCTTTGGGCACCTCATTTTCCAGAATTCTCGTGGTCCTGGCTTTGAAATAGGGATCTTCGGTAGTGATTTCATCTATACGAAATTTGCTCCGTCCCTGTATAATAACCGTAGTGCCGCCATCCGGCATCTTAATCAGTTTAATGATTTTGGCGATAGCACCGATCTTTTCCAGGTCGTCAATGCCCGGTTCTTCTACATTCGAATCTTTTTGGGCTACCACGCCTACCAGCTTGTCGCCTTTATAGGCGTCGTTCACTGCCTGAATGCTTTTGTCACGCCCTACAGTAATAGGTAACACCACACCCGGGAATAAAACGGTATTCCGCAGAGGAAGGATGGCTATTTCTTCAGGAATAATATCCTGGCTATCGTCGGTTTCATTCTCGTTGAGCGGAAGTATCGGCATAAAATCCATATCATCTTCAGGCTTCAAAAACACTTTGCTAAAATCCATATTTTTTATTTTTGAGACAAACTGTCATATAATTGCTTTATAACCATATTGGTTAGGCCAATATATGAAAGGGTATATTAGCGGCAATATTAGTGCCATGCCGCTGATTCCCGAAAACTTGTCGCAGAAAAATATGGAGCGGGGGCAAGAAGGCGGTTCGCCCCGATACAACGTTCTTAACGAATGTTAGAAAGCCAGTCCAACACTTAGTTGCAAGGCCTGGTTTTTCCATTTATCCTGGTCCACTACCTGGCTCACATTATTCAGTCCTATAACATAGCGGGCTGCAACTCTGAAAGCGCTGAAATGTAGCGCGGCTCCGCCCACCATCGAAAAATCGCCTCTTTTAAATGCGTCTTCACCGTTTTCCAACAGCTTCTTGTCCTTATTCATAAGAATGCCAAATTGAGGTCCTGCTTCAATATGGAGGGGGCCAAAAAGGCGCATGTTAACAAGGATTGGAATAGATAAATAATTAAGCTTGGCTTTTAGCTGGTCGTTCTTAAAGCCAGGCAATGTATTTGTGAAAGAAGTATCGGTGGTAGCGGTTGTTTGAGAGAAAAGGACTTCCGGGTTAATGCTAAATTTATCTCCCAGGCCAATTTCTGCAAAACCACCCACGAGGTAGCTGTAATTAAATTCTTCTTTAAAGCTTTTTCCCTGAATTTTTCCGGCATTAACACCTGCTTTTATCCCAATATGGAATTGTGCATTAACCGAAAATGTGGCAAACAACACTACTACAGCGGTGATGAGAAGGCGATTGATCATTGTTTTTTGTTTAGGGGATGAGGTTTTAAAAAACAAATGTAAGTTTTTTCACTCTATGTTTACGCCAGCTCTATCACAGTAATTTCGGGTAAAATACCTACACGGCCGGGGTACCCGATAAAGCCGAATCCCCGGTTTACGTATAACTTTTGATTTTGCTGTTCGTACAGTCCTGCCCAATGTTTATAAACATATTGTACAGGGCTCCACCTGAACCCGGGGATCTCTACACCAAACTGCATACCATGGGTGTGGCCGCTTAAGGTAAGATCAACATCGGTATATTTTGCACTTACCTCGGTGTCCCAATGAGAGGGATCGTGGCTCATCAATATTTTAAAAGGGTAGTTTGGCGCCCTGCATGGCCTTGCTCATGCTGCCGTAGCTGTGAAAACTGCCACGGCCGCTGATGTTTTGAACGCCAACCAGGCCAATGGTTTCGTTATCCTTTTGCAATGGCAGGTGTTCATCAAGTAAAAGACGCCAGCCCATATCTGCATGTATTTTTTTAGCGCTTCCAGGTTTTGGGCTTTTTCAACCGGGGATTTCCACTGAACATAATCTCCATAATCATGATTGCCCAAAACCGAATAAACACCCATCGGGGCTTTAAGGCGGCTGAATATCTTTTGGTATTCGCCCACTTCATTGCTTTTGTTGTTTACCAGGTCTCCTGTAAAAAGAATGAGATCCGCGTTTTGGCTTAAAATGAGATCTATACCCTTGTTAACTGCCTTATAATTGGTAAAGCTACCGGTATGAATATCGGAGATATGCACAATCTTCAAACCCTTAAAAGCAGCCGGCAGGTTTGCAAAAGGTATTTTTATGCTCTTAACCTGGTAATTATACTTGTTACTGAGGCCATAAATAAAAGATGAAAACATGGCGCCCCGAAATAATACCCAGCCAGGTTAAAAAGGAAGACCGGGATATGCGGTCTCCTGAAGTGCCTGCGATTTCGCTGATTTCATTGTTAGGTGAAAATATTTTACCGGCAATCCATTGCACGGCACGGCGCAGATCGTCCACAAAAAGAAGACAGCGGCAATTAATTTGCCGAGGAACAGCGCAAATACAAGCACAAAAAGTATACTTCTCAACGCCTTATGCTGCTCACTTGCCTGGAAATAAGGCAACACAAATATTAGTAAAACCAATGCCATTACAGAAAAGAACCAGTAGGCAAGCGTGAAAATGGTCCTGCTTTTGGCACCCGGAACAAAAAGCGACCGGACGGAGAAAAATACATAAAGGTCGATCAAAAGCATTGCTGCAATAAGAATCCACCAGAAAGGCCCATTGCGCATATTACATTATTTTATGATCAAAACTAAGGAATTGCATATTGGTTGACGTGTTAAGAGGAAAATCCCCTTAAAATATTAATTAAGAAGTGGCCGGCTATGCATATAATCTAATAAACAGTTGCCTCAAAAACTTTACATTTGCGTTTCGCCACGATTTATGACTTTTTTATCTTATTAATCTTTATTCGTGGGTAAAAAATTATGGCAAAAATAATTGGAGTTGCAAACCAGAAAGGTGGTGTAGGTAAAACCACAACTGCTATAAACCTGGCTGCAAGTTTTGCAGTGCTTGAGTATAGGACGTTGCTGGTAGATGCTGATCCACAGGCAAATAGCACCACGGGCGTGGGTTTTGACCTGCAAAATATAACGCAGAGCCTGTACGATTGTATGGCTAATCAAACCCCGGCGCAAAATGTTATTCTGAAAAGCGATATTCCGAATCTGGATCTGATCCCTCGCATATAGATCTGGTGGGGCTGAAATAGAAATGATCAATTATCCTAACCGGGAAACCGTGCTGAAAGAAATACTGGCGGCCGTACAGGATAATTATGATTTTATCGTGATTGATTGCTCTCCGTCCCTGGGGTTAATAACCGTAAATGCATTAACTGCCGCCCAGTCGGTAGTAGTTCCGGTGCAGTGCGAGTTTTTTGCGTTGGAAGGGTTAGGAAAGCTGTTGAATACTATTAAGATTGTACAAAGCCGCCTCAATATGGATCTGAAAATTGAAGGGATCCTCATGACCATGTATGATGCCCGTCTTCGCTTGTGTAACCAGGTGGTGAACGAAGTACGCAGGCATTTTGATGAGTTGGTGTTTAGCACCATAATCCACCGTAACTCAAAACTGAGCGAGGCGCCCAGCTTTGGTAAGCCGGTAATATTGTACGATGGTAATAGTAAGGGTTCTGTTAATTACCTCAACCTGGCCAAAGAAATATTACAAAAGAATAACCTCACAAAAATTCCAAACGAGGAAAAGATATTGGAATAAGTTAACAAGTTAGAAGGTTGATAAGTTGGAAAGGATGAACCCTGTCAACTTTTAAACCTGTCAACATATCAACTAAAAATGGCTACACAAAAATCAAATAAAGACGCACTGGGTAAAGGTATTCGCTCTCTTTTGGGGAGCATTGATGCGGAGTTGAAGAGCGGCACCGGAGATTTAAAGAAAACGGTAGTGGAAGCGGCAACCAATATTTCCAAGATCCCGGTAGCAGATATTGAAACCAACCCTAAGCAGCCGCGAACCGACTTTGATGAGCAGGCGTTACAGGAGCTGGCGCAATCGATCAAAATACATGATATCATTCAACCGCTTACCGTTTCCAAAATGGCGAACGGCAAATACCGGTTGATTGCAGGGGAGCGTCGTTTACGCGCTTCTAAAATAGCAGGATTAAAAGAAGTGCCGGCTTATATCAGGCAGGCAAATGATGCAGAGCTGCTTGAGCTGGCCCTGCTGGAGAATTTACAGCGGGAAGATCTGAACGCAGTGGAAGTAGCATTAAGCTACAAGCGCATGATGGACGAGCTGGGTATACGCAGGACCAGGTAGCCGAACGAATGGGGAAGGACAGGAGTACTGTAGCTAACTTTATCAGGTTATTGAAATTACCGCCAGACATCCAGCTGGCCGTAAGAAACGGTGTGATCTCCATGGGGCATGCGCGGGCATTGATTAACGTGGATACGGTAGACAGGCAATTGTTTATTTTTAAAGAGATCAAAGAAAAAGGGTTGTCGGTAAGGCAAACAGAGGAGCTGGTAAGAAACCTGTATAAAGAAAGCGGTACTGCTAAAAAGACTCCTAAAAACAGCCTTTCTTCGCCATTTCAGCGTATTGAAGATAAGCTGGCCAGCCAGTTTGATACACGCGTAAAGCTGAAGCACAGCTCCAAAGGGCATGGGCAAATTACTTTCGATTATTATTCGGTGGAGGAACTCAATAAGCTGTTGCAAAACTTTAACGTGTCCGTCGACTAACTTTAACTTGGCAATAGATTAATCTGTATTTTATTTGCACCATGCATATAGTTACGAAACTTTTTCTCTCTGCTTTACTATTCACCTTATTGCATGTAGGGGCCGCTGATGCGCAAACAGTTGATACAGCTGTTGCACGCCAGCTTTTGGCAGCAAAAGATACAGTTGCAAAACCAACTATAAAAAACCCGGCTTTTAAAGAGACGGACAGCTCCAAGCTGGCAGATCCCAGGGCACGTATTCCCGGAAAGCTGCTTTACGATCTGCTATATTACCAGGCTGGGGGCAGGTTTATAACAGGAAGATATGGAAGGTGCCCATAGTTTATGCAGCGCTGGGCGCCACCGGCGGTATTTTTATTAACAATCTTAACTGGTATAACCGTACTAAATATGCCTATCGCATAGCCATCGATATTCAGAACGGGAAGGATTCTATTGGAAGCGCCTCTTATAATAAGATATACGAGAGCTTAAAACAGCCCTTTTTACAGGTTCCCAGGGTGTTCAGGCAGAGTACCTGCGTACCAACAGGGACTATTTTAGAAAAAATGTAGATTATTCGGCTATCTATTTTCTTATTGCCTGGGCTTTAAATGTGGTAGACGCTACCGTAGATGCCCACCTGAGCAGCTTTGACGTGTCTCCTGACCTGGCGTTTAAAATACAACCAGGGTATAGCGACATGGCACGAACGGCCGGACTGAGCCTGGTACTGAAAGTGAAATAACAGACTAAAATATTAATTGAGAAATGATGAAGATTGCAATAATTGGCTATGGAAAAATGGGAAAAGCCATAGAGGCTATCGCTTTAGAAAGAGGACACGAAGTGGTTTTGAAAATAGATGAAACCAATATCGTAGATTTTAACCAGGAAAATATAGCACAGGCAGATGTAGCGATTGAATTTACAGGGCCGCATACAGCATACGATAATATCCTGAAGCTAATCGGGTTTGGAATACCCGTTGTTAGCGGGTCTACAGGATGGCTCGATAAGATGAAGGAAGTACAGCAATTATGCGCCGATAAAAATGGCGCCTTTATTTACGCCAGCAATTTTAGCGTGGGGGTGAATTTATTTTTGAACTCAATAAGAAACTGGCGGCTTTAATGCATCCTCATAATGAATATAAAGTATCGCTGGAAGAAATTCATCATACCCAAAAACGGGATGCCCCGAGCGGAACAGCCATAACATTGGCCGAAGGTGTGATGGAAACCTACCGGGCATTGACCAAATGGGTGAATGATGTAGAGCCCGCTGAGGATGAGCTGCTGATCGTGAGCAAACGCATTGATCCCGATCCGGGTACGCATACGATCCGCTATACTTCGGAGATCGATGATATCGTGATTACGCATTCGGCGCATAGCCGTAAAGGCTTTGCCCTGGGAGCGGTAGTAGCAGCTGAGTTTTTAAAAATAAGAAGGGGATTTTTACAATGAAAGAGGTATTAGGACTTTAAAGTAAAAATAGGATAGTATTTAAAACGCCCTGCTAGAGCAGGGCGTTCTTTGTTTTGTTATAAAAAGTCAAGGAGATGTAAATGCAGTGAAGAAAAGAAAAAGGATACCTGCTCTATTGATTGCACAAATGACAGAGCCCCGGTTTTTAACTACCAGATAAAACCCGGCTGGCCCAATATTGCAATCGGTCAGCTACTTTTTGCAAAAGCAGGATTGAAAAATCTGTTGAAAGCAAGGGCGGGTTAAACGCGGCTGCTGTTTCAGGCGCGACTTTCCACTTCTCTGGCCAGCTCCTGAATGCCTTTTTACTTACTTCGTCATCGCTCACCATTACGGGAACGCCAATGTCTCCGCCTTCTCGAATGCTTTGCACCAAAGGTATTTCACCAAGAAAAGGCAGCTCATATTGCTCTGCCAGCTTTTGCGCGCCCTGCTTGCCAAAAATGTAATATTTATTACCCGGTAATTCGGCTGGCGTAAAGTAGCTCATGTTTTCCACCAATCCTAATATTCTTGCATTAAGCTGGGCCTGCCCAAACATCGCAATTCCTTTTTGGCATCTGCCAGTGCCACATCCTGGGGGTACTTACAATCACCACACCAGAAACCTTGATCATCTGCAGCAATGTAAGGTGAATATCACCGGTGCCCGGAGGCATATCTACTATCAGGTAATCCAGGTCGCCCCAGTCTACATCAGTAACAAATTGACGAATGGCGCTGCTGGCCATAGGGCCGCGCCAAACCACGGCTTTGCTTTCATCTACCAAAAGTCCGATGCTCAAAAGCCTGATGCCGAACCGTTCCAGCGGAACGATAACGCCCTTGCCGTTTACGTCTTTCATTAGCGGGCGCTCGCCCCTTACGCCAAACATTATAGGAACACTTGGCCCGTAAATATCGGCATCCATCAGCCCCACTTTGGCGCCTGATTCTGCCAATGCCAAAGCCAGGTTGGCAGCTACAGTGCTTTTGCCAACGCCACCTTTGCCGCTTATTACAGCTATAACTTTTTAACGCCTGAAAGGGGAGTGTTAGGTTCCTGCTCGTATGCCGTTTCAGCTACAGGTTTATTTTGAAAGGCTACTTTGATAATAGCATCTTTATTTACCTGCTCTTTAATTGCTTTAATAGCCTCGCTTTTGAGTTTGAGCCTTACATCCGCATCGGTAGTATCCACGATAAGGCTGAATGAAATATAATATTTTTCAATATTCAGATCCTGCACAATGCCTGCGCTAACAATATCCGTTTCATTGCCAGCGTAATAAACCGTTTTTAACGCATCCAATACTTTTTCCTTCGTCATTATTAAAGCTTATGTTAAATTCAAATATAAATGCCAAAGTTAAACACCTATACCGCCAAATTGTTGTCTTTATTAAAAATCATGTACTTAATTTTGGCGCAGTGAAGAAGATATTGTTTTTAGTTAGTTTTTAATTGGCGTAACTGCGGTAAACGCGCAGTTTGAAAAAGCACGGACTCCGTGGTGCAGCTTTTCGGAGTAATAATGACTGCTGATAGCCTGGAAGCTATTCCGGCCGTGAGTGTTACAGTAAAGGGAACCAAACGGGGTACCATTACTAACAACAACGACGGTGTGTTTTCAATCGCCGTTTTAAAAGGAGATGTGATCGAATTTTCGCATGTGAGCTTTTTGCCCGGCAGCGTAAATGTTCCGGATACGCTTAAAGGCACTCAATATAGTATTGTAAAAACATTGGTTAGAGATACTGCTTTTTTACCGGTAGCCATCATAAGGCCACGGCCTACGCCCGAGCAGTTTGCGCGGGATTTTGTGAATGTGCCGGTTGCAGAAGATGAACTGGAAATTTTACGAAAAGCCAATACCCTGAAGCCAGGCGGGCCTATTTGGCAAAACTGCCGCATGATGGCCGTGAAATGACCAGCAGGCAGTTAAATAATGTATTTCAACGGGCCCGTTACCAGGGACAAATACCCCTATGAATATATTTAGTCCGGCTGCCTGGGCCGAATTTATCAATGCCTGGAAACGTGGCGATTTTAAAAGGAAGTAAAGCGGATAGTGAATAAAGGGTAGTGAATAAAGGGTAGTGAATAGTAAGTAATGAATGATGTAGAGAGTAACAAATGTCCCTGTATCTACTATTCAGTATCCGGCACCTGGTATCCATTATCTGGCCTCTGAATCCGGTGTCTATTTTCCAATATCGCGCTACAACCCCTTCAATACTTTTTTGATCAGGTCTTCCAGCTGAAGCTCAGGCTCAGCCTGAAGAAACTTGGATAGGTTTTGCTCTGCTTGCTGCCTGTTGATCCCCAATGCCAGTAAGGCTTCCAGCGCATCCTGTTTAACCGAAGAGGTGTAGGTTTTGCCAGGGGTAACTATTGTATCTGTACTTTGCTTACCTATTTTATCCTTTAATTCTAATACAGCACGTTCAGCAGTTTTCTTCCCGATGCCTTTAATACGTTCCAGGGCTTTGCTGTCTTCATGCATGATGGCCGAGCTAACTTCCTCCGGTTTCATATAAGAAAGAATCAGCCGCGCTGTGTTTGCTCCTATCCCCGATACACTTATTAGTAATAAAAATATGTTTTTTCCTGCATATCGCTAAAGCCATAAAGCAGGTGAGCATCTTCCTTTATAATTACATGGGTAAACAATAAGCCCTTGTCCGCGTTTTGAATTTTAGAATACGTATTGAGGCTGATATTAACTTCATAGCCTATTCCGCCTATATCCACAATTACTGCAGAGGAGTGATGCTTGCAAATGTTCCTTTTAAGTAACTTATCATTTACCAAATATCCGTTCTAAATCACAAATTCTAAATCAACAGGGTAAAAGAAATTTTATCCGGTATTATTTTATGATACAGGCGGCGCTGTACCGCATCACTCAATATGAACATTTGGGGATACATGCGTTAGTAATCCATAAATCCTAAACTTGCACGCGCTAAGCAGGTTACAAAATCATAAATTCTGTTACCTTTGGCATCCCCGGAGGGGTTCTTCGGCAAAAAATATTTTTAAGAAAGCAATGGCGAACAAAATTACAGCGGCAATTACAGCAGTGAATGGCTATGTTCCTGAAGATAAACTAACCAATTTCGATCTTGAAAAAATAGTGGAGACCAACGATGAATGGATACGTACCCGCACCGGTATAGAGGAGCGAAGAATTTTAAAAGGTGAAGGAAAGGGCGTGAGTGAAATGATTGTACCTGCGGTGAGGGGGCTTTTAGAAAAACGCGGCATTGATGCCACCGAGGTGGATTGCATCATTGTAGCTACGGTTACGCCTGATATGGTATTTCCGGCTACCGCTAATATTGTAGCACATAAAGTTGGGGCCGTTAATGCTTTCGGCTACGATGTTTCTGCCGCATGTTCGGGTTTCTTGTATGCGCTTACCCAGGGCGCGGCATTTATAGAAAGCGGCCGTTACAGGAAAGTAATTGTGGTTGGAGCGGATAAAATGAGCGCTATTGTTGATTATACCGATAGAACTACCTGCATCATTTTTGGAGATGGCGCCGGCGCCGTCCTGCTGGAGCCTAACGAAGATGGATTGGGGATCAAAGACAGCCTTTTAAAAAGTGATGGAAGCGGGGCCCAGTACCTGCGAATGAAAGCCGGCGGCAGCGCATACCCCGCTACTGCCGAAACTGTGGCCAACCGCGAGCATTATGCGTACCAGGAAGGACAAACCGTGTTTAAATTTGCTGTAAAAGGAATGGCTGATGTGAGTGCAGAGCTTTTGGAAAAAAATAATTTAACGGGCGACGATATTGCCTGGCTGGTTCCACACCAGGCCAATTTGCGCATTATTGATGCTACTGCTAACCGTATTGGTCTGCCCCGGGAAAAGGTGATGATCAACATACAAAAGTTTGGGAACACAACAGCTGCAACAATACCCCTTTGCCTCTGGGAATGGGAAAGCAGGCTCAAAAAAGGCGATAAGCTTGTGCTGGCTGCTTTTGGGGCGGATTTACCTGGGGCGCGACGCTGGTAGAGTGGGCTTATTAGTATTTTCAAACTTTAAAGTTAATTACTGGCTTCGGTTAATTAATATTCATTACCCTTAATTTGACATCCGATATACAAATACGCCGTGCCGAGGCAGCTGATTGCCCGCGAATTCTGGAGCTGGTGCAGGAACTGGCTGATTACGAAAAAGCATCTTCAGAAGTAACGGTAAGCCAGGAGCATTTTTCAGAGAGTGGGTTTGGTGCTCACCCCGTGTGGTGGGGATTTGTAGCCGAAGCACAGGGCCGCATAGTGGCTTTTGCTTTATATTATATAAGATTTTCTACCTGGAAAGGGCAGGCTATGTACCTGGAAGACATATTGGTTACTGAAGAAATGCGTGGAAAAGGAATTGGAAAGCAGTTGTTTAACGCGTTAATAGCCGAAGCCCGGCAAAAGGTTTAAAAAGAATATGCTGGCAGGTGCTCGACTGGAATGAGCCAGCCATCAGTTTTTATAAAAATACAATGCGTCGTTTGATGGCGAATGGATCAATTGCGCTATCGATGCCTAAAAAAAGTAAACCTCCCGCAAACGGGAGTTTTTTTCTATAAGCAGTGTAAAACAAAGTGCTAGAAAGAATATACCGCAGCCACCAGGAATGTGCTGGCGCTTTTGGTAGAGCTGCCGTCATTTTTGTGAAAATCGGGTCTTTGGCGCTGTCGATCCTGAACTCAGGAATAATAGCCAAACCGCTAACCGGCTTGATATTAAAAGACAGGGTGCTCTGAACGATAGAAGTTCCAAAAATCAGGGCGTCTTTTTTATCGTCAAAATACTCACCTCTTAATGTAATGCCAAACTTATCAGAAGGGTCTACATTTACATATAGTGCCGATCCCCACCATTTGCCGGAAGTGCCGGTTGCCGGATCAACCATTTTTACCGTTCCGTCATAACCAAGCGAAAAACATCATTTACTTTAGCGGTAGCGGTAAGGCCAATTTGGTTGATATTATTACCTGCCGTGTCTTTGCCTCCTACATAGTTCAGAAATGCATTTACATGGTCGGATGTTTTGCTGAATTGTGCAATCACGTTCTTTTTAGCAAAAGAGGCCGACAGGAAGTCGGTTGGATTAGCCACACCCGCCATTAAACCAAAGCCGCTTCCAAGAGTAAAGTCGGCTTTCAAGCCCGTATGGGAGAACGGTCCGTAAGAAAACATATAGCTCATGCTATAGTTACGGTTGAGCTGGGGTCGAGCACCTCATATCCCAGATGGGTGCCCCATTTACCGGCTGAAATTCTTATATTATCAGTTGGGTTATACGTTACATAAGCTTGTTTAATGGCTTGTAGCACACCCGATTCTACATACGAAAATTCGGTAGCCCTTGTTCCGAAGCCCAGGTCTACCACTACGCCTGCTTTCCCTTTGGTGTAGCTGGCTTTTAATGAAGCCATGCCCAGTTCAATAGAATTCTGAGAGTTCGTAAAGCTGGTTTTATTATTAAATGTACCTGTTGATTTAGCATTAGCGAAATTGTAACGGTAGTAGGCATCTACCGACCCGTTGATTTGAAGTTCGCCTTTAGGTTCGTCAGTTTCCGGTTCTGTTTGTGCAAAAATTGCAGTTGAGATGAAAAGAGCTTTGGTTGCTAAAAGAAGTTTTCCTTTCATTTACTTTAGTTTAAAGTTTAAAAAAATGTTTAAAACGAAATTCATATAGTAATTGCACTTAATTTGATATTATGAAATATGGTATACTTTATTTTTCTTCTATTTCCTATAAAATATTCATATTAAATAAATACTAATTAATTGTAAACATAACAATAATTTCATTAAAATTGAAAAAACTATAGAAATTATATAGATATAATTATAATTAATATGATGTCCAAAGCTGTTTTTAATCGGGAGCGTAACATAAGAAACCGGATTATTAGCACGCGGCTATTGAAAAATGCTATATTTGCGCCCTAAAAAAAAATTACAATGGCAAATACTGCAGATATCAGCCGCGGCATGATTCTCAAACTGGATGGCAGCCTTTACTCGGTAGTTGAGTTTGGTGAAAACAAAACAGCTCGTGCAGCAGCAAAGGTTTGGGCAAAACTTAAGGGCGTAGACAACAGCAGAACAATTGAGAAAACATGGAACTCGGGAGATACCATTTTTCCGGTAAGGGTTGAAAAAGAGAGTACCAGTATCTTTACCAGGATGAAACCGGCTATAATTTTATGGACAACAGCACATTCGAGCAAATGAGTGTAGCCGAAAACCTGATTGATGCGCCGCAGTTCTTGAAAGAAGGGCAGGAAGTAGCCATTGCCATTAATACAGAAACTGAACAGCCCGTTAGTGTTGAGTTGCCGGATAAAATTGTAATGCTGGTAACTTATACGGAACCTGGGTTAAAGGGAGATACCGCCACCCGTACCTTAAAACCAGCTACGGTTGAAACCGGTGCCACTGTTAGCGTGCCTTTATTTGTAAACGAAGGCGAGCTGATTAGGTAAATACCAAAACCGGTGAATACGTAGAACGCGTAAAAGAATAATTATAAGCATATATTAAAATGGCTCTGATCGATACAGATTGCGGGCCATTTTTAATTATGGCCTTACTGTGCCAAAAATTAGCAGAAATCTGCTGTTTAATCTTGTTGATTTACTTACCTTAGATGTTCGTTTCGAACGCTGTTACACAATAATTGTATTAACCCCAAAGCTGTCAAACTTGAAAAATATGGACTTCAGGCAAATTCAGGAATTGATCAAAATGGTCAATAAATCTAATATCGGAGAACTAAATATAGAACAGAAAGATTTCAAATTAACCATTAAGCAAAAGGAAGAAGCTATTACACAAGTGGTTTCAGCCCCTCCTTTCCCGGTTCAGGGTTTACCGGTTCCGGTAGCGCCCGCGCAAATAACAGCGCCGCAAACCCCGGCAGCAGCGGCTTCAGCTGAAAAGCCAAAAGCCGAATCTTCAAGCAACAATACTATTATCAAAAGCCCTATGATAGGTACTTTCTATCGCAGGCCATCGCCCGATAAAGCCAATTTTGTAGAAGAGGGCGATATTATTACTCCGGGAAAAGTGCTTTGTGTAATTGAGGCAATGAAGCTGTTTAATGAAATCGAAAGCGAAATAAGCGGACGGATCGTAAAAATACTGGTAGACGACGCCTCTCCGGTTGAGTTCGATCAGCCTCTGTTTGAAGTGGAAACAGCATAATAATGCGATAATGAGCTGATTTGCTAATGTGCTAATCATAAAAATTGGTTTATGCAAAAAAGACCTTATAGAGAAAAATCCGATCTTAAAGTTGAGTTTCGATTTTTCTTTGTTAATTATTGATTACTGTAGCAGGTTGGACGAGAGCAAAAAGTTTGCAATAAGTAGGCAACTATTCAGGTCGGGCACTTCTATTAGAGCCAATGCATTTGAGGCTCAAAATTGTGAGAGTAAAGCCGACTTTATACATAAAATAAAGATATCGGCCAAAGAAGCCGATGAAACGCAGTACTGGCTCACATTATGTGAATATTCCCGGGAGTATCCTTCAACATCTGACTTATTTATTAAATTAGAAAAGATCAGCAAAATTCTAAATAAAATTTTGTCGACTTCAAGAAGGAAAATCCGTTTAGTTATATTCTTAGTTTTTTTATATAAACAGGTGTGCGATGTCATTATCGTATTAGCACATTACCATATTAGCACATTAAAAAATTATGTTTAAAAAGATATTAATAGCCAACAGGGGTGAAATTGCCTTGCGTATTATAAGAACCTGTCGCGAGATGGGAATAAAGACGGTTGCCGTTTACTCCACCGCGGATAGCGAGAGTTTGCATGTAAAATTTGCAGATGAAGCGGTATGCATCGGCCGGCCTGCCAGCTCCGAGTCTTATTTGAATATTCCTAATATAATGGCCGCCATCGAAATTACCAATGCCGATGCGGTACACCCCGGATATGGCTTCCTGGCCGAAAATGCCAAGTTTGCTGATATCTGTAACAAAAGCAACATTAAGTTTATTGGTCCTACCGCAGATATGATCAATAAAATGGGAGATAAGATCACGGCAAAAGAAACCATGATCAAGGCCGGGGTACCGGTTGTACCCGGGGAGAAGGCTTATTGGAGAGTGTGGAGCATGCAAGGGGATTGGCAAAAGAAATCGGCTACCCCGTTATTTTAAAAGCAACAGCCGGCGGTGGCGGAAAAGGCATGCGAATAGTTTGGGAAGAACCCGAACTGGAAAAAGCCTATGATACTGCTAAAATGGAAGCCGCTGCCTCATTTAAAAATGACGGGATCTACATGGAGAAATTTGTAGAAGAGCCCCGCCATATTGAAATACAGGTTGCCGGCGACCAGTTTGGTAATGTATGTCATATGAGCGAGCGCGATTGCTCTATTCAAAGACGTCATCAGAAGCTGGTAGAGGAGTCTCCTTCTCCTTTTATGACAGATGAGTTACGCGCGGCAATGGGAGAGGCTGCAAAGAAAGCCGCTGCTGCTATTGGTTATGAAAGCGTGGGCACTATCGAGTTTCTTGTAGATAAACATCGCAATTTCTACTTTATGGAGATGAATACCCGTATACAGGTAGAACATTGCGTAACGGAAGAAGTGATCAACTTTGATTTAATAAAAGAACAGATCAAAATTGCCATGGGTGAAAAGATATCCGGCAATGACTATTTCCCTAACATGCATAGTATCGAATGCCGTATCAATGCAGAGGATCCGTTTAACGATTTCCGCCCTTCACCAGGAAAAATAACTAACCTGCATGTGCCTGGTGGTCATGGTGTAAGGGTGGATAGCCACGTTTATGCCGGTTATACTATATCCCCTTACTATGATTCAATGATCGGCAAGCTTATCACCGTAGCGCGTACCAGGAGAGAAGCCATAGATACCATGTACAGAGCATTAAGCGAATATGTTATTGAGGGTGTTAAAACTACCATTCCTTTCCACCTGCAATTAATGAAAAATGAAGATTTCATTAACGGGAACTTCAATACTAAGTTTTTAGAAACTTTTCAGTTAAAGAAATAAATAGTTGTTTCGGGTGCGGCATCCCGGCAACAAAAATGGGCTTCGGTAAACTGAAGCCCATTTTTTATGAAATGTAGTGAGTAGTAACTATGGTTTTTTTACCGTGGTCATAGTTATATCCGAGGTAACAGCCATAGGTATTTTTTGCCCCCGGCTTCTATGTTGCCTTTCATCTTCTGTTGTATGAAGGATTTTAGCGGCATCCCCGTGTCTATATCAACCTCTGTGCTCCCCGAAAATGCGCCTTCGATGGCAAAGCCTACTTCTATGCCATTAGTGACCATCGACGAGCTGCTGTCTGTAGCCATTTTACCGGTAAAATCTATAAACGCTTTATTGCCTTCTACTTTTACCAACGTATAGGTGGCCGAGCCTGCAATTGTATAAGGCTGCTTTAAGCTCATTTCCGTAGTCCAGGATTCACCGGTTTTGACGGGCGATTTGGGGTAAAAGCCGAAAGACTGCTCAATCATATTCTTTAAAGCATCTTCGCCTACCACACCTTTCATGGCCTCCTTTTGTTGCGCAGCTCCTTCTATTTTCTCCAGCATTTCCCGGGCGCCTTCAATCTTCAGTACCTTGCCGTATTCATCAATCAGGAGAGACAGGCTTTGTCCTTTCAGTGCTTTGAAAGCAGCACTTAGTTCATTAGAGGTATCGGTATCATCGCTGCTCATTTTTACCTGTTGCCCCATCACCTGCATGTTCATATCCAATTTGTCGTAAACAAGGGTCAGCTTTTTGTTATTGCCTTCTGTAGAGATGCGATACGTATTGTGGAGGTTATAGTCCATATTCATTTCCATATTTTGATCCATTACGTTTTGGATCATTTTGGTTTGACTGGCCAATGCCACTCCATACCGGCTTCCCTCAGGCGGATTAAACTTTAAGGTGTATGCTTTCTGCGCCTGCACAATAGCAGAGAGCACAAAGCATGTCAACAGGCACAACAAAAGATGCTTTTTCATGGACATCTATTTTAATGAATTGATCAGTTTGTTATTTAAAGTTACATAATCCTGGTTTTGGGCTGCAGTGGCCAGTTCTTTCGACTTTAGTGCCGCTTCTTTTGCCTGTGCTGTTTTGCCCAGCTTAGCTAACGTGCGGGCCTGTTGATACCTGATCCAGAAAGCATTAGGCTGTGCCTCCACCGCCTTTGCGAACCACTCTTCTGCCTGCTTCAGGTCTTTCCCGCTTTCGAGATAATAAAAGGCCGATTGGAAATAGGCAGGTTTATCCGATTTCATCGATTCTGCTATAGACGCCATGATCCTGCCATCTACATTGGTTTTAATGGGAAGACTCACCATCGACTTGTCCCAGCTGATGATCAGGTCGCAGCTTTCCGGCTGAACGTTGTCAAACTGAATGCTGAAATTCTCTACACTGGTAGCTAAAGGCTTTACTTTCGCGGTTACTCTCACCACATCCTCTTCCTGTTTGTAAGCGGCAGGACTGGTTACATCGGTTTGTTTGGTAATGATGAGTGTCCAGCTGGTTGCCCCGGTATGCTGAGAAGTCCATATTTGCCGGCAGGAATTTCTTTGCCGCCGATAATAACATTGTCGCCGAATGTAGGGTTGTAGCTCCGTTTGCACCGGTTCTCCAAACAGCATTATAAGGCACCAGGTCTCCAAATATCTTCCTGCCTTTTTTACCGGGCGGCTATACGAAAGCTCTACATTAGACAAGCCGAATTCCTGTTTGATAGTTTGGGCAGGGCTGGGCGCCGGCATTTTTATCTGGGCGTTTGCGTAGGATAATGCGCATAATAATGCGGCAGATAATACAATCTTTTTCATGTGTGGTTGTTTGTTTTTTATTTTGACCCGATAAAAGTAGCGAATATCAGTGAGCTACATGCTACACTACAACATGCAAGGCGGGTAAAGGTTAAAGGTTTGGAAAAAATAAGTTAGCGAAAAGAAGGATGGAACTGCTCCAGCGTTTGGCGTAAAAATTCTTTATCCAGGTGTGTGTAGATCTCGGTAGTAGTGATGCTTTCGTGTCCCAGCATTTCCTGTACAGCACGCAGGTTGGCTCCGCCTTCTATTAAATGCGTTGCAAACGAATGACGGAATGTATGCGGGGATACCGTTTTGCTGATCCCTGCTTTTTGAGCAAGGTCTTTAATGATCAGGAAGATCATAACACGGGTGAGTTTTTGCCCCGTTTGTTCAGGAACAGGATATCTTCATTGCCGGTTTTTACTGCAATATGATTGCGGATATTTTGCCGGTAAATATTGATATACTTAATAGCCGAGTCGCCAATAGGAACCAGCCGCTCCTTGTCGCCTTTGCCGGTTACACGAATATAGCCTACATCCAGGTATAGCTGTGAGATGCGTAGGTTAACCACTTCACTAACGCGCAAGCCACAGCTGTAAAGGGTTTCGAGTATGGCTTTATTGCGTCCACCCTCCGGTTTGCTCAAATCAACCTGTGCAATAATGTTGTCTATTTCGGAGAAACTGAGTACATCCGGCAAGGTTCGCTTCGTTTTGGGCGCTTCCAGCAAAAGGGTAGGGTCTTCTGCTACGATATCTTCTAAAATACAATATTTATAAAAGGCCCGGATGCCGGAAATGATGCGGGCCTGTGAAGTGGCAGTCATTTCCAAACCGCCGATCCACTGTATAAAAAACTGTAAGTCCTGCAGCGTGATGGCTGCAGGACTTTTTGTATATTTTCTATTTCGAGAAATTGCGTAAGCTTATCCAGGTCGCGCAAATACGCTTCCGTAGAATTATCAGAGAGCGATTTTTCTAATTGCAGATAAACTTTAAATCCTCGTTTATAAGACTCCCACATTATTATTTAAAAGAAAGCGGGTTATTGTGTACCACTTCTTTTTGTCAACGTTGAGTTTAGCGTAAATATTGCTTTTGGTAATATTTACCGAGTCAATCAGGCGATGCACATTGTCATAGTCGATATCTGTAACCCCTGGTCTGTCAGTAATTGTTTTGCTATCTGGCCGGTAGCCATATCTTCAACATAAATAAAGGTGTTGTCGTAGTATGCCGCGAGCCCTTCTTCTACTTTAAATTTAGGGTCGAAATTGTTAATGGCGCTGGTGAATTTGGCGGTAGCGCCGGTTTTTTCAAATGGAAGTTTTAACAGGTAACCACGGCCGGTTGCGCAATCGTTAAACTTAACCCAGGCAAATTTACCGTCAACGATATTGCAGGTCAGGAATTGCTTCGAAGGCTTAACAGCGTTGGGTATGAATTCGCTGAAAATAATGTCCTTGATCACGCCCATGCCTCCTTTTTCCCAATGAATGGAGTCTATCTGGCAATCTTTGAAGCTAATACGAACAAAAGGTTTGCCAGGCGCTTCCGATTCAAATTTCATAGGCTCGGTAAGGCAGGTAGTGTCGGTACAAAAAGGTTGCGAAGAAGCTTCTTTTCCACCATCTTTACAGCTGATCAGGGCCATGGTGGCGGCAATGCAGGCAATGCTTAAAAATTTCATGTTTTTGCGTTTATTATTGAGTGGGTTTCAAAGGAAACAAACCTACATAAAATTTCATTCAAACACAACACAATAGGGTGTTTTCTCGGCACCCGGCCGGGGTTTAAAGAAACACATCTTCCAGCAGGAAATACTCGGGCGGGCCATTCTTTTGAAAAGTAATCGATAATATGTCATACTGGATCCATCGGTGGCCGGGATTTAAATAGAGGTATTCATCTGCAGCATTTTTCAGAAACCCGAATTTCTTTTTGGTTACGCTTTCTTCGGGATGACCGTAAAGTGCAGAGCTGCGGGTTTTTACTTCAATAAAATGCAGCTTTTTCCCTTTACTGGCAATGATATCAATTTCATAATAGGAGTGGCGCCAGTTTTTGCAAACAATAGTGTAACCTTTGCCTTCAAGAAAAGCAGCAGCGAGGATTCTCCATTTTTGCCGATGTCGTTATGAATAGCCATGCTTATCTTTACCTGAATTTACTACAATATTTCTATGCAACAATTAGCGTCTTTAACCGGAAGTATTAAACATTATGATTGGGGTGGAACTTCTTATATTCCATCATTATTGCAGATTGAAAATCCTAACCTGGAGCCATTTGCCGAATATTGGCTGGGTGTGCATCCACAGGCAGATTGTAAATTAACCCTTACCGATGAAACGCAGGTATTATTGAGAGATTATATTGAAAAAGATCCTTCAGGGGCTTTAGGAGCGGCAGTACTAAAAAGGTTTGGAAATCTCCCTTACCTTTTAAAAGTACTGGATGTAAAAGATATGCTGTCTATACAGGTACATCCGTCAAAAAAGGAGGCTGCTATCGATTTTGAAAAAGAAAACCAGGCCGGGGTGCCGCTGTCGGCGCCCGACAGGAATTACAAAGATGCGAATCATAAGCCGGAGCTAATGGTAGCCATGAGCGAGTTTTACCTTTTACACGGATTTAAGCCTGAAGAAGCGCTTTTGGCAATACTGGATCAAGTAAAGGAGCTTAAAAAGTTTAAAGCGATTTTTAAGAAAAAAGGTTATGCCGGCTTGTATAAATCGGCGATGGAAATGCCGCAGGAAGAAGTAAATACTTTATTACAGCCGCTGCTGGCGCGCATTATACCTTTGTACCAGAATAACCAGCTTGAAAAATCCGATGAGAATTTCTGGGCTGCCAGGGCTGCCTTAACATTTGGCAGGCCGGGAGTTATTGACCGGGGTATATTTTTCGGTGTATTTTTTCAATCTAGTTCATTTAACAACGGGGAAGCCATATTCCAGGATGCCGGTGTGCCGCATGCTTACCTTGAAGGGCAGAACGTGGAAATTATGGCCAGCAGCGATAATGTGCTGCGCGGCGGGCTTACAACAAAGCATATCGATACTGTGGAGTTGTTAAAGCACACCCGTTGTGAAGCAACACATCCTAAAATACTGAAACCGGCAAAAGGAAAATTGGTTCAATCGTACAAA
Source organism: Paraniabella defluvii (assembly GCA_019316985.1). Lineage (GTDB taxonomy): Bacteria > Bacteroidota > Bacteroidia > Chitinophagales > Chitinophagaceae > Niabella > Niabella defluvii. The sequence goes on from CP079215.1 coordinate 3,033,480, forward strand.
GCGCCTGTTAAAGATTTTACCCTGAACTCTTACCAGCTGAAGAAAGGCGAATCTATTACAATAGATATTGCTACCGCTGAAATATTTTTATTGATGCAGGGAAAAGTTACCCTGCAGTCGAAGAAAATTAAAGTGGCATTAGTCCAACCCGATATAACGGCGGCAGCTTTCGCCGGAGCAACGGTAACCGTAAAAGCACAGGAAGACTCCTGGCTGTTTAAGGCTGCGGCTCGTTAGCGTGATCTCTTTGAGCAGGTAAGGGGGGGAGATGTCAACGAAATAAGCTTGTCGTCCTTGAATTCGAGGTAATGCACTTCGTAAGGGTTCCCTAAAATGAATTTTATATACTGGAAGCGTTCAATAACCTCATTGTAGTTATTGGTAAAGAACTCGGTTTGGTAAGGCTTCCCTAAATGTTCTATTACTTCTTTTTGCTCATACCTGCTTTCACTTTAGTTGTGTCAAATGCTTTTTTGATATTGAACATGATATAAGCGAAAAAACAGTAAGTGTTAGTAATACGGCAACTATCAACTTTTTCATAGTGTGAGAATATTTGCTATGATGATGTTGCAAGATGGTATTAAGTTGCACTAAATACTATCTTTATTATTCCTAATAAAGTATTAATGGATGACAAAAAAGAACGATACGAGTTTGTAGTGGATTATTTTTCGGTTCATATGCCCGAGCCTGAAACGGAATTAGTGTACGACAATCCTTACCAGTTGCTGGTGGCCGTTATTTTATCCGCGCAATGCACTGATAAAAGGGTTAACCTGACCACGCCGTTTATTTTCGAAAAGTATCCTGATGTCAAAAGTTTGAGTAAGGCTACAGCCGAGGAAGTATTTCCCCTTATAAAGAGTATTTCCTACCCCAATAATAAGAGTAAACACCTGGTAGGGATGGCGCAAAAAGTGGAAAGTGATTTTAATGGTGAAATACCCATGACGGTTAACGAGCTCGTAACCCTACCGGGGTAGGGCGTAAAACGGCTAATGTAATCACTTCGGTGGTAGAAAAGCAGCCCAATATGGCGGTTGATACGCACGTATTCCGTGTAAGCAAGAGAATAGGCCTGGTATCGCAAAAAGCCTCCACACCCCTGGCTGTAGAAAAAGAGCTGGTCAAGAATATTGATCCTTCATTGATTCATAAAGCCCACCATTGGCTGATCCTGCACGGGCGGTACACCTGTATCGCCAGAAATCCTAAATGCCGGGAATGCGGTTTACAACAAGCCTGCCAGTGGTTTCAGAAAAACCAGTTTGCATTATATTGAAAGTTGTAACGCAAACCGCTGGGGTCTCAAACCACGAGAGATTTTACCGGTTTTCTCCTTCCGGGGTGAGCTGGCTGCTTTATAAAGAACATCATAAAACTGACCTTAATATTCCTGGTGATATTGCGATAGCTGGTTGATGAGGTAGAGAACAGACTATACTTTGACCCCAATACTGTTTGACGGTGCAGGAAGTAAGTAATATCAGAGGTGAACACTGGTCCGTAAGCAATATCTTTAAATTGTTATTTGGCAGGCTTCTTCCCGATCCGGTAAGCATAACCTGGCACGGCACCCTTAAAACGGAAACTATGATCTTCCCCGGTATTTGCCTCTGCTATGGAGAGGGCTTTAACTAACCGCGGATAGCAATAATACAGCTCTGGCATGTTTGCATCTTGAAGTGGATATCAACTGTTAATATACCGGTTCTTTTTAACAATCTGTAAGCAGGCGCCGGGTCATACGTAATAGTGATTGATAGAGTGTTTTATTATGGCTTACTTTTTGTCTTTAAGTAAGTTATGAACGATTTTACTATTGTAAACAGGGGTACTCCTATACTGGCTTTTGCCTTGCACGATGGCCATTGGATAGATGAGTCCCTGCGGGAATATCTTTTGTTAGATGAACAGGGCAGGGCAAGGGAAGAAGATCCTTACACAGGGTACATGATAGCCGGTCTTCCTGTAACTACTGTTACGGTTCATACTTCGCGTTTCCAGCTCGACCTGAACCGGGTAAAAGATAAGTCGGTTTATGCGAAGCCGGAAGATGCCTGGGGCCTGAATGTCTGGAATGAACTGCCACATGCGGCAATTAAAGCATTGCATACACGTTATGACGCATTCTATACCAATGTCCGGCTTTTAATTGAAGAGGCCATAAAGGAGCACGGCCGCTTTTGTATACTCGATGTACATTCCTATAATCATCGCCGGGAAAGTCCTTTTAAAGAGGCTGATAAAGAAACACACCGGAAATTAACCTGGGAACCTTTTATAATAATGAGAAATGGTTCGGCCTGTGCGATAGCTACAATAGTTTCCTTTCTGGATCTGTGATATCAGGTCGGCAAACGGACGCCCGCCAGAATATTATTTTTAAAGGAGGTGCTTTTGCACAATGGGCGGCAGAGCAGTTTGGAGACTATGGAGCTATACTTTCAATAGAATTTAAGAAAACATTCATGAACGAGTGGACGGGCATCGCTGATATTGCCCATGTCAATCAATTAAAAGAATTGCTCATGCTATCGGTAAGCTTTTTGCAAAAAGAAATACAGAACAACCCCGTATAGCTAATGACGGAAACTAATCAGAAAATATTAAACCTGCAGGATAAGCTTAAAAAATCGGAGCCTATTCATATTACGCTGCCGGGAAACGGCCTCCTTAAAATTGAAAAGCCGGTTCCGTTTCTGCTGGTATACCGGTTAGGAGAAGGCAAGGATTATTTTCCTAATCGTTTAGGCCGTACAGAATCGGCCTACCTGATCGCAGAAAATGATGCCGATGGACTTATGCAGAAAATTATTCAAACTGTGAGTAATTTATTCGCCGAAAGGTTTAACGGCTTTTTAATTGTAGAAACATGGCTCTCTCCGAAAGTATACCAATCGCCCTTTACCATCTACATCAGCCAGAAAAGGGCAATTGATACAGCGCGAAAGCTGGATGCAGAGCTAAATAAAATACCCATACCGTCATGGGGTAAAACCTCAATAATAAAGAAGCAACAGCAGCCCGCTGCCCCGGCCGGTATGCAGCCTTTGCTTAAAAAGGAATACGTCGAAAAGCAGGGGATCACCTTTATAGGATTGGAGATAGCGCCGGTATATGTAAACGAAGTTACCGGTAAGCCTTACCCTTGTTTTTAAGAGAGCTGAGAGCCAGCTACAGTAAAGCGTTGCGTAAAAGCTTTTTGAGTTTATACGGTTGCAAACATCTTTTATAGCCTCGCATTTCCAGATGCTGGGCACTACTATTATAGATGACAAAGCGAGAGAGATAGACCGGGAGCTGGCAGCTTATACCAAGCTATTCGATTTTCTGATGCTGGTAACACCTGTTAATGCTGATGCAGCCTGGGAAGATTTTAAGAAAGCCAATTACGCTAAAAACCCAACGTTTCATTACCGGCCGATGCCGGTAGATCCTGAGTTGATCAAAAGAAAAATATATAACCTGCCAATTGAAGACATAACGGATCCTACCATTGCCTTTTTGTTCAGGGATAAAAGAAAGGAGATTGACCGCATGCTGAATATGATGCAGGAACGAGAGAAGCATGATTTCCTGTTGAGTAGTTTGCAGTTGTTCGGCCGGTTAGCGAACAACTGCTGGATGTTGCAAAAGCATTGCTGGTAGCGGTAGATGCCGGAAATGAAGCTGCCGGCGAAGCGAAAAGATTAACCGCAGCAGAGTTTGCCTTGCTCGCCCAAAAAGAACTGAAATGGTTGCGGGCGCAGGATAGCAGCATCTCATCTAATGTTCGTATTGCAGAAGATGTAGAAGGAATACTGGTTTCAAAAGGGGTATTAAATATTAACTCTGGATTTGGCATTTCAAAAAAAAAGAGCGCAGGCCCTTCTACAACACGAAATTGGCACACATGTAGTTACTTATTACAATGGAAAAGCCCAGCCGCTTGAATTATTTTCGATAGGTGTGCCGGGTTATGAAGAGCTACAGGAGGGACTTGCTGTTTTGGCGGAGTATATGACCGGCGGCCTTACCGCCAGCCGCATGCGTACCTTAGCGGCCCGTGTAGTAGCTGTACAGGAAATGATCAGCGGTAAATCGTTTGTAGATACTTTTAACCTGCTCTCTGATAAGTATGGATTCGCTCCCCATTCTGCCTTTAATATTTGTATGCGGGTGTATAGGGGCGGCGGGCTTACCAAGGACGCCGTGTATTTAAAAGGCTTCCTGAACATTATCGATTATATTAAGAAGGGGAAAGACCTGAAGCATTTGTTAGTTGGCAAGATCAGGGAAGATTATCTGCCTGTAGTGCAGGAGCTGATACATCGTAATATTCTTTTAGAAGCGCCTGTAACGCCCCGCTTTCTACAGGAGATTTTCTTGCAAAACTTGAAGAGATCAAGAAGGAAGGCAACATTTTTAAAATGATTCAACAATAAAAAACTATATATGCGCATAGGTTTTGTTATTAACGACTACGACCGTGAAGAACCCTATTTCACCACTACCAGGCTGGCCCTGCAGGCCCTGCAGATGGGACACGACGTGTATTACATCGCAGTACAGGACTTTAGCTATACCGCTTCGGAGCAAATGGGAGCTCATGCAAAAAAGGCACCCGCAAAAAAGTTCAGGAGTCCTAAAATATTTATGGAAACCGTGTTTAAAGAGGGAAGAAACTTATAGAGTCGAAGGATCTCGACGTGTTGATGTTGCGGAACGATCCGTCTGCTGACCTGGACGACCGGCCCTGGGCACAATACGCAGGAATCGTATTTGGCCAGTTAGCCAAAAAACGGTGTATTGGTGTTAAACAATCCGGATACGTTGGCAAAAGCAACCAACAAAATGTATTTTCAATATTTCCCCCAGGTTATCAGGCCCGAAACGATAATTACCAGGAGTATCGGAGAAATTAAAAACTTTTATGCCGCTCATAAAAAGAATATTGTTTTAAAGCCACTCCAAGGCTCCGGAGGTAAGAACGTGTTCCTGGTAAACGAGCAAAATAAGAATCTGAACCAGATCGTTGATGCTATTGGCAGGGACGGTTATATTGTTGCGCAGGAGTATTTACCCAAAGCCAGCAAGGGTGATATAAGGCTGTTCCTGTTGAACGGAAAACCCATAGAAATTGATGGGAAAGTGGCTGCCATACACCGTACGCAGGCTGGTGGAGATATCCGCAGCAATATTCACCAGGGAGGCTCTGTGTCACAGGCAAAAATAACCAGGAAGATATTTGATATTGTTGATGCTGTAAGCCACAAGCTCGTAAAGGACGGAATGTTTCTGGTGGGGCTGGATATAGTTGGCGATAAGGTAATGGAAGTAAATGTATTCAGCCGGGGGTATGGGCCATGCCTGTCGCCTGAATGATGTTAATTATTTTGAAGAAGTGATCAGGGCTATCGAGCTGGAATTGGATTAGAAACTGCCGACACGGCTTCAAGCCTGGCTAATTTAAATTTGGAAATATTTTCCTGCCTTTTTGCTTTGCAGGTTAACAGGTGGGGATAGTCAATCTTTACTCTTTCCAGATCCATAATATAATGACCATTGTTGCTGGTAGTTACATCTACCTCGTAATGATCTCCCTCGTGTTTTAATAAATGGGTATGGATTTCAAAGTCTATATCATAATTCTGCAGGTACTCACGCAAATGACACTCTATGGCCTGCTCGTAAAAAGACCGCCGCGATACTCCCTGAACTTATTCTTGTAAATTTTACGCAAAAGGGTTCTTACCATAATATGGCCCACATCTTCCACGGCTACATGCCCATAATAAATACCAAAAGGCATAGCAATTACGTTGGCTGCAAAGCGATCGCCACCCACATGGGTACATTCCCACACATTTACATCGGCGTTGAAAGATTCAAAAATTTAAATACCGGGAAGCCGAACTTTGCACAGCACTTATCTTTTTTCCGTTAGTGCAGATTACGAAAAAGGATCGGTTTGCCATTGGGTAGCAGCCGAACTGATGTAATCGGATAGCCTGATAGAACTGACTTGATCAACGGTGGTTTGAATAGTAAAATACCGGCCGGCTTTGCTGTCTACAAAGGATATTTTACAATCTTTAAAATTAGTTTTTTTATTACGGATGAGTAATACTCTTGCCGCGCAAACTTTTGGCTAGTTGCTGAATCTCTCTTAACCAATCTTTATTGAAATGTGCTTCGATTATTTTTTTCGGGAAAGGGGTTAGCATGTTCAATTAAGATAAATGCACCGGCATTGGCTGCAGTGCCGGCTAACTGTTCTTTAAAATACCTCGACGCGGCACTGCAGAAAAATACCTCTTTTTTAATATCGTTGTCCAAATAATAATACTTTACGGTTCATCAATATAAACAACACCTTCCCTGATTAGTTGAGTGATCAGTTCTTTCACAGCTTCCGTATCCCCTGGCAAAAGTTTCAAAGTAAATTTTTTCTGGCTGAAAATATGATCAACTGCCGGCTTCAGTACTTCAGGAAACTGGATAGCCTTACCCAGCAAATGTAGCTCATAGCCCGATTCTTTTTCACAAACTGGAAAATCACTCCTTCGTTTAAAGCCAGGGCAGTATCGGCCGACACCCTGCTAATGTTCCTGATACTTTCAAAATAATTATGAACAGGCTGAGGTTGCGCGGCATAATAGCTTTTGTTAAGCCGCTCAATGCCTTTGCTGAAATTCAGTTCTGACAGTTTTTGACGCAGGCTTTCTGTTTTTTCCTGTATTAAACCCGATAGATCGCCTTTCCAGAAAGGAACAGCTTCCCTGAACTCTTTAAATTCTTCCAGCTGCGGAAATATTTCGTTGAAATACCGCGCCCAGGTAAAAGATAGTATACCAATGGTAATGTGAGAAGAAATGCCATCGTCGGCCATTGCATCATGTACATAACCCCTCGGTACATATAGAAAATCTCCCGGGCTTAATTGTATGGTCTGTATAGGCTCTTTTTATAATCCTTGCTTACGAAAGACTGGTTTTTGGTAGGAAGCTCTTTTTCAAATCCATACAAATGCCAGGTTTTAGTGCCCGATATCTGCAAAACAAAAACATCATGGGTGTCCCAATGTGGGTTAAAGCCTTGCGACTTATTAGGGGTAATGTATAAATTAGCCTGTACCGGTGAATTGAATTTCTGGGAAAGTTCAAGGCTGCAGTGCGACAGGTTATTAAAGTAACGTTGCCCTGCCTGTATCACAAACGTGGCGCCGTTGTTAAAAAGCGAAAAGGCTTTATCTGTATTGATAATGCCATCTTTACGATGGTGTCCGATTGGCGTGCTCTTTAACGTGTATTCACCGTTGGGAATTTCTTTTCCGTTTTTTACTATACGTACAGATGGATAGAATATATCCTGCCGTTCCAGGTAATCCGAAATTTCCCGGGGCGTTAGAATATCCTGGTAATACTGTTCGTCATTTCTTTTGATATGCAGGATGTCTTTTTCATGATAGGTGTTGAAAAAATCATCTACGCTATAAGGGGCTACAATTTTGTCGAAAAAATGATTCATATATTTAATTAGAGATATACCCGCCGGAATGATACAGCCGGGCCTGCAAAGTGCAAAAAAGCCGCAGAAAATATACATTCACTGCGGCTTAAAAATGTTCGCGTTAAAAAGCTGGAAAATTAGGCTCCAGTTGTTCCGTCAGCACCGCCATCCCCGTCAGCACCACCATCGCCATCTGCACCTCCGTCTCCATCAGCGCCACCATCCCCGTCAGCGCCGCCATCGCCATCTGCACCATCACCTCCATCGGCCCCGCCATCTCCATCGCCGTCTCCATCTCCATCATAAGCACCTTGAGTGCCTGTATTTTCATCTAATCTGGTTACTGATAATTCATCCTGATTTAGTTCAATATTTGTTGTTTCCATAAAACGATTTTGAGGTTTGATAAAAATAATGTTTGCTAAACTAAAATAGCGAATCTTTTTGACTTTCTGAACAATCGTATGCGCAATTTTTTCTTTATAAAATGATTAACAGATTTCGCTAAACATTTACCTTTCTGTCAAAATTAAGAAGATGCGTTATTTGTTTCTGATCCTTTCATTTATCGGCAATGCCGCTATTGCCCAAAACCTGAAGTATACAGATGGCAACGATAGCTGGAATGCTGATACTTTAGGTAATCATCGTTTCATTGTTAATGTAGCACAAGGCCAGTTTGTGAAAAACCGGCTGGTAGCGCATGTTAATATTCCTGGCGAAGGCATGATGACGATGTGGCGCAGAAGCGCATTATTATAGCAGCTGAAAATGCTACCCAGCCTGTTAATAATGTAAAAGTGGTTGCTGCAGATAATGAACGTGCCGATATCTTATTTGAACCGGCAGCAGGCGCCGGCAACTACTATGTGTATTATATGCCTTACAAAAATGAGGGACGTTCCAATTATCCGAAAGGTGTGTATTTAAAACACGCTGAGACGGCAACTGCCGACTGGCTCAGGCAAACCCTGTTAAAAAAGCATTTGCAGAAGCGGTAGCCACAACTTATCAATCTATCAATGCTTTCAATAGCTTTTACCCTATGGGTATGATCGCCACCAATAAGGAAACAGAGCAATTAATCAGCGCATCTGCCAACAAAAATTTATTGTTTTTCGGAGGATAGGGCACACCCTGTTCGAATGAGAAACTATCTGCCTTATCGCTGGGCCCAGAGAGGGCTTCGTTCTTACTTCAAAGATACAGCGGCAAGGGGTGAGTACTTCACGCTTCAATTAGGGCTTTACGCATTGAGCGATTTGGAGAATGTGCATATTGAATTCTCCGACCTGAAGTCAAAAAACAAACAGGTTATTCCTGCGCGCTATATTTCTTGCATTAATACCAATGGCATCGATTATAAAGGTGGTGTATTGGTGAAGCAGGTTAACGTGCCTCAAGGCTCAATACAATCCATGTGGTGCGCCATTGACGTGCCATTGCAGGCTACACCGGGTGTTTATACCGGAACGGCAACGGTACGAACCAATCAGAGCGGGAGCCAGGCTATTGAATTAACCCTCGTGGTTAGTAACAAAACGGTAAAAGATGCAGCTGCTGATCCTGAAAAGCAAACCCGGCTTAAATGGTTAAATTCAACCCTGGCCCAGGAGAATACGGTAATAGCGCCGTATACACCGCTTCAGGTGATTGATACCGTTATATCTTTTTAGGAAGAAAAGTTCAGGTGAATAGAGATGGATTCCCGGCACAGATACAAACTTTTTTAAGCCGGAAATGACTTCTATCGGAACAACGCCCAATAATATTCTTGCCGAACCGATACATTTTCATCATATAGAAAGCAAAAGCGGTAAAGCGGTGCAATGGAAAAATGATGGTATACGGTTTTTACAGAAAGATGCGGGAACTGTCAGGTGGGAAGCCGTAAACACTTCACAAAAGCTACGCATGCAGGTAAACGGTTCGCTCGAATTTGATGGGTTTCTGGCCTATACGGTACAGTTGGTGGCATTGGAAGATATATCATTTAACGATATTACTTTTCACATCCCTGTTAACCCAGCTATGGCCGATTATTTTATGGGGCTGGGCATGAAAGGAGGGCATCGGCCTGATTCGGTTTTGTGGAAATGGGATGTAGCCCACAAGAATCAGGACGGTGGCTGGATTGGAAATGTAAATGCAGGCCTGCAGTTTTCATTGAGGGACGAGCATTATGTACGTCCTTTAAATACCAACTTCTATTTACAAAAGCCGCTTTTATTACCCCAATCATGGGGCAACGGCGCCAATGGAGGAATTGATATTTTTAGAAAGGGCAGTTCGGTGTTGGTAAATGCCTATAACGGTGCCCGTACTATGAAGGCCGGCGATACGCTTTACTATAATTTTAATTTGCTGATCACTCCTTTTCATACCATCAATACCGATTTTCAATGGAAAACGCGTTTCTATCACAAATATGAGGATCTGCAAAGCATCAAGAGCAAAGGTGCATCTGTAGTGAATATTCATCATGCCAATGCTATCAATCCTTATATCAATTATCCTTTTATAGAATGGAAAAAAATGAAGGCTTATATTGACAGCGCTCATGCTCTTGGGCTAAAAGTGAAAATTTATAATACGGTGCGGGAGCTGTCTAATAAAGCGTATGAAACCTTTGCGTTGCGCAGCCTGGGGCATGAAATTTATTCTCCGGGTCCCGGTGGCGGGTTTAGCTGGCTGCAGGAGCAGGTGGGCAAGGACTACATAGCGGCCTGGTTTGTACCCGAAATAAAGGATGCCGCTATTGTTAATAGTGGTATGAGCCGCTGGCATAATTATTACGTGGAAGGAATGAATTGGCTGGTAAAAAATGTTGGGATAGATGGCATTTACCTGGATGACGTGGCGTTCGATCGTATTACTATGAAGCGTATCAAAAGAATCTTAACGCAGCAGGGAGCACCGGGTATTATTGATCTGCATTCAGCCAATCAGTTTAATAAGAGTGACGGGTTTAATAATAGCGCCAATTTGTATATGGAGCATTTCCCCTATCTCAACAGGCTTTGGTTTGGAGAATATTTTGATTACGAAAAAAACGATCCGGGCTTTTTCCTCACCGAGGTGAGTGGAATTCCTTTTGGGTTAATGGGAGAGATGTTGCAGGATGGCGGTAATGCCTGGAGAGGCATGGTTTATGGTATGACAAACCGTATACCCTGGAGCGACAATGCCGATCCGCGACCTATTTGGAAAGTATGGGACAGCTTCGGGATGGAAGGAACTGAAATGATCGGCTATTGGGTGGCCACCTGCCCGGTAAAAAGCAATCATCAGCAGGTATTGGCCACTGTGTATAAAAAAATAATACGGCACTGGTATCTCTGGCAAGCTGGGCCGAAAACGATGAGAAGATTAAGCTGGTAATAGACTGGGAAAAGCTGGGAATCGATCCGGCAAAAGCCACCATTACAGCGCCTGCAATCAGCAATTTTCAGGAAGCTAAAACTTTCAGGCCGGATGATTTAATACCGGTTGAAAAGAATAAGGGGTGGATACTTATTATCAAATAAACCAATTAATAGTTTATCTTTCGGGATCTCTGTATGCTTTGCGTGGGCTAAAATAAATAAGGGAAGGATGGCTCAGGGTATGTTCATTCTAAAAACCGCATATATTTTTTTAAGTATAAAATATCCATATGAATAGAAAAGTTTTTCTCAGAAATGCTTCGGCAGTAATTGCAGGTTGCGCTGTAATGCCTGCATGGGGTAGGGAGCTCATCTCCGCAAAAAGTCTTTTTCGAAATATCCCTCGCTCAATGGTCCTTACACAAAAAGCTCTTTGCGAAGGAAATAGACAATCTTGATTTTCCCGCTATCACCAAAAAGAATTTGGAATAAGTGTGGTTGAATACGTAAATGTCTTTTTTAAAGACAAGGCAGAAAATACAGAGTACCTGAATGAATTGCTGAAGCGGTGTAAAGATAACGGTGTGAAAAATCACCTGATTATGTGCGACGGTGAGGAGATTTGGGAAATACTGATGCTAATGCAAGGGTAAAAGCGGTAGAGAATCATTATAAATGGGTAAATGCCGCAAAGTATTTAGGTTGCGCTACAATAAGAGTTAACGCCGCCGGAAGGGTACGGCTGCAGAAGTGTCGGATGCTGCCGCAGAAGGATTAGCTAAGCTGGGCGACTACGCTGCTAAAGAGAAAATCAATGTAATCGTGGAAAATCATGGCGGATATTCTTCTGATGGAAGCTGGTTAAGTGGGGTTATGAAAAAGTAAATAAGTCTAATGTGGGTACGTTGCCCGATTTCGGTAATTTTGCATAAAGCGGGATGGAAATAAATGCGCCGAAGAATATGACAGGTATAAGGGCACGAAAGAGCTACTGCCTTTCGCCAAAGGCGTTAGCGCCAAGAGTTATAACTTTGATGATAAAGGCAATTGTATAGAAACCGACTACGATAAGATGCTTAAAATCGTAAAAGACTCGGGCTTTAAAGGTTATGTAGGGATAGAGTATGAAGGAAGTGCTTTATCGGAGAGCGAAGGCATCCTTAAAACAAAGGCCTTATTGGAACGCATACAAAAAGTGATATAAATCAGAATGCGAATACTAAAAGGGATTGCTATAGTATTCGCATTTTTATATTTTTTAAGCAACAGTTACCAGTTATTACCCTGGTCTTCATTAATCCTTTCAGAAACATCCATGGGGCCACGCGTTCGCCAATTGGGATCATACTTCACAAACCAGGAAAGCCAGAGGCTCCGTGAAAAACGCATTAGCCAGGGTTGTAGAACAACCAGGAGGAGTGCATTAAATATGATCCAGTAAACAAAGCGGTTATCCTGTAATGAAAAGCCTATGATCACCCACCAGGCAACAGCGCTGGCCACACTAAGCGCTACGGCCAGCATATAGCTAACATAGCTGGTTCCATAAAAAAGCCTACTTCAATTTCGGTAGGTTGTGCGCAAACCGGGCAGCTTTTATTCATTTTCATAAAACCGCTTAATTTTAATGTCAGCGGCTTTTCAAATAGTTTTCCCTCGCGGCAGCGGGGGCAGTAGCAGCCCAGTACGGCACCTAAATAGCTTCTCCTTACTTTTTCGTTACTTTCCATAGTAAACTTATTGGGTAATGGCGGTAAATATTTTTTCCATCTGGGAGCTCCTGCTCCCTTTTATAAGAATGTAGGCATTTTCGAAATTTTGCTGTTGGGCCCATTCTGCAGCCTGGTATGAATTGTCGAAATAAATATAGTCTTCTTTATAAGGAAGGAATGGTTTGCCAACCAGCACTACCTGCTGCCAGCTGTTTTTTCTGATCTGGTTGATCAGCGTTTCGTGCTCAGTTGCGGTTTCGGCGCCCATTTCGGCCATAGCGCCAATCATTAATATCTTTTTATCGGCTTGAATATGGACCATGTTTTCTACAGCCAGTTTCATACTGCTGGGATTGGCATTATAGGCGTCCAGTATAATTTTGTTACTTCCGGCCTCAACCAGCTGCGACCGGCTGTTAGACGGTATGTAGTTTTCTATTGCAGCTTTTATTTCATTCGCTGAAATGCCAAACTCATAGCCTAGGGCAACCGCTGCCAGCACGTTGGGTAAATTATAATCGCCCACAAGCTGTGTTGCTATCGAAATTCCGTTCCATCCATTACCGTATTAACCGTCAGTAATTCGCCCTTTGTTTCAGCCTCGCCGGTGATTTGCGCATCGCGGGTGCCATAAGTAATAACCCTGGCAATGCCCCTGCTCATATCCCGGAGGTAGTCGTAATCTTTCATTATAAAGGCTGTAGCGTCCTCCCGTGTGCGGAGATAATCAAACAGCTCGCCCTTACCTTTTCTAACACCTTCGAGGCTGCCAAACCCCTCCAGGTGCGCTTTCCCGCAATTGGTGATCAGGCCGTGGGTGGGTTCTGCCACCCGGCAGTAACCTTCAATTTCGTGTAAATGATTGGCGCCCATTTCCACTACAGCCATTTCCGCGTCGTTCTTTATTTTAAGCAGGGTAAGCGGAATGCCTATGTGGTTGTTCAGGTTGCCCTCAGTTGTATACACTTTGTATCTTGCGCTGAGCACTACATGTATCAGCTCTTTGGTTGTAGTTTTGCCATTACTGCCGGTAATTGCAAAAAGGGAACTTTGAATTGCCGGCGGTGATGATTGGCCAATTGCTGAAGTGCTGTTAACACATCATCCACCAGGATGGTCTTACCCGGAATTTCAAAGGCTTGCTCATCTATTACTGCATAAGCGGCGCCGGCATCGAGTGCCTGTTGGGCAAATTGGTTGCCATTAAAATTAGGCCCTTTTAACGCAAAAAAATATCACCCGTCTTTAGTTTCCTGGTATCTGTTTGTATGCTGGGGTATTGTAGGTAAACTTCGTAAAGTGCCGCTGTATTCATAGTCGCAAAAATAAACAAATGAAGGGAGTTAGCTATATTCGCGGAGAATAAACAGGGAAGAACATGGTGAAATAGGTGGAACCGGGACCTGGAACATTCAAGTGGTTCCCGGATCGGCTAATTGATCAACACATAAGTAATAAAACAGTAGTATGAGTTTTAGAATAGGTAGTGGCATCGATTTCCATCAAATGGTGGAAGGACGTGATTTATGGATTGGTGGTATTTAATTCCCACACCAAGGGCGCTTTAGGACATAGTGACGCCGATGTTTTGCTGCATGCTATTTGCGACGCTTTGCTGGGGGCGTTGAGTTTGGGTGATATAGGCGTACATTTTCCTAACAATGACGAACGGTATCGTGATATTGACAGTAAGATATTGCTGAAACATTGTATGAAACTGATCGGTGATAAGGGATACAAAGTAGTAAATATAGATTCAACACTAACTTTACAGGAACCCAAAATAAAACCATTTGTACCCCAGATGCAGGAAACTATTGCAGGTATCTGTGAAGTACTGACTGAAGATGTATCTGTAAAAGCCACTACTACCGAGCATATGGGCTTTGTAGGCAGGGAGGAAGGGCTGGTGGCTTACGCAACTGTTTTGCTGCAAAAGATATAAATGAATGTATTATTCCATACAATTTCTGCTGTTGGTGTTGTGGCAATGGTAACAGATACTGATATTGTAAAACAAGGTAATTCATCCGGAGTCAAAATGACCTCGCTAATAGCCTTCCTTTCCGCAGTGTTTTTTCATGGCGTTTTAGATTACATGCCACATTGTTACCCGGTACCTTCAAAGTGGGATGTAATCATGGGTCTTGCATTATGGTTGCCAGCACCTTAATCGTTCGTAAATACTATCGGGTAATTGTACTGGCAGCATTTGCCGGCTGTGTTTTTCCCGATGTAGTAGATTTACTCCCGTCTATTTTAAATAAACAACTTGGCTGGCAGATTTCTGTAACGCCTAAGCTGTTTCCCTGGCATTGGAAAGAAAACTCAGGTTCAATTTACAATGGCAATTGCGAAACTTCCTTCATCAACCATTGGGTAACGGTGCTTTTTGTAGTTTTAATGGTATTTATCAGGTATCGGCAACTGAAACAGGTGTTGAAATAGCTGTATCCTGCAACATTTTGTTAAATATCGCATACCGATAAAACCGCTTTCAGCTTTAGTGGCAACGGGCTATCTTTGTCGCTATGACACAGTTACAAGTTAAAATCGTCAACAAATCTCAGCACGCGTTACCCGAATATGCCACTTCCGGTGCATCCGGCATGGACTTAAAAGCGTCAATAGAGGAAGATATAGTATTACAACCCCTGGAAAGAACTTTGGTATCAACCGGTTTATTTATAGAATTGCCCGAAGGGTTTGAGGCGCAAATCAGGCCTCGTAGCGGTCTGGCCATTAAGCAGGGATTAACCTGCCTTAACACGCCTGGCACAATTGATGCAGATTACCGGGGAGAGATAAAAGTAATTTTAATTAACCTGTCAAACGAAGCGCAAACCGTCCATAATGGCGACCGCATTGCCCAGATGGTAATTCAGAAAGTAGAAATTATTAACTGGGTGCCGGTTGAAGAGCTGGGAGAAACAGTACGGGCAGCCGGGGATTTGGGCATACAGGAAAACAGTAAATGGATAGACGTATGATATCCATCTAATAAAAAACAAAAACATGAAACAAATATTGTTGATCATATCTCTGTAGCAACGCTCGCCTCCTGTGGCGCAAGCAGAAAGGCGGCGAAAACGCCTGTTGTAGATACTACTGCACCGCCCCGGTAGCTGCAGTGGAAAACGAGGGGCCTTCGGTTGTAATTTCCAAGTTAAATACAATTGATTTTAAAACTTTTTCTGGTAAGGTAGATGTAGACTTCGACGATGGAAAAGGTAATGGCAAAAGTGTAACCGCTAAATTGGTTATTAAAAAGACGAGGCTATCTGGATGTCGGCAGGTTTGCTGGGATTTGAGGGCGTACGGGCTTTAATTACGAAAGACTCTGTAAAAATTCTTAATAAATTACAGAAAGAGTATGTGGCCACCAGCCTTTCTTACATACAGGATAAAATAGGTTTACCGGTTAACTTTGCCACCTTGCAGGATCTCCTGATCGGCAATGCGGTTTTTGTAAACCCGGATAATGCGTCTCTTACAAAAGAAGGAAACGGATATTTGATTACCACACAGGATGCTAATTTTAAAACCTGCTTACAATATTATTGCCGGGTTACCTGCCGTCTTTCAGCAAATTGAGCGATGTAGATACTTCGAAGAACAGGAGCGCAGAATTGGCCTACAATAATTACAAGCAGGTAGCCGGCAGGAATTTTTCAACATCAAGGGATATTCGTGTTAAATACAAAAGCAATATCACCATAAAACTTAATTTTCAGTCTTACGATTTTGATGGAGAGGTGGCCGTACCGTTCGCTGTACCATCAGGTTATAAAACAAAGCAATAATCCGGTAAATATTTATGCTTCAGGCCCCAATACTACTGTACTCATTACAACAACCTGTTCTGTTCTTAAACAAGCTGGCAAAGGGATGTATAAAGCTGTTGTACCTGCTAATTATTGTTAGCAGTACTTTCCTCTCCAACCAGGCTGCAGCGCAAAAACAAGCGACAAAACAGCAATGGAGGATGAACGCAGGAAATTACAGCAGGAGCTGAAGCAGATTCAGCAGGCTTATGATGCCGTTAAGGGCGAAAGCAAGAATACCCTGCACCAGCTGGCCGCGCTGAATAAAAAATAGAAGTTCAGGAGCAGTATATAAACAATATCGGCAAAGAGATACGTTTGATTGATGATGATATTTATTACAGCGCTATTGAAATTAAGCGACTGAAAAAGCAGATGGATACGCTCAAAGCCCACTATGCAAGAACGGTAGTATATGCCTATAAAAACAGGAGCAACTATGATTATCTCAATTTTATTTTTTCTGCCAATAGTTTTAACGATGCTATAAAACGCGTAGCATACCTGAAAAGTTATCGTAACTACCGGGAGAAACAAATGGAAGATATTGTTAAAACCAGCACGCTCATCGATAAACGTTATGCACACCAGGTAGCCAGTAAAAAGCAGAAAGAAGGAGCTTTGGTGACGCGTACCAATGAATATTCAGTACTTGGAAACCAGAGAGCCGAAAAGGATTCAGTAGCAAAAGTATTGCAGTCGCAGGCAGGATCTTTACAAAAGCAAATTGCAAAAAAACAACAGGAAGACAAACAGCTGAAGTCGGATATTGCTGCCGTAGTGAGAAAGGAAATAGCCGAAGCAAAGAAGATTGCGCAGGAAGAAGCCCGGCAAAGAGCCGCTGCGGAAGCCAAAGAGCGGCAGGAAGCATGGGCGAGCGAGCGCTTACTGGAAACTGAGAAAGCATTAGCCGGTGCCAGGCCTGCAACGGTGGCGCCAACCGTTACACCTGCGGCGCCCCAATCTCCGCCCACAACCGGCCAGGAAGTAGCGCCTGTTCCATCGCGGGAGCTGAAATTTGATCCGGTAGGCGCCGGCAAAACCACTACGGTGAGAGCGGTTCCTAAATCAGACAATTCAATAGTAGCTAATGCAAATCCTATAATTGCCAGGAAAAACACTCCTCCGCCTGCACCCGTGGTGGAAAACAAAGCGCCGGCCGGGGATATTTAAATTATAAAGCCGATGATATTGCGCTAAACAGCGATTTTTCGCAAAACCGTGGCAAACTGCCATCCCCTGTTGATGGGGTGATAACTTTGGGTTTTGGCCGTTATAAGATTGAAGGGGTTGGTCCTGATATTGTAGGCGATAACCCGGGTGTTACATACACCGCTCAGGTGGGCGCTCCGGTGAGAGCGGTATTCGGAGGAGAGGTGGTGAGTATCTCGAAAGTGGGGGCACCTCTTTTGTTGTACTGCGTCACGGAAAATATTTTACAGCATATAGTAATCTGGCCTCTGTAAGTGTAAGTAAAGGAGCATCAGTTACGCGCGGCCAATCTATAGGCACAGTAGGTGCAGATGAAGAAACAGGCGGCGGCAAGCTCGATTTTATCCTGATGATAGAAGAGAAAACGTAGATCCTCGCGCCTGGCTAAGATAAACCGGCCACAGGCTTTTAAAGAGATCTGAATGGGGCATTCCGCGAATATGATTAATTTTAATCGATATGGATAGCGGAATTATTAAAAGGTTGGAAATAGTTGCAGTGCAAGCCACTACCCCCGATTCGAGGACACTGGTATTGAAGCCGCTGGGATGGGAGCCCCATTATAAGGCGGGTCAGTTCCTAACCCTGGTGTTTTACAGCCGGTCAGGAGAACAGCGCCGTTCCTATTCCATATCCTCATCGCCCGACGCAGGCGAGCCTTTATCCATCACTATAAAAAAATCGACAACGGAGAGTTTTCCAGGAAGCTGGTTTATAAATCAAGGCCGGGGATATATTGCTGACATCGGGTATCGGAGGTTTTTTTGTACTGCCGGAAAAAACAGGACATACGGCATTTTGTTTCCTGGCCGCGGGCAGCGGTATCACCCCTGCTTTTCGCTGATCAAAACCTTACTCCTGACTACTCCGCAGCAGGTATTTCTGTTTTATAGCAATCGCAATGAACAGCAGGCTATATTTTATGAAGAGCTAAAATCCTTACAGCAGCAATATAAAGATCGCTTCTATGTTCATTTTATGTTTAGCAATCGCCTCGATGTTTATTACAGCCGGTTAAGTCATTGGTTGCTGACCAGATTGCTGGATGAGCACTTTGTAACGATCAATAAAAAGCATATTCTTTTTTATGTGTGCGGGCCTTTCGACTATATGCTGATGTCTTCCATCTCACTCCGGAATAACGGGATTGCAAATACGCAGATCCTTAAAGAAGACTTTAATCCGTTACCGCCGGCTAAGCTACCCCAGCCACCCGACAAAGAACGGCATCAGGTTACAATACACCTGGGGCAAAAGACCTATATGCTTCAGGTTCAATATCCGCAAACTATTGTAGCCGCTGCAAAGCAGGCAGGGGTTGCCGTGCCCTATAGTTGTGAGGCCGGACGTTGCGGAAGTTGTGTAGCCACCTGCACATCCGGTAAAATATGGATGGCTTACAACGAAGTTTTGATGGACGATGAAATAGCAAAGGGACGGGTACTAACCTGCCAGGGATACCCGGTTGAAGGAGACGCCACCATTGTATATTGAGTAAAAGACGCGCTTATGACGGATAATTTTAACGGAAAGCAGTAGGCTGTATACAGCAGGCTTCGGAGTGCTCAACTGTTTATAAAAATATTTTTTTCTTTTTTACCCCACCTACATTTGCATCCCCGATAACCGGGGAAACAAAAACTATTATGGATTTAAAGTATATACAACAAATAGCGATAGAGCTGTCGCTGCCTGTAAAAAATATTACCAATGTGCAGCAAATGCATGTTGAGGGCGCCACTATACCTTTTATCAGCCGGTACCGGAAAGAGGCAACCGGCAATATGGATGAAGTGCAGGTAGGAAACGTAATTGATAAGATCAAGTATTATGATGAATTAGAAAACGGAAAGAAACTGTTTTAAAAACCATAGAAGCGGCAGGGAAATTAACGCCCGAATTGAAGCTGCGTATCGAGAACTGTTTAAATGCAACAGAACTCGAAGACATTTATCTGCCTTATAAGCCCAAACGCAAAACCAAGGCAACAGTGGCCATCGAAAAGGATTGGAGCCTTTGGCGCAATTATTATTTGACCAAAGCCAGCCGGTTTCAGATGAGCAGATTGCAGCTTATATCAACGAGCAGGTAAAGGATAATGCGGACGCTTTGCAGGGCGCCCGGGATATTATTGCGGAATGGATATCAGAGAGCGAACAGGCCAGAACAACAGTACGTTCTATGTTTCAGGAAACAGCTGCTATTTCTGCCAGGGTGCTTACAACGAAAAAAGATGCTGAAGAGGCGCAGAAGTACAGGGATTACTTTGATTTTAAGGAGCCGCTGGCTGACTGTCCTTCACATCGTTTGCTGGCCATCCGCCGTGGAGAGAAGGAGGGTTTTCTTATTATGGATATTGGGATCGAGAAGGAATCGGCAGTAGGCGAGTTAAAAAATATATTCGTAAAATCCTCGAATAGTGCAGGCGGGCAGGTTGCGTTGGCTACGGAAGATGCTTATAGCCGGTTATTAAAACCCGCTATTGAAACAGAGTTTCGTATGAGCAGCAAAACAGCCGCTGATGAGGAAGCCATCCGGGTATTTGCAGAAAACCTCCGGCAGCTATTATTGGCTTCTCCCTGGGAAGCAAGCGCGTGCTGGCGATAGACCCTGGCTTTAGAACGGGCTGTAAAGTAGTATGCCTCGATGAGAGTGGAACCTTCCTGAAGTATACAACCATTTTCCCGCATGCACCCCAGAACGAATGGAGCGGCGCTGCTGCTGCTTTAAAAGATTTAGTGAGCAGGTATGATATTGAAGCCATAGGTTATGGTAATGGTACTGCCAGTAAAGAAACAGAAAAGCTGGTACGTAGCATAGATTTTGGTAAACCCGTTTCTATCTTCATGGTAAATGAAAGCGGGGCCTCTATTTACTCTGCCAGTGAAGTGGCGCGTGAAGAATTTCCTGACGAAGATGTAACGGTTCGTGGCGCTATCAGCATTGGCCGTCGCTTGTTGGACCCCTGAGCGAGTTGGTAAAGATCGATGCCAAGAGTATTGAGTAGGACAGTACCAGCACGACGTGAATCAAAACCGTTTAAAAGATAGCCTGGATAACGTAGTGCAAAGCTGCGTAAACTATGTAGGTGTAGATGTGAATACCGCCAGTAAGCACTTGCTTACCTATGTTTCGGGTCTTACAGCCACAACTGCTAAAAATATAGTGGAGTATCGTAGCAAAAACGGGGCTTTTAAGTCAAGAAACGAGCTTCTTAAAGTGTCTATGTTAGGGCCAAAAGCTTACGAGCAATGCGCGGGCTTTTTAAGAATACCCGGTGCGGAAAATCCTTTAGATAATTCGGCAGTGCATCCTGAAAGTTACAGCATAGTAGAAGAAATGGCCCGGAAAATGAATTGTTCGGTAAACGATATTATTGCTAAGCCGGATATAAGAAAGCAGATCAATGCCAGGGATTTTATCAGCGAAACAGCAGGTTCTTACACTATTGATGATATTTTGAAGGAATTGGAAAAGCCGGGTCGTGATCCCAGGGATGTGATCGAGGAATTCAGGTTTGCCGAGGGAATTGCTACCATGGATGATTTGAAGCCTGGTATGAAGTTGCCGGGTATTGTGACCAATATTACCAATTTTGGCGCTTTTGTAGATGTGGGCGTAAAGCAGGACGGGTTGGTACATGTTTCTCACCTGGCCAATAAATATGTAAGCGATCCCAATGAAGTAGTAAAGCTCAATCAGAAAGTAATGGTAACGGTTGTTGAGGTTGATGCCTCCCGTAAGCGTATCGCCTTGAGTATGAAAGATGAAAATAAAGCAGCAGACCAGCGTCCGCGTACCAATATGCCCAAGGGAACCCCTGTAAGCAACAAGCCGAAAAATAATTTCCAGTCAAGCCTGGATGCTTTGAGAAAAAAGTTTAACTGATGTTGCTGGGTGAAATGGTCTGACCGTCCCGGTCTGACCATTTTATCTGAAATCCAACTCATTAAACTCAAAGACTTGTGTTGCAAGCACCCGGTTGCATAAACTTCCGTTCCGTGCTTTTTCATAATCAGGATAAGATGAATACTCCCATTGGGCCGGGTGAGTTACCAGGCCGGCTTTCAAAGGGTTGGGGATACAAAATTTAACCCCGGGTTAGACCGGGTCGGTCAGACCAGGTATGCATTACGCAGGTATGCATTACGGTTATGTTCTGATCCTCCCGATCTGGCCATACCACTCACGCACCGCCCTGAGTTGAATCGAATAATGGCATTCTGTTAATCAGCTTTTGTTTAATTTTGTAATATGGAAACAATTATAGCATCCAGCCCGGTAACTTTAACCGCCGGCGCTGTGAAGGAAATAAAAAGACTGATCAGTGAGCCCGGATTTGATACCACCCAGTTTTTGCGTATCGGGGTGAAAGGTGGCGGTTGCAGCGGAATGAGTTATGTATTGGGTTTTGATCAGAAAACGGAAGCAGATAAAGAATTTGAAATAGAGGGCATTTCATGCATTATCAATAAATCTCACGAGCTTTACCTGGCAGGTATGGAAATAGACTGGAGCGATGGCCTTGATAACCGGGGCTTTACATTCTCTAATCCTAATGCAAGCAGCACTTGTGGCTGTGGAACCAGTTTCGCGGTATAATCCTCAATCAAATGCCTGATATACATTATTCTTTTTGCCCGGTTTGCCAATCGGATAACCTGCAGCATGTTTTCGATGTTAAGGACTATACCGTTAGCGGAAAAGAGTTTGAGGTAGTTCATTGTAATGCCTGCACTTTAAGATTTACACAGGATGTGCCGGGGCAGGATGATATTGGCCGCTACTATAAATCTGAAGATTATATCTCTCACACCAACACCAGCAAGGGACTGATCAATCAGCTCTATCAGCGGGTGCGGGTGCGCACTATGAAGCAAAAAGCAGCCATAGTGAAAAGGCATACTGGGTTACAGAAAGGTCGGTTGCTTGATATTGGTTGTGGCACTGGTACTTTTTGCACACGATGCAGGAACAGGGCTGGGAAGTTGCGGGGTTAGAGCCTGACGCCGATGCCAGGGCTATAGGTAAAGAACAATACGGGATCAATGCCCGCCCGTCTCACGAACTTTTTCATTGCAATCACAGAGCTTTAACGCCATTACTTTATGGCATGTGTTAGAGCATGTGCACACCCTACACGAGTACGTTGCCCGGATGAAAAGCCTTTTGGCGCCTGGAGGTGTTTTATTTATTGCGGTACCTAATTACACCAGTAAAGATGCAAAGGTATATGGGGCTTACTGGGCAGGTTATGATGTACCGCGACACCTATATCATTTTTCACCCCAGGCGATGCATACACTGGTGCAACAGCACGGGTTGAAGATTAATGAAATGCTACCGATGTGGTTCGATAGCTTTTATGTGGATATGCTGAGCAGCAAGTATAAGAGCGGTAAGGTCAACTATCTGAGCGCCGGTTTGCACGGATTGGCTTCCAATATCAATGCTATGGGCAATACCAGAGAGTGTTGCTCTGTTATTTATGTTATAAAGGCAACGACTTAAATTGTTGTCTTACTAATGTTACCGGCCCAGCTGTACCTCATACAATTCGGGCCACTTCTTTCCGGTGATATACACTTTCTTGGTTTCTGCATCGTAAGCAATACCATTAGGTACTTCGTCGGGGTTCCTGTTGTTAATACGTTGCCAGATATCCGAAACGTCGATCTTGCCTACAATCAGCCCGTTGTTAGGATCGATCTTTAAGATGAAAGGCTGCTGCCATACATTTGCATATACAAAGCCGTCGATATATTCCAGCTCGTTCAGATTGTAAGCCAGTTCTCCGTTATGGGTAACAGATTGTGTGTGCAATAGCTGGAAGGTTGTCGGATTATAAAAATACAGGTTACCACTGCCGTCTGTTACAATAAGCTCCTTTCCATTATTGGTAATTCCCCATCCATCGGTGTTAAAGCTGAATTCTTTCACTTTTTTAAGATCAGGAAGCGTGTATACCAAAACCTTTCTTTCCGTCCAGGTGAGTTGGTACACTGTGTCATTCAATATGGTAATGCCTTCACCGAAATAGTGATCGTCAAGCGCTATCGATTTTTCAGCTTTACCTGTTTGAAGGTTCACTTTTAAAAGATGGGAATTTTTACTGCTTACAGGGTTATCTGCATCTCCACCGGTTCCCTCATATAACTGTCCTTTGTAAATAACCAATCCCTGTGTGAAGGAAGACGTATCGTGGGGTATGTATTCACTACCGATAAGCTGATAGTAGGTATTTCGGGTGCAGTAGAACCAGATTCTGTTGGTGTTGTGTCAGAAGTATTGTCGCCACAACTTAAAATTAAAGCTGGTAATGACAGTACTATAAAAAAAGAAAAATTTGTTCATTGTTTTAAAATAATTGGGTACAAAAGTAGGGTAAGTAGGTTTCAAAAAAATCATAAAGCAGGCTGCAATAGCGATAGCAGATTTAAAGAATAATATTCGTTTTTTATCGTGTAATAAGAATATTATTCTGCTATGTATTATTTTTTGAGAATAATATTTAAATTTGGCTATGATGCAAAATGAACTGGTTTTAAATGATGTGGATAAGGCCATTTTGAGATTAATGCAGGATGATGCCCGCATTACGAATGTGGCGATATCTAAAAAGCTAAAAATGGCTCCATCGGCAGTGCTCGAGCGCGTGCGGAAACTTGAGGAGCGGGGCGTTATAAAGGGATATACGGCTAATATCAATCCATCGGCGCTAAATAAAGAGTTGCTGGCATTTATTTTTATTAAATCGGCCGACGGGTTTGGCTGCGATACATCTGCCAGGGCATTTGCTGCTATCCCGGAAGTACAGGAAGTACACAATATAGCCGGCGATGATTGTTACCTGGTTAAAGTACGTGTGGCCAATACGCAGGCATTGATGGAGCTGCGACGCAAGAAGTTCAGCAAAATTGCCAATATCCTTTCTATGCGTACTACCATCGTAATGGAAACTGTAAAAGAAACGCAAACTATTTCAATTACCTGATTATGACACTTAAAAAACAGCCCTCTGTAGCCCTGGTGATTCTGGCATTTGCTGCGGTTTACCTCATTTGGGGATCTACTTATTTTTTTATTGAAATGGCAGTAAAGCATATTCCGCCCATGGTTTTAGGAGCAGTACGTTTTATTATTGCCGGTATTATAATGATGACCTGGGTGGCGTTCAAAGGAGAACGCATCTGGCAGCGCTCTGCCATTGCTCCTGCAGCCATTAGCGGCTTGCTCATGCTTTTCCTGGGCAACGGGGCGGTGATCTGGGCCGAACAATTCTTACCCAGCTCCTTTGTAGCTATATTCCTGGCTTCGGCGCCGCTTTGGTTTTTGTTGCTTGATAAAATAAACTGGAGGCAAAACTTCAACAATAAGTATACGATCATAGGGGTGGCTATAGGGTTACTCGGCGTGGTAGCGTTATTTTATGAAAAGATAGCAGCCACCGGTTATGGCAATAGCCTGTTACCATTGATTGTTTTATGCGTGGCTAATATCAGCTGGGCACTGGGATCATTGTTTTCAAAGTACAAGGTAAAAGGTACATCTGCATCTGTTAATTCTGCATGGCAAATGCTGGCAGCCGGCGTTGCTTTTAGTATTGTAGGCGCTTTCAATAAAGAATTTGTATCGGTAAACTGGGCCTTGATACCAGCAAAAGCCTGGGCCTCGTTGGCTTACCTGGTTGTGTTTGGTTCCATAATAGGATATAGTGCTTACGTTTTTTTGTTAAGTGTGAGAACTGCTACACAGGTAAGCACCTATGCTTATGTCAATCCGCTGGTGGCGGTTTTATTGGGAGTGCTGATTAATCATGATAAGCTGACGCCTATGCAATTGGGCGGACTGGCGATCATATTATGCAGCGTGTTTTTTATTAACCTGGCCAAAAAGAACCAGTTAAAAGTGAAGGCCCGCCTCGAAGCACAAGCCTGATTGCCGCAACTATTTTTCGCTTCAGGTGTTTAATAAATACATAAGCGATAAAAATGAGTGATAGCGTTTTCAACAGGTTGAAATATTCTGTGCTGGACCTGGCCACTGTATGCGAGGGCGATTCCTTACAGGATACCTTTGCCAGAAGCCTGCAAACTGCCCGTTTTGTAGAAAAAGAAGGGTATAACCGTTATTGGTTTTCGGAGCATCATAATATGGAAAGTGTTGCCAGCGCCGCCACTTCGGTGTTGATAGGTTATGTAGCCGGGGGCACCGATACTATCCGTGTAGGTTCGGGGGAATTATGCTACCTAATCACTCCCCGCTGATCATAGCAGAGCAGTTCGGTACATTAGGGTCTTTGTATCCCAACAGGATTGATTTGGGTTTGGGCCGTGCACCTGGAACAGATGGCCTGACGGCGATGACCATAAGAAACAGTCCTCTTAATATCCCTTACGACTTTCAAAAAAATATTGAGCAGCTGCAGCTGTATTTCAGCAAGGAAAATGCGCATGCCAAAGTAAGGGCATTGCCCGGCGAAGGTGTAGATGTGCCTATATGGGTGCTGGGGTCCAGTACCGACAGCGCTTACCTGGCGGCACAGATGGGACTGCCTTATGCCTTTGCAGCGCATTTTGCGCCTACTCATATGATGCAGGCCTTTTCTATTTATAAACAATATTTCACACCTTCCCGGGTGCTGGACAAGCCCTATGCTATGGCCTGTGTTAACGTGATTGCTGCGGATACCAATGAAGAAGCAGCTTTTCTTTCCACCTCTATGTATAAAATGTTCCTGGGAATATTTACCAACTCCAGGTCTCCATTAATGCCGCCTTTTGATCCGGCCCGGCTATCAGATTTGTGGACGCCTGAACAGGAGTATGGCGTAAAGCAGATGTTGTCGTATGCGTTTATTGGCGACAAACCCTCTATTGCAAAAGGCTTGAAAGCGTTTATTGAAGCAACCGGCATACAGGAAATTATGACCATTTCACAGATTTTTGATCAGCAGAAAAAGAACATTCTTTTCAACTGTTTAAAGAGATCATAGCGGAAAAATAACCGGATGTTTTTCCTTCAGATAAGTTCATTTTAAAACGCTGCGGACCATCTAACAAAAGTTGGGGTGTCTATGCTGTTGGTACTTCTAAATTAGTATCTTCAGGCCCTAAATAAACTTTTATGGATAATGCAATTCAACAAAAAGTAGATCAATGGTTGCAGGGCAATTATGATGAAGAAACAAAAAAGGAGATCCAGAGATTGCAGTCTGAAAACAGCAATGAGCTTGCAGATTCGTTCTATCAAAATCTGGAATTCGGAACCGGCGGCCTTCGTGGCATTATGGGAGTAGGAACCAATCGTATGAACAAGTATACGGTAGGTATGGCTACGCAGGGCTACGCTAATTATTTAAAGCGGTCTTTTCCCGGCGAGGTGAAAGTGGCTATTGCCCACGACAGCCGTAATAACAGCCGTTTTTTTGCTGAAACAACTGCAAATGTTTTCGCAGCTAATGATATCAAGGTCTTTTTGTTTGAAAGCCTTCGTCCAACGCCTGAGTTGTCGTTTGCTATAAGAACGCTCGGCTGCCAGGGCGGTGTAGTATGTACAGCTTCGCATAATCCTAAAGAATACAATGGCTATAAAGCTTACTGGAATGATGGCGGGCAACTGGTGCCGCCTCACGACAAAAATGTAATAAAGGAGGTGGAGAAGATCCAGTCTGTGGACGATGTGAAATGGAGCGGAGGCGAGGCTAATATCACTCTTATCGGTAAGGACCTGGATGAGCAATATATACAGATGGTTAAAGGGTTGAGCGTTTATCCGGAAGTGATTGAAAAGCAGAAGGACCTGAAAATTGTATACACGCCCATCCATGGCACGGGTATTATGCTGGTTCCCAGGTACTCGAAAAGTTTGGATTTAAAAATGTACATATTGTTGAAGAGCAAAAAACGCCGGATGGCAATTTCCCTACGGTAGCATATCCCAACCCCGAAGAAAAAGAAACCATGAGCATCGGCCTACAAAAGGCCAAAGAGCTGGATGCAGACATTTTATTAGGTACCGATCCTGATGCAGACCGTGTAGGTATTGGCATCAAAAATAATAAGGGCGAATGGGTACTGATGAATGGTAACCAAACAGCGGTATTAGCCTTTAACTACCTGCTGGAGGCACGAAAGGAAAAAGGCATTGCCCAGAACAATGATATGATCATTACCACTATAGTAACAACAGGTATGGTTGATGAGCTGGCAAGAGGCAACGGTGTTACCTGTTACAGGGTATTGACCGGTTTTAAATGGATTGCCGAAATGATCAGGCTGAAAGAAGGCAAAGAGAATTATGTAGTGGGGGAGGAGGAAAGCTTCGGGCTGATGATCGGCGATAAAATCAGGGATAAAGATGCGGTAAGCGCGGTGGCATTATTATGTGAAATGGCGGCTTATGAAAAAGAAAAAGGAAAACGCTGTTTGATAAACTGATAGAGCTTTATATTAAATATGGTTTTTATAAAGAAGACCTGATTTCCATTACTAAGAAAGGAATGGATGGCCAACAGCAAATTGCGGCGATGATGCAGGAGTATCGCGATAATCCTCCCCAAACAATCAACGGATCAAAGGTGATTACTGTGCTGGATTATGATAATGGTATTGCAACAAATGTACAAACGCATGACGTTACCCCGATTGATTTACCCAGGTCAAATGTATTGCAGTTTGTTACAGAAGATGGCTCTTTGATCTCTGCCCGTCCCAGCGGAACAGAGCCTAAGATCAAGTTTTATTTCAGTGTAAAAGAAGACCTGGCAAGTGCAGATCAGTTTGATGAAGTGAACGCCAAGCTGGATGATAAAATTAAAGCTATCATTAAAGACATGAAGTTGAATTAGATAGATTCGTTTTACACAACAAAGCCGCTCTGAGCTGATCGCTCGGGGCGGCCTTGTACTTTGTGGCTGCTGATTATTTTCTTACAGCCTGTATAATTTTGCTATACTCAAACGTTCCGTCTTTGTTGATTTGTTTAAGCCTTATAAATACTTTTTCTTCTTTTCCTTCTATCCCTGCATCCTGTTTCGTACAGGATATAACCGAAACAACCACCACGATACCCGTCATCAGCAACATACCTGCAGCTTTACTTCTTCTTAAGAATAATAAAGAACAGGCAAAAGCCAGGCCGCCCCACACAAAAGCCAGGTTATTAGTGTCAAGGCTCAGAAGGAACTCATAATGCAGGCTTTCGTCAGAATTTCCATTTATTGCTTTTGAGTTCACGGTACCTATTTTAGTAAACCGGTTGCCATCCAGTGAAGCTTCAATGTCAAAAGCTACATTGTTTTTTTCTGTTAGCGTGGTCCATTTCACCAAGAGTTGCTCTCCCGATATATCGGCGTTAAGCCCTCCCAGTGTAATAGGCAACGAAGCATTCCTGATGCCAAAATCAATGCCCGATACATCGGCAATATCATCATAAATGGGCTGGTAAATTGGGCCCAGGTTAATGATCCCGCTTTTGTTTGAGGTATTGGCTACGCCGTTAATATTTACCCCGGTAAAGGAGTAGCCGTTTAACGGGTTGTCTGCTACAGAAAGGAGAGCCCCTTCATACTTTTCGCTGTTGGTAAGTATTACTTTGTAATCTCCAGTAACTACATTGTTGCTGGCTACATAAACAGTGTACGTTCCATCCGCATTTACTTTTAATGAGCTTACAACCGCTCCGGATGGGTTTACCAGATTGGCCCAAAGATCGTTGGCAATACCATTTTCTCCTGATCCGCGAACAGCATTGTTATTGGCATCGTTCCAAACTGCACCTTTTATCAGCACCGCTCTTGTGAAAAAGCCTCCGCCGGCCATAAAATCTATGCCGTATGAATTAGGCGTTTCTGATGTATTGGTTGGGTAATTGGCGATATTAAGAAGCTGCGCATTGGTAAGCGCTACATCTCCTCCAAAAAAACTTAATCCATATAAGGTTCCCGATGTAATGCCTAATTGCGCCAATGTTACAAACACTCCTGATATATTCTGTAAGCCGATATTTTGACTAGGCTTCAAATCGGTATCTGTAACAGTTCCCGTCACCCGACGCTGCATTACCACCGATTCGAAATTATAGCCCGTAGAGCCCCAGTTACTGGCTAAAATAGTAACAGGTGTATTTAAAGCTGTTACGGTAGTGCCGCTTAGCCCGGTGATTGCGGATACTTTGAAAATATCATTGCCGTTTCTTTCCATTAAGAGAAAGCCGGAAGTATTAGGATTATACCTGCTTACATCAACCGGGCTGGCGAGTGTAAGATCGAAGCGTTCAATATTGTTGGTCGTATTGCCTCCTGTATTGATAAAAACGTTATCGGTGCCCCTGTTGATAACATAGCTGTTAATAAGCTCCTCCATTGAGCCCGTATAATCCGGTGCAAGGTAAGCGGTGTTTCCGGATCTGCTGCCCGTTTCAAACAATGCGGTGGTTTTTATATCAGATGAACTTCGTCTTACAAATACAGAAGCAAAGGCTTAGTGCCGGCTACTGCCTTAGTAAAAGTATAAGATTCACCCTCTACGGTAAAAAGTTTTACAACCCTGTTCAAACCGGTTGTTGCAGCATCTAATTTGCCGTAGTTCAAGCTAAAAATAGTGCCGGTAGGATAATCGTTACCAAATCCTGCAATATTATAACTGGTACCCGGTGTAGTAGCGGGGTAGGAGCCTAATATAAAAGTATTGGGTTTTTTCTGATTATACGCTATTAACGGTACGAGGAAAAAGCATAGGTAGAGCGCTCCCCTGAAAATTGTAGATATCATAGATTTCTTTAGAATTTGTTTTTTTACTGGAAGGCAACAAATGTATAGTAAAAAAACAAATATCTAATAAATCTAACGGGTAAATTACTGTATTTAAGTTAGAATACTAGCTTTTTATTAGTAACTGGTTGGTTCGTAGCTTTTTAGGATAAATGATACATTGCATAATAATCAAAAAAATTCATTTCTTAAAACCACTCTTTTTTTTTTTTTCTGAACAGGAGCTTTTTTACAATATGGATGCAGGTGGCAAATATTGATCTGAACATGGTTGCTAATTTGGCTTTCATCGCGTGATTTATAGGTTTAAAAGTTTACTAAAAATGTTTACAAGGCGAATATATCTCACGAAAGAGGAACTAAATTAGGTATTTTTCCCGTGTCGACAGACAGTGGTGCGAAATGTGGAAAACATTCAGAAACCGGTGATCAAAATTAAGTGATTCTTATTTATGCTTTGGGAATCAATCAGTTATTTTTGAAATTGTATGCGAACAATAGGCTTTAAAAAATGCATAGGCTGGATAGTAGTGGTTTTACCTGCTATTGTCATTAAAATTATCTCTTCAAATCCTTTGTGGGTAGAACATTATTATTCTTATGGCCTGTATCCTGTAATCTCAACAACATTAAGATTTACACTGGGGTGGATACCGTTCAGTATGGGCGACATATTTTATATAACGGCAATTGTATGGGTAAGTTATAAAATCGTCAGACTTGTTAAACGGATAAGGCGAAAGCAATTTTCAAAACTATATCTCTACCGTACTCTCCGGAAAATGATTTTTGTATTGCTTACAACATATGTAGCTTTTTATGGTTTATGGGGCTCAATTACTCCAGGCAGGGTATAGCCAGCCAGTTGCAGCTGAAAGAACAGGAATACACCACACCTGATTTAGATACGCTGGTAGGGTTGCTCAGCAGCAAGCTTAATGAACATGCCCGGTTGTTGAAGCCCGCGATGCGCGACTCTTTCAAAAGCAAAAGCAATCTTTTTTGAATGCTTCTTTACTCTATAAAATAGCAGCTACGAAATACCCGTTTCTTGCGCATAAGGGTTATTCCGTCAAACCTTCCTTATTCAGCTATCTCGGAAATTATATGGGCTTCCAGGGGTACTATAATCCCTTTACAGGTGAGGCACAGGTAAATACTACCATACCGCTTTCGGTAGAACCGTTTGTGGCGTCGCATGAAATCGCGCATCAACTGGGGTATGCTAAAGAGAGTGAGGCAAATTTTGTCGGATTTTTGGCATGTCGCTTACATCCTTCGGTTAATTTTAAATATTCAGTTTACTTCGATATGTATCACTACGCTATTCGGGAGCTGGCTTTTGCCGATTCGGTAAGCGCCAAAAGCTACGACAGCGCTTTACATAGCCAGGTGAAAAAGATATTGCAGATTATATCGCCTTCTATAAAAATATCGAAACCCGGTAGAGCCCTATATAGATAAAATGTACAGTTATTTTTAAAGGCCAATAACCAGCCTAAAGGCAGGCGTTCTTATAACGAAGTGGTTACCTGGTTGATCGCTTATTATAAAAAATATGGTAAGGAAGCCATTTAGTTTTAGCAAACAGTCTATCGAGTGTTTTTATATGCTATATACATTTATCTTTTTTTTCTGAATTACCGGAATATGCAAATGCATCCAAGCAATTGTAGATAAGAAGAACTGTAGTTTTTGATCAAGAAAAAATGATATATAGTGTTTTTCGCCGTCGTAGGTTTCAAGGGTAATGGTAGTTCCGTAATTTCTTCCGCTTCTGAATTTTTTATAGCTGATCTCCATTATGACCGAATAGGGGACACATTTTATCGAAAACAATTTCGGAATAAGGACGCCTTTTTCAGAAAAGAGGTAGGGAGGAATGCTGGCAAACAAACGGGGTACAGCCTCTGTATATTGCTGGTATAAGAGCAGGTGTTCTTTATCAATTTCATGTAATAGCCTAATGAACCGGTTAACCCGGTAGTTTATAAATAAAATGACAGGCAAAAATACCAGCAAAAGGAGCACCGAGATGCCTGATAGAGGCAAACCAAATTCGAAAAAGCTTTTGTCATGAATACCACGTTCTATATAATTCATATACACCAAATAAGTAAAATATCCAAGCAATCCCACGGGAACGGCGATAAACAAACCTGTAACCCAATTTCTAAGACGTTTTAAACCTTTTATTTCTCTTTGTTGGAATGTATTGAGGGCGGTATTCTCCATTATTATTGTTTGGAAAGATCGGGGCAATTTAAAGCGAAATCTGGTCAAAATGTGCGGGGCCTAACGCCAGGAGCGTCATTAAACAACGATTTTTTGCTTTTTGATCTGGATATTTTATTTAAAATCAGGCTCTTATACAAGGTTCAAATCCCGGCTTCTAAAACTGGATTCTCGGGAAAAATAGCGTAACTTTGCAGTCCGAATTTTAAACCCTTCGGATTTTTTATGAATTTTTATTTTAAACAATTAAACGCTGATGCACAGGAGAACGCTGGCGCTGCCGAACCGGTAGAAGAAGCTTCTGCAGCGACAACAAACGCACCTGTTGAGGCACCTGCTAAAGCTCCTGTAGCTGAAGCGGTGGAAACTGCGCACGACGATTTCGATTGGAGCGTAGACAAACGTAATGTTTCTTCTTACTCTAAAGAAGAAAAAGAAAAGTATGACAAAGTTTATGACAACACTTTCGTTCAGTTAACTGACGGAGAGTTAGTAAACGGTACTGTTGTAGGTCTTACTAAAACTGACGTTGTTTTAAACATCGGTTTTAAAAGTGATGGCCTTATTTCTTTGAACGAGTTTCGCGATATCCCGGGCCTGAAAATCGGCGACGAAGTGGAAGTGATGATCGTTGAAAAAGAAGACAGGGACGGACACCTGAACCTGAGCCGCAAACAAGCCCGCACCACCCGTGCATGGGAGAAAATTGTTGAGGTTAATAAAACAGGTGAAGTGGTTACCGGTTTGGTTACTTCTAAAACCAAAGGCGGTCTTATCGTGGATGTATTTGGTATGGAAACCTTCCTGCCAGGTTCTCAGATTGATGTTAAGCCTGTTACAGATTACGACCAGTTTGTTGGCAAAACAATGGAGTTCAAAGTGGTTAAGATCAACGAAACCATTAAGAATGCGGTTGTTTCTCATAAAGCGCTTATCGAAAGCGATATGGAAGCTCAACGTGCTGAGATCATCGGTAAACTGGAAAAAGGTCAGGTATTGGAAGGTACCGTTAAAAACATCACCGACTTTGGTGCATTTATGGACCTGGGCGGCTTAGACGGCTTACTGTATATCACAGATATTTCATGGGGACGTATTTCTCACCCGAACGAGGTGTTGAAAATGGATCAGAAACTGAACGTGGTGGTATTGGATTTCGACGACGAGAAAAAACGTATCAGCCTTGGTTTAAAACAATTGACTCCTCATCCTTGGGATGTATTACCGGCAGATATTGCTGAAGGTAACACTGTAAAAGGTAAAGTAGTTAACATCGAAGATTACGGTGCATTCTTAGAGATCTATCCTGGTGTTGAAGGTTTGGTACACGTAAGTGAAATTACATGGGCTAACACACCTATCAATGCTAAAGACTTCTTCAAATTAGGCGATGAGCATGAAGCGAAGATTGTTACTTTAGATAAAGATACCCGCAAAATGAGCCTTTCTATCAAGCAATTGACAGAAGACCCATGGAACGATATCGAAAGCAGGTTTGCTGAAGGTACCAAGCACGAAGGCGAAGTGAAAAACATCACGAACTATGGTGTATTCGTTGAGCTGGCGCAGGGTATTGGTGGTATGATCCACATTAGCGACTTAAGCTGGTTAAAACGTTTCAACCACCCTGGTGAGTACACTAAAGTGGGCGAAAAAATCGACGTGATCATCTTAGGTATCGATAAAGAAAACCGCAAATTGCAGTTAGGACACAAACAACTGGAAGAAGATCCCTGGAATACCCTTCAGGATACATTTGCTATCGGCACTGTACATGAAGGAACCATCACCCGTAAAGATGACAAAGGCGCTACCATTCAATTGCCTTACGGCTTAGAAGGTTTTGCTCCTAACCGTCACCTTACTACAAAAGATGGCAAATCTTTAGGTTTGGATGAGACTGCAGAGTTTACTGTAATCGAGTTCGATCGCAATGAAAAACGTATTGTGGTATCTCACGCCCGCGTGTGGGAGCAGGAGCAATATGCAGAGCGTGAAGGCGTGAAGAAAGCAGAACGTGCAGAAGCCGAAAAAACCAAGAAAGCAGTAAAAACGATCCAAAGCAAAGTTGAAAAAGCTACTTTGGGTGATTTAGGTGTATTGGCTGATCTGAAAAAGAAAATGGATCAGGAAGCTAATGCAAAACCTGCTTCTGACAGCGAAGAAAAAGCATAATCATTTTTCTTTTGATAGTAATGCCCCGTCTTAGGACGGGGCATTTTTTTGCAGGTAAAGTGCTATAAAAGTAATGGTATCATGAGTAAACTATATTTATCGTTTTTAATATTGCTCCTAAGTGTTCAGTTGAAAAGCCAGGCTCAACAACAACTTAAAGTACTTGATGTAAATCTTGGAAATTATAAGTATCCCTTCGCTGTATCCTATATCAATCTCTCCAGCCAGCAACAATCATTGAAAATGGCTTATATGGATGTTAAGCCCGGCAAGCCGAATGGTAAAACCGTGGTGTTGCTCCATGGCAAAAACTTTAACGGGGCTTATTGGGGAGAAACTGCTAAAACTCTTTCCGATAAGGGTTTCAGGGTGGTGATTCCCGACCAGGTTGGATTTGGAAAGTCGTCGAAGCCACAATATTTCCAATATACCTTTCAGCAGCTGGCACAGCATACCAAAGCCGTATTAGATAGGCTGGGCATCGCAAAAGCGGCTATACTGGGGCATTCCATGGGTGGTATGCTGGCTACCCGTTTTGCATTGATGTACCCGGAAACAACGGAAAAGCTGATATTAGAGAACCCGATAGGGTTGGAAGACTGGAAATTAAAAGTACCTTATCAGTCGGTAAACGCTTGGTACAAGCGGGAGCTGGATCAAACCTACGAGAAAATCAAAAATTACCAGTTGAAGAGTTACTACGATAACCAATGGAAACCGGCTTACGATGAATGGGTGAACCTGCTGGCCGGCCAAACCTTAAGTAAAGACTACCCGCTGGTAGCCTGGAACGCTGCTTTGACCTACGATATGATTTTTACACAGCCTGTGGTATATGAATTTGAAAAAATAAAAGCACCTACTTTGCTAATTATTGGTACCCGCGACAGAACGGCATTGGGTAAAGAACTGGCATCAGCAGCTGATCAAAAACAATGGGCTTGTACAATGAGCTGGGCAGGCAAACTGCAGCAAAGATTAAAGGCGCGGTATTAAAAGAGTTGGATAACGTGGGGCACCTGCCTCATATTGAAAGTTTCGATAGGTTTATCTACCCGCTTTTGGATTTTCTTTCAGCTTCTGAATAAACGCTCATCAACACGTAATTGCCGGGTGTAAATAACATTGATCTTTTTAAATAGTGGATGTACCGGGTTCAATAATATATTAAATTCTTCAGGCATTACCGCTGAAGGTATCTTTAGAGCCAGGTAGTTGCCAGCCTGAATAAATGGGTCGCCTATATATTTGAACTGATCAACAAGATTAAAAGCAGTAGGTAGAATGTTTTTCATAAAATCTTTTATAAGATGTGAAAGGCAGGTCAATGCAACTTGTACATAAAAAAACCGGCCTTAGGCCGGTTTTTTTATGTACGAAACTAACTAAGTTTAATTGAAATTATATCTTAAACCAAACTGCATATAATATGTAGAGGTAGTAGTCTGATTTGTTCTGAACGTTTCGCGAATAATATCGCCATTTGCTGTACCTAACCTGAAAGTTGGAATTGTCGTTCCGGTTGGGTTAAGCGAGCTGGTATTAGTTGGAGTTAATATACCATTATTGGCGATTTTATAAACACCCCACTTAGAATTAAACAAGTTGCCGATGTTAAATACGTCCCAGAATACTTCTAGTGACTGTTTAATACCTCCAATTCCGTTAAATAATTGCTGCGAAAAATGGAAGTCAAATTGATGTCTCCATGGCATTAATGCGCCATTTCTTTCAGCTAACTGACCCTTGCGCGATTTCAAGTAAGGATCATTTTCGATTAGGTTGAAGAAAATATCTGACTGTTCTTGTGCAGTATAAGCTTTT
This sequence comes from Paraniabella defluvii, assembly GCA_019316985.1. Classification (GTDB taxonomy): domain Bacteria; phylum Bacteroidota; class Bacteroidia; order Chitinophagales; family Chitinophagaceae; genus Niabella; species Niabella defluvii. The sequence goes on from CP079215.1 coordinate 3,070,096, forward strand.
GTATAACCCGTAGTTCCAGCAGCGATAGGTGCAAAGGTAATTTCACTTGCATCTTTTGGAATGTAAATCAAATCATTTGTTTGATTATCCCTGTTAAAGTCAGACGTATAATAATAAGAATATCTGCCTTGATTTGCTCCTGAATAGAACAAGGTCATGGATGTCTTTAAATTTCCAATCCAGTTATTTGTGTAGCTTACGGAACCCATTAATCTGCTTGGTAACACGTTGTCAGTAAAAGATAAAGAAGGATTATTAGAGTTACCTCCATTTTGGTAAGGTATAGACCAGAGGTTCAGAATCTGATCGCCCGAGCCATCACCAAAGTTCTTGGCACCGCTTCTTGTATAAGCGATCATACCAGAGAAACCTTTTTCGAATGTTTTGGTTAATTGAAAATTCAAAGACCAATAATTGCCGCCTTTAGCATTATCCATTATAATTGCATCTAAACCTGTGGTGCCTGTATTGGAAGGTACATAGCCAGAAGGCGTAACTGCTAATCTCTGAACATATCTTGTTGCTACGGTGCCTGGGTATATATAACGGTGATCTGCATAACCAGGTATATTCATTTGTGTTGGATCAACAATACCTACGTTACGTGCAACTACAGCGTTGATATCTTTATTATATATACCTTCAACAGTTCCTATAATATTGAATGGTAATTTAACATCAACACCTAGGCTGGATTTCCATGTAGAAGGAAATTTTAAGTTTGGCGACATAGCAGAAACGCTCGTACCTAAGGTTTTGCCTGCCTCTGGCAGCGGATTGGGGATATAGGCTGTTATGTCTGGATTGAATACGCCTGGTGTATTAGCCTGGCCAGCCCAGTATTGCGTAATCTGCAACATAGCCGCGTCGCCAGATTGTGCTACTATCCACACAAAAGGTATTCTTCCTGTAAATACGCCACTTCCACCACGTAATACCACAGAGCGATCTCCTAAGATATCATAGTTGAAGCCAAATCTTGGCGAGAACATTGGAGTTGTTTTAGGCAACGCACCGGTATTGATACGAGCCCCGTTTGCAAATTGCATAGTATCTACTAAAGGATGTGTTTTGATCTCTGCTACATTGGGATAACTTGGCAATTCAACTCTTAAGCCTGCAGTCAGCCGTAATCTTGGATTCACCGTATATTCATCTTGTATATATAATGATAATTGGTTGAATTTAAAGCTAGGGAAGGCCTGCGAACCATCTGGGTTCAATGAATAGGTAATAGCATAGTTCGAAGGTTTTGCGTTATTCACAAAATCAGCCCATGAGTTGAATACATAATATCCTGTTCCAAATCTTTGAAACCCGTTTTGAGTTTTACTTGTTTCAAACTGAAGCCCCCTGTAAAATTGTTATTACCAACAATCATATTTGCGTCATAATTAAAAGTATAGGTTTTTACACTTCGAAGATTTCCCAATGTGAAAGGTTCATATCCGAACGTGGTATAAACCGACGCCCCATTTAAAATGTCAACGAGCGGAAATATGGCGCCGGGAGATCTTCTAGGAGAATGTTGATTGATATACGACGCTCTAAAAGATTGATTTAATCGGCCAATTTTACCATTGTACTCAAATGTTCCGGTATACAGGTTGTCTTGCTGGAAATAGTTGGAATTCGCAAATGTTAATGCATTGCTTGATGCTCTATTATTTGCAGATGAGAATGAAAGTCCCGATCCTGTCGTTGATGTACTGATAGTAGAGGGCGTTTCACTTTCGACCTGAGAGTATCTTAGGTTGATTTTATGGTTTGCTGAAATATTCCAGTCAATTCTACCAAACATTTTTTTATTGTAGCTTTCATTTGAATATCCTTGGAACGGTCCTGTTTCATACCCATATTTATCTCTCAAATAGTTACTTATAAGCGTCATTGAATCAAATGTAGGCCTTGCAACATAAGTGGGGTACCACTTGCTCCAAATGGTTGCGCAGAAGAAGATGCCACTTTAGAAGGTCCGGGATCTGTTTGTTTTAATTGCTCATAGTTTAAGAAAAAGAACAACTTGTTTTTGATAATCGGACCACCTACACTTGCACCGAACTGCTGAACTTTTAGCGAGGCATAAGGAGCAAATGTGTTATCTACTCTAAAACCCTGTTGTTTGTCCGAACGGCCGGTATAGAATGCAGTACCAAAAACTCATTGCGGCCGGAACGGGTTACGGCATTAACAGCTGCACCGGTAAAACCACTCTGACGTACATCATATGGAGTCAAGTTTATTGAAACCTGCTCGATGGCATCCAAAGAGATTGGAGCACCACCGCCAGGTACATTTTGACCGATACCAAACTGGTTATTAAAGTTTGCTCCGTCAATTGTAAAGTTGTTAGAACGATAGTTGCCACCTCCAATAGATGATCCGTTTGCCTGAGGCGTTAGGCGGGTAACATCCCCAGACCTCTTGTGATAGAAGGGAGATTTTCAATTTGAGCTCTTGTAACTGTAGTTGCAGTTCCAACTCTATTTCTTTTTAAGAGTGCATCCGTTCTTCCTACTACAACTACCTCTTCCATGGCTTGTCCTCCGGCTGAGAGTTTCGATTGCAGTAGGTAAGGCTGCCCTAATTCGAGGTAAACATCCTGTTGAACATCAGGTGTGTAGCCTACATAGGTTATTTCAATTTTGTAAGGCCCGCCTACCCGAACGTTACCCAGGTTAATATTACCACTTTCGTTGGTGGTTCCTTTATATACTGTACCCGTGGGAGTGTGGGTAGCAGTAACGGTTGCGCCAGATAACGGTGCCCCGTATTGTCGGTAATTTTCCCAGTAATACTACTGGTGGTTACCTGTGCCTGTACTATTGCGGCCGATAAAAATACCAGCGCAATAAAAGGAAAATTTTCTTTAGCATAGAAAAAATAGTTTTAAGCAGCAAAGAAAAGCAATAAATTTTAACATTTTGGAGGTATATGTTAACAAATTGTAACCAGGCTTTAACATATTATTAATATTGATTGCCGTCAAGATTAGACGGTTTTAAGAGGGCACTGCTGATGCGGTTAGCAATTATTTAATACAGCAGAACTCCGTTTATATGAAAACGAAAAAACCTGCCAAATATTTGACAGGTTGAATTTTTTTGCCAGCAGGAATTTTTTATAAATAACTCAGGTTGGTTTTAGGCGTCAGCTGCAAAAGGGTTTCGTACATCAGTTTGATCGTATTTTCAATATCATCTTTATGGATCATTTCCACAGTAGTATGCATATACCGCAAAGGCATAGAAATTAATACAGACGGACAGCCATCATTGGCATAAGCAAAAGAATCTGTATCGGTGCCCGTGCTCCGGCTCAATGCCCGCCATTGTACCGGTATTTTATGGTCTTCCGCTACCTTTTCCACAAAAGCAAGCAATTTATTATGTATAGCCGGACCATAAGCCAGAGATGGCCCTTTGCTGCAGGCTACATCACCCTCAATACGCTTGTTGATCATAAAGTGGCCCGTATCGTGGGTTACATCCGTAACAATAGCGATATCGGGCTTTATCCGGCGGGCAATCATTTCTGCGCCCCGCAAGCCAATTTCTTCCTGTACGGCATTTACCACATATAAGCTGTACGGCAGCTTTTTCTTATTCTCTTTTAATAAACGTGCTACTTCAGCAATCATAAAGCCGCCTATGCGGTTATCAAACGCACGGCCTACGTAAAAGTCATTGGCCAGTTCGTCAAAACCATCCTGGTAGGTAACAACCGCCCCCACATGAATGCCCAGGTCTTCTACTTTCTTTTTTACTTCTGACGCCACAATCAATACATACATTTTCCACTTTAGGCTGGGTTTCGCTTTCCTTCCCGATGCGCGTATGTATGGCAGGCCAGCCGAACACCCCTTTTACCACTCCTTTTTTTCCCGTGCACGTTTACTCTCAAACCAGGGGCAATAATATGATCAACACCGCCATTGCGTTTCAGGAAAATCAGTCCGTTATCAGTAATATAATTCACAAACCAGCTGATCTCATCGGCATGGGCCTCGATCACCACTTTAAAAGGTTGCCCCGGGTTAATGATACCCACTGCTGTACCGTAAGGATCTACAAATTGCTCGTCGATGTAAGGCGCCAGGTACTGCAGCCATAACTTTTGCCCCCAGGTTTCGAAACCTACAGGAGATGCATTATTAATATAGTCTTTTAAAAGGCCATCGACCCGCTGGTGATCACCGGGCTGCCTTTCTCTGCTTTTTCTTTGTATTCTTTGCTTTAGCCATAATAAAGTATTAGCTTCAAACTTACACGAAATTTTTTATTCATAAACTCTCCCGGAGGCGGAGCGTTGCAGATAAAGCGTGTAAAGAGTTTTCAGGATCAACAACTTCCGGATGGCTGTGCCTGTACACAGCAGAATGTTTTACCAGGCTTCGGTTCTTTAACAAAAAATAAACCGGAACAGGCAGCTTTTTACGAAAACAACCGTCCAATAAGAAAAGACAATAAGATGAAGCGATTTTTGTTGCCGGTTATTTTAGCAGCTGCTTTATTTTTAGCAGATACGGCCGCTCACGCTCAGCGTGGACGAATTTACCGGGGTATCCTGTATATCGCAGCAGGCCTATGATTTCGGTGGGTATTGGTGGGGTGTTTGGTGGATATTACGGGCCGCGTGTATGGCGGGGATATGGCTGGGGCCCGGAGTAGGTGTAAATGTGGGAGTTATGATACCGCCGCCGGGTTCTTCGGTAAGGGGATTACCCCGGAGCTGTAAAAGGGAAATCAATGGTATCACTTATTATTACAGAAATGATATGTACTTCCGTGAGCTGCAGGATGGCGGTTTTGAAGTAGTTGAAGCTCAATTGGCGCTACCCTGTACAGAATTCCCGCAGGTGCTGCACTGAGAAAAATTGAAGGCAGATATTACTATGAAAAGAACGGAGTGCTTTATGCAAGGGAAACAGATAGAAATGGCCGTGTAATGTATAGGATAGCCGGCAAAAATGGAGAGCTGCGTAATGATGTTGAATATGAGGATGACTACAATGGCCCTGTTGATCGCGATAAGGCTTATAACGATGACCGGTGGAAGAACCGGTAGTAAAGAACGGAAATCAAAGTAACGAGTTGCCGGATGGCCGTTACTCTGTGCGCCCGCAGGCGGGTGACCGGTTTGAGCAATTACCACGTGAAAGCCGGGAGGTGATCAAAGACGGCAGGAAATTATTTGTTTCTCCTAATGGTGTTTATTATAAAGAAATAAAAGAGGAAGGTACTACACTATATGAGGTAGTAGATATAAAATAGTAAATATCCGTTGATTGTTTTTTATTGTTAATTGCAACCGCCTGATAAAGGCGGTTCTTTTTGGGGCTCATTTGAGATAAGCTTATCGTAAATTCATCCGTACGCTCATCAGCAGCTGCGAAGGCCGCAGCGTAAAACGGGTAATATTAGTTTGGATCGTATTGATCAGCACCTGCTCATATTCTTTCGTGTTGAATATATTCACCCATTTTAGCTCCAGGTCAATATTGCGTTTACCTACCGTATGCCTGTAAGAGGCATCTGCAAATTGGTTATTGAATTGCTGCTGTGCGATGGTGTAGCGGTTCCAGTCTCCCGAAATGTTGAAAGCACTTTTTCAGAAGTATAAAAGCTTAGCTTGGCTCCTGGGAAAGGGTATGGGTTAAGTTGTTGGTACCTCTGTCAATTCTTTTCGAATATCCGTAAGCTATAGTATAACCGGCAATCAGCCAGCTTAGAGAACTATTTTCCAGCTTCAGGCTGGCATTTTGATTATGGTTGATAGCGGTAAACAGGTTGTTATTTAGCAAGTTCATAGTGGTTGAACGTGTATAGCTATATCCCGTAACAAGGTTGGTGGCAGCTTTTTTCATGTATTTGCTAAAGTTAAGGAAGAGCGTATGCGCGGCGCCCGAATTGTTTTGCAGGATAGCTGTTGATACCTGCTGGCCATTGTCTGCAATTTGCCGCGACAGCATAATGTTGGAATTATTATGGGTATAACTGTATCCCCAATTGGCGTCTATATTATGTAATAAATTTTTATAGGCAACGCGGCTGCCGGCTCTTGTAAATGCAGCTTCTTCAATAGGCGACTGATAGGCGTTAATGTTCAGCGCGCTGAACACATAACCCGGATAAATGGAGGTTAAACTGCTAAACCGGTTTACTCTGGCAGCGGTAGCAGAGAAAGTGAATTTTTTAACGGATAGCTCCGCAAAAAGAGAGGGCTGAAAAAGCCACTTGTTCAGGTCTCTTTTAAAAAAGTTCTCCTCGTCTTTTACATGGATGATATTATTAGACAATGGAAGGTTGAGAGAAAGCCTGATATTTTCCTTTTTATATTGATCCCAACGGATACCTGTGTATTAAAATTATCGAGCCTCAGCCTGTTGAGCCAGGGCACTTCCATCAATTGTATCTTACCGGTAGTTTGTGTAAGCTCCAGGTCGGTATTTAATAATTCATCAGCATATAAAAACCTTATGGCAGGAACGATGGTAAGAGCCTTTCCGCTAAAAGCCATACTAACGGTATTGGTAGTATTGAAGCTACCGGAACGCTTGAGCTGTTTGAGCGAGAGGGCCGATTGCATGTCTGCATCAGCGAACCGCAAAGCCTTTAATGAATCTACATGGTACCATTCCGGATCGTGCGCATAATTGATATAGGATTGAAGATTGATCAGATACCCGGACTGTTTGCCCAGGGAAACAGGGTACTGAGCGAATTCTGGATTGAGAAACCATTGGCATGGGTGCGTTGATAAACAGGAATGCTATCCAGCTCGAGGATAGAACGGCTATTACTTCTGTCAATAGAAAAAGCCAGATCATTTTTAAAAAAGTTGGCTTTTGCATTTTTATTGAGAGATAAAGTGGCTTTTGCTTTCTGAGCTATATCGTTCAAATCGCTGTTCCTGGTATAATTAAGCGTGTTTAAAACCGTACCGTCTGTGTTTAGGTTGGCAATGGAGGTGTTGGATGCTCCTTTCAGATCCAATTCATGATAGGTATATAAAAGATTGGCTTTAACCTCCCAGTCATGTTTTAAACCTTCCAGGAAATTCGCGCCGATGGCATGCGACCGGTTAAACCAATACCTGCTTTGAGGAATAGATGCCGGAGGACTTACAGACGACGGCCGTAAGAAGTCGCCGGTGCTGTTGTCCTGCGACTGGCCTATAAAACCCGACAAGCTGATAAAGTTGCCATTTTCGGAAATAATGTCTTCGCCCGTATTATTCGACTTTAGGTTAAATAATGCCTGCCGTTTTTGGCGAATAGCATCGGCGTTAGCTTCAGGTTCCATAGAAATGGAGAAAGCCCCAGTGCTGCAGCGCCAGACCCGGTCCACGTCACATTTTTTTGAGTTTAATATTGATACCTGCATTCTCCGAGGGTACTTTGTCCTTCAGTATTTTTATGGGCTGGTTATTTTCTATTACTTCCAGCTTTCCTACATCCTTGTGGGGAATAGCGTTGGGAATGATGCCGTAGCGTCCCTGCATCAGGTCTTTGCCTTCAACAGTAAATTGGTTCACATCTTTTCCTGGTATTTAATTTTACCGCTTTCATCTATTTCCAGTCCGGGCATTCTTTTAATAACATCGGCAAGCGTACGATCGTTTTTATTAGCAAATTGTTCTACATCGTGCACAATGGTGTCGCCTTTTCGAAACATCATCGGGTCTTTAACAAAAACCTCCTCCAAAACAGTAGCCTTTTCTTTTGCAATGAAATGTATTTCCTGTGTTTGATTAACGATGGTTTTTATCTCTGTTTCATGATTGAGTAAATTGAGCTTAACCTGTACCGAGTCGAGACCTGACTGTAGCGGGATGGTAAAAGCTCCCTTACCGTCGGTCATTTTAAAGGCAATTACTTTACTGCTGCCAACAGGTGAGATGATAATACTGGCATTGACCAATGGCGCTCCTGACTGATTTTTTACCGTGCCGTGAATAGTAACCTGTGCACATAGCATCATACTCATGCTCATGCAGAAGAGCAAGGTGATCCATTTAATCATAAATGTTTTAGCATTTAGTTAAGTTCCAGGCGATTGTTATTTTTCTTTTCAGCTTCGGCTCTTCTGCGCTGAGCTTGTTCGGGAGTTATTTCATTCCCGTTTTGATCTTTAAATACCCGAATGGTAGCCGTACTTCCGCTTGTAAGTGTCATGTTAGATGCTATGTTCTTTATCTGCAGCTTGGTGTTTTCCTCAACTTTTTGGAATTCCTTTTTCCTACTATCTGGGCGGCAGGTATGCTGCTATTGCCGTCGCGGATATTTTTATTTCGGCCAGCTCAAATACACAATGGTTTTTATCATCCCACATTTTTACGATCAAGCCCGGAAGTCCTGAGAATTTGTACGGGCCGTTGTTCACCGGAACGTCGGTTGTAAACAATGCATTCCAGTTTCTTCCGCCATAGTTTACTTTTGCCAATTGGCAATTATATTGGCCATATTTTTCTGTGTTTTCTGTCACGGTCCAGTTGAGTTTTGTCATATCCTCTTCGTAGCCATAAATTTCTCTAAAGAATTTCTGTTGAAATCTGATCTTACCATCATCGAATTTGTAGATCTCGTAAATACCGCCGGTTCCCATATTCGATTTAGTGATATTAATGCTCCTGATGTTTTGAAGCCCTCCCTGTGCTTCTATGGCTTTGGTCATACTGTCAAGATAAATGTCCTGTTTCAACTTGGTAAAGCTTACAAACTTGCTATGGTCTTTAAAAATGTCGAGGGCGTATTGGTCTTTACTTTTAGAAGCCACATCATTGGTGTCTCTCTGGAAGCTAAAGTCGTAGATTATTCTTTGTGCCGGTTCATTTTGGGCAAAGCTTATTACAGCTGAGGGGAATAGGAATGTGATAACAAGCAGGCAGGTTTTAATTGAGGTCTTCATAAACGAAAATTTACGTACGAAAATATCGTAAATCTATTGAGTAGTCAAAAATATTTTCATGAATAATAGTAACGTATCAGCAAAAAAAAAAATGGCGCAGTTGCCTGCACCATTCTAAAACTCAAATATGAACATTCTTCTATTGAAAAGACATAAGGATAGAGCTTTCTTTGCTTTCCAGCATAGAGGAGCCCATTAAGTATTCGTCTACTTTCCTGGCACATTCGCGGCCCTCGCTGATCGCCCAAACCACCAGGCTTTGGCCACGGCGCATATCACCTGCAGCAAATACTTTAGCCACGTTAGTAGCATATTTTCCTTCTTCAGCTTTTACGTTACCGCGGTTGTCGAATTCCACGCCCAGCTCTTCCAGCAAACCCGCCTGTTGGGGTGCACAAATCCCATAGCCAACAAAGCCAGTTCGCAAGGGATCTCTTTCGCTGCCCGCCACTTCGGTAAATTTGGCGGGCTGGCCCGGTGCCGGAGTAGTCCATTCAAGGTCTACAACTTTTAACGCTTTCAGATTACCCTGGTCATCGCCAATAAACTGTTTGGTGGCGATGCTCCAATGTCTTTGAGCGCCTTCTTCATGGCTGGTAGTTGTTTTTAACAGCATAGGATAGGTAGGCCATGGCATAATATCGGTTCTGTCTTTGGGTGGCATGGGCAATAGCTCAAACTGGGTTACAGATGCTGCTTTGTGCCTGTTGCTGGTTCCTACGCAGTCGCTACCGGTATCTCCGCCACCAATAACCACTACATTTTTACCGGTTGCTAAAAGCTCTTCGGATAATATATTGCTTTCGATATCAGCATTCACTAAAAAGTCTTTACCCGCTACGCGCTTATTGTTTTGTTTTAGGAAATCCATTGCAAAGTGAACGCCCTTCAGTTCACGCCCCGGAACCGGAAGATCGCGTGGCACCGTGCTTCCACCGCTTAAAACAATGGCATCAAACTGTCGCATCAGGTCGCTTATTTTTACGTTCTTGCCCACATTCGAATGGCATTTAAAAGTAATGCCCTCTTCCTGTAGCAAAGCGATACGCCTGTCGATCACCCATTTTCAAGTTTGAAATCGGGTATACCATAACGTAATAATCCTCCAGGCTGCTCGTCGCGTTCGAACACGGTAACCAGGTGGCCTGCGTAATTAAGCTGGGCGGCTGCAGCCAGACCGGCAGGTCCGCTGCCAATAACCGCTACTTTTTGCCGGTTCTTACGTTAGGCGCCTTTTTGGTAACAAATCCTTTTTCAAAAGCTATTTCAATAATATGCTTTTCTATTTCTTCAATGGCTACGGGAGGTTGATTGATGCCTAACACGCAGCTCATTTCACAGGGCGCGGGGCAAATACGGCCGGTAAATTCTGGAAAATTATTGGTGGAGGCCAGTATCTCATAAGCCTCCCTGTATTCTTTCCTGTAAACGGCGTCGTTAAATTCGGGGATAACATTGCCCAGGGGACATCCGCTGTGGCAAAAGGAATGCCACAATCCATACAGCGCGCCGCCTGGTTATTTAATTTTTCTTCGGGAAAAAGCTGTACGAATTCGCGATAGTGCTGAAGTCTTTCTTCCACCGGTTTTTTGGAAGGCAGCTCTCTTGTAAATTCTAAAAATCCTGTTGGTTTACCCATTTTTTATTGAAGATTTCTTGATTGATATTTAAGTTGACAGTTGATGGTTAATAGTTCATAGCAGACGACCATGAACTATTAACTATGAACCATGATCTGCATTTACGCAATTTGTTTTTGTTCAATTTTTGCCTGCATGATCTTTTTATACTCGCTAGGGTAAACCTTTACGAAATTTTTAAGTTGGTTGTCAAAATCATCCAGTACAAATTTGGCTACAGTGCTATTAGTGTATTGGTAATGCTTTTCTATTTCCTGTTGTAAGAATGCTGCATCTGCCGCGTCTACCGGGTCAAGCTCCACCATTTCCATATTACAGTTGCCCGCAAACTTTTGTGCCGCATCGTAAATGTATGCAATACCACCGCTCATGCCGGCAGCAAAGTTGCGTCCTGTTTCTCCTAAAATAATAGCGCGTCCGCCGGTCATATATTCGCAACCATGGTCACCTACACCTTCTACCACCATGCTGGCGCCCGAGTTACGCACCGCAAATCTTTCGCCTGCTTTACCACGTATATAAGCGCTGCCACTGGTAGCCCCATAGAACGCCACGTTGCCGATCAGGCTGTTTTCTTCAGGAACGAAGCCGGCTTTTTTGTCAGGATAAATAATCAATTTGGCTCCGCTCAGTCCTTTACCAAAATAGTCGTTGGCATCACCTTCCAATTCAAGCGTAATTCCTTTATTGCAGAAAGCGCCAAAGCTTTGTCCTGCTGTACCTTTTAATTGTAAATGAATGGTGTCTTCCGGCAGTCCCGCATCACGATATTTTTAGTTAATTCGTGCGAAAGCACAGTACCCGCTGCACGATCTGTATTTACGATATCAAAAGATGCTTTAACCGGAGTGCCGTTTTCAAGCGCTGGTTTGGCAGCTTCTATAAATTTCCAGTCAATAATCGAATCCAGTCCGTGATCCTGCTCTTCATAATTATAGATGCCTACATTTTCATCAGCCGGTTCTTTGTAAAGAATGGGAGAAAGGTCTAAGCCTTTATACTTCCAGTGGTCAATACCTTCTCTTATTTTCAGTTCATCCACCTGGCCTACCATTTCATTAACGGTTCTGAAGCCCAGTTCAGCCATTAACTCACGCATTTCCTGAACGATGAATTTGAAGAAGTTTACTACAGCATCTGCGGTGCCGGAGAAACGCTTTCTCAGGTCAGGATCCTGCGTAGCTACTCCTACAGGGCAGGTATTCAGATGGCATTTACGCATCATGATACAACCTTCCACCACCAGGGCGGCCGTTGCAATACCCCATTCTTCAGCGCCTAATAAAGTGGCAATAACGATATCACGGCCCGAACGCATCTGGCCATCGGTTTGTAGCACTACCCGGCTACGCAGCTTGTTTTTTACCAGGGTTTGCTGTGCTTCAGCCAAACCTAATTCCCATGGTAACCCTGCATGGCGGATCGAGCTTAACGGAGAAGCCCCGGTGCCACCGTCGTGACCGGCAATCAGCACCACGTCAGCTTTTGCTTTGGTTACACCCGCCGCAATGGTGCCTACTCCTGCTTTACTCACCAGCTTTACGTTGATGCGTGCGTGGCGATTGGCATGTTTCAGGTCAAATATTAATTGCGCTAAATCTTCAATGGAGTAAATATCGTGGTGAGGGGGAGGAGAGATCAAACCAACACCTGGCGTAGAGTGCCTGGTACGACCGATCCAGTCATCCACTTTGTCACCGGGCAGCTGTCCGCCTTCCCTGGTTTTGCTCCTGCGCCATTTTGATCTGTAACTCGTCTGCTTCGGTAAGATACAGGCTGGTTACACCAAAACGCCCGCTCGCAACCTGCTTGATAGCGCTACGCATGCTGTCGCCATTCTCCATTGGTTTATAGCGAGCTTCATCTTCACCGCCTTCACCGGTATTACTTTTACCGCCTAAGCGGTTCATGGCAACAGCCAGGGTGGTGTGTGCTTCCCAGCTGATTGAGCCAAAGCTCATGGCGCCGGTAGCAAATCTTTTATAGATATTTTCTGCCGGTTCTACCTCATCATCAATAGAAATGGAAGGACGGGAGCGTTTAAAATCGAAGAGACTGCGGATAGTGATTGCTTTTTTACCTTGCTCGTCGATAACTTTCGTGTATTTTTTAAACGTGTTGTAATCGCCCATTCTTGTTGAATATTGTAACAGGTGAATGGTTTGCGGGTTAAACATATGCGCTTCCCCTTTACGCTTCCACTGGTAGAAACCACCGGTAGGTAACTGGTCAACCGGTAATTTTTTACGGGTAAAGCCAAACTGGTGTTTTGCCAGTGCCTCACGGGCAATTTCATCCAGACCCATACCCTCAATACGCGAAGTAGCATTGGTAAAGTAATTGTTCACCACTTCTTTATTTAAACCAATGATTTCGAAGATCTGCGCACCCTGGTAAGACTGCAGGGTGGAGATGCCCATTTTAGAGAACACTTTTAACAGACCATCGCTTACCGCTTTGATATAATTTTTATTAAGTTCTTCTATTGATTTATCAGTATTGATTTTTCCTGTTTCCTGCAGCAGCTTGATAGTAGAGAATGCCAGGTAAGGGTTTATGGCTGTAGCGCCAAAGCCCAGCAAACAAGCAAAGTGATGCACTTCCCAAACATCCCCTGCTTCAACCACAATACCCACTTTGCCACGCAATCCCTTTTTGATCAGGTGGTGATGTACGGCTGAAACCGCCAGTAAAGAAGGAATGGCCGCATGATCGCCATCTATCGCTCTGTCCTGTAACACCAATACTTCAAAACCATCATTTACCGCATCTTCTGCATAACGGCATAATCTTTCCAGCGCCCGGCGCATAGAGCCAGCCTTGCCATCTGCTACAAAGTAGCATTGAATGGTTTTTGCCTGGAAGCTACCGGTATCAATGCTCCTTAATTTCTCTAACTCATAGTTTGTAAGCACCGGCTGTTTTAGTGCTACCACATGGCAGTCCATTTCATCTTCAATCAGCAGGCTGCCGTTGTTTCCAACAAATGTAGCCAAAGACATTACCATTCTTTCCCGGATAGGATCGATGGGTGGATTGGTAACCTGTGCAAACAATTGTTTGAAATAATAGCTCAAATGCTGGGGCTGGTCGCTTAAAATAGCTAACGGCGTATCAACCCCCATGGAACCGATCGGCTCTTTGCCGCTGGTAGCCATCGGTAAAATGATATTTTCAACATCTTCTGATGTATATCCAAAAGCTTTTTGATATTTAAATATCTGCTCTGCTCCCAAATCACTGAACATGACGCGGGGTTCGGGCAATTCCGTCAGCTTGATTTTATACTGATTCAACCAATCGGCATATGGTCTTTGATTACAGATAGTGGTTTTCAGTTCATCGTCGCTGATGATACGGCCTTGCTCCATATCCACGAGGAACATTTTACCAGGCTGCAGGCGGCCTTTTTCAATAATAGTGCTTTGGTCAACCGGAAGTGCACCTGTTTCAGATCCCATTATAACACGGCCGTCTGTAGTAACACAATAACGAGACGGGCGTAATCCATTCCTGTCCAATGTAGCGCCGATCATTTTACCGTCAGTAAATGAAATAGAGGCCGGTCCGTCCCATGGCTCCATCAGGCAGGCATGAAATTCATAGAATGCTTTTTTAGCAGGATCCATTTCTTCGTTGCCATCCCAGGCTTCAGGAATCAGCATCATCATTACATGTGGCAGCGGTCGGCCGGTTAACGCCAACAGCTCGATCATATTATCCAGGCAGGCGGAGTCACTTTGGTCGTTACTTACGATCGGTACCAGCATATCCATTTCCTCGTCGGTGAATAAAGGCGATTCAAAGCTCGACTCAGCTGAGCGCAACCAGTTCAGGTTACCCTGTAATGTATTGATCTCCCCGTTATGCGCGATAAAGCGGAACGGCTGGGCCAACCTCCATGAAGGAAAGGTATTGGTGGCAAACCTGGAGTGCACCAGGCCAAAGGCGCTAACGGCGCGTTTATCAGAAAGGTCGTCATAATACTCACGTACCTGGTGGCTGGTAAGCTGACCCTTGTATATCAATGTGCGGCAGGATAACGAGGTGATGTAAAACCCTATCGGGTCTTTTTTACCGCATTCCCCGTTATATGTGTAGCATATTTTCGTAAAACAAACAGTTTTCTTTCGAATTCGATGGCTGTTTTTACGTTGGCGGGACGCTCAACAAATACCTGCTCAATAGCAGGCTCCACATCTAATGCGCTGGGACCGATCCCCGAATTATTAACCGGTACGGAGCGCCAGTGAATAACACGCATGCCCATTTTTTCAGCTGCCCGGTTGAAAATATCGCGGCATTCTTCGCGCACTCTTAATTCTTTGGGGAAGAAAACCATACCCACAGCATACTCTTCAATCGCAGGAAGGGTAATGCCCAGGTGCAATAATTCATCATAAAAAAATTCATGAGGAATCTGGATCATAATACCTGCGCCGTCACCTGTATTGGTTTCGCACCCGCATGCACCCCTATGCTCCATATTTTCGAGAATGGTCAGCGCATCGGAAATGGTTTGGTGATTCTTGTTGCCTTTAATATTGGCAACGAAACCAATTCCGCATGCATCGCGCTCAAAAGATGGGTCGTAAAGACCTTTGTTTTCTGTCATAGTTCCTTATAAAAGTTTTACAAAAAATTTTGGCTTTTCAATACGGGGAAGGCAATCGAGAGCCGTGTAAATTAATTAAAAAAGTTGATAATTTGACAAAGCGACTGCTTAATAGCTGTAAAATTATTGTTTGTTCAAAAAATAAAATAAAATGTTTGATATTTTCTAACAACTAGGCTATTTGTTAATAGCTATCTATTTGGTCGGATAGTTTAATGGAGGTACGGTTTTCTAGCTGCAATTTAATAATAAATAGTAGCACTGACAATTATTGTTTTGATAAGATGTATGGGCTCGATTAAGCGGTTTTTTATGAGTATTTTATGTATAGGCTCATATTTTAATTTTTTCGCAGGCAGGTATGGTAACGGGCCTGACGGCGGGTGTTGGTACGCGATATTAGAACATGCTTTTAACCACTCTGAACCCCTGGTTGCTGAAGGAAGCATGTGGGTTTACCGAACCGATATCTTTTGTGTTAAAGAAGCTACAGGCATTGGCACTACACCACCAGGAGCCGCCGCGGGCATGCGCTACTTTCCGGCCATTGTCACGAGGCAAAGAGCCCGAGCAAAATTCAAAAACATTGCCCAGCACATCATAAAGCCCCAACGAGTTGGGTTTAAAACTGGCTACCGGGGCGGTGTAAAGAAAGCCGTCACTATGATCGGGCTTAAGATGGCTGTTTCCATTCCAGATATTGGCGTAGCGCCCTATATTTCTTTTGGTTACTTTCCGGAAATACTTGGAACGGGTACCGGCTGTTGCCGCAATTTCCCATTCTTCCAATGAGGGTAACCTAACACCTGCCCATTTACAATAGGCCAAGGCATCATTAAAGCTGATACCCGTTACCGGGTGGTTCATTTTTTTTTGATGCTACCTCTTGTAATTCCGTTAGGGTAACGCCAGTAAGCAGTGGTGTCGGTTATCCATCTGAATTCTTCCAGACCGGGTTCAAATACAAGCGCGTCTTTATATCGCTCGGCTTCGGTAATGTAGCCGGTAGATTGTACAAATTTTTCGAACTCGCCATTAGTAAGCTCATGGGTCGCAATGTAAAAAGAGTTTACGCTTACTGTTCTTAATGGATTTTGTATATTACTTTTTCACCCACTTCGTAGATGCCGGCGGGGATGTGGGCCCACAGGCCATCCTGGCTCAACAGTATTTGCGGGTAGGCAACGACACAAAGCAGAACCGGCAGGAAGTACCATTTAATTTTTCTGTGCATCCCGCTTTTTTGAATCGTAATAAGCCTGTGCCCGCTGTAATGTTAATGCTTCATTAGCTTTGTTGAAGGTCATGGACGATTCGTAATTGTCTGCCACGCCATAAAGATTTTTGTACGATTTTGATGTAATAAAATCAGGGTACCTGCCTTTTTCATTAACAACATTAAAGTAGTTAAAATATCCTTGTCTTTTTATTGTCTTTATAGTACGAGATCAAAAAGGGGATCATTTCCCATCCGTTGATTTCCACAACAGCATCTTTGTAATTCACTCCCATTCGCTTGCTTCGGGTAACGGATTCTTTAATAATAGCCATAACAGAGTCGCGGTTCTGTGCCAGGAATAGCAATTGCCGGTTGCTCCAGGTTTCTTCATTCATCCATGAAATAAGGTAGCCGAATATTTTCTGACTTTCGTCTGATTGAGGTACGAAAACAGCACAGTTCTGGGCATACATCTCGGGGTGTATCATAGTATACGTAAACTTCTCCCGCAGAGACAGCGCATCATAGTCTTTTTCTGAGAGCGGGCTGATGCCCATATCAGAATTGTCTTCGTCTGATTGAGGTTTGATTTTGGTAATAAGGGCTTTTATTTTTGATAGGCCATAAGGTGGTACTGATATTTGAGCACGGAATGCACGATAAGCATCCATTTGTGAATAGGACGGCGTGTTTACCACACAAAAAATAAGCATAGACAACAAAGCAGGTTTCATGGGTAACTATTTATAATAAACCGGCAATTTACTAATAAACAGTATTGTGTTCGGGTTTAACCTTTTAGTTGACGCAAACGGTGTTGATCAAGGTAGATGTTGGCTAGAACTCAAATCCTATTTTGAAAGAAATCCTGCGTAAATGATAAAGTTTTGTTTCAAGCAAAACATTTTCTTCCGGCTCCATATTGGGTGCATACCTGATCCCATAATTCTGTTCTTTATAACCTTTATAGGAATAGCCTGCGGTGAAATTAATAGCGGTGGTTTTAAGATCTATGCTGTAACCTGCTCCAAGTTCGTAATAGCCTCCGGGCCGACGTCTTATAGAAGTGCCTCTGCTAAAGGTTTGTCCTTCCGTCTCGGCTACAAAATTGACGCCGGCATCGGCGTATACAAATGGTGTAGATCCTGTATGCAGAATTTTTTACGGATATCAAGAAACAGGGGCAGGGATTGCTGGAAATATGCATCGAGTCCGCCGCCAATACCGGCAAACCAGGTGTTGAGCCTGGCACCATGAATTGTTTGAATAAGAACATTTGTTTTATTGTCTCCCAATGGCACCCTGCGTTAATGTGACCTTTATATTGGAGCGGACGGTTTTGGGCAAGTATAACGAAGCTAAATGAAAAAGCTGTTAGTATCAGCAAGCAGTTTTTGAAATTTACTCTCATTATTCCGTAAAGGTTTTAATTCTTACTTACGTTAATGGTGCTCAAAGGCCTGATATTGTTGGGGTCTTTGTAATCATATTGATATATACCGGATTCGCAGCTTACAATGGCAACACCATTCAGAGGTATTACATCAAAAGTATTGATCCCTTTGATATGTTTTACGAGTTTCAGATCATTTACATCGGTAATGTCATATACTTTAAGTCCATCTGTGCCATCACATATAAACAACAAGTTACCGGATAACCCCAGGCCATGCGGGCTGGTCATTGGGTATTTTTGAGCAATACTGGGTTGGTTAATGATGCAGTGGAATAGACTTGCAACTCGTTCACCCCATCCCAGCAGCGCGTGCCGTTTCTCAGGGTAACAAAGGCATGCGTTTCGTTGGCTACTACCGGGTCGCAACTTCTTACATGCGTTACTGAAGACAGCTGTGTTGGGTCATCCGGATTAACCAGGTCGTAAATATACATACCGTTTAGTGAGCCGATGTAGAGGTTCTCTTTAAAGGGATAAATGGTTTCGATTAACCAGCCTATTTGTTTTCTTTTTACAAACTCGGGTTTCATGTCTGCTGCGATATTGAATACGGATAATCCTGATCCATCCACGGTAAACAAGCGTTCTTTAAGGGCTGCGAACCTTGCCATCGAACCTCCTGTTCCATAAACTGCTCCTGCAGGTCCGGCCGGACCCATTGCAGCATTGCTAAACACAGGATTGCCCGTTGCATCAAAAAAACATGAACTGAGCCTCCTCTTTGACAATATCCCCGCTTGTTTCAATAAGCGTATCTTTTACGGTATAGTCAACAACAATTTTTGCATCAAGTGGTGAGGGTTGAGCGCCGGGATACCAGGGAATACATTTTCAATGATATTTTTACAGAAGGATTGGTTGGGTCGGTAATATCAATCGTCCACAATTCCCGGTTCATGTCGGCATACAAGGCATTGTTTTTTGTAGCCATATCTACATTTCCGGGCACTTTTATAAAACCCACGTTTTCGGACTTGATGGGTTGGTATTATCTATAACGTGTATCCCTTTCCAGGTTTCTGAAATGAGAAGGTAGTTGCCCTTTACATATATTTTGCTTGGGTTTTTTAACGGAATGGGTAAGCTCAGTTTTGCTTCTGAGCGCACTTCGGCAAGAGTTTTAGTGACTGGTGTATAAAGCGTAATGTAGCGGGTTGACTTAAAACTATCTTTTACGCAACTTTGCACCGTTAATAATAACATCAATGCCAGTAACTGCAGCAGTATTGGGTTTTTACGGGTTGGTGTAGCCTCGTTTTGTTTTCTCATGATTGCATTTTTAAACTAAAACGTAATAGGAGGTCAAAGTGCAACACATGTAAAATGTCTTTGGGCGCAGAAAAGCGACTTTTCATCCCGATTCGCTATTATTCAATACGAGCAGTTATTGTGTCGCTTCTAAACCAGGTAAGCAAATAACGCATCGTCTTTATTGAGTTCTTTATATTGCACGTTATATTGGTTCATTCTTTCCATGAGGCTGTAGTAATCAATTTTTGCTTTCAGCTCAATACCTACCAATGCGGGCCCGCTTTCTTTATTGGTTTTTTGCATGTATTCGAAACGGGTGATGTCATCGTCGGGGCCTAATACATTGCTTACGAAATTTTTAAAGCGCCGGGACGTTGCGCAAAATCTACCAGGAAATAGTGCTTCAGGCCCTCGTATTGCAGGCTGCGTTCTTTTATCTCCTGCATGCGGTCAATATCATTGTTACTGCCGCTTACCAGGCAAACAATATTTTTGCCTTTAATGCTGTCTTTCATCAGGCCCAGTGCGGCAATGGATAAAGCGCCCGCGGGCTCTACTACAATGGCATCTTTGTTATACAGTTCAAGTATGGTAGTACAGATTTTACCTTCCGGAACCAGTACCACATTGTTCAAAATTTCTTTACACAGGTTAAAGGTTAAATCGCCTACTTTTTTAACGGCGGCTCCATCTACAAACCTGTCGATGCTGCCCAGCTCTACCGGATGTCCCTCTTTTAAAGCTTCTGTCATTGAGGGCGCACCCTGGGGTTCTGCGCCTATTATTTGTGTTGCCGGACTAACAAGGTGCATATAAGTTCCCACACCGGCACACAAGCCACCGCCGCCGATCGGAAGAACAACGTAGTCGATATTTTCAAGCTGTTCGCTGATCTCCAATGCTACCGTCGCCTGTCCTTCAATAACCTTGATATCATCAAACGGATGCACGAAAGTCATATTGTTTTGTGCGGTAAATCTTTTAGCTGCATTCGCGCAATCATCATAAGTATCGCCGGTTAGAATAATTTCAATATTGTCTTCGCCGAACATTTTTGTTTGGGTTATCTTTTGTTTGGGCGTAATGGAAGGCATAAAAATAGTTCCTTAATATCCAATGCCTTGCAGCTGTACGCAAAACCCTGCGCATGGTTGCCGGCGCTCGCACATACAACGCCTCCTTCCAGTTGTTCTTTGGAAAGGCTGCTCATCATATTATAGGCGCCCCGGAGTTTATAAGAACGTACTACCTGTAGGTCTTCCCGTTTTAGATAGATGTTAGCGCCAAATTGCTTGCTTAGGGTGGCATTTAATTGCAGGGGAGTTTGGGATACCACCTGCTTTAGCCGATGGGCTGCTTCCTGCACCGATGAAATGGAAAGAGTATTATAAGATGACATATTGAATAATTCAGAACCTTCAAAATTACAGGGATTTTACGGGCAATTTTCAATAAAGCCACGATCTCTTTTTTGATGGGTTGCATTTCTTTATTAAGTTAGCACAAAGACATACAATTTTTATCTCCATGAGCTTACGTATCAGGCATACTGCTTCACCCGTTAACATCTTTACTGTTATGACCAACCTGGCACGCCAGGAAAAGGCTCATAACCTGTCGCAGGGATTACCCGATTATGATATTGCACCTGAGCTGAACGAATTATTACGGGAGGCAGTTATCAATGGTTTTAACCAGTATGCACCTATGCAGGGGCTGCTTGAGTTGAGGAACATATCTCCGATGCTCTAAACAGCCGGTATAATACCCGTTTTTGTTCGCCCGATACGGTTACTGTAACGCCCGGCGCTACCTACGGTATTTATACTGCGCTTGCCGCTATTATTGAAAAGGGCGATGAAGTTATTTATCTCGAACCCGCTTTTGATTGCTACCTGCCCGCAATCGAAATTAATGGTGGCATACCGGTAAGCGTGACGCTGGAGCGTTTTAATAATTTCGACATCAACTGGGAAAAAATACAAAATGCGGTCAGCACAAAAACGAAAGCGATTCTCATCAATACACCTCATAATCCTACGGGTTATGTATGGACGCAACATGACTGGGATCAGCTGGCGGCCATTATCGACGGAAAGGAAATTTATGTAATATCGGATGAAGTGTACGACAGTATCGTGTTTGACGGGCGGCAGCATATCCCCGGTTTTTTACAAGAGCCGTTCAATAATAAAGTCATTTCTATCTATTCTTTTGGCAAGGCCTTTCATATTACCGGCTGGAAAATAGGGTATTGTGTTGCATCGAAAGCAATATCCGAGGCTTTCCGTTCTATTCACCAGTATCTTACCTTCAGCGTTAATACGCCTGCACAGTATGCGTTGGCAAAATACCTGCAGATATACGATCCTGAAGAAGCTGCCCGTATGTTGCAGGCTAAAAGAGACCTCCTGATTAACGGATTACACTCGTCCGGGCTGCGTCAGCTTACGACCAGCGCAGGAACTTATTTTCAGCTATATGATTATTCTGAAATAAGTAATTTAAACGACGTGGAATTTGCCCAATGGCTGACCGTTACGCATAAAGTAGCGACGATACCTTTGAGCGCTTTCTATAAAACACCGCAAAAAGACCGGATCGTTAGATTTTGCTTTGCCAAAAAGGATGAAGTCATTGAAAAAGCGGCGGAAATCCTCCGGCATATTAGTTAAAGCTTAGCAGGGAGAGTGGAGATCTTTTATTGAATTATTGTTACATTTGAGCAACTAATTACTTCAATATGAGAAATACGATGCTACTTTGCCTGCTTTGTATCAGCTTACTTTGCTGCTCCAAGAAAGAAGAAATAAACGACGGCAATATACCTCAGGACATTCCGGCCTGGTTACAGGTTAAGATTGCTGGCATACAGAAAGAGGAACACGGTCAATTATATGTTGTAAGTGAGTACCGGATTGGCGGAGTGACATTTTATAACATTACAAAACCTATTAACTCATGCATGCTTTGTGAGTTATATGATGTAAAAGGAATACGCGCCCATGTTTCGCTGGACGGACAAACAGAAGTAAAACAGGTAAGGGTGATCTGGCCTCTTACTCCATGAGCACAACACGATTCCTTTTAATTTTCGGAAACTTTTTTCCCGTTTTTTAAAATCAGTTTATGGGTAATAGAAGAGGGTAGTTGTGTTTCAAAGTGACCTACGTAAATTATTGTAACCCCATTTTTACTTATTTCATCTACAAGATTATTAAAGTACTGTGTTTGCTGCTGATCGAGCCCCTGGCAGGGTTCATCTAAAACTAACAACTGAGGGTTTTTGATAATAGTGCGCCCCAGTAGCGCCAGTCTTTGTTTGCCTAACGGCTGGGTAATTAATAGCTCGTTTTTAACGTCCTGTAATTCGAGGAACTGCAATAACTCTTCCAGTTGCTGCTTTTGCGCATAGCGTAGTTGCCTGTAAAGGCCATTACTGTCAAAAAGCCTGAAGCCAGGCTTTTCAGCACTGTGGCGTTGGCGTCAAAATACCAATGTAATTCGGGAGAGATCAATCCAATCCGCCTTTTAATATCCCAGATACTTTCCCCGCCGCCGCGTTGCACGCCAAATAATTTAATATCATTGGCATAGGCCTGGGGATGGTCTCCCGTTACCAGGCTAAGCAGCGTGGATTTTCCCGATCCGTTATGCCCCTGTAACAGCCAGCGTTCGCCGGCGTTTACCTGCCAGTCAATCCCTGATAATACTTCTTTATCATCGTACCTCACACGGATGTTTTTCATAGAAATAATGTTGTGCGAAGTGTATTGAGGACGCTGCAGCAGGAAGGAGGAAGGGGCTTCAGCGCCTTTTCATGAAAGTTCAGCGGCGTGTTGCTATTTATAAGTGTTCCATCCTTCATAAAGATGGTGCGGTTAATGCAGCCCGGCAGTTCTGTATCATTGCTGATAAGAATCAATGCACCTCCTTTTTCAACGAAACTATTGAGTACCTGGTTCAGGTTGGCACGTGCTTTAACATCAAGCCCGGTATAAGGCTGGTCGATGATTAATAGCTGCGGACTTAGCCATAAAGCTTTGATCAGTTGTAATTTCTTATGCTCGCCGCTGGAGATTTCGAAGAGTTGCTCATCTAATACTTTTGCGTAATTAAATGTAGTTAGCAAACCGTTTAAAGCGGCGGAGTCTAATCCATGTTCCTTACCATATAATTCCAGTTCGCGGGCAATGGTAACCGTATCTCTTTTTGCTGATGATTGTAACGTTGCTGGTAATAAAAATTCCGGTCGCCTTCCAAATTGGTAAAACGGTACCAGCTTTCTACGAATTGTACTAATGGTTTGAGCGAAGAGGTTGAACTGAGATGAATATTCAGTTCTCCCGAATATTTTACCGATCCCGCGAGAACCTTGCCCAGTGTGGTTTTGCCGCTTCCGCTTTCTCCCCTTATCACACAGTTCTCTCCTTCCCGAACGGAGAGGGAAATATTATGTAAAACATTTTTGCATCGTACCGGGCAGAAAGATTTTTAATATCTATAATCATACGGGTAAGGATAGAACGATCTGATAAGAAAAGACCCGGCAGGTGCTTTTATCCTGCCAGGTCTGTTAAAGATTACAATAATATAAATTTAAATAACAGGATTAAGCGGTTTTAATTGCTTTCATCGCCGTCATTGCCTTACGCAATACGGCACCCACCTGTTCTACCTGGTGCGAACGGATGGCTTCATTTACTTCAACCAGCTCATGGTTGTCAACAGAACCATCTTTGCCTTCGTTGAAATTTTTACCTACCAAATCAGTATCTACTGTTTTCATGAAATCGGCCAGCAGTGGCTTACAAGCCTGATCGAATAAATAACAACCGTATTCTGCAGTGTCAGAAATCACACGGTTCATTTCAAACAGTTTTTTACGGGCGATCGTGTTTGCGATCAACGGTGTTTCATGTAATGACTCGTAGTAAGCAGACTCTGGTTTAATACCCCTTCAACCATTGTTTCAAAAGCTAATTCTACACCGGCTTTAATAAAAGCAACCATCAATGTGTAGTTGTCAAAATATTCCTGTTCTCCTATTTTTACGTCGCCAGCCGGAGTTTTTTCGAATGCGGTTTCGCCGGTTTCTGCTCTCCATTTTAACAAGTTGGCGTCGCCATTGGCCCAGTCTTCCATCATAATACGGCTAAACTCACCGCTCATGATATCGTCCTGGTGCTTTTGGAATAAAGGACGCATGATTGTTTTTAATTCTTCGGCAACTTTAAAGGCTTTGATCTTAGCCGGGTTGCTTAAGCGATCCATCATGCCGGTAACGCCGCCATGTTTTAAAGCTTCGGTAATTACTTCCACACCGTACTGAACCAGTTTAGAAGCATAGCCTGCATCGATTCCTTTTTCTATCATTTTGTCGAAAGAAAGAATAGAGCCGGTTTGCAATAAACCGCAAAGGATGGTTTGCTCGCCCATTAGGTCTGATTTTACTTCAGCAACAAAAAAGACCTTAAAACACCTGCACGATGCCCGCCGGTACCCACACAATAAGCTTTAGCCCAATCCAGGCCTTTTCCTTCCGGATCATTCTCCGGGTGTACGGCGATTAATGTAGGTACACCAAAGCCACGGAGGTATTCTGCCCTTACCTCGCTGCCAGGGCTTTTAGGAGCCACCATAATTACAGTAAGGTCTTTACGGATCTGCATGCCTTCTTCAACAATATTAAAACCGTGTGAGTAAGATAAAGTAGCGCCTTGTTTCATTAATGGCATCACTGCATTTATAACACTTGTGTGTTGCTTATCGGGAGTTAAGTTAATCACCAGGTCAGCAGTTGGAATCAATTCTTCGTAAGTACCTACGTTGAAGTTATTGTCGGTTGCATTTTTCCAGCTGGCTCTTTTTCTTCGATTGCTTCTTTACGTAATGCGTACGAAACATCAAGCCGCTATCTCTCAGGTTCAAACCCTGGTTGAGGCCTTGAGCGCCACAACCTACAATTACCACTTTTTGCCTTTCAATGCATCAACGCCATCTAAAAATTCGTCGTTGCTCATAAATTCGCATACACCCAGTTGGTTTAATTGTTCTCTGAGAGGTAGTGTGTTAAAGTAATTTGCCATTGTTTATTGTTGTTTTTATTTTTTACTTGTTTGGTAAGATTTGTTTTTTATTTTTAGACGATCCTGCTTAAAGATTTGGCAATGCCATAATGCATGCTATCGTGCATTGCAATAGTGGCAATAATCTCGTCCAGATCCGTCATAGGGATGCCGTAGGTTGCCGTGGTATAGGGAGTTACTGTTGCGTTAACAAACTCATTGCTGGTAATGCTTTCTTTGATCATGCTGATGGCGGTTACAGCATAATCTTTTAATGCCTGCAATTCTTCCGCATCAATATCTGATTCAGGGCGGGTGCCTTTTCCATATTTTTTAAAATAGGGAATTTCTATAGCCGGTTTCACGCCGGATGTTTTAAATGCCAATGCCAGTGCTGCTACTGAAATATGACCCAAGTTCCAGGCAATGTTATTACTGAATCCCGGCGGTATTTTGTTGACTTGCTCAAGAGTTAGTCCCTCTGTGAGTTCTACAAATCCCTTTCTGGCAGTCTCTATACAATTGATTATATATTGCTGTGTCTTTGTCATACCCCTTCGTTACATGGTGAATATTTTCTCACCCTTTTCCAGGAATTCATTTTCAATTACTTCTTCTCCTGGTTCCTGGTACTCAAATTCTTTCAACCTTTTATGGAAGCCTTCACTTTCTTTCATAATAGCTACCCTTGCACCACGAACAAACTCAACCAGGTTGTATTCACTTAATTTTTTCACGAGTTCCTCGGTATCTTCTGTATGGCCGGTTGATTCAAATACGGTAAAGTCAGGGCGTACACATACTACGCGGGCACCATATTTTCTCAGGATCCTTTCTACCACCATTTTTTCAGCCACTTCTTTGGTAGGTACTTTATAAAGCGCCAGCTCCTGCCAAACGATCTCGTCGTTGGTGTTGTAAAAGGCTCTTAATACTTCAACCTGTTTTTCAATTTGTTTTACCAGTTTTTTACAACTTCTTCTGTTTCGTCGATCAGTATATTAAAACGATGGATGCCATCTACTTCAGAGGAAGAAGTATTGAGGCTGTCTATATTTATTTTTCTCCTGGAGAATATGATGCAAATGCGCGAAAGCAGGCCTATATGGTCTTCTGCGTAAACAGTGATAGTATATTGCTGTTTCATTGTGTTTGTTTAAAGTCTTTCTGTTTTAACTACAATTATAAGTCCGGTTGACCAATTCAGTTTTGTTAGTATGAGGTCGTTTCTTTGATCTAACATTTCAATAAAGCTTTCGACTCGATCCGCATGTCCTGCGGGCCAGTTGGGCTGGGGAAGCATATCGTCTATAAAATAAACTCCCCGTTTTTCAGCAAGGAAAAAGCTTCTTCAAAGAGATCATATTTTCCGGGCATGGCGTCTGCAAATATAAAATCGAATGATTCGCCTTTATATGCTTTCAGCCATTGGTACCCATTTGTCAGTACAAAATTTATCCGCCGGTCAGACAGGTTTTGCCTAGCTACTTCGTGTAACAGCGCGTTGTTGTCAATAGTGGTGAGATGTGACCGCTCATCCATGCCCTGTAATATCCATGATGTTGACAAGCCGCTGCCTGTGCCCAATTCCAGGATTGTTGCGGCTGGCTTAGCCGCAACCAGTGTTCTTAATAATGCACCTGTTTGCAGGTCGGAAGCCATGTCAAAGGATAGCTTCCTGGTTGCAGCTAAAATACCTTCGTATTGTGCTGGAATATTATTAAAAACCTGGTCTTGCATCACTATTGCTGTTTTATGCGCTGTATATTACTTAAGTCTTATTTCGCTCACACTGCATCCTTGCGGTACCATCGGGAATACGTTGTTCTCCTTGCCTACCATTACTTCCAGCAAATAGCTTCCGTCGTGATCCAGCATCGTTTTTAATGCGGTTTTCAGGTTTTCACGTTTATCTATTTTTTGCCCTGCTATGCCATACGATTGGGCCAGCATAATGTAGTTGGGGCTGGTAATATTTACAAACGAATAGCGTTTGTCGTGGAATAATTGTTGCCATTGGCGTACCATTCCCAGGAACTCATTATTTAGTATCAGAATTTTTACTGCGGCGCCAAACTGCATAATAGTGCCTAGCTCCTGTAATGTCATCTGAAAGCCGCCATCTCCGATGATCGCAACCACCGTTCTGTCGGGCGCGCCATATTTGGCGCCGATTGCCGCCGGAAGGCCAAAGCCCATGGTACCCAATCCTCCGCTGGTAACATTGCTCCTGGTTTGATTGAATTTGGCATAACGGCAGGCCACCATCTGGTGCTGGCCTACATCCGTAACAATTACCGCATCACCATTGGTTAATTCGTTCAGCGCGCTTAATACTTCTGCCATGCTCATCACATCTCCTTCCGGGTTCATTTCCGGCTCAATGCATTGTTCTGTTTCTTCCTTCGCGTACTGTTTAAACTTATTGATCCAGGCAGTATTGTCTTTTTTTCTTTTAATAAAGATGTGAGCAACGGAAGTGTTTCCTTACAGTCGCCCCAAACCGCCACGGTTGTTTTTACGTTTTTATCTATTTCAGCAGGATCAATATCCAGGTGAATTACTTTTGCCTGTTTGGCATATTTGTCTAATCGTCCGTAACCCGGTCATCGAAACGCATACCTACTGCAATTAAAACATCACATTCATTGGTTAGTACATTGGGTCCGTAGTTGCCGTGCATACCCAGCATTCCTACCCCTAAAGGATGATCGGTAGGAATGGCGCTTTCGCCCATAATGGTCCAGGCGGCAGGTAAATTACCTTTCTCAATGAAGTTGGCAAACTCTTTTTCTGCTTCACCCAGGATAACTCCCTGTCCGAATATCACAAAAGGTTTTTCTGCATTATTGATGAGTGCTGCCGCTTCTTCAATATACTCCTTACGCACGATCGGTTTCGGGCGATAGCTGCGTACATGTGTACACTTTTCATAACCTGGGAATTCAAATTGTTGTACCTGGGCATTTTTGGTAATATCGATCAATACGGGGCCGGGGCGTCCGCTGCGTGCTATATAAAATGCTTTGGCCAGTACGCTTGGAATTTCATTGGCATCTGTAACCTGGTAGTTCCATTTAGTTACAGGCGTGGTGATATTAATAACATCTGTTTCCTGGAAGGCATCTGTGCCCAAAAGGTGTGCGAATACCTGGCCGGTAATACAAACCAAAGGTGTAGAGTCAATTTGTGCATCCGCAAGCCCTGTAACCAGGTTGGTTGCTCCCGGACCGCTGGTAGCGAATACCACACCGGTTTTACCGCTGGTGCGTGCATAGCCCTGGCCGGCGTGAATACCTCCCTGTTCGTGGCGAACAAGTATGTGCTCCACTTTATCTTTATAGTCGTATAGGGCATCATAAATGGGCATGATGGCGCCACCGGGGTAACCGAATATTACTTCCGTTCTTCAGCCAGCAGGCACTCAATTACTGCCTTGCTGCCCGACATGGTTTGGGTTTTTGTTGGTGTAGAAGTAGCTTCTTTTTGTATTTCAAGAGTATTCATAACTCAATGTTTATTTCTTTAATGACTGTGTAATTATTGTTCTGTTTTCTTAAAGGAATCAGCAATTACTGATCAGCGGTTCCTGTAATAGATCATCAGGTCTGTGGCCTGCAGATCGGTAAAGCCAACCTGACGAAGCATGGTAACCACTTGTCCCCGGTGATAGGAAGCATGGTTAACAGCATGCGCAAAAAGCTGGTACCAGGGCATTGAATAGGCCTCGCCGTTTAATCTCTTAAATGCCAGCGGCTCATTCAATTTTGCCTCATCAAATGCATCAATAAATTCTTTGAATGCTGCTGATGTTTTTTTCCAAAGAGCTACATGTTCGTCTTTTGTTCCTTTAAAACTGGCCTGTAACCATTCTACTTTTTCCTTTTGATGAAACCGCTGCAGCCAGGCGTTTTCTGCACTTATCATATGTAAAACGGTTTCCCGGATACTGTTAAAGCTACTGACGACATGCTGCCTCCAATGCTCATCATCTAACTGCTCCAGCCATCCGCAGGTGATGTTGTTAGCCCACTGGTTATAATCTGCCAGTTCTTTAAAGTATTCCTTTGTCATTTCTTTGTTTTAAAACCGATTCTTTCTCTGTTCTCCCATTTTTTTCAGCTGCTTTCTCGTCCAGTAAATTTTCGAGAGCGTCGTAAATTTGATTCAGCTGCACATCATGTCCGCTAACACGATCTTTTAATTCCTTCAGCTGTTCCTTGATATCGTTTTGCAGCAGCAGTATTTTTCTCACTTCAACAAAAGCACGCATTATGGCAATATTCATTTGAATAGCCCGGTCACTGTTTAAAATGCCACTTAGCATGGCTACACCTTGTTCTGTAAAGGCATAGGGTATAGCTTTAGAAGGCCTTGTGGTTCGCAATGTCGTCACAATTTGTGATGACATGTCTGTATTTGCTTGATTTTTAGATTCTTGTAAATCAAATATTATAGATTTAGATTTTAGATCTGCCCATTCCTGGCGCGTAAGCTGAAACATAAAGTCTTTTGGAAATCGTTTAATGTTCCTCTTGACAGCCTGATTAAATATTCTGGTTTCAGTTTCATATAAGGCCGCCAGGTCAAAGTCGAGCATCACCCGCTCGCCTCTGATCTCGTAAATCCTGTTTTGTATGGACTGAATTACCTGCATGGTTTAATCCTCATCTGTTACACAACCCTGTGAAGCATCTTTTACCAGTTTGGCATATTTATATAATACCCCATTGGTTACTTTTAATGCCGGTTGTTTCCAGTTGGCTTTTCTTTTAGCGATTTCTTCTTCAGATACTTTTAATGTAAGCGTATTGTTCACTGCATCTATCTCAATAATATCATCATCCTGAACAAAGCCGATCAGGCCCCTTCAAAAGCTTCCGGCGTAACGTGGCCCACCACAAAACGCGTGTGCCGCCACTAAATCTGCCATCGGTAATTAAGGCTACTGATTTGCCTAGGCCGGCACCGATAATAGCGCCTGTTGGCTTCAGCATTTCAGGCATACCTGGTGCACCTTTAGGCCCTTCGTTTTTGATTACTACTACATCCCCGGCTTTTACTCTTCCTTCCGCCAATCCGGCTATTAGTTTTTTCTCCCCATCGAATACACGGGCTGTACCCTCAAAACGCTCGCCTTCTTTACCACTAATCTTCGCCACACTTCCTTTTTCGGCCAGGTTCCCGTATAAAATCTGTAAGTGTCCGGTCTTCTTTAAAGGATTTTCCAAGGGATAAATGATGTCCTGCGTAGTGAAATCCAGGTCAGGAACTGTTTCAGGTTTTCGGCAATGGTTTTACCGGTTACGGTTAACTGGCTACCATCGATCAATCCATTCTTTAATAAATATTTCATTACAGCAGGCACACCGCCTTTTTCATGCAGGTCTTGCATCAGGTATTTACCGCTTGGTTTAAAATCGGCCAGTACAGGAACTCTATCGCTGATAGATTGGATATCATCCTGTGTTAAAGAAACACCCACACTCTTTGCCATGGCCAGCAAGTGTAATACTGCGTTAGTGCTTCCGCCCAGTACAATAATAACTGTAATAGCATTTTCAAAGGCCTTACGCGTCATAATATCGCGGGGCTTAATATCTTTTTCCATCAATACCCGAATGTATTTTCCCGCATCTTCACATTCTTTCCTTTTTCTTCACTTAATGCAGGATTACTGCTGGAGTAGGGCAGGCTCATACCCATTGCTTCAATAGCAGAAGCCATGGTATTAGCAGTGTACATACCACCACAGGCGCCAGCTCCCGGGCAACTGTTTTTTACAATGCCCTGAAAGTCGGCCTCGTCAAGGTTGCCAGCAATTTTTTGTCCTAGTGCTTCAAATGCTGAAACAATATTCAGGTCCTGTCCTTTGTAATGACCAGGCGCAATAGTGCCTCCGTAAACCATTATCGAAGGGCGGTTCAATCTGCCCATTGCCATTAATGAACCAGGCATGTTTTTGTCGCAACCCGGCACGGTGATCAATGC
The DNA here is from genome assembly GCA_019316985.1 of Paraniabella defluvii. Lineage (GTDB taxonomy): Bacteria > Bacteroidota > Bacteroidia > Chitinophagales > Chitinophagaceae > Niabella > Niabella defluvii. Next base: position 3,101,245 of record CP079215.1, read on the forward strand.
ATCATAATACTGGGCGCCGCAAACTGTTTCAATGGAGTCGGCGATAACATCACGGCTTACCAGAGAATAACGCATGCCATCCGTACCGTTACTCATCCCATCGCTTACACCAATTGTATTAAAGATCAAACCTACCAGGTCGTTACTCCACACGCTTTTCTTTACATCTGCAGCCAGCCCGTTCAGGTGCATGTTACAAGGATTGCCATCATAGCCCATGCTTACAATACCTACCTGTGCTTTCTTCAAATCTTCTTCAGTTAATCCTAAAGCATATAGCTGTGCCTGGGCAGCAGGTTGCGTAGGATCTTGCGTAATAGTTTTCGAGTATTTATTTAATTCGCTCATAAAATATAGTTATTCGAGTATTTTTATCAAAAAAAGCCGCCCCGGAAGGAGGCGGCTTTTTGTATTATTAAAGTCATTTATTTACAAATGGTAACCACCTCTTATAGCAGGAATAACGACAATAATGACAACAATAATAATGTTGGCAATCCTTGTAATATTTAAATTCCTGTTTAACATGTAGAGATGATTGTTACGGCGAACTTACATCTTTACCTGTTAATCGTCAAAAATTTCTAAAAAGAACTTGTACCTTAAACTATTGCCGGTTGTGAAAGAAATATCTTACACGTTACGGTATGTGTAATACTATGCTAAGGATTTTGCTTTTTCTGCCATCTCTTTCAGGTCACTATCCTGTACTTCTTTTTCGCATCCGCTACATTTAAGAACTGCTGATACAGTTCATCTACCTGATTGCGGTCAAATTCGTATCCCAGGTTCTTGAAGCGATAGGCTAATGCACTGCGGCCGCTACGGGCAGTCAGCACAATTTTGGAAGTGTCTGCACCTACTTCCTCGGGTGCAATAATTTCGTAGGTAGTAGCTTCTTTTAAGAAACCATCTGGTGTATTCCCGAAGAGTGAGAGAAGGCATTATCGCCGACGACGGCTTTGTTAGGCTGCACCACCATGCGCATAGTGTCTGAAACCAGGCGGCTCATAGGCAACAGCCTGGAAGTATCAATATTCGTGTAAAGACCCAGTTCAGGATGTTTTTAATAATCATTGCTACCTCTTCCAACGAAGTATTACCAGCCCTTTCGCCAATGCCGTTAATGGTGCATTCAATCTGGCGTGCACCGCCAATAGCACCTGCAATGGAATTGGCAGTGGCTAAACCCAGGTCATTATGACAATGGCAGGAAAGGATTGCTTTGTCGATATTAGGCACATTATTGATCAGGTACTGCATTTTTTCCTGGTACTGGTGCGGGAGGCAAAAACCGGTGGTGTCGGGAACATTTACTACAGTAGCTCCCGCATTAATTACTGCTTCTGTAAGCTGCGCTAAAAACTGCAGATCTGCACGACCTGCATCTTCGGCATAAAATTCCACATCGGGTAAACCAGGTTGCGCGCCAGTTTAACGGCAGCAATAGCGCGCTCAATAATATTTTCCCTTGTGGTGTTGAACTTATATTTAATGTGATTGTCTGAAGAGCCAATACCGGTATGAATTCGTGGGCGAACGGCAGGCTTTAATGCTTCGGCCGCCACTTCAATATCTTTCTGAACCGCACGCGTAAGACCGGTAACAGTGGCATTCTTTATTACTTTGGAGATCTCGTTTACAGAAGCAAAGTCGCCAGGGCTGGATACCGGAAAACCAGCTTCAATAATATCCACTCCCAGTGTTTCCAGTTCAAGAGCCAGTTTTATTTTCTCTTCTGTGTTAAGTTTGCAGCCCGGAACCTGTTCGCCATCTCTTAAGGTCGTGTCAAAAATAAAAACTTTGTCTTGTGCCATAATTTTATTTAAATCGTTATGATGAATAATTTTACGGATATTGAACCATGAAACGGTCAGGCAAATCCGTCAATAAAAATAAACATTCCTATATTGTGAATGAAACTTTATTAAGCGGTGAATTACACCATATAAATTTTAATATTTTTTCTTATTTTATTGAAAATCAATATTTAGTATTCATTTAAATTACAATGCCCAGTAGAAGTACCGATGCGCTTTTTCAATTGATCAAATCCCTCGAGAAGTCGGAAAAGAGGAATCTGAAGCTTTTTGTGAACAGAAATTCCGGATCGGAAAGCCTGAAGAGCATCCTGCTGTTTGATGCATTAGATAAAATGACTGAGTACGATGAGGCTTTATTGCTTAAAAAAGTACCCAGTGTAAGTAAGCAGCAGTTGTCGAATACCAAGGCTTTATTATACCGGCAGATATTGAGCAGCCTGCGGGTGTTAAAGGATGACCGCAATGTAGACATGCAGTTGCATGAAATGATGGATAATGCCCGGCTGCTGTACAACAAGGGATTATATCATCAAACGCTGAAGGTGTTGGAGCGCCTGAAAGAACTGGCCCGAACCCATCATCAGTATACCTACCTGCAACAGGGATTGTTTTTGAGAAAAGATAGAGGCGCTGTATATCACGCGGGGCTGACCAGCCGGGCAGACGAGCTAACAGCAGAGGCGAATGAAGTAGGCAAAACCATTAACAATATCAACAACCTGTCTAATCTTAACCTGAAATTATACAGCTGGTATATCCGGAACGGGCACGCACGTAATCAAAATGATATGAAAACGGTGCAGGCGTTGATGGATCATGACCTGGTTAAAAATACCGGAGATAGTTTTTATGAAAAAGTGTACCTGTACCAATGTTATGTGTGGTATGCTTACATTAAGCTCGATTTCTTAATGTATTACCGGTATTGCCAGAAATGGGTGGATGTTTTTGAGCAGTGTCCCAAAATGATCGAAACAGAAACTGCAATGTATGTAAAGGGCATGCATAACCTGATGTCGGCACACTTTAACCTGCTGAATCATGAAAAGCTGGCGTCCTGTATCAAAAAATTCAAGCATTTTGCACAAACAGAATTGGTGCAAGACAATGACAATAACCGTATCGTTACTTATGTGTATCTCTATACCGCTGTAATTAACCTTCATTTTTTGGAAGGTACTTTCCACAAGGGCATCAAAATGGTTCCTTTTTTGGAAGAGATGCTGGTGAAGTACGGACGTTACCTCGACCGGCACAGGGTAATGGTATTTTATTATAAAATAGCCTGCCTTTATTTTGGCAGCGGCGATAACAGCAATGCCATTGACTATCTGAACCGCATCATTAATCAGAAAGATGACCTGCGAACTGACTTGCAATGCTACTCCCGTTTGCTGCACCTGATAGCACATTACGAGCTGGGCAATTACAATTTGCTGGAGTACCTTATCAAATCTGTTTACCGGTATATGGCCAAGATGGAGAATCTCAGCAAGGTAGAGGAGGAGATGTTTAGTTTTTTACGCAGGGCATTTAAGTTTAATGAGAAAACCATCAAGCCTGAGTTTGAAAAGCTATTAAATAAGCTGAAAAAGTACCAGCATAATCGTTTGGAAGCAAGAGCATTTGCTTACCTGGATGTGATAAGCTGGCTGGAAAGTAAGATATCTGGTATACATGTGGAAGACGTGATCCGCAAAAATATTTACGGGAACGAATGCAAAAAGTATAAATTGGATTATATTTGTTGCTCATGAAATGTTCTGTTTCAAATATTTCTTTTCGATGGTGGCGTTAGTGCTGCTTATCTTCTGTGCCCTTACAGGCGCTTTGTTTTCTTATCTTTACATCCCTTATTAAATAAATTAAATTAATGCAGGCAACTTATAAAGAGCCCGATGAGTTGGGTTATTATGGCGAATTCGGCGGTGCTTATATACCCGAAATGCTATACCGAAACGTGGAGGAATTGCGTTCTAACTATCTTGATATTATTAATAGCGAGTCGTTTCAGAAAGAATACCGGTTTTTATTAACAGATTATGCAGGGCGTGAAACACCGCTGTATTATGCCTCCCGCTTATCAGGTAAATACAATACCAATATATACCTGAAGCGTGAAGATCTTTGCCACACCGGCGCCCACAAGGTTAACAATACAATTGGCCAGATACTGGTGGCAGAACGGCTCGGTAAAAAAGAATTATTGCTGAAACCGGTGCCGGCCAGCATGGTGTAGCCACTGCTACGGTTTGTGCATTAAAAGGGTTGCAGTGTATTGTGTACATGGGAGAGAAGGATATCGAGCGTCAGGCGCCCAATGTGGCGCGTATGAAAATGCTGGGCGCCACGGTAGTGCCGGCAACCAGCGGTAGCAAGACGCTGAAGGACGCCACAAATGAAGCCATTCGTGACTGGATCAACCACCCGCAGGATACTTTTTATATTATCGGCAGCGTGGTGGGGCCACATCCTTACCCTGATATGGTTACGCGTTTTCAAAGCGTGATCAGTAAAGAAATCCGCTCGCAGTTAAAAGAAAAAGTGGGTACTGAGCTGCCCAGGGCTGTAATAGCCTGTGTGGGCGGAGGCAGCAATGCTGCAGGTACTTTTTATCATTTTCTTGACGAGCCTTCAGTAGATATTATTGCAGTAGAAGCGGCAGGCTGCGGCGTTCAGTCGGGGATGAGTGCCGCCACTACTCAATTAGGTAAACCCGGTATTTTACACGGCAGTAAAAGCTATGTAATGCAAACCGCCGATGGCCAGGTTGTTGAACCTCATAGTATTTCTGCAGGCCTTGATTATCCCGGCATTGGCCCTATTCACGCGAATTTGTTTGTTACCGGACGGGGCAGATTTTTATCGGCAACAGATAAGGAAGCATTGGAAGCTTCTTTTGAACTGGCTAAACTGGAGGGAATTATACCGGCGCTGGAAAGCGCACATGCGCTGGCAGCTTTAAAGCAATTAAAGTTTGAGAAGGATGAAAATATAGTGATCTGTTTGAGCGGAAGAGGGGATAAAGACATGGAAACATACATGAAAGAGTTAAATAAAAAATAAGCTCGATACAATAAAACCAAGTAGTAAACAATGAGCAGACTTAGTGAAGCATTTAAATCGGGGAAGAAGATCCTAAACATATATTGTACAGCTGGCTATCCCAAATTAGATAGTACTTTGCCGGTAATGAAAGCCCTTCAGGACAGCGGTGCAGACATTATTGAGCTGGGAATGCCTTACAGCGATCCTCTTGCAGATGGCGAAACCATTCAAAAAAGCAGTGCTATCGCACTGGCCAACGGAATGACGATACATGTATTGTTTGAGCAATTAACCGATATGCGCCAGCAGATCAGCATTCCGGTTGTATTAATGGGCTATATGAATCCTGTGTTACAGTATGGGTTTGAACAGTTTTGCGCCGACGCCGCCAAAGCAGGTATTGATGGTTTGATACTACCTGATTTACCTCAGCATGAATTTGAAAAAACGTACAAAGCTATCATTGAAAAATATAATCTCAACTTTGTATTCCTGGTTACACCCGAAACTTCTGAAGAACGTGTTAAAAACTGGATCACTTAAGCAGCGGCTTTCTTTATGCTGTTTCGTCTTCTTCTACCACCGGCGGAGAGAAAGACTTTAATGAAGTGGAGCTTTATCTCCGGAGGCTTCAAGGCTACGGATTGAAAAATCCTGTATTGGTGGGTTTTGGTATCAAGGATCATAAAACCTTTAATGAGGCTTGTAAATATGCGCAGGGTGCCATTATTGGTTCAGCCTATATTAAAATTATACAACACGCGCAGTCGCCGGAAGCTATTACCCGCAGTTTTGTACAAAGTATTCTTAATTAACAAATAGGTTATACAGGCATCAGATATTTTTGCAACCTGCAACAAATGATGATCATCTGTGTTAAGTTGTGTGGATCGGCACTTTTACACAAGAGGCTCATTTTAATCCGTAAATTTCTTACATGAAGCTATTTATATCAATTTCAATGTTCTTGTTGCCGGTTTTGGCCATGGCCCAGCAACTTACGCTTAGTGGCTCTATCGCCGGTTTGGCTGATAACAGTACCGTGCTGCTTACTGATCTGGAAAACCCGGGCACCCCTGGCAGAAACAAAATCGAAGGCTGGCCGATTTACACTTTCCACTAAGCTGGAAGCGCCCTCCCTACTGGGCCTTGGTGTTGGAGATAGTATTAAAACGGCCGTTTTCCTCGGCAATGAAACAGTAAGCGTAACGGGTGCTGTTGCTCAAAAAGTAGATGACTGGACATTTACGGGCTCATCCATACAAAATAGTTTCACCGAATTTCAAAATAGCTTTGTACCCAAGTTCAGCAAGTTAAGCGGATTGATTCAGCAGTTACAGTCTGGGGACGGCAGCGATGCCGTGAGAACCGGCCTGGATAGCATTACTAACGATATCCAAACATCCATCGATCAGTTTATCACAAAGCATCCAGCGTCGCCGGTAAGCACCCTTGCTATTTTATCAACAATTAATCTAACGGAGGATGTAGCGGTATTGGAAAAGAGATTAAACAGTTTAAAACCTGCTGCTTTAAGTAATGTTTTCGGAGGACAGTTAAAGCAGGCTGTTGTTAATGCTAAATTCAATTCGGTTGGAAGCATCGCTTTAGATTTTTCGCAGGCAGACACAACAGGTAAGCAGGTAACCCTTTCGCAGTTCAAAGGCAAATATGTACTGGTAGATTTTTGGGCCAGCTGGTGGGCCCTGCCGGAAAGAGAATCATTTCCTGGTGAGGACATTCAATAAATATAAAGACAAGAACTTTACAGTTTTAGGCGTTTCTTTAGACGAAGAAAAAGACGAATGGTTAAAAGCAATTGCCAAAGACGAGTTGAAATGGACACAGGTAAGCGATTTGAAAGGTTGGGAGAATGAGGTAGCTCAAAAGTATAAGATCACTTCAATTCCGCGTAATTTACTGGTAGGGCCTGATGGAAAGATCATCGCAAAGGATTTACGTGGAGATGACTTGGATGCGAAACTGGAAGAGATTTTAGCTAAATAATAGTCAGTCAACGATAAATCAAAAGACAGCCCGCAATTTTAAACTGCGGGCTGTCTTTTATATAAACTAATCAATCGGTAATCATTAATGCCTCTGGCAAATTACCGATGATGATTAAGCTCTGTCTCTTTTACCATACCACTTTTTCTTATGTTTATTTTCGGTGGGTGCGTGCGATGGTTTTTGAGGCTTCCCGTGATGATTATTGTTCAATCCTTTAAAGCCGTTGTTACCTTCTATAACGCGTTTTTGTCTCGGCGGGCGCTCTGCTTTCTTAGGGATTTCAAATACCTCCATGGGGTAGGGATGATCGGTGATAACCGGAATTTGTTGCCTGGTTAATTTTTCAATATCTTTTAAAAATGCTTTTTCTTCAAAATCGCTGAACGATATGGCCTGTCCGTCTTTTCCCGCTCTTCCCGTGCGGCCGATGCGGTGTACATAGGTCTCCGATACATTAGGCAGATCATAGTTAATGACCAGCTCCATTCCTTCTACGTCAATACCGCGGGCTGCAATATCAGTAGCTACTAAAACCCGGATCTCCCTATTCTTAAAATTGCCTAAAGCACGCTGGCGGTTATTCTGGCTTTTATTGCCATGAATAGCATCTGATTTAATGCCATACTTACTAACATGGCGCACTATCCGGTCGCAGCCATGTTTGGTGCGGCTGAATACCAGTACTGTTTCGGCAGTTGAATTATTGAGTACATCTACCAACAGCGCATTTTTGTTGCCTCTGTCAACGAAATATACCGACTGAGCTATTTTTTCCACAGTAGACGATACCGGTGTTACTTCTACCTTCGCCGGGTTTCTTAAAATAGCGTTAGCCAGTTTTAATATTTCGGGCGCCATTGTAGCTGAGAAAAACAAATTCTGTCGGTTCGGAGGTAACAGTTTCAGTATTTTGTTTACATCGTGAACAAACCCCATATCAAGCATGCGGTCTGCTTCGTCCAAAACGAAAAAATCTATATGATCCAGCTTTATAAATCCCTGGCTGATCAAGTCAAGCAAACGCCCGGGTGTGGCAACCAGTATATCCACGCCTGCTGCAAGCGTAGTGGTTTGTTTATTTTGGTTTACGCCTCCAAAAATAACAGCGTTTTTAAATGCAGGTGGCGCCCATATGCATCCAGGCTATCACCTATCTGGATGGCCAGTTCGCGGGTGGGTGTAAGAATCAGCGACTTGATGTACCGTTTGCCTCTATCCTGCTGTCTTTTGGAAAGTATTTGTAGAATGGGAATAGAAAATGCTGCGGTTTTACCCGTGCCGGTTTGGGCACAGCCTAGTACATCTCTACCTTCGAGTAAGAGGGGATGGCCTGTGTTTGAATGGGAGTTGCATTTGTATAGCCTTCTTCTTCTATTGCTTTTAATATAGGGGCAATAATACCTAGTTCGTTAAAATTCATCGTATTTAGTTACCTGATCAGGTGTAAGTTGTTCGGGTTGGATGCGGGTGATATAATTTAGATATGGATATAAAATCGTGCAAAGATACGATCTTCCGCGCTTATAAGTGTAAAGAGCCTGCAATGAGATGTAACACAACGTATTTCGGGGAGAAGGCAGATTAATCCACGCCCGGTTCAACCATGGCCTGGAAAAATCTAACCGGTAATATTTTTTACAATTTCCCGTATTCAAACACAATATTGCAGAATATTTTTACACCGTTTTGTAGCAGGGCATCCGACACAATAAAGTCGGGTGTGTGATGAGGTGGTGCTTTGGCGGGGTCACTTCCTTTGGGCATGCCTCCATAATACAAAAAGACCGCCGGGGCTTTTGTTCCGTAGTAAGCGAAGTCTTCTGCACCTGTTACCCATTTGGTTTCCTGTACATTTTCTTTTCCCACCGCTTTTTCCAGAACGGGTACAATCTTACGGGTTAGATCAATATCGTTGTAGGTGACCGGTGTATTTTTGTTGATACTTACTTCTACGGTAGCATTATTAGCAGCGGCCACATTTTCAGCAATATGCTTTAAACGCCTGTGAATATCTTCCTGCATGGCTGTATCAAATGTCCGTATCGTACCGGCCATTTCCAGTTCTTCCGGGATAATATTATTGCGCACTCCTGAATTGATCTTACCCACGGTTAGCACTACCGGGGCTTTGGTAAGATCCTGCTGCCGGCTTACGATTTGCTGAAGACTGTTAATGACCTGAGCCCCGTGGCTATCGGGTCTACGCTTAACCAGGGTTGTGCTCCATGGCTTTGCTTGCCTTTTACTTTTATCGTAAACCAATCGCTGGCCGCCATAAAAGGACCGGGTTTATAGAATACTTTTCCTTCTTCTATCCAGCTTTCAATATGAAGGCCAAACACCGCATCTACTTTCGGATTGTCCATCACTCCTTCTTTCACCATTAGCTCAGCGCCGCCTTCCTCACCGGGGAGCCCCTTCTTCTGCAGGCTGAAAAATAAACTTAACAGTTCCGGGTATATCCTTCTGCATAGCGGCCAAAACTTCAGCGGTACCCATTAATATTGCTACATGAGCATCGTGCCCGCAGGCATGCATTACCGGCACTTCTTTTCCCAGGTACTCACCTTTCGCGGTTGATTTATAAGCAAGCTCATTTCTTTCCAGAACGGGCAGGGCGTCCATATCGGCTCTTAATGCAATGACGGGGCCGGGTTTGCCACCTTTTAAAATGCCTACTACTCCTGTTTTCGCAAGCGTATCCGCCTGTATGCCAAGTTTTTTCAGATGTTGTAACACATATTGCTGTGTTTTAAACTCCCGGTTGCTCAGCTCAGGGTTTTGATGAATATGCCTCCGCCATTCTACCAGCCTGGGCTGTACCGCCTGCGCTTTACCAGCGATAATTTGTGTATGATGCTGTGCTATTGCTGCCGTCACAAAAAACAATAGGGCAACGGAAAATATGATTTTTCTCATTGCCCTAAGTTAATTTAAAATTGTTGCTTTATTGCACTGTTTCCAGCCCCAGCTATTTCCTTTGTCTATAGCCGGTACACCTTCTATCAGCCATTTGGCAGGTTTGGCGCCTTTCAGCAGCCAATCAAAAACTGTTGTTCCGTATCTGGATATCTTTCCGGTTTTTTCTTTGTATCAGGTTGTGCTCTTCTCCGTTGTAGTTCAGCATCCATACCTGCTTTCCTAAACGCCGCATGCCGGTAAATAATTCAATACCCTGGTACCAGGGCACTGCACCGTCGTTGTCGTTGGCCATGATCACCAGGGGCGTATTCACTTTAGGCAGGTGAAACAGCGGAGAGTTTTCAATGTACAATTCGGGCTTTTCCCAAAGCGTAGCGCCGATACGGCTTTGTGTTTTTTCATATTGAAATTGCCTGTTTAAACCGGTTTGCCACCGTATACCACCATAAGCGCTGGTCATATTGGCTACGGGTGCGCCAGACCAGGCTGCTGCAAACATATCCGTCATGGTTACTAACTGGGCCACCTGTATACCGCCCCAGCTCTGGCCCTGTATACCCATATGCCTGCTATCTACCCAGCTGTTCTTCGCTAAAGCCTGCGCACCGCTCACAATATAATCGTGGCGCTTTTAGCCGGATAGCCAATTGTGTAAGAAATATCAGGCGTCATTACTATATATCCACGGCTTACAAAGAAAGATATGTTTAAGCGACTGGGGTTGGAGCAGGCGGTACATACTTGTACAGATTGTCGGATAGCTTTTCATAAAAGTATAATATAACCGGATATTTTTTTGTGCTGTCGAAGTCTTCCGGTTTATAAATAATGCCTATAGCTGGTTTGCCGGAGAAAGTGCTCCACTGATATAATGCTGCAGTACCCCAGTTATAATTGCTTTGCTGCTGGTTAATGGCTGATAACCTGGTTTCATTACCGGCCTGCACGAAGTATAAGTCGGGCGACAGTGTATAGCTTTCTTTGGTATAAGTATAAACAGGGGCCTTCCTGGCCTTATTTACCTGGCTTATATACAGGGGCTGTACAGGTTGTAAGGCTGCCGTCAGCTTGTTATTTTCAAGAAATGCCAGACCGCTTTGCTTGCTGGTATTATCAAAAACGCTCAATACACTTTTATCAGCTGCTTTTATAAAATCTTCTTCTTCATCAGTTTGAATATACCGGTAGGTGATTTTATTTTTCCTGCCATTAACCGTCAGGTTTACAGGGGAGGTTCTGCCGGTGGGATCTACGGCCCATATATCGTAGCGATCGTAAATGAGTACCCTGGCGTCTCCATCCTGCCAGCCCATCACACCATAAGGCGAAGGTGCATCCGGCACGTCATTTTCTTCATCGTATAAAGGAACTTTTATACCAGCAGTGATATTGGTTGTTGTATTACCGTCGAACGTGTGAAAGTGACGTGTTGCATTATCATACCAGAGAACGTATTTGCCGGACGGAGATATCCATGAAGGCCTGATATCGCCGTCAAGATTGAGAATGGCTGGTATGTATTTGTTGTTGGCTACATCCACTTTGTATACATCTTTCTTTGTGTTGCCTGCCCACTGTGAGGCAATACGTCTGCCAGTATCGGTAATGGCTACATAATATCTTGCATCGGCAAGCGTACCTTCATATACTGCCGGAAGATGGTTGCTGCCCACCGGCATCATTCGCCCTTGCTTAAAGTCGTATACCGCAGTATAACTTCTTTCACGTTCTTTTTCTGATTCTGCAACTGGTAGGGCTGCAGGTAGTCGTCCTTATAATTCCAGATGTCGACATTTACTTTATCAATATCCACCAGGCTGGTATCCTTCGGAGGGCGCGCCGGGCCAGTCGCGAACTCAAGCCTTTCACCTGACCGGCTAAAACTAATTTTACCATACTCACTGATACGTTCACCGCTGCGGAAATTCGGCGTCAGCGTATCTACCAGGATGCGCGCGCTATCCATGCCCTGTTTAAAATGCCACAATGTATAATATTTGGTAAGTTCTTTGGCTTTTGCACCTCTTTGCGCTACAAATGCAGCCTGGCTGCCGTCGTCTGAGAGCGCAAGGCTTTTAAAATCATTACCACCCCTTAATAGCGTGTCTGTTTTTTTTGTTAACAAGTGATAGAGAATGATGCGCGATGTTTTAGCCGTATCTTTCAGGTTAAGGGTTTGTTCCAGCAATAATTCCGTTCCTTTTTGTTGAAGACGTACTCACTTACATTTTTAAATGCTAAAGAGGTTCCGGTAACGGTGTTGAAAAGGAGCAGCTTATTGTTCCTGCCATGATCTGTTATGCTATCTCTTCCTTCGCCTTTTGCAGGTGTGATCGTGCCAATTATATATTGCAGCGAATCAATTATCTGTTTGAGGCTGTCCTTTGTTTTATCTGATTGATATTTTGGCCTGCTAACAGGTTCGTTTTTAAAAAGAGCTGCTACCCAGATATTGGGATCTTTTGGGGTTTTAAGAGATATCAGATCCGGGTATTTTTCAATTTTGCCTGTAGCTAATGCCATTAACGCAAAGGTGTCGCGTGGCATTTCATCAGCTTTTTTTTTCTTAATCTTTGCCTGGCGGGTATCTTTAAAAAGGGGTTTTATTTTAAACACCAGTGTTGCGTTATCGCCGGTGAATACTGGTTCGTATCCTCTTGGGATGACTGTTTTATTGTTTTTGCTGGCAGTTGACTGAACCACCAGTTCGTCATCACCCTCCTGAACAGTAATGTTGTAGGCGATCCACTGACCATTGTCACTTATTACTGTTTTGCCAATCGACTGCCAGCTGTCGTAAACAGAATGGTCAAGCGGTTTCTTTTGCGCAATACCTGTAGCAGCTCCGCCAGCGTAAAGAGCAGGAATATCCATTTCTTCATTAGCTTTATTTTGAACTAAAGTATCATTATTTTTTGAAGTAGTAAAGTCGCCGGTGTTTAAAAAGGAGTGTCTGTAAAGTTTTACTATTAAAAAGAATAAACCAGATAGCCGTAATAAAAAAGAAGGCTTCTAAAAAACCTTCCTTTCATTTAAGTGCTGTTCTCTACCATGTACATAATTTTATTTCCACCGCCTCCTAATGAACGGTAGAGGTCTACCGCGGCGCTGAGCTGCAAGCGATGAATATTAGCCAGGTTTAGCTCTGCCTGTAATACATTGGCCTGTGCCGATAAAACCTCCAGGTAGTTGGCCATGCCGCTTTTGAACAGCAGGCGTGCATTTTTAATAGCATGCTTCAGCGTATCAGATTGGGCAACTGCAATGTTTTTCTGCGCTTTTAGTTTTTCTGTTGTAATAAGTGCGTCAGATACTTCGCCCATCGCTCCTAAAACTGCCTGCCTGAATTCGAGAACAGATTGCTCTCTTTGAATCTTAGCTATTTCAAGTTGGGTTTTTAACTGGCGTTGCTGGAATACGGGCTGTGTAACGCTGCCAAGAACGGTACCGAACAGGGATGCCGGTATATTAAACCAGTTATTGGACAAGTAAGAGCTTAAGCCGCCCTGTGCGGTAATGGATAGGGTAGGGTACATGTTAGCCTGTGCTATACCTGCTTTGGCATTAGCGGCTATGAGCTCCATTTCCCTTGCGCGTACATCGGGCCGCCGGCTCAGGATGGCTGAAGGAATACCGGGAGCCAGCCATTGGGGTATGTTGCATTGAAAAAGCCCTTTGCTTCGGTCGATAGGAGCTGGCAGGCTTCCTGTTAAAATGCTTAACGCATTCTCCTGTATGGCTATGTTCTGCTCCAGTTGCGGAATAAGCAGCTCAGTGAGTTGCTTCTGTGCTTCTACCTGCTGCACTGCCAATGTTGTCACATCCCCTGCATTGCGTTGCAGCCTGGTAAAATAAAGCGTACTATCGGTCAGTAGCAGGTTTCTTTTGCTATGTCCAATTGTTCATCCAGCATCAGGAGGTTGTAGTATCCCTGTGCAATATTAGCAACCACCTGGGTTTGTACCGCTTTTGAGGCTTCGTAAGTTTGCAAGTAATTGGCCATAGTAGTTTCCTGTTGGCGACGGATCTTGCCCCATATGTCGGCTTCCCAGGAAAGATTAAAAGCTGCATTAAAATCCTCCACATGCTGCTGGCCGATAAAACTACCAATACTCAGGCCGTTTAAACTGTTGTTGGACGGGTTGGTAGTTTGAGCTGTAACACTGAAGCCCACCTGAGGTAACTGAAGTAACTTGGCCTGCTTTAAAGTTTGAACAGATGCTGCAACGTTTTAGAGCGATCTGTAAATCATAGTTATAGCTGATACCTTTACTAATAAGCGATTGCAGCGTTGGATCTGTAAAAAACTCTTTCCATTCTACATCAGCAATGCTGCTGGTGTCGGCTGTAGCCACCGCGCGGAATTCCTGCGGAAGCGTGAGGTTGGGACGCTTATAATTTTGTCCCACCTTACAGGACGATGCCATGGCGAGAAGCATTAACAGCGGCAACAAATAATATAGCGTGCTTTTGTTTTTCATTTCTAAAAAATTCATTTATTATCCATTTAATAGTTTGCAGTAATGTCTTTTCCCGTTTTTGTATAAGATGAGCCATTGCTGCGGATCAATACGGTAGTTTGCCTTTAGAGTGAGGGCTCGGTATCTCCGGGTAAGTTTTCCTGTAAGAGCCGTATAAGCCGGAAGAACTATTCCAGTTCCCAGTTTTCTTCTTCGGCTTTTTTTTTGATACGATTTTTTCCTGCAGGTACTGGAAAATAATATACAATACAGGAATGATGAATACACCCAGTAACACTCCGGTGAGCATACCGCCTACTGTGCTATAACCAATAGAGTGATTGCCAATGGCTGAAGCACCTTTTGCAAACATCAGCGGTAACATACCCACAATAAACGCAAAGGAAGTCATCAGTATGGGCCGTAGCCGCAACCTCGATGCTTCCAGCGCAGAGGCTACGAGGCTCATCCCCTCTTCCGCCGTTGTACCGCATACTCTACAATAAGAATCGCATTTTTAGCTAATAACCCAATCAGCATTATAAGTCCTATCTGCACATAAATGTTGTTTTCAAGCCCTGCAAACCCAATGAACATAAACACGCCCAGTATACCCGTAGGAACGGTAAGAATCACTGCCAGGGGCAATACATAACTTTCGTATTGTGCAGCCAGTAAGAAGTAAACGAAAACGATACTGAGCAGGAATATATATATCTGTTGGCTACCAGCGCTTCTTTCCTCGCGGGTAATACCTGTCCACTCATACGAGTAGCCTCTTGGCAAGGCTGTCTTTGCGGTCTCTTCAATGGCGCGGATGGCATCACCCGTACTAAAGCCGGGCTTAGGCACTCCGTTAATAGTAACGGCATTAAACAGGTTGTTACGGGTTACTGTTTCCGGGCCAAATACCCGTTTGAGCGTAACGAGGGTTTTAACGGGTACCATTTCACCCAGGTTGTTTTTTACAAAGATGCCATCAAGTGACGCCACGTCTTTCCGGTAGGGGATATCGGCCTGCGCCATTACCCGGTAATATTTACCAAAGCGGTTAAAGTCTGATACAAAGCTGCTACCGAAGTATATCTGCATGGTTTGCATGAGTTCGCTTACCGACACGCCCAATTGTTTTGCCTTTATAAAATCGGTCTCAATAGTGTATTGCGGGTTGCCCGCCGCGAAAGTGGTGAAAGCATATGCTATTTCTTTACGTTGCATTAAGGCGCCGATAAACGCACCGGCCGTATTGCCTAACTTATCCAGCGGTCCGTTAGTGCGGTCCTGCAACATAAATTCAAAACCACTTACATTACCAAAACCCTGCACTGTTGGGAAATTAAAGAAGAAGGTATTGGCATCTTTTACTGAAGTTACCTTGCCTGTTAATGCTGCTGCAATCTCATCAGGGTTTTTTAACTCTCCACGCTCGTTCACATCTTTTAGCCGTATAAAACCAGCTGCGTAAGGAGAGGCGCTGGCATTGCTGATGAAGTTCAGGCCATCTGCAACCCAAAGATTGTTAACAGAGGGTTCTTTTTGATGATCTGATCAATGGCTTCTGTGGCTTTATGCGTACGGTGCAAAGAACTTCCCGGAGGTGTATTTACTGCATATAGTACAAAGCCCTGGTCTTCGGTTGGTATAAACCCGGTGGGCGTTGTTTTGATGAGCCAGTAGCTGGTGCCCGAAATAAGTACAAGCGCTCCGATTGCCACCCATTTTTGGCGGATCAGGAACTTCAGGCTGGTGATATAACGGTTGGTTAAAGAACGAAAACCGGCATTAAACGCCATGAAAAACCGCGCCAGGAAACCTTTCTTTTCATGTGGGTGACCTTTTTCGCCCGGGTGGTGCGGGTTTTTGAGAAATAATGCACAAAGTGCAGGGCTTAATGTTAATGCGTTTACCGCGGAGATAAGAATGGCAATGGCCAGGGTAAAAGCAAATTGCCTGTAAAAGACACCAGCGGGGCCCTGCATAAACCCAACGGGAACAAACACAGCTGCCATTACTAACGTGATCGAAATAATAGCGCCCGAAATCTCGCTCATAGATTGTATGGTAGCTTTACGCACGGGCATATCTTTATGCTCCATTTTTGCATGCACTGCTTCCACTACCACAATTGCATCGTCTACCACGATACCAATAGCCAGTACCAGCGCAAACAATGTAAGCAGGTTGATGGTAAATCCAAATAGCTGCAGGAAAAAGAAAGTACCAATAATGGCTACCGGCACTGCAATGGCCGGGATCAGCGTGGAGCGGAAGTCTTGCAGGAAAATAAATACTACAATAAAAACCAATATGAACGCAATAACAAGCGTTTCGCGCACCTGGAATATCGACGCATCTAAAAACTCTTTGGAGTTGTACATGGTAACAGGTTTGATACCTTTGGGCATTGTTGTATACAATTCCTCTAATTGCTTTTCTACCTCCGTAAGTATTTCGTTGGCATTGGAACCTGCTGTTTGTAAGATGGCAAATCCTGCAACAGGTTTCCCGTTTAAACGATTATTGGCGTTATAGGTAAATGCGCCAAACTCCACGCGGGCGAGGTCTTTCAGTTTTAGCACAGAACCATTGGCGTTGGCCTTTATCACAATGTTTTCATAATCCTCGTGCCGGTTTAACTTGCCTTTGTACTTTAATACATATTCAAATATTTCCTGGCTGTTCTGACCCAGTCGTCCAGGGGCTGCTTCAAGACTTTGATCCCGGATGGCGCTCAATACATCCTGTGGCGAAAGATTATTGGCAGCAAGACGGTCGGGTTTCAGCCAGATCCGCATGGAGTAATCTTTGGCGCCAAATACCTGTGCCTGCGCTACCCCGGGAATCCGTTGTATCTGGGGAATTACATTGATCTTGAGAAAGTTTTCCAGGAACAGTTCATCATACTGGGCGCTGTCCTCACTATAGAGACCGGTAAACATGATAAAGCTGTTTTGTACTTTCTGGGTCGAAATACCAGACTGCACTACTTCCTGCGGGATCTGGTTCACCGCTTTGGATACACGGTTTTGTACATTCACTGACGCGATATCCGGATCTGTTCCTGTTTGAAAAAAACGGTAAGGGTCATAGTGCCATCGTTACTGGAGTTGGAGGTCATGTAGGTCATATTCTCCACACCATTGATGGCCTCCTCCAGGGGCGTTGCTACGGAGCGGGCTACCACTTCTCCATTAGCACCGGGATAAGTTGCTGTTACCTGTACGCTTGGCGGTGCAATATCCGGGAATAGCGTAACGGGAAGCGCGAACAGGGATAGTATACCCAGCAAAAGCAGGATAATAGAGATTACCGTTGATAATACGGGGCGTTGTATAAATTTTTTTAGCATGATATTTAGTTATAAGAATGCTTGCGTAAGTGATGGGATATAGATTCCCTGAAGCGGCAGAAACTGCTGCTTTCCTACTGCTTTTTACGGCGGTATGGGTTACAAAAAGATGTACCCGGTTATATCGGATTCACCTTCATAAGACTGTCTGCTGAAACGAACTGCGGCTGTATCTGGATGCCATCCTTCAGATTGCCGGTACCCGAAAGCACGATCTTCTCACCGGGAGAAAGCCCTTTGTTTACAAAATAATAGTAAGAGGTTTTGCCCGAAAGTGTAATAGGCTTACTGGCTACCTTGCCGTCGTTACCACAGTAAATACAAAAACTTTATCCTGTATCTCAAATGTAGCTTCCTGCGGCACCACCAATACCTGGTTAAAGAGTTGCGGCAGGCGGATTTTACCTGTATTCCCGCTTCTTAATATTTTTTGGGGTTGGGAAAAGCCGCGCGGAAATTGATAGCGCCAATAGTTTTATCAAATTGGCCCTGTACCAGCTCTATCTTTCCCTGTTGCGGATAAACAGTGTTATCAGCCAGCAATAGCTCAACAGAGGGTACATTTTTAAGCTTTTGCTCAATGGTTTCGCCGGGATATTTATTTTTAAAAGCAATAAAGTCAGGTTCGCTCATAGAGAAGTAGGCATACATCGTATTTACTTCGCTGAGCACCGTAAGTGGCTGTGCTTCACCGCGTCCTACCAAGCTCCCGGTTTTGAAGGGAATGCTGCCGATATAACCGCTAACAGGCGCTTTAATTAATGTATAGCCTACATTGATCTGTGCATTGCCCACCATAGCCCGGGCTTGTGCCAGCGCGGCGGTAGCCGCATTGTAGTTGGCTTTGGCAGTTTTGAGCTGTACATCGGAAATAACAGCATTGTCTACCAATGGCTGAAGACGGTCCAGGTCTACCTGTGCTTTTTGTACATTGGCTTGTGCTGCCAGTACATTAGCTCTTGCATTGTTTAGCGTTTCATTGTATAGCTGGGCATTAATTTTAAATAACGGCTGCCCGGCAGTTACGTAAGCGCCTTCATCTACATATATCTTTTCGAGATATCCATCTACCTGGGGCCGTACTTCCACGTTTACTTTGCCCTCCAGGGAAGCAGAAAATTCCTGGTAAACAGTTACGGGAGATACAGGAACACCCATTACAGGTAGTGCAGGCGGCTGGTTTTGAGGACCAGGGCTGGCCGATCCGCTAACGCAGCTTTGAAGTGATATTGAAAGCGCAATAAATGCTGGTAGCAGCATATGCATGTAGGAGGTATGGTTTCTTGTTTTCATTTGTAGTTTGATTTTTTGAGTCAAAGAAGTATAAGTCCGGCCGGTAATATACCAGCGGAGCAACGCCCGGTCTGCTGCAGGTTACGGCGATCCTGTTAAGGCAATCCGATGCCTTTGTACAGTTTAATAAACTGCAACCCCGCCATCATTTCGTGCGGAAATGTGATTAAGAAATTGTTATTGTTTTTTTCGGAACTTAAAGGTTTTCTATTATGTTTACCACCATCTGATCAAGTACCGATACGTTCATTGTTTGAGGAACGTCGGCGCTTCTTGCAATCATGATAGATGTAAAACCATGTATTGCTGACCAGAAGGCGTGTGTTTTATAACATGCTGATTCAATATTGGTTTTCTTTTCAACAATTATTTTTTAATGATCTCGTAAATAATTTCCTGCAGGGCTCCAAATTCTGTTTTCATTTTGCCTTCTCCGCAACAGGGCATACCTACACCAAACATCAGTTTAAAATAGCTTCCGTTTTTAAGTGCAAATTTCCAATAACAGTCCACTAATGCCTTCAACTCCTCTTGCGGCGATTTTTGTTTGGAAACAGCCCTGTGAATGTTTGCCAGCAGCAGTTTAAAGCCATCCTGTGAAATTTCAAAAGAATAGCTTCTTTGTTCGCAAAATGATCGTAGATCACAGGAGCGCTGTATTCAATAGCGTCCGCAATCTTGCGGATGGACAAGGACTCCCAACCTTCATTCTTTACTAAATGAAGTGCGGCGTCGATGATCTTTTGCGGATCATTTCCCTGTCTCTCAGTTTGCGTTCAGATACACTCATAAAAGAAATGTTTTCCTAACAGTGTTAGCAAAGTTAACGGTGTTATTTGTTATGTTCCAACTTTTTTTTTTTTTTCTGGCGGGAGGGAAAAAAAGTGAATAGAAAGGAAGAAACCGAAAAATAATGATCACAAATAGAAGAAATTAGAGCTGCTGCAGCAGCCGATCGCAACATAAAAAAACAACACTTAATAATGGGTGTATTAAGTGTTGTTTTATGATTGTAATAGTATAAAAGTAAAATATCCGCTTTAGCTAACGCCGGCAATTTCCACTGTTTTATCAATTTTCTGTACCAGTCCTTGCAATACTTTACCCGGTCCTGCTTCTGTAAATTTTGAAGCACCGTTGGCAATCATTTCCTGAACGGTTTGTGTCCATCTCACTGCTCCGGTTAGTTGTGCGATCAGATTTTCTTTGATCTCATCTTTATCTCTTACCGGTTTAGCCACTACATTTTGATAAACCGGGCAAACAGGATTGTGAAACGTAATTTTTCGATAGCGTCCTGCAGTTCTTTCCTGGCGGGCTCCATAAGGGGCGAATGGAAGGCGCCTCCAACCGGTAATATTAAGGCTCTCTTAGCGCCTGCTGCTTTCATTTTTCGCAGGCTGCTTCCACCCCTTTAAGACTGCCGCTGATAACCAGCTGCCCCGGGCAGTTATAATTTGCAGGTACTACAATCTCTCCGGTTTCAGCCTGTGTTTCCGCGCAAATCTGTTCTACTTTTTATCAGGCAGATTGATAATGGCCGCCATAGTAGATGGTTGGAGTTCGCAGGCTTTCTGCATAGCGCCGGCGCGGATGGCCACAAGTTGTAAAGCATCCTCAAAGCTTAAGGTGCCATTGGCCACTAATGAAGAGAACTCGCCTAGCGAGTGCCCGGCCACCATATCAGGTTTGGCTTCTTCTATGGTTCTGTATGCAATGATCGAATGCAGGAAAACAGCGGGCTGCGTTACACGCGTTTGCTTCAGGTCCTCGTCTGTTCCTCCAAACATAATATCTGAAATGCGAAAGCCTAATACTTCGTTAGCCTGCTCAAATAATTTCTTTGCAAATATGCTTAGTTCGTAATGGTTTTTTCCCATGCCCACAAATTGAGAACCCTGGCCCGGGAATATAATAGCATGTTTCATCTTTAAATTGTTTCTTTATTTTCGAGTGCACTAAAATACGACAAGCCTGCTATTTTAGTTAGTTTGTTAATGCAGATCGGCAGTGATGAGTTTAAAATTCGCTTCGCGTAGGGTTTTTTGAAACTCTCCGTCAAAAGCTGATGTGGTAGTTACTGAATTTTGTTTTTGAACGCCCCGCATCATCATACATAAATGTTTGGCTTCAATGACCACGGCCACTCCCAGCGGGTTAAGGGTTTCCTTAATTGCGTTCATTATTTGAACCGTCAGCCGTTCCTGCACCTGCAGTCGGCGACTGAATACGTCTACCACGCGGGCAATTTTGCTGAGTCCCGTGATCCAGCCATTGGGAATATACGCTACATGCGCCTTTCCAAAGAACGGGAGCACGTGGTGTTCACACATGCTGTATAGTTCAATATCTTTTACCACAATCATCTCACTTATGTCTTCGTGGAATTTTGCTGAATTAATAATGGCATGAGCATCCAGCTGATATCCCTGGGTGAGATATTGCATTGCTTTAGCCTGGCGCTCCGGTGTTTTCAATAACCCTTCCGTTCATGATCTTCGCCCAGAAGCTGTAAAACTTCTTTATAATTTTTGATAAGGCCCTCCGTAGTAGCTTCATCGTATGTCTCAATCTTTTTGTAGGACATTTGTATTAGTTAAGTAGGTCAATATATATTAAAATTATCCATTTGCAGGATAATCTACAAAATTTCTGGGCGTTTCATACAGGCGAACCTGCAAATCTAAAGAACTTCCGATATGCGGCCTTAAAAGATTATAAATAACAATGGCAATGTTCTCAGCAGTAGGGTTGAGGTCTTTAAACTCTGCCGTATCAAGATTCAGGTTTTTGTGATCGAACTTTAATAAAACTTCTTTTTTAATAATGTCACTCAGCTCTTTCATATCCATTACAAACCCGGTTTTAGGGTCGGGATTTCCCGTTACCTTAACCACCAGGTCATAATTGTGGCCATGGTAATTGGGGTAGGCGCATTTGCCAAAGACTGCAGCATTTGTTGATTCGTCCCAATCAGCATTGTAGAGCCTGTGGGCTGCATTGAAATGTTCCTGCCTGTATACGGATACTTTCATGGTAATGAGTGATGAATAGTGGGTGATGAGTAATAATTCTTACCGGAGATCTTTGGCGTAACTATTCTCCAAAATACTCCACATAAATACGCGGAGTTTCGTACAATTTAATGCAATGCAAATGTATATTGTCAGGAATATGGGGTTCCAGCTGCTTCCAGATTTCAATAGCCAGGTTTTCTGTGCTGCACATTTTACCTCTCATAAAGTCCACGTCCTCATTCAGGTTTTTATGGTCCAGTTTTTCTGTTACATGTTCCCTGATGATCGTACTCAATTTTTTTACGTCGAAAACAAATCCCGTGTCATAATTGGGCTTCGCTTTAACGGTAACCAAAAGATCGTAATTATGTCCGTGCCAATTGGGGTTCGCACATTTGCCAAACACCTCTTCATTTTTTGCTTCGTCCCAGGCCGGGTTGTAAAGGCGGTGGGCCGCGTTAAAATGCTCCTGTCTCGTAAGATATACCATCCGGCAAAGGTAATATTTAGATAGAATAACGACATTTGTCCTAATATTTTTTTATGAAGCTTTTGGTTTTATCAGCTACTAAGCTGGAAATAAGTCCGTCTTTGCCCATTCTAAAGAAATGGCGCATACCGGTTGTAATTACCGGTGTTGGCGCCCCCAGTCGGTTTATTCAATTACCAGTGCCTTTCAGCAATACCAGCCGCAAGTGGCAATACAAGCCGGCATAGGAGGATGTTTCGATAAAAATATAAGCCTGGGCAAGGTTGTAACTGTTTCGCAGGAACTGTTTGGAGATATAGGTGTGCTTGAACAAGGTAAATGGCGATCGGTATTTGATATGGGCTTTGCAAAGCCCGATCAAAAGCCTTTTAAGAATGGCGTTTTAAAAAACCCGTATAAAAAAATGCTCACCAGGGCGGGATTGGATAGCGTGGCGGGTGTAACCATCAACGAAATATCTACGAACAAAGCAAGAATTAGTTTGTTAAAAGCCCGGGAGCTGTTGTTGAATCGATGGAGGGCGCTGCATTGCATTATGTAGCATTGATGGAAAAAATACCTTTCCTGCAAATCAGAGGTATATCTAATTACGTGGGAGAGCGGGATAAAAGAAAATGGAATTTTAAAGATGCCATTGATAATTTAAACAACGAGCTGGTTCGAATAGTGGAGCAAACGGCAGGCGATTTTGGCGGGTAATACGATGGTGCCACATTTTAAATTTATATTTTAATTCGATATGGTTTTGACAATTGGTTTTTCTCCATGCCCCAACGATACATTTATTTTTGATGCCCTTGTAAACGGGGGCATTGACACGGGCGATATACAATTTGAACCGGTGCTGGAAGACGTGGAAACCCTTAACCGCTGGGCACTGGAAGGTAAACTGGATATTACTAAGCTTAGCTTTCCTGCTTACTTTAAGACTTCAGACACTTACCGCTTATTAAACGCCGGAAGCGCCCTGGGAAAAGGGGTAGGGCCTTTACTGGTTGCTCATGCCGATCAAAGCTTTTCGAACGATGAGATCAGTAATGCTTCAATCGTTCTGCCGGGCGTTAACACCACTGCCAACCTGCTTTTTAGCTTTGCTTTTCCCGGCGCCACCCATAAAGAGTTCAGGGTTTTCCATGAAATTGAAAATGCCGTAGTAAATAAGGAGGCTGATTTGGGTGTGATCATCCATGAAAACAGGTTTACTTATCAGCATAAAGGATTGCACAAAGTGGTAGACCTGGGACAGCATTGGGAGGAAAAGATGGGCGTACCTATTCCTTTGGGAGGAATTGTTATAAGAAAGACGCTGGGCAATGAGGTATATGAAAGGGTGAACGCTTTAATCAATCAAAGCCTTCAACAGTCATTTAAAAGTTACCCGGTAGTTTCCGGCTATGTGAAAGAACATGCACAGGCTATGAGCGAGGATGTAATGCGCCAGCATATAGAGCTCTATGTAAATAATTACAGCCTCGATCTGGGTGCAGATGGGAAAAAGGCTATTGAAGTGCTACAAACCGTATTTGAAAAAAACAACAAGCAGTAAACTGCCGTTTACTTTTTAAAGCCTTTGAATATGCTTCCAGGCAGCGTTTCCGTGCAAAATCGTGTTCCACGATCGGGGCAGGATAACGGGCCTCTTCAAACTCAGGCACCCACTTCCTGATATATCTAAAATCGGCGTCAAACTTTTTTGTTTGAATGTACGGGTTAAATACCCTGAAATAGGGTGCCGCATCGCAACCGCTGCCCGCTGCCCATTGCCAGCCACCGTTGTTGGAGGCCAGGTCATAATCGAGTAGTTTTTTTGCGAAGTATGCCTCGCCCCAACGCCAGTCAATTAGCAGGTGCTTGGTTAAAAAAGAGGCCGTAATCATACGTACGCGGTTATGCATAAAGCCTGTTTCATTCAGTTCGCGCATACCCGCATCAACAATGGGGTATCCTGTTTGTCCGTTACACCAGGCTTCAAATTCCTTTTCATTATTTCTCCACTCTATGTTGTCGTACTCTTTCTTAAAAGAGGTATCGACTATATCCGGGAAATGGAACAGGATCATTTGGTAAAACTCGCGCCAGATGAGCTCCTTCAGGTAAGTATGATTGAGTTTGCCGGCCCTGGTTGCCAGCTTGCGAATGCTGATGGTGCCAAACCTTAAATGTACGCTGATTCTCGAAGTGCCTTTAATGCCAGGAATATCACGGGTTTTATCATAGTCTTTTATAAGGCCTGTTTCCGGATCCGGTGGCGGAAAAGATGTATGTGTATTTTTAAACCCCATTTTTGCAGTGTTGGGAATGTTATTTTTCGCTGCCTGTGGAAGTTAGCAGAGTATTTTTCAGTAGGGTAGGATTTAAGGAAAAACGGTGTTACAAGAGATAGCCACTTATTGCAATAAGGTGTGTAAACTGTATAAGGCTTATCGTCGTTTTTCAGCACTTCATTTTTTTCAAATATTACCTGGTCTTTAAAACCTTTTACGGCAATCTTTTTTGTTTAAAATAACTGTAAATGGCGTTGTCGCGTTGCCTGGCATAAGGCTCATAATCATGGTTGAGGAAAATACTCTGAATATCGTAATCTTTTTCCAGGTCTTTAAAAACGGTTTCCGGCCTGCCGTAACGTACATCGAGCGTTGCGTCCAGCTTTACAAGCTGCTCCTGTATCCGCTCCAGCGCTTCGTAAATGAAGGTAATACGCTGATCTGCTTTGTCGTCCAGTTCACCCAGGATGTCAGTATCAAAAATAAAGACCGGCTGTACGGGATGCCCTTTTTTTAAAGCATGATACAGACCGGCATTATCTTCAAGGCGAAGATCCCGCCTGAACCAAAATATACTTACTGCTTCTTTTTCAAAGTAATTGATTTGATGGAGCGTATAACAAAAAGCGGACCTCTTTTAAAAAAGGGGCTGTATACATTGCCGATGCAGTTTCCCGGACAAAGAGTGATGGTAGCTTGTATTTTCAATGCTTTGCACCCACCGTATCCCGCGGATAGCATTTGTTAAAAATACTTCATCTGCCTGTAAGAGGTCTTCAGGACGACAAGGGGTTTCTGTAACAGTGCCAATATGGTCAATTAAATAAGATCGCATCACACCATCAACACAGCCTTCGGTTAACGCGGGAGTAAATACGCGATTATCTTTTATCCAGAAGAGGTTAGCTATAGTACTTTCACAAATATTATCCCGCTGGTTCAGGATGATGCAGTCATTCCATTTTGCAGCCGGCTGTATTGGGCGGCAACCGAGTATAGCAGCGCAGACGCCGACTTGATAGTGGCGTAAGTATCGCAGCTTTTCTTGATACCCCGAAAAAGCCGGTTACAAGGCCGTTTTCGTTAAAGGCATTGTTTGCCGGCTCCAGGGGCCAGGCCTCTATAGTGTACTGCAATTTATTATCGCCGTCAAAAAGACCCCCATTGCCATTGGAAAAAGAAAGACGTACGCGAGCGGCATGACTACACGCGTTTTTATCACAGAGCCTTAAAACCTGCATGAATATGTCTGCAATATTAAAATGCTCGGGCCTTGCGTATTGCAGCAGCGCCAGGGTTTTTTCAATTCTTTTCTGGTGATAGCCGTGTAAAAGAACCGCACCTTTCCATACTTTCATGGTTTCGAAGAACCCGTCGCCATACCGGTAACTTTTGTTGCTTACCTGTATAACAGGATCTGTTTCGTTATGATAAATTCCGTTATAACAGATTTTTCGTGCTGTCAAAGCGTATGAATTAGAGATTCTTATTAAAGCGCTGCAGCGCCGTCTTTGGTTACCGTGGGCGATGATAAAGAGCTGGTATCTCTACCTAGTGCTTTCTTCTGCCTGCTTACAATTGAATCAACCACCGCTTTCAGCTCATCAGGTCTTTTTCATAGTAATCAAGTGTCTGGTTGAATTGTTCCCTGGTGATGTTATGAATTTTAAAAACCTTTTGAAGCATAGCCTCATTGAGCGCTGCCCTGTTTTGCTCGGGATACTTATAGTAAACATACCCGTTTAAAAATTCACTGCTTTGAGCTACATCCCACATCACTTTTTCCATTTTTTCTTTGGGCAGCACCTTATCAGAGCTACTACACGACACAAGGGCAAACACGAAAGCTAAAAGGTATAAATATCTGCGCATACTAAATGCTTAAGGTTTTTGTATAATCAATTATGGTATTTACTATATCAGTAGCTACTTCTGTTTTGCTTTTCGACTCAAACTGTATCTCTCTACCGGCTTTTGTAAAAATGGTGATTTTATTGGTATCGCTGCCAAATGCAGCCCCGTCATTTAAAGAGTTGAGTACAATAAAGTCTGCATTCTTGCTGTTGAGTTTCTCAAGAGCATTGGCCTTTTCATTATTGGTTTCGAGGGCGAAGCCTAATAGTACCTGTCCCTCCTTTTTATGGCTCCCAGGCTCTTTAATATATCTTTTGTTTTAACCAGTTTTAGCTCGGGTGTGGCATCACCTGCTTTTTTAATTTTCTGGTCGCTAACTGTTGCAGGCTTGTAATCGGCTACTGCCGCCGCCATCAACGCAATGTCAACATTTTTAAAATGGTCGTGGCAGGCATTATACATTTCATCAGAAGAAGTGACTTTAATAACCGTAATACCGTCATATTCTTTAGGAAGCGCGACGGGGCCTAATATCAGTATTACCTCAGCGCCTCTGTTTTTGCATTCCTTTGCCAGGGCTATACCCATTTTGCCCGATGAGTGGTTGCCGATAAACCGAACCGGGTCGATGGCTTCGTGAGTTGGGCCTGCCGTTACCAATACCTTTTTACCGGCCAGGGCGCCTCTACTTTTGTTGAAGTAATTATCGAGGATAGATATGATATTCTCGGGTTCTTCCATACGCCCATCCCCGAACAAACCGCTGGCCAGTTCCCCATGCCCCGGCTGTATGATCATAACGCCATCTTTTTGAAGAAGATTAAGATTGCGGTGCGTGGATGGATGGTGCCACATGTCCTCATCCATGGCAGGAGCCGCCATAACAGGGCAGGTGGCAGACAAAAACCGACAGCAGGAGATTGTCGCAATGCCCGTTAGCCATTTTAGCTAAGGTATTGCAGCTGAGGGGAGCTAACAGCATTACATCAGCCCACCTTCCTAATTGTACATGATTGGCCCAGGTGTTTTCTGCAAACAGATCTGCCAGTACATCATTTTTCGATAGCGTAGACAGTACCAGGGGAGATACGAAATCTTTGGCCGCAGGTGTCATAACCACTTTCACTTCAGCCCCTGTTTTACCAGCAGGCGCACTAAATGTATCGTTTTATACGCTGCAATGCTGCCTGAAATGCCGATGAGTATTTTCTTTCCTTGGAACATCCTATTTGATGGTTAATGGTTCATAGTTCATGGTTTGTGTAATCGTAAAATGAAAATCTTTGAAAATAATTTGCGATCAACTATGAACCATTAACAATGAACTATGAACATTTTTTTCCAAAAATATTTAAAACAGAAAAACCACAGCCATTTAAAATGTTACTGTGGTTCTAATTTTTATGCTGAATGTTACTAGCTGAAAAGCTCGTCTTCTGCCTTTCTGAAATATACTTTATCTTCTAAAAACTCATGAGTAGCTAATAAGGCGGGGTTTGGCATTCTTTCGTATGCCCTTGAAATTTCGATCTGCTCTTTATTTTCGTGAATTTCTTCCAAAGAATCGGTGTGGCTGGCAAATTCATCCAACTTATTGTGCAACTCTTCTTTAATGGAAATGTTCACCTGATTCGCTCTTTTAGCGATGATGGCAATAGATTCATAAAGATTACCGGTTTTGCTTTTGATGCTTCCCAGGTCTTTAGTTTCCACATTGCTGGGAATGCCGGCGCTAAGTTGTCGTCTTAACTTGCTCATTATTGGTAAATTTTTGTATTTCTGTATTTGATGATGAGATGTAGTTTTCTACATCTTTACGGTACGGTATTTGCTTTCAGGAAAACGCTCAATGAATTCATTGCCCTCGGTGATCACTTCCTGTAACGTTCTACTTTTTTGTAGCGGTAGTTAAACCTGCTGTGCGGTAAAAAGATTTAACCGCCATGTATTTATATTCGTCAGCTACCAGCGACTCGGGGTAATTATCCAACAAGGTAGAGAACGTAACACCCGCAGCCCTGAATTCGCCAATGTTATAGTATAGCATTGCCGATTTATAATCCTTTACCTCCAGTTTTTTCTCAGCTCATCTATATAGCGATTGGCCTCTGTGATACGTACTGATTGAGGGTGCGTATTTACGAAGGTCTGTAAATTGCTGATTGCTTTATATGTATTGGTCTGGTCTAATTCTGCCTTAGGAGACTGAAGGTAAAAAATATACGCACGCATATACTCCATTTCTTCGGCCCGCGGGCTGTTGGGGAAACTTTCGAGGAAAGTTTTGAAAAGGTTTTCAGCGTTTGCGTAATCTTTTTGATTAAAAGTAGTATAGGCGTATTTATAGTAAATATCCTGAAACTGCGGTGTGGTTTTGTAATAAGGAATTACATCTTCGTAGATGGTGTAGGCCTTCATCCATTTTTTCTTAGCATAGAACTGGTCTGCCATTTTTAACTTAAATGCAGGATCCTTGCTCTTTAATATCTTGTTCATGCCGGGACCGCAGGATAATAAAGAGGCTACTAAAAAAAAAAGCGACTACAAATCTCATAAAGTTTGCAAAGTTAACCATAATAGGGCAAATTTTGCTAAAAAAACGACCTGCCTAACTAAGTGATAGTTAAGGTTTTGGTAAAGAATGGAGTGCAGACTTGCTCATAATCAGCAGGATAAAGAATCCTTCTGATTATCAATTACTTTTTATTAGCGTCGGCCAAAAATGATCTAACGCGGTGATCATACTGGGCGTTTTAGGCTTCGGTGCAATAATTTCAGGATTCAGCCCCAGCTTAACCGCTTCAGCCCTGGTATTATCGCCAAATGTGCCTACTACCATACCATTTTGTTTAAATTTCGGGAAATTATCAAACCAGCTTTTAACACCGGAAGGAGTGAAGAAGCAAACAACGTCAAAAGTTTTATCTCCGATGGCTTTTTTATATCATTGCTTTGTGAGCGGTACATAAAAGCAAGTTCAAAATCGCAATTGTTGTTTTTCAGCCAGTTCACAATGTCGCTATCCTGCTGGTTTTCGGAGCAAACATAGAGAAAACTAAGATTTTCTTTATGCTTGTTCATTACATCAAACAAGCTTTTATTAGTGCCGTCGGCGCCATAAAAAACTTTTCTTTTTCTGTATAAAATGAACTTTTGGAGGTATAGGGCAACCGCTTCTGTAATACAGAAGTATTTGGTGTCCTGCGAAACAGTGACTTTGTTTTCTTCGCAGGTGCGGAAAAAATGATCAATAGCATTGCGGCTTGTAAATATGACGCCGGTAAAGCGAACAATATTTATTTTTTGCTGCCTGAAGTCTTTACCGGAAATAGGTACTATGCTTATCAGCGGTTCAAAATCAAGCTTCACGCCATATTTTTTCTCAAGATCGAAAAACGGAGACTTTTCGCTCGAAGGTTTTGGCTGTGTTATGAGTATGCGCTCAATCTTGTCTGTTGAAGACTTGATACCGGATTTTTTCACTTCATTTACCATTAGCGATTCCTAAAATTGGATGCAAAAGTACACTATTATTTTAAAAACGATAACATTCCTTTGTACAGGATTATGGTCGGTAGAATTTCGAAGGCTCCAACGTATAAAATAAAATGAAAAAGCTAATGCTGCTGTCTTTTCTTACCAGCCCGATAGCTGATATATAGCGGTATAACACAAAGCCGGCAATAAGCAGCCAGCTTAACGTCCAGGCTATAGTGCTAACGGGTTTTGCCGACAAGGCAATTACAATTATCAGGGGTAAAATAAGTATGGTCAGCACTTTGTTAACCAGGAAGATCAGGAATATATAATTATCCGTCAGTTTGCTTATTTTGAACACCCAGCCGATAAACTTCAGTATAAAGTATTTGGTGAGATAAATAACTCCCAGGGCTGCGGTTGAGTAAATAAATAAACAGCTGCCAAAGAGGGAGTTCTGTCATTGCTAGGTTCTTTTGTATAGCCATGGCGCCGTAGAAGCCGGCAGTAATAACAAAAAGTATATTAAATAACAAAGACGGCAGCGAGTTCTGAACAACCTGCTGCTTCAGTTGCCGTTGTTTAAGACTGCGGCGGAAAAACAGGTTAATGAGATCGGTAAAATACTTGTCGAAACTGGCTTTAAAAATAGCGAACAATAAAAATAGCCCGGTTACAATGTAGAAGTACATTTCTTTTCCCGGAGAAGCAATTTTGACAGCATAAGGCGGATAGCCGGCCTTTTCTGTAAAGTTGAAATACGGGTGCCGGCTGAGTATTTGGTGAGACAGCTCCTGTTTTTACGAAGGAGTACTTCTTTACCGGTTGCGATGCTATCCGCATGGCTATTGGCAAGGGTATCACTTACCTGGGCTGCCATGTGATGCATACATGTAATGCAAAAAAACAGTACTAAAAAAATCCTGGTCAAAAAGAGTTTTGCTGCAAAAATATACCTGCAGGGCTAAAAGTAACTAACGAATCCAAAATGAATTTTCGATTGCCTGAGATTGAACTGAGTGTCATTTCTTTTTCCAACTGCCCAGGCCAGGTTAAACAGGCCTACTTTTGTTTCGAACGTCATTCCCAAACCGGCTGATATGTACGTATAATTGATATTGTTTCCCCGGCCTGCATTTTTCCCCAGCCACCGTCTGTAAAAGCATTAAAGTAGGAATTTTCTCCTGCCAGGTAACGGTATTCCAGCGTTCCAATACCATACTGTGACAGAAACTGACTTTGCTCATCAAAACCCCTGAGCAGCCGGTAGCCTCCAATTTGGAACAGCTCGTTACGAAAGATATTGCTTCCTGAGAGATATCCACCGTTAATGGCTGTTTTTATGGTACTCCTGGAAGCCTTGCCAATGGGAAAGTATTTTGCTACTGCCAGTACAGACCGAACCTGGTATGATTTGGTTTTTACCGTATCGTATAAACTTGAAAAATCAAAACCTGGATCATCCGGGTCTTTCAGGTCGAGTATCTGGTTGTTGGGCTTTATATTTTTGTTGCCAACCGAAGTATTAAATACAAGTTCGAGGCCACTTACCGGATTAAAAATATAGTTGGTATTATTTAATACATATTCAACCCCCACATTCGTAATTCTCAGATCTCCTTCTTCCGGCAGTTTTTTGGTAGCGATAATAGTGGCCTCATTGATGAAGTTTAGGATGCTGCTAAACCTTTGTACATATAACTTAATACTTTGTTGCCGGTTGAGCGCCAGCTGGGTCCCTATTCGTATGTCTAAGTTTAAAAATGCCGAATCTCTCTTTAGCATGTTGAAGCCCAGATCAATCCCTAACGGCGAATGAAACAGGTAAGGCTGGTTATAGTTGATGCTAAGTCTTTGGGAAGACGCCTGCAGGCGCTGCCAGGTAAGGCCTATCGTTTCTCCTGCTCCAAAGGCATTTTTCAGATTAACAACCCTTCCCCGGTAATCAGCATTTTGCGGTTAGCCGATGCATCACTATTGGGCAGAAAACCAATAATAATGTTTACCTGGCTGCTTTTTTTTCTGCCGGAGGAAAACCTCTATTGTGCCGCCTGTGCTTCCCCATATTAATTGAGGGGGAAACGCTTCTTCCACATAATTCAGTTTTTAATCTCTGCACTGATATGCAGTAATTTCTCTTTACTATAGATGGAACCATTTTTGATACCGAGAAACTGCTGCAGGTATTCATTATTTATTTTGGCATCGCCTGTAATTTTAATACTGTCAATATGATAAAGCGGCCCAGGTTGTACATTAATCCTTCCAAAAACATCCCGGCCATTTATCTGGATGCTATCCATAAAAATGCGGGCAAAAGGGTAGCCGTTGTTTTCCATATATTCCAGCATACGTTGCTGAAGCTCAGCCATTTTCCCCTGATCATACTGCTGCCGGGTAAATGTTTCCGGTGTCCATCCTACCTGGCGCAACCATTGCTGCGATGTTTCATTGGCATGAACAGCTGCCCATTTATAAACTTCTCCAAAAAAATATAAATCGAAGTATGAAGTGAATCGGTATATACAGAGTCTGCCGATGCAGTAATATAGCCTTTGGCCTGTAGCGAGGGAATCAGCTGATCCACATACAGGCTGCATTCGTCGCGATTGATGAATTCTTTTTTAGGCTGTACGACTGTTTCAACAAACAGGCTGTCTTTATCAATAGGTATAACAGACAAAGTATATTTATTTTGTCCTTGTGCGAGCAAAATATGTAAAAGCAGGATTGCTGTAAACAGGTATCGTATCTTTGGAGGTTTCAACGGGAGTAAAAATAGTTGAAAAGTTGTTAGGTAAACAAGGGAGCTGGCTGAAAGCCGGCTTTACCCGGACAGAAGAAAATTGAACCGGTTCGCAAGGTATCTTTTGTGAACCAATCGTATACCTACTTGTTAAGTCAAAAATGAGCGGCATTTATATCCACATACCTTTTTGCAGGCAGGCCTGTAATTATTGCAATTTTCACTTTGCCACCTCTTTATTAAAGAAAGATGCGATGCTTGCCGCCATTAATAAAGAAATAGCGCTAGCAGCTGGCGACAATAGCTGGTTGGTAAATACCATATATTTTGGGGGTACCCCAGTCTTTTAGACACAGGGGAAATAACAGCCATTTTAAATACAGTTCGCTCGGTTTACAAAGCAGACAGTGAGGCCGAGATAACACTGGAAGCCAACCCTGATGATTTAACCGAAGAAAAGTTACGGGGTGGAAAGCTGCCGGCATTAACCGATTGAGTATTGGGGTTCAGTCTTTTTTGACGAAGACCTGCAATGGATGAACAGGGCGCATAATGCGGTGCAGGCACAAAAGGGATTGGAGCTGGCATTAAAGTACTTCAGCAACATAACGATAGACCTGATTTACGGAACGCCTGGCCTGAGCAATGAAAAGTGGCAGCAGAATGTAGAGAAGGCGCTTGCACTAAAAATTCCTCATTTATCCTGCTACGCGTTGACCATAGAGCCCCAGACGCCGTTGGATAAACTTATCAGGCAACATAAAAAAGATGATGTGGATCCCGAGGTGCAGTCTGAGCAATTTGTATTGCTGATGAGATGGTTGAGGGCGGCAGGCTATGAGCATTATGAAATATCCAATTTTGCTCAACCCGGTTTCCGAAGCCGGCATAACTCGTCTTATTGGCAGGGAAAGCCCTATGCAGGTATTGGCCCTTCTGCTCATTCATTTAACGGAACGGAGCGGCAATGGAATATTGCCAATAACCAACAATATATCAGTGCAATAGAAAAAGGAATTCGCCCGGTGGGAAAAAGAAGTACTAACCCCGGTACAGCAGGTCAATGAGTCAATCATGATTGCGCTCCGCACGATGGAGGGGATTGCCCTGGAGCGATTTTCTGAAAAGACAGCGCAGCAACTGGTTCAATCTGCCCAGAAATATATCCGGCAATCGTTCGTTATACATGAGCAAAACCGCCTTCTTTTAACGGATGCAGGAAAGCTCTACGCAGATGGTATTGCTGCCGATTTATTTTTTGACCACTTTATTTAGGGTATTGCTCCATAGCAGGATAGAGTGCCATAGAGTCTATTATATTAAAGCATGTTTCGTCTACTACCAGGTTTGCAGCCATGCCTTTAACGGGAAATTTAGAATGAGGTGTAATACTTTTGCCTACATCGCCTGTAAGAACTTTTACAATAAATTTTTTTCTACCTGCTTTTTAGACTGAACGTCATATTCGTAATAGGAAACCTGGTAGCCGCCGCAACAGGCGCACTTAGTCGCATCATAGGCGGTAATAATAGCGTTATATTCAAAACGACACTTACAGCTGATAAAGAAAATTACCGGCAGCAGCAAAAATAGAATTTTGTATTTCTCATGTGGTCATTTTGCTTCAAAGACGCTGCTGTTCTGCAAAATGCAACAATATTATATCAGTACCTTTTCAATGGCTTCAAAACCTTTAACGGGGTTAGCTTTTCCCATAATATTTTATAAATATTATGAGCTATAGGCATTTCGGCTTTTATTTTTTTATTGATATTGTAAATACATTTTGCCGCATTGTAGCCTTCAGCCACCATATTTAATTCCAGCTGTGCGGCTTTTACAGAATACCCTTTCCCGATCATATTGCCAAACGTGCGGTTACGGCTATACAAGGAGTAACAGGTAACCAGCAGGTCGCCCAAATACACGGATGCCGCATAATTGGCCGATCTGCCACCCGTTTGAAGGTTAGCCTCATGCTCACCTACTACGATATGTGCCGCACCAAAAGTTCGCAAGAACGCCGCCATTTCGTCTGCACAATTAGCTATATAAACACTTTGAAAGTTATCGCCGTAATCTAGGCCATGGGCAATGCCTGCACCCAGTGCATATATGTTTTTTAGAACAGCAGCATATTGCACGCCCAGGATATCATCGTTTACCACTGTATTAATAGCCGGAGAAGTGAAGTAAGCTGCTATTTTTTTGTTATTGTAATATCTGTACCTGAAAAGGTAAGGTAGGAAAGCTTTTCGGCTGCCACCTCTTCTGCGTGGCATGGCCCTAATACCGCGAAGTAGTTTTGCAACGGTATGTTAAATTGCCTGTTCAGGTATTCGTTCAGCAATACATTTTCTTTGGGAAGTATACCTTTTACAGCAGATAGTATTTTTTTGTTCTTCAGGTCACCGGGTTCCAGTTCCGACAACACTTCCGTGGTGTATGCAGAAGGAACGGCGATGATGAGGACATTAGCCGCCTCCACCACTTTCTTCAGGTCGGTCTCAATTTTTAAAAGCTTTGTTTTTAAAACCGCTGATGTAAGGTAATGCGGGTTGTGCGCTCTTTTTTATATATGAAGCAGACGCATCATTTCTCACCCACCAGTTTACCTTATTACCGTTATCGGTAATAATTTTTACCAATGCGGTAGCCCAGCTACCACTTCCTATGACGCCAAATTTCATTGCCATATCTGATGTAAGGCAGGGGCGGGAAAGCTTAAGGATATTCCCATACCCCTGGTGTTATAGCCTGTTTTACTTTTTGAATGAATAAAAACTATTAGCCTGCTGGGTACAGGTTACTACCAGGTCGTTAATGCATACATGTGCAGGCAAACCCGCGCAATAAAAGATAATATCAGCCACGTCCTGTGCTACCAGTGGTTCAATACCTTCGTATACTTTAGCCGCTTTATCGGCGTCTCCTTTAAAACGAACATTAGAAAATTCTGTTTCGGCAGCGCCCGGGTGAATGGCGGTTACTTTGATATTAAACTTTAGCAGCTCTATGCGCATGGATTGACTTAAGGCATTCACCGCATGTTTAGTGGCACAATACATATTGCCTTGCGCGTACACTTCCTTTCCTGAAATAGAACCCAGGTTAAAGATATGGCCACTTCCTGCATCGATCATGAAGGGTAAAACAGCCTTGGTCATATAAGCCAGACCTTTTAAGTTAGTGTCTACCATTACATCCCAGTCGTCAATGCTGGCTGCTTCAAAATTATCCCTGCCTGCAGCTAGCCCCGCATTGTTGATAAGGATGTCGATCTTTTTCCATTCGTGGGGTAAACTGTTAACGGCACTTTGTACATCGGCCTTGTTTCTGATATCAAAGGATAAAGGAAAGGCTTTAACAGGATATTGCTGTTGTATTTTCTCAGAAAGTGCATCCAGTCTTTCCTTACGTCGCCCGGTAATGATTACATGGAAATTATTGGAAGCAAATTTCAAGGCGCATGCTTCACCAAACCCGGATGTAGCGCCCGTAATTAAAACTATTTTATTCATTTGTGTCACTCATTATTGAGGCGTTAAATATCGGATAAAAATTCTTCAATTGCTTTATTCGCCTCCTCCGGCTCTTCAATCATTCCTAAATGCCCGGAGTTTTTTAAAATATTGACCGATGAGATAGATGGAATCGAGGCCTGCTCAATTGTTTTATCAAGAGGTATTATTTCATCCTGCTTTCCGTAGATAAACAGAACAGGCACTTTTATTTTTTAAGTATTTCCACCCGGTCGGGTCTTTGCATCATCGCTTCATAGTAATTAATGACTGCTTCCTTACTCATGTCAGGCAGATGGTTCATAAATCGCTCGTACAAGCGGCTATTATTTGTTTTGGTAACGGTTGCAAACATCTTAGGGGCCGTAGTTTCCAGAAATGGCGCCGCACCATGTTTCTCGGTAAATTCAATACCTTTTTGTCTGCTGGCCTTTTTTTTCGTCGTTGTCTGCACTGGCCGTAGAATGGAACAGTCCCAATCCCGATAGCAGGTCAGGATATTTTTCTGCAAATGCCAATGCTATATACCCGCCCAGGCTATGGCCTATTACCGTTGCCTGCTCAATCTCTTCTGCTTCCAGTATTTCTTTTACAACTGTAGCTACTCCTTCCATGCTCACATCGCTGATTAGCTCTGAAGTGCCGATGCCTGGTAAATCCGGTGCAATAACCCGGTAGTTTTTTTGCAAATAGCCGATCTGCTCCAACCATGCAGCGCTGTCTACCCCAAAGCCGTGTAACAATACAACTGCATTTCCTTTTCCTGCTGCCATGTAACTGATCAGCTTACCCTCGATCGTTATAGATTTTCTATGCATATCTTAGTTTTTGTAGTGCCGATCATGTCGGGCATCGTATTATAAAAGGCAAAATATTTATGCCGTAGGATTTTTTTGCTTTTTATTTTTTAATTATCGTGAGCAACAATAATGCCGCAGCCAGTACACTTATCATCTTCGACGAAATATCTCCGTGTCGGGTATAAAAAGTATCTGTAATGTATGCAGGTATCGTTTGCTTTAAAGCCCCGTCCACATCCCAGGGAAGTTGTTGTATGACGTTTCCAAAGGGGTCAATAAAGCAGCTGATACCTGTATTGGCGCTCCGTGCAACCCACTTGCGGCTTTCAATAGAACGTAGCCGTGCATAATTCATATGTTGTTTATAGCCCTGCGTATCGCCCCACCAGCCATCATTGGTGATGATGCAAACGAGGCTGGCTCCTTTTCGGTTGAAGGCAGCGAGATAGTCGCCATAAATGCTTTCGTAGCAAATGGCTGGCGTAACGCTATAACTGTTGTTGCTGGTGGTAAATACATGTGTATTGGTGTCTTTGGCGTAACCACCGCCGGTACCTCCGAATTTTTCAAAAGCCGGCGCCATAAAGGCCAGAAAGCCCGGTAAAACTTCCACGCCGGGTACCAGTCGTGATTTATGATAGATCTGGGCGCTACTGCTATCCAGCATCAATGCAGTGTTGTACATTTCGTAGTAGCCACCTCCGTCTCTGAACGATTTGGCAAACCGGCTTACTTTGCTGTCAAATTGCTGAAATCCTTCAAGTCCCGTGAGAAGGTTAATGCGAGGGTTGTCCTTTAAAAACTTCCATAAAGGGTCAAGTGCAAAGTTTTCTTTTAGCTTATTTTCATCGGTTTGAAAAGGGATGCTGTTTCAGGCCACACCACCAGTGCTGTATGGGGATCTATTTGTTTTTGCGATAACGAAATCAGTTTTTGTAACTGCGCTTCCTGACTGCCTGCTTCAAACTTTTCTCCCCATGGATCGATGTTCGGTTGCACTACTACCACATTATATTTATTGTGCAGCAATGTGAGGTTGTTTTTTATCAGAAAAGAGAAAAGGACAGGGATAAAAAGTAAAACCAGCCAGGCTGCTACATTCCTGAAATAACGCATCGTTCGTCCTTCCTGGTTATATAATTTTAATACACGAAATATCAGAACGTTGCTTAGCAGTATCCACAGGCTACCCCCGCGGTGCCGGTGTATTCGTACCATTGAATCCATCCCGGGTGTGTTGCAAAAGCATTTCCCAAAGTAAGCCAGGGCCAGCTCAGGTCCCAGTTATGGTGCAGGTATTCAAAGGCCAGCCAATACGCTACTATGGACAAGCTGCCTGTAAAGCCCTTCACATATTTTGTGGTAAAATAATAGAGCAGCCAGGGCAGGCACATAATGAGACTATTAGCGAAAAAGCGCTTACTCCCCAACCAAACTGGCTTTGGCTACCCACCAGGTGGTCAGCACGTTCCAGAGCACCATGTGTATGTAAGTGTATCCGAAATAATGCCTCCAGCTCAAGTTACGCTCCGATAAAAAAGCATCGGAAGCCAGGCAACAAAAATCAGCAGGGTAAGTGGGGAGGTGGGCCATGCCGCCCAAAGCAGTAAGGCTCCCAGGATAGAAGTCAGTAAGTTTTTGCCGGTAATTGCATGGCGTAAAGCTAAGGCAATTACGTCTGAAATTAATTTTAATAAAGGGTTAATGTTGTTTAAGCTACCGGCGCTTTTTGTGTTCTTCTTTCACCAATCTGCTGCCTCCACATGGCATAATATAATCCTTTTCTTTTGATCAGTTCTTCGTGGCTCCCGGTTTCGGCTACTTCGCCACGTTCCAGCACATAAATACGGTCGGCGTGTGCATAAAGTACTAAGCCTGTGGGCTATCAATACGGTGATCTGGCTGCCTTTAGAAGATACTTCCCTTATGGTTTCGGTTATCTGCTCTTCGGTAATAGAGTCTAATGCTGATGTGGCTTCGTCAAAAATAAGCAGGTGAGGATTTCTTAAAAGAGCACGGGCAATAGCTATCCGTTGCTTTTCTCCTCCGCTGAGCTTGAGCCCGCTTTCTCCAATAATGGTATCAATGCCGTTACCGGCCCGTTCGAGTAAGGCTGTACAGCTGGCTTTTTGCAGGGCCGTTTGCAATTGCTCTTCACTGGCTTCAGGGTTTACAAAAGCAAATTTTCACGTATGGTTCCGGCAAAAGCTGTGTATCCTGTGTCACAAACCCTATTTGCCTTCTGAGCTCATCAAAGTCAATGTCGTCTCCGTTGATACCATCGTAATAAATCGTACCTTCTTTCGGGCGGTATAAACCAACCAGCAGTTTTACTAAGGTGCTTTTACCTGATCCGCTCGGGCCAACAAATGCAATGGTTTCGCCTTTCCTGACATCAAAGGAAATATTTTCAAGCGCTTTAAACTGGGCCGTCTGGTGCTGGAATGAAACGCTTTTGAATTCTAATTCTTCCAGTATTCCCAATGGTTTCGGATGGAGCGGTTTGGGCTCACTCTTTTCAGCATTAGGTTATGGAAATTCTGTAAAGAAGCTTCAGCCTCGCGGTAAGAAAGTATGACGTTGCCAATTTCCTGCATGGGGCCAAACAGGAAAAACCCGTAAAACATTAAAGAAAGGTATTCTCCCGGTGTAATAGAGCCTTTATATATGAGCCAAAGCAATGTAAACGCAATTACCTGTTGCAGGAAGTTTACCAGCGTTCCTGTATAAAGCTTAAAGAGCGAATACTTTTTACTTTCTTTAGTTCGAGTTTAAGGATCTTAAAGGTATTATTATTCAACCTTGTAACTTCCTGTCCGGTAAGCCCGAGGCTTTTTACAATTTCTATATTACGCAGGCTCTCGGTGGTGGTTCCGGCGAGGGCAGTGGTTTCCTTTACTATATTTTTTTGAATAAATTTTTTTTTTACTGAGCAGGCTGGTTACAAGGGCGATAAAAAAATGCCCAGGGCATACACCGGCATAATAGTCCAGTGGAGCCGGAATGCATAGATCGAAACGAATACGATACTTACGATGATTACAAAAAAACATTCACAAAGCTGCTGATGAATTTTTCGGTATCGGTGCGAACCTTTGTCAGTATCGATAAGGTTTCTCCGCTTCGCTGGTCTTCAAAATCCTGGTAAGGCAGGCGCATAGAATGTTTCAGACCATCCGTGAATATGGTGGCGCCAAATTTCTGTATCACAACATTTACAAAATAATCCTGGAAGGCTTTGGCAATACGGCTTACCATGGCTGTTCCTATCAATAAAAATAAATAAAAGAACACCCCGTGATAACCGCTGCCGCCCCATAGGTAATTGCTTTCGGTGCGTGGCAATGTTCGTGCCTTATCATAATGATGCGGATGATTGGCAAACATGTCCAGCAGGTTCCCGCTGATCATGGGAGCAAACAACGAAAAGATCTGGTTTACGGCTGCTAAAAATAACGCAAAAGCAACCAGCCATTTATAAGGTTTTAGATAGTGGAGTAATATACGCATAATAAAATCAGTTCCGTTTGGTCAACGGCCATGGTGTAAGGAACAAATATTTTTTGACTTTGTTTAACAAATATGCCGTATCAGGGGATGCCTTTCAAAAATATTTATAAAAGATGTTATTGGCCGCAAAAATCCGTTCAGCTGCGAGTAACTATTAAAATGTCAGCAGTCAATAGCGCCCAACCGGTTTTGCGTGCATGAATTCGTGACAACTTTTTTCTGCGAAAATTATTAATTAAATGATTGGTATCCAGTATGTTTTAATCGATGCCCAGCTCCTTCAGCATGTTCGCAGTATTATTCAGGAAGGCTTTGTGAATAATAAATGGTTCAGTGTCTGTGAATTTCGTGATTTTGTAACCCGAATCAGACAATTCAATGATTTTTGAATGAGGATAAGATAAAATGATCGGAGAATGGGTGGCAATTATAAATTGGCTGTTCCTGTTTACCAGTTCGTGAAGACGTACCAAAAAAGCTAATTGGCGCTGTGCAGAAAGCGCTGCCTCGGGCTCGTCCAGTATGTAAACACCATGGCCGCCAAAACGGTTGGTAAAAAGTGCGAAGAATGACTCGCCATGGGACTGCTCGTGTAGCGATTTGTCTCCATAGGCTTTTAATGCTTTTTTTTGGGGATCTTCTTTTGCAAAACATCAAGGTAGGAGGCGGCATTGTAAAAGGATTCTGCTCTTAAAAAGAAACCATCCTTTGGCGCTATAATGCCCTTGCCTATTCTGATACATTCTGAAAGCGGTGAGTCGGTCCTTTGTGTATAAAAAGAGAAATGCTTCGAGCCTCCTTCGGCGTTGAAGCCGTATTGTACGGCAATAGCCTCAAGCAGGGTAGACTTTCCCGTTCCGTTTTCCCCTATAATAAAAGTTACGTTAGGATGTAGCTCTACTCTGGAGATACTTTGTAAAGCCGGTATATTAAACGGGTAACTGTTCTTATCCGCAATATTATCTCTGAGGATCTCAAAATAATTGATATATTGTTTTTCGATCATTATATATCGGAATAACCGGAAGTGAAATAACGGTTGGGTTTCAGGTAAACAAATTGCCTTTGGGCATCGATAATAATGTGGAATCTTTTAAAAGATCGCCTCCCATGATACTTATTTTCTGACGACCGATCATTCCTGTGAAAAAGCCAACACTGGCGTTACGTAGTTCAAGTTTCCCTAACTTTAAAACCGGTAGCAGCCCCTTCTGCGTGGTTAATACATTGCCGTAAGCATCTTTTAATTTTTTTCGCTGGTGATCTTTATTTTTTGATCTATCTGGTTGTTTTGAACGAAAGCGTCATCGAGCAAAATATCGCCCCCATAACCCGAATGTAGCAGCAGCTCAGCTCCTAAAGTTTCATCCCTTATTTGTAAATCGCCTTTTACAAATAGGCCGGAGCCTTTTGATACCAGCTTCAACTTTTCATATTTATTAAGCTTTCGAGGAAGGGATGGCCTGATGGTTAATTGCTGCTTTTCAAAGTCAAAATCAAGCACCTGCTTATTGAAAAAGTTCAGCCCTATTTTGCCATCCGATTCCTGCCCCGAATTTTGATCCTCCCATATATCTACGTTACTCCAGTGTAAGCCCGGCATATTTAAATTATTGCCTTTGCTGTATCTTGAATTGTTGTTGCCGCCGCCCCAGCTTTTTACATTATCCACCGCCCCGGTAAATTGTATTGTGTGCATTTTTTTAACAGCCTCCCGGGTAAGGGTTATATCGCCTGACGCCGTATGCAGCATCAGATCCACCGTGTCCCTTTCATTGACTATGGCTTTAATAATAATATTGTTATAGGCGGTAATTCGAAATGGGATAATATAGTGTGTGTTACCGCCCGATTGTTTGAGTATAGGTTGTGCTTTTATACAAAAAGTAAAAGAGAGAAAGCTTACGATGAAAACGATAGAACAACGCATAGTGAGGTATAATTAATATTGTATTAAACAGGTTATCCGGCCCATCCTTCGCGGTCGAGGCTGCGATATTGTATAGCTTCGGCCAGGTATTCTGGCCTGATCTTTTCGGAACCTTCCAAATCTGCAATGGTGCGCGATACTTTTAAAATACGATCGTAGGCGCGGGCCGAAAGGTTTAGCTTTTCCATGGCTGCTTTTAACAGCAT
This sequence comes from Paraniabella defluvii, assembly GCA_019316985.1. Taxonomy (GTDB): domain Bacteria; phylum Bacteroidota; class Bacteroidia; order Chitinophagales; family Chitinophagaceae; genus Niabella; species Niabella defluvii. Next base: position 3,143,965 of record CP079215.1, read on the forward strand.
CTGTCCTACATTATCGATGGTGCAAATTTCTGTCAGCATTTTACTGTTCATTTGAGCATTAGCATAGATGCCCGGGTAATTTTTATAACGTTCGGCCTGTACTTCCCTGGCTTTAATTACTTTATCCCGTATGCTCTCAGAATTGTGCTCCTTTCTGAAATTGGATAATTCGCTAAAAGGCACAGGTGTCACTTCTACGTGCAGATCAATACGGTCGAGTAGTGGACCCGAAATTTTGTTCAGGTATTTTTGTACAGCGCCAGGCGGGCAGGTGCAGGCTCTTTCGGGGTGGTTATAAAAACCACAGGGACATGGATTCATTGAGGCAATCAGCATAAAACTGGCGGGAAAGTCTAACGCAATTTTAGCACGTGAAATAGTTACCCTGCGCTCTTCCATGGGCTGCCGCATTACTTCGAGCACCGTTCTTTTGAATTCGGGCAATTCGTCTAAAAACAAAACGCCATTATGTGCCAGCGATATTTCACCCGGTTGGGGATTACCTCCTCCGCCCACCAGCGCTACATCCGAAATAGTATGATGTGGCGAGCGGAAAGGCCGTTTAGATATGAGCGTCGCATTTTCGGGTAGTTTGCCTGCTACCGAATGTATTTTGGTTGTTTCCAAAGCTTCCTGCAAAGTAAGTGGCGGAAGAATAGTGGGCAGCCGTTTGGCTAACATGGTTTTTGGTTTTTCCCGCACCGGGCGGCCCGATCAGTATCGCGTTATGCCCTCCTGCGGCTGCAATTTCCAATGCCCGTTTAATGTTTTCCTGTCCCTTTACGTCGGCAAAGTCGATGTCAAAATCATATTGCGAATGAAAAAATTCTTCCCGGGTATTCACTGCCAAAGCTTCCAGGCCGGTTTCTCCGTTGTCAAAAAAATCGATGACCTCTTTTATATGGGTTACGCCATATACTTTCAGGCTATTTACCATAGCTGCTTCGCGGGCATTGGCTTTAGGTACTATCAAACCTTTAAACTCCTGTTTGCGGGCTTGTATGGCAATCGGCAATGCGCCTTTAATGGGCCTGATCTCGCCATCAAGGCTCAACTCACCCATAAGTACATATTGGGATAAGGCTTCAACATTTTCTATTTGCTCCGAAGCAGATAAGATGCCTATGGCTATCGGAAGGTCGAAAGCGGTGCCGCTTTTTTAATATCGGCAGGAGCTAGATTTACCACCAGCTTGGTACGGGGCATTTCGTACCCGTTTGTCTTAATGGTACTTTCAACTCTTTGCAGGCTTTCTTTTACTGCACTGTCGGGCAGTCCCACAATGGAAGGATCTTTTCCACTGGTCATCCAGTTAACTTCGATGGTGATAGGTATAGCTTCAACGCCGTATACAGCGCTGCCGTTGATCTTCACTAACATATATTGAAGATACTGATTAAATATGATAATAATTCCGGGCGGAAGGGAAGCCGGCGTGAATAAAACGCCTACATTCTTTTATCTTCTACGTATTTCTCAGCGAACGTACTGTAATGTTCAGAGATTAACCGCGGAGGACGAAAGAAGCGGATATAACGCAGAGTAGTCTGGGTTATACCCGCTTAGTTTAACTTCGCCGGAGCTGGGCTATACCTCCGCGTATTCTTTGCATTCTCACTTCTCCGCGGTTAGAGATGAGCCGTGGCGAATCTGAGCATAGCGATAATGCAGCGTAGCAACATGTTTTAATCTATTTCTTTCCTACAACATCCAGGCTTACTTTCACATTGTCGCCCATGGTCATGCTATTACCTCCAACGCCATACTCTTTACGATCTACGCTAAATTCTGCTTTAAAATTGTAACCGTTTTGTATTGGCTTTGCAATAAAGTCGAACTGGATGTCTTTTGATACTCCGTGCATGGTCAGCACAGCTTTGGCAAAATATATATTGTTGCCTTTAGCTTGTATACCGGTAGTTTTTATATGAATGGTAGGATATTTTTCTGCATCAAAAAAATCATCCTTTTTTAAATGATCATCCCTGCGTTTATTATCTGTATTGATGGTGCTTACATCTACCGTTACATCAAACAGGCTGGAAGATAATTTTTGGGGTCAAACACCATTTTGCCTTTAAGACCAGACAAGGAACCGTCTACATTCACACCCATATTTTTTATTGCAAAAGAAATTTTACTGTCGGCATCAGAAGGTGTAAGATTTTGTGCAAAGGCGCTTACCGACAGGGCTGTTGCCAGCAGGATCAAAAAGGTCTTTTTATACATAAAAATTTAATTTAAGCAAAAATGAATATTTTGAGTAAAATTATACAAATTCGAACAATGGTTAAACATTGGTTCTAAAATTGCTCCAGCGATCCACCATACAACATTTGCGGTTTGGTTTTTCCCTGTTTCTGATGCCGGTGTATTGGTTTGCTTTAAGCCAGGCTCCGGTCATACATTGGAAGGAGGCTGTCCTGATCTTTACCATCCTGCATTTACTGGTATACCCATCCAGTAACGGGTATAACTCGTATATGGATAAGGATACGGGTAGTATCGGTGGTGTTGAAAATCCGTTGCCTGTTAAAAAGAATTATTTTATGTAAGTGTTGGCATGGATATTATAGCATTAATATTGTCTTATTGGCTGGGATGGATGGTATTGACAGGAATTGGTGCATATATTCTTGCGTCGAGATTATATAGCTACCGGGGAGTGCGTTTAAAGCGATATCCGGTTACAGGTTATCTCACGGTGATCATTTGCCAGGGTGCCTTGGTATATTTTATCGTAAGCAATAGCGTAAGCACAGGGATTTCGTGGAAAGAAGCATGGTTGCCTGCTATGATCACCTCCCTGTTGATCGGAGGTACGTATCCTTTAACGCAGGTATACCAGCACCAGCAGGATAGGGCAGATGGGGTAACCACACTTAGCTATAAACTTGGTGTACGGGGAACATTTGTTTTTTGTGGTACAGTGCTTTTTGTAGCATTATTATTGCTAACTCTGTATTTTATAAAGGAAGATCAGCTGGAGGCTCTTATGGCGTATATGATCGCTATGTTGCCGGTTGGTTTTTATTTTACCCGTTGGTTTTTACAGGTACAAAAGAATTCCGGCAATGCGAATTTCAGGAACCTGATGAAAATGAATTATGTGGCGTCTGTTTGTAGCAGTATAGCCTTTATCAGTATCTTAATTATTAACAGGGCAGGATAATTATAGGGTGTTAGAGGTTGTATGGGGTAATCTGTGCCTCATTACCTATCACTTATTATTTCTTAATTAAAGTATGAGTAAAATAACGTCTATTGCAACGGCGGTGCCGGAATACGGTCAAAACCAGATGCAGATATATGATGTGGTGCGGGCGATGCATGCGGATACCCCGGAGGAAGAGAGGGTGTTGCGGTTTATGTATAAATCGAGCGGGATAGAGAAACGTTATGCGGCTGTGCCTGATTTTAATATTGAGAACGAACGACGGGAAATATTATCAGATAATGGAAGTGGTTTTACCACAAGCGGGCTCGAAGAACGATTGAAAATATATGACAGGGTTGCACTACAACTTTCTGTTGAAGTTATTAAAAAGTGCCTGCCATTAAACATGGTTGCTGCTGATATCACGCATTTGATCACCGTTAGCTGTACCGGTATGCAGGCTCCGGGCCTCGACCTTGCAATTGTGAAGGAACTCAAACTTAAAAGTAATATCTACAGAACTTCGGTCAATTTTATGGGGTGTTACGCAGCTATTCATGGGTTTAAAACATGCCCATTATATCGCGGCCAAAGAGCCCGGCGCCAAAGTGCTCGTTGTTTGTGTGGAGTTGTGTACCCTGCATTTTCAAAAAGACAAATCAATTGATAATATCACCAGCACCATCATATTCGGCGATGGTGCGGCTGCAGTGCTGGTAGAGCACTCTGATAGTTTAAGAACAGGTTGGGAATTGCAAAACTTTTATAGCGAAATCAACTTTGAGGGTATCGATGATATGGCATGGAAGATTTCGACAGATGGATTTTTAATGACGCTGACAAGCAAAGTGCCGGAGATACTGGAAAAGAAATGCAGCGGTATTATGGATAATGCCCTTCAATACTATGGCATAGCAGCCGAAGCTGTAGATAGCTGGTGTGTACACCCGGGTGGTAAAAAGATACTGGAAGCGATAGAAAGAGGATCGCCGGTGACCCGTGCACAGCTGGAGGAGAGCTACGCTGTACTAAGGGAATACGGAAATATGAGCAGTCCCACTGTACTGTTTGTGCTGGAAAAGATATTGAAGAAGGCGGAAGAGGATGCCTCTGTTAAGAACATCGTGGGAATGGCTTTTGGGCCGGGTTTAACTTTAGAAACCTTTTATTTGTCGCATGCCTGATTTATCTAAAAGAAGTAATGAAAAGGAGTTGCTGGATGACCCCTCCGTTCCTTTTAAAGATATCAGGCAAAATATGCAGGAACTTAATACGATCAATACCTTATTGGGCGGACACGCTATCACTAAAAAGGGCTTTGAGAAAATAATCGGCAACAGAAAGGAAATAAGCGTTTGTGAAATAGGCTGCGGTGGCGGAGATAATTTGCTGGTGATTCAACAGTGGTGTAAAAAAATGGCGTTAAAGCCAGGCTTGTGGGGATTGATATTAACGCACATTGCATTGAATTTGCCAAAGAACAGTATGGAAATCTGGGGATTGAATTTATTTGCAGCGATTACCAAAACACTACGGTGCTTCCTGATATATTGTTCAGCTCCCTGTTTTGCCATCATTTTACCAATGAAGAGCTTGTTGCAATGCTGCAATGGATGCGGCAACATTGTAAAGCAGGCTTCTTTATTAATGACCTCCACCGGCATACCCTGGCCTGGTGGAGTATTAAAATACTGACGGCTATTTTTTTCGCGTTCGTACCTGGTTAAAAATGATGCGCCGGTATCTGTTTTGAGAGGCTTTAGAAAGAGAGAGTGGCAGCAATTATTTAAAAAGGCAGGTATTGAAGCTACTGTGAGCTGGCAATGGGCATTCAGGTATTTAATCCTGTATAAAAAATGAGCGGTTATGACTATGATATAGGAATTGCAGGAGGCGGCCTGGCAGGAGTTACAGCTGCCATCCAGCTAAGGAAGAAAGGGTATGCTGTTGCACTATGGGAGAAAAATAAATATCCTTTTCACCGGGTTTGCGGAGAATATATCAGTAAAGAAAGCTGGAACTATCTGCAAAGCTGTGGGATCGATTTGCCGGCTTTAGAACTGCCCGAAATTAATAAACTGGAAGTAAGTGCTCCCAACGGCGCCCTATTAAAAAGCAGGCTGGACCTGGGAGGCTTTGGCATTAGCAGGTATCGGTTGGATTATCTCTTATATGAAGAAGCAAAAAGGTGGGCGTAAAGGTTTTTGACGGTTGCAAGGTTGATCTGTTGTGCCGCAGGAAGATGGTTTTGAAGTAACAGCAGGCAATAACTCTGTAAAACTAAAGCTGGCCCTGGGCAGCTTCGGAAAACGCAGCAATATTGATGTAAAATGGCAGCGAAAATTTGTTGTTCAGAAGCCTAATGCACTCAATAATTATATTGGTGTAAAGTATCATATCAAAACAGATCTTCGGGCGGATACTATAGCGCTTCATAATTTTAAAGAGGGATATTGCGGGGTATCGAAAATAGAAGCAGATCAATATTGTCTTTGTTACCTTACTACGGCTTCCCATTTACAGGCTGCGGGAGGAATCAGGGAACTGGAGCAAACTGCTTTGTATAAAAATCCTCATCTCCGGAAAATATTTGAACAGAGCGAATTTCTTTTTGAAAACCCGGTTACTATTTCCCAAATATCATTTAATGTTAAGGAGGCGGTTTATGCCGGCGTGCCCTTGGCAGGAGATGCCTGTGGTATGATTACACCACTATGCGGAAACGGAATGAGCATGGCTATGCATGCGGGAAAATTTTTACGGGACTGGCAAATGATTACCTGCAGCAAAGGATTTCACTCGATAATATGTTAAACAGGTATGCCGTAGCATGGCGTCAGCAATTTGCAAAACGGCTGCGTGTAGGACGGGTAATCCAGGCTAATTTTGGTAAAGAGTGGCAAACGGTTGTGTTCATTAATACACTTAAGCGGCTGCCCTGGCTTGCCAACAGCATCATTAAAGCCACACACGGGAAGCCCTTTTAATTGCTATGAGCGCGGGATCCTATTTTGAATAGTTTCTTAACTATGCTCTTAAGGGTGTAAAACTTATATATTGAAGCATGCCCGGTAGCAGGCTTTACTTTACAACTTATTACTCACTCCTCATCATCAGTATTGGCCGGTACTTAACAGTACCAATGTGCAGGCTTCCATGGTTTGTATGCCCTGCTCAGCGGCTTTACCGGCCAGCTCTTCGTTTTCGGCGCCGGGGTTAAAAATAATCCGCCTGGGTTTCAGGGAAAGAATATAATCCTCGTATTCTTTCTGGTTTTGCTCGTTCATATACATCGTAACCGTATCCACACCTTCTTCTTCGGGTTTAGCTTTATGAATCACTACGTCACCCACTTGTCCTTCGCGGCGACCAATAGCAACCACATCATGCCCATTGGCTCTTAATCTCTTTAATGCCATATTGCCATACCTCGAAGGATTTTCTGAAGCTCCTAAAACCAGCGTTTTTTTATTTGTCATATCTTAAATATTATTAGTGGTAGCTATTCTGATAGTGTTGTTACAATATTAATGCCATTGAACCTACACTGCCAGCAACAAAAAAGCCACAATGTAATAACACTGTGGCTTATATAAAAGTTTCAATTCCCGTTAAACCAGCATACGCAAAGGCTCTTCCAGGAAGCTTTTTAATGTTTGGAGGAAAGCAGCTCCTACCGCTCCGTCCGCTACGCGGTGATCACAGGTAAGGGTTACTTTCATAATATTGCCAACGGTAATCTGTCCGTTTCTAACTACGGGCACCTGGTTAATAGCGCCTACAGCAAGAATACAAGACGCCGGAGGATTGATGATCGCAGTGAACTCTTCTATACCAAACATACCCAGGTTAGAGATAGTGAAAGTATTACCTTCCCACTCTGCCGGAGCCAGTTTTTTCGCCTTGGCACGCCCTGCAAGGTCTTTCACCTCACCGGCGATCTGCGATAGAGATTTAGTGTCGGCAAATCGAACCACCGGAACCAGCAAGCCCTGGTCTACCGCCACTGCCACGCCAATGTCAACATGATGGTTAACACGGATGGTTTCGCCCTGCCAGCTGCTGTTAATAGCCGGATGTTGTTTTAAAGCCAGCGCTGCAGCTTTAATTACCAGGTCGTTAAAGGATATTTTATTAGGAGATACTTCGTTGATCTGCGCGCGGCTGGCAACTGCCTTGTCCATGTTGATCTCCATGGTCAGGTAAATTTCAGGAGCCGAGAACTTCACTTCAGAAAGACGCCTGGCAATTGTTTTTCTCATTTGGGAAACGGGCACATCTTCAAAAGAAACCTGTCCTGTAACTGCAGAACCGGTTGCTGCCGGAGCAGCTGCTGTTTCCTGGCTACCTGTAGCTGGTTTAGGCGCAGATGGCTTATAATTATCAATATCTGACTTAGTAATTCTTCCACCGTCTCCCGATCCTTGTACAGTGCCCAGGTCGATACCTTTTTCAGCCGCCAGCTTTTTAGCTAAAGGAGAAGCCTTAATACGGCCATTTTCTGTGCTTGGTTTGCCCGATGTAGTATTAGGCGCTTCATCCTTTACAGCAGGCGCGCCTTCGGCATCCTGAACTGCTGCATTGGCGCCGGCTTCTACATCATCGCCTTTGCTGCTGATAGAACCACCGCCTTTAACCGCTGCAACAATTTCATCAACATTCACCTTTCCTTCTTCGCCTATAATGCAAAGCAGGTCATTGACCTGTATTTTATCTCCGGCCTTTGCTCCCTGGTACAGCAGCTTGCCATTTTTATAGCTTTCCAGCTCCATGGTGGCCTTATCTGTTTCAATTTCAGCCAGCAAATCGCCTTTTTTACATCATCGCCAATGTTTTTGGCCCAGCTGGCAATAACGCCTTCTGTCATGGTATCGCTCAGGCGGGGCATTAATACCACTTCCTCTAATTTAGACACATCTATTGTTGAGCCCGCAGGAGCTGTTTCTGTTTTAGCTTCCGGTTTTGCTTCTTCTTTGGCGGGTTCTTCTTTTGTTTCTTCCTTAGGTTGGGCACTTCCGCCCGATTTTCCATTTACCAAACCTGATATATCCTCGCCCGCATCTCCCACTATTACCATCAGGTCATCTACCTGCAATTTTCCACCCTTTTCTGCACCCAGGTATAATATGGTTCCATCTTTATAGCTTTCCAACTCCATGGTAGCTTTATCGGTTTCAATTTCAGCCAGTAAATCGCCTTTTTTACACTATCGCCTACTTTTTTATGCCAGGCAGCAATCACCCCTTCAGTCATTGTATCGCTCAATCGGGGCATTAAAATTTTATCAGCCATGTATATAAAATATTTCGCCCGAAATTAGTGAATTATAGTGAATGGGCAATAGTGAAATGTATGCAGGCGCAGATTATACTATTTATTAAGATAATAGTAAAAAACACAGGGACTCGGCAAAAATTACCAGTATTCACCTGTTATAATGGCTGTTTAACTGAAATAGCGGGAGTAGATCACTTTCATGGCCTGTCAAGTAATTAGCGACCCAATTCTAATTTCAGCTTCTCCTTTAATTGCTGCACCAAAGGATATTTAGAGATCATTTTCTGGTATTGTTCTACCACAGATAAAGGCCTTTCTGTTACTTCCTCCTGAATAGGCTGCCGGTTTGCATCGATAAGATTAAAAATCTGTAGCTGGGTATTCTGCAATTCCTTCTTCAGGAACTCGGCTGCTTCATTTTTAGTGATTTCCACAAACCTGTTTTCCAGCGGGTTGGAAGTGTACACATTAAAAGAATTGGCGTCCAGTATCTTAACGGTTGCCAACGAAAAGCTTTGGGCCGCCGGGTTGCGGTTGTCCCTTAGAACCTGCGTAAATTTCTGCCAGGCTGCTATAAGCGTAGCTTCCTGCAGCGGCTGATCTTCCTTTTCAGGAGCAATTTCCTTGAACTGTTTTCTGAGCTTTTCAAGGCTGCTTAATTTTTTCCGGCAGGAGCGGGGGCGCCTCTGTTGTATTGTTAGGAGCGGCTAAAGGCGTAGTTGCTATAGCAGCCGGCTGTGCGGGCAAGACAATGGGCTCTTCGGCAATAGTGAGTTTGGCAACCGAGTGGCCTGTTGCGATTGGGCTACCCCTTTTTTAAAAGCACCGGCCGAATTTGCCTGAAAGCCAGGGCTCCTTTTGTTTCAATCAGTTTTTTTTTTGTAACCGAATTTTCGTCCAGTGATAATTGCATAGCCTGCTGTAAGTAGCAAAGCTTAATTAAAGTGAGCTCTACATGCAATCTTTTATTGCGGGCCGAACGGTAATTGATCTCCGACTCGTTTAAAATATTTAAAGCACTAATTAATAGTGGCGTAGGAATTTGTTTGGCAGTAGTAAGATACTTTTCTCTGAAACTCTCAACGGTATCCAGTAAGGCCACCACTTTCTCATCTTTGCTTACCAGCAGGTTACGTATAAAAGCAGCCATTCCGTTAATCACCAGGTCTCCTTCAAAACCTTTACGGTTGATATCGTCGAACAAGAGCATGGCGCTGGCCAGGTCTTGCTGCTGCATATAGTCCATCAGCCGGAAGTAGTAGTCTTCATCCAGGATATTCAAATGCTCGAGCGTGCTGTTATAGTTTACTTCACCATTGCTGAAGCTCACAATTTTATCCATGATACTCAAAGCATCACGCATGCATCCTTCGCTTTTTTGGGCAATGAGCTGCAAAGAAGCTTTGTCAGCCTTAACTCCTTCTTTGTCGCAAATACCTTCGAGGTGGTCAACCGTATCATTGGTAGTAATGCGCTTAAAATCGAAGATCTGGCAGCGACTTAATATAGTAGGAAGGATTTTATGCTTTTCGGTAGTAGCCAGTATAAAAATAGCATAGGAGGGTGGTTCTTCCAGCGTTTTAAGAAAGGCGTTAAAAGCCGCCGAACTCAACATGTGTACCTCATCTATAATATATACCTTATACTTACCAGCCTGGGGCGCGAACCGAACCTGGTCTACCAGTGTACGGATATCGTCCACCGAGTTGTTACTGGCGGCATCCAGCTCGTGGATATTCAGCGAGCTGCCATGATTAAAGGATACGCAGGACGTACATTCATTGCAGGCTTCGCCATCGGGAGTTGCATTTTCGCAGTTAATGGTTTTGGCTAAGATACGGGCACAGGTAGTTTTACCCACACCCCGCGGACCACAAAACAAAAAGGCGTGTGCCAGCTGGTTTTGCTTAATAGCATTTTTTAAAGTAGTAGTGATATGTCCCTGACCTACAACAGTATCAAAATTCTGGGGCCGGTACTTACGCGCTGAAACAATAAATTTATCCATGATTACTCCTGATGACAAAAGTAACGTATTGCAACCTGATTTGTTGGGTGAGGAGTATGTTGTGGAAAAATCGATAAATATATCGCACTATCAACGGTATATGCCGTTGAAATGCGTGTTCAGACGTTCATTTAAAAGGCCCGCCTGGTATCTTTTCTATCAGGCGGGCCTTTAAAGCGTATTTACTTACCAGCAAGAGGGTGCCTAGTATCCGGGATTTTGTATCAGTGCTGTATTTTTATTCATTTCGTCGCGGGCAATAGGTGCAAAATACATCTTGTTCACCCATTTGCGGTTTTCATGGGCTTCATCGGTTACCGGCGTATAGGTATACGTGTACACCTCTTCATCATGTTTATAAGGAGCTGATTGTTGTTTGCCCGTTTTAAAAGTGCCGGTTATATTTATGAATGTCAGTTTTCTGCCCAGGGTTTCGGGGCAATCAGCCAACGCCTGGCATCGTGGTAGCGCTGCTCCTCGTAGCTCATTTCTATCCGTTTTTCATTACGATACCTGTTTTTAAGCGCCTGTCCCGTTTCGGTAGCGGGAATAGCCGGCATACCGGAGCGGAACCGGATGCGGTTCAGCCAGGTTCGGGCGGCAGCCTCATCTCCCAGCTCAAGGCTGGCCTCGATAAAATTAAAAACAACTTCTGTATATCTTATGAAAGGCCATGGAATTAACTGTTTAGTGTTGGCTTCTGCAATTTTAGGGTCGGGGTCTGTAAATTTTCGTACATAATAACCGGTACGGCTTCCGTTCCAGTCTTCTATTGAGCTGCTCCTTGTGTCTAACCCGTTGAACGTTATTTTAGCGCCGCCCTGCATCAGGTCGTATTTGCCCGTTTGTATCTGGTTAGCAGGGTCCACGTTGCCTGATACCAGGTTCCTTGGCTTCCAATCTGCACCATCATAAAGAATAGTAGCGTAAAAGCGGGGATCGCGGTTCTTGTAAGGGGCGGCTTTATGTGCTGCATTCCCCCAACTAAATGGAGTGCCGTCTTCCATTTCAAAATCGTCCACAAAAATACCTATAGGGGTGTTGCCGGCCCAGTTGTGATATCCATTAGGGCCGTTGTATAACCCTATGCTTACGCCCCCTCCCGTATTTACGTTCAGGTTATAGTAACGGCCCCAAATGATTTCTGAAGCCGCATTGGCGTCCAGTCCCGGTGCTTTGCTGTACCCCGCCATAGCAATAGACATATAATTTAATTTACCCTGTTCGGGCGGCACCTTTGCCGAAAGATCAAGTTTGTAACCGGTGCCCAGATCCATGGCTTCCTGCGCGGCTTGCCTGGCTCTCTGCCATCTTTCTGTACGGTTACCCCCGCATAGCCAAACAGCTCGGGTTTAGGATGGCTGGCCAGCTCCGGAATCTTGGTACTGGCTAAAGGCAGGTAGTGCAGGTCGCTTGCGGCATATAGAAGCACCCTCGATTTAAGAGCAAGAGCTGCCAGGCCGTTGGTACGTCCCTTGGCCATTTCTTTGCCATTAATAAGCCACAGCGCCGAGTCGCAGTCGGCCACTATATAATTAACACACTCCTCATACGTATTTCGTGCCGCGCTGTAATCCTCATCAAGTCCATAGGTTTTGGTTATCAGTGGTACGCCTCCATAATATCTTAATAATTGCTGGTAAAGAAGGCTCTTAAAAAATGAGCTTCTCCCTTTAGCCGGTTAGCAAGCGCCGTATCAATTTGCGGGTTGGCTAATTTTTCAAGCGTGATATTGGCGGCCCTGATCCCATTGTACAGGTTTTGCCATTGATAACTGGCCGGCACCGATCCTGTGGCACTGGGACTTGCACTTCCCTCGTTCACGGTATTAATGTTGCGACCGGTGTGGGTAAATACGGCTTCGTCGCTAAAACTGGCCAGCATTTCTTCGGTAAACCCGCCTACGCCCAGGTATTGGTTGTAGATGCCGGTTACAAATGCTTCGGCCAGTGCGCCGTCCTGCCAGGTAATTTCAGCCGGTACCTGGTCAGTAGGGTTGATATCAAGAAAATCTTTTTGACAGCTATAAATTCCGATCAGAACCAGTATTGCTGCCGAATAGCGTCGAAATATATGTTGTTTCATTCGTGGAGTTTTTTTGTTGGTGATCAAATAGGCCTTAAAAAGTTACAGTGGCCCCTACGTTAAAAATCCTGGATTGAGGGTAGTATTGACCGTTGGTACTGGTGGCTTCAGGATCCCATAATTTCATTTTATCCCAGGTGATAATATTTTGCCCGTTAGCAAATACTCTTATGTTACTTATTACTTCTCTTACACGTTCGGGCATATTAATGGAGTAGCCGAGCTCAAGGTTTTAAGCCGCAGGTAATTGCTGCTTCTGAGGAAGTAGGTATTTCGTGCAGCACCACCACCGGTATAATAGGTATTTCCCCGGCTGGCAATGCGCGGATGAACGCTGCTTTGATTGTCAACCGTCCACCTGTTGTCAAAAGAATATTGCAAATAGTTGCCTATATCGCCAGACTCAGTGCCAAAGAACAGCATACCTCCTGCAGCACCCTGAAACATAAAGCTGAAATCGAGGTTGCGATATCGCAGGCCTCCGTTAAAGCCGCCGGTAAATAACGGGTCGCGCGTTTTATCAAGGGCAACCATATCGTCTGCAGTTATCTTCTTATCTCCATTATAATCTTTCAGCTTCATATCACCCGGCCGAAGATTATTGGTGAGCGCCGAATAGTCGATTGTATTGGCATCGATAGCCGCCTGGTTTTCAAATACGCCATCATACAGGTATGCAACTATCGTATAACCGCTGGTTCCGTAGGGTTTGCCGGTGGTGCGCTGCCACTCGGGTACACCGGCCGGCTCGCTGGAATAAAGCACTTTGTTTTTGCATAACCACCATTAACGCTCAGGTTATAACTAATGTCTCCTACATTATCGCTCCATGATACTTTAAATTCACCTCCCCGGTTAGACATCTTTCCTTTGTTGGTAGGAGGCAGCTTATTGGCAATGCCGCTGCTTTGAGGCACCAGCCCGGTTTCGGCTATAAGTGCCCGCTCTCTTATATTATAGAAATAGTCCAGCTCTACCGCCAAACGGTTATTTAAAAAAGATACGTCTAAACCGATATTGGTATTGTTGCCAATTTCCCATGTAAAATTCTGATTGGCTACTCTTGTTTCATAAAGCGCCTGTACCACTGCATCATTCAGCACATAATTGATAAAGGGGTACGATGATATGAATTGGTATTCTGCCAGGTTGCCGCCAAAATAGGGTTCTGCGCCCATTTGTCCCCAGGATCCCCTTATCTTTAAGTTATCAACAAACGGCACATTGTCTTTAAAAACTTCTCTTCAGAAATACGCCAGCCCGCAGTTACACCGGGGAAAAACCCAAATCGTTTATTGGGTGGAAAGATATAAGACCCGTCGTAACGCCAGAGAAATTCAAAAAGGTACTTCTGCTGAAAATTATAGCCCACCCGGCCAAAATAGCTTAAGCGGGCTCTTCTGTAAGATCCCCGCCATTATTTTTTTCCAGGTCGCCCCCTGCCGACATTACATCGATAGAGTTGGACAAGAAGTACCTTCTGAAAGCATTGAACCCTTCGTAATCTTCTGTTTCGCGCTGCACACCGGCAAGAAAATTCAGGGTGTGGTCGCCAAATGTGCGATCATAATTTAATAACCCCGAGAGGTTGATGTTAAGCGTGTTCTCAGTCCACTGGTTCAACCTCGGGTCTGTAAAAGGCGAACGTAATTCTTTGGTAAGTTTGGGCGTAACGCCATCTGCTTCATAAGATGTTTTGTCCCAGGAGTACAGGTACCACGGCGTTTCAAAGCGTTTTTGATTTTTAAAGTATTTGTCTACTGCGGCGGTGGTCAATTTTAATCCTTTAACACCGGGGATCAGTATCTCCAGCTTGCCTGTAGACTGTATATAATCGCGTTTATCACGGTCGTAACCGGTTTGATTGGTGGCAATTACCACAGGATTCTGGCCATATTCAATATCTCTGCCCGGTAATCCGTTAGGCCATATAGCAGGTTCGTTAGGTTTACCCCGCATTAACATACGGAAGATTTCTCCTGCCGTTTCTGTAGGGAAAAAGCGATACTCCTCCCGGCCTACGATACCTAGCTGGAGGTTCATGTATTTATTAATCTTCGCATCGAGGTTTAGCCTTAGGTCGTACTGCTTATAGCCTGTAGCAGAATTTTTATAATACGCATCCTGGTTCTGGTAACCCAGGAGCCCAGGTATTTTACATTTTCAGATCCCCGAAAGTTGAACATAGTGGCGCGCTGCGGCGACCATTTCTTGAATGTTGCATCAAACCAGTTGGTGTTCGGATGACCCCAGGGATCCGATCCGTCCCGGTATTTTTGCATATCGTCCGGGAAAAAACCGGTAGGAGAATTAATAACGGCATTGTTATCGGGCCTGGTGTAGGTGCCGGTGCTTATCAACGCATCGTAAGCTGCTTTCCACTGACCGGGCGGCAAGCTGTTCTCATATACCGCCAGTTCATTTCTAAGTATTCCATACTCAACGGCATCCGTTAATTTGGGAATTACGGTAGGTTGCGCCCATCCCTGGTTGAATGTATAAGACAGGGTAGGCTTACCGCTTTTTCCTCTTTTAGTTGTAATCAATATAACGCCATTAGCAGCCCTCGATCCGTAAATAGCTGCTGAAGCATCTTTAAGAACCGACATACTTTCAATATCGTTGGGGTTCAGGCGTTCCATACCGCCTTCGCGGTCGGGAACCCCGTCAATTACAATTAATGCCGATGAGTTACCTATTGAGTTCGTACCCTGATTCTAATAGTAGAGCCATCATATCCGGGTTCGCCACTACCATTCAGCGCGGTAATACCCGGCAACCTTCCGGCCAGAGAATTGGTAAGGTTAAGCGTGGGTGTTTTGGCTAGTTCTGAGCCCTTTACGTCGGCCACCGCGCCGGTAAGTGTTACTTTTTCTGTGTGCCGTAACCTACCACCACCACTTCGTCCAAATTTGCCGCCATGGGCTCTAACTCAATGTTGATGCTGGTTTGACCGTTAACGGGTACCTCTTTTTTAAGATAACTCACATGCGAAATTTCCAATACGCTTGCAGCAGGGGCTTCAATGGTGAAGCTACCACTACTATCGCTAGCGGCACTTGTAGCCGCCCCTTTTACTTTAATGGAGGCACCTGTAACAGGCTGACCTTTAGAGCTTACCCAGCCTTTAACTGTTTGGGCGTTAGAGCAAAAAGAACATAGAAGAAGAAGAAGGAACATAATAGTTGAAACCTGGGGCACGGCAAGCTGCCCCGCATTGTACAAGTTTTCCGTTTCATGAAACAAGCTGTTTTCGTTAAAAAAGGTTTAGATACTCATGTAATTGGTCGAAGGGCAGCAAACATTTGTCCGAAAACGATTTTTTATGGATTTGTTTTCTTAAAGAAAAGTGAATATTAAATGCAAGGCTTATTAACAGTATTTTCTGTGTTTTGGTATGGGGTTTGTTTACGGTAGGATGAATTTTATTTTTAATCAAATCCCAATCTTATGAAATCGATTTTGAAAATGGTAGGTGTGGTGCTTTTTGCATCTTTTGTATTTACAGCTTGTAGCAAGGATGACGATCCTGCAGATAACAGGTTTTTTATAGGAACTTATAACGGAAAGGTAACTTATTCCGGTGAAGGTGATGATGTGTCGAACACCAATGGCTCGGTTACAGTAGTGAAAGGTGGATCTGCAACCACTTATAATTTTAAATTTTCTGACGGAATACCAGATATTAATAATGTAGAGTTCAAACAAAGCGGTGATAATACCTGGGTAAGTACAGGCGAGTTAGCCGGGTTGATCAACGTTACTAATGATAGATTAGTTATTGGTGTAACTAAAAACGGGAACACATGGTCTGCCGATTGCAGGAGGTAAATTTTTATGTTCATAAAGAAGCCCGCAAAACTTTGCGGGCTTTTGCTATAACAATATATCCTGCTTACTTGTTAGTCCAGAGAGTCCATTTTTGTCAAACTTATACCATTGGCCATCGCTGCCTTCCCACTTCCATTCAGGTACTTCACTCCATTTAGTTCCGTCGGCGCTCCAAACCAGCTTCCCTTCATGAATTTTTAACCATTTGCCGTCTTTGTCCGTCCAGCTCTGGCTTTCTACAGCAGCCCATTTGGCGCCATCCGTGCTCCACCACAATTTCGCTGACTTGTCTAGCTTATACCAATATGTTTTGCCTTCAATAGAACCCGCCCATGTTTGGGTCTTCGATTTTATCCAGTCTGCTGTTACTTCATACGAAACAGGGCTTTCATAAATTCCTGATGCCTGGGCTGCAAAAGAGGCACCGCCTAAAATAGTTAATGCTAAAAGTATTTTTTTCATTGCGTGAATTTTAAAAAGTTAATTGATACGTGAATCGTTTTATTATAATCTGAATGCAGGTTTAAGGAAGAGGTTGGCGATTGTAACAACATTAGCTGTAGCCAATGGCTCATCAAAGCTTTCCGCTGCTGCGGCCTGCGTAACATCAGCTGCAATGTTGGTGATGGGCACGTTGGCCTGTGTGGTGTTTTGCTCACCTGCGTAAACAGCGTCTGCCGGGGCAACACCGGTGTCGTTGCCATTGGCAGTATAGGTAATCCATGGTTTGATAGTAAGGCCTGCTGCTGCAGCCATCTGCCTCAAATGAGAAGCATGGCGGGCTTCTACTGCATGTATTTGCAGCGCAGCAGTTAGTACCACCTGGTTGCCTTTTAAAAATCCAGCCTGGCCTTTATAGGCACGTACCCCGGTGTCTTCAAATGCCGTAGCAACTTTGAGGAAAGTAGCATAGTTGGTATAAACATCTGCAAAGGTTCCACCAGAGTTATAACTGTTGTCGGCATTGTAATTGCCTCCTGCTCTGAAATCAAAATTAGTATAAGCCAATTCGGGGCGTGCTGCGCTTCCCAATACTGCCTTTAAAAAATCAACATGCGCTTTTTCATGATCACGGATGGTAGTAATGGCCTGTAATGCAGCAGTGCTGGGAAAATTAAAAGTAACATCCTTTACCGATGATGCAGGATCTTTACCTACAACGGTATGGTTGTAAAAATGATATTCCAGGTATTCCAGCGTCAATGCAAAGTTCAGCACATCATTCACACTCCTGTTGCCCGATTGCCCGTAGGCTTTGGTAAACATTGAGCTTAAAGCAAGTGGCAATGCTGCCAGGGAAATTTTCCTGCCTGCGTTATAAAAATCTTTCATTACGCGCCTGCGTGGGCTAAGCCTGTCATAGATGTCTCCATCTACTTTTTCAATTTCGCTTAATATATTCAGGATATTCATGATTGTAAGGTTTTAAGGTTAAAAAACGTTTTTGACATCGATCTTGGTTTTGATAAAAGTAGCAGCAATAGGAAGCACTTTGCTGGGAGGCAAGGCTGCATCAAGTCCCTTTGAATTGTCTGCTCCTAAGGCACTTAAACTATTAAGGTCAGAGAAAGAACCATTTGATATCTGGTCTCTGACCCAGGCCGCATGCCTGGCCTCAACCGAAACGATCTGTCCCGCAATTACGAGGTAAGCTTCTGTCATTATTTTATACCCGGCCCCGTTATAAGCAGCTACGCCAAGATCTTCGAATGCTTTTGCTGTAGCTAATACACTGTCTTTACTGGTGAAGTTTACCGATGAAAAATCTACTTCCAGGTTCCCGATGGCGTTACTGCCCAGGGCTTTTTGAAAAATTCGCGGTGCGCAATTTCGTGCAGCTTTATATCGTTGAAAAAGGCGTTTTGTGAAGCGCTGAAAACAGAAGAAGACTTTGCTACTACTTCAGTATAAAACGCAGCTTCCAGTTGTTCGAGCGCATAGGCGTAATTCAATATACCGATGTCATCCTTAAAGTCGAGTGTTGCAGCGTTAGTATTATTGTTGTTGTTCCTGAATTGGTCGTACCAGTCGTTGTGTCCGCAGGAGGTTAGTAAGGCAGCGCCTGCAGTTCCCATGCCCAGCGCAGAAAGAAATTTTCTTCGATTATAACCCTCTTTACCTGCGCCTGCGCCCGACGTGGTAAGAATTGCTTGTTCTGATTTCATAATACTTGATTTTTGATTTGGAGATTGATTATGGGTACTTACAGGTGCCCTTTCATAGATACATACGAGATGCGGTAAGATGCGGATTCTCTTTTTAAAGAAAAGTTTTAATAAGGGCGAGGAAGTAACGGAGAATAAAAACAGGGAATAGGGAAGGTGAACAGCAGGTTGCGAATGAAGTAGGGTGATAATTTTATAGGGGATGAATAAGATAGATTCGGATTTAATGGAATGAGTATCGGGTGTATAAAATATAAAAGGGGCTGCCCAAACCTGCAGCCCCAATACTGATATGTCACTCTAACCATGACATTAATAGTTACGGAAAATACGATAGAACGGATTTATAAAAATCAAATTTTGCCCATTACATACAATTGCTCAAGATTGGGGGCAGGGCTTCCGCCTTCGTTTTCGAGCGTGATGGCAAATGCCTGCGCATGCTGTATGTTTTTTAACTTGCAAACAGTGTTGCAATTGCCCAATACACCAGCATCAATAGGCTTGCCGTCCATTAAGGCCCAGAGCTGGTATTGCTTGCCTTTAGGCGCTTGAGGGAGGGCTTTGGCAACCAGGTAAACATCTTTGTTGTTTTTATCCCAGTATACAACAGCCTGACTGGACTCTTTGCCTGCAACACCGCTTAGTGCTACTTTGATCATGTCGGGACCGGTTATAAGCTGCATGTTCTTGTCCATCTCATCCAGCTTGGTTTGCATGGTGTTGTTATGGGCATATAGCTGATCACGCTGTAAAGCCAGTTGGCGATTTTCTGCTTCGAGATCTTTATACTTATTGTAAGTGTAAAGATTAAATGCTGCGCTGATTACGAACAATATTACAGAAGCGGCAGCCAGGTATTTAATAAATGGCGTTGTTCCTCTTCTTTCCAATGGAATTACCGTAGGCTCTTCAGTACCTGAACTGTGCTCTTCGTTCAGTTTTAAACCCAGCTGGTCGAATAAATTAGCTTTAACGTCCGGATTTACAGGTACAGCATTGCGGCTTGCAGACGCTTCGAGTTCTTTTTCGAATGCCTGTATGGCCTGACCGATCTCAGGATGTTGCATACGAAGTTGTTCCAGCTCGGCTCTCTCCTCAGCGTCTGCCAGCCCCAGCACATAACTTTCGATTATGCCACTTTGTATGTACTCCTTTATGTTCATGTATTACTAATCCTGCTTCTTAATTCAATTAAAGCTTTACGCAACCTGGTTTTTACCGTTCCCAAAGGTATGCCGGTTGTTTCGGCTATATCATTTTGGGTAAAACCTTCGAAGTAGCACATCTCCACAACTGTTTTATATTCCTCCCGTAAACTGTTTACAACTTTACGAAGACCAATAGCGTCTATATTTAAGAGGTCGTCTGCAGCTATTTCGTTGTTTCTGTCGGTAAGTTCTACATTTTGCCTGGAATTTTTCCAGTCTTTACTTCTTAGAGTGTCTATAGCAGTATTGCGTACAATAGACGACATCCAGGTAAAAAGCCGGCCCCGAACACTGTCAAAAGTACTGGCCTGGTTCCATATTTTTACGAAACTGTCCTGCAAAACGCTATTCGCCAACTGCTCATCGGGAATAAAGCTGCGTACGATGCTGTTTAATGCGGCAGCATAGTTATCGTACAGATAGCTAAAAGCACCGGCATCACGTTCTTTTAATAACGCAACCAACTCCTGTTCCGTATATTTTTGTATGGCTTTCAATAGAGGAATTTCACATCAGTACCAGAGATACGAAAATTATACCAATACGGATTTAACTTTTAAAAATTTTCTTCACGGTGTTAAGCCAGTATCGGGTGGGCTTTAAATTCCTTGCTCCTGTCAAACAGGTACCGGTAAGTGGTAAGGGTACGGCTCCTGTGCGTACCCAGCGATTCAGCCACATTGATCATTTTGGGGTTGAATTCGCCTATCCATTGCATTTCATAATTTTCATAAATTGGTTTTCCCAGCTCATATTTGCCATTTTCAATTTTCAGGTTTTGAATGAGCCGGCAACCTTCTATGATCATATAAGCGTCCACACCTTTTCCTGAAACTCGGGTACAATACCAAATACAAGGCCTACAAATTTGTCGCAGGGTTTCGTTTTCTTATACCATAGAAATTTTACCTTATCCAATAACCCGAATTTCCCGTTCAGGTATTTAAACCATTGGTTTAAATCGGGCAGGTTTACCCAAATGCCAATAGGCTCATTTTTGTAATAAATGATCCAGTTCACTCTTTCGTCCATAACCGCCTTCATAGACTGGAACATTTTGATAACGTTTCTTTCATCCAGTTGTTTCAGTCCGCCATGCCCGGCCCAGGCTTTATTATAAGCAATGGTAAAGTCTTTGGCATATTTGGGCAGGTTATTGGTTTTAATATTGTCGGAGGAGTAGTTAGGGTCTTTAGCCAAAGCCGCATGTCGCTCATAAAATTTTTCCTGTATCCGGCGGCCCACATTAAGTCCAAAACATATCTGGTTAAAAAGGGCCGGAAACCATAGTTCTCCAGCAGGTCTTTATAATATGCCGGATTATAATTCATCCGGTAAAGGGGCGGTTCAAATCCTTTTACCAGCAAGCCCCACCAGGTATCGCGTTCTCCAAAATTGATGGGGCCATCCATAGCGGTCATGCCTCTTTCAGCCAGCCAGTTTTTTGCGGCATCCAGCAATATATCAGCTGCAGCCTGGTTGTTGATGCAATCGAAAAATCCCATGCCGCCAACAGGGCCTTCATCGCCTTTCGTCTTATACTTCCTGTTAACAAAAGCGGCAATCCGGCCAATGAGTTGCCCCTGGCTGTCTTGTAATATCCAGCGAATCGCTTCTCCTGATCTGAAGGTTTTATTTTTTTCTTTGTCGAAAACCTCGTTGATATCTTTATCTAAAGGACGTATATAGTTAGGATCGTTTTGATTGATCAAAACATTCACTTTAATAAAGTCCCTGGCAAGCGCAGGCGTATTGACTTCAATAAGATTCATGCTACAAAAATAGGCGGTGGCGCATTATTCTGTGCCGGATGTTTTCTTCTTTCTGGCAGCCGCGATACTATCCTGTTTTCTTTTCAGCTCTAAGACTTCGTTTTTTCGCGCTATGGAGTCTTTTCTTTTTGCTCTTTCAGTTTAGCCAGGTCTTTTACTTTTTGAATGCTGTCCTTTACCGCCTTTTGCCTGCTGTAGCTGGTGCCAACGCTGTTCAGGAACATTTTTTTGGCAATAATGGCATCATGCCCGTAAATATCCTCCCTGAAGTTCAGCACGCTGCTGTCGTTAACCCACGCGGTGAAATAAGTGATGAGTACCGGTACAGGGTTTTTACTCTTACGTATTTCTCTTTATAGGTATGCATCAGGCTGTCTACCTTTTCAGCACTGTACCTTGCTGTATCATTTAAAATATACTCGGCCAGTTTGGCAGGCTCTTTTAAGCGGATGCAGCCGTGGCTATAGCTTCTTTTATCCCGGTTAAACAGGCTTTTAGCGGGGAGTCGTGAAAATATATATTATAACTATTAGGAAAGAGAAACTTAACGAGGCCAAGCGAGTTCCAGGGGCCCGGCTTTTGCCGAACGCGTCCTTTAATGACCTCCATATGATTGCGCGCAAGGTAAGCCGCGCTGGGTCGGCCGTTCATCTCATTTTTAACGATGCTGGCGGGTACGTTCCAATAGGGGCTGAATACAATATTGCTCAGCCTGCCGGTAAATACGGTGGTGTTGTTACCTTCTTTACCTACCACTACATCCATATCCCAGGCCGGCCGGCCATATTCATATATATGTAGCTTAAATTCGGGTATGTTTACCATTATAGAGCGGCCGCTGTCTTTGGTAGCCCCTGGCAGCCAGCGCATGCGTTCCATGTTTATTAATATCTGTTGTATGCGCTCTTCCACCGAAATATTAACGTCTTTAAAAAGGTTTTGCCGGCGGTACCATCCGGCTTGTAGCCATAGGTTTTTTTAATTCGTTCACTGCATCAGCCAGCTCACTATCATATACATTGGTAAAAGTGCTATCCTCTCCAAATAAAAAGCCTTCGGCTTTTAATCTTCTTTTAATGTTTTTACGGCTGCATCGGTATAGCCCTTTTTCATGATCTCTACCTTGCTGTTCACCGTGGGCCATCCTCCCGCATCTTTAATCTGTTTATATTTTAGCAGCTGATCTTTTA
This sequence comes from Paraniabella defluvii, assembly GCA_019316985.1. Classification (GTDB taxonomy): domain Bacteria; phylum Bacteroidota; class Bacteroidia; order Chitinophagales; family Chitinophagaceae; genus Niabella; species Niabella defluvii. The sequence goes on from CP079215.1 coordinate 3,166,661, forward strand.
ATTTCAGGTATTGGGGTTTTGGGGGCGTATTCGTCGGCATACTGCCCATGACTGGTTAACACCGAATCCAGCATAGCTTCGAGCGTCAGTTTCTTTTTAGGAATATACCACTCCAGCGATTTAATGCTGAAATCGGGGTCTGACCCGAAAGCATGATCGGCATAGGTGTAAAAATACCGGGTCAGCAATATTTCTACATTCCGGTACAGGGAGTCGTTTTTAGGACGCAGGCTTTCCAACCTGATCAGGGTTTCCATTTTGTCTGTCAGCCATTTATTGTAAACCGTGGAATCCTTCGAGTAATTCAGGTAATTTTTCAGCAAATTCCAGAAGGAAACGGTATGCTCCGGCAGGCCTTCCTTTGAAAACCAGGCGTACTGGTAATTGCGGCTGTTATAGAAGCTGGTAAGCCGGTTGCGCAAAGTGTCGTTAAGCTGGTTGGCCTCAAGAATAAGCCTAACATCCGAAGTATCAATGAAAAGCGAGTTGAACGAGTTGCTGGTATCGATGGTAACATCCACTTTTGTAATGACCTTTTCCCGTTCCTGTTTCTCCTCTTCCTTTGTCTTTGGTGCAAAGAAATTGCAGGACGACAGTAAAATCACGAAAAAAACTGTTGTAAGCAGCGGTTGTCTAAAATTCATAGATAGGAATGAATAAGGGTATAAGATTTAGCACAAAATTAGCCGGAAAAAGAATAAAAACAGGGGTTGGCTGAATATATTATAGTAATTAATAGTATGAAGCCGCCCGGGGCCTTTGCAAGTGGGGGTTGAGGAATGCCTAAATGTGAATAATTTGTAAAGTCGTTGTACAATAATACGCGGAGAAGCCTTACTTTTGCAGCCACAAAAATAACCACACCTCAATTATATGGCAAAAGTTGGTAAAATTAAGCAAGTTATTGGAGCGGTAATCGACGTTCAATTTGATGAAGCCCTCCCGGAAATTTATAACGCGTTAGAGCTGACAAAAGAGAATGGCGAAAAGCTTGTACTGGAAGTTCAGCAGCATTTGGGAGAAGATAGCGTTCGTACCATTGCAATGGATGGAACGGAAGGTCTTGTACGTGGTACAGAAGTGCGCGACACAGGAAAAGCAATTGCTATGCCTACAGGTGATGCCATTAAAGGACGACTTTTTAACGTAACAGGAGATCCTATTGACGGTTTACCTGCTGTTTCTAAAGAAAATGGCCGGCCTATTCACGCAATGCCTCCGGCTTTTGAAAACCTGAGCACTGCTTCTGAAGTATTATTTACGGGTATTAAAGTAATTGACCTTATTGAGCCATATGCAAAGGGTGGTAAAATTGGTTTGTTTGGTGGTGCTGGTGTGGGTAAAACAGTACTGATCCAGGAGTTGATTAACAATATTGCAAAGGGCCATGGCGGTCTTTCGGTATTTGCTGGTGTGGGAGAGCGTACCCGCGAGGGAAATGACCTGATGCGCGAAATGATTGAAGCAGGCATCATGAAATATGGTGAAGGCTTTAAACATAGCATGGAAGAAGGCGGATGGGATCTGTCTAAGGTTGACACCAAGGAACTGGCCGATTCTAAAGCAACTTTCGTATTCGGACAAATGAACGAACCTCCGGGTGCCCGTGCCCGTGTGGCTTTGAGTGGTTTAACTATCGCTGAATATTTCCGTGATGGTGACGGTGAAGGAAAAGGTAAGGATATCCTGTTCTTCGTTGATAATATCTTCCGTTTCACCCAGGCGGGTTCTGAGGTATCGGCGCTGTTAGGCCGTATGCCTTCGGCGGTGGGTTACCAACCTACGCTGGCTACAGAAATGGGATTGATGCAGGAGCGTATCACATCTACCAAAAATGGTTCTATTACCTCTGTACAGGCGGTATATGTACCTGCGGACGATTTAACCGATCCGGCTCCGGCAACAACGTTTGCTCACCTGGATGCTACTACCGTATTAAGCCGTAAAATTGCGGATTTGGGTATTTATCCTGCAGTGGATCCCCTGGACTCTACTTCACGTATCCTGATGCCTCAGGTGGTGGGCGACGCGCATTACGAGTGTGCCAACAGGGTAAAAAGAATTTTGCAACGTTATAAAGAGCTTCAGGACATTATTGCCATCTTAGGTATGGATGAGTTGAGCGATGAAGATAAAATGACCGTAGCACGTGCACGTAAGGTACAGCGTTTCCTTTCCCAGCCATTCCACGTAGCGGAAGCCTTTACCGGTTTAAAAGGTGTGCTGGTACCTATCGATGAAACCATCCGTGGCTTTAACATGATCATGGACGGTGAAGTAGATGAGTATCCTGAAGCAGCCTTCAACCCTGGTAGGTACCATTGAAGATGCGATTGAAAAAGGCAAGAAATTATTAGCGTAGTAGTTGGTTAGACAATTAGCTGGTGTGCTAATGTAAAGCAATCTGCTTTAGCTGTTGAATTAGCAATTGGCCATTATCATATTATCACATTATACAAATGAAGTTAGATATTTTAACTCCCGAAGGCAGTATTTTTAGCGGCGAAGCTTACGGCGTTCAGATGCGGGAGTAACCGGTTCTTTCGAAGTATTGAACAGGCATGCTCCAATGATTGCAGCCCTGGGGAAGGCAAGCTGAAAGTATTGCAAGGAAGTCTGAACGGACCAGCTACATTCTATACCATTCAAAGCGGATTTGTGGAAGTACTGAATAATAATGTAACTGTGTTAGTAGAGGGCGCCAAGAAGCTTTAATATTTTGTACCTGATTTTTTTAGGATCCCAGGGCTTATCGCTCCGGGATTTTTATTGGGGCAAATCCAGGTTTGGGCTCCCGTTATATGGTTTAATGAGCAGAAAAAGAAGGAAGACATTTTTGAAGAGCAGTTGGTAGAAAAGAGCCAGCTGCAGATAATAAGAGGCGGAGCTGAAATATCTAATTTTGCTTTTACCGAGGGTTGGGGATATGCCAATCCTACCGGTACGCTTATCATTCATAACCGTACCTTGTGCGAGGAGCTAAAAAGTAATACAGCCGGATTAAAAGACAATGCATTGTTAAACCGGGGTAGAACGCCTCGGTTTTTTTATTGCATACAGTTGATGAAAGCGTTAGTTGGAGGAGCCCTGTAAAAACACCCGGGTTCGCGCGATGCCAAACTTATGCCCGGTAAGGTGTAGTTGCCTGTTGGTCAATCTGGCATCACAAGCTACCCAGCCATAGGCGGGCGTATACGCCAGGCCGTTTTTAAAACAGCCATCTTTATACACCAGGTCTTTCAAAACCAGCTGTCCTTTTTTTCAGTTTGGGTTCGGGCTCGCCAATCCAGTGCATCACACCATAATACTTCCCGTTTTGCTCAAAAATCCGGATAGAACGGGTTTGTTCGGGGTTAAGCCATATCCCGGTGATATCGTTACCGGAAAATAAAGAAAAATGGAAAAGCAGCGACAGCAGTAAAATAGTCATCAGTAAATATTGTGTGAAGTGAAAAATGAAGCAACGATCAACGGCTCATTCAACAACAACAATATTTTAGGTGGGTAGATGTCATATTTTTTAGTCTATTATAAAGATAGACTATGTTTTTCAACCAGCAAAATATAATTGGGTAAGTGTAAGAGGCGGCTCTTATATTCCCCTATGAAGCTGCGGTTTGTATCTGTAACCTCCACAGTGAAACCGGATGCTCCTGAAAAAGGAATGAATAGATCGTCCCTTAGGAAAAAAAAATGTTACGTCGCAAATACGGTCATCCATGCATTTTATGCCGGCGCTAATTCGCCAGCTAAAGCAGAAACCTCGTCACACGGCCGGTTCTCTGAGGAGGCCGAATTAATGGATGATATCTGAATGCATTACCTGGCTCCCACCATTGCGCCCAGGGCAGAGAATATAAAGAGCAATACGTAAAGACCGATCATTATAATAGTTAATATGCCTATAAACTTAAAGTACCGTTTAAGATATAAAAGCGACTGGTTAAATCCTGAGGCGTCGTTGGTTCTTATACTGGCTCTCACCGCGCTTCCGAATTTATAAAGCATAAAGGTGGGATAAAAAGCTATGGCGCAGAGAACCAAAATGTAAATCGTAAAAAATGCACTTCCAAAAGCAGCAAAAGGAGTCCCGGAGGCAGCCATTAAGCCGCTCATCAATGAACCGGCAAATAGTCCGAAAACAAGCATGATCCCAAGTATTACAAACCCCACAATAGCAAGAAACCTCGACCATTTGCCGGCTTCCTCCAGGTTGATCTTTCCATACTGGTCCAATAATCCGTTATCATTAAAAATGTTGCTGTTCTCCATATCTTATTTTTTAAGTAATAAAAAGGTAATTAGTAAAAATATCACCCGGCCTGGCAGGAAAGCACTGAAGCTTTGTTGACCGATGCTGAAAATTTTAATTGTTGCAGGTTGCTACTGTTGGCAGAGGGTTGCTGGTTGGGTCATAGTTTTAAGTTTGTAGTTAATATTTGTTCTAAGCTAGAATAAGTTTTTTAAATCAGCAACATAATTATGTAAAATTAATGGCATCCCTTGCCGGATGCCATTAATGATTATTAATATAACAGGTTCTTATTAAAATTAATTTGCGGTGGAACGATTTCCTGCCTGCAGGTCGGCATAACCAAAAACACGTTGTAACAGGGGCGTGGTGCGTGCCGAAATGTTTGAACGGATATCTTCTTCCTTATTGGCTACATATAAAAACATGGCATCTATAGCCCTGGCGGCAATAAACTCGTTAAGGCTTGGCTCCAGCTTTTTACTGATCAAAGGAATAGAATTGTAGGCTTTGGCCAAAGTATTATATTCGTTGCCGGCGCCTGTTGTGCGAATGGTGCTATCCACTATAGGACGAAAAGCTGTCATTAATTGTGGGCTCATAGCGCTTTTAAAGTATTGGGTAGCGGCATTTTTATTCCCGCTCAATAAAATGCCTGCAGCGTCGCCGATGCTCATATTCTTTACCGAATTTAGGAATATGGGTTTGGCTTTTTGTACTGCTAATGACATTGCGTTTGTATACTTAGCCGTTACATTATTCACCACCTGAGTCAATCCCAGGTCCCTTAAAGTCTTTTCTATTTTTGCCGCTTCTCCGGGAAAGGCAAACCGAACCAGTGCATTGCCCTGGTTGGGATTGGCAAATGCGTCAAACCCGCTAAACAGGCCCTGGGTCAATGCTTCTTTAAGCCCCTGGGCTATTTCAAAATTGGAAAGTGTTCCGGCAACATTTTTTAGTGTGTCACAACCGGAAAAGAAAAAGTGCTGCTTAATGCACAAACAAATAATAATCTTCTCATGCTCGATTTGTTGTTGTAATTATCCCGCGAAATTAATTCATTCTGGGGTCCAGGGGGCATTAATGATCAACTCATATTCGCCACCCAGTTCTTTCAGCACATCTTTCCACAATTCCTTCTCGTTGCCGGCAAAAACAAATTTTACAGCAGCAGGGGCTACAATCCACGTTCTTTCTTCCATTTCGGTGTTGAGCTGACCCGCGCTCCAGCCGCTATAACCTAGGAAAAACCTGATCTTGTCAAGGTCGGCAGTTCTGGAATTAATCAGTTCTATCAATTTGTCAAATTCGCCACCCCAGTAAAGCCCTGCTATAATTTCTTTGCCCCCGGTATCTCTTCCGGATATTGATGTACAAAATGCAGGGTATTCAGTTCAACCGGACCTCCTTCGAAAACAGGGATCTTAAAATCGCCCAATTCGGGTACCAGTTCGTCGATCGAATAGTCGAGCTTACGGTTCAGTACAAAACCAAAGCTGCCCTCGTCATTATGCTCACAAAGAAAAATAACCGTTCTTAAAAAATTAGGATCGTCCAGGTGAGGGTTGGCTACCAGTAATGTTCCATTGGCGGGATCTATCATAAAGCCAATATAGTAAATTTTTATTAAAACGCCTGGCTGTTAAGGGCATTTATAAAAAGTTAAATATAGTATGCTTTTAAGTGAATAATGCTCGGCTTCGCTGCTATTATTATATTTGCCGTTGTGAAAAGATTATTTTCGTCTATAACTGTTTTAATTACGCTGTCTTTAGTCGGTATTATTGTAATGCAGGTATCCTGGTTGAAGAACCTTATCAAGTTAAAAGAGGATCAGGTGAAGCAAAATATCGACAATGTTTATCAGACTATCAGTGATGAATTTGGACAAAGGAGAGAACAACTGATTAATGAGGCAAGCCGCGACTATGGTACTTTTTTTCGCAAAGAGGATTTTTTGAACCGTTAAAAGCTATTTCCATCGGTTCAAGAATAAGCAGCAGCGAAATTGAAAAGATCATCAACAATGCTTTTGAAAAAGCCGGATTGGGCAAAATGAAATACGAGTATGCTTTTTCTCAGGCCTGTTAACTAACCGCAATCCAACCATAGAAAAACAATCCCGATTTCTGGGCAGCATCTGAAGACACCATACGAAATTACAGTCCCGATTATAAACTGATACGGGCACTTCCGGGATCAGCTTCCGATGGTATAACCAAAGACGAAAATTTAGCTTTAACAGTACTAAACTGGAAGTCATATGTTAAGCAGGCCATCATCTGGAACGTAGTGCTGGCCATATTGTTTACATTGGTCATTGTTTCGGCATTTTATCTTACAGTATACACCATGCTGCGGCAGAAAAAGCTGGGAGAGATAAAGAATGATTTTATCAATAATATGACCCATGAGTTTAAAACACCCATTGCAACCATTTCGCTGGCTGTAGATGCTTTAAAAAATGAACGGGTGATGGGCGACAGGGACAAGCTTAATTATTTCAGTGGCATCATTAAGGAAGAAAACCAGCGAATGAACAAGCAGGTGGAAACTATTTTAAAAGCATCGCAGTTTGAAAAGCGCGAGGCTGAAATAGATTTAAAACCCTTGCATGTGCATGAAATAATAGAGAATGTAGTGGATAATTTCCAGCTACAGTTACATGAGAAAAATGGCGATTCTATTCTGAATCTGGGGCTAGCAAAGACCTGATCAATGCCGATGAAGTACATTTTACCAACCTCGTTAATAATCTGATTGATAATGCGGTTAAGTATTCCAAGGATAATGTTCCGATCCAGCTGAAAATATCTACCTCCAATACCTCTGGCGGAATTGTCATCAAATTTGAGGACAACGGTATTGGGATGAGCCGCGAAACCCAGAAACGTATTTTTGAGAAGTTTTACCGCGCACATACCGGTAACCTGCACAATGTAAAAGGTTTTGGTCTTGGACTTAACTATGTGAAATCGGTAGCCGATTCTCACAACGGAACAGTAAAAGTAGACAGCGTGTTGGGCAAGGGCTCTGTTTTTACGGTAGAGTTTCCCCTGGCTAGAAGCTAGAACTTATTTTTCCACATCATACTTTCTACCGGTTTTTCCGGCTGGCTGCTGTATTTGGCATTTTTCTTTTGGTTATATTTTATCTCTATTTCTCCTTCCACGGGGAAATAGATCAGTTGACCTACAGGCATGCCTTTATAAACCTTCACAGGCTGTTTAACCGATATTTCCAGGGTCCAGTGGCCGCAAAACCCAACATCTCCCTTACCCGCTGTAGCATGAATATCTATGCCCAGCCGGCCGGTAGATGATTTGCCTTCCAGAAAAGGTACATGAGCATGTGTTTCGGTATACTCGAATGTTACGCCGAGGTAGAATATATGCGGATACAGTACAAATCCTTCATCGGGGATTTCAAAATACTCTATTTCGTTATGCTTTTTGGCGTCGAGTACGTGTTCCTGTAAGTGGCCAGCCATTTACCCAGGTGTATATCGTAGCTATTGCTACCCAGGCATTCGCGGTCGTAAGGCTTGATGACGATCGTACCTTTTTCCATTTCCTCTTGTATCCGTATATCTGAAAGAATCATTATTCCTGATTGACTTATTGGGTAATGACGATGAACTATTGCTCATCAACTATATTTGTGCAATATAAAATTAATAGCCGCATCATGCCTGTTTTTTTCAACAAGATATTAATGAACATACACGGCTGGGCATCTGGAAGATAGAAGAGGATGAGGCGTATTTTAAACAGCTGGTACCCCTGCACAGGGAGGTGACGCACCCGCATAAACGCCTGCAACACCTGGCGGGCAGGTTTTTGCTGAAGTACCTGTTCCTGATTTTCCTTCTCAACAGGTACAGGTGGCAGATACGAGAAAGCCATTTCTGCCTGGTGAGGCCTATCATTTTTCTATATCTCATTGTGGCGACTACGCCGCTGCCATCGTTAGCCGTAAGAACAGGGTGGGTATCGATATCGAAATTCCTGCAGAGAAGGTATTACGGGTGGAGCATAAGTTTATAAGTCCGGATGAACAGGAGTGGCTGGCGCAGCTGACATTGCAAACTGCAACACAGGTGTGGAGCGCCAAAGAGGCTGTTTATAAATGGCATGGGGAAGGGCTGATAGATTTTAAGCAACATATACAATTAAAGGGCTACAAGGGCAACAGGAACATGTTTATCTGCTATTTTAGCAAACGTGATGCGCTCCTGGATATTTACCTGAAATTTCTATCACCCTTATGCTTGAGCTATATTTATTCTCCCTCACTTTGAAATGGTGCTGATGCCCTTTTTGAAATATTCTTTCGTTTGAGTTTTCTCTTTGCCTGTAAATGAAAGATGATAAAATGTATAGTGAACTTATGCACTCTTTAAAGTACTTCCTGTTGATCAGCTGGTATTGGGTAACCATTTGCCCGGCAACTGCACAAAAACAGAATGCCGATCACTTGAAAAGCGGTGATCTTTTATTCCAGGATCTTGATTGCGGCCCCATGTGCGATGCCATTGAGGCGGTAACTACCGGGTGGAACAATATGTCTTTCTCTCATATAGGAATTGTTGAAAGCAGTAATGGCGTTGTGTACGTGTGGGAAAGCATGGGGCCTGGCGTAAGGCGGGTGCCATTAGAGTCGTTCTGTAAACGAACATCCCATGCAGTAATATTGGGGAGATTGAAGACACGTTACGAAAGGCTTATCCCGGCAGCGTTGCGCTTCATCAGGAGAATGAAGGTGTGGCATATGATGATGAGTTTTTGTACAATAACGGAAAGTACTATTGTTCGGAGCTGATTTTTGATGCCTTTAAAAAAGCCAACGCCGGCCGGGCTTTTTTAAGATGTTGCCTATGACATTCAGGAAGCCGGGTTCATCAGCATACTTTGATGTGTGGGAAGATTATTTTAAGAAGCTCGGGACAGCCATTCCCGAAGGAAAGCCAGGCTGCAATCCCGGCGGGCTTTCACGTTCAAAAAAAAAATAGTAATGATTGGCGCGCTTTAAAGAAGAGGGTCATCGTAATCCAGCAGGTTAAGGTCAACATTCTCCAGTCCGCTGATACCGTCAATGGAACCTCTTATATGTGTAGCATTGAGCAACACTTTTTCCAGTTGTTTTTCTCTTGCTTTCCATAGCCGTTCCATCGCATCTCTTTCTTTTTGAATGCTCATTTTCATACTAAGAAAGCCTTCCCGTATCGCCTTCCATTGTTCGGCAAATTCAGGGCTGGTCAAATAGCCGTACAGCATATTCATCTTGTCGCCTTTGTTTTCCTGGCTTTTGGAGGCATTGTAAATTCTAAAGATACCGTCGCGCAGTACGGAAGCCAATGCCTTTGCTTCCGAAAAACTGCAGATCCAAACTCCATCTTTTTCTCCGAAGCAATCCATATCTTTAGGGTAGCGGCGGGTTACCAAAATAGCTACATCAGCGCCTAATGAGCGCATATCGGCTTTTAACTTTTCTATCCATTCACCGCCAAAGTTTTCAGCTCTTTTGCTTTCCCAGATAATGCGCCCGCATTCAGCGCCCAGGTTATTGCGTACCACCTGAACGCAATCTGCGCCTCTCACTCCTTTGCCTACTTCTTCTATACGGTCGAAAGGAAAGGCGGTGCTAAGCAACTCTTCCAACGCCAGCTCCTGGCTCTCCCTGCAATTGCATAGATCCCTGCTCTGCCTTACGTTTCATTTCGCTGGCCAGCTTTTTCTGGTCCTCCAGCTGCTTTTCCAGTTCTCTTAGCTTAAGCTGGTATTCCGTTTCTTTCTGGGCCGATTTGTCTGCTTCAATTTTGCGGAGGCTTTCTGCTAATTTTTCGCGCTCCTCTGTTAATTTCTTCTGGAGCGTCAGTTCCAATTCGGCTTCTTTATTTTTAAGCTCCTGCTGCTGTTTCAGAAATTCGGTTTCGCGTTGCCGGGAAAGCTTTAATTTTTCTTCATTTTCCTCGTTGGCCTTTTGCAATAAAAAGAGCTTGTTCTCAAAATCGCCGCTTACGCTTTTTCTTATTTGCTCCTCCAGCTGTTTTTGCAAAGAAGTTTTTTCCGACTGCAGTTTTGCAGCCATTCAGCTTCTTTTTTTTGTAGTTCGGCCTGGTGTTCTTCGGTTTTTTTCGTTGCCAGTCTGTAACCTTCGCACGAAGTTCTTTCTCTACTTCCTCTCTAATGGCTTCATTAGGCTCAAACTCGCTGCCGCAGCTGGGGCATTTTATTTTTGTAGACATTGAATGCAATTTCAATAAATAAAGGGAAAATAAATCATATTGCCAACTCCTTCCCTGATTTTACATAATCAATACATATTTTTTTGAGAAGGTAAAATATTCGGCGGTTGATATGTATAATCAGCACAGCAGCAATAAGTAAGAGTACAGGCATAATAAAAGCAGCCATATTCGAAGTTGCAGCCCCAATAAATGAATAGATGCTTCCCAGTACAAGTAAGGGAACTACCAGGTAAGCAGTTTCAAATGCAGGCACCTCGCGTAAAGTAAGTTTAATCTCGCTTTCTGATATTTTCTCGATATATCCACGCAGGCGCGCATTTGTGAATCCTCTCCGGCTCGGGAAATTACTTTCATAATCAGCTTTGAATTCATCGGGGAAGTAGTGGGTAAGAATCATACCGGATATCCATGCGGGCTGTTTAATATCCAGGTTATTGATTGACATTTTATTTTCGCTTGCTGTATTGAGTTGCCCTATCAGCTGGTCAAAATTTCTTTTTAGAACGTATACATTGGTTTGGTGCTGATACCGGTGCCGGATATTGGTCAATATCTTCTTCATGGAGTAAAGATAGTAACCTTGTTCATAAGGGTGTAGCTCAATGATAAAACAATAGCCATCCCGTTGAGGATGGCTATTGCAACTAGCTAAAACAGTAGTACTGATTAAGCTTCGTTTTCTTCTTCCGTTTTTAAATCATACTGCTTTGCATTCAGCAACTCTTTATTGGTTGCCGCGTAAAATGTATTTACATACTTGCCTACTGTACTTGCCAGCGACGCTGGTGATTCTATATTCGCTTTAGATATTGACGTAGTGTCTTTAGGAACGCTTGTAGTATCTGTGGGAGTGGGCGTTTCCGTTGTATCAGGCACAGGCGTTTTTGTTGTGTCTGTCTGAGCCATTGCCGTTCCTAAAATAAAAGTAGAAGCTGCTACCAGTACGAATTTTGTTGCAATTTTTTTCATGTTATAAAGGTTTTAAGTTTAAGAATGGTCACTTACCTGTCTGGTTAGAGGAGCAAGTGTCTATTATAAAAACGCAATACTGGTGCTGGTATATACAAAGATTTAGTTAATAGAAACTATATTATTTCTAAAAAGAGTGGCGTTTTGTTAGAAATATCGAATGCCTCCTTTTAACGATATTTTGTTTTTTCTAAAGCAGTTATTTATGTGCTGCTATCAGCGTCCTTTGTTTCAGCGCTTTGAAATAAAAAAAAAAAAGCCTCACTATTGTGAGGCTGAAATATCGCATACTGATTAAGTGCTATGCAAGAGGCTCAAGATACTGAGCGTAGGCATATCCCTCTTCTCCATCTTTGGTACGAACCGACCACCAAAGATCATTGGCTTTACTTATCAGTGTAATAACCTCGTCTTTGGCAGCTTTGCCCACGATGGGTTGATCCGTGCCGGGGCCTTTCCTGATGTTCAGATTCGACTCCTGTGTAATTACACGGGCCTGGCTACCTGCTTCTGCTTTAGCATTGACATTTAAAATTAAATCGCCGCTTGCGTAGTTCGGGTCGATTTGATTGTAAACATCCCAAAGCTGGTCTTTTACTGCTCCGCTTGGAGCGTCGCCATCAATATATAAAACGCCGTCCTGCTCTCTTACAGCCAGGTTGCTTACTCCTGCTGCATTAGCAGCGTCAACTAATGCCTGATATTTTTCCTGAAGTGCCATAATATTTTTTTGAATTGTTATGATTAGGTTTTAATGACCCGATCCCAGGTTGCTGTTACAACCTGAGACCTTGCTTATTTTACGGTTAAGCTTTTGCTTTCAACTTTCCTAGGCTTGGTAGACTGAACTTTTTGCATCAAGGTTTTCAAATCGTTTTTGCAATTTCACCTGTTAGGGTAACTACGCCGTCGGCTACAGATGCCTGTACAGTAGGGTGATCTTTAATAGCATCGGTTACCGCAGTTTTTAAAGAATCGTCAGCTGTGATAACTACCGGGGCAGGAGGAGGCGGAGGCGCAACAGAAGTTTGATTTTGCACGCTTTTAATTCCTTCAACGCCTTTAACGGCAGATTCTGCAGCAGCCTGGGCCGCCGGATCTTTCAATTCACCAGAGATCGTTGCTACGCCATCTTTTACTTCAACTGTAGCGCCCGTCAGGTCGGGATTGGCACTGATGGCAGCTTCAGCAGCAGTTTTTAAATCGGCGTCGCTTTTACCTTTGCAGGAGGGCAGGGCAAACGAGAATGCAACAATGGCGATAATGGCCAGAATTCTTTTCATTTTCATTGAGATTTAGTAGTTATTAAAAAAAAATGCTAAGCGAATATAATCGAAATCGATGCCAATTTTCAATCAACGGGGCTAATATTTTTATTATTATTGTAATATTAACACACGGTATTCTTTAACGCTTCTTTGTTCAGTAAAGCAATTGCTTTAGCATCTGTTTTTATGTAGCCTGATTCGATAAATTCATTAATGTTCTTATATACTGTTTCGTAGGCAGTACCCACATAAGCCGCTATGTCCTGCCGGCTGGCCACGAACGATATGAATCCGGATTCATTGGTGCCGAATTTACTTTCCAGCGCCAGCAGCGCGTTAGCTAATCTGGCTCTTACTGTCATATGCGCCAGGTTGCGCATCCTGATTTCAGAAAGCATCAGCTCATCGGCCATAAACATCATAAACTGGTAGGCAAAGCTGCTATTGGTTTTAAAGGTGGCTTCAAAAAAATCGAGCGATATATATATCAGGGTAACTGGCGTAAGGGCTGTAGCCGTAATGGGGTATTGACTGGATGTGCTGCTAAGGCCCCGGTGCCCGAGTATGTCCTGGTTATGAGCAAAACGCAGTATGAGCTCTTTTTCTTCATCCCATAGTTTATGTACTTTGGTTACCCCGCTTAACATAAAGTAAATGCCGCTTACCGGGTCGCCTTCTTTAAAGATGGTCTCTCCTTTTTATACTGGTGTATCTGTGCATGGGTGTCGAGCGCAGGCCACCATTCTTTCATACAATATTTATGTAGAAAAGACTGCTCTGTCTCAACGTTTTTTTAATACGCATAATAAATAAAGATAACCCATCTTCTTTATTTATCAGCGTGGTGCAAGAGCTGTTGTATCTGTTGCTGAACGGATAATTCCTGGCCAGGCTTACTACTTCGCCGATAATAATAATAGCGGGATTCTTTAATCCGGCATGTTGTGACCTGAAATAGATGTCTTTTACCTGACCTGTTATCATCTTTTGATCAGGCAATGTGCCGTTTTGTATGATCGCAACCGGTGTTTCGCTTTTCCCGTGTGTGGCGAAGATCTCTGTAATTTGTTCCAGCTTGCTCATGGCCATTAATATGATAACGGTGGCGCTTGATTGGGCAGCTAACTGAATGTCTGTTGAAAGGCCCCGCTTTTGGTAGTGCCGGTAACCACCCAAAAGCTTTCGCTGGTACCCTGGCTGTTACCGGTATCATTTGTGAAGCAGGTACTCCCAGGGCGCTGGAAATGCCTGGCACTACTTCAATCTCCATTCCCGCGCTTTGGGCCGCTTCTATTTCTTCCCAGGCCCGTCCAAATACAAAGGGGTCGCCTCCTTTCAGTCTTACCACGCATTTAAATTTTTGTGCATATTCCAGTATAAGGTGGTTGATCTCCGATTGGCTGAGCGTGTGGCAACCGTATCGTTTCCTACAAATTGTTGGATACAGCCTGGTTTACTATAAGATAGCAGCTCATCATTCGCCAGGGCGTCATACAATATTACGTCTGCCTCGCGTAGCTTTTTTATCGCTTTTACTGTAATTAAGTCCGGGTCTCCCGGACCTGCTCCAATTAAGATCAATTTGCTCATAATGTATTATAAATAAATATATGTAATATAATTTTATTAAAATTACAAAATATAAACCGTATTTTATTATATTTGATATATAGAATTATTAATTATTTATTCTTTTTGGGGCTGATTTTATAAAAATAATTTGTATAGAATAAATTTTAATATAATTATTGCCTGCCATTTTCTTTAAATCACAAAACGACATTTATGAAAGTTGTTGTTATTGGTAATGGCATGGTAGGCCAGAAATTCTGCGAAAAACTGCTCTCTAAAGGAATTCCGGATTTACAACTAACTGTTTTTGGTGAGGAGACCCTTGCTGCTTACGATCGTGTACACCTCAGCTCTTACTTCGCCGGAAAAACGGTAGAAGACCTGACGCTTCAGCCGGTTAAATGGTATGAAGAAAACGGGATTGACCTGAGGCTGGGCGACCCGGTGCAGGAGGTAGATCGTTTGAAAAAACGGTAACATCGTTTGAAGGGCTTACTATTTCGTACAACTACCTGGTATTTGCTACCGGCTCGGCTGCATTTGTACCTCCCATCCCGGGAGTAGATAAGCATGGAGTGTTTGTGTACCGTACTATAGAAGATCTGAATATGATCTGGCGCCATGCTGCCACCGCGAAAACGGCGGTAGTGATAGGTGGAGGATTGTTAGGGCTTGAAGCGGCAAAAGCCTGCCTGGACCTGGGTATTAAAGATACGCATGTCATAGAGTTCGCGCCCCGCCTGATGCCAAGACAGATTGATGAAGCGGGCTCCGAAATATTGATCCAGAAGTTAAAGGAGCTGGATATTACCACCCATACAGGAAAGAACACAGCGGCTATCCTGGGTAATGAAACTATTAAGGGAATGATCTTTACGGACGGTACTATTTTAAGTACCGATATGCTGGTAATATCTGCAGGTATAAAGCCCAGAGATGAGCTGGCCCGTGCCTGTGGATTGACCGTGGGGCCAAGAGGAGGCATTGTAGTAAATGATCATATGACCACCAATGATGAGCACATTTTTGCTATAGGAGAATGTGCTTTACATAATTCAATGATCTATGGCCTGGTAGCACCAGGGTATGAAATGGCGGATGTAGTGGCTACTCAATTGGCCGGGGCCGCCAAAGAATTCGCGGGTTTCGATATGAGTACCAAACTGAAGCTGATTGGTATTGATGTTGCCAGCTTTGGTGATCCGTTTATTTCGGGTGACGAGGCCCGCACAATTGTTTACAGAGACAATCACCGGGGCATCTATAAAAGGATCAACTTTTCGAATGATGGCAAAGAGTTATTAGGCGGTGTTCTGGTAGGAGATGCGGAAGCATATAATATGTTATTACAGATCTGTAAAAATAAAATGGCATTGCCTCCCGATCCGATGGACCTGATCATAAAGGCGAAAGAAGGTGCGGCTGATGCCGGAGCCGGGGTAGTAGCCCTGCCCGATGATGCCCTGATCTGCAGTTGCGAAGGCGTGACCAAGTTAGATATATGCAACGCTGTTACCGGGGAAGGTTGCGAAACGGTTGATGCCATTAAAAAGTGTACAAAAGCTGCTACCGGTTGCGGGGGTGCGCACCAATGGTAAAGGATATTATGGTGCACACGATGAAGCAGCAGGGTAAGCTGGTGCGTAATGTACTTTGTGAGCATTTTAGCTATTCCAGGCAGGAGTTATACGATCTGGTTAAATTGAAAAACCTGCATAGTTTCGATGGTGCTGGATACATTAGGTGAAGGCGACGGATGCGAAACCTGTCGCCCGGCCGTAAGCTCTGTATTAGCCAGCTTGTGGAATGAGCTGATCGTTAAAAAGAGAGCGCTACTTCCCAGGATACCAATGATCGCTTTCTTGCAAATATTCAAAAAGGAGGTACCTATTCAGTTGTGCCGCGTATTCCCGGTGGAGAAATAACACCTGATAAATTATTGATCATTGCACAGGTAGCCAAGAAGTATAATTTATACACCAAGATAACCGGCGGCCAGCGTATCGATATGTTCGGCGCCCATTTAAATGATCTGCCCTTCATTTGGGAAGAATTGATTGAAGCGGGCTTTGAAAGTGGTCATGCTTACGGAAAATCATTGCGTACGGTGAAGAGCTGTGTAGGCAGCACCTGGTGCCGGTTTGGTTTGCATGATAGCGTGAGCTATGCCATACGCATTGAAGAGCGTTATCGCGGCCTCCGTTCTCCTCATAAATTAAAGTCAGCCGCGTATCCGGTTGTATCAGGGAGTGTGCCGAAGCGCAATCGAAAGACTTCGGTATTATCGCCACTGAAAAAGGCTGGAACCTGTATGTATGCGGCAATGGTGGTTCTAAACCCCAACATGCCTTATTACTGGCAACCGATCTTGATTCCGAAACCTGCATTCAATACATCGACCGCTTCCTGATGTTTTATATCAAAACTGCCGATCCGCTTACCCGTACCGCTACCTGGTTAAACAAGATGGAGGGAGGCATCGACTACCTGCGCAATGTGGTAGTGCACGATAGCCTTGGAATAGGTGCCGAGCTTGAAAGGGAAATGCAGCTGTTGGTTGATGCCTATCAATGCGAATGGAAAACGTGGTGGAAACGCCAGAGCTTAGAAGTCAGTTTACTCATTTCATAAATGCTCCGCAAGAAAAAGATCCTACCGTTACATTTGAAACAATGCGGGAGCAGAAAAAGGCAGCTACCTGGTAAGCACTTACCGTGCAGTAATTCTTTATTGATCTTACAACTATCTCAAAAACTATTCATCTATGCCCAATAAAAATTGGTTTCACGTATGCAATGTGCAGGAGATGCCGCATAACGGTGGTGTATGTGTAAAATATGGCGATCACCAGATAGCGCTATTTTATTTTACCCACCGCAACGAGTGGTACGCCTCACAAAATCTCTGTCCGCATAAACAACAAATGGCCCTGAGTCGCGGCATGCTGGGGTCGCAGCAAGGCGAGCCTAAAATAGCCTGTCCGTTTCATAAAAAAACCTTTTCGTTAAAAGATGGTCACTGCCTTAACGATGAAACCTGTGGAAGTATCGCGGTATATGAAGTACGCGTAAAAGATGGCCAGGTGTACATCGATGTAAGCGATATTGAACAGGAAGTGCCTGCGGGCGAACCGGCATCCAATATGTGCTCCTGAAATATTTAAACCCTAAAATGCAATGAGAAATTTATTTAAACCATTAACGGTGCTCATCACCACATTGTCTCTCTGTAATATAGCCCCGCCCAGAACGCGGCTCCCAAACCGGCTCTTGCAGCCTGGGACGGGATGGTAATAGCAGGATATGTAGATAAAGGAGCTTTTGTCAACTTCGGAGGTCCTTGTATAAAATTCGTAAGCAAGCCTTACGTAGTAACGTTGGGCATGTTGCCTTCGCTGCGCATCAAAGAAGATAAAGTGGCGGCGGGTGCAAAAAGAATTCACCGGTTACGCCCAATCTTGGCGCAGGTGTAAGCTTTGCCTATAAGCATTTGGCATTACAGGTGCCTGTATATTATAATGCTAAAACAGCTGCTGCCGATGGCCGATGGAATATCGGTATAGGAGCCGGTTATCGGTTCTGAAATAAAGATCTCTAAACTCTATTCTATTTAATTAATAAACCGATTGATCATGAGCTCAGTTAATACAAAACCCCTCAGTAAGTTGAACGTGTTTTCTTTTAAGGGAATACAGATGCGTACTTTTCATATTACCTGGTTTACTTTTTTTTGTTTGCTTTTTTGGGTGGTTTGGCCTGGCGCCTTTGATGCCTACCATCAAAGAAGATCTTCAGCTGGATAAATCACAGATCGGCAATATTGTTATTGCTTCTGTATCGGGAACCATTATTGCCCGTTTATTGATCGGGCGCCTGTGCGATACCTGGGGCCCGAGAAAACGTATACAGCTTTATTGCTGATTGGCGCCATACCCGTGATGTGTGTAGGATTGGCCGAGAGTTATACCAGTTTCCTGTTGTTTCGGCTGGCTATAAGCGTTATCGGCGCATCCTTTGTTATTACACAGTTTCATACCTCTATGATGTTTGCGCCTAATATTAAAGGAACGGCGAATGCAGTTGCCGGCGGCTGGGGTAACCTGGGTGGGGAGTAACCAATATTGTAATGCCGCTAATATTTGCGGCCATTGTGGGTGCCGGGTACACCAGTAGTGAAGCCTGGCGCCAGGCTATGATCTTTCCAGGCCTGATGATGTTGATTGCAGCCTTTCTTCTTTATTATAAGTATACTAAAGATACGCCCGCAGGGAATTTTGATGAAATTGAAAGGGTGAAAGAAAAAGGAAAGACGGATTATAGTGTATTAAAGGACTGGCGTATATGGGCACTGACCCTGGCCTATGCCATGTGTTTTGGTATGGAGATTACTTTTGATAATGTAGCTGCTTTACACTTTGTACAGGAGTATCAACTGGATCAGCGTTCCGCTGGTTTTTGGGCGGGTGTCTTCGGGTTGATGAATTTATTTGCAAGAGCGCTGGGTGGCATATTTGCCGACCGTATTGGCAAGTCGTACGGCATGCGTGGCAAGGGGTTACTGCTGGCAGGCGTATTATTGCTCGAGGGCATTGGACTGATATTATTTGCCCGGGCAGGATCAATGCCTTTGGCGATCCTATCTATGTTGTCTTTTGCCCTGTTTCTAAAAATGGCCAACGGAGCTACTTATGCAATTACTCCTTTTATCAATGAGAAAATGTAGGACTGGTAAGCGGTGTAGTGGGAGCCGGGGAAATTTGGGAGGCATGTTGTTTGGCTTTTTGTTTAAAAGCCCTTCCATTACCTATGGTCAGGCCTTCAGCTATATTGGTGTAATAGTAGTGTTGGTGTCATTGATTGTTTTGTTAACCCGGTTTGCAAGGGCAAAAGCCGTTGATACGCCTGTAACAATATTGGAACCACTGGCGCAATAACTGTGAGATAACAGACCTCTGACGATTGCTTTAAAAACAGGTAAATATAATGAACCATCCTACCACATATTCTTCTGCAGATACTAAAAAAGTACTACAACCTGCTGTTATTGCGGGGTGGGCTGCGGTATAGAAGTGGTAAAGGATAAGTTGGGGAGACTAACGGTAAGCGGTAATGAAAAACATCCGGTAAATAAAGGAATGTTGTGCAGTAAAGGCATGAACCTGCATTACACGGTAAATGATACTACTGACCGGTTGTTTTATCCTGAAATGCGCTACGGTCGTAATCAGCCCCGGCAGCGGGTTTCATGGGATGCCGCCCTGGAACGTACTGCAGCCGTTTTTAAAACCTTTATAGAAAAATATGGTCCTGATTCAGTTGCCTTCTACGCTTCGGGACAGTGCCTGACGGAAGAATATTACGTAGTCAATAAGCTTATCAAAGGCTTTATTGGCAGTAATAATATAGATACCAACTCCAGGTTGTGCATGAGCAGCGCGGTAGTAGGCTATAAGATGAGCCTGGGTGAAGACAGCGTGCCGGTGAGCTACGAAGACCTGGAGATAGCCGATGTTATTTTTGTGGCGGGAGCCAACCCTGCATGGTGCCATCCGATTCTATGGCGCAGGGTTGAAGCTGCCCGTGAAAAAAATCCCAACCTTAAAATTATTGTCAGTGACCCGCGTAAAACGCAAACCTGTTCTATTGCCGACGTACACCTCCAGCTGAACCCCGGAACGGATATTACATTACATCATGCCATTGGACGGGCGTTGATAGAAAACGGAGACATTGATCAGGTATTTGTTAAAGATCATACGGAGGGATTTGAACAATATAAGAATATCGTTTTCGAAAGAACGATAGCCGAGGCCGCATCCACCTGTGGCATAGAAGAATCGCTGATATGGGAGGCCGCTTCTTATATTGGTAATGCCAAGGGTTTTATTACCATGTGGACCATGGGGCTGAATCAAAGTGTGGTGGGAGTAAATAAAAATCTTTCCCTCATCAACCTGAATTTAATTACCGGGCACATAGGAAAGCCCGGATCAGGTCCGCTTTCTCTCACGGGGCAGCCCAATGCTATGGGAGGAAGAGAAGTAGGCGGCCTGTCTAATTTATTGCCGGCGCATCGGGATCTGAGCAATGCGCAGCACAGGGCTGAGGTAGAGGCGTTTTGGAAAGTGCCTTATGGCCGCATACCGGCGAAGCCGGGGCTCACTGCTACCGAAATGTTTGAGGCTTTGGAAGATGGAAGGTTAAAAGCTATCTGGATATTATGTACGAACCCTTTAATTAGTTTGCCCGACGTAAGACGTGCGGAGGCGGCATTAAAAAAGCCCGGTTTGTGGTGGTGCAGGAAGTGAGCCATAAACCCGAAACCCTGCAGTATGCAGACGTGGTGTTACCGGCAGCATCCTGGGCGGAAAAAGAGGGTACGATGACCAATGCAGAACGCCGGGTAAGCTATCTTAACAAGATCACCGATGCGCCGGGTGAGGCCTTACCCGATGCGGAGATCATTTGTCGTTTCGCTCAAAAAATGGGCTTTGCGGGTTTCGATTATAATCATGTGTCGGAGATATTTGCAGAACATGCAGCATTAACCAGGGGCACCCATATAGATATAAGCGCGCTCAACTATAATGTATTAAGAGAGAAACTGACAGTGCAGTGGCCTTACACCGCAGCTCATGCCAATGCCGGCAGGGATAATGAAGCTTCCCTGGGCACAAAGAGACTTTTTACAGATCATCAATTTTATACAGTCAGTAAAAAGGCAATAATTCATTCTTTTGATGATCTTAATAGATCAGAGCCGTTAAGCCCCGATTTTCCTTTGATTTTAACTACAGGCCGCATACGCGATCAGTGGCATACCATGAGTAAGACAGGGAAGGTGAACAAACTGAAACAGCATATTTCATCTGCCTTCCTGGAAATACACCCTGATGATGCCTTGCAGAGAGGTATACAAGAAAATGCGCTGGTGGTTATTAAAAGCAGTCGTGGTGAAGTGCAGGTGAAAGCAAAACTTTCAGAGGATATTAAGAAAGGAGTGGTGTTCCTGCCTATGCACTGGGGTAAGGTGTTGAACAGCGATCTCAACCGGGCTAATAATGTTACCAATAACCTGCTCGATCCAAAGAGTAAAGAGCCGGATTTTAAATTTACGGCAGTTGAGGTCAGTCTTTATAAAAAGCCGGAACAAAAATAATTGTAGTAGGTGCCGGTGCGGGCGCCTGCGGTTTTGTAAAATCTTACCGGAATATCAATACCGAAGACGAAATAGAAGTTTTTAGTAAAGAAGCATTCCCTTTTTATAACCGGGTATTATTGCCAGACTATATAACCGGGACCTTACAGTGGGATAACCTGGTAAAAATGACCGATGCAGAGGAATATGCTTATCAGGTTAAACTGCACCGGGGTATTAGTATTACTGATATAAATAGAAATGATAAAACGGTTACCGACAGTAATGGAAGCGTGCATGCCTATGATATATTGATCCTGGCAACCGGTAGCCGTTCTGCTATGTTGCGTGATGTGCCGGATATGAAAGGCATTTTTTCGATGCGTAACCGGGGTGATGCCGATACTTTCCTGCAGCATACCCGCGAAACTTCGGGTCGAGTAGTGATTATCGGAGGTGGGCTGCTGGGTATAGAGCTGGCGGCTGCTCTTCGTGAAGTGCAAATGGAGGCCACTGTTATTCAACGTACCTCCAGGTTAATGAACCGGCAGTTGGACCCGCTGGGCAGCCAGTTGCTGCACGAGGAATTAACAGATAAGGGAATTGATATTTATTATAACGATGAGACCGACCGTTTTCTGGGCACAGGCGCTGTTAGCGGCATCAGGCTTAAAAGTGGCTTAACAATTGATTGCACTGCTGTGGTTATGGCCATTGGTACAACACCGAATATAGAGTTGGCACGGGAAAGCGGGCTTGAATGCAAGAGGGGTGTGGTGGTAAACGATTACTTACAAACCAGCGACCCTTCCATTTTTGCGATAGGTGAAATAGCAGAATTTAAGGGGCGCTATATGGAATTACGGCAGCTGCCGAGCAGCAGGCAGAAATTGTTGCCAGGTACATGAATGGAGATGTCTCTGGCAGCTACAATGGTTCCCTGCTCATGAATATCCTTAAAATTCATGGCACCGATCTTTGCTCGCTCGGTGATGTAGAGAGCCCCGACGATCCGGCTTACGAGGAAGTGGTTTTTATTGATAAGGCAAAACGATATTATAAAAAATGCATCATTTATAACGACCGGTTGGTAGGGGCTATATTAATCGGCGATAAGAACGAATTTCTTGAATACCGTAACCTGATAGAGAATAAGATCGAGTTAAGCGAGAAAAGGCTTCAGCTGCTTCGTTCGGGAAAAACCACCGAGCCCGTTATCGGAAAGTTAGTGTGTAGCTGTAATAATGTAGGCGAGGGCAACCTGGTGCATAAGATCAAAGAAGGTTGTAGGGATCACTTGCAGCTTTGCCAGCTCAGCGGGGCAGGCATGGGCTGTGGGAGCTGCCGCCCCGAAGTAAAAGCTATCCTGGAACGAGCCTTAGAACCGGCGAGTACATCCCATGCAGAAGCCGAAAAATTAAGCACATAATGAAAGGGTACCATACTATAAAAGTGAATTGCAAGGGTGGTATCATATCACCTGGCGAGCTGCTTGAAATACTCAATGTGGCATCGCAGTCGGCAGTAAAGCAGGTTGGATTTGGGCTGAGACAGCAGCTGCTGATAGATGTGGAAGAAAATCTGGCGGGGAAGCTTTCAGATGGATTGCTGCAATTAGGAGTTACTTACGAAGTAGATAAAGATGATTATCCCAATATCGTGAGTTCCTATCCCGCAGAAGAAGTGTTTATCAATAACAGCTGGCTGAGTGAGGGCGTATATAAAGACATATTGGATGAACTGGACCACCGGCCACGGTTAAAGATCAATGTGTCAGATAGCAACCAGAGTTTTACTCCATTGCTTACCGGTAATATTAATTGGGTGGCTTCTCCCCGGGCGCCTCATTTCTGGCATTTGTTCATTCGTTTTCCCAAAACCAATCGTGTGTTTGAATGGAATGAGATGGTATACACCAATGATATAGCCCGCCTCTCCCGGGATATTGAGCGCATTATTTTTGATGATGCCGCCGCTTTTGTACATAATCAGGCTGCAGAGGGTGAAACATTATTTCAACTTATTAAAAATGGTAACTATATTACACGTTTGTCAGAAGGCAGTATGAAACTACCCTCTTTTAACCTGCCTTATTACGAGGGATTCAACCGGCATAATAATAAATACTGGCTGGGTGTGTACCGCCGTAATGAAATGTTCCCGGTTGCATTTTTGAAAGAACTTTGCCAGCTATGTTTGCATACCAAGCTCGGACAGCTTTGCTCAACGCCCTGGAAATCGATCATTATTAAAGGTATAGAAGAAAAAGATAAACATCGGTGGAGTCATTTGCTGGATAAGCATGAAATTAATATGCGCCATGCAGCCAATGAACTTAATTTTCAGGTAGAGGATAATGATGAGGCAGCAAGGAAACTGAAGTCGCAACTGGTGAGAAAACTGAATGTCATGGATGCGCGTACTTTTGGGATTTGTATCGGCATAAAAACCAGAAAGGGCAGCGAAATATTCAGCAGTATTCTCATCCGGCGGAAACCGTTATTAAAAGTATTGGGGAAAAGCTTCTTTCATGTATATGATATTTTGTGCTCAAAAGATTTTAATCCGAATGAACGCACGGAATCTGTTTTCGTTAGCAATGTACCCCGCTGGCATCTCATTACTGAGCTGCTGAGCGCCGTTTTATGGTATTATATAAAAATAAGACCGGCCTGGAGGCAGCTGCGTCCGAGCCTTTGCAGGTAAACACAAAGTTAAAAACGGATTTGGGTACATCTTTGTTTCAGTGCAGTCGGTGCCTGGGTGTTTATGACCAGGAGTACGGTGATCCGGATCAGGGGATAGATGCAGGAACCGTTTTTCGGAAATTGCCCGATCATTATTGTTGCCCTACCTGCGAAGCACCTAAAAAAGATTTTAAGCGGATTTCATGTAGTGAGGAACTGGTCAATAGTGAATAGTTAATGATAAGTGGTTGATAGATGTATACTATGAATCATGGCTATGAACCATGATCTATGAACCATGAACTATAAGCTACAATCCATTCAGGTCGGCATGAGCATTGCAATTACGAAAGTATTTTTTTGTTCATCCAGTACAGGTAATGTAGCCAGCTCCAGGTGGTCGAGGGCAAACTTCATGCTGAACTTGGTTAGTTTTCCTTCCCGCAACAGGATCATTATCTTTTGAAGTGCAGCCGATGTGTAAATGGCGCAAAGTGGCTCCGCTTCATTATCATTCATAAACAGGAAAACGTCTGCCTCTTGTTTTTGATATAGCGCAAAAAGTTCTTTGAGTAGAAAGGTTTTCATAAGGGGCATATCGCAGGCCAGTATAAAAAGGTCTTCAGCGGGCATAGTGATATGAGCACTTAACAGGCCCAGTAGAGGTCCTCTTGCTTCCAGGGCAACATTGTCTGTTATTAATTCCACACCGGGTAAGCCGGTTGCGTAGCTACGCTGTTGGAGGTTGTTGATAGAAGCTTTTACTATAATGCCCAGGTCCTGTAATTTTCTCGCAGCATCAATCGCCCAGTTTGCAGCATCTGTTTGTAGTAGTCCCTTATCGCTGCCCATCCGGGAGCTTAGGCCTCCGCAAAGTATAATTCCCGTCATATTTGCTTAAAATAATGTGTTATAAAATTAATCATTCTTTTAAACAAAGATTATCCGTAGGCAAGAAAAGTGTACTTTCATAGTATGCTATCAGTAAGTCATTTATATGTTTATCCTATCAAGTCCTTAGGCGGTATTTTGCTCGACCAGGTACAGTTGACCGATCGAGGGTTAAAGCATGACAGGCGGTTGGTATTAATTGATGAGGATAACCGGTTTATTTCCCAACGCGAAATAGCCAGGATGGCTTTGCTGCAAACTGCTCTATGTGGCAGTAAATTGATTGTTTTTGAAAAAGGAAATAGCGGGGATGCTATTGAAGTTGATTTGAACCCGGCTGAAGGGGATGTGGTGAAAGTAATCCTTTTTAAAGATGAAAGCGAAGGCATAGTTCTGGATGAAACCGTAAACAGCTGGTTTTCAAAAAAGCTGGATGTGAATTGCCGGTTAGTATATATGCCCGACAGGGTACGGAGAGCAGTAGACCCGGTATATGCTCATAACGATGAGATAACGGCGTTCTCCGACGGCTTCCCGTTATTGCTCATTGGGCAGGCCTCCTTAAACGATTTAAATAACAGGTTGAACCAATGGTTGCCCATGAACCGTTTCAGGCCTAATATCGTTTTTACCGGCGGTGCAGCTTTTGAAGAAGACACCATGAAAGAGTTTGAGATCAGCAAAATTCGCTTCGCTGCAGTAAAACCCTGTGCAAGATGTGTGGTGACCACTATAGATCAGGAAACAGGCGCCAGGGGAAAGGAACCTTTGAAAACGCTGAATCAATACAGGCAGCTTAATAATAAACTTTATTTCGGGCAGAATATTTTGTATAAGGATGATGGTGTTTTGAGAATAGGTGATGAGCTGAAAGTAATACAGCGGCAACCTTATTTATTGTAACTATGCTTATTGATCAATACAATCGTGTTCATAATTATTTGCGTATATCTCTTACAGATAACTGCAACTTCAGGTGCTTTTACTGTATGCCGGAGGAGGACTACACTTTTTCGCCCAAGGAAGCTTTAATGCAGGCGGAGGAAATTGAGCAGCTGGCGAGAATTTTTGTTACGCTGGGCGTTAACAAAATCCGGCTGACAGGTGGAGAACCATTGATAAGAAAAGATGCCGGCACAATTATCCGGTCTTTATCCCGCCTGCCGGTAAAGTTGGCGCTTACTACTAATGGCGTAAGGCTGAACGATTTTGCAGCCGTTTTTCAGGAGGTGGGGCTTCATTCCATCAATATTAGCCTAGACACTTTGCAGGCGGAGAAGTTTCAGTTAATTACCCGGCGAAACAGCTTTCACCGGGTAATGGATAATATTCAGTTGATGTTGGAAAAGGGCGTGTATGTGAAGATCAACGTGGTGGTGATGGCAGGACTGAATGATCATGAGCTGCCTGATTTTGTAGCATGGACAAAGGATGTGCCGGTGCATGTACGGTTTATAGAGTTTATGCCCTTTGCAGGCAATCGCTGGACGAGCAATAAAGTATTTACCTGGCAGCAAATGCTGGAGCGTATTTCAGCAGGGTATGCTTTTGTACCATTGAAAACGGATGCTCACGAAACAGCAAAAGCTTATGTTGTGCCGGGCCATAAAGGCACGTTTTCGGTTATCAGCACAATGAGTGCTCCATTTTGCAGTACCTGCAATCGTATGCGGCTAACAGCTGACGGGAAGTTGAAAAATTGCCTTTTTGCTCAACATGAAACAGACTTGTTGTCTGCGCTGCGAAAGGGGAAGATATCGCATCACTGGTAAAAAACAATATAGCTTCGAAAGCCCGTGCGTTAGGAGGCCAGTGGAGTGAAGGTTTTGAGCATTTAAAAGCAGACGAAGTGCTCAACCGGAGTATGATTGCCATAGGCGGTTAAACATAATTCTTAAATACCGGCATAAATTAAAATAATGATTACTGTACTAACTGCCAGACAGCTGGTAGTTGAAAATACTGTTTGTTTGACGCCCACCACCATTCCTATAAAAGATGCATTGGGAAAAGTGCTGGCAGATGATATAGTGGCCGGGGAAGATATTCCCGCTTTCGCACAGTCGGCTATGGACGGCTATGCTTTTTGTTTTGATGACTGGAGTAAGGACAGGCCGTTGACAATAACCGGTGAGATGGCTGCCGGCGCTGCTAAGGAGCAGCCTGCTGCCAAAGGAGGAGCCATACGTATCTTTACGGGAGCTCCGGTTCCCGCCGGTGTTAATACCGTGGTCATGCAGGAAAAAACCCGGGTAGAGCCTGCCGGACTATTTATTGAGGATGAATGTATTACCAGCGGAGCTAATATCAGGCCTGCAGGGTCTGAAATAAAAAAAGGTGAGCTGGCGTTAAAAAGGGCGCCGGCCTCACGCCAGCCGCTATCGGATTTTTGGCCGGTATAGGTGTTTGCCATGTAAAGGTGTACCCCGACCCCGCTATCACCATTATTATAACCGGGGACGAATTGCAGAAGCCCGGCGAACCATTAAGATACGGGCAGGTATATGAGTCGAATTCTTATACACTTTCAGCCGCCCTGCAAGAGGCAGGACTACCTGATGTGCAGGTGCTTCATGTAAAAGATAATCAGGGGACTTAACTTCAGCCATGCACCGCTCATTAAACCGGTCAGACCTGGTATTGCTTACCGGCGGTGTAAGTGTAGGCGATTATGATTTTGTGATAAAAGCCGCCGATGATTGCGGTGTGGGTACGGTATTTCATAAGGTAAAGCAAAGGCCTGGCAAACCGTTGTTCTTTGGTAGGAAAGAGAATAAGCTGGTATTCGGTTTACCCGGCAATCCGTCTTCAGTGCTTACCTGCTTTTATATGTATGTACTGCCCGCTTTGGCCCAACTTACGCAAAGGCCGCTGGGCTTAAAAATGCTCGAAGTGCCTTTGGAAAGCAATTATACCAAGCAGCATCCGCTGGTTCATTTTTAAAAGGATGGTATAATGGCGCAGGCGTAAGAATATTAGACGCACAGGAATCTTACCGGTTGAGCTCTTTTGCCCACGCTAATTGCCTGGTAGAGCTGGGTGCTGATGCCCGTTTGTTTGGTAAGGGTGAAAAGGTGACCATTCATTTATTATAACAATTGTTATGGACTGGATGTACTTATTTTATGTGAGTTTATTTGTTGTAGCATTTCTATATGCTTCCATAGGACATGGCGGAGCCAGCGGCTACCTGGCGCTTATGGCAATTTTGGAGTAGCTGCTGATGTGATGAAGCCTACAGCGCTATTGCTGAACCTTTTTGTATCCCTGGTGTCGTTTATACAGTTTTACAGGGAGGCTATTTTAAAATGAAATTATTTTTACCCCTGGCCCTGGCATCGATACCCTTTGCGTTCTTTGGTGGATTGATAACAGTAGATGCTTCGTTCTATAAAAAAATATTAGGTTTCTTGTTGCTGATTCCCATAGCAAGGTTCTTGTTTTTCGGTAATATGAAATTTGATGAAACAAAGAAACCTCATTTGGGAATGGCGATTATAATTGGTGCTGCTATCGGGTTCCTGTCCGGGCTTATTGGTATTGGCGGTGGTATTATACTATCTCCGGTTTTATTGCTACTCCGGTGGGCCAATATGAAGGAGTCGGCGGCTATTAGCGCAATATTCATTTTTGTAAATTCCGTAGCCGGGTTAACAGGGCAGTTAACCAGGGAGTGCACTTTACAACAGATATGTATATATATGTAGTGGTGGCTTTTGCCGGCGGCTTGCTGGGCGCTTACTTTGGCTCTCTTAAGTTCAGGCAGTCTGCATTAAAATATATACTGTCGCTGGTATTATTAATGGCTGCTTTTAAGTTATTGTTTGTATGATAGAATAGTGTTAATGCGTTTATTGTTATCAGTTTTTTCGTAAGAGATTTTTATTCCTGCTTGAACGGTTGGTGATGAGGCGAACAGGCATAAGGATTAAACGTTTCGCTAAATTTGTGTATGGCAGTACAGGTTTTATTTTTGGTCAGCTTACCGATATTGCAGGAAATTCAATGGGAATGCCTGCCGCCGGAACCCTGCGTGCATTAGAGCAGGAGCTTTGGAAGCAGTTCCCGTTGCTGCAAACAAAAAGTACGTTATATCTGTTAATCAGCAAATAGTGACGGGCGATAGCATATTGAGAGATGGCGATACTGTAGCAGCATTGCTGCCTCCTTTTTCAGGTGGATAATGATATGAATCAACAGGACTTTTATACCAGGTATCAAAGGCAGCTTTCCTTAAATGGATTCGGACCTGTTGCGCAACAAAAGTTGCAGGCGGCCCGGGTGTTGGTGATAGGCGCGGGCGGTTTAGGCTGCCCGGTATTGCAATATCTGTGCGGAGCCGGCGTAGGAACTATTGGTATTGTTGATGACGATGTTGTTTCCCTTTCAAATTTGCACCGCCAGGTACTATTTAACACCGGGGATGTAGAAAGACCAAAAGTAATAGTGGCCGCGGAGCGCCTGCAAAAACTAAATCCTGACATAACCATTACAACTTACCAGGAACGCTTATCCAACGTAAATGCTATCAGGATAATCGCTCACTATGATATCATTGTAGATGGTTCTGACAATTTCGCCACGCGTTACCTGGTGAACGACGCCTGCGTATTGTTGGGTAAGCCTTTGGTGTATGGAGCCATTGCTCAATACCAGGGACAGGTGTCGGTATTTAATTATAGTGTTGAAGAGGGCAGGTCAAGGCCGGTGCATTACCGCGATCTTTTCCCCGAGCCGCCGGGTAAAGACGAAGTGCAGAACTGCACCGAAGCGGGTGTATTGGGAATGTTGCCTGGGATTATCGGTACCATGATGGCCGCCGAGGTAGTGAAGATGGTTACAAACATCGGTAAAGTGAGTGCAGGCGAATTGGTGACTTATGACATGCGCAATCACCAGATCTATAAAATGAGAATGGCAACCAATCCTGATGCAGACGGCCGCATGCCGGGAACTATAACCGATTTTGAAAATTTTATATACGGCGAAAGCTGCGAGATGAACGACCCGTTGGAGATAGCTCCCGAGCTTTTTACACAATGGACGCAACGCAATGACGTGATCATTGTTGATGTGCGTAATTCTGATGAACAGCCACCGGTAAAAAGCTTTTCCCACCTTAATATTCCTTTGCCTGAACTGGCAGAAAGAGCGGATGAGCTAAAGCAGCGCAACATTGTGTTGTTTTGTGCTTCGGGCAAGCGAAGCCTGGCTGCGGCCCGGTTGCTGCAGCAATTGAATGATCAGTTAAAAGTATATAGCCTGAAGGGAGGAATTTATAACTGGCTGCAAACGCAGTCTTCTTTATTATGAGCGAAAAGAAAGTGAAAAATATTTTTATACAGGGGCCAATAAGCGCCGCTTTTATAGCAGACAGTATTCAAAAGCATACTGTTAAAACCAGCATTGGAGCGCACGATATATTTTTAGGGCAGGTTCGGGCAGACCTTATTGATGGTAAAGCAGTAGCCGCCATTGAGTATACTACCTACGAGGAAATGGCCCTGCAAAAAATGCATGAAATAAGAGAGACGATTTTTTCGAAATATGCGCTTACCTGTATGCACGTATATCATAGCCTGGGCAGGGTAAAAGCGGGAGAGTTATGCCTCTTTGTATTTACATCGGCCCCGCACCGGCGGGCGGCTATAGACGCCTGTGCAGAGCTGGTAGAATTAATTAAACGGGAGCTGCCTGTTTGGGGAAAAGAACTTTTTGACGATGAAACACATCAATGGAAGGTGAACAGGTAAAAAGGGAAGTTGATAGTGGATAGATGGTAGTTGGCAGGATATGTAAGAAAACTAGGGTAAGGCTTCCATTGGTGTCTTCGCCAACCGAAATGTTTTGCGTTTGAACCTCACATACAGGATATAAATTTTGTGATCTAATTGTTTAGTATGGTTGATATAACTTTTAAGCCAAGCAGTTTAAGGAAAGCCGTTGCGGTAGCAACCTGACGGTGTCGAAGCAGGAAACTATTGAAGCTATTCATAACAGAACGATTCCCAAGGGAGATGTTTTTGAATTTTCGCGGGCAGCCGGCTTGCTGGCTATAAAAAAACCAGCGATGTAATTCCCGATTGTCATCCGCTGCCGGTGGAGTATGCGGCGATCACGCACCGGGTAGAAGCACTGCATATTATTGTTACAGTAGAAGTGCACACTATATATAAGACGGGCGTGGAAGTGGAAGCGATGCATGGTGCAGCCGTTACCGCTTTAACAATGTATGATATGCTAAAGCCGGTTGATAAAGAGGTATCGATCTCCGATATCAGGCTGGAAGAAAAAAAGGAGGAAAATCTGATTTTAAGGACGACGCCGGCTTTATAAAATGTGCGGTGGTAGTTTGTTCTGACAGCGTGGCTTCGGGTAGCAAGGAAGATCGCAGCGGAAGGGCGATACTTAAAAAGCTGCAGCAACATCATATTACTGCTGCGGCTTACGAGATCATTGCCGATGAAAAAGATCTTATTGCACAAAGGGCTAAAGCGCTGGCGGGAGAGGGATACCAGCTGATATTGTTTACCGGAGGTACCGGGTTGAGCCCGAGAGATGTGACGCCGGACGCAATAAAGCCTTTATTGGACAGAGAAATACCCGGTATTATGGAAGCCGCCCGGAACTACGGACAGCAACGCACACCATTTGCAATGCTGTCAAGAGGTGTGGCCGGTTTTATTGATAGCTCCCTTGTTATCACCTTGCCGGGCTCCACACGAGGGGCTGAAGAAACTATGGATGCATTATTCCCTTATGTGCTGCACCTGTTTAAAGTGGCAAAGGGCATGCGGCATGACCAGGCAGGGTGATTGTTACCCCGCCTGTTCTTCCAGTTCCATTAATAATGTAAATACCTCTTCGTATTTTTTCTCCAGTTGTTTATTTTCTTCTGCAGCTTTTTTATATCCCTGCTCTACTTCAAGAAACTTGTCTTTATCCGCATAAATTGCCGGGTCGGCCAGTTGCGCTTCCAGCGTTTTTAATAAAGCCTTGTTTTTATTTAATGCCTCTTCCGCCTGCTGAAACTGGCGTTGTTGTTTCTGCAATTCCTTTTTCTGCTCTTTGTTAATGGCCTGGTTTTTCGTAACAACTTCTACCGGTTTTTCTTTTACAACAGGAGCAGGTGCAGGTGCTGTATTAGCCTTTTGTTCTTCTTTTTCGAAGCCGCTACCTGCTTTGCCTGTGCAGCCATTCTTTCGTTCCA
Source organism: Paraniabella defluvii (assembly GCA_019316985.1). Lineage (GTDB taxonomy): Bacteria > Bacteroidota > Bacteroidia > Chitinophagales > Chitinophagaceae > Niabella > Niabella defluvii. Next base: position 3,198,897 of record CP079215.1, read on the forward strand.
TGCCACCCATTCATCATATCCACCTTTAAATTCCTTGATCTGGTGATCAACAATTTCCCAGATCTTGTTTGCTGTTTTAGAAATAAAATGACGGTCGTGGCTTACGATCACCAGGCTGCCCTCGTACTTTTTAAAGCATCAATCAACAGGTCGCAGCTATGCATATCCAGGTGGTTGGTAGGCTCATCCAGCATCAGGAAATTGGCTTTGCTAACAATGGTTTTGGCCAGGGCTACACGCGCTTTTTCTCCACCACTCAATACCTTTATCTTTTTATCAGCATCATCTCCGCTAAACAGGAAGCAACCTAAGAGGGTTCTTAGCTCGGCATCCGTCATTTGTGCGCCACAGCTGCGCATTTCATCCAGTATGGTATTATTAAGATTTAAAGATTCAAGCTGGTGCTGCGCATAAAAGCTTTCCTCTACGTTATGCCCCCATTTGCGTTCTCCTTCTATGGGTTCAATACCGGCAATAATTCTTAGTAAGGTTGATTTTCCTTTTCCGTTCGCTCCAATTAAAGCGATCTTGTCGCCCGCTCAATCTCTGCCTTAGCATGGTCCAATATAACCTGTTCTCCAAACCGTTTGGAAATATCATCCAGCTCCACCAGTACTTTTCCCGGCGTTTTATCCACCCTGAAGTTGATTTTAATGTTCGGTCTTTCCACGCTTACGTCTTCTATGCGTTCCAGTTTATCGAGCTTTTTCATAATGCTCTGAGCCATGGCGGCCTTGCTGGCTTTAGCGCGGAATCTTTCCACCAGGCGCTCGTTCTGCCTGATATAATCCTGCTGGTTTTCAAAAGCCTTTTGCTGCATTTCTATACGTACTTCCTTCTCTGTTTCATAAAACTCGTAGTTGCCGTTATATACATGCAGCTCTTTCTGGTATAGCTCAATGATCTTGGTAACCATGCGGTTCAGGAAGTATTTATCGTGACTCACAATTACCACTGCACCCTGGTAATGCTGCAGGTATTTCTCCAGCCATTCGATAGATGGAAGATCCAGGTGGTTGGTAGGCTCATCCAGTAATAACAGGTCCGGCTTAGCCAGTATCATTTTAGCAAGCAACACACGCATACGCCATCCCCACTGAATTCTTTATAAGGCCGGTGCAGGTCAGCATTGGAGAAGCCCAGGCCTTGTAATACTTCTTCTGTAGTATGATGGATATTATAGCCGTCTAATGTATCCATCTCATGCAGCTTGTCTGAGTACTCGTGCAATGTTTTTTCATCGCCGGTACGTTCCAGCTCTTTGCCCAGTTCTTCAATTTCTTTTTCCAGCTGTATTACTCTTTCGAAAGCGCCTAAGGCCACTTGTAAGATAGACTCATTGGTGTCAAAGCTCAACAGGTCCTGGTGCAGGTAACCGATAGTAGTGTCCCTGCTTTTTTCAACGGTACCCTTGGAAGGGGTAAAGCCGCCTGTAAGTAATTTCAGCAGGGTTGATTTTCCTGTTCCATTATACCCGATTAACCCGATTCTTTCATTGGGTTGAATGTGCCAGGTAGCATCTTTCACAATTACTCTTGCGCCAAATTCAAACGTCACATTTTGTAAGCCTGCCAGCATAATCTATAATTTTTACTATTTTTGATTTATTGAGCCTGCAAAATTAGCAAATGCGGGCAGTAACTTAAGCCTTATCATGAAATAAACATAAAAATTGTCGGGCTGATTATTTCAACAGCGATGATAATTTTTATCGTTTATAGATGTGGCCAAAAGCAATAAAAAGCACAGATGAAAAAATTATTTTGGATTGTTTTAGTGCTGCTGGCAGCATTTTTAGTATATAATATGCGTTTAAAAGGATGAGGCTGCTAAGGAAGCGCCCAAGTCATTGGCTGTGAGCGCCCATTCGAGCAATTCAACCAATCTGTAACTGACGTTTTGAACAGCTATTATGCCCTGTCTGCAGCATTTGTGAACTGGGATTCGGCTGCGGTTAATAAGGCGGCTACAGATGTACTAGCAGCTATCGGTAATTTTAAAGCAGACGAGCTGAAAAAGGACTCCAGCATTTACGAAACCGCTTTATTTCCGCTGGATAATAGTAAGAATAGTTTGACGGCTATACAGCAGGGAAGCACCTGGGAGGAAAAAAAGGAGATCGTTCCAGGATCTTTCGGAAAACCTGCGCATGCTGCTTATCACAATAAAATACGACCAGGGAGTAGTGTACTGGCAGGAATGCCCCATGGCCTTTGGTGAAAATACTATTGGAAACTGGTTGAGTGCAGAAGAAAAAGTGATCAATCCATATTTAGGCGCCAAAGACCCCAAATATGGGGCTACGATGCTAAATTGTGGGGAGACAAAAGAAAAAATTAATTTTTCAGTGCCTGATACAACAGTAAAATAATTGTAATGACTCCGTAGCTCAGTTGGTAGAGCTACTGACTCTTAATCAGTAGGTCCAGGGTTCGAGTCCCTGCGGGGTCACCTTATGGGACAAGTCAAAATACAAACGACTTGTCCCATTTTTTTGTGCCTTAATTCCCTATCTATCAAGGATATAATGCTTATGATTTCGTTCAATCTTTTGGTTCGATGTTGGCAACCGTCGAATACGATATTTTCAGGGAACATCGAACCAACTATCTTTTTTTAAGTTCTACCGAGCCTTCTTTGTACAAAGTATCAAGCTGGGCGATATTGCTGAATGCCTTATCCCACAATGGCTCTACCGTTGTTTGAAAACTTACAGCAGCTTTCAATTTTGCTTCCAGACGATTTATCTTCTCCTCACTTTCAGATTTGATTGCACGATAATCGTCGCCTTCTATATCGCCACACAAGCAATTCTCGTGCTTTTACAATCCGGCTATTCACTTCCTGCAATTGCAGCTTTAAATCTTTCTGCTCGTCTCTTTCACCACGCTCTTTTGACTTGTACGTTGATGTGATTACGTCTTTGCATGTTTCAAGTCTTGAAAGAGGCCATACATATTTCCTGATTTCCTCAACCATTTTGTCATTTGCCTCTTTTGCCTTGTAACGAACTCCACAAGCAGAACTGCAATGATAATAATGGTAGTATTGCGTTCTTCCCTTTGATGCGCTGCCGGTAAGCATCCTTCCGCATTTTGGACAGATTAGGAAGCCTCTCAACGGAATATTATCGTCTGCCGTAACCTTTGTTCCTAAAATTCGCTTGCGTCCATCCAGTACGTCCTGCACATCATAATATAGAGTTTCAGGAATTAACGGTTCATGCTGCCCTTTTACCAACATGCTTTCTTCTTCCTTGTATTTTGGAATAAATATCAATCCGCAGTAGATCGGATTTCTTATGGCAACCCAAAAGTTATTCTTACTGCAACCTAAACCCTTTTCCTTTGCTTTTTCCATACCTGTTCTGTGTTGAGCTGACTACGCGAGAGTTCCTCAAATGCCCATCTCATTATGTCTCCCTGAATATCCTTAGGCGCGATATATTTCTTGCCGTTCTCGTTAACTTTGTTTGCATATCCTATAGGGGCAGTTCCCATCCAACGCCCTTCTTTTTTTAGCACGGCGCATGCCGTGAAACACATTTAATGCCCTGCGGTCATTCTCTACTTCAGGTGCTGCGAGATAGAATGCCAGCATCATTTTATTTTCTGGAATGGATAGGTCAAGCGGTTGCTCAACTGCCTGCGGCTCGATACCCAAACGCCGAAGGGTGCTGATCATCTGGTAAGCATCCCCTGCGTTACGACTGAACCTATCCCATTTTGTAAACAGGATAAGGTCTGTATGTCCTTTGTGCTTACGTAATTCGCCTAACAATCCAGTCCAAGCTGGCCGCTTGAACGTCTTTGCTGAGTGATCTTCGAGTATCACTTTCCTTACCCGGATATTGTTTATTTCGCAGTATTTCCGCAAACGTTCGTCCTGGTCACGTTGCGAATAGCCCTTATCGGCCTGTTCGTCCGTACTTACCCGTACATAAAGGTCTGCTATTTTCATACTATAAAAATTAAGTGTGGTACTATGTAAAGGTACAAAGAAAAATCAGACTGAACAACATTTAATAGAATTATCACATCAAAATTTACTAAATTTGCCACATCTTTGTTTAATAGACAGAAAGCAACACGGTTTAATAGAAGGAACATCCTTTAATAAAAATAAGATATGGCAACACCACGCGAACGGTTAGTAGAATCGCTGAAGTTTCTGAAAGAATTGCAGGATAATGGGGTTGTTGGTATTCATACCGATGAAATACCCAATCGGAAATACAGAGAGATACTACTTAAAAATGGCTTTATTCGGGAAGTTACAAAGGGTTGGTATATACCTACTGACCCTTCGGAAAAAGCAGGAGAAACAACTTCCTGGTACAGCTCTTATTGGGACTTTGTTGCCAAATTCCTGAACTACAAATTTGGAGAAGAATGGTGTTTATCACCAGACCAATCCCTTCTTATTCATGCAGGAAACAGTGCCGTACCGCAGCAGCTAATGTTACGTTCGCCACAGGGCAATAATAACCCTACACCCTTGCCGCATAATACTTCTTTGTTCAATTTAAAGGCAAATGTCCCGCCTGCGCATCAAACCATCATAGCAAATGGGATTAGAATGTATAATCTGCCGGCTGCATTGGTTTATAGCTCTCCAAGTATTTATACAAGGAATGCCATTGATGCCCGCACAGCCCTTGCATTGATAAGAGATGCTTCGGAAGTATTGCCTATCCTACTGGAGAATGGGCATACAACCTTTGCGGGCAGGTTAGCAGGTGCTTTCAGAAATATAAACAGAGACAAGATAGCTGATCAAATTGTTGACACACTTAAACAAGCTGATTATGATATACGGGAAGAAGATCCTTTTGAAACCAAACTAAACCTTAGTCTGTCCGCTCGTGAACGTTCTCCCTACGCCAACAGGATCAGACTCATGTGGGAGCAGATGCGTGAGATTGTCATTGCCAACTTTCCTAAAGCTCCAGGCATACCGGCTGATCCGCAAGCCTACTTAAAGGATGTTGACGACATTTACGTTACGGACGCATATCATTCGCTTTCCATAGAGCGGTATCGTGTAACCCCGGAATTGATCGAAAGGGTAAGCAGCGGCCAGTGGAATAGTAAGAAGAACGAAGAAGACAGAAAACAAAGAGATGCGATGGCAGCCAGAGGATACTACCAAGCCTTCCTGCAGGTGAAAGATACCATCGCAGCTATACTGAAGGGCGTAAATGCAGGAAAGCAGATTGATAAGGATCATTCAAAATGGTATAGGCAATTGTTTGACCCAAGTGTAACCGCAGGACTTTTAAAAGCCGCAGACCTTGCAGGGTATCGAAGCCATCAAGTGTACATTGGTAATTCCAAGCATGTTCCTTTGAATGTAGATGCTATGAGAGATGCTATGCCTGTACTTTTTGAGTTACTGGAGGAAGAAACTGAACCATCGGTAAGAGCTGTATTGGGACACTTTGTGTTCGTATTTATCCATCCTTACATGGACGGCAATGGAAGAATAGGTCGTTTCTAATGAATGCTATGCTGGCTTCGGGAGGTTACCCGTGGACTGTAATACCAGTTGAAAGACGAGATGAGTATATGCAGGCTTTGGAACTGGCAAGTGTAGGACAGGATATCACTTCGTTCGCTTCTTTTCTTGGGTATTTAGTTAATCAGCGGCTACATGGGAAGATAGTGGCGAAGTTGCCTGACGCTAAATTATAAAACTATATTTTATTTCGTAATGCGGCCACGGCATGTTTGCGGTTTAGATGGACACTTTCAACCTGATAAGTTTGATCACCCTTTTTAACAGCTTCGTGTGGAGAATTCCTGTCCGTAATTAACAAGCTGATTGCTGCGCTAACCCTGGTGCGATGGAGCTTTAAACCGTCATATATCAAATTATCAGGGAATACTGTACTTACAATTTTCCGTTTTTGTATGACAGATCCGTTTTGGAACAAAATATCTAAATGCGAGACTTTTGAAATCGGGAGATTCCAAAGCATTTCCATACTGTCAGAAAAGAGATTGAAGGATGCCAGCTTTGCTTCGATATCAGCCATTCGTTCATTGGCTTCTGTCTTAATAGTACGATAGTCTTCACCTTCAATTTCGCCACGAAGCAACAATTCACGAGCTTTGGAAAGCCTCTGCTTTATTTGATCCAATTGAGCCATTAAACGCTTCTGATCTATTTTTTCGGCACGAGTTACATCCATGTAAGTAGCAGTAAGAATTTCCTTGAATAGTTTAAGGTGCGGAACGTTACGCACTTCATCTGCGATTGCTTCAATCATCAAGGTGTTTGCGTCATCTGCTTTATAACGCACTCTACATTTAGAACTACAATGGTAGTAATGATAATATTTGTTTCTGCCTTTTGAGCCGCTGCCTGTTAAAAATCTGCCACAGTTGGGGCAAATCAAATAACCTCTTAAAGGAATATCATCTTGTGAAACAATCTTTTTACTCACCGCCTTTCGTTTTCTTCCGTCCAACACATCTTGCACATCAAAAAATAGCGAAGTCGTTATGATCGGCTGATGTTGTCCCTGAACGAGTTGGCTTTGCTCATCTTTATGCTGCGGCACGAAAATCAATCCGCAATAAATAGGGTTTCTTATTGCAACCCAAAAATTATTCTTACTGCATTTCAGACCTTTGTCGCGAACCTGCTTCCAGACTTGCTCAGTATTCAGCTTATTGCGAAAAATTTCTTCAAAAGCCCATTTCATGATTTTAGCATCCTGATCTTTCGGCGCAATGTATTTCTTACCATCCTCAGTAATTCTGTTAAGGTAGCCAATCGGGGCTGTGCCCATCCAGCGACTTTTTTCTTAGCACGTCGCATGCCGTTGAATACGTTTAATGCCCTACGATCATTCTCTACCTCCGGCGCTGCGAGATAAAAAGCCAGCATCATTTTGTTCTCCGGAACGGATAAATCCAATGGCTGTTCTACAGCCTGCGGCTCTACTCCAAAATGCCGTAACAGGCTTATCATTTGGTAAGCATCTCCTGCATTACGGCTAAACCTATCCCATTTTGTAAAAGGATAAGGTCAGAATGACCTTTTGTTTCCGTAAATCAACCAACAGGCTTTGCCATGCTGGACGCTTGAAAGTCTTTGCCGAATGATCTTCAAAAATAACCTTGCGTATTTGGATGTTATTGATGTTGCAGTACCTGCGCAGCCTTTCTTCCTGGTCACGTTGAGAATAACCTTTGTCTGCCTGTTCATCTGTACTCACCCTAATATAAAGGTCTGCAATTTTCATAGCTGCTATTGATTTTCATTTGTTGCGGTTATGGCATCAGATTGCCTGCTGCTGACAAACTGCTCCACGACGATATTAGCCATGCTGTACAAGAAGTCGAGTATAATCTGAGCTTCTTCCATATTGACGTAAATTCCGTCTTTCTGTAATAGTTCTATCGCCTTGTCAGGAGTTATTCTTATCAACACTTCATCTTCCATCTCACACCTCCCTTTTAGATAACAAAAGCCCTTCACGGGCTTAGATTATTATTAAACTCTAAGTTTCAATCGCTTCTTTCGGCAAAGTAAATCTTACTGCCTTTTGTGCGATTGTATGAAGGCTCATACCTGATATATCCATAACTGCTTAATTCTTTCACGCATCTATGGTAGGTAAAAGCCGAGGATAATTTGGCAATGCTCATGATCTCATGACTGAAAACCTGTATCGGATTAGAAAACCCTTTTTGCTTACGGTATTGTAACAGGGCTGCATATACTCCAATATGAGTAATGCTGATCCTGGGATCAGTTCCTATGGCTTCAAAAAAATCCGATAAGTAACATAACCTGTCCATTGCTCATTCTTTTTCAGCCTAATTTGATACCGTTCTTTTTAGAATGTGTCTGCTGTTGTTGTTCATTCGTCTTGTGCGCTACTTTCATGGCATCCATTGTCTTATTACCTAATGCCGTATGTAGCGTTATCTTTCTCGAATGCTCGTCATAGATATTGACTGATTTGAACTGTGGGTTCGCTTCAATATAAAAGCGTTGTTCCTTGCCATCCTTTACAAAACTTACCGAAACCTTTTGGCCATTCTTTAGAGCATTCTTTAGCTTGTCTGTTTCTTCCGTCCTCGTCAACTCCTTCAGAGGAAGCTGCCGTAGCACCTTATCGAGATCATATCCGTAATCTGAATGGAATTGCTTGATACGAAAGCTGCCATGCTGGTCCTTATCGTTTAAGTCGAGCTGCAACCAGGTGCCACCGTTCTGAATGCACCGGCCTGATAATAAATTGTAGGCTTCAGTAGTATTGATATTATACTCATGACGCATACTAAAATACTGCTGGCGTTTTTCATCCGGCTTTGCCTCATTGTACAATACTGTTTTATATCCTTCGAAATGATACTGCCCGGATTGATCCTTTGCGAAAGAAAGCTGATGATCTATTCTTTCCTTATCGTTGAGGTAATAAGATACCGGAATGGAAAACTGCTGTTGTCCCTGTCTGATCTGTTCATCAATTTTTACCGAAAGGTCAGAAAAGCCAGTGCGCTGCACCTGTTGGTGCAGTGCCTGGCTGTTTTGTTCTGTCTTCCTGTTATCCTGTCTTATTATTATTTGCTCCTTTAAGGGCGCTATCAATAACCGGCGCAACAATCGTAGTAGCAGATTAGGGTAAAGCTGTTTCTCGATGCGGCTACGTTCCTGCCGCAACACCCTAAGTGCAAATCGTTCGTCCAGATCCTGCGTGCCTTTGTACCTGGCCGCAATGCGATCATAGTAATCGAGCTTTTCTTTTAGTAATGCCCTGTTCGATGAAAGGTTAAAGGAGAACAGTTTGCTAAACCGTTCCTCTCTTGAACGCCATTGGTTCAATTCTATCTCTACTCTGTTTACACGACTGCTGTCCATAACCCCTTATTTTAAGTTGCCGATTTGAGGGCGCTTCTCTTGATTTTCCGTCAGTGTGGCTATTCAGCCCTGAGTAACTCCCTTTTTTTTTTTTTTTTGTTAGATGCCTTCGGTATCTCAGGGCCATCATCTTCAGCAGGTGTCTGCCTTTCCTTTTGCCGTCTTGTTTAACTGACTGGCTTTCACCTTCAGCTTGCTGCTCCTTTTTGATTGCCGGTTATCCACCCTTTGCATGGCGCTGTCATAAATGTTGATTGTCTTGAACTGAGGATTTGCTTCGATATACTGCTTTTGGTCTGTTCCATTGATCTGAAATGTCGCAGATTGCAGGTTGCCTTTTTGAGAGAATCCATCAGGTTAGACTTGTATTCATCGTTGCTTAATTCCCTGATAGGATGCTTAGACAGGACGGCCTCCAGATCATAACCATAGTTCTGATGGTAATGCTTCAGCTTGAAATTGCCATTATCGTCACTCTGCTTGAAGTCCATCTGTATCCACGCATTGTACACCTGGCCTTCTTTATTAGTCAGGTCTTTATTGACCGATCTGCCTTCCATCAGGTTATAGGCTTCTTTCAGGGTAATGTTGTTGCCCTTATTGATGTAGAATGTTTGCTCCATTGTTTCAGCACTGTTCTCCTTTTGCACACTTACTTGGTAAGAATTAAAGTACATGTCGCTCTGCTTCGACTGGCTGAAATTCAATGTCGCATTTACCGTATCGTTGCCGTACTTGGTTTCGTAGGCTAACTTGAATTCAGGATTTCCTTCCTGAACTTTTTGCTTCAGGTCATTTTCCAACCCTTCGCCAAACCCCGTGTACTTTACCTGGTCACGCAGGTAGTCAAAATTTTTCTGATTCATGACTTTTGAATTTTGATTGTTATTTAATTGTTCTCGTTCTAATCTTTCATATCGCACCGCTACCATCAGAGACACGTCAATGATGCCATTCTTTTCGATCAGCAGCTTGGTATTTACCTTAGCTTCCTGCATTGTTCTGTATGCTGACCGGATTGAGAGAAAGTCGTAAAAGTCTATATCGGTTGACATTTCGTAACAGAATTCCCTGGCATCATATTCCGTAGGAAAAGTGTATAACTCTTCTTTGCCCACGGGCAAATCGTCATTGAGAAACGCGACAAATTCTTCACCTTCCCAACGTTTATTCGTTATGTGTTCAAGAATGTCCTGATAGTCGTCTTTCCTGACTTTCATAGCTCAATTTTTTAGCTCAAATAAATTCTGATTAATATTAACCGATGGGAATGATTGGCTTCATTGGAGAATGTTAGTCAATCGGTACTGCCTTTACGACTTTCTTATTCTTTACATGCAGCTCCAAATGCCGACCTCCATTTTTCTCCATCAATTGCACAGCGAGGTATTTGTTATCGGGGATTGTGAACTTCGGCACAACGAACACGATTGTATTATCTGACTGGCCTATAACGCTCTTGGTATTGCCCTGAACAAGCACGGGTAATATTTCAATTTCTTGTGTTGCTGTCCTTTTCGATCTCTTCTGGTCACGGATGTAAAGTCGCAACTGATCAATATCATAATTGATATTCGTCTCATTCGAAATATTGAAGCGTAATAACACAACATTATCATGAATAAATATTCCATTCAGCTTAAAGAGAATGCCGAAGGTCTTATCTTTTATTCCTCTTGCTTTCGCTTTTGATTCGGCAGCCATCTTAGCGAAATGATCCATTTGTTCCTGGTTAATGTTCTCCGAAGGAATGGATATATTATTCTGCCCGCCTACGCCTGTGAGAGCCAGGTTAAGCACGGACGGCTGCTGGTCATAATCAACAAGAAAAGACGTTAGCTTGCCGTCAGCGGTAATGATGCTGATATTTGTTTGTGGAAAGCTGTCCTTCGCAGCCTTTAGCTGCAAAACGTTTTCTACGCCTTTTGCTTTTTGGGCCAGCACATCCCTGCTTCCAATATCGACACCTACGATGGCATAAGGAAAGATGATGTTGGTAGTTTTGGAAAGAGCAACTGTTACATGATACGTTTCAATTGCTTTGGTTTGCCAGGTTGCATTTGTTTGCGCCTGAGCCTTGAAAATTGTGATGAGCAGGAAAATTCCTATTACCATTGCTGCACTGATCTTTTTCATCTTCTGGAATTTTAAGTGATTTAAATATTTAGTTAGATTGTTTTTGTTTTTCGTCACGCAGAAGCACCTGATACCCTGCCTTTACAGTTACCTTGATTAGCTTCACTTTCCGGCTGAACAGCGTTTTTGCAGCTTCGATACCTGCGCTCGCTGCCTGCGCACCCCATGACGGATCAAGGCTTGTTAGCCCGATTGTTTGCATAGAGCGGTCTGCCGACTGCTTTGCAACGTCCCTTGTGATCGCTCCAGGAATATAAATGCCGTCCAGGCCGTCCATATCATATACCGATAATTCCACCGGGAATAAAGAATTGCCGTAACGCACACTGTTTATCTTTACAGCTAACCTTTCGCCACGTAGCGAAGCACTCCCGAACAGAAAGTTATCTTTCGGAATACGAACACCATTAATGAAAACGTCATTTACCAATCGCAATTTGACCGTTGAGCCATCTACAATTGTTTGTGTTTCGTGAATGACAGCCTGTATAGCATTCTGCGAATCTTCGATAGCTGTTAGACCGGTAAGTGAATAGAAACCATTGGTCGTGTTGCCTGCTATATGCTCCGTGTCAAGCAGCGTGATGCTGTTGTCTTTCTTTTTCGATGACACCGCAAACACTTGTCCCCGGTTGGCTTCAGAAGTTTGTCTTAGCCGCTCCTGTACTCTTTCAGGGTTTTGTACATCGAGTATCTTATCAAGCATTCCATTCAATTGCTGTAACTCAGGATCTTCACCGCCGTGCTGATTCATTGTGTTCATCATTTGTTCCAGCCTGTCCACATCCGAAGAGTTAACCGGACTACTATTTCTACTTCTGCCAGTGGTGTTCTGATAGGGATCATAACCATCATCCTGAGTAGGGCTGGCAATTGGTTTGCTCATTTCTTTGTCCAGTTCGGCCAGCTTGCGATATATTTTATCGGTATTGGGATCATTTTGTGCACCGCTTCCGTAAAGAGAAGTATTCAGACCTCTTCTGTCATTCGAAAGTCCAAAGTTTTCCTCACCGGCTAAAGGATATCTGCCTGTGTCTTCCGACATGATGTTCCGGTAGTTGGGATCATTTTTACCATTTCTTGAAACTTGATAGAATCCAGTTGCGCCTGATTATAGTAGCTCATTTTGTCCATCGGCTTGTCGTCTTTGAGATTGGCATCCGGCAGGTTAATGTTAAATCCCTTCTTTGCAGATGCCTGGGCTTCTACCTTTTCAACCCTGCCACCCCCAAGTGCCCAAAAAATCATGGTCATAAAGGGCAATGCGAGAATCGGTAATACCAATAAGAACCTGCGCTGCCTGATCTCCTTCGGAGTTTTTACTTGCTTTTCCATTTTTATTTCTGTTTTAATTGTTGATAATAATTTTCAATAAACCGCACACTGTCCATTAGTCCCGGACGATGGTAGATTATGCTGTCATAAAGAGTTCTGCCCGCAGGACTTCGTGCCAGGCTATCCATATACACCCTGAACCTTTTGATGCGGCTGTATTCCGCCTCGGACACTTCGGCTGGTTCAACATTTGCTTCTCCGTTTCAGTTATGTGCTTAGGCTTTTTGATGGGTGTTATGGTTATTGAATTGCTTTTTTGCCGGTAAACGCACTTACGCCCAGGTAAATGCTGTATGTGCCGGTACACAGAACGAAAAGAATAAGCAGTACAAACCATGTACGCCGTGAGAAATTCTCTGTTCGCCTCATCATCCAGCTCGCCCAGCCACCCTGTATTCGCTGGTAGCCCGCTTTTATTCCTTTGGAAAGCGTATTGGGCTTTAGCTCAGCATCGTCCTTTTTCTTTTTGGAAATAGTTTCATGATCTTAATTTTTATTGTCGCCTGCTTACTGTTTTTAGATCCCTGTTATCAATCGTACTCCATCGTTCAATAAGAAAACCATGCGGATTATTGTCACTGCGTGATACATTCCGCAATGCGCCATCTGTCACCAGGCTGCGGGTAGTGATACTGGTCGGTCGGATAATGCTTTGCGTAGCATAGCAACGGAATTTGTACGGGTAATCATTGATATCTACTGCCACGCTATCCACAACAATGGTTTGATTGACGTTGCCGGATATAAGTCCTGCATAGTACCCGTTCTCTTTCAGATCATCATAAGCTCGTTTGGCACTTCCGTCTGCCAGGTACAAGGCTTTGGTAATATTTGCTGTGATGGCTTTATCATCAGGATCGAGCGTAAAGAATAGCTTGTGAAATGTGGTCACATGGTCTCTTGCTTCGACAGGTATATTGTCTTTTCGTTCCGATGCATAGGCTTCCAGTGCCTTGCCATTAGCAAGAATGTATATTTTGCTTTGCATTTGTGATACAAGGCTGAAACTTTTGTATAATGCAAAACAGCATATCAGTACGCAACCTATGATCACAACCAGGGTAAAACTCCTGATGTGCCGGAAAGCTGTATCAATATTTTTCATTTTCTTGAACATATATCCTCCTTTAAATTATTATGAATTGCCTTTTAGCTTGTCATTCATATAGCCAGACTTGCCACTGCTGCCGTCACCGAAATAAGGATTGGAAGAGCCGCTACTTGCCATGCTTTGCGACATACGGTTTGCTGCGCTGCCCATAGCATCTACAGCCATGCCTGCCCCGGCTGATGCTGTATTGACTACCGTTCTGGAAGAACTGCTGAAAATGCTTGTCACCTTTTGGCCTAATGCGCCGCCCCCACCGGCATGAACAATGTAATTCGCTACGGAGGGCACAGTAAAGTATCCTACTATGCCGATTATCATAAAGACCAGGTAAGCCACATCGGTTCTGCTGAAAAATGTATCACCATAATCCTGCACTTGTGATATATCCAGCTCCAACATTTTCTCCTGTATCTTCCCTATAATGCTTCCAAAGATGTTGGCGACAGGCAACCATAGAAAGATGTTGATATAGCGGGCTATCCAGACGGTAAGTGTATGCTGAAAACCATCAAATACGGCTATGCCAAATACCAAAGGGCCGAGTATCGCTAATACGACTAACTGGAACGTTCGCAGCGTATCAATACACAGGGATGCCGCTTCAAATAGAACCCTGAGCACTTCACTCATCCATTCCTTTACCGAATTGCGAAAATTGTAAGAGGCTTTGGACATGGCGAACTTGATGTCGTTGCCGATGCCTTCAAAGAAACCTTCTTCGGAAGGGTCCTCATTATCGTGTGTGTATTTATACCACTTGTCCCTGTCACCGCTACCGCTTTCTCCCACATACATTTGCCACACATCCGTTTTCTTGATGGCTTCTTCCTTTTTTGCAAGAGCACCGAAATAGCTTTGTCTGAATTTTCTACCATTGCAGCGGTGGCTGTCACGGTAGGTTTCATTACACCGTTGATCAATCCCAAAACAGAAGGAAATATCATCACACAAAAGCCGATAACGAATGGACGGAACAGCGGATAGAAATCAATAGGTTCTGCTCTCGATAAATGTCCCCATACTCTTGATGCGATATACCACATGGCAGCAAATCCCGCCAGTCCCTGACCTACGCCGATCAACTGGCTGCACAATGGTATCATCTCATCGTACAATTGTTCCAATACACCGTGCATTCCTCTCATTTCATCGGCTACGCCTTGTGCACGGCTCATAAAAGGCAGTATCAACCCCACCACCGCCAGCCAGGCGGCCTTTCTACACTTTGCCATATCTGTTTATTTAGTTGTTTAACCCATATATTTTACGAATGGTCTGTGCATCGTTGCGCTCCTTCGCCCGTTGCACAGCCAGTATTGTAGTATTATTATTGAAGTGTCGCAGAAACATTAATTTATCCTGCATATCGGCATAAATCCTGTCAATGGCCTGCAATCGCTCATCATCACTCATTCGGGCTTTGCCAGCCGTGATCACCGTAAGCAACTCGTCCAGATTGCGCAGGCTTTCCTTAAACAGATTATCATATACGCGTCCCAGATACGCCAGCTCGTCGGGATTGAAATTGTTATCCCGCCTGAAACGATCATAAGCTTTACGGTATTCCTTCACCAAGGTGATCTGGTAATTGGTAATATCTGCTACGCGCCGGTAGTTGCGTACAGTCGGGCTTACTTCCATCAAGCCGTCAAGAAATGCTTTGTGTAAACTAAAGTTGCCTTCTGATATGTTCTTGATTGTATTATAGCCACCGCTAAGAATTTCGTAGCCTTTTTCATATCACTTAATATCTGCTTGAACTGCGCCAGCTTCTCGATATTTAGGACTAATTGTGCTATCTCATCCGCTTGGGCAGATGCGCGAAAAGCGGGTAGCAAACCCAGGATTGAAAGCGATATAATTACGATTATCCTTTTCATTGTTATTCGTTTTTAATGCCCTGTAATACACGGCTGGTTTGTACATCTGATTTTTCTTTTAATCTTGAGGCGCCAAGGGATCGGGCATCATTGGAGAAAGTTTGGGAGAAGGTGAACTTGTCCTGCATATCCAGATACAGCCTGTCAATCCTTGCCATGCGTTCATCATCTTTCATTTCCAGCTTCCCATCAGTAGTAATCGCTATCAGCTCGTCCAGCGTTTTATCACAATCATTGAGCAGCCTGCTAAAGACCCTGCCGACATAGGAGAGTTCTTCGCCCGAAAAAGCATCACTGTTATGAAGCTGGCGGTATGTTCGGTTATAGTTCTGAACAATCTTTATCTGTAGGGCGATTATCTCGGCCACTTTTACATACCTCTTAACCTCCGGGTTGACCGACTTTAAAGAATTGAAGTAATCGGTATGCAAGTTAAATTCTCCCCTGGTGAAGCCGCCGATAGTGTTCAGTCCTTCTTTGGCAATATTGTAGCCCTTCTTGGCATAGCCGATATACACCTGAAGCGCCGCAATCTGTTGGAGCAGGTATTTTTTTGTGTCTTTTTTGCTGAAACCATTCTGCAAAGGTTTGTGCTTTAAGACTGCCCGCTACTGAAATGAACAGCAACAAAAGCAATAGTGTCTTTTTCATACAGGTTGATTTAAGGAAGTCCATATAATTTTTTACCGCTTGCACCTCTATTTCTGTTTTAGCACGTTGCAGGCTCAATAATGTGTTTTGCCTGTTGAACTGAATCAGATCCGAGTAGTTGGCATCTATCTGATCCGCTGCATTGTTGATCAACTCCAGCCTTTTGGCATCACTCATCTTTGTGGTGAAGGATTTAATAATGACATTGATCTGGTCAATATTCTTCAGGCTTTCATCCAGTATACCCGAATAGACTTTTTCCATGTACAAAATTTCTTCTGCCGTAAAGTGACTATCCCGCCGGATCAGTGACCACGCCCTGTTGTATTCATCCACAAGGCGCAACTGCTTTTTGTAATATCCCTTATACGCTGGTAATAGGAGATAATGGCTTTAACCTTGGCCAGTTCCTCGTAGTACTTCCGGTACTGCTCTTTTTGCTTTTCTGTCCAATCAGAAATCTCATCCAATTTCAATTTGGATAATGTGTTTTCTAAGGTCTTCTGCGCATTTTGCAACCAGATAGTTTTATTCTGCAATCGTTGAATTTGCAGGTCTATTGCCTTAATCACTTTTTTAACAGCGGCTTTTACCACCACCCATACCACTGCGTGGCTTTTGTTGTGTAGGAGCTACTACCAGGAGCGTAGTAGCCAACATTGTTATGAACCATATCTTTTTCATGTGCTATATATTTTTGTAAATAGTTCAATTGTAGTTTTTCCCTGCTCCGTCAGGGTTTCGAGGTACAGGGATTTTGAAGCCGTGTCGAAAATGCAGTACCGATCACCGCCTATTTCAATGAGATGACCGTTAGTATGCCACCCGTAGGTGGCAAGCCACGTTTCTTCGTTCTCAGGTATATTGCTGATATAATCGGTACGTGTGATTTTATAAAAGCTGCCACAGGATGTTATACTTAGCATCGTATCTGCTCCTGCAATCCGATCATTGTGCAATGGTTGTTTTCCATAGATACCCGGCATCATAGAAATGGTGGCATGGTGCTCCCTGCCGAAGTGCATAATTACCTTAATTGCGCAGCACAGATCCTGTATTAGTTTTTTCAGTTTCATCGGATATTTTTTTAACTTTTATTCCTAATGTCTTCTGCCATTGCTGCAATCCCTTTTCGTATGTCTCCATCAAATTTTGCGGCGTACTCCATCAGCTTTACCTTCTCGGTTTGTTCGGTCGTGTATGCGAGATATTCTTCAAGGCTTACTTCGGTACGGTATACTTTGCTGAGCATACCTCCCAGGCTGATAAATACCTCTTTATATTTCTTAGCTGGATCATTGGATTTATTGAGAGTACCAGTGCTTTTTCCTTTTCTGTCAGCCCTAATAGTTCCTGTATCTGATCAAATTTGTTCTGATACTTACTTTGGTCAAGTAGGATTTTGCAATCACTATTATTGATAATAGCTTGCTTTACCACCGGAGAAGAAATGATGTCTTCCACTTCCTGCGTTACTACGATTGCTTCACCGAAGAATTTGCGGACTGTTTTGAACAGGTATTTGATGTATTCGGCAAAGCCTTCTTTCATTAAGGCTTTCCAGGCTTCTTCTATCAATATCATTTTGCGGATGCCTTTCATCTTCCGCATTTTGTTGATGAAGACCTCCATGATGATAATGGTCACTACCGGAAACAGGATAGGGTGATCCTTAATGTTGTCCAGTTCAAACACGATAAATCTTTCCTGTAACAAATTCAGGTTTTCAGTAGCGTTCAGGAGGTAATCGAATTCGCCGCCTTCATAGTATGGACGTAGCACATAGAGAAAGTTGTCTATATCGAAATCTTTTTCTTTTACCCTGTCTCCCTCCAGCACTTGCGTATATTCATCCCGCAGAAAAGCATAGAAGCTGTTGAAGCAGGGAAACACAGTCGTATTCTTTTCCAGATAACTGTAATAACCACCAATGGCATTGGACAGGGCAACATATTCGCTCCGCTTGAATGCCTCATCGTCTTTCTTCCACAATGCCAGCAGCAGTGTTTTGATACTTTCTTTCTTTTCGGTATCCAGGCTATCGCCTTCGCCTATGTAAAAGGGATTGAAGCGGATGGGATTGTCTTCGCTGTAAGTAAAGTAATAGCCCTTCACCATATCACAAAGCCCTTTATAGCTATGCCCCACATCCACCAGCACGATATGCGTACCCTGCTCATAATAGCTGCGCACCATGTGGTTGGTGAAAAATGATTTTCCGCTACCGGAAGGCCCAAGAATAAATTTGTTCCTGTTTGTGCAGATGCCCATTTTCATAGGCTCATCGCTGATGTCCACATGAACGGGCTTGCCTGTAAGCCGGTCGCCCATGCGTATGCCTACCGGACTTAAAGAGGAACGGTAGCCGGTTTCAAGATTTAGGAAACAAGTTCCTGTTCCGCAAACGTATCAAACGTATCATTCATCGGGAAGTCTGCGGCATTCCCGGAATGCCTGCCCAGAATATCTGCGGAGCGCCAATGGTTTCCTGTTTGGCAACTGCATCCATCTGTGCCAGTGCAGAGGAGACCATATTCTTCAGGTCTTTCAGTTCTTCTTTGTTGTCTGTCCACACAAGCACATTGAAATGCGCCTTAACCGGCAGCCTTTGCTGGCTGATAGCTTCGTTCAGAAAATCATTGGTAGCATCCCTTGCAATTAAATTCTCCCTGCTGTATGCGGAAAGGGATTGCAGCCTTAGCCTTTTACTCTCCAGCTTCTGGATGGTTTTCTGAGCATCTTCAATAAATATGTATTGATTGTAGATGTGATTGCAAGGCAATAGCTGACCCAATGTAGAAGCAAAGCCAACACTGAATTTCGTTTTGTCTGTACTGTATTTATCGTAGTTGATACGGCTGCCGCATAATGCCGGAAGGTCCACGGCATCGCCCAGCGTATATAGCTGGCAATATTTATCGCCAACACGCATCGCTTCGTCAAAAACGATATCACCCATCAGGAAGCTATCATTTTGCTCGGACAGGTAACAATACTGTTCTACCAATCCCATTTTGCGGCTATGGCTGCGCAGCTCCTTTTCTCTTAATCTGGTCAGCTTCACAAACCCGCTATCCTCCATGATGCGCTTGAACTGGCCCGTACTATCAAGGAAGTCCTGTAGCATCTGCGGCCTTAATGTTTCTTCCGGCACTATTGATTTCCGCAAGAGACTTGAAAACATCGAGCTGGCTGTTTTCCGGCCTTCCGGCTTTTTGGTAAGCATGATGTAGCAAGTATGAGCGAGAAACGGACGTTCATTAAAGAACCGTTCGCTGGCCCTGCTGAGAAAGCTGGTATCTTCTTTTGTGAAGTCGGGTTTATGGCTGCTTTCCAGAAACCAATCCTGTTTATGGAATACACTGAATTTGGGAAGCAGCTTAATCGCTTTTATCCAAGCTTGGTGAAAGGCTTCATATTCCTGATCGGAAAGGGTAAATATTTCCGGCAGGTCTGCCTTGAAAACGACTGTTACATCGCCTTGCTTACTCAGGATGCAGTCATGCTCCACATCCATTATCGGTAATATATCATCCAACACTTTTTCCATCTCACTTTATTTACCTGTTCTCACTTACTGCATCGTGGCAGCATTATAGCTTTGGCCCTCTGCGTTGCCGCTTGCCAGCCTTTTGTTCTTTATCGGTCTGTTTAGGCAGCTTTTGTTGTTTATGCTGCTTATTGATATTTTCCTGTATCGTTGCTTCGATGCCGGTTTCCTTCCAGTCCACCACCTTTGCCTCAAAATGAGATTTCACATTGGTTTCTTTTAATCCGTATGTTTCATCCCACCCGCCCTTCCGGTTGTATATCCTGGGGTCTAACACGCTTTCATGAGGGAACGAAACAACGATAAGGTCTTTGGGAACAGATGTAATGTTATCGTAGTCCAGATCCTGAAATTCATGCTTCTTTGGATTGTAAGGAATGGCATAAACTTTCCGGTCATCATCATAGAAATGATCAATCTGGCTGAATACAATTCCTTTGGAAAGAAAATCGTCTTTAGGGCGAAGCATGTCCATACGGATATCAACAAAGAAGGTATGACCGGCAATATCTACCGTCGGTAGCTGTCCCATTAATCTTCTTCCGAGAGCTTGCTGATCTACCATTAATGAAAAGTCTGTTTTGCCCTGTATCTCGTGAATGGAACAGCCATATTTTTCCGACATTCCAACAGGGTCAAGCTGTACCAGCTCAGGTATTTTAACTGTTCTTACATCCGTATCATCACTGAACAGCATTGGTATGTTCTTTTCTTTAGGGCTATAGTCAAATACATATCCATCACCTACATCCCTCATGTCCGACAGAGGTATTACGTTCTCCGGGTTTGCCTTTTCACTAAGCTGTAGGTGAGCTACATCAACCACAAAGTCGATCCCTTCGATGCTATACACCGGTAATTCTCTTTTCATGATTATTTTTCTTTAGTTCCTCTAAAAATTTTTCTGCTACGCGATTTGATGAGTTTCGGGACCTGCTTACGGGCAAGGGCTTTCATCAGGCCATACTCTCCATACTTATTGCTCATGGCATAAATCTTCATGACAAGGAATGCCCCTGCGGATAGAATAAGGCCGATACACAGATATGTAGACAGGCCGATGATATACATTACCGCAAAGACGATAAGCAGCGCAACGACACCGCCGCCCAAATACCATATATATTGCGCTTTCAAACCCTTGAACTCTATACTTTGGTTAATTCCTTTGTTGATCTGATACACACTATTTGCCATAACTATTTCCTTTAATTGGTTTATAATCTCATTCTGCTTCGCGGACGTTCTGCCATTTGTTGTGTGGCAAGTATTACTTCCTTCGGAACAGTTGGTCCATTGATTTTTTCGTTAAGATGAATGACAGGTACTTCAGGCACTTCGTCAGGATGGTTTTCTGCTACCTGTTGCTGCTTCAGTTGGTTCTCCTGTATTTTAATGGCTATCTGCCTTTCCAGATTAGCCAGTTCGTTTTTCATTTGTGATAATTCTGCCTCCTGTAAAAAAGGCTTCGTAGTAAGCTGTTCCAGTTTCGGTATAGCTGTTGTCAGATCAGCCAATGTATGTTCGTATTTATCTTTCAGGCTTTCCACGCGGTCAATGGCATTAAGGAAATGTCTTGCGGCCAGCTTAGGATTATCTGTATTTGGAAGGCCATTGTTATAGGTGTATTTAATACCCTCGTTGTCCCGTTGGGCATAGAAGCTATTAGAGTAACGGTACTCAAAAACGCCGTTTTCTTCGTAGGCTTCCTGTTGCCTGCGTATATATAGGTTGAAGCCGTATAATGTACCCACCTGTGCAGTATGCTCACCTGTAGCCGTAGGTTTCCAGTCCTGGTACAACTTAATGATTTGTTTGCCGATTGCTTCGATATCTGATGAGCTGATGTTATCCAGTTTAATCAGATTGACTTTCACGCCGTCCTTATCCAGTTGAAGGGCACTTTTATACGCCGTTTCATCTGCCCTCAGCTTGTCCAGTGTTTTGACAGTTGAAGCCTGCTCGTTTTGCAGGCTCTCCAACTGGTATTTGTTACGGACACTTCCTGAAATGAGAAACCTTCAGGCTTTCCATCACCGCTATTTTCTTTTCCAGCTTTGATTTTTCCAACAGCGATGTATCACCGGAAAGAATAGCGATGTATTCGGAGAAATTCATCCCGCTCTTTTCATCAATGGCGCCTTCATCAATGGTGCGGACGTTCAGCTCACAGTTTTTCATTTGCGAAATGAACGTCTGTTTATTTTTCAGGAGATTGAATTTGTAATTATCAAGCGACTGCTCTACGGCATATACATAGTTCCGAACCTTTTTTCATAATGCTCTTTAGCAATCAGGTTGCCCTGGCGTGCGCCACGACCATTGCGTTGCTCCAACTCAGAAGGTTTCAGGGAATATCCAGATGGTGCATTGCCACTACACGTTGCTGAACGTTCAAGCCAGTTCCGGCCTTTTCGGTACTGCCTAATAAAATGCGTATTTCACCCCGGTTCATTTTTCGGAACAATTCGGGCTTTTTAGTATCTGTCCAGTCGTGTATGAATGTGATCTCACGTTCAGGAATGCTAAAGTCCCTCACCAGTTTTTCTTTAAGTGCATCGTAGATGTTGAACTCGTTTGGTTTAGGCGTGCCAATATCGGAGAACACGATCTGCGTACCCTTATGCTGCATACTTTCCTTATAGATTTCCGCAATCTTTCGGGCGCTGACGTTTACCTTGTTATCAGGGTGGTCGGTGTACTTCCTTTCGCTGATCAGTCGCATATCTGCAGCCATCTTTTTTGCATAGTTGGTGGCAATCAGCATCCGGCCTTTATCTTCTTCAGGCGTTAGCCTGGCACGTCCAATCAGTTCACCATTGCCCGTTTTAGCAAATTGCATCAGGTTTTTGATGAACTCGACTTGTTCAGGCGTTGGTTTTATGTTCATTAGCGTTTCATTCAAATCAGGCTTGTCAAGGCTAATATGCTTTGCCGTCTTGTAGTCGGTAATTTCATTGTAGAATAAAGCCAATTCCGGCACTTTGATAAAATGCCTGAAGCGTTCTTTAGCGATGATTTCATTGGTAACTGAAAATTCAAAATCTGTTGTCTTACGTGCGAATACGGCTGCCCAACCGTCAAAATTTTCAATATGCTGACGCTCCATTTCTTTCGGACGCAGGTACTTGAACAGCAGATACATTTCGGTAAGGCTGTTAGATATGGGTGTGCCAGAAAGGAAGGTTACGCACAGGTCACTGTTAAACCGGCTCTGCAACTCACGGACGGCAAACAGCATGTTAAGTGCCTTCTGGCTGCCTTCCATATTGCCTAAGCCTGCAACCCGGTTGTGACGGGTTGTAAACGTGAGATTTTTATACTTATGGGATTCATCCACAAAGAGGTGATCAATACCCATATCCCTGAAATTGATACCTGCATCTTTCTTTTCTTCAATGTCTTTAACCACTCCCTTCAGTTTTCCTTCCAGGTTATTCTTGCGTATCTCCAAGCCTTTCAGCATTTTCTTAGAGATTTCACCGCCAAGCTCTTTGACCGTTTCAGGTCACGTTCTACATTGTCCAGCTCTGCCTGAAATATTTCTTTTTGTATCTCTGGTGACTGTGGTATTTTTCCGAATTGGTCATGTGTAAGAATGATACAATCCCAATTGTTATTTTTTATTTCATGAAAGAGACGTAGCCGCTGTGCCGGGGTAAAATCATTTTGTCCGGGAAACAATATGCGTGCTTTGGGATAGGCTTTCTTATACGTTTCAGCAATCTGGTTCACGTTGGCCTTCAATGCAACGATCATGGGTTTATGTACAATGCCCAAACGTTTCATTTCCTGAGCGGAAACGATCATGGTAAGGGTTTTACCTAACCCTACTTCGTGGTCAACTAAAGCACCCCTGTTCTGTATGATGCGCCATGCTGCATTCTTCTGACTGCTGTACAGGTCTTCAATGCCCAAAGCCTTTTGTCAAGTCCGGGAAAATTCAGGTGTGTGCCGTCAAACTCCCGTAGTACATAGCAGTTGAATGTATCGTTGTACAGGTTCTCTAAGTGCTTTTTTTTTCTGTATCGGGCAGTTCATTCAGCCAGTTAATAAAACCGCTTCGGATCTGCTCAATCTTTTGGTGAGCCAATTGTATGGCTTCACTATCCGGCAACCTGATAGTTGTATTGTTTGGCCCCTTTACTTCATAAGTAAAGAAAGGAGTAGTGTTCTCCAGCGCATGTTCCATCAGGGTGTAGCCATAAGTAGTGCGACCGCTTTTAGGTGTAACAGCAAATTCCCTCGATACTTTGATGTTCATTCCGGTGCTTACCTTGAAAGCATCCAGTGAAGCGAAATAATTGATGGTAGCGTCCTGCTCAAACAGGGCTGTTGCGAAACGCTCATAGTAAGATGTAGGTATCCAGCGTTCACCCAAATTGAAATCCAGTAGTTCAAATGGAATACGCTCCGGCTGCACCTTTAATATGGCCTCAGCACTTCGTTTATATTGCGGATTCTCAGGAAACTCATTGGACAGATGTTCTGCCTGTCTTAATTTTTCTACCACATTACCGCTTAAATATTGATCGGCAGTTTCCCATTCGTTGCTGGCAGGATTCAGGTACACATGGTTGCCCAGGCGACCGATTACCTCGTTTTCTTCCAGCCCCATTGCGGCGCTGATAAACCCTACATCTACCTTGCCTGTATCGTTAAGGCTGTGTGCCAGGGCTTCAATAGGATCATCAGTGATGAACCGTTCTTTCACATGATGGATAGCATGAGTAAGGATGTCGGCTTTTACAAACCTTTCGCCATCCCTGCGTTCGAGAGAAGAAAGCGTAATAACGCCAAAGGCGGTATCTTCAAGAATGCGCCTGCGATTATCGGGACCATTTAACAGCCCGTATTCGGCAATAAACTTTTCATAAGTAGTGTTAAGGCTGTCCCTGTCAACATCGGTGATGGTTTCGCCTGATACTTCCTTACCGGATAATTCGAGATAAGCGTCACGTAATGCGGTGTAACTTTCATAGAAGCGAATATTACCCTGAAGACCGAGAGGCTGGAAAACTGCCTGTTTATATTCGGGATCGGGACTACCTATAGTTCCGACGCTTCCCATATGCACCACCAATGTTCCTTCCTGGTAATAAGATTTGAGGCCAATAAAAGGAAGTGGTGTTTTTTGCTCAAAGCGGAAAAAACCTTCCAATGTTTGATCGCCTTCATATTTGAAACTGTGATCAAACTGTTTAAGGTAATTGGAAATACCTGTAAGCTCATGCCCCAACAAGCGGGCATCCATCCAGTTTACAGACAGTTGATTTACTTCTTTGACGTTGGAATAGAGCTTATATAAAAAGCGATTGCTTTTGTGCTGCTTTGCGGTAAGCAATACCACATTTTCGTGGCTCGGCTTATCAGTGGTACGGATTGTACCAACAATACGGGCCGTTGTTTTTGTACGATGGTTTCATCAAGCGGATTGATATAAGCCATCGCCCGGTTGATCTGTTCTGCCGGTGCGGTATCAAATAACCCTAATTGCACTGATGGAACTTCTGCCTTGCTCTCGGGCATCGGCAGGTAAGTCAGTTTTTTGCCTTCGCTCTCCGAAACCGGTAAGGCGAGTGTTTGCGCTTTCTCAAACAGTTCGGTATTGAAGCGATTTTGGAATTGATGGGTAAGACTGGCATAAAGGGCTTCTCTTATCTGGTTGATATTACCATCCTGCCATACCACTTCTGAAGCCCTGCCGTATTGGTTTTTTTCAGGCTTACGCACATTGCCCATGACAACATCATGATCGTGCGTAGAGATGAAATAGTTATAAGGAAAACGGCCAAACTCATTCTCCCTCTCACGTACTTCATTCAGCCAGTCCTCTTCCCAGCTTATCTTTTCCTTTGCTGTATTTTTTTGAACGATCAACAGGTGATTAGGCGCTTCTGTATTACCTGTATCTTTCATCAGGTTGTCCGGCATTACAGCTAGACCCACGAAGTTTGCTCGCTCAAACAAGTATTCCCGTGCCGCATGGTTAGAAGGGCTGTTCAAAAAAGCATCTGTTGTAATGAATGCCATAAGACCGCCTTCGGCCAGTTTATCCAGACCTTTAGCAAAAAAGTAATTATGAATTTTGCCAGATATCTCCTTGTCTGGAAATGCTTCGTCATATACCGAGAAGTTTCCGAAGGGAATATTGCTTACTACGAGGTCATAGCTGCCATTATCTCTAACCGGTGCTTCTTCAAACCCCGTGATATGGGTAGCCGTTTTAACAGGGAGGGTACTGTTAACGGCAGAAAGCACCACCCGGTAAGCCTGTCTTTTTCCACCGCGGTGATCTGTTCCAGGTTAGGAAAGGCTGTAACGGCCTCACTGATAAATACGCCCGAACCGGCAGAAGGCTCATATAGCCTTTTAGGCTGTATACCTCTTGCTTCAAGTACACTATACAGTGTTTGGGGTACGACCTCTGGTGTATAGAAGGCGGTGAGAACACTGTGCCGTAATGAAGCGATAATTTCTTTATAGGCTGCATCATCATAGTTTTCCCTGAGCAGCTCGTGTAATTGCGTTATACCCTGGTGGTGCTTCAGGTCTTCTTTGGTAGCCCCATTAGCCTGCCATTCCTCCGGCGTACCGTAAGGATATAAAACGGCCTTGATGCCGCCAAAACCTGCGTATTTTTTCAGGCTGGCGACATCCTCCGCAGTAAGCGGGCGACCGTTCTGATAATCCAACGCTATTCGGATAGCATCAAGATTATTTTGCAGCTTTTGAGAAACATTGTAAGCCATAATCACACATTTTCTTTCTTCACTTTTCTTTTGGCTTAGGCGAGATAATCATGCACCTGTCCGATGATGGCATATCTCAAATGCCTGTTTGCTTCATTTTCACTGTTAAAATCAAAATCACTGAAGATGCTTTTGCAGGCTTCAATGAGGTTCACTACTTCATAGGTGAGTGTTCCGTTTTCCTTCATCCGCATGTAGTCGCCATTAAATTCTTCTTCGATAACTAAGCGGATATATTGATAGCGGGACGGCTTTAAATCGTCCGTCATAGCTTGCAGGCACAATTCTTCAATAATGTATTGCGGCTTTTCTTCGATTAAAAACTGCTCTGCCATTGGCATCACCGCAGCTACCTTTTCTTCCAGATAGCGTGTAACAGAATAGTCCTCCTGCAAGCTGAGCATCAGGTCAGGATTGTTGTGGACGATATACGCCCACAACTTTTCCGTTAGCTTACTTTGCATACGTCCTGAATTTTTAAACTCCAAAGAAGGATTGAATAACTGTGGCTACCACCACCAGAAAAATGCAACTGCCGAACCAGGCTGCTGCCTTTCCGGTGTCCTGGTCACCTGCATTCCATTTCTGATAAACTTTAACTGCGCCAATCAAACCAAGCAATGCGCCCACCGCATACATCAGGTTTGTACCTGCTGCAAAATAGCTTCGCACCTTAGTGTTGGCTTCGTTGATACCCTGTATGCCATCCTGAGCAAATGCCCCATAATGGATAGCTAATAGTGCCAGAGCGGCACAGATCGTTATAACCTTTTTTTCGGTTATTCGTTTTGTTTTCCTGCTGCACATTTCCATAACACACGTTTATTAAAATTTGAAATCAACTCGAAAGAAATGGAGTGGCCTCACCGTCACATATCCCGCTTATTCCTACCACACTTTGCCCTTACGCACCGGGAAGGACAGGGAAGCGCACTCCATTAGGTCTGCTACACTGCTTCTTTCCACAACAGTTCCACTTCATCCTCGTTAAGTGTAACAGCACCATATTTTTGACACTCAGATACGATCAGTTCATTGATAGATGAACGAAGGGGAGAGTATCTTACAGAAGGATATTCTTTCAGCACCATGCTGAGATATTGCTTAAATTCCTGGGGAATGAGTTTTCTACGGGAGGCATCAGCTATTACTGCTTTCAAGCGCTCGATAAGATGCTCCACTTCTGAAAATTCATCATCGGTAGTTTTCTCAAAACCACTGGTTTCCTGAAGGCTTTCCTCATTGTCGGGATTGTATGCAGCATGATCGTTAGGGACGGCTGCTCTGAACTTCAGTTTTCTTTTCCGGGATAGTAGATCCTTAATCTCACCTGAGAAATACTTCATACCTACAAAGAGGTAATAGATGGCTAATAGTATGGCGACTGCAATGATGTAGTCTGACCATGAAATGTTTTTTAACATACGCTTGCTTTTTTCGTTTACACTTTTCATCCCGACTTAGAAAGCCGTTGTATTCTGTTGTTTCTGATAGCAAAAAAACGAAGACGAGCAAGGCGTTTCAAGTCCAACATTTCTTGCATTGAAAGTTGTACCCTTGTACCCCGATGATTATCAGCTATTCCAGAGGCTGAGAACCAATTATTTTTTTAAATTAGTAGTAGGAAATTAGTTGACCATTATTGTTGAATAGCTAAAAAGCATCGTTATGAAAACAGTAAGTGTATTAGGATTTGCCATTTTACTCATGGTATCTTGCAGCCAGACAAAGCTGGAAAAGGAGGAAGCCGCATCGGTTATACGCGCTGAAAAGAATTACCCGAAGGTGTACGAGTATGAAGTTAATGTGAGTGATCCGGCGAGTGCCAGGAAGATATTGGACGCAGGGCTGGAGGCGGAAGGATTGGTAACTATAGATAAAACGCAGAAGCTGAAAGATGCGGGACAACCTATTGTCCATTTTACTGAGAAGTCAAAGCCTTACCTTATTCGCATAGATGAGAAGTATGATAATGTACAGGTCGTGAAGGTGGCAGATATTGACTTAGTAGAAGTTACGGGCATTCAGTTACAAGAAGACAACAAAAATGCTACCGTAGAATATACTATTGCCTATAAGAACATCACACCGTTTGCCAAGCTGATGAAACGTGACCTTTCCGAAAAGAAAGTTGAACGTGCAACTCTTTCTCACTTTGATACTGGCTGGAAACTGGATAAGCGGTAGTAAATCCTATTCCGATGCTGACGACATTGCAGAGTTATTCACTCCTCAAGTTCTTAGCCGGATTTGCCAAAGCAGCCCTTGCTGTTTGAAGGCTGATGGTTACCAAAGCAATGATGACGGCAAGTAATCCCCTGTAATAAAGACTTTGGCATCAAGTTCTATCCTATAGGCAAAATTATTTAGCCAGCGGTGCATGATTAAAGCTGAAAGAGGCGTTGCAATAACGAAAGCTATTACGATTAATTTCAAAAAATCTCCTGTGAGCAGCATTATAATTCTTCCAGTAGAAGCACCAAGGACTTTGCGTATGCTAATCTCCTTACGTCGCTGAGTGGTCGCCAATAATGACAATCCCAGTAATCCTAATGAAGCTATCGTTATAGCGATCCCTGAAAAAATAGCAAACACACTTCCCGCCAATTTATCTCTGTTGTATTGCTGCGAAAAAGTTTCATCCATAAATTGATAAGTGAAAACATTTCCCGGAAAGAAGCTATCATATGTTTTTTTATCGCGGCAATGGTATTTGCAACGTCCCCTGCTTTTATTTTTACCGATATAGGATTATGTGGACTATAATTGGCCATGAGTATAATCGGTTCAAGAGGTGAATGAAGAGATTTTTGATGAAAGTTTTTTACAACACCTATCACAGTGTATCGGCTTTCAAAAATCATGAGTGTTTTGCCTACAGCTTCCTGCTCGGAACTAAAACCAAGTGCCTGAACGGCAGATTGGTTTAATAGAACGTTCGATGCTTGTGTTAGGTCAAAACTATAGTCAGTTGGGACAAAGTTCCTTCCTTGCAAAAGCTTGATTCCATATAGCTCTATAAACTCTTCACTTACGCTCATATTGTTTAACGCCACGCGATTAGAGGAACTCACTTCCGACCTATAAACATCAAACGATTTGTGCAGATCACTTCCGGGAACCCGACCCGAATTAGCTGCGTTGATTACTTGCGGAAGTCTTCTTAATTCCTCCTTAAAACTTCGTTCTTTTAAAATAAACGTTGAATCTGCATCGTATAAATCGGGCGGATTAATTGTAACAATCTGAGAAAGATCCATCCCGAGATCTTTATTGCTTACATATTTTAGCTGTTGATATACGACTATTGTCCCGATTAAAAGTGCTATCGTTATAGCAAATTGTCCCACTACAAGCATTTTCCTAAGCCTGATACCGCTGGGAGAAGAAATGAATTTTCCTTTCAGTACTATAATAGGATCAAAAGATGAAAGCATTTTGGCAGGGTAAAGCCCTGAAACGAGGATACCGGATATACATAACAAGGCAAAAGCGATAACAACGGATCTTCCGTATATACCATACTGAAATAAATTACTCAGAGACAATTCCTGATTAACAAGCTGATTAAACCGGCTTTGAAGCAATTCGACAAGTATCAATGCTACGCAAACTGAGAAAATGTTTGCTATAAGCGATTCACTGAAGAATTGAATAATAAGCTGATTTTTCGTAGCACCTGATGACTTTCTGACCCCAACCTCTTTAGCTCGCTGCATGGCTCGCTGTAGCCAGGTTCACATAATTTATCCATGCTATCATAATAATCAGGATTGCGCTGATAAGTGCACCCCATACAGTTGTGGCGTTTCCGGTTCTCGCAATATCAGACTGATAATCCGAATATAAATGCGCTTTCAGAAGTGGCTGAAGGGAGAACTGTTCTATACTTCCAGACACAGTATTCCCTTTGAAATGGCGAGTACTAAATTCAGGTAACTTCTGCTCAAACGACTTATGGTTTGTGCCTGGCTTTAACTGGATATAATGAAAAAAATAGGATTCTGTGAAACTGTATTCGGACTGTTTCCAAAATTTGTTTCCACCAGTATATAATGAAAAATAAGGAACGAGAAAATCAAATTGCAGGTGCGAGTTTGCCGGAACATTCGCATAAACAGCGGTGACCTTGTAGGGAACCGGATTGCGTTCCATCTGGATTAACTTCCCAAGTACAGAAGAATAGTTATTACTGCTATCGCCGAACATTTTTAGAGCCGCATTTTCAGAAAGTACGATACTGGCTGGTTCATTTAATGCATGTTCTTTATCGCCGGATTTTAAAGGATAAGTAAACATAGAAAAAAACGACCCATCTACAGCCATCCCGTCAAAAGTGCTTTTCTTGTTGTCCGTTATCAGGATGCGCGGAGAAAGTGTAGCTACACGGGCATAATTTTCTACTTCAGGATAATCTTCTTTCAAGGCCCTACCCACGCCGGAATAAGTCTGAGTGCTATGCTGCACTAATCTTCCCTCTTGAAACCTATCATTTACTACCCGATAGATCTCTCTTCTTATTTACATTGAAAGTGTCGTAGCTAAGTTCAAAATTTACGTATTGAAGTATAAATATGCTCGCTGCCATTCCAAGTGACAATCCAGCGATATTGACAAAAGAATAAACACGGCTTCTTTTCAAGTTCCGCCACGCTGTTTTGAAATAGCTTTTAATCATGCTTAGAAGTTGGTCTTGTGAATTCTGATAATACCTAAACTATTAGAATAGCATGTTACTGTAAAGATATTTACATATATGGCGCTTTTTTTTACGTAGATAACGTTTTCCCAATTTGTTTTATTCGAAAATTTCAATATTCGCCTATCTTTTTATAATCTGCTTAAGGGTTTCAATTACGATCTCTTTGTCTCTTGATTCAGCAGCATACGATTTACTTCTCATACTGTCGTAGGATATATCCTCTTGGTATTGGGTAGATAGGTAAGGAACAATATTTTTAAATACGCTATTCAGAGAACGTGCCATAACTATTTTTAAATCATCTGCTGCCCTTAACACAAGTGCCATTTGATCGACGGAAAGAATTGACAGTAGTTTATGTTTTTCCTTTTTGTCAACTTCTTTTGGGGCGTTGTTCCTTTAATTGGTAATATGGAGTAATGTATCTGCTTCTCAAGATAAAATATTTCCTGAGTGAACCAGTTAGAGATCTGTTTGTGCAGGTCGATATCCTTCCGGTTAAAAGCTATCTCCGGCTTTTTATGATACTGTTTGAACAGTTTAAAATAAAAAAGCAGTCTGTCCATCTTTTCGCTTGTCTGTGTAAGCTCGTTAATATTGGCTGCTAATTTTTGTGTCAGCGCATATATGTAAACTTTGCTATTGAAATTCATATTGATTAGCAATTCATCAAGTCTCGTGTAAATCGAAGTTTCGTCTGCAGGCTCAAAGTGTTCTAATTCTAAACACAGATCTTTAACATACAATATTTCCTGAAAGATATATGTATGCCTTTTAGTAGGTTGACTTAAAAACCTTTCCAATTCTTGCTTCAAAATTTTGAAAGTTGGCAGATAAGCTTGGTAATCTTGTAGGGTTTTATCAATTGCGTATAAACGCTTTTTCGTTTCCTTTTTTATAACGGCAAGATATGTAGCTGGTATTCTTTCTTCAACGCTTAGGTAACTTGTGAATCTATGCTCAATTAACAAGAGCAGTTCGTCAAGACAGGAAATGATTGTACTTAATACTGGCTTTATAGAACTTTTATCCGAAACAAGAGCTTGGTCCTCTAATGCTTGATCTAGTAAAGTGACCAGGCTTGAATGATATTTTTTATTAGGCTTTTGATTTTATCTTCATCATCAAGGCTGAATACCGTTGCCTTAATAGCAGATTGAACCTTGTCTTTTGCAAGATTACCTGATCCTGGATTTTTGCTATATCATCCGTTATAGCAATATTTATTTTGGTTTTCACCGGATTAAGTGTAACGGTAACCAAAGTATCCAGCCATTCCAATACATAGCCTTCACACATAACCTTTACTTTAGTTTTTCGCGACAATTCGCCTTTAGCAAAGGTAGATGCGCTTCCCACGTTAACCTATACGGTATTACTAGTATTTTCGTACTCAATTAGTAGTAAATCAGGCACTTGTAAGCTATTTGGTCAGCTTGTTTATAAGTTCGACTTTATTAGACACATCCGCTTTTGCAAAAATGTTTTGTATGTGTTTGGTTACTGTTTTTTCGGAAATAAACAATGCTTTTGCTATTGCTTTATAGGTTTTACCTTTTATAAGGAGGCGAGTTATTTCCGTCTCCCGGGCTGTTAAGCGAAATAATTTGCTATTCCGTTCAAAATTTGCTTCCAAAGGTTGAGTACTTTCGTGAGCCACCCGTTCATGCCTGTCTTGAACGTTGCAATAGATGTTTGGATTATGGCTTTTTGCTGTCTTGAAATGTTATCGAGTATCGTTTCTATTTTTGACTTAATTCTTCAAATGAAAAAGGCTTTGAAATGAAGTCTATCGCTCCAAGTCTCAGTCCCTTTAATCGGTCAGTGGGTGTAGATTTGGCGGTTAAAAGTATAATGGGTATATGATTATATTTATCTTGATTTGAAAGAGCTTTTGCTAATGCATAGCCATCCATTTTATCCATCATGACATCAGAGATGATCAAATCTGGTATCATTCGCATTCCAAATAGCTTTTTAACGCTTCAGATCCGTTAGAAGCCCCAAATACATTGTAACTAGCCCGGAGTTTGTTGAAGAGAAAATTAATCATGGCTAAGTTATCTTCTACCAGCAATATTGTTCTTTTTGTGAATCATAATCACTATCACTCACCACATCATAGTTGAAAATATAGTTGAGCTTATTTAATTTATCTACATCTTTTATAGGTTCGTCTTTTTCAATTGGCTTGTACCTGGGAAACTTGATGATAACTTTTGTGCCGCGCATTTTAGCAGGATTACTCTCAATAACTATAGTGCCGCCAATACCTTCAACTACTTTCTTTACTATTGGTAAGCCAAGTCCCATACCCTGAAGATTGATATTTTTATTTCCGATTTGATAATAGGGTTCAAATACTTTCTTTTGCATGTCCTCTGCAATGCCAATCCCGGTGTCCACTACTGAAAAGATAATTTCATTCTCATTACTACTTAGCGAGATAAGTACTTCGCCATCAGGATCGGTGAATTTAATGGCGTTCTCAATAATATTATTTACTATCCGGTGGATAGCATTGGGGTCTGCTTTTATAAAAATATTCTCAGCTATACAGGTTGAACATTCAATTTTTTGTTTCACGCAGTAATGCTGAAAAAGAGGAAGGCTATCTGCAAGAATTCCGCTAAAATCAGAAACCTGATTATGCTTATAAGTATCAATTCCCTTTGAAAAGCGTTCTATATCGAAAAGATTGATTACATCAGCAGTCAATTTATCAACGCCCCCTTTATAATATCCAATTCTTCTCCAGTTCCATATTTGTTGATATACTCATCCAGATAGTTTCTTATCAATGTCAATGGTGTTTTAGTTTCATGAACCAAGTTGATAAAATTATTCGTTTTCTGTTCATTGATTTTCTCCAGTTCCTGAGTACGCTTACTGACTTCATCTTTAAGATCCGCATTCCAGCTTTTCAGCCGCTGTTCTGACTCTATTAGTTTTTCATGCTCGGTTCTTAACTCTCTAATGTTCCTTATCACTTGCAATCCAAATAAGAGCAAAAATCCTATGTTTGTCACTAAGGCTTCAACAGCCTGACCTAACCCAAAATAAGTAATGATTGGCAAACCTATCCAAGGCGTCAGGCTAAACAAAAACACAACCATTTCTTGTTTTCCCTCAACGTTCGAAAAATCATAATTGTATTTATGATGAATGGCTTTAGTTAAGGAAACAATTACCCAAATACCGTAGAGAACTGGGATAACAAGTAAGTTTTGTGCATCTTTTAAATTATCTGTAAGCCAAAAGACCAGGACAAAAATCAAGTACGGCAAAATAAGAAATAGATAGACACCTCTATAGGCGTGAAATTTCATCTTCGTTAGCCCAAAAACACTATAGACATAATAAGGAAAGTAGCAGGGCGTGATAAAACCAGTCGCATATGCAATTACATTTTGCACGAAATAAGATCCGGACAGTTTGGGATCGGGAAACAGACCTCCTGTGATATTATAGGTCAGCAATAAAAAAATAAGAATCAGATTGAGTGTAGTGGTTTTATCCTTCGGCCTGGCTAAACGAAATATTGCCAGATAGAGAAAGATAACTGTCTCTATGCTCACAAAAAGAAATGTGACAATGTGCATTTGTGTTCCAAATACCAGCATTGCCCTTTCATCTTTGAGGTTTTCTTTTTAAAAAGAATAAATGATAAGTAAGGTCAACTTCATTGTAAATTTCAAAACCAAACTTTTTATACCAGGGAATATTTTTCAAGGTTGAAGTTTCAAGACAGAGTATCCGCCCCTGTTGGTCGCTTTCTGAAATAATTGATTTCAGGAGGTTACTGCCGAGTCCTTTATTTTGTTTGTCAGTATCAACGCCTATAAACCATAAATAGGTTATTAGCTCTTTAGGCTGGAGGTTTTTGATCAGTGCTTCACGGTTTGCAGCTTTCTTGATATTCTTAATGCCAAGACATTGGAACACGAGTTGAATATCCAGAAGAACAGATTTAAACGACGGTCTCTTTTTATCAGGATACAGTAGTAAGGCACAGGCGCTTTCATCCTCTGTTATTAGCACTTGACCAAACATTGAGCATATCTCATAAGAGTATGCCATCAAGGCTTTTATTCTTTTTCTCTGTTTTCATCCTGCCGAACTATGTAGTTTACACTCTTATTATCATCAAAGGACCTGCTGAGTATATCAACGATCAAATCTTTCTGATTATGGCTGGCCTTTTTCATAGGGTTTAAATTTGATTATTCCATGTCCGCAATTCTTCGTTTACTTTCTTCCAAGTTCATGTCTTCAACGTGAGATGCAATCCACCAAATGTTCCCTGCCAGATCCTTACTTACACATCCATAGCGTTCTCCGGCATGTACCATCGTCTTTACGGGAGCGAGTAATATAGCGCCAGCCGCTAAGGCATCATCGAATACTTTATCGCAGTCTTCAACGTATAGATAGATCGCCACCGGCATTGCACCAAATTCCTGGGTTGGTTCACCCATCATGACAAAATTCTTTCCTATAGAAACTTCAGCATGCATTATTGATCCATCTGGCCTATCCAGTTTATATTTTAATGTGCCACCAAATGCACGTTGCAGAAACGAAATCAAATCAGCCACATTATCTGCCATGATATAAGGAACAATGTTTTGATGCTCATAGGGCACGCTTTTGACTTTGCCATTCATAGTAAATACGTTTAACCAGCCATACTATGGCCATTATAGAATTCATAAAGTTTGTCAAAAAGTGGCATTTTTAAAGATTTTGTGACAGCTAAACAAGATATCTATGTAACCAGCATATTTCACGGTACAAATACGTATTTGACACTTAGCTGGCAGCTATTCCAAAACTAGGCTGTCCTTTTTCCGTAAGTACTAAACAGCTAGTTATATACTTACAAAAAACGAGTGCACGATACCTCCAGTATTAAAGTAATGTGATTGCAATAGCGCCATTCCACGGGTCATATAACGGAGCATTATTTACACAACCACGTGCCAATTTAAAAGATACAGATACGTAGTTTTTTCCGCCCGTTATCAAAAAACTTTCTCAAATACAGTTGATACCAATATTTTTAACTTATCAGAAGTAAAAGGCAAGTAAAGTAATTACTAATAAACTACTATTATTATGAATAGATTTTCATTACAAATTTCATTGATGCTCAAAATTATGGCATGGTTTGTATTTCTATATTTTGTACTTAAAGCAATGCAACTTATTATAGCATTTGCAGGCGGGATGGCAAATCTACAGGTAGGGCTGCGAATTTATAATGATCCGTCATTCTTTAGCCTTCGTTCAGACAGCTTTTTACATTATACTGTCATGGGCTTATTACTTGTATTCATTTCACTATTCAAAGTGCATGTATGGCATCTTGTTATCCGTTCCTTATACAGAATTGATTTTAAAAATCCATTAAAATTGGAAATGTCCAGATCGTTGGAAAAAATTTCTTTTATCTTTTTTATAATTTGGATGCTGGCAATAACAATTAATACATACAGCAACTGGTTGAGCGAACAGTTCGGGCATATGTTATCAAACAGAACTTCCTTGGAAGAATACATGATCCTGGCTGGATTGATATATATCATTTCTCAACTCATCAAGCAACATAACAGAATCGGAACGGCACAGGCTTGAAATCGTATTGATTCATCTCTAAAATACTGTAGGCCCCAAAAAAAAAAAGCAGATATATTACTTCGATCTGGAGGGCAGATATATTTTTAATTTTGCTGTATCTGCTCGACATACTATGAAAAATCGTTGCCCTGGATTCAAGCCGTCTTAAGCATCGCTCACCACCGAGGAATATCTTCCTGGCAGCCAGTGTGTCTGTCTATCTATATATTTATTTTACCAGAATAAACCTCCTGGTATGTTTAAACAAACAGCAGTAAAAAAACAGGCATTATGGAATTACTGAAACTCTTTCCAATTCTGTTCATCTTTCAACTAACAGCGGCACAGAACAAACAAAATGCGCTCGATAACGACAACA
This sequence comes from Paraniabella defluvii, assembly GCA_019316985.1. Taxonomy (GTDB): domain Bacteria; phylum Bacteroidota; class Bacteroidia; order Chitinophagales; family Chitinophagaceae; genus Niabella; species Niabella defluvii. The sequence goes on from CP079215.1 coordinate 3,235,889, forward strand.
ATACTTTCAAGAGCACGATTGTTACAATAACACTGGATGACGGTGCTAGAATGAAAGCAAGACTGTGCTATCCTTCTTCTGGCGTCATTAAGCAGGTAGTTATATATGTTCACGGTACAGGGCCGGGCAATTATCTCGACCGACGTAAGATAGGTGATGTTGAGTTGAATTACTTTGATCTCTTTGCAAAAGAATTTGTTGGTCGCGGTGTAGCTTTTGTGAGTTACAATAAAAGAGGGTGCGATACCTCTGCGATACCGCCCTACTATAACAAGCTGGATAGCGTTGCATACCACAAATGCCTTCCGGGTCAGGAAACCAAAGACTTGGGATCGCTTATCCGTTATTTGAAAAAGGAACGCCGCCTGGCCGGGTGCAAGGTTATTTTGCTAGGCTGGAGTGAAGGTACAATCATCGCAGCTATGGCTGCTGAAGCTTTCAAAAATGACATAACCACTCTTTACCTGGCTGGGTATGCCAATGACAACATGCTTGATATCATTGATTGGCAATTTTCAGGAGAGTCTTCAATGATCAACACCTTAAAGTATTTTGATGCAGATAGCAACCGCCTGATTTCAAGAAAAGAATATGAATCTAAAGAACGGCGTCCGACTTATATGCGTGAAAGTATCTTCGGAAATGCTGACTTTGCTCAATTGGACATTAATAAGGATAGCTTAATCGACAAAGAGGATTTCAGATTAATCAATGAGTCAAAATATAAGATGTTACTCCAAGCCGTTGAAAAAAATGATGATCGCTGGATCTGGAATAATTACTTTCAGGTAACCAGCCACTGGATTAAAGAACATTCAGCACTGGAGGCAAATAAATCCCGTTTATTAAGATTGGAGCTTCCTATTTTAATTTTTCAGGGAGGAGATGATGCCAATACTCCAGCATCTGGAGTAAGAGACATTCAGCAGAGATTTAGGCTGAATAATAAAGCTAACCTGAAATGCTTCATTTTCAGCGGTCATAATCACGACCTGAATTATCAGCAATGGGTTTTACAGGAAAAAAATATCTGAGGGTCTAAGCCAACTTTTCAACAGCCTGGATAACTAAGATTAGCAGAAAGTATTAATGTCGTGCAAATGTCGTTATAATGTCACCTCTATGAAAACTAATTCCAAAATTAGAATCAGACCTTTACAGTAATAATTAAAATTATGAAAACCGGAGAACTTATCAAATCCATGAGAGTTAAAAAGGGTTGACGCAGGATGAACTGGCGGAGAGAACGGGGATTACCGTGAGAACTATCCAGCGTATCGAACAAGGGAAAGTAAATCCTCGCAGCTACTCCATTAAAGTAATCGCAACAGCCTTAAACGTAGAATGTGGGGATCTTGTCGATTCTTCCTACAGCGATAATTTAGAGTACTCCAACGGAAAACGCTTATGGCTCCCACTTGTGCATTTAAGCGGACTGTTTCTGCTTTTAATACCAACAATGATCATATGGGCTTACAAACGTGATGAAATTTACGGCATGAAAGAAGCAGGAGCCGAGGTGATTAATTTTCAGTTAACAATGCTTGCTGTACTAATTCCATCGGGCTTGCTAGCTTTTACTATGATAACCATCCCTGTTTGCATTTTTATTGGCGTATTCAGCACTGTTGTCGTCATTATTAATACCATACTCGCAATTGCTGAAAGCCCTTATCGGTATCCCTTAACCTACCATTTTATTAAGCCATGAGAATTCTTATAATAAGCCTTTGCACATTATCCTTTTTAACCACTGCTGCGCAACACATAACCACTTACCCGGATATTAATGACAAGAGTAAGTGGAAGGTATATAATCGAAAAATTAATGTGGATACTGTTATCCACCTAAGTTCTAATCAGGGAGATGGGGTTGTATGGTTTAAAGATTTAATCTTTAAAGACGGTGAAATTGAACTGGATATTAAAGGGAAAGACATACAGGGAAAGAGTTTTGTCGGGATCGCCTTTCATGGGCAGAACGACACCAGCTATGAAGCGGTTTATTTCAGGCCATTCAATTTTAAAAGTACTGACAAGAATAACCATTCCATTCAGTATATATCCCATCCTGAAAATCCGTGGTTTAAGCTAAGGGAGCAATTTCCGGGTTTATATGAAAGCAAGATAATTCCTGCGCCGAATCCAGATCAATGGTTTCATGTCAAGATCATTATTACTCCCTGTCAAATACAAGTATCCGTCAATAAATCAAATAATTACTCCTTTATAATTGAAAAATTACTTCCTAAATCAGCGGGACTTGTAGGTCTTTGGGTGGGAAATGGTTCTGATGGTACATTTAGAAATTTGAAAATAGTTCAATACTAAAGCTATTGGGTCTGCGACATTAATCAACAGTTGGCATACCGCACGAGTATTTTCTGGAGCTTTTATTGCGGACTGTCAAAAAACTTTTAAATACTGATCGTCTCGCTAACTTAGATTTCTTCACAGATTTACAGTAAACATAATCAGAGACAGACGATGACAAACTATCTTGAAAAGATCATTATCGATATCGAGCTTCAGTCGATTGAAGGTATAAAGGAATGTTTTGAAAACGGCATATCCCCTGATGCAGAGTTTAAGGACCGACCGCTGATTTATGAGGTAATCTCGGGCTATCCACGCGGGGAGGGATTCAAAAAATCCATAAAAGCTTTTGTAGATTACGGAGTCACCTTTGATGACAAAGTACTGCTTGCGGTTCTACTTGATGATCCTCAAATGCTTAAATCACTTTTGGCAGAGGATGACCATTTGGTAAATAAAAGATACTCGCTTGACTGCGCTTTTACACAAATGCTGGAGGTCACATTATTGCATATATGCGCCGAATACAATCATCTGGCCTGTGCAAAGATCTTAGTGCAACACGGTCTTAATGTGAATGCCCAAGCAGGCACAGATGAACATGGCTTTGGCGGACAAACTGCAATTTTTCACACCGTAAATCAAAATGGAAATAAGTGTATAGATGTGTTGAACTTTTTAGTGTCTCAAAGCGCTGATCTGGGCATTACTGTTAAAGGAATTATTTGGGGAAAGAGCTATGAATGGGAAACCTTTATACCCGCAGTCAATCCTATTAGCTATGCTATGATGGGGCTGTTACCTCAGTTCCAAAGAAAAGAAAAACTAATCTATGAGGTCGTTTCGATTTTACTTGAGGCCGCTCACGGCAAAGGGTACATGCCATCAAATATTCCTAATAAATATTTGAACAGTTAAATACCATGAAGCATATTTCGTTCGAGATTTCTAAGAAGATCATAAAGAAATTTATCAAGCTTATTGTACTTATGGTCATTATGCCTTGGCAAACCCTATATTACTCTTATGCAAAAGATGGAGCGAATAATTTGCCTGGTAATATTGACAGCAATGGAATATATCTCTTTTATCTGCACGGGGGTATTGTCCAGGAGCAGGGAGCAAATGCCGTCAGCAAAGATTTTGGACGATATGAATACCATGCCATTCTCGACTCCTTTAAAAGTCAAGGCTTCCATGTTATCAGCGAGGTACGGCCTCGTGGAACCCAGGAAGTTAGCTATGCAAAAAAAGTCTGCAGACAAATAGATAGCTTGTTAAAGAAAGGAATTTCTCCAAAAAATGTTATAGTGGTAGGCGCATCCCAGGGTGGTTTTATTACTATAGAAATTGCCCATTTAATGCATAATGACGAAATCGGGTATGTAGTGCTCGGAGTTTGCAATGAATATAACATCAAGTATTATAAAAATATCAGGAGGCAACTTTGTGGAAATTTCCTTTCTATTTTTGAAAGTTCTGATAATAAAAAAGTTGCAGAGAACTGCTGGGCGATTCTGATTGCAAAAGTCGTTTTCGTGAGGTAAGTCTTACAATGGGTAACGGACATGGGTTTATCTTCAAACCATACGATGAATGGATGAAACCCATTTCAGGGTGGATAAAGGAGACTAGTTTGAATGATGTAGACTAGACATTTGTATAACTCGCAATCATCATTTTCTTCGAAACGGATCTTAGACCGTTTCTAGTGTCAACGGATGAGGCTGCTTGCCATCGATATCAGTAATGTGATAATCCATTGCCAATTGAGCAGCAATGCAGACCTTCCCCGATTTTTCGGGTATGCCAGGATCTAGGAACATATTAGCGATCACACGTCCAATGAATTGCGGAGATTCAGAGTTTGTCAGATCAAGGTAGGCTGCAGCTTTCATTACCTCCTCTGTTCTTACAAGACCAGGATATAACGAGACAACAGAAATCTTTGTATCTCGAAGCTCCAGTGCCATATCAGATGTTAGTTTGTCAGCCGCTGCTTTGGAAGCACCATAAATAACGTTACCAACATATTTCTTCGCAGCCCAGAAAGAAATATTTACGATGAGTCCAGATTCATCAGATCTCATTAATTCCAAAGCATACTTGCTGGTTACAAATATTGATCTGACACCAACCTCAAAAATCTTATCCCATCTTTTGATAGACTGATCCCAGAATTTATTAGTCCAGGTGAACTTGCCATCCTCTACCATGTCTTCGTATCCGCCCCAGGCGCAGTTGACCAATATCCATAGCATACAACCATCAGATTTTATACGCTCAAGAACGGCCTTTGTTTGGTCGTCGTACCGATGATTACATTGAATTGGTATACATGTACCGCCGGCATTCCTGACAGCCTCTGCGGTTTCGTCTAGCGCCTCCAAGTTCCGCCCAGTGATATAAACTGTAGAACCATATTCACCAAGGCCTATCGCAATTCCTCTGCCGACTCCTCGGCTAGCGCCGGTGACCAGTGCGGTATATTGATCTAATTGATTTTTAGTTTTCATGTTGGATTTTAATTACAAAAGATTAGATTTTAAATTTTAATCGTCAACGATTTTTAATTCCAATTGTCATCATCTTCGGACTCAAAGAAGGATACATTTCAGTCAATTCAGCAGCAGATAGCAAACGTTCTCTTTTCTGTTCGTCCGCCATGTCAGATTCCAGAGTTGGAGATATGCTGGACAGACCAACTAATCCCAGCGTTGATAAAACAGTAAAACCTGATTCACGCATTTCTGTATTAATCTCCTGGATTGTATGAAAATAGGCGATATCGAAAGTTGAAATTTTTGAAGAATCATTTCTACGCACACCGGTTGCCACTTCCGTTGCAACCATGCTGTAATAGTCTTCATTGAATATCATTCCTGAACTCAATGCATACTGAAGACCTGCGAGTCTGCCGATTGTAACGGCAAGTAATCTTCCTCCGCTTCTCAATATTCGTTTTGATTCTCTTAAAGCTTTGATTCGGTCCTCTTTTTCAGTTAAATGATAGAGCGGACCATTTAGTATTACTACGTCTGCACAACAATCATCATAACTTAAATTCCGGGCATCCTGTACGGAGCTGGTTACGATGCCCTCCAAACCATAATGCCGTTCATTAAAAATCTGCACATGTTTAGGAACGACGTCAGAATAATGAACCTGGTATCCTGACTCTGCCAACCACCTGGAGTAATAACCTGTCCCTCCACCGATGTCAAATACTACTGATGTTTTATCGGGGATGCTTTTTAAGATAACACGACGTATATGTTCTTCCTCCAGTTTACCATAAGCACTTTTCAGCCTTAGGTCTTCGTTAAATGTTTCATAGTATTTTTCAATATCTTCTTTTTCCATAACTACGGTAATAAACATTATCTTTTTAAAAGGCGTTTAACGATCAATTCCATCAACTGTTCCTTGTATTGTCGACTAATAGGGACTTCTTTGTTTTTGAACTTTACAGTATTTCCTTCAACGGCATCTATCATCATAAAATTTACAAGGAACGACTGATGTACTTTTACGAAATTATTTGGCAACTGCCCTTCAATACCTTTTAGTGTCAAATAAGCGATGAGTTTTCTATCTTCAGTATGTATGATAATATAGTTGCCTGCGCTCTCGACAAAAAGAATCTCCTCGAAAGATAATTTCTCAATTTTCTTTTCGCTTCTAACGAATAAAAACGGCATATCCAGGCTGCTTTTACTATTGCGAAGTTCAGTATATTCTTTAGCTTTTTGGGTGGCTCTCAAAAAGCGCTTAAATGAGATCGGCTTTAGTAAATAATCGATAATATCTAATTCATACCCTTCAAGTGCATATTCGGGATAAGCTGTTGTAATGATCGACAATGGTTTTAATTGCGAGCTTTTCAAAAACTCAATTCCATTTTTTTTTGGCATTTCAATGTCCAGGAACATAATATCTGCAGAATTCTTCTTCAGCCAGTTATCAGCTTTCAGCGCATTTTCAAATTCTCCCACCAGACTGAGAAAATCAATTTCCTCCACGTATTCCCTGATGACTTTTCTTGCCACTGGCTCATCATCGACTATTATACAACTTAAAGTACTCATATCATTATTTTTAGTTTAACCGCCAAACATTGTCTCTGTTCCCGATAAAAAGTTCATATGCATCTTTATATAGTAGGTCCAACCGCCTTTTAACATTTTCGAGACCGATTCCTTTTGCCTCCGCTGGAACATCCTCAAAAGAATTTTCACATTCGAATGTGATGGCCTCAATTTCGCTTGTGATTGAAATCCTAATTACACTATTATCTTTCTCATCTCTGGAAACGTATTTAAATGCGTTCTCTATAAAAGGCAGGAACAATAGAGGAGCTATTTTTAAGTCATTGTTTCCGATGCTAATATTTAAATCAATTTTTAGATTACTATCACTTTTGGCCCTTTGAATAGCGACGTAGTTTTCAATGTATCCTACTTTTTGCTAGCTCAATCTTATCAACATCTGCTTCGTAAAGGTATAGCGAAGCAGGTCAGAGAATTGAAGTAGCGCGTCCTTGGCTTGTTGATTGTTTTTATCAATAAAGCCGAAAATTGTGTTCAATCCGTTAAACAGAAAGTGTGGATTTATCTGAGCTTTTAAATATTTTAGCTCAGTTTCCAGTTGATTTATTTTTACATTTTTCAGCTCCTGTTTGTCATCATGCTGCGCCTGAGTGATAAATAACATTGATGAAATAACTGCGAACCAAATGGCATATAAAAATGAACTCCAAAGATAAGTCGCATAAGGAAAATAGTCAAGATCATACCTTTTTACTACATTTTGAGTATCAAAAATGCCCTTTACGGTGGTATACCCTAAAATCAGACAAGTGATCCATATTACGTATTGAAGTGTATTCTTGTTTTTTCTCAACCGCGACAGAAGCCAGGTGTTTACAGCGATCATCATAACCATAAGGGCAAGGTTGAATAAAAAAACGGGGAAATATGTCTCCCAGTCATCTTTCCTTTTATACCAGTTTCTTCCTTGAATGAGGAAACCAACATAAGCTATAATAAACAAAAGATGATAAGTATATTTTTTTTTTATTAAAAGGGAAGCGAATTTATATAGTTTCATTACAACAAAATTGAGATTATACCGAAATTCTGGTTCTCTAATTTACTCTTTTCATCTTACTCTGCCCCATATCTAACCTTCCAAGTAAAATCGGAAAAATTCTGTTTAAACCTTATAAGGCCAGGCAGCTAAAGTACCCGCTACTCGCTTTATGATAAAGTTTGTTACATACTCAGTCATTTTTCCTTGGCAAATCCTCACTTTGATTAGATTTTACTCCTGCCAGTTAAAACGATATACCTTATCAAATTAGAGAACACTTGTTTTTTATTTTCTACTGAAACGATTACATGCGAAAAGGAAAGAATTACGGAGTTTTTTATTCAACTTATCACAAAAAAGAAATTAAAATAGAGCATTTCAATATTTTGGTTTCAAAACTTTGCAAATGAAAGCTCCGAAGCTTCTGACCCTGTTGTTACTTTTTACAGTGAACTATTCTACAGCCCAGACAAACGGTGAAAAGTCTGATAGTATCATTAACAACCTGGCACATATTTCCGGCTACCACCCATCCCAGATTAATGCTATACCCCAATATAATATATACGGATCTCGTGGTAAATCGATAATCCTTATTCCCGGCTGGGGTTCGACGCTTCGGTTTTCAAGGACTTTATTGATGCCAATCGAAAGGATTTTACGATTTATGTAGTAACAATTCCAGGATTTGGTAAAACACAGGCACCTGCAATGCCACCAGTCGGCACAAGCTATGGTGAGCATTCATGGAATAAAAGTGCCGAAGAAGGTATTATCAAGCTCATTGAAAGGGAAAACTCATCCGCCCGGTTATTGTGGGACATTTCGTAACGGGAACTCAAATTGCCACTGAAATTGCAGCCAGATATCCGGAAAAGATTGGTGGCCTTGTCCTCGTTGGTGGGCCAGCGAAGTTCATTTCGATAGAGGCAGGCAAACCTAAGGACTATGCCCTTGCAGATCTTATCCGTTTCACTGATAGCTACACCGCCCCGGTCATGTTTAAAGCGATCTCGAAATTGGCTTGGGATGCCGGAAATTATTTACCAATGATTTACTCTATTGACAGTGCAGTTGGTAATTATTTATGGAAAATGTCGGCTGATGTCCCGATGCCGGTAATGATTCGCTATCTATGCGAATATATCGCCTCAGATATATCAACAATGTTCAATCAATTGACATGCCCGGTATTGGTATTGAGGCCAACCTTCAACTCCAGAATTCTGGAAGATCCAATCAACAATTATCTCAAACCACAATTCATTGACAAATGGGATAGTATTAAATCAACAAACAACGCTGTAAAATTGTCAATATTCCTAATGCTGGAATATTTGTGTGGAAAGATGCTCCGCATAAAACATACTTCGAAATCAGACGATTTTTGGCAAGCATACAGTAACAATATTTTGTGAGAAATCAAATGGTATCATGGATAAGTTATTTGAAAACCGAAGACTTTTTCTGAAATGGGGCATTGCCGGAGCACTTGGCTATTTGTTTACCCCATCCAATTAAATGCAAAAATAACAACACGATGGAAGATCCAAAACTTGACCCAGCTCTTGTAAAGGACTTTGTAGCCAACTGCCACGGGGATCTGGCTAAAGTTAAGGCTCTGTATGCACAGGAACCGATGCTGATCTATTCTTCTCATGATTGGCAAAATGGAGACTTTGAAGATGGTATTGAAGCCGCAGGGCATGTAGGCAATGTGGAAATTGCCCGATTCCTGCTCAGTAAAGGCGCCAGAATCAATTTCTTCACGCTTTGCATGCTGGGAGAATTCGAAATCGTGAAAAGAATGCTCGAACTCTATCCAGATATGTTACACTCAAAAGGACCTCATGGGTTTACGCCGCTGCATCATGCAACGGTTGGAAAAGATGCAGCAGTCAAGGTAAAAGACTATCTACTTTCTCTGGGTGCATCTGAAATGCAGATTAAGCTTAAACCATAAGTATTTCTAAAAATTCCATGTCAAGGAATGTCGATACCTCCCTCATCATAAAAAGCACATCCGAAGATTTAATAGATGCGTTTGTAAACCCACGCACACTCAAACAGTGGTGGCTCGTCGAAAAGAGTTTAATTGAACCAAAAGTTGGTGGAGCATATACGCTTATCTGGAATATCAACGCAAATGGGGTAGGTTATGTAATGTCAGGAAGTATTTTAGCTTTCAATCCTAAAAGCCAGTTAATAATAACCAATCTTGTATACATCAATCCCCAACGCCCGGTGTTAGGCCCTATGAATCTTACGGTTGAAGCAAGCACTGAGGAGGGGTTGACTAAGTTGTATATATGTCAGGATGGCTACGGTAAAGGTGAAGATTGGGACTGGTACTATGATGCAGTAAAAAAGCATGGCCCCTGGCTATCGACAACTTAAAGCAATATATTGAAAAGGAGGAAGAAGAAAGAACAGTTCCGTACCATCAATAGCGGTACGAAGAAAATACCCTAAAGATGATCCTGCAATCCTTTACATGTAGGAACAAATGAAAATTGAATTCAGAAATGACAAAAAAATAAAACTACAACCGAAAATAATCGATGAAAAAAAAAAAAAGCATTGGTATGTGCCGCTATTTTACCCTTGATATTCCATCTGAATACATCGGCTCAGGCAATTAATCCTGAAAAAATTGATCAGCTTATGAAAAAGGCTGAAGCAACACATACAGATGCGTTGATCATTTATAAAAATGATACGCTTCTTATTGAAAAATACTGGAATGGTACACATAGAGACAACAGGATCGAAATGATGTCCTGTACAAAAAGTGTTGTTGGACTTGCTGTTGTTTCCCTCTTAGACGATGGGCTAATCAGGGACCTTGATGTTAATGTGAGCGATTTCTATCCGGAATGGAGGCAAGGTCAGAAACAATATGTAACACTCAGGCATCTTGTGAATATGACATCAGGTTTGCAGAATAACCCGAATGCTTCTGTTGAAATCTACCCCAGTCCGGATTTTGTTCAACTGGCTTTAGCCGCAGAAATTGCTACTAAACCAGGAGAATACTTTTCGTATAATAATAAGGCCTTGAATCTTGTAGCTGGAATTTTCATGAAAATAACGGGTAAACGAATGGACAAGTACATAGAGGAACGTCTATTCACCCCATTGGGAATTTCAGATTTTACCTGGTCACTGGATAGTGCAGGAAATCCACATGTAATGTCTGGCTGCCAGATACGGCCTATTGATTTTGCAAAGCTCGGGAATCTTATTTTGAGGAAAGGCATGTATAAAAACAAACGGGTTTTATCTGAAAAAGCCGTCACAACGTTGTTGTCGCCGTGTGAGAAGTACAAAGGATATGCTGTTCTGTGGTGGCTTGATTATGAGCAAAACGCATCAGTTGTGGACGATGAGATCATAGCAGCTATGAAGAACCGGAATCTGGACAGCGATTTTATACGTAAAGCAGAAATGCTAAAAGGTACCTATTTTCAGGAACGTGAATACGTCAATAAGATTGAATCAATCTTTGGAAGCAACCCTGGGGGATGATTAACCAACATCTGGCAACTGCGAATCTTTCCTTAAGACGTAGAGAATTTATAGGCAAAATAGTATCGTATCGGGCTGACGGCTATTTGGGCAACTACCTCATTGTTGTACCCCATTCAAATATTGTTGCTGTGAGAATGATCACACAACAAAGCTTTCGTGAAGCAAGTGACAATTTTACACAATTCAAGGAGATGCTGTTGACGTTATAATAAGAATACTAGCAGACACAAAATACCAATGCGTAATAATTTCATTCTTTTTATTAAGCCTGTTTAATGGGTATTACCAAAATAGAAATTGCTATTTTTAGTTATCGGCTCAAAATCAGTATACCATGTTCAAGATATTAATTACCATATTCGGATTGATCAACGGAGGATATATGCTTCTTGATGGCATTTATGTTATGATCAAAGGGAAGTATATAGGTCCGGAAAAACCGGGGCCTTGGGCAAATCTTTTCTCTAAACTGAATATAGACGTATTTAAGCTGGGGCCGTTATTTGTTTTATTTGGAGTATGTTGGATCATCTGGGTAATTAGTTTATGGACAAATCAAAGTTGGGCATATATGTTTGGGGTTGTATTAAGTGTATTTACTTTCTGGTATTTGCCAATAGGTACCTTATTGTCTGTTATCATACTTTTATTGCTTCTATTTGCCAGACAGAAATCGGGATTATGAAATATGATAATCTCTTTACCGGGCAGTTTCAACATCTGAATCTTGTGAGATGCAAATATTAAGGCTATCCCATTTTTCGGGGTTTCGGCCAATCGTATCCCAACTGTATCGTCTTATCCACCTTCTTTGATATTTCATTTTATTGCTAATGGGTCGTCAAGAAAAGACATCTTGTTACGTAAAGTAACTGTCTATGTATCTAATTTATTTTATTGGAATATAAGATGCAGTATGTTTAATCTTAGAAAAGGTGATAACCAAATATCTGTTTATTGAAAATCTTTCGACCTTACTTTTTCAAGCTGCATCGGATCAGGAATTTCCATTCGTGACAACAATACCTGTCACCGTGATATAATAATGGTACCGGTGACAGGGAGCTTTAGCTCTCCTTAAAGGAATAAGAATTATTCAGATAAACAACTCGACCCATTCGTCAAATACAAACACCAGCTTAATGTGTACTATTAATTTAAAAGTTTACGCCAGTAAGATTTTCCTTAGCATGTTGCTGCTTATATGTTCAGTGCTTGCCTTTAGTCAACAACGTATGAGATTTATTGGTTCGGACAGTACACCCGTGGAAAAAGCAACAGTAAGAATAAAATCTCTTCTATCTGAAAATCAATCACAACTTTTTGTAACAGATAAAGATGGGATAGTAACTCTGCGAATAGATACCGGCCGGTATTTAATGGCCGCTTCATTTGTTGGTATGGAACTTATTAACGACACACTGAATATCCAAACAAGTACAGATACATTTCAATATATATTTAAACCCCTGTCCGTTGAGTTATCTTCTGTTACGATTACTTCTAAGAAAAACATCCTGGATATCCAGGGTGATAAAATTGTTTATAATGTAGGTGCTGATGAAATGGCACGATCCAAGTCGCTGAGTCAGGTGCTGGGAAATGTCCCTTTGTTACTGTTGACGGTGCTGGGGAAGTACAAGTATCAGGTCAAACTACCTACAAGATACTCGTTAACGGAAAGGAGACAGCTTTGTTTGCCAACAATATCGCTGTTGTATTAAAGAGCTTTCCGGCAAACATTGTAAGTCGTATCGAGCTGATCACATCCCCTCGGCAAAGTACGACGCCGAGGGGTAACAGCTATTATAAATATCATCACAAAGAAATTTTCGGGGTATAATGGCTTTGCCTCTGCTTACATGGACAACCGGACAAAATATAGCGATGGTCTACTTTAACTGCTAAAGCAGGTAAGTTGGGAATCACAGTTAACGGATCATTGGATGGAATTGCCAGTCCGCTTAAATCTTTTAACTCAAGTACAACTCTTCCCTTAGTATCCTCGGCGTATCAAAAGCGGAAAGTATCAGCTACAGAGGCAACAACACGGATGATGGGATCGGGTACACTCGAACTCAATTACGAAATAGATAGCCTCCATTCGGTGATATCATCCCTTGTAATAAGTGGTTATAAAAATCAGAAAGACATTAGCCAGGATATAGAAACCGAATTAGCTAGCGGTCAACAACACAGTTGGCTTTATAATGTGACTAACGATCGGGCACCATCCACTACCATCGGCGTTGATTACACAAAAAAATCAGGCAGCAATGCAGGTCGTTACACTACTTTCCGTTTTAATTGGGCTGGAAGCCGAAATTTTAGCGACAATGATGGCGTTCAGCAGTATAATAATGGAGGAACAAGTAATAAATGGATAGTAAATGAAGCTGTATCAAGAAATGATGAATTTACTTTTCAACTGGATGCCGTTCCTGTGGCCCGAAAGACATATACAATAGAAGGGGCCTTAAAGCCATATTGCGAAAAGCCAGATCGGATAATAACAGCCGGTTTACCTTTAATCTCTCGCAGCCTTACCAGGAAGATCAGGATAACAGCAACAGATTACATTACAGTCAACAGGTATATTCCGGGTATAGTTCCATTATGGTTAAATTAAAAACACATAGCGTTCGTGCCGGAATTCGAATAGAGCAAACTTCCATCAAGGGTGATTTTGAAGGCGTAGTAAAACCTATTGAAGAAGGATATCTTTCCCTTATACCCAATTTTAGCTGGACAAACAAGATCAGCAAGACAACCACTGCAATACTATCGTATAACCTTGCCCTGCAGCGGCCATTCATTACTACATTGAATCCTTTCATTAATAAAATAGACTCTTTTAACATTAGTTATGGTAATCCCGGCGTAGGGCCACAAAAATTCATAGGGTATCCCTACAAGCCCGGTACTATAGCGGCAAGATATTCGGCTCAACATATTTGACTGGAACATTCAGTAACGATAAGATACTTTCATATCGTTTATTTGATGTCAATACAGGCATCACCGCCAATACAATCGGTAACGCAGGCGTTGAAAAAATGCTGAGTTTGGGTATGTCAGGGCAATATTCTGCAGGTGACAGGTTCAGAGCGTCGTTAACCGCAGAGCTACGATACGTCGATATTAAAAATGCATTGCAGCCAAACCAATATAATTTCGGATTTGCAGGCTATCTTGGCGGCTCGTTTTCATGGATAGTGACCAAGCGTTTCACAATTAGCGGGAGTGGCGGAGAGAGCTTTCGAATGTAAATTTGTTGGGCCAGACAAGCCCTCTTCTTTTTATCAGATCAATACTGGTTTAGACGTAGTCAAAGACAAGCTTTTTATAACCGTCAACTGGAACAATTTACACGCTAATTATTTTTCGCAGGAAACGACATTTAAAGACAACCTGGTACAAAATGAAAATAAAAGAACATTTGTGTTCAGGTCTATCTATTTTGGCATTCATTACACATTTGGAAAGCTCAAAGAAAGTGTTGCCCGAAAGAAAGATTTGATTAATGACGACATTATCAGAAATTGAATATCCAGTAAATATTGAAGGCAGTTTGCATGTTGTCAAGCTTTTCCAACAGACTACGTAAAAAAATACATCCGGCAGAAGAAGGATAGTTAAATTCAAATCTTCAAATACGTTATCCAAGGTTTAAATGAAAAAACAATCTTCAGCAATAGCCATATTGCTATCCATCTTTTTATTTTGCCAACATCTCTAAAGGCACAGGATACTGCCATGCTCAATGTAAAAGTTGTTTCAGACCAGGCGGAAGCAGTTATTAAGATCCTCGATAAAAAGGTGCTTAATAAGGAAATTACAGAATCTGACTGGCAATCTGTTTTTTTGAGTGAGGGTTACCTACGATTACAGAAAAAGAAAGGTCGTTGAACCGCACTTTCGATGACTCAACATTCAAGAAATTTGTACTCGCTGATTCCACAATTAACATGAAGAAAGCCTTTACTGAGACGCTGGAAAAGTGGAAAGCTGCAAACATGTCCGAAGTATCAGCTTATGCATTTGCCTATTTGCCGCCCGGCGTCCGTATAAGAGCAAAGGTTTACCCAGTGATTAAGCCCAGATCAAATAGTTTTGTTTTTGAATACCCCGACGATCCAGCCATATTCCTATATCTTGATCCTAATGCAAACAAAAGAAGATTTGAAACGACTCTTGCGCATGAGCTTCATCACATTGGGTTTGGAAGTGGATGCTCTTCATACGCTGAGAAACGGAGAACAGAGCGGTTGTCGGACAATATGAAGAATGTCTTAAATTGGCTCGGATCTCTGGGAGAAGGGTTTGCGACACTGGCAGCAGCCGGAACTCCTGATATAAATCCTTACGAAGATATATTCCCTCAGGAAATTGCGAATTGGAATAATGACATTCTGAATTACAATGCGAATTTAAAAATACTTGAAAAGTTCTTTCTTGACCTTGCAGAAGGTAAGCTCTCTAAAGAAAAGATCAATGAAACCGGCTTCTCATTTTTGGCGTTCCAGGACGATCAGGCCTTTGGTATGTGGTTGGCTGGCAAATGGGTGTAGTGATAGAAAATTGATGGTAGAAAAAAACTGATTGAGGTTATTTGCAATAGGAGTAAACTTCTCTCTACTTATAACAAAGCGGTACGAAAATACAATAAGCGGTACAATGTAAATCTGACCGAATGGTCAAATGAGTTGGTCAAAAGATTGTAACGACATAGTTCGCAGGTATTTATTTTTAACAGGATTAATCAATGAAGATGAAATGTTTTTTCTGATTGTTTTCGCAATGCTTGGATCATTAACGGCTCCGGCGCAGAAACCAGTAACTAACACCCCGGTCTTTTCTGGTATCTGGCAAAAATGCAGTCCGGAACAACAAGGCCTTTCGTCTGCCGTATTGAATGAAATGTTTGACTACATCCAAGCGAACAAAATAAAAGTTCACAGCATCCAAATTTTAAGGCATAACCAACTGTTGATGGATGCTTATTTCTATCCCTATAGTGGTAAATCTTTACATGAGATTGCTTCAGTAACTAAAAGTATTACCTCCACTTTGACCGGCATTGCTATCGATAAACAATTCATTCCAGGTGTATCTGAACCTGCTTTTAAATACTTTCCCGGTTACAATTCAATGGATGCTATCAAACAATCTGTAACCATAGAGAACCTGATTACCATGCAATCTGGATTGGACTGCGGAACGAACCTCAGTGATCCCGCTATAAATGTGGATCAGCGACTGGCTCAAATAAGGGAATGTCCCGACTGGATAGCTTGCGCCCTGCAAATACCAATGGCTACCAAGCCGGGGAGAAAATTTGCTTACTGTAATGCTAATTGTCATTTGCTCTCTGCCATTGTTGAAAAAGCCACCGGAAAAAGCCTGGCCGATTTTGGTGCCGAGAACTATTTGCACCTTTGGGGATTACCAATTTTTATTGGCCTGCTGACCCGCAAGGTGTAAGCTATGGCTGGGCAGATATGCAGCTCCACCCGTATGATATGCTTAAGATCGGGCAGCTAATGTTGTATAAGGGCAAATGGGGTGGAAAACAGTTAGTGTCTGAAAATTGGTTAAACACTGCTACAATAGCGCATGTTAAAAAGACGGGAGGATCTGATGGCTATGGGTATTACTGGTGGGTACCGGGCGGAAATTACCCGGATGTATTTGAAGCGGTTGGCCGAGGAGGTCAACGGATCACCGTATGGCCTTCAAAAGATATGGTAATCGTATTTACGGGTGGAGGTTTTAATACATCAGACCTTGTTCCTTTCATTGTAAAAGCTATAAAAGAGGATAGCACACCGGGCAAGAATCAACCAGCTTATCAGACTTTGAAAAGGAATATAGTTAAGGCGGCTACTCCACCCATTGCTTTAAAGATAAAGGCTAAACCGGCAATAGCCTCATCCATCGAGGGAAAGCGGTACAGTTTGGATGCCAACTCGCTGGGGTTTTCATCTATCCGGATAACGGCCGTAAATGAAAAAGAATACCGGATAGAGATTACATGGAATGGCCAAAATGTGGTTTGCGAAGCTGGCCTCGACGGTGTGCCACGTTTCTCGATGAACCCGTTAGTACGTCTTGAGCAGGCCTGTACGGCAAAATGGATCAATGATAAATCTCTCGAAATACAACTTGATATGGTAGCAGCGATCAATAACTACACATTGACCTGCGGATTTGACGCCGGCACAAATAGCATAACAATTATAGCTAAGGAAGGGACAGGTTTGAATAATGAAATAATTAAAGGCAAATTATAAGCACAATGGAAAAAAGATTGCCAGAATAGCGGCGCTCGACATTCTACGTGGTGCAATCATGCTATTAATGGTAGTTGATCACGTGAGGGTGTATTCCGGCATACCGGCATGGGGAGCTGACCCGGCTATATTTTTCACTCGATGGATCACCAATTTTTGTGCACCTGGTTTCGCATTCTTTGCCGGGACAAGCG
This sequence comes from Paraniabella defluvii, assembly GCA_019316985.1. GTDB lineage: Bacteria > Bacteroidota > Bacteroidia > Chitinophagales > Chitinophagaceae > Niabella > Niabella defluvii. Next base: position 3,253,314 of record CP079215.1, read on the forward strand.
CTTATTTATATGGGCAAAAAGTTAATAGCTCTGGTGCGCTTAGCCGGTTCTTATTTGTGAGGGGACTTATTTTAATTATCCTTGAATTGACAGTGATCCACTTTTTTTGGTCTTTCAATCCAAATATTACAGCATTCATTCTTGCGGGTGTTATCTGGATGCTCGGCTGGAGTATGATTATCTTGGGCATGCTAACACGACTAAGGACAAGCATAATTCTCATCATAGGAATAGCCATGATCGCTTTCCAGCAGATTTTTCAACATGTGCCTTTGCTGCTACCCCAGTCCGCCAGGGAAAGCTTTGGGAAGATTTGGGCTTTTTTTCTACTATACAGATTATGAACCCACAGGAGGTATTAACGTACTTTATGTATTGTTGCCCTGGGTGGGTGTGATGATGGTTGGATATAGCTTTGGCGCATTGTTACTGAACGAAGCAAAGATTAGGAATAAAGCATGTCTCTGGATCGGGACCATTGCCATCCTGCTTTTTGTCGGCTTCGGAATAGCATTTTCATTGAACCAGAAAAATAATGAAATGCCATTCCTTTTACAAATTCTCAATCAGAAAAAGTATCCTCCATCCCAACTCTTTCTGCTTATGACCCTGGGACCACTAATCATTCTTATACCTGCACTTGAAAAAGCAAGAGGTTGGCTCGCCAGAATACTCAGCGTTTTCGGAAAGGTGCCAATGTTCTTTTATCTCTTACACATACTCATTATTCATCTGCTTGCTCTCCTGGTCAACTTTATACGTACAGGCCAAACCGGATTAGGATGGTATATGACCGCACCATATTCACAAGTCCCCAACGAAATGCACTGGAACTTGCCATTGTTATATTTTATAGTCCTGGTTGCAATCTTCATGCTCTATTTTAGTTGCCGGTGGTTTGCTGCTTACAAAGCAAAACATCCCGGTAATCAGATAATAAAATACATCTAAATCACTGCTGCGTTAAAACGATCAATTAGTTAAACACTTTTCTTATGAAACTAACAATTTTAATTCTTTCCACCTTAACTGTTTTTTCTTCCTGTGAAAAAAAAATCAAAAGTCGATAATGACGAAATGAGTGGGAAAAATGAGGTTGCCATTTATCTATTAAAAACTTCCCAACAAGTTTCGGGACTTTGCAAAGTAGACTCAGCTACTGCCGTGCTTGCAGATACACCATTTACAAAGAACGAAGAAATACGATTCTATTCCAGCTCTATTCACGAATTTACATTAACAGAGGAAGCTAGTAATAGGATTGCCCTGTTACCGTTAAGGACAAATTTTGCTGTAACCGTTAACAGAAAAGTTATCTATTATGGAGTTTACATGCCTGTAACAATGAGTTCAACCTGTCTCAATTCTATTACGATGCATATCGCTAACCAGGCAGAAGGCCGTATAACACTGCAACTTGGTTATCCCGGAGAAAATAATAATATCGAGGACAAGCGTAACGATTCAAAATTGATAGCTGCATTGCACAACCAGGGCAAACTGCGATGATCAACAAATAATGATTATTCAATAATAAAATGATTTTTTCTAATTGCCGCAAGTTTGAGGTACGCTCCTACAGATGTAACCAACAGCAGCAAAAATATGATACTCATTATCCAGAATGAAGAATCGGCTCCTTCGCTCCAGATAAGTCTGCCTGCTTCAGTAGGAGTTTGCCATTCCGTATGTCCTTTAAAGAGCAGATCAAAGTTAGAATAAGTATTCCCCAATGTGTGCAATGCGATACTGGGTAGAATTGATTTTGTCAAATAAGCTACTGTCCCATATATAGCTGCTACCGCAACATAATAAGGCCACAGAAGCAAGGTAAAATCAAGATGCGCCACAGCAAACATGGTACCTGTAATAAGAATAGCGACTATTAATCCGTAGCGTTTTTCAATCGGCCCTGCATATAGCCACGAAAAGCTGCTTCTTCTATAATACCCGCAATTGGAGCAGCGGCAAATAGCAATGCATACACTGTAATTGGGGGAATATTTGTAAAATCAGGCAGTTTTTGCTCGGGTAAAACTATCATTCTATTTAAGAGGCGCAAAAAAACTACAAGCGCCACTATGCCAATACCTCCTGCCAGCAGTGACCAAATCCATAGATCTGCTGAAAGCTTTCTGGCCCGCAAACTGTTTTTCCTGAAGTCTGAGGTAGCAATTGGCTTTCCCAAGCCATTTAAATATCTCCAGAAATACCATAAATAAATTGCAACTACCGGAACTCCCCATGGAAAGCGAGGAAAATATTGGAGATTGGCAAGAAAAATAATGTTTCTTGGCATGGTGCCCGCAAAAGCAATCAGCATGCCTGTCAGCACGGCTTTAGTGATTACCTGCATCGTGATTAGGCTTAATACTGTTACTTAGTCTTGTAATTATTTCCTGAATATTTTTATTATCCGGATTTATTTCTATAGCCTTTTTATAATATACAATTGCTTGCTGTTTATCCTGCAGATGGTTACGGAATATTTCTCCCAAACTATAGTAAGCATGCCATGATGCAGGGTAATTCTCTGCATTTAAAGAAAGTAAGACAAGGGCATCTTTGTTACTTTGTTTATTGCTCAGCGAAAGCAGGTAATTGGCGAGCCTGTCTATAACAGCTTCTGGCGGCTTAATATTATACCCTTTTTTAAAGAAAGATGTGCATAATAATCGGTGATCATATTGGGTTTGAAGTATATAAAGCTGCTTAATGTATCAAACTGCGGGGATATACAGGGTTGAACATATACCTTAAAGCATCATACGTTGCCTTCACTGGTTCAGCCGGGTGAGGAGGCTCATTTGGATAGTGAATATATTTAACTTCCAGGTTGCTGAGGTTTTTGCGTCTTAGCGTAGAATCAAGATGCAGAAGATCCTTGTGAAATTGAGCACCTTCGCTACCATCGCTTATAAACAACAATTTCTTTGATTTGAAATCCACAGCTAACTTATCTGCCAACCTTAAAGTATATTGTTCATCCCACCATAGCGAAGGACTTATAGCGACATATGCACTAAACATATCGGGATGTTTTAACAAAGCATACACGCTCATCAACCCTCCTAAAGAATGTCCACAAAAAACACTAAACGGAGAAGGCTTATACTGCTTCTGAATATATGGCATCAATTCAGTACGAATAAACCCAAGAAATTTCTCACCATTACCGCTTGTTCTCAAAGTAGCAGCCATACTGGTGTCATCCTTGCCATTATTACCTGTTATAGAATGCGTAGGCGTTAAATCTTTTGTTCTATCAATATTCCCCAATCCTACAATGATCATGGGAGGAAGTATGCTGTAAGACTCGGATAAGTAAATGACCTGGCTCATTACCATTCCTAATTGCTCTTCCGCATCCATCAGGTATAGTACGGGATAGGAGGTCTGCGATATGTATTGACTATCTGTTCTCGGATAATAAATGAAAATCTTTCTGTTCTCATTTAGTTCACTGGAAAAAAAGGTAAGCACCTTCGCCTTGGCTAGATTTGTTTCTGAAGAATCTATCACCTGACATTGGCCCATAAGTGATCTTAGGAGTAGAGTGCAAAAACACATTAACCTGAGTGTGGTCATATAGTTCAATTTACATCAAGAGGTTGTTTGGCATAATCAATTGGTAAGAACACTGGATATTTCATCAAAGCCTTTTCGTGCAGCCCAGGAAGTTGGAAGTGACCAGTTTTTTTGTCCTTTTGCATTAATGTCCGCACCATTCTCTAGCAGCCATCCCACCATAGTTTTCTGCCCTTGTTTGGCTGCCCAACCAAGTGGTGTAGAGCACCATTCAGTTTCCACGACATTGATATCTGCGCCGTAAGACAGCAGTAATTCTGCAATTGCGATATCGCCGCTGCCAGCCGCCCTATGAAGCGGGGTAATGCCAAGCCAATTTGATCGGTTAACAGGAAGCCCCTATCTAATAGCCACCGAGCACTTTCGGCAGACTTAAAAGTAAATGAATCCCACCATGCGGCAGAGTCATTATCCCGGTGGCGTAAAATATCTGCCTGGCTTTCCAATAACACTGTTATATAATCTCGCAGGTCTTCCCTAATAAAGTAATCAATAAAAGACACTGCTGAATGAGCATTTGAAGCCACCAGTGCCTTAAATCCGTCTAAACCGCCTTCCAAGAGCTTTTTAAGAACTTTTTTTTGAATGTTTTTTTAACACAGCAATAAATTCCTGGGGAGCGTTGACCCATTCAGCCATAACAATTGAATCGCCGGAGGATTCCACCTCAGCATCAACATGTGCGCCATGCTTAAGTAAAACTTCTGCAATCTCGAAATGCCGTCCCCAGATAGCTGCATGCAGTGCACCGCCTCCTGGCGCCACGCCTGGTTCTGACTGGTTCGGATTGGCGCCATGTTCCAGCAGGAACTCCACGATTGATAGATGACCCGCACCGGCTGCCATCCTCAACGGAAGTCCCGAAAAATAATCACTGTATAAAGGTGCGGCATTAATAATCCCAGGATTTGCCTCCACCATTTCTTTTACCAGATCATATCTTCCTATACGGGCGGCCGTACCTACGTCGCAAGATGCATTTCGTTCAAAAAGAAGTTTTAGTAGGTTATTATTTTTTGCAAACAGCTCTGTATTATTTGCTACATGCCAGGTTCTATTATGGAGATAAATATTTGCCAGATCAACGGGCCGGGCTCCGTCCGGTCTCGCAGCATTTATATCTGCACCAAGCGCCAGTAAATAGTCCAGCAATTCAATATTACCCGTAAATGCGGCCCAGTGAATTGGCTGGTTGCCTTTATCATCAGCTTCGGCAATCGAAGCTCCATCTTCAATTATTTTTTTACATCATCGATGGCACCATGCCTTATCGCCTCAGCTATGGCAGTTCCTTTGGGTGTAACACGGTATCTTGTTTTTAAAATGTCCTTCAAGAAAACGACTAACTCTGGATACTCCCTGTCTTCGGCAGTTGCCAGCAAGGGTTCTCCGGGAGAATAAACTATATCAACATTTTCCTTCAAAAGAAATTCAACGATATGCTTATGATTCTCTCTTACGGCGAAATGCATGGGTGTAAAATATTCGTACTCGCATGTTAACAATGTACGATCAATCTGTATCAGATTTTTCACCTTATCTAAATCACCTTCAACAACTGCACAAATCATAGCCCATACCTGCCAGCCTTTTCCTTTCGACCAGGAACATATTCATCGGTTTTAAGTGCATTGGGCTGTTTCATGATGTTACATTGTAACCAAATTGATTTTATTTACGTTAATATCTATCAGCATGGATATATAGTCAAATGTTTTTGATATTTAATCAAAATTACACTTTAGTCGGGCGTTTTTCCTTGATAAAAGATTACCCATTTCATATTTGATTAACTGAGTGGATGATAAAAGTATAAGTAAGTAGAAACTATGTCCAACCGTCAAAATATCTTTGCAAAATTGGCGACACTTACGACTTTAGTACGGCATCTAAAAATTGAATTTTACTGAAATGAAAAAGATAATTATCGCAATCATACTTTCCGTGGGATACTTTACATCTTATGCACAAAGCATTTCCGCCAATGAGAAAATGCAGGTTATTTCGAAAACGAAAGAACTGTTAACCGAGCATTTTATCAGTACAGATAAAGCAAAAATTGTTATCGATTCTTTAAATGCATCACAGTTCAAAGCTGTCAGTAGCAGATCGGAGTTTGTAAAAGATTAAATAAGAAACTTTATCAGTACACAAGCGATAAGCATTTATCTGTTGAATATAACCCTAACTATGCCAAGGAGCTTGAAAATAACAGGGATGATAAAGTTGAGCAAGCAGAAAAAGAAAAGCGGGAAAACTATGGATTCGAAGAGACCAAAATACTTCCTGGAAATATCGGATATATAAAACTTAAATATTTCGCCGACACACGAGCAATTCTATTCAAGCGGCTCTTTCAGCATTGGAAGATATACGCAACACAAGATCACTAATACTTGATCTTAGAGGCAACTCAGGAGGCAGCGGCTCTATGATCCAACTGCTATGCAGCTATTTCATCCCAGCTTCGAATGAACCTATTTTACAGATAATTTACAGGCGAGGTGATACGGTGAACCTGAAAACGTATTCCGCCACGAACCATGTGGTTTATCAAAATCCTGTAATTATTTTTGTGACCAATATAGCTTTAGTGCAGCCGAAGCATTTACATTAATTATGAAAAATCGGGGCCGAGCTGTCATTATTGGAGAGACTACTGCGGGGGCCGGTAATATAGCAGGACCTCATTTCCTTACTCAAGACTTTATTATTACCATCCCTGTTGGAAAAATTGTAGATCCACTAACAGGCAAAGGTTGGGAAGGAATTGGTGTGTTGCCTGACATAAAAATGGATTTATCACAGTCAATAAAATAGCCTGCGGTTAGTAAAGTAGAAAGAACAATGACGTTCTTTCGAATAAATTTTAAATGAAGAAAATTCGAAACAATGCAAAACTGATATTATTCATTCCTGCCAGCTATCTAGTTCATATCGTGGAGGAATATTGGTGTGGAGAGCAATTTTTATTTGGCTCAACCACTTTGCCGGGGCAAGAATGACTGCAAAATCTTTTTGTTGCTGAATGGGATATTCTTTTTTATTATGATCATGGCTTGTGCAATAGCGTTATATCGTCGTGATGACCGAATCCCTCTGGTATTGGCAAGTATTATCCTGTCAAATGCCTTATTACACCTTATCGGGAGTATAGCAACAAATTCATATTCTCCAGGTCTTATATCCGCACTGTTGCTCTGGCTGCCGCTATCCTTGATATGGCTTTTGCGTTACCAACCTACTGTTTCGGCCCCTAAGAAAATTGCTTGTATTGCTATAGGCTTATTAATCCAGGTGATAGTGTCTTTTCTTGCTCTAAGGATTCAATAATAAACTTTGAGAACTACGCAGCACAAGGAATTCCGCTGGAAACTTGTTCAAGTATGTAAAATATACGACTAGTTATGTAAATTTCTTTAGTGCTTTATACCAACCTAATATATTCGTTCTTAAAATATTCCCGCGATGCGTTTAATACTAACCACCATTTTTCAATTTTTTTCATTCAAACATGTTTTTCACAAGCTGGAACAGCAGACTTAGCTATAGCCCGTATTCAATATGTGTATAAAGTAAAAAAGCTATAGGCAACGGTGCATGGCCATCTTTTGGTAACGATAAGTATAACATTCCGATTATTTATTTTTCTGGTGATACCACATTCATTGCAAATCCACACCCTAAATTCATACAACAATTTACACCGGCAAAAATATTTCAAAAAAGGACTTGGTCATCTATCGTGTTGATCATCGTTTGGATACCGTGCGTTTACGAATGCTGACAACTATCAGTTTTGGCCCTGATACCTCTTCGTATGATTACAATGCTCCCTATATGAAATGTAATTCCAGGGAAGAACTTATTCAAGTAACTCAGTTCAAACCTGATACCCGAGGTTGGGTAAATATGATTATGCATGAGTTCTTTCATGGGTTTCAATTTTTACATAATGACTATCGCCAATTTGTGGCGCAGAACAATTTAATTTATTCTGCAATGAGAGAGCCATTGCAAAATCTCTTTAACTCGGAAGTATGGTACAGGGATCTAGCAAGTTTAGAGAATGAATTATTATTGAAGGCAAATCGCTCAACTGATCGAAAACAAATCGACAGTCTTATAGGAGTTTTTATAAAAACGAGAAAAGAAAGACGTTCTAGAATTCAAGTAACTCCAGGTTACGATTTTGCGTTTATTGAAAAAACGTATGAAACTATGGAAGGATGCGCCCGATTTATTGAAAGCCACTTTATCTCTGTATATATTAAAGATAAACGGTTGGCCGTTATTGACACAGCGTTTAAATTTAAAAGGAATGAAAATACACAATCAGATGTTGACAGTCTGGGAATAATTACTACAGGTGATTACTACTATGCAACTGGATACAACATCGTGCGCCTTTTGAAGAAATTGAATATATCATTCACTTCTATTCTTTTCAAACAACCGACAGCCACCCTGGAAGATATATTGTGGCAAAGCATCGGCAAATCTGAATCTCAAATTAAATAGCCTTTTTACATTGGCAAGGCGAAAACACATCAAAGTATAAGAAGACAATGGTATATCTTTCATCACCACTCAACGAAAAAACAAATGACAACAAATGGATAAATCTTTTAGAAATCATAATTGTGATTTTTCTCGTTGTTGGCCACAATGTTCTCCGATGGATACCCAATGAAATTCCATTTATTTTCATTCTTGGTTGGGCTTCGCTTCGCTTCCGAAAACTTGGATGGAAAGATGTCGGGCTTAAAAAACTATGTCTTGGTCATATCTGATACATATCGCCCTTGGCGTGGCTTTATTTATTCAACTGCTTAGCACGTTTGTTACTGAACCATTGATCGTTCGTCTTACGAACGGCGAACCTTCAGACTTTTCAAGTTTTGATGACCTTGCAGGAAACGAAAAAAATTGATATTGTACTTATTGTTGTCTTGGACATTTGCAGCATTTGGTGAAGAGCTTTCTTTTAGAGGTTATTTCTTAAACAGGACGGTTGATCTACTAGGTGGCAAAAAAAGGATTACATGGATCTTAGCAATCGGATTACAATGCATACTGTTTGGAACCGCTCATTATTATCAGGGATTGACCGGAATGATTGATACTGGTATTACTGCCTTGATTTTATCAGTAACCTATCTTGTATCAGGAAAGAATCTGTGGCTGGTAATTTTTGCACATGGTTTTACAGATACTATCTTCTTTGTCTTAGGGTATCTGGATTGGATAAAATATCTACATTAATAGCAGTTTAACTCCAGGTACGACCTGAAAGCTCTTGTTGGTATTAGGCTCCGGGATTTTATATAGACATTAAAGCAGGGTAACTTCATTATGCAACGAAATTAACTGGAGCGATAGATGAACATTGACCACTCTATTTTTCTTTTGAACCCTATATCTGCCACGTTAACAAGAATATGTATTTCCCTCTCTAATGCTGTCTTTATTTTTTAAATTTGATATAGGTCTTGTGCCAATATTAAAATTCAGTGAAAACGATGGGAAAAAATATCTCTTCAATTTTTTTTCAGGAAAGTATACCTATCATTTACTTTTTACTATCGCCTACATAATACTCCTTATTCCGAGTAGAAAGCTTTACGTTGGTCATGATGACTGGCAGACTTTCCTTCCGATCTTTTCCGTGCATATATTTTTAATGTTGATGATGGTAGCTGTCAATACGTCAATTTTAATGCCCGTTTAGCCCGTACACAACGTACCGCTGAATACATCTTTTTATCATTCTTCTCACTGTCGTGTATGTTCTTATAAAAGGGCTTTATGATGCGCATAGTATTGCCAGGCTTTACAAAGTGGAAATGCAATCCTATACTCCTTACTTCCTGAATGCACTGCCATATGCTATTTGGTTCGCTGTTATATCATCTATGCTATACATGGCCCAGGCACAGTATGAAAGTAAACAGAAGCTGAAAAACATTCAGATAGTTCAATTAGAAACCGAATTAAAGTATCTGAAATCGCAGATCAATCCACACTTTTTGTTCAATGGATTGAACACAATTTTTGGTTTTATCGAGAAGTCCAATTATCAGGCTAAGGATGCGCTGATTCAGTTTTCTGACCTGCTTCGATATAACCTCTATGACGCAGATGTTGATAAGATTGATTTAGCTAAAGAGGCAGCCTATTTGGAGAGCTACGTTGCCATTCAAAGGTTAAGAAGCGACGCTAATCTCAAAATTGATCTACATATCAGTATAGAAAGTAGTGAAATAAAAATTGCTCCTCTGCTTTTTCTCCCATTTGTTGAAAATGCCTTCAAATATGTTTCACGTGATGATGACAAGCCAAACTTTGTAAGAATATTGATGAATCAAAAAGGTGGAAAAATCTCTTTTGAATGTAAGAATTCTTTTGATAGTTCTCTTTCTGAAAAGAAAGGTATAGGTCTTGAAAACGTAAAAAGACGACTCGATCTTTTATACAGCGAAAAATATAATCTTTTATTGAGTAGCGAAAACGGTATATGGCATGTTGAGTTAAACATTTCAACATAACGAAATGTATGTATCATGCGTTGTAACAGCGAACTATTGTGCTGCTGTGAGAATATTATATCTATATAATTTTTTGTTGTTTTTGAAACATCTTATTGCTTGATATTAAGAAAAATAGAAATCAATTATGAATGATGCAGAAGAAATTCGAAAACATTTGGGGATTCATATCGAGGGAATTCAGGTTATCCTTACTGTAAAGGATATGAACACGAGCAGAGCTTTCTATAAAGATATACTCGGTTTCGAGGAGGCTACCTGGGGAACTGATGACTTTACCAGTATGAACCGGGAAAATGCAGGAATATACCTTTGCAGGAAGCCCAGGGTCATTCCGGTACCTGGATATGGATTGGCTTTGATGGAGACATCTACAAATTGCACGACGCACTCAAAGAGAAAGGTGTAAAAATCAAACAGGCTCCTACCAGAAATGCATGGGCAATAGAAATGCATGTGGAAGATCCGGATGGGCATGTGTTGAGATTTGGTACTGACGATGAGAAAGAGAGAAAATGACGGTCTTCAATTACAAACTTTCACCTCACCATAATTTGTAGATTTCCTTTTACCTGCGATCACCGTCAAATATCATAAGGTACTATAAGAAATGTATAACAAAGGTTACACCCATATTCTTTGTATTCAATCCGGATTTTGCCAAAAGATTATTTTTCAATTATGGTTTTCATTAATTGAAGCGTAGCGGTCCAATTTTTATCAGAGTGTTCGTAACCCTCCTTTGTTGGAAAATTAGTTTGCTTCAAATTAAGGCGTGTACCGGTTGATATTGGTAACAATTCAAAAGTAATAATAGTATAATTCTCCGGGCTATCGGCCAAACCAGAAAAATTACTCCAATAGTTATACTGAAAAAGCTTTTCAGGTTCAATGCGAATAATATTTCCCTTGTCTTTATACTCAGTTCCCTGCCAAACACCGGTAAAAAGCATTGGACTTCCAGCTTCCCATTCTGAGATGACATTTGTTCCGAACAGCCATTGCTTTATTATTTCCGGATTTGTCAAAGCGTTCCAGACCTTTTTGGAATCTCGTTGATGTCTATTGTCTTTAAAAGAATCTTTTCTTCTGCCATTTGTCGATTTTTTTGAATTGAATTATACTTTCCACTACTGATATATTTCTGTTCATTGCAGGCTCCGAGAATAACGGACAGTAAAATTATACAGAAAATAAATTTCATGGCTAAACGTGATTTGGCTATCCTAACCTGCCGGAACCTTTTGCTTTCAAAATAAACAGAACCAAAGAAAAGCGAAATAAATTTTGACAATCTGCATTAAAAGCTACATACTTTGCCAATTATAAAATGGAATAAGAACAAGTATTAAAGTGGCTAAGATGATTCAATAAGCTGTTCGTGTCATTTTTAATTGATCCGGCAACGACAAGTATAATTCTTGGCAAAAAGAATACATTAAGAACCACCTGAACGAATTGATAGGCTCAAGTGGACACAGTACCACTTATTTTCTGCTAAATGCCTTCAGCTTTTCGCTGAGTTCAGCAAGGCCGATTTGTAAGATAATCATAGCCTTAACGGAAATCCATTTATCTACGGAGACAACCATGCCAGACATGTAAATTTTTTCCATCCCAAGTATCATTTTTAATAGATTTAAATACTAAAGAACACAAAATATAAACTCTCTTTGTATGTTTAAGAGCTATTTTAAAACAACATGGCGGAATTTAATAAAGAACAAGGGGTTTTCATTTATTAATATTTTTGGATTAACAATAGGTTTTATTTGTTGCATGCTGATAACCTTATATATTCTCCATGAAACAAGTTATGATAAGTACCATAAGAATGTTGATAACCTCTACCAGTTAGGAACATTATTTATAAAAGAAGGTAAAGAAGATAGAGCGACCAGTACTCCTGCACCAATGGCTGTAGCAATGAAGGCGGAATTTCCTGAAATTGAAGAAACCGCTCGGCTGGTTTCTTTATTTACTGAAGACAAAACACTGCTGCAACTCAGGGACGGTAATGAGGGAATCAAAAGCTTTTACGAGAAAAAAGGATTTTTAGCTGATGCTTCTTTCTTTAAACTATTCACATATGAATTTATTGAGGGCAATCCTAATACTGCTTTAGAGGAACCAAATACGATTGTTCTGAGTGAAGAGATATCTAAAAAGCTTTTTGGTAACCTTCCAGCCTTAAACAGGGTAATACATATCAACAGCAATACCAATGGCGAATATGATTTTAAAGTCTCAGGGTATTTAGATCACTAAATAAGCCTTCGCAAATAGATGCAAGGTTTTTTCTATCTATGAAAGGAGGTGATATCGATCAATTTATACAACAGCAAACCGATATGGTAGGGAATAACATGTTTTCTACATTCCTTTTGGTAAAAGCTGGAACAGACCCTAAAAGGCTCGAGCAAAAATTTCCTGCCTTCATTAACAAGCACTTGGGCCAAGACTTAAAAGTAGCCGGTTTTCAGAAAAAGCAATTCTTATTGGCTGCAAGAGATATGCATTTATATGCCGGCGTTCCAAATAATATTTCACCTGTTGGCAGTGTAACATATTTATACATTTTAGGCTCTATCGCATTCTTTACATTGTTAATTGCCTGCATCAATTTCATGAACCTGTCCACAGCAAGATCCTCAAAACGTTGTGTAGAGGTAGGAATTCGCAAAGCGTTAGGCGCCGATAGAGTCTCTTTGATAAGACAATTTATGAGCGAAGCAATATTTTTGAGTGTAGTGGCATTCTTATTATCATTGGCCGTTACAAAGATCATCTTGCCTGTATTCTCAGAGATATCAGGAAAGCATTTGACAATTGATTTTTCAACACAATGGTGGATATTAGCATGCTTTTTCGGATTGTCCATCATTACCGGTTTGCTTGCGGGTAGCTATCCTGCTCTTTACCTCTCCTCATTTCAACCGGTAAAAGTTTTAAAAGGAAGGTTTGTTAGCTCCTTATCTGTAATTACATTGAGGAAAGGGTTGGTAATTTTCCAGTTTTCCGTTTCTGTTATACTTATAATTGCTTCTGTAGTCATCATGAATCAGATGACTTATATGAGATCTGCTGACTTAGGTTTTGCGAAGGATCAACAAATTGTAATTCCACTGCGCAGTACTTCTGCAAAGAACAGTTATGCACCATTAAAAAGTAAATTAGAGAATCATCCTTTCGTGCAAAATGTTGGAGCGTCGTTGTACTATCCAGGAATTCTTAATCCTAGCGATGTAAAATTATACAGAGGGGAAAACCGTAATAGATGCTGAAACTGTCCGTACAAATTGGGTAGATAATTCCTTTCTGGAAACACTCGGCATTCAGTCGATTACCGGGCGACTATTTTCAAAGAATTTTCTCGCTGACACAAGCGGAAGGATAGTTCTCAATGAAACAGCGATAAGGCAACTCGGATTTGCTAATGCAAAACAGGCAATTGGGCAAAACGTAAGCTCTGACTGGCGTGGAAAACGAGTAGCTGGACAATTATCGGCGTTGTAAAGGATTTTCATTTTCAGGATTTGCATATTCCAATTGGACCTTACAGTTTTCAATTAAATAATGATCAACAGTTTAATTATATCATTGTGCATGCTAAAACTTCGGATCTTGCACCCTTGTTGAATAGTATTAGCAATGACTGGAGCAGTTTAATTCGCGGAGAGCCGTTTGAATATAGTTTTTTAGATGAAGATTTTCAAAGAAATTATGACTCAGAAAACCGACTATCTTCTATTGTAAGGTATTTTACCATAGTGGCTATTTTCATATCATGCCTGGGTTTGCTGGGTCTGGCAGCATTCAGTGCAGAACAACGAATAAAAGAAATAGGTATTCGAAAACTACTTGGTGCAAGGAATGCACAAATTATGTTACTTCTTTCTAAAGATTTTTTGAAATTGGTTGGTATCGCACTTATTATCGCCTCTCCGATTGCATGGTTGGTGATGAATAAATGGCTTCAGAGCTTTGCATATCGGACTTCAATTGACTGGTCAGTGTTTGTCATGACAATAGTATCAACTATACTCATCGCTTTTTAACGATCAGTTTTCAATCAGCTAAAGCAGCAATGGCAAATCCTATAAAGAGTTTGAAATCGGAGTAAAAACATGTCACTTATAAAAATTGGTTCTTTATGAAATTTTGCTGAGATATGAAGGTGGAAAACCCTCGAAAAATATGCCTATTTTTGATCAAATTATTCGAGGGGTTCTCCATTGCTCTCACTTATTTTACACTGAGAGCCTTCAGTTTTTCACTCAGTTCCGTCAGTCCCGATTTTGTTAGATAATCATCAGCGATCACATGCAATTCCTGTAACGCTTCCTGCGGAATACTTTCCAGCAAAGCAGACGATTTATCATCATCCTTAGCCATCAATCCACGTTTAAGAACACTGTGCAATAGCAATACATTTTTGCGGGAGATCCTCATGTCAATCTTCACTGTTTCACTCATGCCAGGGATACTTAGAATAGTATCATACACCTTGGCTACATCATTTGTTGTTAGCATAATCACACAATTTTAATTAATCAATACTCACTGCACAAAAGTAAATAACATAGGCTTTTATATCCTCATCAAAATATGATGAGGATAGGTGAATCCGTATCGTCTGTTTAACTTCGCTCAGAGAACTGAATGTGTATTTGATAAATGTGTGGTTATGGATTTCAGTAAGAACAGGCTTTCCATTAGCGAAGCCAAAGAAATAGATATAGTTCATTTCCTTGCGGACTTAGGTTATGAACCGTCAAAGATCAGGAACAACGACTACTGGTATTGTTCACCATTGCGTGATGAAAAAACGCCGTCATTCAAGGTCGACCGGAGATTGAACCTCTGGTACGATCATGGCCTGGGCAAAGGTGGTAACCTGGTTGATTTTGCTATCCTGTATCACGGCTGTACCGTTTCCGAATTACTACAGAATTTAAGCGGCAATCTTTCCTTCAAAAGCCCTCTCTTCAGCAGTCTTTTACCAGGCTCGAAAAGCAGAACCAGATAAAAATTTTAGGAGACTTTATACTTTCCTCAACCGCCCTTTTACGGTACTTACAGCAACGTCGCATACCTATGGATATAGCTGATCGCTATTGCCGGGAAGTCAGGTACGAACTCAATGGAAAAGTTTATTACGGTATCGGTTTCAGGAATGATTTAGGAGGCTTTGAAATACGCAATCCCTATTTCAAAGCAAGCAGCTCTCTCCAAAGGGTATTACCACCTTTGATAATAGTGCTGATGAAGTGATCGTTTTTGAAGGCTTTATAGACTTTCTTTCCTTCAGGACTGTCCATCAACAAGAACCCGAAGACCGTTTTGATTTTGTAGTGTTGAACTCTGTATCATTCTTTGAAACTGCACGTACTTTTATGGAAGAACATAAAGCTATCAGGCTGTATTTAGACAGAGATGCAACCGGACAAAATTGCAGTCAGTATGCGCTTTCCTGAGCAATAAATACTTCGATGAGAGCAGCCTCTACCAAAACCATAAGGACTTCAATGACTGGGTAATGAATTTCGGAAAGCCTGAAAAGAAGCATCTAAGGCAAAGGTTGAGATAATTGACAGCACAACTGTAAGACCTGCTTAGTCCATTGAGTGCTTAGCTTCTTACTACACTCTGAAGCCTTTAAAATGTCTTAAAGACGTTCTAAAAGGCTGAAAGATTGCAACTTTCCGCAATCGGCCAGATGAACGGTTGTTAAACAACCGGATCTGGCTGCCCATCACTCGGAACTCGTGGGCAGGGCGTATGAAATGTGAAAATGAGTTTGAAAACGTGAAAATGATTAGTGATGAAAGAACAACATTCAAACAGGACACGCATTGTCGGATTGCGTCTGACACCCGATGAGTATGCGAAAATTGAAAAGAAATGGAAGGCATCTACCTGCCGCAAACTGAGCGACTATGTACGTCACAGCCTGTTCGATAAGCCTATTGTAACGACCTACCGCAACAGCTCCCAGGATGACTTAATGGCAGAACTTACCCGCCTGCGCAGCGAACTTAATGCCGTTGGAAACAACTTCAATCAAGCTGTTAAAAAGCTGCATACGCTTAGCCAGATCGCTGAATTTAGAAGCTGGCTGATAGCCTACGAAGTGGAGAAAAAAATTCTGAATAACAAAGTAGATGAAGTCAGGAATAACGTAAAAAAATGCTGGAAATATGGTTGCAGTGATTAAGCCAGGTCACTCCATGCACCGTATTTTCAACTACAATGAGAACAAAGTTAAAGAAGGTGTTGCGGAGTGCATCGGGGCAGAGAATTTTCCCTGAATGCAGATGAAATGAGCCTGAAAATCAAGCTGGGCTATCTGCTGAAAAGAACAGAATTGCGCAAAGATGTAGAACGCAAGAGTGTACATATTTCGCTCAATTTTGACCCTTCTGAGACACACTTAGGCAAGGAAAACTTATGGAAATTGCCAAAGTCTATATGCAGAAATTAGGCTTTGGCGAACAGCCATATCTTGTTTATCAGCATCACGATGCGGGCCACCCGCATATCCACATAGTTACCACCAACATCCAGCCCAACGGCAATAGAATTGACCTGCATCACCTCGGCATTCGCAAGTCAGAACCCGCACGTAAAGAGATTGAAAAAATGTTCGGTCTTGTAGTGGCCGATGAACATGCAAGACGGGAAGCATTCAGGTTAAAGTCAGTAGATATAAAGAAGGTACAATACGGACGTACTGAAACTAAAAGAGCCATCACAAATGTGCTGGATGCAGTGCTGGATAAATACAAATATACCAGCTTGCCGGAACTGAACGCGGTGTTGAAACAGTACAACATAACGGCCGATCGCGGCAGCGAAGAATCAAGAATTTTTCAGGGTGGCGGCCTTGTTTACCGGATACTTGATGAAAATGGAAAACCTATCGGTGTACCTATAAAAGCCAGCGACTTTTACAGCAAGCCAACCCTGAAATTTCTGGAAGAAAAATACAGTTCCAATGATGCCAAACGCCAGCCGTTCAAAGCCCGTGTAAAAACTGAAATAGACAGGTTGTTTGTTGGCAAAACGCCTACGCTCGATGAGTTAGTCGTACAGCTTCAAAAGAAGGGCATTCACGTTGCTTTGCGCAGGAGCGATACAGGTTTAATCTACGGGATCACCTATGTGGATCACCAGACCAAGTGCGTCTTTAACGGCAGCGCATTGGGAAAGCAATACAGTGCCAAAGCCATACAGGAAAGATGCAGCTCCTTAGAAGCCATCAAACAGGACCTATTACCAAATGCAGGTCAAAAAACAGGGCGATCCTCATTGCCTGCCCAGAATACTAACACGGGTCTTCCGGCCACCTTATATAACACTACTAATCCGGCTGATACAATGCCTAAAGACACCGTGCTGGATGCCCTTTTACAGCCGGAGCAGGCAGCCGATTATATACCCGGCCAGTTAAAGAAAAAGGGCAGAAAAAAGAAAAGAAGAAAGAATATTTCCAATAACCAATAAAACATAAAGCTATGGCAGTACAGACAGGTGAAAACGAACAGGCGCTGAGGAAAATTCTGGACATGACCAGGTTGATCAGCATCGTTATTTTAGTGATACACTTCTATTATTATTGTTATGCTGCATTCCATGAATGGGGATTAAGCAGCACTTTCAGCGATCGTATTTTAGGTAATATTTACCGCACGGGCATATTCAGCAGCTTCGTTAAAAGCAAGCTGATTTCTTTAGGTTTTCTGGCTATCTCCTGCTCGGAGCAAAAGGACGCAAAGATGAAAAACTGAGCTACAAAACAGCATTTGCATACCTCATTACAGGGCTGTTGCTATACTTTGCTAGTTATCTTTCCTGCTGCTGCAGTTGCATACACAGGAGAAGACAATAGTTTACGCAGGTATAACTTCAATAGGCTTTTTGCTGGTACTTTCAGGCGGTACTTTGCTTTCACGTATTATCAAAAGCAAGTTTAACAACAAGGACATTTTCAATAAAGAGAACGAGACGTTTCCACAGGAAGAACGCTTCCTGGAAAATGAGTTTTCGATCAATCTTCCGGCACGCTACAGGCTGAAAAATAAGGTACGCAATAGCTGGATAAATATCATCAATCCCTTCAGAGCCATCATGGTATTGGGCACACCAGGAGCAGGTAAATCTTACTTCGTTATCAGGCATGTTATTACCCAACATATCCGCAAAGGGTTTACGATGTTCGTGTACGATTTTAAGTTTGACGACCTTTCCAGAATTGCCTATAACTGCTGGCTAAAGAACAAGCACAAATATCCAAAGCCCCTAAGTTCTATGTTATCAATTTTGACGATTTGACAAGAAGCCATCGGTGCAATCCGTTAGAACCTTCAGCCATGACCGATATTACCGATGCAGCGGAATCGGCACGAACTATTTTAATGGGATTGAACAGGGAATGGATCAAGCGCCAGGGCGATTTTTTCGTGGAATCGCCAATTAACTTCCTGACTGCTGTAATATGGTATCTGAAGAAATACAAGGACGGTGAGTTTTGTACGTTGCCCCACGTTATCGAGCTGATGCAGGCCGACTATGATAGTTTGTTTACGCTGTTCAGAACAGAAGCCGCTAAAGAATGTGAGGTACTGATTAATCCCTTTTTAAACGCCTACCTGAACGATGTAATGGAGCAGCTCGAAGGCCAGATAGCATCCGCGAAAGTGGCAATGGCAAGGCTTTCTTCCCCGCAACTGTACTATGTTCTTTCCGGCAACGATTTCAACCTCGATGTAAACAATCCGGATGATCCCAAGATCGTGTGCATGGGCAATAATCCGCAAAAATACAGATCTACGGAGCAGTGCTATCCTTGTATGTCACCCGCCTGGTAAAACAGGTCAATAAAAAGGGAAAACTGAAAAGCAGTTTGGTGTTCGATGAATTCCTACAATTTACCTGAACAATATGGATAGCCTTATAGCTACTGCAAGGAGCAACAAGGTTTCCACCTGCTTAGGCATACAGGATTTTAGCCAGCTTCGCAAAGACTATGGCCGGGAGCAGGCAGATGTAATTATGAATATCACAGGCAACATCGTGGCAGGGCAAGTAACAGGCGATACCGCAAAGCAGCTTTCTGAACGCTTTGGCAAAATAATGCAGGACAGGGAAAGCTATTCAATAAATAGCGGCGACACGTCTGTCAGCCGTTCCAAGCACTTAGAAACCGCTATACCGCCCTCAAAAATATCTGCGCTGAGTTCCGGCGAATTTGTTGGAATGGTAGCAGACGACCCCGATAACAAAATTGAACTGAAAGCTTTTCATTGTGAAATTATTAATGACCACGACGCACTAAAAAGAGAAGAAGAAAACTACAAAGAGATAGAAGTAATCCGTAAGCTTGATAGCAGTATGGTGCAACGCAATTACTTCCAGATAAAACAGGACATACAGGACATTATCCAGTCTGAAATGGAACGATTAATCAATGATCCAGGACTTGCTCATCTAGTGGTTAAGAAAGGTTAGTAAAACACTTTATATCATAATATCTTAATTTTGAATTGCCGACCATACTGGTCGGCTTTTTAATAGCTGTTACATGGAAAATGCAATAAAGGATTTGAAATCTCTGTTTGAAGAAGCCCAAGCAGCAAATGAATTTGAGTTCATATTAACCCTAATAAATTTTAAAGGCATGGCATCTATTGAAGATACCCTGCACGAATGGTTTGAAGCAATTGAAATGTACAAAAGGCTTTATACTGAGTTTAAGGGTAAAGAGAAAACCCGCATGGCCTGCTTGTTATACTCTACGTTTTTTGAGAACAGTGATTTTTACAACGTCTTGGGCAGCTTATGCAATATTACTCTGGGTTATAGAGGATCATCTTATTTCTTCTGGAAAACAAGAAAACAGGACAGACTATTGGGAACAGGCGAAAAAATAAGTTTTGTCGTAGAGATATTAAATGATTGTGGCAAACAACACATCATTCAGTTCTTTAACGATAACCATCATGCAACTATCAGAAATACATTTTTCCATGCAGCTTACAGTTTAAATGAAGATGCTTATAATTTGCACGATTCTGATCCTATTAGAATTGAAGGAGTGGGTCGGTATTATTTTGACGTAAACACTTTCCTATATCCTTTAGTAGATAATGTAGTTAAGTTGTTTGATGCTTTCAGAAGTCTGTACCGGGACAGTTTTGCTTCTTACAAAGACGATAAAATAATCAAAGGATTTTTTCCCTTTCTTAGAGATATTGAAGTAAATGGTGGTGAGGATGGATTAAACGGTTTATTGTAAGAAAAACAGCACAATTTTACGGTGAGTGGGTAGATACAAGTATTACCTATAATAAGGAATGGGATATGTGGCAGGCATGGAATATTACTACTAATCCGGTTGATAAGGAAAAGATAGAAATTGAAGATAAGCTTACACGATACGAAAAGAAGGATAAAATCAACCTTAGCGATGCAGAATTTTTTAATCTGGAGGACAAAATAGTTCAAAGAAATCTTAATGCTGAAATGACCCGGCTAATTGAGTTGTTAGTAAAGTTTGGAAATAAAAAATATGACGAATGGAAGAATGAGCAAAATACTTTCAGGAAAGCTAAATTACCGAAAGCGGTTCTGCCTTATTATCAAAAAGCAGATAAATTAAATAAGCATTTAGATCCAAAACCTATAAGGGAGAAGATTAAAGAGCTATCTGAAAATATAGGTCAATAAAATACAATAGTCATTGATATAAGCCGAAGAAAAATCTTCGGCTATTTTTTTGGCATGTCCCTTCGGGTCGGGTCATTCCAGGGTACGCTTCGCTTCCGTCCCGATTGCATCGTGACCGGCTCGTTCCTCACCGCCTTACATCCCCTCATGCTTCATTACACCAGCCGTTAGCAAGGTTGCATTGATTGAGATTGCTAACCAACCTGCTATGGCATTTTCCAACGAAACGGGTAAAAAGGCAGCTAAGATAGTTACGCCTTCGTTGCTACGAGCGCATAATGCTGCGCTGCGCTTGCACCCTTCGGGACTTATAGCTCTCCGCGCCTTCGGCTTCACTCTGTCGCTGCTTTCTTTTTCCCGTTTTTTCTTTTGGAAAAATGCTTTTAGGCAGGCGGGTGAAAAAAAAAGTAAACAAAATGGTTTCACAATTAAAATTAAAAATCATGAACATCATTGGCAGATTAACGAGGGACGCACAAATCAGCACCTTGCCGAGCGACAAACAGGTAGTAAACTTTTCCGTAGCGGTTAACGAGAGCTACCGCAACAAACAGGGCGAACGGGTGGAACACACCGAGTATTTCAACTGTGCTTACTGGATTTCAACAAATGTAGCTAAGGTACTCACCAAAGGAACATTGGTAGAACTCAATGGCAGGGTAAGCGCGAGGGCGTGGATTGGTGGCGATGGAGAGGCACATGCAGCACTCAATTTCCATACTTCACAAATCAAACTGTATGGAGGTGGCAAGCGGGATGAAACCGTAGCAGATGGTAACGGCAACAACTCCATAGCACCTGCTAACAATGGCAAAGACGATTTGCCTTTCTAATCATTCATTTTTCATTTATCCACTTTTAAAAATTTTCAATCATGGCACATAATATCAATTATAACGAACGTACAGGCAAATACAGCTTCTTTAGTGTACAGCAGAAAGCATGGCACAACTTAGGACAGATAGTAGAACAATATCCTACAAGTTCCGAAGCTATCAAATATGCAGGGCTTGATTTCGAGGTTATCAAATCACCCTTATATACACATGGCAAAGGGATCAGCATAGGCAATGATGGTGAAATAAATGAAGGTGGCAGCATCTTACTCCCTAACAATTTCGCCACCATGCGAACCGATACCAATCAGGTTTTTGGCGTAGTGGGCAGGGATTATCAGATAGTACAAAATGCAGACGCTTTCGCCTTTTTCGATGCTATTGTAGGTGGTGAAGATGGCATCCTGTACGAAACAGCAGGAGCATTAGGCAACGGGGAACGCATATTTATTACTGCGAAACTCCTGACTATATCCGTGTAGGTAACGGCGATGACATTACAGAAAAGTACATTTTTCTTACAACCTCACACGATGGTACAGGAAGCATTACCGCAGCCTTTACCCCTGTGCGTATTGTATGCCAGAACACCCTTAATGCAGCATTAGGCAATATGTCCAACGTAGTACGCATACGCCATACATCAGGTGCAAAACAGCGTTTGGAAAATGCGCACAAGGTGATGGGACTAGCTAATCAGTTGAGTACCCAACTGGAGGGCATATTTAACCAATGGACAAAGGTGCGTATTTGTGATGAAGAAGTGAAGAAATTGATACAACTGGCACTTTGCCCTAATAAGGAAACATTGGACGCACTCAAAAAGGTGCAGATGATGAACTGTCAACCGTGTTCAAAAATACGGTGGAAGATGCCTTTGCCTATGCAATGATGGCAGATACACAGCAGATGAACACCACTAAAGGAACAGTATTCGGGGCATACAATGCGGTAACAGGCTACTATCAGAATGTACGCAATTACAAAGATGATGAAAGCAAGCTGCAATCTATTGTAATGGGTGGCACAGCCCAGGCAAAAGCACAACGAGCATTTGAACTGTGCAGCCAGTTTGCAAAAGATGGTGCAGACGTACTTGCGCTGAACTAAAGTTAATAGGACAGGCAGCAATGCCTGTCCTTATTATCCACTTAAAAAATCAGGAATATGAAACCGTTAGATAATTTGATAAACGTAGAGAGAGCAAAATTGCTGCATGAGCTATTTCCGCAAGAGATACCTGCGTTATTGGAATACACCAACAATATGTGCATTACCATACAGGAGGACGAACAATTGACACGCAGCCAATGGGAAAACGGCTTGCTTACTGTTGAAGCATGGCTATCCTTTGTAGAAGAAGTACGGAACAAAATAAACAGGTATGGGAAACGCCTGCATACTCAAAGCCGGTTATTTGCTGACCAATTATTTGATGGCCATACAGCATTGCACATGGTGCATTGTATGATCTTATACACCACTATACGCAAGCACAGCAACCCCAAGTTTGCATTAGCCATTGACTTGTTATTTAACCCATAAAGCACAGGATGATGAAAATAACAGATTTGAACGGACAGCAAATTGAAGTCACAGACTTTACAGCAGCTTTGGAACAGGCTGAATATTTCAAAGACTGTCACCATATACCGCCCGATACTGTTGCTGATAAAAGACAGCAAGCCTATTGGATGGATATATACAATAAGCTCACAGCATTACAAAGCAAGTCAGTTGATAAGAGAAACAATAAACATTAAGGTTATGGAAACACTCATCAAAATAATAACGGCTATGTCTTACCCGACTATGTTCTTTGTCGGTTTGGCAATCAGATTGTTTGTCGGTATGCGACAATTTAACCGCAGGGGGTTAGGTGGATTGCAGCATTTCAATAACTATTTCGTGGGCTTAATCACACTTGCAATGGAATGGGTGCTGAAATGGGCTGCATTAGCCCTCATGCTGTGGGGCTTGTGGGGATGGCTTTTCAGATAAAACAGCAAAGGATTAAAACGATACGGGACTGTACAGAAATTCTTTAACACAAAAACATTTGCACAATGGAAACAACAAATTTTTTTCAGCAGTGTAGCTGCATTGAATATAACAGGCGACCTGCAACTGACCATACGGAGAGGAGCAGAAAAAAACTGGATAGTATCAGTTATGCTCAATAATGAGCAATGCGGGGATGATGCAAGAAAACTGATACCGCCACTTAATCTTAGAGGAAGTGCCGAAGAACTGGATACCGGTTTCTTTGAACAAATAACAGCGCCTATACAGACGGCTTCAGGCTTGATGGTGGACATGGAAGGCTTTATGAAACAGTTGGAAGAAGCGAAAAAACAATCTGCTATGGAAAAAGAAAAGGTAGATAAAGATCGAAAGGAAAAGGAAGCCAGAGAGAAGAAATACAAGGAAGCGATGCAGAAGGTGGATGAACTGGAGAAGGAAGGAAAACACAGGGATGCATGGATGAAAGTACCTGACCCATCAGAATATCCCGAACAGGCAGAAGCTATCCGAAAAAGAAAATCATCCTTATCCGCAAAGTTTGCTCCCGACTTGTTTGGAAATACATCAACACCTGTTGTCAGTGAAAAGTCCCAAAAAGATAGTGCATTTAAAGAGGAAGCAACAGACGAGGATGAAATTCCTGAAACAATAGAGGACGACATAGAAGAAGAAAGCTAAACAAATCATTCATCTGTAAAACGAAATATCATGTTAGTAGCAAAGCAATTAGGCAGGGTTTTCCTGCTCAAAGAAAATGGAACGGATATAAAACTAACAGACCCTGAACCCTCATGGAGCGTGGAAGCGGTAATGAACTTTTATGCTAATACCTATCCCATACTTACCACCGCTAAAATATCCGCACCAAGAATTGAAGATGATACCGTACAGTATCGCTTTGAAAGCGTAATGGGAACAAAAGGCTAATCTTAAAACGCAAAGCAATGGAATATGCAACACAATATTATATCGGGCACAATCCAAATGCCCAAACAGCAAAGGCAAAGAAAGCTGTACAAACAGTTGGGCGAGTTCACAGCATGGATGCAACGAACAAAAGATGCACACGAGATAGGCAAAGACAAACGGAAGTCTGTGCCAACACAGATGTTGCCAATGGTTTTCTGAAAACAACCTTTCTGCCTAAACTGGAAATAATGAAAACGGTACAATCTCCTATGGAAATAGAGAAGATAGAAACTGATTTTTATTACTCCCTTTGTGCGGTTGCCAGGCATTACAACGGCTTCGACCCTACGGATACAAGAACTTTCGGCTATCCTTATAACATAGCACTTTCTGTTTGGGAAGTGGAAAACCATTTAAAGCGGAATGTTAGGAACTGGAACAGTTTGCGACTGATACAGGACGATAAGGGAAAGACATTTTTGTAAGCGAGGAACAATACAATACAGGAACGACCTTGTATTATATCCCTGTAATACCATTATATAAAATGCTCAAAGACCCGAAGAAAAAAAAGAGCAGTCCGACTGTTGTTGTCTGTATTCGCTTACCTGTATCATGTAGCCGACATACCTTATTATAGGCAGGAAGATGCTTACCTCTACTGGCAATATGAAATGATTTCAGATTGGATAGAACAGAATGATGAAGCAGAATTAGACAGCCGTAAAGAGGAATTAAAAGTTGCCCAATGGTGCGGTGAAAAAGTGGAGCAAAAAATATTCAACCATAAGAACCTCGAAGTATTTGGAAGGCGTATAACCACGTTTAGACCTAAGAACGATTTTGAACAGGAGTGCCTGAATGTAGCGCAGGGAATATTTTCACTTTATACTGAATATCCTGCAACAACTGTTTTCCAACATGCCAAGTATGCTGATGATGAAGCCGAACAAGAGGACGAGGTAATTGCAATGAATAAATACATATCCTTTATAGCAGATGGAAAGGGATGGCTTTATGAAACCCTTGCCGAGAGCGTAAACAATGAGTTTAATGAATGTGGCACAACAGAAGAACCCACAGTATTAAAAGACTTTAGTGGTGCATCTGTTACTAATTGCAGCCTTGAATTTGAGAGCAGGTTATTTCCCTTGATAGGCGATTTATGTTACCTGTTAAGTAACGATTAAAACAACTAAGATGAAAAATGTAATGGAACATATCGGCACGCTTTATCACCCCAAAACTGCTTTGGTATTCTATGAAGCAAAAGGGACGAATGCCGAAGTGTATGTTGAGTATTTCGATATGGACAGAAATGGCAGTCCCATCAATGCACATCCTTTGACTGTTAAGGAAGCACAACGTTTATCAAAGGCACTGGACACAGCGAGAGAAGGTAGTAAGGCTTTTTGAAGCCTAAAGGTATCATAGCTGCGAACGTCCTTTATACAGACCCTTCCGAAAACGGTTTTGTGATGTGGTTTACTAAGGCAACCTGCAGAAACCTTTTTTTCATTGAAGGCTTAGGCATTTCAAGCGGTATAGCCAATGTACCTGCACTGCTTTGGATAGCCAGTAAGGAAAAGCTGCATATATACGCTTTGAAAAGCAACAGGAAGCCGACTGAAAATATACCGCTTTATCACGCGCCCTTTTTCAATGTGTATGCCAATGGAAACGTATGTATGGGTACAGTAGATGTAAACATTAAAAAATCTGCATCATTAGAGGAATTTACGGCTGCATGGGAAGCCTATTTCTTTAATAGCTATTTCAGCCACCTGATGCAAAATCATAATCCCATACAGGGTAACTGTGTTAGTCTATGGAAAAAATTGCGTAAAACAGGTGACCCATTCCCAAAAGACGTATTGAAAAAAACAGACAGGACAATCAAAAACATACTAAGATGAATACGGATAAAATAAAGGTACACTTTACAGACAATGACCTGATCGCTCCCACTAACCCCATCGAGGTAAACCTGATAGGGGCTGGTGGTACAGGCTCAAAAGTGCTTACAGCACTGATAGAAATGAATTACAGCCTGAATGCTTTAGGACATGCAGGGCTATCCGTCAGGCTTTGGGATGACGATGTAGTAACTGATGCCAATTTAGGGAGGCAACGCTTTGCTGAATGTGAAGTAGGGTTGTATAAATCCGTCGCCCTGATAAACCGTTCCAACAGATGGGCAGGTACAAACTGGAAAGCCGAAACCCTGAAATTTGAGAAAGATAATTTAGGCAGGTTGCCTGAACACGCACAGGCAGCTATTTATATTTCCTGCGTAGATAGCGTGAAGGCAAGATTTGAGATTGCGGAAATTCTTAAAGAACTGAATGATTACAGGGCGTTCCGTAACCGAGCCAAATACTGGATGGATTATGGCAATAGCCAATCCACAGGGCAGGTATTGCTATCCACTATCGGAAATATCAGGCAGCCACAGTCTGAAAAATATCAGCCGGTTGCCAACCTTGCGTTTATTACGGATGAATTTGGCGAACTGTTGAAACAATCCGAAGTAGCTGACGATACTCCAAGCTGCTCACTGGCTGAAGCATTGGAAAAGCAAGACCTTTACATTAATTCTTCCCTTGCTCCAATGGGTTGTTCCCTGCTGTGGCATCTTTTCCGTCGCGGAATGACCGAAAACAGAGGCTTTTTCACAACCTTGACAACTTAATTACCCAACCGATAAAGGTCGCCTAAAGCCCTCCCAGGGCGGCGCATCGGCATTCCTTTTCCCGTGGGCGGAACGCCGCGCGGAAGCGGTGCAGCCCCTTGTCCTCAGCCGTATTTCCCTCGCTCAGATCCCGCTATCCGCTTTCGGACAACAGACTGGGGCATTTTGTGATGGTATTTTACAGATGCTGCCAATAAATAATTGCTGGTAAAAGGGTATTAATCTTTATTTAAACGTACCATACCTAAACACAGAATTGCATGCAAAATTCTGTCAATGTTCTGCTTGTTGTGAAACTGCTCTGTATCAAGCATCCCATGTGCCACATTATTTCTCATATTCCACCCACGCTTGTCTGTGAATAATGTTCGAAAATAGAGTGATTTGTCCTCACCAAAAACATCAATTATTATTTCGTCATTAAGTAAATGGTCAAATGTTTTCAAATTGAATGCATCAGCTTTTTGAATCATTATGCTTCCACAATTCATTTCAACAAGGTTTCTAATAGCTTCCTCAAATTGAGGTATCAAAATGTGAATGGCAGCCAGATAATCTCCATTGAGGTAGGCTTCAAATCCTTTCTGAAAAATTGAAAACCTATCTTTTCTATAATACAAGATTTATTCATAAATTTCAGAAGTTCATGTACGGTCAATACCTCTCGGTTAATAGCTTCCTCAAAAATAAAGTGCAGAAAAATAGTCCCTATTCGTATGGCATTTGAAATGTGTATGACTAAATGACTTTCAGGGTCTTCCGCTATAGGTGCAATTTTAGCCACACGTCTTCCTTTCTTATCAAGCAAATCCCTTGATATCATAAACTGCAACGGCGCCGTTTCTGCCAGGTTATTCAATTCTTCTTTTAATTCGTCTATCCTGGGTGTACATGCCTCAATAATCCTTGCAAAAAGGATTTCTGAATTGTCGCCTGTCAGGATTTGGTCAACATATTTGTCAATTTTATCTTTAGGGATATTAAGTTCTGAAAATACAGATTTCATATCCTTATCTGTTTCTTTGCTGAGTGCTCGAATCTTTTTTAGATAATTTTCTGCTTCTTCGTTTAGTTGAAACTTTTTATAGAATTGATAGAGTTGCTCAGTATAATGTACTTGTTGAATGGTAGCGAGTCCATTGGTAGCATTAGAATAAGATGTTTCAAGCGATTTATTATCCTTTTAATTTCCTCTGGTCGTTTTTTGTGATAATAGTAGCCCATCAGGCGTTTTGCCGAGCATTCTGCACACCATGAATCCACCAGCAGCATATTTTCGAGACGTTCTTCAAGGTCTTTAACAATTGTAGTTTCTTCGGCTTCCGACACCAACTTTCTTTTCCGTCCATTAGTAAATCAAAAGTGAATCCCCACAATCCAGGTTTATCGGAAACAGCAATTTCATGCTCTAAGTTGAAAATGGCCACTTTACATTTTTCTATTAAATCGGTATTATTTAAAGAGAGTGCAACTTCCAATGCCCTTCCAATTTTACCTATTGCATAGACAGGAACTTTGTAGAGCTTCTGTTCTATTAAGCCTAACAGTGCTTCAATGTATTTTTTCCCAATAGAGAAAAGCGGCTTTGATCCAGTAGCATGCAAGCTCATGTCGTATATCAGGCCGGCATAACGTGCAACAAGGACAGGGTGATTTGTTTGTTCCAATCGGGCCAACCAATAGGTAATGGTATTCGAAGTTACCATTGAAACCGAAGGGAACTCATTAACTGTATCATCCTCGTTCTTGATAATGGATAATGGCTGGAAATAGAATCCACGTTTACGGTTTTTGTTTCTACCGGGTTCAAGAAAACGGAAAGCGATCAGCTCGGCCATCTCTTCAGTCGAAAGTTCGCCGTAACCTTCAGGTATTTGTTTTTGTATTAGATTATAGATTTCATTTTCCAGCAATGGTTTCAGTGGTAACTGTTCTAATGAGGATAAAGTATCTTTGAAAAGCATCACGGCTATTATTTTTGTGTTTCTGGATGTCTAAAATCCTTTCTGGATTTTTCATTTATCCTATTGAAGACTTAGAAATTGCTCATAGAGCACCTTAGCATAATATTTTCCATAATAACGAATAATCATTTTGCTGAAGGTAACAGGGATCAGAAATACAATAAGGCAGATAAGACCAACAGTGATTTGATCTGAAAAATCATTGCTGTAACCATACCAGATTATAACAGCAGAGAAAAATAAGGCAATGAGACTGCCGCCAATGAGATTTCTCCAAAAGCCATATTCAATATTATGTTGTAGAAGCATAGTGTTGCCTCTCAATGCATTTCTGATTTGCGAAACGGCTGTAGCTATTAATTTTCTTGCTTTTTCATAATTTTCATTCTCTCCCACCGCATCGAGAAGGTCAAGCTGAAATTTAGCAGCAATCTTATCTCTTATTTTAGTTTTTATGGTTAAAGGATAGTAGGTATTATTGATCAGTAAATAATTCGTCGTAGGCATATACAGCTCATCCCTAAAATACCAACGCTGGAAGACTTCTTTAGCCACAAGGCGATTAATTTGCACGAGTAAAAAAATAATCGCTGCTGATAATCCTAAATGAGTAATTAGTGGTAATACATCATAAATGTTTTTCAATGCTGTGGCGTATTTCACGGCTATAATTTTATTTATAAAAATTAACAGCGGAATAGATGTTATTAAAGCCGGAAATAAGCGAGCGCGATAAAAATATGTATTCTTAAACATGGCGGAGTAGAGTTAATCATTGTTAATGTTCAATTCTGTATAATAGTAGCTTTTACCAGCAGGATGAAATGTACAGGATGGCTTACCTGTATTAGAAAGAATTATCATCGCCGGACAAGTGGTGAGATAATTCTTTTCGACGGATATTTCGGAAAGGCTCTTAATATCCAAGCCACTTGGTCTATTGTCTTTTGATGGATGTGAGTGCCATTCACCTACATATACATATTTCCTGGAAGAACTGATAAACAGGTCATCAAGAAACTGCTGGCAGAATTGAACGTCTTTTTCAAATCTGGTCGCCAATTGTACGGCTTTAGGTCCAGGACCAGATGCGTGAGTGATAATTACGTTACCATCTTCATCGGTGTAACCTGCCACACCTCCGGTTTCAATCAAAGGGTTTTGACTAACGAGAGATTGCATGGAATCAAACACATGCGCTGGGATAGACAAAGTCTTTCTCTGACTATTATTGCAATAAGGACAACCCGGATGTGGCGATATAAAATGATCGTACATCGAATTTGCTTTTACCAACGGAGTAGCAGGAATTACTTCAGAAGTCCATATCCAGTGATTAGATTCAGATGTGCCATTCTGCAAATGATCAATCACCATTTGAGAAACGAATGAGGCCGCTAATTTCATATCGGCAGCGCTGGCAGGGCGAATGGGGTTATTACATTCGTTTTTCAGCGTGGGGTAATCGGCGTCTTCAGGTATGTCAATAAACTCCTTTTTATCATTTCTATATAAACTTAGGCAATAGAAGCATGCATCTTTACCGGGAATAACCCTGAATATGCGAGCTGCTTTCCCTCCACGCAATGCCCTGGCATAGAAGACTGTCCGATTAGATATAACCATTTGTTCATTGACAAACAACTCTGCATAATCATCAGCAACGGTAGAAATAGAGAGTGATTGGTCAGGCAAATAGTTGTATTCAAAGTTAAATAGGTTAAAAGGTAAAGGATGGACAGTAATATAATGGTTATGTTGACGAAGCAATTCCGCAACTGCGAATACCTTAAACTCATCAGTCATATCTATTCCCGCAATATGACGGATAGCATTATGCGCACTGAGCCGCTGGTCGTCCACCAGACTAATGTAACCAATCCCGGCTTTGGCCATACAATCAGCCGCTTCACCCCGATTGCCCCAACTCCAAATATGTTCACAGCTTTATTTTTTAGAACAGCGTAATCTGCCCTTTTGCTATTTCGCTGGTGGTATGTTTCTTCTGTTAGTTTTTCGCACCTGATTGCTTCAACCCGCCCATACTGTTTCACCATTTCTATTACTTTGTCACGCGCACTCAATTGTAATATATATTCGGGCGGTTGCTCCAATCTGTAAATCTTGAATAATGAAATTCACATAGTCCTCTTTTGTTCGGAAACCTGATTGCGAGATAAAAAAATCCCGGATCATACTGAATGTATCCTGGCAAGTAGTGGCAAGTCTATCTGATCCCACATTAACGTCACCATTTCCTATAATGGCTATTAGTTCAGAAAATGTCTGAAAGGGCGCTGGTTCTGTGTCAACATGAAACCATTGCGCCTTCAATAATCTGTGATTTGCTGTCAATTCATTTACAACAGCAGGCTTATTAATTAAGTCCAACGAGGTTTGAATCCTTTCGTCGTAAAAATGCTTTTGCAGGTCTATATTGGTAACATTTATGACGCCGCTTTTATGTATTCCATCTATGAAAGTCCCCAGATAGATACGCCTTGAAAATGAAATAAAATTGTTCTTGTGCAGATCTTTATAAAGCACCGCATAACAATCGCCCTGTATTAGGTCGAGGTTCAAAAAGCTTTCATTATAGATGTATTTTGTGTCGTCATTGATGACATTAAAATGCGAACAATAATCCACTTCTTCGCTGTCCGGTGGATAATTGCCTGTTATGTGACCAGCATGCCAATCACGTAATCTCTTTAAAATCGTGGTGATTCCGTAGACGTTATTGCCTTGTTCTAAATTCTCCCTTTCCAACAAGCATATTTCCCTGATCCATTTTGATGCCTGAGCTGGTAGTAAAAATGAACATCTGGTTTGATCTTTTCATATAACCGTGGTATGTCCATTGCTGCAAGTGCATCAACTTCTTCTTTGGTCAGGTTACGCTGTAACGGAAAA
This sequence comes from Paraniabella defluvii, assembly GCA_019316985.1. GTDB lineage: Bacteria > Bacteroidota > Bacteroidia > Chitinophagales > Chitinophagaceae > Niabella > Niabella defluvii. The sequence continues at coordinate 3,285,517 of CP079215.1, forward strand.
ACGGCAGGCAATACAAAGGGTGTTGCATCCAGGTAAACGATCAACACAGGATAGCGATAAACCTTATCCAAACGGACAAGGATATCGCCATGCGAAAGGAACAGGTTATCCCGGCATTGATAGTGCTCTTTATAATTGCTATCATTAGATAACCTTGTGCTTTCATCACGCAGGAAGTCGGGGTGCTTTTTAAACCATTGCATTATTATCCGTTGGGTCTGTTATCAATTTTAGATGTTTGGGACCCAACGTAAATAGAGCTATAATTTTTGGTTTTATCACCATCGTCCCCATCCCCATTCTCCCCTGACCGTACTCTTCAACCAATTCTTTATCAAAGGTTAATTCCATGTTGCCGTCCGAATCAATATCCACAATCACAGATTCGTAGTTTTTACCTAAATGGAATATGTTCTCCTCTTCCACGTGTTTTTTATAAAGCTCCATCGCATCATCGTGCGGATGACCATGTGGACTGTCCTCTTGTTTGGGTGCGCTTATTATCAAGTAGGTTGGGTTTATTTCCTTTATATGTGCTTCATATATATCTTTATCCTCCTCGTTTTCCTTAAAAAAGGTTCTTGATCCGTGGTGACTGGCGCTCAGTACATGGGAAGGAAGGCTTTCCTTATGATAGTCTGTTATATGTTCCTTCCACGCTTCTTTATCCGAGTCACCAGTTATCATAATACTCTTTGCATCCCTACCGTAAGTGAACTTAATTACGCCGCATTGTTCGTGAATTCTTCTATCGCGTTCATCAGCGGTACCTTCCTCTATATCTTCACATAGATACTCCGCCGGTGATAATACCTGATAGTCTATCAGACCAAGTTTTTAATGACTTCCTTGTTTGCCGATGTTCTGATTTTATTAAGGTCATTAGTGCCTAAAAGAAAATACTCATTGCTTTTCCCGACTGCTTTAACGACCGACATAAAATCTTCATATTTCTTTTTATGCTTACCACCAGCTTTGTGATTTGAATGCCAAACTTCTTTGAAGCCGATTTCATCGTAAACCTCCTTAATACCACCTACGTGATCATTATGAGGATGAGTATTAATAAATAAGCTAAGTTCACCGCTTGTTTTGAAAAGATCCTTAAATAGAGCAATAAGATCTATTTCATTTTCCTCGTTATCCTTGTCGGAATCAATTAAAACATATTGATAATCTTCAACGGTTGTGCCAGTGGGAATTACTAATAGGGTAGATTCACCTTGACCTGTATAAAGAAAGACAGTCCTGAAAATACCGGGTTTGGTAGGCTTAATAATCTTCTCTGCTATTGTCATAAGCGTTTGCTTTGAATTATTCTGTGTTACTAAAAATGTTGGCAATTTTAAGCCCAAACCAAATATGGCTGCATATTGGCAGAAATGGCTCAGTATTTACACCTTAGAATCGAATATATGCTTGCAAGGCCGATGAATTTGCAGCGCCACTTGTTAGAGATGCGCCAAAATGGCAGCAGAAGGAGAGTTGTGTAGCTCAGACCGCACCCTCTAAGATTTGACTTAACAGAATTAAATCCGCTAAAAAGTGGTTCGAGTTTTGTACCACAGGGTTCACCAGTAAAAGCTCAATCGGAAGATTGGGCTTTTTACGCCGTATTAGAGCAGGGAAGTATGGCGCCAAACGAACCCGTGGAAGGTTTCAGAATTTTACAGCTTTGTATTTCATGCATTTATGATGGTATGACAACTGATGTATAAAGCTACATACTTCCCATCCCAAAGTTTGATATAACAACCTGCCTTCTTCGGTTGCAACCAAGAAATTGTTGCGCACATTTTTTGATACAGCTATTTTTTCGAGTTCTTTAATCAATAAAGTAGCAAGGCCTTTTCGCTTATGATTTTCTTCAGTAGAAATTCTGTCATAAACGGCTAATTCACCTACAATAACAAGATGACCTATAGAAGCCAACTCACCTTCTTCAGTCAGAATTCTGACAACAGTCGTTGAGTTATCGTTTTCTAATTCTATCTTATAACCATCAGGCATGCTTTTATTTGGAATATGCATCGGGGAGATACAAGACATCATGTACCCCTGAGGTTGAATTACCCATTTTTCTGATATTATTTTTATGACCTCCTCGTAAGCGGTACAAACTTTCAAGAAAATCCAAGGTTCACTAATGGTTTCTGAAAGCTGAATAAAGTCTCCATTAAGTTCTGCAAACACATACCGGGCTTTTTGTTTCTCATAACCAACCTCAACTTTATAACCAGATTTAAACTTCGTGGGCAGGGGTAATTTTCGTGATAATGACCAAGCATTAAGCCACTTCTCTAAAATATCAGATGAAACAATAATTCCCATTTTTTTGTCCTACCTATATAGTGTTTAAAGATAACGACTTCTCCAAATACAGCCGATCGCAACTAAAGAAGATGGGAGAACATTAGTCGTAATCATGACTTTTAGAACTAACCATCTCAAAAATTTTTAATGATTGAATATGTCATAAAGCGATCATCTTTTTTTTCAAAAATGCCCCGTGCGCTAATAACCAGTGCCTTTTTCTTGTAGCAGCAGAGAGCAAGCTGATAGGATATATGCCAGTACGCCATTTCTTCAGGACGTAAAAGCTGGTTGTGACTGGGGCCTGTATCGGAAATCCCTTCGCGGAAAGAATCTGGTCCGGGTTCCGGACCGGGCGGTTCGGATTTAAAACTAATACCCGTTTGCTGTATCTGCATGCTCCTGCAGGTTATTTCCAGGTACAGTCTTTTACAGGTAAGATACCGGAGGGGACTGTCGAGTATGATGATAGTTTCAATGTCACCGGTTGAATATAACCATGAGTAAACGAAGAGGCTGTCCCAAAAAGGGCAGCCTCTTTTGTTAGTTTCTCTTTTCTCTAATCAATAACGCCCGGCCTGACGAAATGTATGATCGGTTTTGGTCCGGGTTTGGCAGAGCACTTGATAATGCCCCTTAATACCCGGGCCGTCCTCTTTCCACTGAAAAACGTAAATTCGTTTGAATGATCTGTTTTGCTCAAATACCGCTTATAGCTCCCGAATCCATAGTAGCAGAATCGGCTAGCTATTCATCCGACTGGAAGGCACATTTCAACACCTCGCATTACCAGGAGAATGGACCGTATTGCCGCTGCGCGCACCAGGCGGAAAGGATCATATTGTACCTGATCTCATGATGGAGCAAAGCTATGCCGATACGAAACATATGCAATATTTTCCATCTGTAAGTTCGTTGCTCCGCTCTTTCGGTTGCCCGGTGCAATCGGTTCGTTTTTAAATCTGAAAGCGGGCGCCTGTATTAAGCCTCACCGTGATCGTGAACTGGCATTTGAGATGGGTGAAGCGCGGCTGCACTTTCCCATCATCACCAATCCTGATGTTGCTTTCTTTGTAGAGGACCATCAACTGAATATGCAAGCAGGAGAATGCTGGTACATCAATGCCAACCTCACACATCATGTAAGTAATAACGGGAAGACCGACAGGGTGCACCTGGTAATTGATTGCCTTGTAAACGAGTGGTTGCGCGAGCTTTTCAGTCGCGCGGTTAAACATACAAAAGCCGATATAGTTGATGTTGAAAGACAAAAGCAAATAGTAGAAGCATTGCGGTTACAAAACACCCCACTGCAACGCAGCTCGCAGACCAACTGGAGCGGGAACTTGGCATTTTATAACCCTTGGCAATACGATGAGGCAGGTCCTTTCCTTTTATCGTTTATTGTCAACAATGCGCGCGTCTGCCGGTAAGCTTCAAATAAATCTTTTCCTGCGCGTTTGCTCTAATCGACTACTCTTAATGGCTACATTTCTTATTTAATTGAAGCGCTGCTTCAACCACATGCCGGTCCGGTCTTTTAAAAATGAGACGATCTGACTTGATTTTGGTACGTTTTGATCAGGGCATGAGCTGTTATCTGCTTATTTTCACGGCTTCAATCAAATGATTGAAAACGATCATAAACGAATGCTGCATCTGTTCAAACAGTTTGTTATTTCAATCCAAGTGCTATATCACAAGATCAATGAGTCATAACTATCTTTCTGCAAAGCCACATTATCCTATACTCGATGGCCTGCGCGGCGTTGCCGCTATTATCGTGGTAACCTTTCACCTGGCTGAGCCGCTAGGGACCAGCCACCTTGATATCCTTGTGAACCATGGATACCTGGCTGTGGACTTTTTCTTCCTGTTATCTGGTTTAGTGATTGGCTATGCATATGACGACCGCTGGAATAAAATGACTATAGGCACTTTCCTGAAACGGCGTGTGGAGCGGCTTCAACCTATGGTGATATTGGGTATGACATTGGGCGCAATGGGGTTTTATTTTACCGATTCCACGATCTGGCCCAATATCCATGATGTTCCTCTCTGGAAAATGCTGGTAGTAATGCTGGTCGGGTATACCATTTTACCTGTTCCCTTATCTATGGATATCAGGGGTGGCAGGAAATGCACCCGCTAAATAGCGTAGGCTGGTCGTTGTTCTTCGAGTATATAGCTAATATCCTCTACGCTATCGGTATCAGGAAGTTTTCCAATAAGGCATTAGGCATTTTGGTGTTGATCGCGGCAGCGGCGCTGGCACATTTGGCTATCACCAGTCCTAATGGGGATTTGAGCGGTGGATGGACGCTCAACGGCGAACACATGCGCATCGGTATTACCCGCACCATCTATCCTTTCTTCTCAGGTTTGCTACTGTCAAGGATCGCCAAACCAAACCTATTAAAAACGCTTTTCTATGGTGTAGCCTCCTGGTAGCGCTTATCCTGTATATGCCACGTATCGGAGGCGCTAATCATTTATGGATGAACGGGATTTATGAATCAGTATGCGTTATCATCATTTTCCCGCTGATTGTTTACATGGGTGCTGGTGGAGTATTACATAGCCAGCGTGAGTATCGCATTTGCAAACTCTTGGGTGATATATCCTACCCGCTTTACCTGGTACATTATCCCATCGTTTATTTTTATGTGGCCTGGATCAACGATAATAAGGATATAACTATTGTGCAAGCCTGGCCTTATGCGGTATTGATTCTGACCGGCAGTTTAATTTTAGCCTACGCCAGTTTGAAATGGTACGACGAACCGGTTCGCCGGTGGCTGAGAAAAAATGGGGCTAATACTATAAAGTTTGAAGCGAGGTCTTCATGATTTTAGGGTATGAAGCAACAGGTTTTTTGTATTCCTGATTTGTAACATTACCAACTCCTGTTGTGAAGAGCTGTAACTGGTTTATTTACTGAAGAATTTTATCAGTAGAAAAAAATTGCAACCCACTTGCTGAAAGTCCGCAGTTTCATGAACTATATTTGTGTTCTCTATTATGTCTACTAAAGTATTGATCATAGATGACGAAGAGAAACTTCGTACGCTGTTAGCCCGTATTATTAGTATTGAAGGTTTTGAAGTGCTGCAGGCACCCAATGCCAAAGCGGGTTTAAAAAAGCTGGAGACAGAAGGAATTGATATTGTGATCAGCGATGTGAAATTACCCGATGCCAATGGTGTGGAACTGGTGCAAATCATCATGGAGAAATATAAGACGGTAGAGGTAATACTGCTAACGGCCTATGGAAACATACCGGATGGCGTACAGGCCATTAAGAACGGTGCATTTGACTATATTACCAAAGGTGATGATAATAACAAGATATTGCCTATGCTCAGCCGGGCGGCTGAAAAAGTGGCTTTAACTAAAAGAGTATTGCAACTGGAAAAACAACTGGAGAAAAATATTCTTTTGATACTATTTACGGTAAATCCAAATCAATACTGGCAGCGGTGGATGCGGCCCGGAAAGTAGCAGCTACCGATGCTACCGTATTGCTTACCGGCGAAACCGGTACGGGTAAGGAGGTCTTTGCCCAGGCCATTCATAACGGGAGTGCGCGTGTGAAATTTCCTTTTATCGCCGTCAACTGCTCGGCCTTTAGCAAAGAATTGCTGGAGAACGAATTGTTTGGTCATAAAGCCGGTGCTTTTACAGGCGCCATAAAAGATACCAAGGGCATTTTCGAAGAAGCTAATAACGGAACCGTGTTTCTTGATGAAATAGGCGAAATGCCCTTAGACTTACAGGCCAAGCTGCTGCGGGTATTGGAGTCCGGTGAGTTTTTAAAAGTGGGTGATAGTAAAACAACAAAGATCAATGTGCGGGTGATTGCCGCCACTAACCGTGATCTCCAAAAAGAAATTGAAGCGGGCCGTTTCAGGGAAGACCTGTTTTATCGGATCGCAGTATTTAATATTGCATTGCCTGCCCTAAGGGAAAGAGTTACGGATATAGAAATGCTGGCGCAGTTTTTCCTTCAGCTATTTGCAAAGAAGATCGGTAAAAAGATAGCTGCTCTATCTGATAACTATATCGCCGCCTTAAAGCAGCATGGCTGGAAGGGTAATATACGCGAGCTGAGGAATGTAATTGAAAGAAGTGTGATACTGACAGATGGTAATGAATTGGACACTGATAGTCTTCCAGCTGAGTTTCAAATGTCAGCGGGCACTGCAACTATAGATGGTAAGAAAACCTTGTCTGCATTCGATCTGGCAACTGCTGAGCAATTACATATCCGTAAAGTGATGAACTATGCCAACGGTAATAAAACAGAAGCTGCCCGGCTTTTAAACATAGCGCTAACTACTCTATATCGCAAACTGGATGAGTACCAGATCAGGTAACCCTGTCAAAATGATAGCACACCTGCTTTCAAAACGCCATGTTTTGATCAATAACTTTTGGTAAGCCTATAGCAATTTTATTGAGCCTCAATCAGTAACGTCAAATGGTCCTGCGCGGCATATAATTGGCCGGTTGGTATTCAACCAATCATTACAATTATGAATCAATATGAAGCGGCAGACGAAATAGCGATGATCGTGCCCGGGGCAACTCCCGAACTATGCGAGGCTGTGAAAACAAAGAATCCTTTCAAAACCATCAGGATATTCAGCCGGCATTTCAAAACTATAGTAGATTCGCAACCTGCCGGTGGCTGAAAAATGTCTCCGTGTGATCGGCAGAATTTATGATAAAGGAGATGCCATTGTAAAGAGCGCAGTAGAGGCTGTTTTTATATTCTCACTGGATTTACTAACAAGTTCCTGCTCTGTAGCCGAATGTAACCAGATCATGAGTAAGCTGCCCATCCAGGTGTTTACCGCGTATTACCGCCAGGTATATAAAACTGCCTTGTAAACAAGTTTTCAATTTATTAAATAATTAATTATGGACGATCTAATCATAGTCAGATCAGCAACTATACATGACCTGCATTTCGCATCCGCTATTATTGCGGAGATAGCATCATCAGCTAAAGCCAGGGGAGTGGTATTGCCAAAAGAAGCGAAGCTTATATACATGAAAAGATGCTGGACGGAAAGGCTGTTATAGCAGTAACGCAGGCAAACGAATGGGTAGGTTTTATTTATATGGATATATGGGATAACGGTGCTTATATATCACACTGTGGTTTAATTGTTGCGCCTCCATTCAGAAGACTGGGTGTAGCTACCCGGTTAAAAAAAAAATATTTGAGCTGTCCCGGACCAGGTTTCCCGATGCAAAAATATTTGGTATCACAACTACATTGGCCACTATGCGTATCAACTCAAAACTGGGTTTACAGCCGGTTACCTTTTCAGAAATAGTGCAGGAGGAAGAGTTCTGGAACAAATGTAAAAGTTGCGTGCACTATACAGATCTGCACAAGGCCGGGTTCAAAAACTGTTTCTGCACAGCGATGATGTTTGATCCCCATTACAATGATCCTATCGCTACTCACCATACAACCACCTTATTTACTGCTGAAGTGCTCTGTACTCATCCTTAATGATTTTATCCTGAACCTTATCGAAATGATAATGACCCTTTCAAAATGAAAGGGTCTTTTAATAAGATGAAATAAGGTGTTTGGGTTTAATGATTTGTTAGCCAATGTGTTAATTCGTTTTTTACGAGATTGGAATACGAATTGACTTTAGGTTGGCATAATAAATATTCAAAAATGGATTCCAGTCATCAACATTCAGTCAAAGCATCTCCTGGTGCCTTTTTAGCCCGGCTCTTAATAACCCAAATCCTAAATCTTGCCGTATGACAGCTGTTTTAATCCTGGCAGGCCTTGCCTTGTTTGCATTGTTCTTTGCTTTCATCAAATACTTAGAAAAGATATGATCACCTTATTTATGATCGCCATTGCAGTGTTTATATACAGATCTGCTATGTGTTGATAAAGCCCGAAAAATTTTAAAAGCTGACAGGATTTTCCTGTTCGTTCCAGCAATTAAAAATACCAAAATCAAAATGAATACAGAAATTTCCGGAATCATCCTGATGTATGCCCTGGTGATCGTGATCGCGATCCCGTTGGGAAGGTATATCGGGAAAGTTTTCAGTAATGAATCTACATGGCCCGACCGGCTCTTCAATCCCGTTGACCGGGCATTTTATAAGCTGGCAGGCGTTGACCCGTTAAGGCAGATGACCTGGAAGCAGCACCTGCTTTCTTTATTAACCATTAACCTGGTATGGTTTATCCTGGGCATGTTCGTTTTAATGAACATGAGCTGGCTGCCATTGAACCCGGATGGCAATCCATCGATGGGAGCCGACCTTGCCTTTAATACCGTTACCAGCTTTATTTGTAATACTAACCTGCAACACTATTCAGGCGAAACAGGTATGTCGTACCTGGGACAGCTGGTATTGATGTTGTTCCAGTTTATCAGCGCTGCCAGCGGTATTTCAATAGCTGCAGTGTTATTTACAGCAATGAAGGAACGTACCACTACCCAACTGGGCAATGCTTACTTCCTGTTTGTTCGTACCTGTACGCGCATTCTCTTTCCGATAGCATTGATCACTGCATTTTTATTATTGTTAAACGGCACGCCGATGACTTTCAGGGGCAAGGATACTATTACCAGTCTGCAGGGAGATACGGTGCAGGTGAGCCGCGGACCGGTAGCTGCTTTTGTACCCATTAAACATTTGGGCACCAACGGAGGTGGTTTTTTCGGACCCAATTCTGCACACCCGCTGGAGAATCCCAACTATATCACCGACATTATTGAGATGGTGGCGCAGATGATCATCCCGGTTGCGCTGATCTTCACGTTGGGTTATATACTAAAAAGAAGAAGGTTTGCCTGGATGATCTTTGGCGTGATGACCATCGGTTTCCTGCTCCTGGTTGTTCCTGCTATTATCAATGAAATGAATGGCAACCCTGCCATTGCGCGCATGGGTATTACGCAACCCATGGGTAATATGGAAGGCAAGGAAGTTCGTTTCGGTCCGGTGGCTTCGGCTTACTGGAGCATTGCCACCACCGTAATATCTACGGGAAGCGTCAATTCCATGCACGACAGCTTTATGCCTTTAAGTGGTATGAACCAGCTATTGGGAATGATGGTGAATTGTTTTTATGGAGGTGTTGGTGTAGGGCTGCTGAACTTTTACATCTTTATTATACTGGCCGTGTTTATAAGCGGGTTAATGGTGGGCAGAACACCCGAGTTTATGGGTAAGAAAATTGAAGCAAGAGAAATGAAAATAGCCATGATCATAGCCTTGCTTCACCCACTGTTAATACTGGCAGGCACTGCTATTGCCAGTTATGTGTATGCTGCTAATCCTGAAGCGTATGCGGGTTGGTTAAACAACCCGGGTTATCATGGCTTTAGTGAAATGCTATACGAGTTCACCTCATCCAGCGCCAACAACGGAAGTGGCTTTGAGGACTGGGCGATAATACGCCTTTCTGGAATATTGCCTGCGGTATTGTAATGATGATGGCCCGTTACCTGCCTATCATCGGGCCGATAGCCATTGCCGGTAGCCTTGCTGCTAAAAAAATATATACCTGAAAGCGCAGGAACATTAAAGACAGATACGTCCACTTTTGGCCTGATGATATTTGCTGTGATCGCCATCGTTGCAGCCCTGTCTTTTTTCCTGCACTGGCTTTAGGACCTATTGCAGAATATTTTTCACTCTATTGAGACAATAAAATGAAAACCAATAATAAATTGTTTCAGGCCAGCCTGGTGAAAGAAGCCCTGAAACAATCCTTTATCAAATTAAGCCCGGCAAAAATGTTTCGCAATCCTGTAATGTTTACCGTATGGGTAGGTGCCCTGGTAATGGCCGGGGTGTGTATTTGGATTGCAACCGGTGAGCAGGACCAGGGAAGCCTTACTTATAATATCGTAGCCAACTGCAGTGCTGTTGATTACATTGCTGTTTGCCAATTTTGCTGAAGCGATTGCAGAAGCAAGAGGTAAGGCCCAGGCTGATAGTTTGCGTAAGACCCGCGAAGAAACACCTGCACGCCTGATCCAGCCGGTGGGAGAGATGTACGTAAACGAGATTAAAATAATTTCCTCTTCGCAACTTAAAAAAGGCGATGTCTTTCTTTGCGAAGCCGGAGATATTATTCCCTCAGATGGAGAAATTATTGAAGGATTGGCTACTATTGATGAAAGTGCTATTACGGGCGAAAGTGCACCCGTGATCAGGGAAGCGGGTGGCGATAAAAGCAGCGTTACCGGTGGCACCAAAGTATTGTCGGATAAGATCAAGGTTAAAGTAACTACCGAGGCAGGCGAAAGCTTCCTCGATAAAATGATCGCCCTGGTTGAGGGCGCCAGCAGGCAGAAAACACCTAACGAGATTGCATTGACCATTTTGTTGGCGGGCTTTACGCTGGTGTTTATCATCGTGACCGTTACTTTAAAACCGTTTGGCGATTACGCAAAAACACCTATTACGATAGCGGCTTTCATTTCCCTGTTTGTATGCCTGATCCCTACTACCATTGGAGGCTTATTGTCTGCTATTGGTATTGCCGGTATGGACAGGGCCTTAAGAGCTAACGTGATCACCAAGAGCGGTAAAGCGGTAGAAACAGCGGGCGATATTGATGTATTGCTGTTGGATAAAACGGGTACCATTACCATCGGTAACAGAAAGGCTACAAATTTTCACCCGGTTGATGGCGTAACAAAGGAGCAGTTTATAAAAGCAGTTGTATTGAGCTCTGTGGCCGACGAAACGCCCGAGGGTAAGTCGATCATTGAACTGGCAGGTGTTGATGTGAAAGCGTACCAGGTGCCTGATGCACAGTATATACAGTTTACAGCAGAAACGAGGAGCTCCGGAATTAATTATGAGGGAAACCAGATCCGTAAAGGCGCTGCAGATGCGATCCGCAAACTGGTAGAAAGCTGGTAATTCATTTCCCGGCGACGCAGTAAAAAATGTACAGATGATATCCAGTAACGGTGGAACGCCATTGGTGGTTGCAGAGAATAACCGGGTAATGGGTGTAGTAGAGCTGCAGGATATCATCAAGCCAGGTATACAGGAACGTTTTGAACGTTTACGTAAAATGGGTATTAAAACCGTAATGGTAACGGGTGATAATCCGTTAACAGCAAAGTACATTGCCGGAAAAGCAGGCGTTGATGATTTCATAGCAGAAGCAAAGCCGGAAGATAAAATGAATTATATCCGCAAAGAGCAGTCGGAGGGCCGTTTGGTAGCCATGATGGGTGACGGAACCAATGATGCGCCTGCGCTGGCACAGGCAGATGTAGGTGTAGCGATGAACAGCGGTACCCAGGCCGCAAAGGAGGCCGGTAATATGGTGGATCTGGATAATGATCCTACCAAGCTGATCGAGGTAGTTGAAATAGGCAAGCAGCTTTTAATGACAGAGGTACATTGACCACCTTTAGTATAGCTAATGATGTGGCTAAGTACTTTGCTATCGTTCCGGCGCTGTTTATTGCTTCCATCCCGGCATTGCAGGGCTTGAATATTATGAACCTGCATTCTCCTGAAACTGCGATACTTTCAGCGGTGATCTTTAACGCTATTATCATACCCCTGTTGATACCATTAGCGCTGAGAGGCGTTGCCTATAAGCCTATTGGAGCGAGCGCCCTGCTTAGAAGGAACCTGCTGGTATACGGCCTGGGCGGCATTGTTGTGCCTTTTGTAGGAATTAAACTGATCGATATGATCGTTTCTGTCTTTATCTAATTCTCTAAATAATTATAAAATGAAAGAAAGTATAATGCCTGCTATCAGGCTTACGCTGGTGTGCCTTGTTTTTTCTGCGGCATTTATACACTGCTGGTTTTAGGACTGGCGCAGCTTACGCCCGGTAAAGGCGGTGGGCAAACGATTAACGAAAAGGGCAAAAAATATTACGTCAACGTTGGACAAAAAATTACAGATGACCGGTACTTCTGGTCGAGGCCTTCTGCGGTGGATTACAACGCGGCCGGTGCTGCGGGGAGCAATAAAGGTCCTTCCAACCCCGACTATTTAAAAACCGTTCAGCAACGCATCGATACTTTCCTGGTACACAATCCCGGAATTCAGAAAGCAGATATACCCTCAGACCTGGTTACCGCCAGCGGGAGCGGTCTTGATCCGCATATTTCTGTGCAGGCAGCCCGGATACAGGTAAAAAGAATTGCGGTAATACGGGGCATCGATGAAAGCAGGCTGCAACAGCTGTTGAAACAAAGTATTGAAAAGCCGCTGCTCGGTTTATTGGGAACGGAAAGAATCAATGTTTTAAAGCTGAACATAGCATTGGACCAGTTAAAATAATTAAACAGAAAAAAAAGATCGAAGATGAAAAAGTTTGTAATCGCCGGCATGCTGCTGGCTGGTATGGACGGATTCGCACAGGATGATAGCACGCGGTCCTCGCTAACGATCAGCGGGTACCTGGAAGCTTATTATACCTACGACCTGGCGCGCCCTTCCCATCACAACAGGCCTTCATTTATATACTCGCATAATCGTCATAATGAAGTAAACCTGAACCTGGGTTTCATTAAAGCAGCCTATCACAAAAACAATGTAAGAGCAAACCTGGCTTTGGCAACCGGTACTTACATGAATGCCAATTACGCGGCGGAGCCTGGTGTGCTGAGGCATATTTATGAAGCTAATGCCGGTATTAAATTATCCCGTCGTAAAGAGATATGGATCGATGCTGGTGTGCTACCATCCCACCTGGGTTTTGAAAGCGCCGTGGGGAGGGATAACTGGACCCTGACCCGGAGCCTTTTTGCCGAAAATTCACCCTACTTTGAAACCGGCGCCAGGCTCTCTTATGCTACCGGTAATGGTAAATGGTTCCTGAGCGGACTGGTACTAAACGGATGGCAACGGATACAAAGAATAGATGGCAATAATACACCGGCGTTCGGGCACCAGGTGACTTACAAACCTAATGACAGGTTAACCATTAATAGCAGCTCTTTTATTGGTAACGATAAGCCCGATAGCGTTAAGCAGATGCGTTACTTTCATAATCTCTACGGTATATTCCAGCTTACAGACCAGTGGGGCATTACGGCTGGCCTGGATATGGGAACTGAACAAAAAGCAAAGGGAAGTAATCGTTATAATACCTGGTACACGCCCGTTATGATCGTCAGGCTAAGCCCGGCGCCTAAACATAGTATTGCAGCCAGGGGAGAATATTACCAGGACAAAGACGGTGTAATTATTGCAACTGATACATCTGATGGCTTTAAAACCTGGGGCTATTCGCTCAACTACGATTTTCTTGTACTACCCAATGCGCTCTGGCGCACAGAGGCACGCGGTTTTTCATCAAAGGAGAAGATCTTTGTAAAAGGAAATGAGCCATCTTACCATAATTATTTTATCACCACTTCAATAGCTGTTGCTTTTTAATGGCAGATAGTAGTCATACCGCTCAACATTTTCTCGATCTCATCAGGAAGTCGAGGAGGGGAAAGTTTAAAGTATATATTGGCATGAGCGCCGGTGTGGGTAAAACTTACCGCATGTTACAGGAAGCACATGCGCTGCTGAGAAATGGCGTGGATGTTCAGATCGGGTATATTGAAACTCATAACAGGAAAGAAACACATGCTTTGCTGGATGGGCTGCCTGTCATTCCCAGGCGGAAGCTTTTTTATAAGGGTAAGGAGTTGGAGGAGCTGGATATGCAGGCGGTAATCAACCTTCGCCCGGAAGTGGTTATTATAGATGAGCTGGCACATACCAATATTGAAGGAAGCAAAAATACCAAGCGCTGGCAGGATGTAATGGATATACTCGAAGCTGGCATCAATGTAATCAGCGCCGTGAATATCCAGCATATAGAGAGCCTTAATGACGAAATAAAGGAGATTACCCAGGTAGAAGTAAAAGAACGTATACCCGATAGTGTATTGAATAAAGCCGATGAGGTAGTGAATATCGACCTTACTGCCGACGAATTAATTACACGCTTAAAGGAAGGAAAAATATACGAGGCCGCAAAGATAGAAGCGGCATTGAATAATTTTTTCAGGAGCGATCATATACTACAGTTAAGAGAACTGGCACTGAAGGAAGTAGCATCTCACGTGGAGCATAAAGTGGAGAGCGAAGTAACCAAAGTAAATGCTTTGCGGCATGAGCGCTTTATGGCTTGTATTGGAACCAATGAGAAAACGGCCAGGCTGGTGATCCGCAAAACGGCCCGCCTCGCTAACTACTACCACAGTAAATGGTACCTGTTGTATGTACAAACACCACGTGAAAGTGCAAGCAGGATTGCGTTAGACAAACAGCGCCATCTTATTAATAATTTTAAGCTGGCAACAGAGCTGGGCGCTGAGATCATCCGGGTAGAAGCAAGCAATGTGGCAAGAGCCATTATGGAACAATGCGAAGAACGGAAAATCACAACGGTTTGTATTGGTAAACCCCATTTTTCTTTATTCGGTATTATTATTTCTACAAGTACCTTCCAGGCTCTGTTGAATAAGTTGTCTTGCAATAATATCGATCTTGTAATTTTATCGTAGAGTCGAATAAATTCATGCGCAATGAAGATTAAAGCAAAGTTGACAATCGGGGTAGGATTATTATTCCTGATGATCTTACTGCTGGCATTGATCAGCGGCAGGTATATATACCAGTTAAAGGCAGACACGGCTAATATTTTAAAAGCCAATTACAATACACTGGAATACGGACGGAATATGCTGCTGTCGCTGGAAGATGTGGCTACTGACTCAACGGCGCTGGTAGCTTTTGCCCGGAATCTGCGGCAACAACAGCAAAATGTAACCGAACCCGGAGAAAAAGAAACCACGCAACGGATCGCGGATCATTTTGCTGAATTACAAAAATCTTCCGATAAGGAGTCGCTGAAATCATTCATACGCAAAGATATTTCGGAGCTAATGCGCCTGAATATGGAAGCGATAGAACGAAAAAGCGAGTTGGCTACCAGCACATCGCAGAGTGCCATTGTAGTGATTTCTATAGTAGGCACGCTTTGTTTTATAATTGCATTTGTGTTATTGGTGAACCTGCCCTCCAATATCGCTAATCCTATCAGGCAGCTTACCGCAAGTATCAGGCAAATAGCCGACCAAAACTATGATCAGCGCGTACATTTCGATAAAAACAATGAGTTTGGCGAATTAGCGCGCTCATTTAATATAATGGCTGAGAAGCTGCAGGAGTATTCGGATAGCAAGCTGGATAAGATATTGAAAGGAAAGAAGAGGATAGAAGCCCTGATTAATAACATGCACGATGCGGTGATAGGCATTAATGAAAAAGAAAAGTGCTTTTTGCCAATGATGAGGCGCTCCGGCTAACAGGGTTGCAAAGAGATGATCTGGTGGGGAAAAACATCCAGGATATGGCCGTTCAGAACGACCTGGTAAGGCTTATAGCCAGGGCTATTTTGCAGCCGGGCGACCTGTCTGGTAACCAACCCATTAAAATATATGCCAACAGGAAAGAAAGTTATTTTGAAAAAGAAATTGTAGATATCAATATTACTCCAACCGGTGAAAGCCACTCTCAGTTTATCGGGCAGGTAATTATCCTGAAAAATATTACGCCGTTTAAAGAGCTCGATATTGCCAAAACCAATTTTATTGCAACCGTATCCCATGAATTAAAAACGCCGATATCGTCTATCAAAATGGGCCTCCAGCTCCTGGGGAACAAACAGGTAGGTGATTTAAATGATGAACAGCAATCGTTGGTGGAAGGCATTAGTGAAGATGCCGGCCGACTATTGAAAATAACCAGCGAATTGCTGAATATGACCCAGGCCGAAAGCGGTATGATACAAATAAATATGACAGCCACACCTGTTGAAGAAATCGTTAATTATGCTTTACAGGCTACTAAAGTTGCTGCTGAGCAAAAACCCGTTACAATACAAGCACTGTTTGCGACGGACCTGTCCCCGGTTTTAGCCGATAGCGAAAAAACAGCCTGGGTATTAACTAACTTAATATCCAATGCCATCCGATATACGCATCGTAATGATGCGGTGGAGCTCAGCGTTGAGCAAAAGAACAGCAAATGGTCTTTTCTGTAAAAGATCATGGTCCTGGAATTGCTCCTGAATTTTTGGAGAAAATATTTGACCGTTACTTCCGTATGCCCCAGGAAAAAGCGGAAGGTACCGGGCTCGGACTTACTATTTGTAAGGAGTTTATAGAAGCCCAGGGCGGAGTACTATCTGTAAGCAGTGATTGGGGCCTGGGAAGCTGTTTTGCATTTACATTAAATATAGCGGAACCCGCTGCTTAAAAAAAAAAAAAAAAAAATATGAAAGATGTTAACAGGAATGTAAAAAACACTGTATATTTGTCTACTTAAATTATAGACTAATAGCTGTTAACCACCGGCAGCTGATATCTAAACTAAAATATAATGACTAAGCTAGTAAACCTTGTGACTGGTTCACAGATCGGCCATGTCTTTGGCCGGGTGGTGTGTTCAAATTCTATAAATGCCGTTGTTTGTTGCTGTTGTTAGGTAACATCTAAGTGGTATCACCTCGATATTCAAATCTTGCTGCAATCAGCAAAGGGCATTTCTATACCTGTCACTGTAATCGGTGGTTGGTTATAGCGGCGGTGCGGAGTGCCTTTTGCTGATTATTACAATCGTCTTTAATCTAAATCATCAACCCGTGTACGATCGGCCAGGGCCGGAGGATTTGTTATGTCCCTAATACCGTCCGGCATAAAATTCAAAACAAAAATGTATACAAGAGCAAACCAGTTTTTACTACACATAATATATGGATGGTTATTACTTGCAATAGCTTTGCCGGCGCAGGCTCAAACACCCGCAACTATTAATTCCGTTCTTGAAGGTACCGTAGTAGATGAAACAACCAATCTTCCTCTGGACGGAGCTAACATCAATATAGAAGGTACCACCAACCAGGCAACTACTAATGAGAGGGGACAATTTGTATTACGTACAGGCCAGAAATTTCCTTACAACATTATCATTACATTTATCGGATACGATAAGAAAGTGGTACTCGCAGGCGGATCGCCTGTTTCGGTGAGGTTAAAGCCCGCGGGTAACGCGCTGGAAGATGTGGTGGTAGTGGGATATGGTACGCAAAAGAAAACAGAACTTACCGGTGCTGTAAGCTCTGTTTCGCAAACAGCGATCAGGCAGCCGCTCAGTTCTATTGACCAGGCATTGAAAGGCGCTTCATCGGGCGTTCAGGTAACACAAACCTCCGGGCAGCCTGGCGGTGGCGTGAGCATTCGCATAAGAGGGGATCGTCAGTGCAGGGCGGAAATGAACCTTTATATGTAATTGATGGTTTCCCCGTTTATAACAGCAGCAATACCACAGGCGTTACAAGGGGCGCCAATGTGAATCCGCTAGCAGGTATTAATCCTGCTGATATCGATCGTATTGATATACTTAAAGATGCGGCAGCAACGGCTTTATGGTTCGCGCGGCGCTAATGGGGTGGTGATCATTACTACTAAAAAGGAAGCCCGCGTAAAAGCTCCATCAGCTACGAAGGATCATTCGGTATTCAGAATGTTCAAAAGAAAATCGACGTCCTGAATGCAAAGGAGTTTGCTGTATTGAGAAATGAAGTGCTGTTTGACAGCCGGCCTGCCGGCGGACCGTTTCAATACCTGACGCAACAGCAAATAGATGCGTTAGGTGAAGGAACCAACTGGCAGGATGAAGCGTTTCAAACGGCGCCGATGCAGAATCACCAGATTTCAGTTGCTGGAGGAAGCAACACTACACAGTATTTCTTATCTGGAAACTATAACCTCCAGGAAGGTATAGTAAAAAATACCGATTTTTCCAGAATTGCCATCCGGGCTAATGTAAATGCGAAGCCGGTGAGCAAGCTTACCATCAGTGCTAATATTACTGCCAGTAAGGCTGACGCTAATGTTGCGCCGGCGGGCATCATTGGTTCGTTGTTAATTATGCCTCCTACGGCTACTATAT
Organism: Paraniabella defluvii; assembly: GCA_019316985.1. Classification (GTDB taxonomy): domain Bacteria; phylum Bacteroidota; class Bacteroidia; order Chitinophagales; family Chitinophagaceae; genus Niabella; species Niabella defluvii. The sequence continues at coordinate 3,303,829 of CP079215.1, forward strand.
ACGAGCCCGATGGAAGCTACACTTTGAGAAATCCTTTTGAAAACATTTTTGCCAATCCTATTGCTACTCTTAATGAAACCCGTAATAAGCTTACCAGCATCAGGTTTCTTGGAACAGGTTATGCAGAATATGAATTGGTAAAGGGCCTGAAAGCGAAGGTGCTTTTAGGAACAGATATCAATAATGACAAGGAAAAATACTATGTTCCTTCTACTATTTACGAAGGCGCTACCACCGGCGGACAAGCTTCGTTAGGAAACGCAACCACCTACTCCTGGTTAAACGAAAATACGCTTACCTATTTAAAAGAATTCGGCAAGCATTCATTAACAGCATTGGTTGGGTTTACACAGCAGGAGTCTGCAAATGAGAGCTTCACAGCAGGCAGCCAGGCATTTGTTACAGATGATCTCAGCTATAATAACCTCGAAAGCGGCTCTGTATTAATAAGACCTACTTCTAATACTTTTAACTGGGTTTTGCACTCATACCTGTCGCGTGTAAGTTATAATTATAACGGCCTTTATTATCTTACAGCCAGCATCAGGCGCGATGGTTCTTCTCGGTTTGGCCGAAATAATAAATGGGGAAATTTTCCTCCTTATCTGCGGCCTGGAACATCAGCAATGAAAGTTTTTTTGAAAGACTTCGCAATGCTGTCAGCGATCTTAAGTTCAGGGCCAGCTTTGGTACAACCGGCAACCTGGAAATAGGGCAGTACCAGTCGCTCGCTACTCTTTATACGCTTAATTATCTGTTCGGGGCAATATCATCAATGGTTTTGCGCCTCAGCGGATTGCTAATGATAACCTGGGGTGGGAAAAAACATACCAGTATAACGCAGGACTGGATCTGGGTTTTTGGCGCAACAGGCTGAGCTTATCTATCGATGCCTATTATAAAAAAACGACCGACCTGCTCTTAAATGTTGAAATACCCTGGACAACCGGTTATGCCAGTTCCTTGCAAAACTTCGGATCAGTAGAAAACAAAGGGCTGGAGCTGGGGCTGAAGAGTAAAAATATTGCCGGGCATTTTGTTTGGAACAGCGACCTGAATATTTCGTTCAATCGCAATAAAGTGGCCAAGATCGGTAACAATGCGCAATCGTATGTATCGGGTAACTATATTATACAGGTGGGTAAACCACTGGGAACCTTTTATGGTACCGTAACCGATGGCATTCTTCAAACAGGTGAAGAAACGCAGAAAGGCAAATTTACCGGTAATGCTACTCCCAAGGCCGGCGACCGGTTATATAAAGACATCAATGGGGACGGCACCTTTACAACAGCAGCCGACCGAACCATTATAGGCAATGCACAGCCTGATTTTATTTTCGGGTTTATCAATACCTTTTCATGGAGAGGTTTCGATCTGTCTGTATTTCTGCAAGGAACTTATGGCAACCAAATTATCAATAGCAACAGGCAAACCCTTGAGATGTTTACCGGGCAGCAAAATGCGTCAGTTATAGCACTGGAAAGGTGGACGTCTCAGAATCCCTCAGCAACCATCCCCGGGCGAAACTGGATCCTGCACCTGTCTTCTCCGACCGGTTTGTTGAAGATGGTTCCTTTTTGCGTGTAAAAGACGTAACCCTAGGCTACGCGCTTCCGGCTTCCTTGCTGGACAAGATCCGTATCTCGGCTGTGAGTTTTTATGTTACAGCACAAAACCTGCACACGTTTACCCGGTACACCGGGTTTGATCCGGAAGTTACTTCAGGCAATAATGTGTCGCCGGGTACCGATTCAGGGATCTATCCATTAGCTAAAAGTGTAGTTGCCGGACTGAGAATAACTCTGTAATACTAAACCGAGGCGACTGCAAACGTTGCCTGATAAAAATATAATGATGAAACGTGTATACCTGTTCTTACTGATACTAACAAGCGCGCAATGGGCCTGCTCTAAACTGGATGAAGTGCCGCAATCTTTTGTAATTGCCGATCAGTTTTATAGAAACGAGGATGAAGCAGTGGCAGCTGTTACTGCTGTATACCGGAAATTGTACGAAAGCGGGCAGTCTATCTACAACAGCCTTTTTCAGATCGGCGTGGAAATGGCTACTGATGACTACGAAGCAGGCCCCGGGCCAGGAACGCGCACGTACGAGCCATCTCCGGATTAACGCATGATGCTTCTAACGATCGGATGCAGGAATTGTGGAGACAAAGCTACAATGCCATTAATGCGGCCAATGTAGCGATAGATAAAATAGCAGCCATGGATGCGGGCAGGATCAATGAGCCGGTCCGCCAGCGATTGATTAATGAGGCCAAATTTTTGCGCGCGCTTCATTATTTTAATTTGGTGAGATGGTTTGGCGGCGTTCCAATTGTAATAAAGGAAACGCCCTCTTTGTCAGAAGATGCGTTGTATGTAGCTAAAGCCACAGAAGATGAAGTGTATAACCAGATTATGGAAGACCTTAAAAGTGCGGAGCAGCTTCCGAAATCTTATGGGGCGGCCGATATAGGAAGAGCCACCTCAGGCGCGGCCAAAAGCCTTCTGGCAAAAGTATATCTTACAAAAAAGACTGGGCTAAGGCCGTTCAAAAAAGCAGGGAAGTGATCGATTCGGAAGGATATGACCTTTTCCCGGAATTTGCCGACGTATTTGCGGTAGCTAAGAAGAATGGTATCGAACACATATTCTCGGCTCAGTTTTTAGGTAATGCCGGTTACCAGGGCAACAGCCTGGCAAGCCGGTCGGCTCCTGCCGATATCCCGGGTATTAACGGGGATTATGCAGATGCTTTGCACTGGGAAGGTAACCTGTATCAGAGTTTTGCTGCAAACGATGCCCGGCGCCCGGTGACCTTCGTAACCCAAATGACAAGCCCGGTTGACGGAAAATTATACACACTTGCCAAACCCCAGTTTCATAAATACTATGATGAATCGGTAGTGGGTAATCAGGGCAATCCTCCAAAAATCTGCCGATCATAAGATACGCGGAAGTGTTACTTATATATGCTGAAGCGCTAAATGAACAAAACGGGGCTCCCAACGACCAGGCCTATTGGGCCATTGATAAAGTAAGGTCACGCGCCAAGATAGCAACGCTGCAATCGATAGCTCCTTCTTTAAATCAGGCGCAATTCAGAGACTCTGTCTTCCAGGAGCGGAGAAAGGAACTGGTTTTTGAATACCAGCGTTGGTTCGATCTCTCCCGGCGCGGAGCAGACTATTATGTAAGCACGCTTAAGGCCGCCGGCAAAACCCAGGCTGCGCCCCGCCATATCCATTTCCCCACTCCGCAGCGGGAACTCGATTTGAACCCCAAATTAAAACAGCATCCCGATTGGATGAACTATTAATAACGACAAAAATTAATATTATGGGTAGTTACTTCATGTTTTCGAAAAATATATTTTACCTGTTCTGTATTTTCTTTACCGTGAAAACATCGGCACAGCAGCGGGATACCGGCTTACTGGTTTCTCCCGCGAAGTTTATTGAGTTATCCGCGAATACCGATGCCTCTTTCATCTTTGACGTTCGAACAAGAGAAGAATATAATAAAACGCACATCCGGAATGCAGTTTTAATTGATTCTGTATTGCCGGATAAGGTTTTAACGCAGGCCAAAAGCGGAAAAGCCGTGGTACTGCTTTATTCTATTGCTAACGGGAGAAGTGTTCAATTGGCCAAGAAGTTGCGAAAAGAGGGTTATGCAGGCATATATGCCCTCGACGGGGTATCGCCTCATGGATATCCGGAGGCCAGCCGTTTTATTCCCAGGGCAAAGCAGCTAATGTAGCTGCCTTTAAAAAGAGCTTGCTAACAGATTCTTTAGTAATTGTAGATGTGGCTTCGGCTTATTGCCCGCCCTGTATTAAAGTTGCCCGTATCATTGATTCATTCGCAGGCCAGCATCCCGGGTATAAGATTATTAAGCTTGATATAGACCGGGATGCCCTGTTGATTGCGCAATTAAAAATAGCAGCAGCATTGCCGGCAGTGGTTTTATACAAAAGCGGCAACGAAGTCTGGAGAAACAGCAGGAGTGAAGACTGGTCGCTGCTGCCCCAAACGTTTTTGAAATATCACGATAAAAATAACGATAAACAACATCTGAATGAAAACATTTAAGTATTTTCTAAGAGGAGGTATTACCTGCTTTTTAACGGTTGGCTTATGCATTGCTTCGTTGGCACAGCAAAAGCAAAAACCCAATATTGTGCTGATACTGGTAGATGATCTCGGCTTCTCCGATATTGAGCCATATGGGGGCAGGATCTGAGAACACCTAATATCAGCAGGTTGGCTAAAGAAGGTACCATCTTTAAAGAATTTTATAACAACTCGATCTGTGCGCCTACAAGGGCATCATTGCTTACCGGGCAATATCCTCACAAAGCAGGAGTAGGATATTTCAATGTAAACCTGGGGTTGCCGGCTTATCAGGTTTTTTGAATAAAGAATCCCTTACCCTGGCCGAAGTATTGCAACAGGGCGGATATAGTACTATTTTATCCGGCAAGTGGCATGTAGGCGATGATAAAGACCAATGGCCGGCGCAACGCGGGTTTGAAAGATCTTTCGGGTTTATAGGTGGTGCAAGTAACTATTATGAAATAAATGATTCGGCTAATGCCGATGTTCAACTATACCGCAACAATCAACCCTATTATCTGCCCAAAGACCAATATCTTACAGATGCTATCACCGATAATGCGTTGGGTTTCCTAGACGAACAAGCAAAAGACAAAAAGCCGTTTTTCCTTTACCTGGCTTTTAATGCCCCACATTGGCCTTTACAAGCCGTTCCGGAAGATATTGCCACTTATAAGGGGTGTATAAAGATGGGTGGGATAGCCTGCGCGTTCGGCGTTACAGGCAGGCTATTGCCAAAGGCGTTATAGATAGGGACCAGGCTTTAGCGGCGCATGATGAGGCGCTCCAACCCTGGAGCAAGCTACTTATGACGAACAGCAGTACTGGCAGTACAGGCAGGAAGTATATGCCGCCATGATTGATCATGTAGATCAGGGTATCGGCCGGTTGTTGGGTAAACTTAAAGAATTGAAAAAGATCAGAATACCTTGATTATTTTCTTATCTGATAATGGTGCCCAGGGTGGCAATAATTTAAGACTGTATACGCAACGTACCTCGGGCCCTGTAGGGTCTGCCGGATCTTATGAAGTGCAGAACAGTAACTGGTCGCAAACCGGCAATTCACCATTACGTAATTATAAGGGCACGCCTTATGAAGGAGGAATAAGTGCGCCTTTTATAGCCTGGTTGCCTGGAGCGGTTCGGGCCGGCAGGATTGTGAAAGGTACCGGCCATTTAATAGATATAGCGCCAACCCTGTATGAGGTGGCCGGAGTAAAATATCCTGCCGTTTACAATGGCTTTAAAGCAAATGTATTGCCGGGCCAGAGTTTATTGCCGGTACTATCGGGGAAAACGGATACAGTAAGCAGAAAGGATGCGATATACTGGGAGCGGGGCGGTAACCTCGCCGTGCGGTGGGGAAAATGGAAACTGGTTCAACTGGCTAATGCACCAAAGAAGTATGAACTATATGATCTGTCTGCTGACAGGGCTGAAAATAATGACCTGTCCAAACAGCATCCGCAGTTGGTAGAGCAACTGAAACACCAGTACGAGGAGTGGGCCTTAAAAAATGATGTAGTTGATTATTCCCGTTTACGGCCTCAAAACAATTTTAGTGCTAATGAAAGACGCCTGTAATACTTTATCCCTTATCAAATATCAACAAATGAAAAAATATTTTTCACTTATTATAATGCTTTCAGTAGCTGGCCCGGTATTCGCGCAGCAAAAAGCACCCCGCCTAATATAGTTCTTATCGTGGCAGATGACCTCGGATATTCTGACCTGGGGTCTTACGGGTCCGAAATTCAGACGCCTAACCTGGATAAACTGGCATTTGAAGGAACACGCTTGCAGGAATTTTATAACAATTCAATCTGCGCACCCACACGGGCATCACTGCTTACCGGGCAATACCAGCATCAAGCTGGAGTAGGCTATTTTTCCAATGACCTGGGATTGCCTGCCTATCAGGGGTACATCAACGAGCAGTCGCTGACATTGGCTGAAGTATTAAAAGAGAATGGCTACACTACTATCACTTCCGGTAAATGGCATGTATCCGGCAAAGGAAAAAGTTTACCCTGGCAAAGAGGTTTTCAATATGCTTACCCGAGGAATGAACAATCGGCTAACTCAGGTGCTCCAGGCGTGCAGGAGGTGAAAACCGATGCAGAAGGTTACCCTTTGGCCGAAAATTTCCAAACCAATCTGATCACTAAAAATGCGCTGAATTTTTGGATACAGCCGCGCAGCAGCATAAACCATTTTTCCTTTATCTGGCGTATACTGCGCCGCACTGGCCGTTAGTGGCTTTGCAAAAAGATATCGCAAAGTATAAAGGGAAATATGCACAGGGTTGGGATGCGCTGCGTTTGGAGCGCTTTAAAAAGCAAAAGGAATTGGGTATAGTACCGCCGGATGCCCGGCTTTCGAAAAAGGACGAAGATATTTACGACTGGGATAAATTATCATTCGATCAACGGCAACTGTGGGCTAAAAAGATGGAGGTTTTTGCCGCCATGGTAGACGAACTGGATCAGGGAGTAGGTGAGATTACGAAAAAACTGGGTCAGTTGAAAAGCTCGATAACACGATTATTATTTTTGTTTCAGACAACGGAGCGCCGGCTGAGGACCTGGTACGATGGTATCATGGAGCTACAAAAATACAGGACCGGTAGGTACTACCGGCTCTAACGAGTCTCAAAGCAAAAACTGGTCTTACCTTTCCAATACACCGTTCAGAGGATTTAAAGATTATTTGTTTGAAGGGGTATTAATTCTCCGTTTATAGCCTGGTACCCCGGTAAAATCAAGCAAGGCCGTATTGCCCGGGGCTCAGGCCACATCGTCGATATTGCGCCAACTTTATACCAATTGGCCGGGGCAAAGTATCCCCGGCAATATAATAATGTTCAGTCCTTTGCATTGCCGGGTGTCAGCCTGTTACCGGTTTTGCTGGATAATAAAAACGTGGTAGACAGAAAGGAGCCTCTTTTTTGGGAACGTGCGGGTAACAGGGCTGTAAGATGGGGACAATGGAAACTGGTATCGCACTGGCCTTCATATGCCTGGGAGCTCTACGATCTTTCAATAGATAAGGCAGAGTCTGAAAATGTAGCAAGGAATAACCACGAGGTGGTAAGCCGGCTTTCTACTGCCTATTTCAATGGGCAAAAAACAACGGTGTTGTAGATTTTGCGCAGCTTGAAGACAAAGAGCCTTCATCTATGAAAGAGTTTCGCAAAAGCAAAGTGCAGGAGCCTGTAGGAAGAGGTGGATTTTTTTAGTAGTTCAGGATAAGTACGTTTAATTGGTCAGGGCCTGTTTTTGAGCAGGCCCTTTTTTTTATGACACTGGCTGGTTTACAGGACGCCGTTTCTTCTGATTTTTCTTTCTGCCTCTCCAGATAAGAAAGCCTGTAACAGGCATACTGGCGACTATAAGGCTTGCAAAAAAGCCAGCACTTTTCCGGGCAGGCCCAGTATAGCGCCTACGTGAATATCGTAATTCATACGGGCTATTTTATCAGACAGGGTGCGTTTTCAAATTTACCGGCGTAAACGCCGTGTGTAGGCAGCTCCTTACCTGTGTACTGGTCGTAGTGATAAAAATCTGCATTGAAATAACTGTCCAGGTTATGATTCACATATCCTTCCAATGCATCTGCGTTGTCATGCGGAAAAACAATACCTACTTTATTATTGCTTTTTTTTCTGCTTCATTAGGTCCATCCACACGGTGTTAATCATTTTTGTTGATCTGCTGTTCCTGCTAAGGTGCTGTCGGAGAGCGGGTGCACATGTTCGGGCATTGTTTTGCCGCCCGAGGTAACAAAGTAAACCGATTTAGAAAACCATTCAAATCCCATTACCAGCCCTGTTATAGCCAGGAAGATAGCGATCCATGTTACGTAGAAGCCCAGCACACTATGCACATCGTAATTCTTCCGGCGCCATTTCGTGGTAGGTTTCCATTTGAATTTAAAACGCTGGCCCGCGGCTGCTTTATTTTTAGGCCACCAGAGTATAATACCGGTGATCATCATGACGAAGAAAATAAGCGTTGCACCAGATATAATTATTCGGCCTGTTTGCCCCAGCCAAAGTTCATAATGTCCCATGGTGATCACCCGGAAGAAATCGCTGCTCATGTCTTTTACCTTTTGCACACGGCCGGTATAAGGATTCACAAATATCTGGTAGTAAACGCTGTTGTCATAATAGTAAGCCAGGGCTGCATCCTTTGTGCCCAGGTATTCTAAAGACACGGTTTGCCTGCCATTGAGATATTTATCAACAGAATCTTTGAGCACTGTGGGCGGGAGGTAGGTCTTGCCCGGCTCTTCAACAAAGCGGTATTCCTGGGTAGCATGGCTGATCTCTCTTTCAAACGCCAGTATGCAGCCGGTAATACCCAGCCACACTACGATGATGCCAGAAGCCAGGCCGAGCCATAAATGTACCTTTCCGATAGTTTTCTTAAGCGTCATAGCGTTTCCTTCAATATTGGGGAGGCGGTGCGGTAAGCCAGCCTCCGTGTGTATAGTTTATTGTGTTAAGTTATGCAAAGTTTGGCTGATCCGTTTTCGATATGGGATTGGCACTTTGCAGAAACTGTTGATTAGTTAAAAAGTGTAAGTAACAGACAAACGCAGGTTTCTTGGTGGCTCTGCCTGGTAGTAATAAGCCTCGGCAGACGTGCTCCAATCGCCGCGTACTGTAGGGCTGGCAGAATAAGAACCCGAAAACAGGTATTTGTCAAGTAGGTTGAAAACATTCAGCGTTATCCTGTATTTATCTTTAGAATAAAAAATGCCTCCGTCTACTTTGAAATAGTCAGGCAACTGCTTACCTTCTGTCGACCAGCCGGTATGCCTGTCTATTAAAGAAGTGAAGCCCCCATTCAAACCTAAGCCCTGCAATAATCCCTTCTGGATTTCATAGGAAAGCCATGCATTGGTGGTATGCTTTGCATAGCCAGGCAACAATTGCCCCACGGTATAACCTGCGGCGCCTTCGGCAACTTTGGTTACCTGTGCTTCTGTAAATGCGTAGTTTGCTATAGCGGTAAAGCCGGGAACAATAGTACCTCGGGCATCAAATTCAACACCTTTGGCTACCTTTTCGCCCAGAACCATACTATAAGATTCACTTGGTGTACTATGCATGGGGTCGCTGGTTAATTCGTTTTGTTTGAGTATGCGATATACTGATAAAGTTGTGGACCACCGGTCTTCAAACCAGTTCTTTTTTAAACCCAGCTCTAAATTGTTTCCAGTGATAGGCTTTATTTTTCCGCCACCCCACAACCTGCCTGCCTGGGGTGTAAATGCCTGGTCGTAAAGAGCATAAGCGGAGAAAGATTTATGAATCGAATAGCTTAAACCCACCCTTGGTGTAAAATGCCGGGCTTTGGAATATTCAACGTCTACACCGTATATCTGGCTTACATTCGTATACCGGCCCGCCAGCGTAAGGCGGAGCCTTTCCTGGAAAAATGCCAGTTCATCCTGTATGTAAATGCTGGAATAGCGCTGCTTTTGAATGCCTCCCGCTGCTATGGCCCTCTCCTCTATTGGCCGTGTGCGGTCAAATACGGGGTATCCGTTTACCGGAGTGCCATAGGTAGGGTTGTAAGGGTCGAATAATGCGCCAACGCTATCCAGGTCGTGACTTTGTCCCCAGTCGGCATAATAATTTTTATTAGCCGCGTCAATACCGGCCAAAACGCGCTGCCTGATGTTGCCGGTGTTAAATGTACCGTTTAAAAATACCTGCCCTAAAGCCATGGCGCTTTGGGCATCCCATAAGCCGATATTCCTGATCAGGCTGTCACCGGATGGCGCCAGGTAAGAGGGCCACGAGCTCATGCCTTTCTGGTTGTAGCCAAAATAAGATCCTTGCGCGGTCAGCTTCCAGTTATCTGAGAAATTGTGCTCAAATGTAAGATAGCCGCTGTGGTCATTGATTTTTGTAGGCGGAAGTCCTGGATTGGTATACGTGAAATGTGCAGGGAAAGTGCCATATCCTTTGCGGGAGAAAACATAATAAGATCCCACTTCCGTCATACGTGCAAACTGGCCGTTATACTCCAGTGTCAGTTTTGACTGTTCATCAAGCTGGTAAGAAATTACCGGCGCTATAACAAATCGGTTATTGTATTCATAATCACGGTGCGAGCCTCTGTTCTGTGCTGCCAGGTTAAACCGGTACAAGAGCTTCTTATCTTTACTCAGCGCTCCGTCCAGGTCGAGGCTTCCCCGGTACAGGTCAAAACTTCCCAGAGTGAAGTTTACTTCGCCTTTAGAGGTTCCGGTAGGTTTTTTAGTGACCACATTATATAAACCGCTGGGGTCTCCGTTAGCTAACATAAAACCGGCGGGGCCTTTTACAAATTCAATCCGGTCTACAAAACTCATATCTTCAGTTAACGGACCCCAATAGGAAGCTACCACGTTCATTCCGTTTCTGAATGCCTGTATCTGGGAACCTCTTGATACAATGTTGGTATAAAGGTCGCCCCAATGTTCCGATCTGGCAGTACCGCTTACATTGCGGATCAGCCCGTCGCTCATGCTGACGATTTGCTGATCTGCCAATACCTGGACGTCACTACCTGTACATTTTGCGATAGCTCTATCAGCGGTGTTTGCACACGCAACGAGCTGGAGGCGGTGTTAACGTTGATCCCGTTTTTATGCCCCACCACCACTACCTCGTTCAGGTTGGTAGCGCTAATGCTCAGCTGCAGTTCAATTTCGCTGGTTTGTCCTGCGGTTACGGTTACCTGTTTTTCGGTGTCGTTATGGCCTATCAGTGAAATACGAATGGTATAATTACCCGGTGCCAGTTTATTAAAACTGAAATACCCCGATTCGTTGGTAATTGTAGATTGCTGTTTACCGGCCAGTTCTACAGTAACTCCCTGTGCTTTATTGTGATCGCTGGTTGTAATTTTTCCGGTTATTTTACCTGTGCCGGTTTGTGCCAGAACCGGAGTGGTGCTGATAAGCAATACGAACAATGCCGCCAGTAATAATTTCATCGCTGTCATATTAAAAATTTCGATCGCGAAAGTACCGGCAGCAGGGAAAAACATTTTCGAGATGCGGAAAACTTACGGCAACGATTTTTATGACTTTTCTGTGATAGAACCGGCAAAAGGTTCAGGGCGGCTGGTTAACCGCCTGCCTCCTCAATCGAAGCATCGAGGAAGGCTTCAATAGCGTTGGTAGCGTAACCAAAAAAACGGAAGTATTCAGGATGGTTAGACGAAATAATTTTTTTTTTTCCCTTACCTGTGTCATGCAATAAGTATTAATAGCCTGCTGCATCGGAAGTGTAATATATTGTTTGGCTTCGGCAATTTTACCGCTCAGTATAATGAGTTCCGGGTTAAACAGCTGAATGAGGGTAGAAGTGCCTTTGCCTATATTAGCTCCGATATCCGAAAGCAATTGAATAGCATATTGATCTCCTTTATTGGCCGCGTCGATAATATGGCTGGGTGCCAGTTCCTGTATGTCTTTTTTAGAAAGGTTACCCAATATAGATGTGGTGCCGGTAGATATATCTTTGCGGGCGATTTTGGAGAGTGCAAGCCCTGATGCAACTGTTTCGAGGCAACCGCGTTTGCCGCAGTAGCAAAGCTCGCCGTTTTCTACAAAAGGTATGTGGCCTATTTCCCCGAAAAGCCCCAGCTGCCCTGTCTTACCTGGCCATCCATAACAATGCCAAGCCCTACGCCCCAATCCATCAGCAGTACCAGTACATCCCGTCGTCCCCTGGCAAGTCCGTGCCTGAGTTCGGCCAGGGCGGCACCTTTCACATCGTTTTGAAGTATTACGGGTAGTTTAAGACCCTGTTCCAGGTCGTATTGCAGCGAATGGTCGGTCTGGTCGAGCAGGTAGGTGTAATTCTCTCCAAGACTCTGGGATATAAGTCCCGGCATGCCTATGCTGCATCCTATTATCCGGTCTTTCTGGATCTTTACAGAAGCCAGGAGTGACCTTACTGCTTTATGAATGTTTTCGCAAAAGTCTCTCCGGCTGTTGCCCAGCTGAAGGGGAACATTTTTAATAGCTGTTACAATATTGAAGTTGTTATCTACTATAGCCAGTCGCGTGGCGAACAGCTCTACATCAATACAAATAGTGAAAAAGGAATGATCACGCAGTGCGTACAGGTCGGGTCTTCTGCCGCCTATAGAATCTCCCTTGCCTTTCTTTTCAATCCATTTTTTTTACCAGTCGTGATAGTATGCCTGATAATACGGGGGTGCTGATATCCAGGCTTTTGGTTAATGCGGTTACCGGCATGGGGCCATTAATATGCAAAAGCTTTACAAGTTTATAGCCAGCCAATGTTTGTTTGTCTGTCGGTTTTTTGTAGGTAAGCGGATTACGGGCAAGCAGTTGTAGATTCATTTATTAAAATATTTATGATCTTGCAAAACTTTATATAAAAATTTAAAAAACAAAATTTTTTAATGAAAAAAATAAATAAAGATTCTTTTGTAATATGATTTATTCATTAATATTGTTTTGTTGTTTGGCTCTTCTTAAACCACTTTAAACCTTAGCTTAATGAATGCTCGAAAATTTTTCCGGCTAAATGTCTGTATGGCATTAGCCATTGCTGTTGCCAATGGAGTTTTTGCAAAGGGCGGGTACAACGAGATACCTGCATTTTTATTTCAGCAAACGCTGCTCGATGGTAAAGTGTCTGATGCTACGGGCAAAGCACTGCCCGGTGTTTCCATTAAAGTAAAAGGGAAGTCGGAAGGCACTGCTACCGACAGTACCGGCCATTTTTCAGTCAGGGCGGTGCCCGGGGATATCCTCGAAATAAGTGCAGTAGGATATACAACCCGGGAAGTTACTGTTACTGGCGCTGCCACTATCGACATTGTGCTGACGGCTACTACCACATCTCTCGACGAAGTGGTAGTGGTAGGGTATGGTACACAAAAGAAATCTGCCATCACAGGCGCCGTTTCTTCCGTTGATGTGAATCGTATCAATAACATACCCGTAACCAATGTATCTAATGCCCTAGCCGGCCGGGCAGCGGGTGTTACGGTAGTCAACACTTCGGGCCTGTCGGGAGCCACGTCAAGAATAAGAGTGCGCGGCAGTTTTGGAGAGCCGGTTTACGTTATCGATGGTATTATTAAAAATAAAGCAGCTTTTGATGCACTCGATCCTAACGAGATAGACCAGATGAGTATTTTGAAAGATGCGGCTACTGCTTCTGTGTACGGCGTACAGGCCGGCAACGGGGTAATGATCGTTACTACCAAAAAGGGAAGTACGGGGAAGCCCGTCTTTACTGCCCAAACCTCTTATACCACTTCCCGTCCTACCGAAAAATTATTAGCAGATATCACCACGGCCACCGATGAACTGATCTATCAGAACCGGGTTACCCAATGGGCCAACGAGTATAACGGGCGTAATAATCCGCTGCCGAATACTCCTCTTATATTCGATTATTTTAAGGATAAATCTTATAACGCCAATGATTGGGTATGGCGCAACCCGTCTAACCAGAAGTACTTGATCAGTGTGAGCGGGGAGTGAAAAGGTGAATTATTATTCCATGATAAGTTATACCAAAGAAAATGGTTCCTACTATCATTTGGATTACAGCAAATTTAACCTGCGTAGCAATGTTACCGCAAAATTAAGCAATGCGATTACCGCTAATCTGAATATTGCTGCGTCTCAACAGGGGCATGATCGTTTTTACTGGCCTTTTACCGGTGTGGATGACTATGATGTGAGTGATTTTTACCGCGTAACTTTTAACTGGCCCAAGCTGTTTTTTTTTACTTAAATAAAGACGGCTCAGTGGCTGATGATATTACTGCATATCCGGTGCAGCCTGCTATTGGCTCATTTCAGTTGTGGAATGTTATAGATATGGTGCAGGGTGATCGTTACATTCATACCCGCAGACGGCAGTTTAATCCTATCCTCACCCTTGATATAAAACTGGACAAAATTATCAGGGGCTGTCAACTAAATTGATCGGTAACTACGAGGCCAGCGACTTCACCCGTAAATGGTATCTTACCTATCAGAACAATTATAAATTTATTTCTGCCGACCCTACCAATAACCCTTATCTTCCTGCGCCGCCCGATCCTAACCAGATCAATGTATTCACTTTTAGTCAGAATCAGCCTTCGCTGCAATACAATATAAGTACAGGTTGGAAGTACCAGTTTGACTGGTTCCTTAATTACGACCGTAAGTTCGGGCAACATGGCATAAGCGCTATGGCTGTATTTGAGCAGGCGGATAACAAGACAACGGCAGCAACCGCTATCGGGTATGCGCCGGTAACCTCTATCGACCAGATGTTTGCTTATTCTACATCTGCAGGGAATCGTTATGGCGATGCCAGCGAAACGGTAGACGGAACCATAACGCGACAGTCCTTTATAGGCAGGGCCAACTATAATTTTGCCGAACGTTACCTGGTAGATTTTTCTTTTCGTTATGACGGAACGCCATTTGCAGCGAAAGAATACCGCTGGGGCTTCTTTCCTTCGGGCTCTTTGGCCTGGCGGATCTCCCAGGAATCATTTTTTAAAGAACACGTAAGTTTTATTAACGAGTTAAAACTGCGGGCAGGCTACGGAAGCACCGGGAACCTGGTGGATGTAGGTAATAACCAGATCGGCGCATTTTTATACACGCCTACTTATGCCAATACGGGCGGGTATATGTTCGGTAATACCTACTACATCAATATTGGCCCCGGACCTACGCCGGTCCCGGATCTTACCTGGGCTACCAACTACGAAGTTAACCTCGGCCTTGATTTTGGCATGCTGCAACGTCGTTTTACAGGTACATTCGATGTCTTTTCTAAAAAAAAGAAAAAATATTCTGGGCGCCAGAACAATTACATTGCCTGTTACCTATGGACAGGGCCTGGCCCCGGAGAATTATGCAGCCAGTTCTACGCGTGGTTGGGAACTTTCGCTGCAATGGCGCGATGGTGTGGGCGATATTTCATATTCGGTATATGGGAACGTAGGTTATGCCAAAGACCGCTGGGATATATTAGATGCCAATCCTTCTTATTATCCCGGTCAGCCGCAGGATTTCAGGTATCCTGTTGGTTACCCGGCTAACCGCCTTTTTGGTTTTGTTGCCGAAGACCTTATAAGAACACAGGCAGAGCTTGACGCTCTTGTAGCAAGCGGCTATACCACCTATGGCAGAAAACCTTATCTCGGCGCTATAAAGTACAAAGACATACGGGGTCCTAATTTTTCAACAACGCCCGATGGCAAGATAGATGACAACGATGTGGTACTGCTCAGTAATAATGCAACGCCGCGCATTAACTACGGTTTGGGTTTTGATATTGGCTGGAAAGGTCTTTCGCTGGATGTGCTTTTGCAGGGAGTAGGCAAATATGACCGTATGATCAGCAACCAGGATGGAGAAGGAATGCGGCAGCACGGGGCTCTGTAAGGCCTTATTATCCTATCTGGACACAGGATGTTTGGACACCGGAGACGCCTGATGCCAGGTACCCGAGGCCAATTGGTAATAACTGGCTGGAGTCGGGTACGTTGGGTTCGTCTTTCTGGCTCAGAAGCGGCGCTTATCTCAGGCTGAGAAATGTGAACCTGGCTTATGATCTTCCTGCCAGATGGATTCGTGCTTTGGGCCTTACCGGAACACAATTGTTCTTAAATGGCACCAACCTGTTCTCCATATCTGAAATGAAAGAGTTTCATGATCCGGAGCAGCTTAACTATGATTCCTATCCTATTATGAAGACATTTACCATTGGGCTTAATGTGAAATTTTAGAGTATACAAAAGGTATAACATCCAAACATACAATAATGAAAAAAATAACTTTTTATATAATCAGCATCTTGTTGTTGGCCGGCTGTTCAAAAGTATTGGATTATCCCAATCTGAGCCGCTATGAGCCAGACCTGGTATGGAATGATCCTAACCTGGCTAATGCCTACCTGGGAAATATTTATGACAGGGCTTTCGGGAACTGGAATATCGGGCTCGATGCCCAGAGTGAGCAGCTAACGGGCATTTCTTTTTCGGTGCCGATCACTACCACTAATCCGGGTGCATTGAGTATAGACTGGGGTACGAATTATACCCAGATCCGCTTGATTAACCAGGGTATAATCAGTACCAACATCGGTACCTTAAACCAGGATGTAAAGAACCGTTTACTGGGACAGTTATACTTTCTTCGGGCATATGCTTATTTCGGCCTCGTTAAAACTTATGGCGGTGTACCTTATATAAAGATTCCTCAAGACAGGTATACAGACAGCCTGAATGTGCCCGTAATTCAACTAGGGAATGTTTTGATTTTATGGTTGCTGACCTGGATTCAGCCATCGGCCTGCTGCCACGCCGCATTACAGCTTCATCTGCAGACTGGGGCAGAATTGATGGGAACTTTGCTCAGGCCTTTAAAGCAAAAGTTTTATTATATAAGGCTTCTCCCCAGTTCAATCCGTCTAATCCCTGGAATAATGATTTTTGGGCGGAAGCGTACACGCAAAATAAAAAAGCTTACGACAGCTTAAAAGCACAGGGTTATGCTTTGATAGGAGACTATGCGCAAATAGCTTTGTCTGAAAGAAACGCAGAAGTTGTTTTTTCTGTAACGAACCTTTTCCCCAACAAGGTAGCTGCATGGGACAATGGTGCCCGGCCCGGCTCCCTGAGCCGGGGCCCGCCAGCACCACGCCTACCTGGGAAATGGTAAAAGCGTTTCCTATGAAGGATGGTAAAAAATACAACGATGTTTCGGGTAAGTACTATACAACGGATACGCTGCAGGCTTACTGGCTGAACCGGGATCCGCGGTTTGAAAAATCTATTGTATGGAATGCTAAATTATACCCTGTGGCAGGTACTACATCCGGGTACCGGCAATACACTTCTGTAGGTGTAGCAGACGCTCTGGATAATTACGGTATCAATCCTAAATCTTCAACAACTTCCCAGAACAATAACCGGTATAGCGGGTTTTTTGTGTTGAAAAATTCAAACCTTTCATTAACACAGGCGCAGGTACAGCAGTACGATGTAGATTATGTTGTAATGCGCTTTGCAGAAGTAATGCTGAATTATGCAGAAGCGGCTAATGAAACAGCCCATACTGATGACGCTTTAGCCATTTTAAAGCAAATACGCCAGCGTGGGTATTGAGCCCGGCAATGATGGTAATTATGGAATAACTGCCAATACCCGTGAGCAGGTAAGACAGGCCATTATGGATGAGAGAAACGTGGAACTGTGCTTTGAAGGACACCGGTTTAATGATTTACGACGCTGGCGGCTGTTCCAGCTGTTACATGGAAAAATAAAACCGGCGTAGAGGCGATAGCCGTTAACGCAGATAAAACCGAAATGCCGTTGACAACAGCACGCCAGCTGGCTTTAAACAACCAGCTAACGGAAAACAATTTTGTTTACAGGTTGCAGATTACACCACAAACAGGGGTAACGGTCAATACGCTTCCCGAAACCTATTATTTTGCTCCTATTCAGCAAAGCGTTATTGCCGCTGCCAATAAAATAGAGCAAAACAAAGACTGGGGCGGCACATTTGATCCAGCTATTCATTAATCAATTATACATTTTTAAATCATGAGTCATCATTCAAATGAGGCGCGTCGCAGCTTTTTGAAAAAGCTGATGCTTACTTCCGGCGCTGTTGCTGCAGGGAGTTACCTGAGCGCTTCTGAAACTGAGGTAAGAAAAATCATCGGTCTTACGCGCAATAGCAGCTTTGGCGCTAACGATAATGTTAATGTAGCACTGATAGGCGCCGGTAGTATGGGCAGCGGCGATCTGAATACTGCATTGCAGGTACCGGGGTAAAAATGGTTGCGGCCTGCGATTTGTACACCGGTAGATTAGAGGCTGCAAAAAGAAATGGGGTAACGAGATCTTCACTACCAAAAGTTATAAAGAGCTATTAAACCGGAAAGATATAGATGCTGTTATTGTGGCTACGCCCGATCACTGGCATCAGCAAATATCGATAGATGCCATGAACGCAGGTAAGCATGTGTATTGCGAAAAACCCATGGTTCACAGCGTAGACGAAGGTCCTGCTGTTATTGCGGCACAAAAGAAGACGGGCAAAGTATTCCAGGTAGGAAGCCAGGGTGTGTCCTCCTGGGTAATGAGAAAGCCAAAGAATTATTGAAAGCTGGTGCGATTGGCGAGCTGAATTATGCAGAAGGCTTCTGGGCCCGGAGAGATCCGCTCTCTGTATGGCAGTATCCTATCCCTGCCGATGCTTCGGAGCAGACAGTAGACTGGGACGCTTATATTGGTAATACCACTAAAAGGCCTTTCGATAAATTGCGCTTTTTCCGGTGGAGAAATTATAACGATTATGGTACAGGCATGGCCGGCGACCTGTATGTACATTTATTTTCCAGTCTTCATTTTATAACAGATTCATTCGGGCCCGACAGGATCTATTCAACAGGCGGACTTCGTTTCTGGGACGATGGCCGGGAGTGCCCCGATATGCAGCTGGGTGCTTTTGATTATCCCAAAACGGCGGTTCATCCGGCTTTTAATCTATCACTGAGATGCAACTTTGTTGACGGTACCAGTGGTAATACTTACCTGAAGCTGGTAGGTAGCGAAGGCTCTATGGATGTTACCTGGGATAGTGTTACATTAAAGAAGAATAACTTTTCAGATAGCGGAGATCCTTTTCTTCAAAAGCAGAAAGGCTGGGGCGAAGAGCCCCGCAAAAAGATCCTGCCTCCTTTAGTTACTACCTATAAAGCGGAAGAAGGCTATAAAGGCGGTCCTTATGATCATATGGTGAACTTTTTTACGGCTATCCGTAAAGGCAGTAACAAGGGCATTGCTGAAGACGCTGTTTTTGGCTACCGCGCAGCCGCACCTGCTTTGCTTTGTAACGATAGCCTCAGGGAAAGAAAGCCGCTTCAATGGGATCCCGTTAATATGAAAAAGTGTAAGCTTTAATAATCTGAAATAAATCTCAAACCTGCCGCCCCGGAATAAATTAGGGTGGCAATAAAAATATACTAATGAAACTACTGTTGCTTAGCGCCATTACTGTTACTGCCGGTATTATGGCTAATAATGACCCTGCTCCCGGAAAACAGGTTCAGGATAAAACTTCGGTAAACGCAATTGCCGGTTCCTTTGTTAAAGATAAATGGCAAATATTGTTTGATGGCAAAACGCTGAAAGGCTGGCATGGATATAATAAAGGAAATACCAAAATAACGAACTGGGTGGTTATAGATGGGGCGCTGGTTTGCCTGGGCGCTTCCGCCCATGATACAGGAGGAGATATTGTAACAGATAAGCAGTATGAAAATTTTGAACTGGAATGGGACTGGAAAATAGATAAGGGTAGTAACAGTGGCGTAATGTACCATGTGGTAGAAGCTCCTAAATTTAACGGGCCTTACGAAACGGGCCCTGAGTACCAGATCATAGACGATGTGAATTTCCCGGAAAGCTGGAAGAATGGCAACAGGCCGGGGCCGATTATGCGATGCATACAGCCAACTCAGATAAGAAGCTAAAGCCGGTAGGAGAGTGGAACCACAGCAGAATCCTTTTTAACAAAGGGCATGTGGAGCATTGGCTCAACGGCAAAAAGATTGTAGCTTTTGAAGCCTGGACGGATGAATGGCACCAGAAAAGAACTTCCGGCAAATGGAAAACCTATCCTGATTATGGTAAAGCAAAAAAAGGTTTTATAGCGTTACAGGATCACGGTAATAAGGCTTATTACAAGAATATACGTGTAAGAGAGTTATAACACTGCCTGGGGCCGCTCTTGTTAAAAGAAAGTAAAGGCTGATGCGATTGCTGTTTTTCCCTTAATTTCAGGAAAATATTAAAACATCACCGACAAGCTATGGAACAGCCTGAAATTAAGAACCGGTATCAAAATGTAAATCTTTTAGGTTTAGGATTAATTGCCATTGCAGTGGTAATAGGTGCGTATGTGCTTGCCGGGGCCTATAAATATAAATTTAAAAAGCAGGAAACAATACGGGTTACAGGTAGTGCGGGGAAAGATTTTGTAAGTGACCTGATTGCATGGAATGGGAGTTACAGCCGTAAAGCGTTTGATTTAAAGGAAGCCTATGCTTTGATAAAAACCGATGAGCAGAACGTTAAAAGCTACCTGGTAAGCAAAGGCGTAAAGCCCAACGAAATGATTTTCTCTTCGGTAAAAATTGACAAACAGTTTGATACCAAATATAACGAGGAGGGGCGAATGACCGGCTCTGAGTTTACCGGGTATAATCTTACACAAAATGTAAAAGTTGAATCGAAGGAAATTCCGAAAGTGGAGGGCCTGGCCCGTGAAATCACCGGGTTGATTGAAACCGGCATTGAGCTGAATTCTCCTGAGCCTTTGTACTTCTACACCAAACTGGCCGACCTGAAGCTCGATTTGCTGGATAAAGCCGCGGAAGATGCACGCAAAAGAGCCGATATTATTGCCCAGAAAACGGGAGGTAAAATTGTTGGCGTAAGCAAGGCTAATATGGGCATTTTTCAGATCACGGGGCAAAACAGCAATGAAGATTATAGCTATGGCGGCGCCTTTAATACCTCATCTAAAAATAAAACGGCAAGCATTACCGTAAATCTTGAATGTACGGTAAAATAAAGCAGGTGCTTTTACGGTAGTATTGTATTCCAGTAAAAATGCAAAGCCGGCTCCAATTGGGCCGGCTTTTAGTATTGACATAGGATAAAAATCGTTGCTTATTTGCCTGTTACCTCGTTTCTTAAAGATTTGATCTTTGAGGTAGGTAAGTAGATCTGGAATCCAAGGCCGAGATTAGGCTTAAATGCTACGCCATTATTGCCTGCACCGGTAGTGATATTGCCTTTAGCCAAAAGCTCCAGTGCAATGTTTTCATTTACAAAAATGCCAAACCTGGTCCGATACCGGCTTCAAAACCATTTGTAGATCTGCCACCTCCGTTGGTTCCACCTATACCTGCATTAGCTTCTGCAAAAAGACGGGTTTGTTTAGGCGTATTTACCTGCTGGTCTCCAAAGTAATAACGGGCCATCGGTCCTACAAAGTAGTTGAAAGCTGGTCCGCGTCCACGGCCGGCATCCAGTCCCAGGCTAACCTGTCCACCTACTGCCAGGTCATCCTGTATAAACCATGCAGCCTTAGGTTCAATTTTAAGGTTAAAACTTTTTTCATTGGTATTGCCGCCCATGCTTGCAATATTACCTCCGATTAAATAATAGCCTTTTTGGGTTTGCGCTTTAGAAACAATGCCAGTCAGGCAAAAAGCTGTTGCTAAAAAGAATATCTTTTTCATAATTACGGTTTTAATCTCAGGGTTTGCAATAACTGTGCCGCAAACAAAAACCCGGTTTGTAAAAACCGGGTTCTATACTAAAAATTGTCTCTTAAACACTACGCAAGTTGCGCCACTCTTTTTCTTTCTGTGGGTGCTGCGGCACTCCTTTCAACAACATTGCGCTCAAATCTTGTAGCCGTCCACACGTGATCTAATTCAACGCTATCCATGCTGGCATACCCATCTTTGGTAAGTTTGTTCCAGCTTCGATCACGATTAAGATCTGTAACGATCTTAGAAGTAGTTTTAGGGTACGCAATCCAAAACTTTGTATTCTCTTTTAAAGAAGGCATTACATCTGTTAAAATACCGTTCAGCTGATTTTCATTTACAGCAAATACCAAGGCAAAGTCAAGTTTTCTTGATCTTAATAATGGTGTCATGTTTTTTGCGAATGAAAGCTTGCTAAACTGTTTTTCGATAGAAGATGGTAAGCCCTGAATTAAAAGATTCTTTTCGTCTGCGTACTGTAGTTTTTCAAAAACTGTTTGAATCATACAACTTGTGGGATTTATTAAAAATACCAGGTCTTTTAAACCCGATTAATATTTACAAAGCCTCGAAAAGGTTTTGCAAAGGTAACCCAAAAAGTTTGACTATATCGTATATTTAACAAAAAAGTCGCTGATGTTTTATTACCAGCGACTTGTGTATATGAAATTTTTTACTACTTGTTGATGGGCTTGTAGTACTTGAGGGCTTCCGGCATATATTTTTGAAGCTGCTCAATTCTTCTTTCAGGGCCGGGGTGCGTGCTCAGGAATTCGGGAGTTCCTCCACTTCCGGCTTTCGCCTGCATTCTTTGCCAGAGGCCAATGGCTTCCTGCGGGTTATAACCTGCCATGGCTGCCCATATCATACCATAACGATCGGCTTCCAGTTCCTGCTTTCTCCCAAAAGCCATAATACCCACCTGCGAGCCTACGCCTACAGCAGCTCGAATATATTGCGCATGGCGGCAGAGCTTTTGTTAGCCATAAATGCATCCAATATACTTCCTCCGTACTGTGCTGCAATGGTCTGGCTCATCCGCTCGTTCGTATGCCCGAATAACGCGTGAGAGACCTCGTGGCCCATCACATTAGCCAGCGCAGCTTCATTTTGCGTAATAGGTAATAAGCCCGTATAAACCACAATCTTACCTCCGGGCATACACCAGGCATTAGCCTCGTTGCTTTGCACGAGCTTGGTTTCCCACTGGTATCCCTGCAAATCCTGGCTCATATTGTTCTGCCTGAAAAACTGGGTTACAGCAGCTACTATACGCTGGCCTACCCTGTTTACCATTTCAGCATCTCGATTGGATGAGTTGGAGGGGACTACCTTGGCACTTGATAAAAATGACTGGTATTCACCTACCGCCATTTGTTGCAATTGCGATTCTGGCAGGAGTTTGAACTGGCTTCTGCCTGTAACTGCGTTGGTAGAGCAGGATACTGCAATGGCAGCCACAGCAAAAAGACTTAATACTTTCTTTATCATTGGTTTTGGAATTTAATTATTAACCTTACATATCTATACGCAATCATTATACCAAATCGCTTTGGTATAAATGTATCGAATACGTCTTGTAGTGGAATAAAGGTGCTTAGGAGTTTTGGTCTTTTGCCTTCTGCGGTCCCTTTTTTTTGAAAATAGGAACTTTACTTTCGCCACCCCGGATCATACGCCCTATATTCTTTTGGTGGGTCAGTATTACCAGCAGCGCTACAGCAACAGCAAATACGCGGTAGAAGTGGTTTTCTACATTAAAGATCACCAGTATAAAAACCGGGAAGGCAACGCTTGCCAATATAGAACTAAGTGATACAAATCGGGTAAGATATAATACGAGCAGAAATACACCTGAGCAGGCTAGCGCCGTCCAGGAGAAATACCTATAACCAGTCCGAATAAGGTGGCTACACCTTTTCCCCTTTAAAATCAGCCCAAACCGGGAAGATATGACCAATTACAGCGGCAATGCCCAGGATGAGCTGCATGTTTAGTAAAGCAATATCGGAACTGAATTCAGGTAACAAGGCTGCCAGTTTTACGGCAAAAAGCCTTTCAAAACATCGCATATCATCACAAAAGAGCCCCAGCGGGGTCCAAGAGTTCTGAATGTATTGGTAGCACCTGCGTTACCGCTTCCGTAATCCCGTATATCGATTCCAAAAAATCCCCTGCTCACCCAAACAGACGTCGGAATGCTTCCAAGGCAATAAGCACATAAAACTAGTAAAATTTCCTGCATTATTTATCTGTTATATGGAGCAATATGAATTTCAAATATAGGGATATATTGATATTTATTCTTCTTGTTATTAAAATAATCAGTAGTAAAACAGGTCCACACCCTTACTCTCAGTAAAACTGTTAGCAAATATACATCAGTTACGTGATAATTGGTTTTAAGCGAAAGGATTAAGAACAACCGGGTGTTTATTACGGCCTGTGAAATTTACCTGCATATGTAGTGATCTTCAATTTATTGCGATAAAACGCATTAATCCGGCCTGCAGAACGCCTGTAAAACCCGATCTTAGTTTTAGCATATTTCTAACGATACCAATTACCCCATGCGCTACCGGCAGCCAACCGCTCCTGTAAGGCTGGTTATAACGGCTTCGGGCAGAGGATGCTTACTTCCGGAAATTCAGGCAAAGCCAATTGACACGCATGTTTGTTTCAACGAGTGATAATTGATGTTGCTCTGCTGTTTTTGTATAGCCGGAAGGTCTTCTTCTAATATGCCGCTAAGAACCAGTTGCCCCTCAGTGTTCAGTTGTGCCGAGAGGTATTTCATGTTATCCAGTAAAACATTGCGGTTTATATTGGCTAATATGATATCAAATTGTTCGTTCATATCGGCTGTATCCGATTGTACCAGCCGGATAGCTCCGGCATGGTTTTGTTCGAAATTTTCCTGGCGTTTAAAATGCTCCACTCGTCTATATCATTGGCATATATACTTCTGGCGCCCAGGCGATGTGCCAGAATGGCTAATACCCCGTTCCTGTACCGAAATCAAAAACCGATTTCCCCGGAAAGGATAGCTTGCGCATTTGTTGCATCATTAAATGAGTGGTGGCATGATGCCCGGTTCCGAAGCTCATTTTAGGGGTAATTACAATTTCATGCTGTACATTTTGCAGCGGCTCGTGAAAAGATGCCCGTATGCCTACAAAATCATCTACAATAACCGGACTGAAATTTGATTCCCATACCGCATTCCAGTTTTGCGGGGCTATTTCCTCTGTTTCGTATTGCAGCTGGTATGCCGACGCGAGTTCGGTAATCTCGCGATCGTTGTATTTTTCTTTCAGGAAGATCACCTTCAGTTCGTTCTCCGTTTCCTCAAATCCCTCTGCGGTGTCCTGAAGTTCTGCTATGACAATGTCCGTAATATCTGCCGGCACATCTTTAAAACTAATTACTGTATGCATTTGTATGTTTCGATTATTAACTGTTTTCAATCATCCGGGTGATAGTATAAATCAATAGTCCCACCAATCCGCCTACCAGCGTTCCATTGATACGGATGAACTGAAGGTCTTTGCCCACTTCCAGTTCTAGTTTATTACTGAGTTCTTTTTCCTGCCAGTTGCCCACCGTGCTGCTGATCAGGTCTCCCACTTTGGAAGTGTTTTTCAGGATATATTTATAAGCGGTTCTTTGTGTCCACTTGTTTATTTTTTGCTGGAAGGCAGGATCGCTTTTCAGATTGTGCGCCATTTCGCTGATGGTTTTTTGGAGGTAAAGCATAATAGAAGACTCTGTACCCTCCAGATCGCTCATTATCGCGTTTTGCAAATGTTTCCAGACTGACGAGGCGTATTGTTGAATTTTATCCCCACTCAACAGGCTGTCCTTTATGTCTTCCAGTTCTTTTTGCCAGGCCGGATTAGTTCTAATATCCTCTATAAAGCGTTTCAGTTGCTGATCAATCTCTTTCCTTACGGTATGATCAGGGTCCTGTTCAATTTCTGCCAGGTAATTGGCTAATCCCTTGGTTATTTTTGTTGCAATAAGGTTATCTACAAAACCCGGAATAAGAAAATGGCTTTCCTTTTTCACCCGTTCTCTTACCATTGTTTCATTGTCAATCACGTAAGTACGCAGCTTGCTTACCAGATAGTTGAGTATGCGTACCTGATCGCCTCTTTGCATAATAATATCCAGGCCCGCTGCCAGCGTAGCATTCAGCCGGATTTCCTTCAGCAGCTTCTGCGATTGATCGGATATGAATTGAGTCACCATACTGTCGTCGGCACTCTTCACCACATTTTTTAGAATAGCAGAGATTTCAGATACCAGCAGATGGAGGTTTTGGGGTTGCTCAATCCATTGTATTAATAAAGTGCTGACATGCAGTTTTTCAATATAAGGCCGGATTGTGGGAGCGTTAAGAAAATTGGCTACCACGAACCCTCCCAGGTTATCTCCTATATTTTTCTTTTTATTTTCTATAAGGTTGGTATGCGGAATGCGGATACCTAAAGGGTGGTGAAATAAAGCCGTTACGGCAAACCAATCGGCCAGGGCGCCCACCATGGCAGCTTCTGCAAAGGCTTTGACATAGCCCAGCCATATATCATCCCTTGTTTTCAGCAGCCAGGTAGATAATACATATACCAAGGTCATCAGCACAAAAAGCCCTGTAGCGATGGCTTTATGCTTTCTTAGCTGCTGTGCTTTAATTATATCATTGAGTGTATCAGGCATCTTGTATTTTATGCCTGATATCATTAAAGATGATCACGGCATGTTCTCTTGAGTTTTCAATAAACAGGCGGTGCGTATTCATACCGCCGCATATAACACCAGCAAGATAAATGCCGGGAATATTGGTTTCGTGGGTATCGGGGTTGATGGCGGAGATCGTACCTCGTCGTTACTTAACCGGATGCCTGTTTTTTCGAGAAAGTCAAGGTTGGGCTGGTAGCCTGTTGCCGCTATACCCAGTCGTTTTTAATGTTACCAGGCCGTCAGGAGTTTCGATATCTACCTCATGCTCCCTGACGGCTTTTAAAGAGGCGTTAAAGTATGCATGGATCGCACCTTCTTTTATCCTGTTTTCAATATCCGGCTTTACCCAGTATTTTACCCTTGAACCAATGGCATCTCCTTTAATAACCATGGTTACCCGGGCGCCTTTACGGTAAGTTTCCAGTGCCGCATCTACTGCCGAGTTCATGGCGCCTACCACCACTACGTCCTGGAAGGCATAAAAATGCGGATCGCTGTAATAGTGGGTCACTTTGGGTAGTTCCTCCCCGGGGATATGCAGCAGGTAAGGAATATCATAAAAGCCGGTAGCAATAATCACTTTATCACAGGTGTAGCTGAACTTGTTGGTTTGAATATGAAAGCGGCTCCGGTTATCTGTTGGCTCCAATCTGTCCACCTGCAACACCTGTTCAAAAAGGTGGATGTTAATCCCGAAGTTTTGCGTTACCCTCCGGTAATATTCCAGGCTCTCGTTTCGGGTAGGTTTGGCATTATTGCATACAAAAGGCACTTTACCGATTTCAAGACGGTCTGAAGTAGAGAAAAAGGTCATATTAACCGGATAATGGTATAGCGAATTAACCAGGCATCCTTTTTCCAGCACCAGGTATGAAATGTTGTTTTTTTGCGCTTCGATAGCGCAGGCCAGTCCGATGGGGCCGCCGCCTACGATGATCACCGAAAAATGAGATTGCATTTGACAAAGATAACGGCTGCGATTATCGAATATTTTATATTTTATATTGCTTATTCTAGCATTTTACGTTTAAATTTGCCGCACTTTAACAGTATCAACAAAATAATATGGCAAGAATAATTGCATTTAGAGAGGCTTTAAGAGAAGCCATGAATGAGGAGATGAGAAGGGATGACAGGGTGTTTTTAATGGGTGAGGAAGTTGCCGAGTACAATGGCGCATATAAAGTAAGCCAGGGTATGCTGGCAGAGTTTGGTCCTAAAAGGGTTTTGGATACTCCTATTGCAGAGCTGGGTTTTACTGCAGTTGGTGTTGGTGCTGCGCAAAGAGGCCTGAGGCCTATTGTTGAATTTATGACCTGGAACTTTGCTGTTTTAGCGTTAGACCAGATCCTGAATACAGCTTCCAAAATGCTGGCTATGAGCGGCGGGCAGATTTCCTGCCCTATCGTGTTCAGAGGTGGTAATGGTTCTGCCGGCCAGCTGGGCGCCCAGCACAGCACCGCTTTTGAAGCAATGTATGCCAACATACCGGGTATTAAAGTGGTTTCTCCAAGCAACCCTTATGATGCCAAAGGTTTATTGAAACAAGCCATTCGCTATGAAGAAGATCCTGTAATGTTCATGGAAAGCGAACAGATGTATGGCGATAAAATGGAAGTGCCTGAAGAAGAATATTATATTGAATTAGGAAAAGCCGATGTAAAAAAGAGGAACAGATGTAACCATTGTTTCTTTTAATAAAATGATGAAGGTAGCTTTAGGTGCGGCTGCCGAGCTGGAAAAAGAAGGCATCAGCGCTGAAGTGATTGATTTGCGTACTATTCGCCCGCTGGATGTACCAACGATTGTTAAAAGTATCCAGAAAACAAACAGGCTCGTAATTGTTGAAGAGCAGTGGCCGTTTGCTTCAGTTTCATCTGAAATAGCATACAATGTTCAGAAAGATGCTTTCGATTACCTGGATGCACCCATCCGACGTATTACCGCTGCTGATGCGCCTTTACACTATGCACCTAACCTGGTGGCAGCCGCTCTGCCGGATGTTGCCCGTACTGTAAAATTGGTGAAGGAAGTAATGTACCAGAAAAAATAATTACCGTCATATTATTATTTTTAAAAGTCCATGAGCTATATTTATTCGCTCGTGGACTTTTAAGTTTACGATCTAAACAAAAAAATCTATTAAAGTGCCCAATAGAAGTAAGACAAACGATAATGCGCCGGTTATTCTCGTAATTGATGACGAGGTATCCATTCGTAAAACGCTGATTGAAATTTTATCATTCGAAGGTTATAAAACACACGAAGCTTCAGATGGTGAACAGGGAATAAAAATTTTCTCTGAGCATAAATTTGATGCTGTTTTATGCGACATCAAGATGCCTAAAATGGACGGGATGGAATTCCTGAACAAAGCACTGGAAGTGGCTCCCGATGTGCCGGTGATTATGATATCCGGCCACGGAACGATTGAAACTGCTGTAGAAGCCGTGAAAAAAGGCGCCTATGATTTTATATCAAAGCCGCCGGATCTGAACCGGTTGCTCATAACTATTAAAAATGCGCTGGATAAAGGAACTTTGGTTACCGAAACAAAAGTGCTGCGCAAAAAAATATCCCGTGTACAGGAAATCGTAGGGGATTCGGAGCCTATCAGGCGAATTAAAGAAACAATTGATAAAGTAGCGCCCACCGAAGCCCGGGTATTGGTTACCGGAGAAAACGGGGTAGGCAAGGAGCTGGTAGCCCGCTGGCTGCATGAAAAAGCACCCGTAATGCCAGCCCTTTAGTGGAGGTGAATTGCGCGGCGATACCAACCGAGTTGATCGAATCTGAGCTATTTGGTCACGAAAAAGGTTCTTTTACCTCGGCGGTAAAGCAACGTATCGGAAAGTTTGAACAGGCCAACGGAGGTACTCTTTTCCTGGATGAAATTGGCGACATGAGCCTTAGCGCCCAGGCTAAAGTACTCCGGGCATTGCAGGAAGGGAAAATAACAAGAGTTGGAGCTGATAAAGACATTAATGTAGACGTACGCGTAATAGCCGCTACCAATAAAGACCTGCTGCAGGAAGTAGAGCAAAAGAATTTCAGGCTCGATCTTTATCATCGCCTGAGCGTGATATTAATTCATGTGCCTTCTTTAAATGATCGCAGGGATGATATTCCCCAATTGATCGATAGGTTTTTGGAAAGCATTTGTGCCGACTATGGAATTGCTAAAAAGGTATTGACGACGGCGCTATTAAATTATTGCAACAACATAACTGGACGGGGAATATAAGGGAGCTGCGCAATGTAGTAGAGCGCCTGGTTATTTTAAGCGGTAAAACAATTATTGCAGAAGACGTAAAAAATTATGCAAATCCATAGGTAACTGCATCATATTACCGGTAGTATTGCAGCTGCTGTGCGCATGTATTTTACCATGCACACAGCAGTTGTGATTTAAGGAACTATTAAGAGTCAACTGTTTATTACTTCAAATGCACCACCTATCTTTATAGTATATGACAACAGCAACCCGCGCTTCACTGCTAATAGGAATGGTTTTATCCTTTGTAAACACTTATTCACAGGATCGGCTTTCCCAGATCCTCAAAAACGAATTACAGCGTGAATTTGTACAGCTTAAAGCTGCCGATAAAAATGTGTATTACATGAGCTATAGGGTTGACGACATCACCTCCTATCGTGTAACAGCTAATTTCGGAGTGATCAGCTCCATCGATTCAAGCAGGGTAAGAGTATTTACACCTACGGTAAGAGTAGGTAGCTACCAGTTTGACAATACCCATAATGTGCAATTTGGCGGCGCGGCGGGAAATTTACCTGTTGTTGAGAACGAAGACATTTTAAAATTATCGATCTGGAAAAGTACCGATGTGGCTTATAAGAATGCCGCCCAGATGTATGAGCAATTACTGACCAATAAAAAGTAAGGGTAGCAGAAGAAGATACCGCAGCAGATTTTTCAAATGCAAAGCGGGAAATTTACTTTGATGCCCCGTTGAATTACGCCGCTTTGAAACCCGACTTAGCGAAAATTGCCACAGCTCTTAAAAGCTTTACCCAGGTATTTAAACAAAATCCTGACCTGCTATTAGGAGGGGCCAATTTTGAATTTAAGATCACCCGCAAATATTTTATCGATATAGACGGTTCGGATATTGTGGAAAACGGAACCGAAACCTGGCAAAGTATTTTTGGCAATACCAAGGCCGAGGATGGAATGGAACTGCCGCTTTATAAGCTGTATTTTGCTTATAAACCCGCGGAATTGCCTTCCGGCGACAGCGTTCTGGCCGACGTATCGAGGATGAGCGCCAAATTGAGCGAATTAAAAAAATCGCCCTGGCCGATCCTTTTGTTGGCCCGGCCATTCTTTCGGGCAGGGCTGCCGGCGTATTCTTTCATGAAATTTTCGGGCACAGGCTGGAAGGGAAAAGAATGAAAAATGAATTCGACGGGCAGACCTTTAAAAATAAGATCGGAACAGCGGTATTGCCGCCTTTCTTAAGCATCACAATGGATCCTACCAGGAAGAATGTAGCAGGCGCTGAAGTAAACGGGTTTTACAAGTTTGATGATGAAGGAGTGGCGGCGCAAAAGTTGATGTGGTAGACAACGGCATACTACGGAATTTTCTGATGACCCGAACTCCTATCAATGGTATAAGCGGCAGTAACGGGCATGCACGCACAGCGCCGGGCGGTATCCCTGAAAGCAGGCAAAGCAACCTGATTGTAACAGGTAAGAGTGAGAAGTCGTTTAGCGAATTAAGGGAGCTGCTGATCGCTGAATGTAAAAAACAGGGCAAATCTTATGGCTACCTGTTTCAGGATGTACAGGGCGGGTTTACAAATGTAGGACGCACCACGCCTAATGCTTTTAATGTGTTGCCAACTGAAGTGTATAAAATTTATGTTGATGGCAAAGCAGATGAGCTGGTGCGCGGGGTAGACTTGATTGGCACACCTCTTTCCATGTTTAAGCATATTACAGCCTGCAGCAATACTATGGAAACTTTTAACGGGATGTGCGGCTCTGGTTCCGGCTGGGTACCGGTATCTGCTTCGTCGCCGGCTATTTTTGTTGACGTAATTGAAACACAGAAAAAAAGCAAATCCTCCGAACGCCTTCCCGTGTTGCCCAGGCCCGACCTGGACAAATAACACCAGCAGCCTATACATCAGCATCCGGCTATCAATAAATAATTTAAAATGAGAACAAAAATTTTCTTCCTTGCATTAGCGATCAGTTGTACAGCGCCTGCAACATGGGCACAGGATCTGAAAGATAATTTTTACGTGCGGGTGCTGAACGATGAGCTGCAGCGCAATATAAAGCGCCTGTATCTTCCCGACCTGGAGAAGCCGTTCTATATTGCTTATAATCTTCAGAATGTAAACAGCTACAGTTTAAGCAGCGAACGGGGTGAAATAACCAACGTGGTAAAACCCCTGTTAATAATAAGTCGGTATCCGTTAAGCTGAGAGTAGGAGATTACCACCGCAACTTCGACTATATGATGTACGATGGTTATTTTGCCAACCTGCCCGATGAGGCCAGTGCCGATGAGTACCGCCGCCTGCTATGGCTTGAAACCGACCGGGCGTATAAAAACAACGCCCGGCAATTCAGTGGCTTTATGTCATCTTTAAAAAGGGTAAGTGTTGACGAAAAAGAACTGGCGTTAGACGATTTTGCCCGCATCACCCCTGTTGTAAAAGACTTTGGAGCCATTCAGCCCATAGAAATCGATACCAAAAAGTGGGAGCACAATTTAAAAGTGTTGTCGGCCCTGTTTAATGCTTACCCGAAAATAACCACTTCGTATTGCCGGCTAATGGTAGGAAGCTCCGAAAATTACCTGGTAAGCAGCGAGGGTTCGGTTATCAGAAAGCCCGGAGGCGCTGTTACGTTTATGGCTTATGGCGGAGCCTCTGATGAAAAAGGCAATAATTATAACAGTAGCTACGCTATCACGGTGAAAACCATAGATGAGCTGCCATCATTAGAAAAACTGCAGGCCAGTGTAAAGGAACTGATAGGAAAAATACAGCAAAAAGAGCAGGCAAAGGCATTTGAAGGCGCTTATATGGGACCTGTGCTTTTCGTGGGCAATGCAGTGGGAGATATCGTGAATCAATGCTTTTCGAATACACTGCAAACGCGCCGCAAATCCGTTCTGGGGTACAATTCTGGTGAAACCAGTTATGAAGAAAAGCTGGGGCAAAAACTCGTGGCTTCAGAACTTACGGTAACGGCCGTTCCTTCGCTTAAAACAGTAAACGGCAAGCATACTACAGGTTATTACCAGGTAGATGACGAAGGTGTAGTGCCGGCAGATTCACTGGTGCTCATCGAAGCAGGTATATTAAAGAACCTCCTGAATGGAAGAACACCCACCAGGAAGTTTCCCCGATCCCAGGGTTTTGGGCAGTCGTTTATGGGAAGAAATTACAATGCAGGTGTGTTGAAACTTACTTCGGCTAAAACTGTTAATGCCGACTCTATGCAGGCCAGGTTATTGCAGCTGGCTAAGGAGGAGGGACTTACTGTTGCATATATGGTAAAAGATCTTTACTTTAACAGTCCGGAGATATACAGGATAGATGTAGCCAGCGGAAAAACAGAGATGGTAAATGAATGTAAAATTACTCCCCTTAATATGAAGTCTCTAAGGCGGTTTATTGTGGCTTCAGACAAGCAGCAATTAGAGAACAGCTCCGATTATAGCATTGTAGCGCCAGAAAGTATGATCATCAACGAAATTGAAATAGAGCAGAACGAAACTACTACCAAGCCCAAGCCTATTATTGTTTCCAATCCATTGCTCGATAAAAAAGCATAGCAGACACCAACAAAAAGGACTGAAAATAAAAAAGGCTGTTAAGTAATAACAGCCCAGAGGGTGTATAAGAAATTCATAGATGCGGGGTGTCCGATAGTACGAAGCTCCCTTTAACGGCCTGGTTTGGCGGCTTTCACGGCTTGGCTTCGGGTTCTCCATTTAAAGTTTGTCTGTGCCCCTCGATTCCTTATCCATTCTCTGAATATCTTTAAGCCTGTCTGCAGCAATAGGATTAACATAGTCCCAGAATGCAGCAACACAAACTATCTTCCATTCACCCTTTTCCTTTTCCATCAATCGAACTTCCTTGCTGTGATGGAAATTATCACCTTGCTTATTACTGTTAAACTGGTCCCAGGTAAGATAGCATGCATCAGGACCATAAAACTTATATTTTATGTTTTTACGTTCAACAATTGGGTGGCTACTTGACTGGGGTTCGGGATTATCGTTGATATACTTGCCAACGGTATTATCAATGCCGTTCCAGCCTACGCTTGCGTCAAACGTGCCGTCTTTATTGCTCCAGGCCTGAAAGGCGTAGTCGGTTTGAGCATAAGTTGATTTCAGGCGTTGTAATCCCTCGCAAAAAAAGAAGCCGTTTCTTTTTCAATAACGGCTAATATGGCGTCTTTTTCTGCCTGAAGCTTTTTTTTTTTTTTTTCATCGGGGGTATTGGCACTGGTTTGTTTGCAAGATGATAAAATAATCAGCAAAAGGTGAGAAACAGGCCGCAAAGAGCCACAATTGCCTGCCTGCAATAAATAATGATGAAAATTCGGTTAGAGGAGTAAACGAAAATTTCGTATGTACATTCTGGCGGGGAGATGTAGGGCGAAAAGCTAACTGGTTCATAATGTTAAGTTTTAATGGGTGAACAATAAACTTTCCATTCCTTTCTCAGTATCGTTGTAATAAAAGATCTCCGGTATTAGTGAACTGATTACTACAGTACTAATTTACTCTTTTATTATCTATTTTCCAATTTCATTTTTAAAGCGTTAGCCCATTATGGGCAGGTGTTGCTTCATTTACCGGTATTGCTACCGGGTTTACCGAATAGAAACTTAGTTCAATGGTTAATTGTATTAAATTTGTTAGATAAACACTTAAAATCAAATACTATGAAAGGAATAGGTTTAATTGTAATCATTTTGTTAGTGGTGGTAGGCTTTATGGGATGCAAAGGTTATAATAATCTGGTAAAAGAAGACGAGGTGGTAAAAAATGCCTGGGCTAATGTACAAAGCGACTACCAGCGGCGTAACGACCTCGTGGGCAACCTGGTAAACACCGTAAAAGGCGCTGCCAAATTTGAGCAGGAAACGTTGACCAAGGTGATAGAAGCAAGATCTAAAGCTACCTCTGTAAATATTTCTGCCGATCAGTTAACACCCGAAAATATGCAGCAGTTCCAGGCGGCGCAGGGCCAGGTAAGCAGCGCCTTAAGCCGTTTACTGGCAGTGGTAGAAAGTTACCCGGAGCTAAAAGCCAACCAGAACTTCCTGCAGCTGCAGGGGCAACTGGAAAGCATTGAGAATGAAATCCGCGCATCCCGCAATACATTCAACGGAGCTGTAAACAGCTACAATACTAAGGTGCGTTCTTTTCCTATGAATATTTTAGGCGGAATGTTTGGTTTTAAATCTAAAGAACCATTTAAAGCCGATCCGGGAGCAGAAACAGCGCCTAAAGTGGAGTTTTAATTATCGCAAATGCAGCAAAAGCGTTTTTCAGGATATCTTATCGGGGCGTTCATTGTTTTACTGGGCCTCTATGTAATCGTTGCTTACAACTCGTTAGTACGTAAGGAAGAAAAAATGGAGCAAACCTGGGCCGATGTGCAAAGCACTTACCAGCGAAGGCTCGATTTAACTCCCAACCTGGTGAATACGGTAAAGGGAATGGCCAGCTTTGAGCAGGAAACCCTGGTTCAGGTAACACAGGCCCGTAGCAATGCGCTTGCTGCTTCCGGCGCAGGTTTGTCGGCAGATAGCTATAACCGGCAGACCAGTTTGCAGGATACGCTGGCTGCAGCTTCTAACCGCTTAATAGCAGTTATAGAAAAATATCCTGTTTTACGCGGAACCGAGGCTTACCGGGGATTGCAGGTGCAGCTGGAAGGTAACGAAAGGAGGATAAAGGTAGCACGGGCCGATTTTAATGCCGCTGTCAGAGATTACAACGAAGCAGCCCGTTCTTTTCCTAAAAGCCTGGTAGCAAAAATGTTCGGATTCGAGGTAAAAGAAGGGTTTAAGGCAGTTGAGGGCGCACAAAATAATGTGGACATTAAATTTTAAGCCAATTGGAATTTTCATTATTTAAAAGCAAATCGCCACAGTTTCTTACAGCTGCAGAAAAAGAGCAGATTGTAGAAGCGATCAGGAGCGCTGAAAGCCGCACCAGTGGCGAGATCCGGATTTACATGGAAAGCCACTGTAAATATGTAGACCCCGTGGAGCGCGCGTCGGAGATCTTCTTTCAGTTAAAAATGGAGCAAACAGCCGAACGTAATGCGGTACTGCTTTATATAGCGGTTAAAGATCACCAGCTGGCTATTTATGGCGACGAAGGAATTTATAATAGAACCGGGGTGAAATACTGGCAGGAGCTGGTAAGCCACATCCTGCAGGAGTTTAACCAGGAGCATTTTGTACAGGGCATTTGCCAGTATGTGTATGAAATAGGAGAAGGCTTACACAGCTATTTTCCCTACGATCGGGCCAGCGATCATAATGAATTACCCGACGATATTGTATTTGGTAAATAGTAAATAAAAGTCTCATCAAAGCGAAACAACAAATACCCGTTTTTTACAGTTTTTAATTAGCAGCCTGCAGCGAGGCACCATTAGGTTGTTCCTGTTCTGCCTTTTTAGCGTGTTTGTTTTTACGGCGCAGGGGCAAATAGAGAACGATGTTCCCGCTGCTCCCAATCCTCCCAAGTTAGTTAATGATTTTTCGGGAAGCTTCCTTACTCCCGAGCAAAAGGATGCTCTGGAGCGTAAGCTGGTAGCTTACGACGACAGTACTTCCAACCAGATCGCAATTGTTGTTGTAGACGACCTGAAAGGTTATTCGCGTGATGAGTTTGCCATTGCCCTGGGTAGAAAATGGGGTGTGGGAGGGCAAAAACAGTTCAACAATGGTGTTGTTATCTTAATAAATACAGGCACGAAGGGAGGACAGCGGGGTGTTTTCATAGCTCCCGGTTATGGTTTGGAAGGCTCGGTTACCGATTTGATAGCCGATCAGATCGTACAAAATGTGCTGATCCCTAATTTCAGGCAGGGCAATAATTATCGGGGCTTGATGAAGCTACTACCGATATAATGGAAGCTGCTGCCGGTAAATACAAAGCGCCGGATGGATATAACCAGCGGGGAAAGGCGGCAGGTTATCGGGGCTTGTTATGGCGGCCATTATTCTTTTTATCATCATTGTTATTATAAGCCGCAGGGGCGGCGGGGGTGGCGGATATGTGTCCCGCCGCGGGTATCGCGATGACTGGGGCGGCCCTGTGATCTTCCCCGGTGGATGGTCGGGCGGCGGCAGCGGTGGCGGCTGGTCTGGCGGTGGAGGAGGCTTCGGTGGTTTTGGCGGCGGCGGATTTGGAGGTGGTGGCGCCGGTGGCAGCTGGTAAGTTATTAAGGCAATATGTACGATTATGCTTAATAAATTAAAATTCATACTGCTTGTTGGCCTGTTGCCTTCGCAACTTTGGGCACAGCAAACTGAAGAAAAGCTGGTTCAGGAAACGAAATACCTGCTGTATTTACCAGAAAAGTATAAAGACGATACTACCCGCCGATGGCCCCTGGTTATATTTTTACACGGCTCGGGAGAAAGTGGCGATGATCTCAATAAAGTAAAAGTGCACGGCCCTCCCAAGCTCGTGGAAGCAGGGCGTCAATTCCCTTTATACTGGTTTCTCCTCAGGCTCCGCCCCGTACAGGCTGGCAGGTAGATGTTTTAAAAGCATTGCTGAACGATCTTAAAAGGAAATATAAGGTTGATGCAGACCGGGTATATATGACTGGCTTGAGCATGGGCGGTTTTGGTACCTGGAACTATGCAGAAAAGTATCCTTCAGACCTGGCGGCTATTGCGCCCGTTTGCGGAGGCGGCGACACGGAGAAAGCCTGGACTTTACGATACATGCCTGTATGGTGTTTTCATGGGGCCAAAGATGATGTGGTACTGCCGGCCGCGTCGATTAATATGATCGACGCAGTTCGTAAGTATAATAAAACGGGCGAAGTGAAATTTACGCTTTACCCGGATGCGAATCACAACAGCTGGGATGTAACTTATAATAATGACAGCTTGTATCAGTGGCTGCTTTCCAAAAGGCGATTTAGGTTCAGCCCGGTTGCCGTTCCTGATGCTACTCTAAAATTGTATACCGGCCAATACGCCGATCCGAAAAGCGACACCGTAACATTAATTACGGAAAACGGCCGGCTTTTAATAAAAGATGCAAATAATAAAGTTGTACTGAAAGCAACCTCGCCTGCCAATTTCTACTGGCAGGATGATGCGATAGACGAAATTGAATTCAGCAAAAATCCTGACGGCACAGTATCCGGCTTTTCATTGCTGGCAGGCGAGCGCAAATTTTTCAGGAGGGTGAGGAAATAAGGCTTTCCCGGAAATATTAAACAAACCCTAAAAGTTTTCAATTTACCGGCGACAAACGTCAAACCGATAATTTCAGCTAAATTTGCCTGCAAGAAAAATTATTATATTTAAATGAACAGGCATTTTCTTTTTCGGCTTTATTCGCGCTCCTTTCTTTTGTCGGTTTTGGCCAGGGTTACCAGGTACAATCTAAATATTTTGTTTATCTGCAAACCGAACCCGCGCAGCCGTTTTATATAAAGATCAATGGACAGCAAATCAGTGCCAATGCCTCAGGTTACTTAATTTTACCTCAATTAAAGGATGGCGACTATAAACTGACGGTTGGTTTCCCTGATAGTAAAACGCCAGAACAACGCTTCGACTTTAAAATTGATTCGAAAGACAAGGGCTATCTTATAAAAGATTATGGTAATGACGGGTGGGGTCTGTTTGACCTTCAAACTATGGCCGTGCAGAAGGCGCTAAAAGGAAACGAAGAAGTGGTAACTGCCAAAGCCCCACCTCCGACGCCGAAAAATGAGCCTAAAAAGAAACAGTGCCCGCAGAAGGGGTGTCAGATTTTACGAAAGTATTGTCCCAGGCAGCTAATGACCCCAGTTTACTGGAAAAGCCAAAGCCGCAACCGGTAGAAGAAAAGCCTGTGGTTGTAACGCCTCCGCCTACGGCTGTGAATAAGCCAGAAGAAAAGCAGCCTGCAGCGGTGCAGGAAAAGCCTGTGGTAAGAGTACCCGACAATAGTACAGCTGCAGAACCTGTTCAAACCAAATCAGCAAAAGGTGTTACCATTGTTTACGACGAACGGAATGAATCAGGACAGGTAGATCCCATCACTATCTTTATTCCCGAGCCCAGGGCCGGCGGACCGAAGGAGCCTGCGTCAACGCCGGCTCCAGTAACAGAGCGTGCGGTGAAAGAAACCCCGACTGTAAAAAATAAAGAAGAGAACAGTTTTAAAGTAGAGGAAAAAGCTCCCATGGCACAGGCTGCCACACCGGAAAAAACAACAGCAAAAAACAGTAATGCAGCCTGTAAATCGGTAGCCACAGAGGATGACTTTTTAAAGTTGCGCAGGGCTATGGCTTCCGAGGCCAATGATGACAGCATGATTGCCCAGGCTTCCAAAGCTTTTAAGGCTAAATGTTATACTACGGCTCATATCAAGTACCTGAGCAGCATGTTCCTTTCTAATGCGGGCAAGTACAATTTTTATGCGGCGGCTTATCCCTACATTGCTGACAGGGAAAATTTCGCTTCATTAGCATCAGAAATAAAGGATGCAGGTTATAAAGACAAATTCAACGCACTGATAAAGTAGTTGACTATTTCAACCATCACTTAAATGTTCAACAGCCTTGCGTTATTTTCTGGAAGTATCTTACAAAGGCACGCGGTACAATGGATTTCAGGTTCAGAAAAATGCGCTGACAATTCAGGGCGAGATTGAAAAGGCTTTCGGGGTTCTGTTTAAAAGCAGGGTAGAGCTAACCGGATCATCCCGCACAGACGCGGGGTTCATGCCCGGCAGAATTTCTTTCATTTTGATTGGCCAGAGATCTTCCAGCAGAAATGGATCTATAATTTAAATGCCATTCTTCCCGCGGATATTGCGATTAACAGCATTGTTGAAAAAACTGATGAGGCGCACTGCCGCTTTGATGCACTAAGCAGAACCTATCATTACCATGTATATCAATATAAAAATCCTTTTATAGCAGACCGGGCTTATTTCTACCCCTACACCGTGAACTTGGAATTGCTCAATGCTGCTGCCCTTCTGATAAGGAACTATACTGATTTTACATCTTTTTCCAAAAAGAATACCCAGGTAAAAACTTTTAACTGCACAATTCTTAAGAGTGAGTGGATCATTAAGGATGAGCAGCTGGTCTATATTGTGTCGGCCAATCGCTTTCTAAGAGGAATGGTTCGTGCGCTCACTGCAACAATGCTTAAGGTAGGGCGGGGTATTATTTCTCTGGATGATTTCAGGGCTATCATTGAGTCGAAGGATTGCCGTAATACCTATTTTGATACACCTGCGCACGGGTTAACCTTGATGCAGGTAAGCTATTCCTGATTTAGATTACCCGGTATATTCATAAAGGGCTACAGCCGGTTTCCGGGAACCGCTAATATTGTCTTTGGGTGGTATAGTATGCTATAGGTTACAAATATTAATGGCTGCGGTAATGTTATTAGTTCTTTTCACCATGGTTATAGATATATTATTAATCACTGGTTAGTTTATTACCCATTGGTTACGGGAAATATTTTTTACTTTTTTTTGTCTAAAAGATTTTGTAATTTGGTAAAGAGTTCTATATTTGCACCCCGCTAGCGATTAGCGTAGTTCTTTAGGAGGTGTAATATTTTGGGAGAGAGATGGTTGGGTTGGATTTATAAAAATAAATTTGGTCAATTAAAAATAAGCTCTTACATTTGCATCCCGTTTGAGAGATACAGCGGCAAACAAGTTCTTAGAAAAGCCCTTAGGGTACTGGATAATAAATTAATAATGAATGTCTTAC
This sequence comes from Paraniabella defluvii, assembly GCA_019316985.1. Taxonomy (GTDB): domain Bacteria; phylum Bacteroidota; class Bacteroidia; order Chitinophagales; family Chitinophagaceae; genus Niabella; species Niabella defluvii. Next base: position 3,344,035 of record CP079215.1, read on the forward strand.
GAGTACATTCCGCTTATTTCCCATCTTTGTAGTTGAGTCTACATCTTGAAAAAAAAAAGTTTTAAGAAAGTTGGTTAAGTTTCGAAAAAGTTCCTTATCTTTGCCGTCCGAAAATAATTGATCGGGTAGTTCTTAGAGGTTTTTGAATGATTTTAGAGATTGATTCTTTGAAATAAATTCAAAAAAGTTTCGAAAAAAATTTGGCAGATTGAAGTTGAAACACTAACTTTGCAATCCCAATTAAAAACAACGCTACGAAAGTTGTTTAGTTCTTCAGAAAGTTTACAGGTAGTTTGAGTGGTTAATCCCGCAGGTTGTATTAGAGATCGGGGTAGTATTTTACGCTCATTTAGTTTTAGAAATTAGTTCTTTAGATATTTGATAATGACGTTAAGGTCTGGTGGTTCATAACCATAATTATCACTTTAATCATTTAGCATATTAGCACATCAGCAAATTAGCTAATTGATTGTAAGTTCTTTGAAAGTTTGGAAACAATAGCACAATCAAATTACTCTTAATTGAGTAACACGAAAGGTAAGTCAAAAAGCAAATAACATTCGATTTTTGACACGTTAATTTTTCTTCTTGAGAATTTTTAATAGTCAGTAAATCAAACTCATTTACAACGGAGAGTTTGATCCTGGCTCAGGATGAACGCTAGCGGCAGGCTTAATACATGCAAGTCGAGGGGCAGCGCGGACTTCGGTCTGGCGGCGACCGGCAAACGGGTGCGGAACACGTACACAACCTTCCTTTTAGTGGGGATAGCCCAGAGAAATTTGGATTAATACCCCGTAAGATGTTAGTGAGGCATCTCACTGATATTATAGTGGCAACACGCTAGAAGACGGGTGTGCGTATGATTAGGTAGTTGGCGGGGTAACGGCCCACCAAGCCTTCGATCATTAACTGGTGTGAGAGCACGACCAGTCACACGGGCACTGAGACACGGGCCCGACTCCTACGGGAGGCAGCAGTAAGGAATATTGGTCAATGGAGGAAACTCTGAACCAGCCATGCCGCGTGGAGGATGAAGGTCCTCTGGATTGTAAACTTCTTTTATATGGGACGAAAAAGGGACTTTCTAGTTCAACTGACGGTACCATATGAATAAGCACCGGCTAACTCCGTGCCAGCAGCCGCGGTAATACGGAGGGTGCAAGCGTTATCCGGATTCACTGGGTTTAAAGGGAGCGTAGGTGGGTTGGTAAGTCAGAGGTGAAATCTCCGAGCTTAACTCGGAAACTGCCTTTGATACTATCAGTCTTGAATATTGTGGAGGTTAGCGGAATATGTCATGTAGCGGTGAAATGCTTAGATATGACATAGAACACCAATTGCGAAGGCAGCTGGCTACACATATATTGACACTGAGGCTCGAAAGCGTGGGGATCAAACAGGATTAGATACCCTGGTAGTCCACGCCTAAACTATGGATACTCGACATACGCGATAAACAGTGTGTGTCTGAGCGAAAGCATTAAGTATCCCACCTGGGAAGTACGACCGCAAGGTTGAAACTCAAAGGAATTGGCGGGGGTCCGCACAAGCGGTGGAGCATGTGGTTTAATTCGATGATACGCGAGGAACCTTACCTGGGCTAGAATGCGAGTGCCGTACCGTGAAAGCGGTATTTCTAGCAATAGACACAAAGCAAGGTGCTGCATGGCTGTCGTCAGCTCGTGCCGTGAGGTGTTGGGTTAAGTCCCGCAACGAGCGCACCCCCATCACTAGTTGCCATCAGGTAACGCTGGGAACTCTAGTGAAACTGCCGTCGTAAGACGCGAGGAAGGAGGGGATGATGTCAAGTCATCATGGCCTTTATGCCCAGGGCTACACACGTGCTACAATGGGTAGGACAAAGAGTTGCAACACGGTGACGTGAAGCTAATCTCAAAAACCTACTCTCAGTTCAGATCGTAGTCTGCAACTCGACTACGTGAAGCTGGAATCGCTAGTAATCGTATATCAGCAATGATACGGTGAATACGTTCCCGGACCTTGCACACACCGCCCGTCAAGCCATGAAAGCCGGGTGTACCTAAAGTCGGTAACCGTAAGGAGCTGCCTAGGGTAAAACTGGTAATTGGGGCTAAGTCGTAACAAGGTAGCCGTATCGGAAGGTGCGGCTGGAATACCTCCTTTTAGAGCAAGCACTTACCTGGTGCTGTTGTTTCCTCTTCTTTCAATATTATTTTAGTTCTTTCCATAAGACCTGATGGCCAAATTTGAGTACGGCAATCTAAAGCCAGCAGCTGATAAGCATTAGCACATTAGCATATTAGCCAATTGGCACATTAGCAAATAGATCCGTAGCTCAGCCTGGTTAGAGCACTACACTGATAATGTAGGGGTCACCAGTTCAAATCTGGTCGGGTCTACAAAACTCTGGGGGTTAGCTCAGTTGGCTAGAGCATCTGCCTTGCACGCAGAGGGTCATCGGTTCGACTCCGATATCCTCCACAAAGTAGGAGGTAAGGTTTTTGCATGAAACCTCACAGAATAGTTCTTTAAATAAGATGGTAATGACTTAAGGGAAGTACTTAAGGTCTGATGGTTCATAACCATATTATCAGCTACGATCATTGACACATTAGCGTAATAGCTGGTTGTTAATTTGATTAAAAGTTCTTTGACATATTGGAAAAAAATATTGTTAGGAGAGTACCTAACATAGTTTATCGATCATAATTGTAAAATATCACCAATATTTTGGTTGGTCTGAAGCAATGTGGTCGGGTAACAACTACAACAAACTAAATAAACAAGTCCAGCAGAGATGCTGGCCTCATATTAATTAAGTTTAATAAACTTTTTTAAAGCAATTAAGGGCGTATGGTGGATGCCTTGGGTCTGAGAGGCGATGAAGGACGTGGTAAGCTGCGATAAGCCAGGGGAACTGCACACGAGTATTACATCCCTGGATTTCCGAATGGGACAACCTGGTACGTTGAAGACGTATCACTCGAAAGAGAGCCAACCCGGAGAACTGAAACATCTAAGTACCCGGAGGAAAAGAAAATAAGTCAATGATTCCCTAAGTAGTGGCGAGCGAACAGGGAAGAGCCTAAACCGGCTTCGCGTGCGGAGTCGGGGTTGTAGGACCGCATTTAGAAACTGTCATCAAGCTGAATTTTTTGGAAAATAGAGCCATAGAGCGTGATAGCCGCGTAAGCGCAAATTGACAGGGACGAGCGGTATCCTGAGTAGGGCGGGACCGGAGGAATCCTGCTTGAATCTGCCAGCACCATCTGGTAAGGCTAAATACTCCTCAGACACCGATAGTGAACCAGTACCGTAAGGGAAAGGTGAAAAGCACCCTAAATAAGGGAGTGAAATAGTACCTGAAACCGTACGCCTACAAGCGGTCGGAGCATCTTAATGGTGTGACGGCGTGCCTTTTGCATAATGAGCCTACGAGTTACTCCTCACTGGCGAGGTTAAGTTTTAAACAACGGAGCCGTAGCGAAAGCGAGTCCAAATAGGGCGCTTAGTCAGTGGGGGTAGACGCGAAACTTTGTGATCTATCCATGGGCAGGTTGAAGGTGTGGTAACACACACTGGAGGACCGAACCCGTTGACGTTGAAAAGTCTTGGGATGACCTGTGGATAGGGGTGAAAGGCCAATCAAACTGAGAGATAGCTCGTTCTCCCGAAATGTTTTTAGGAACAGCCTCGGTTTATAAAGTCTGTTAGAGGTAGAGCTACTGATTGGGCTAGGGGCTTCACCGCCTACCAAACCCTGACAAACTCCGAATGCTAACAGATGTTTACCGGGAGTGAGGCTGCGGGCGCTAAGGTCCGTGGCCGAGAGGGAAATAACCCAGAATAGCAGCTAAGGTCCCCAATGCATAGTTAAGTTAATCAAACGATGTAGAGCTTCTATAACAGCCAGGATGTTTGCTTGGAAGCAGCAATTCATTTAAAGAGTGCGTAACAGCTCACTGGTCGAGAGGCTCTGCGCGGAAAATAATCGGGTATTAAACTATGAACCGAAGCTCTATGATTGCCACTAAGTGGTATATCGGTAGGGAGCATTGAAACTGCATCGAAGGTGTACGGCGACGTATGCTGGAGCGGTTTCAAAAGAAAATGTAGGCATAAGTAACGATAAATAAGGTGAAAAACCTTATCGCCGAAAGTCTAAGGGTTCCTGATCAACGTTAATCGGATCAGGGTTAGCCCGGTCCTTAGTCAAACCCGAAAGGGGTAGACGATGGAAAGCAGGTTAATATTCCTGCGCCCACTATGCATTAAAAGTGACGGAGAATGCTAGCACTACAGGCTGACGGATTAGCTGAGTGGATCCTTCGGGTGAAGCGTAAGTGTGAAAGTTCTTCCAAGAAAAGCGAGCATAGCGGCCGGTACCGCAAACCGACACAGGTAGACGGGATGAGTATTCTAAGGCGCTCGGGTGAGCCGTGGAGAAGGAACTAGGCAAATTGACGCTGTAACTTCGGGATAAAGCGTACCTACTTCGGTAGGTCTCAGTAAAATGGTTCAACCAACTGTTTAACAAAAACATAGGGCCCTGCAAAATCGAAAGATGACGTATAGAGCCTGATACCTGCCCGGTGCTGGAAGGTTAAGGAAGGATGTTCGAGTAATCCAAAGCTTCTGACTGAAGCCCCAGTAAACGGCGGCCGTAACTATAACGGTCCTAAGGTAGCGAAATTCCTTGTCGGGTAAGTTCCGACCTGCACGAATGGTCTAATGAGTTGAACGCTGTCTCCTCCACGAGCCCGGTGAAATTGTAGTATCGGTGAAGATGCCGGTTACCCGCCACGGGACGGAAAGACCCCGTGAACCTTCACTACAACTTTGCATTGATTTTGAATTACGGATGTGTAGCATAGTTGGGACGCTATGAAGCAGTGGCGCCAGCCATTGTGGAGCGGTCGTTGAAATACCAACCTTCTTTGATTTAGAATCTAATCCCTAGCGGGAAACAGTGCATGGTGGGTAGTTTGACTGGGGTGGTCGCCTCCTAAAGAGTAACGGAGGCTTGCAAAGGTTCCCTCAGTACGGTTGGTAATCGTACGCAGAGCGCATTAGTATAAGGGAGCTTGACTGTGAGGCAAACAGGCCGAGCAGGGACGAAAGTCGGCTAAAGTGATCCGGCGGTTCTGTATGGAAGGGCCGTCGCTCAAAGGATAAAAGGTACTCCGGGGATAACAGGCTGATCTCCCCAAGAGCTCATATCGACGGGGAGGTTTGGCACCTCGATGTCGGTTCGTCACATCCTGGGGCTGGAGAAGGTCCCAAGGGTTCGGCTGTTCGCCGATTAAAGTGGCACGTGAACTGGGTTCAGAACGTCGCAAGACAGTTCGGTCCCTATCTGTGGTGGGCGTTAGTAAATTGAGAGAACATGACCTTAGTACGAGAGGACCGGGTCGTACGTACCGCTGGTGTATCAGTTGTGCCGCCAGGTGCAATGCTGAGTAGCTAAGTACGGACAGGATAAACGCTGAAAGCATCTAAGCGTGAAACCTATCTCAAGATGAGTTTACTTTTAAGGGCCGTAAGAGACTATTACGTTGATAGGCTACAGGTGTAAAGGTGGTAACATCAAAGCCGAGTAGTACTAATTGCCCGTACGCTTTAATTTTATTTTGTTAGGTACTCTTCTAATTTTTTAAATTTTTTCCAATATGTTATATTATTCAAGTTGAAAAGTTGCTAAGTTCACAAGTTGATAAGGACTTACCTGTTAATTAAATACTTATAAACCATTCAGCTCAAGAATTTATGGTGGTTATACCAAGGGTGTTCACCTCTTCCCATACCGAACAGAGAAGTTAAGCCCCTTAAGGCCGATGGTACTGCACCACAATGCGGGAGAGTAGGTAGCTGCCATTCTTATTAGAAGCCTCACAGTAATGTGGGGCTTTTTTGTGCCCGGATCCCGGCAGGTTTTAAGTTAATATGACCCAACAGCTGTAATAGCTACCCGCATACACTGCGCTCCCCAAAACCATATTCAACTGCGGATACTATTGTAACCTAACTAACCGGCCCGCAGAAGCCTGCAACTAACCATACGGCAATAACAATGGCTCTTACTAAGAACAACAATCCCGATCTGTTGTATTTAATTACCGTAGCAAGCCCGTCCTTCTACTAAAGAATTGTTATTTTTACTGCTTAATAACCTAAGATGCTTTTAAGAAATTTATTAAAACTAGCTAGCTTTTGTCTTTTCCTGCTTTTTGCGAATCCAGTTTATAGCCAGTCGTATCCCAATACATTGTTGTGGCGAATATCAGGGAAGGGATTAAGGCAACCATCCTATCTGTTCGGCACTATTCATATAATGGATAAAAAAGCATTCAACTTTACAGACTCCGTTTATAAAGCGCTTGAAAATTGCGAAGGATTGGCGATAGAGGTGAACCCTGATGAAATGATGAGCTATGCTATTACACAGGCGGTTAATCAAGAGGGAAAAAACTTAATGAAATACTGAGCAATAAAGAGTACAATAAGTACGGCGCCAGGCTTTCGAAAAAGTTAGGAAAACCCATAGAGCAAATAACAACAAAGGATATCAGGGCCGAACGTAATCGCTGGCTTACCACAAATAACTTTGAAGAGTCTATGCAGACGTTTGTAGATGCGTGGTTGTATGGGGTGGCAAAGGCCACAGGAAAATGGGTAGGCGGAATTGAAGATGTAAATGATCAGGGCAGTTTATTGGACGAATTGATCGATAACGTGGATATTGAATCTGTTCTTTCAGATGAAAGCGATAAACAAAGCAGTGCTATTCTGTCGAAGCTGGTTAAAATATATGAAGAGCAGAATCTGGATGCTGTAGAACTAATGTCGAAAGAGATGAACGATCAGCAACGATACAAGATGCTGGTTAGGAGGAATATTAAAATGGCGCACCGTATGGACAGCCTTTCTGCTATCAGATCTGTTTTTTTCGCGGTAGGTGTAGCACATCTGCCGGGTCAGGACGGGTTGATCAATTTACTGAGAGAAAAAGGTTTTGTTGTAGAGCCCGTTACCTCCACCAAAAGAATGCCGGCAAATGAATACCAATATAAACAACTGCCGGTGACCTGGTTGCCTGTTTCAGATCCTTCTTATACAGTTGAGATGCCCGGTAATGCTACCATGGTAAAACTTTATGGCTTGATTGAAACTTTCTTTTACATGGATATTTTCAATTATACCGGATACTATTCAATAGGTTCTAATAAAAGTATTGGCGGTGGAAAAAGCCCGGAGGAAACGATACGCCAGATGTATCCGAAAGGAAAAATAGAAAAATTAAAAACTACAGTTCAAGACAGTTTAAATATGTCTGATTACCTGATAGCAGATAAGGGACTGTATCTTAGGATTCGTTTAGGTTCATATAACAGAAATGTCTTTGTGTTGATGATGTTTGCCAAAAATAAGCTCCGCCTGCTGGGTACAGATGCGCAGAAATATTTTAATTCATTTAAGATTAAAACCAACACGGGCGAGAGTCCCAATTATGTTACTTACTCAGACGGTATCATTGGGCTTTCCATGAAAACTACAGCCCCGCTTACTTTTAATGCACAGCTGAGTAGTGATAATAGCAATAATTGGAAAGTAACTACCTATTCCTCAACGGATATGGCAAAAGGCTTAATTGTAATGCTGATTTCAAAAGAGGTAAAGAGGCACTGGGTCTTAAACAGTGAATCTGATATTAACAAGGACCTGGAATTTGCGTTTAATAAAGCCTATAGCGAATTCCAATCAAAAGATACTACTATAGATCATGTCCGGATGCGTTTATTCTATAATATGAAAAACCGCGATTACCCGGCCTTGCGCGCAAAAGTACTAAGTGTAATCAGAGGAAACAGGAATATCGTGATAAACATAACATCCGATACCACAACCGCCAACCAATCTGTAGTAGATGCTATTTTAAGTTCCATCAGGTTTAATAAGGAACATGAATCAAAAGAATGGCATCATTATCAGAGCCCGGATTCAACCTATGCCGTGTGGGCACCTTCTTCAATAACTACAAATCAGACCCTGCGAACCAGTATATTTGAGCGCACGGCAATGGCCGCATATGATACATTAACCGCTACAAGTTACTTGGTTCTTTTTGATCAGCCTAAACCCTACTACTGGGTAAAAAATTATGAGGATTTAAAAGACCTGTATAAAGAAATGCTTCATAATGGGGAGGATAGCGTAGTGTACCAAAAGGACGTAGTGGTCAATGATATGAAAGGACATGAAATACTGATCCGGAAAAAGATGCCAACACCTTTAAAAGGAGCAGGATAATATTTGCCGACAAAGGAACTTATATACTTACAGTCTCATCACAGAAAGAGGCATTGTTTACTCCTAATTCAGATCGTTTTTTACCGATTTTCAACAAAAAGCAAAACCGGCCGCGTTTGACTACCTGGAACCGAAGACCCGTCTGTTATTATCGGCACTTAATGCAAAGGACTCAGCACAACGAGCTGGAACCGTGGCATACCTGAAATCAGCTCCGTTCTCAGCTGAAGATGCCGATTTGCTACATCAATCCGTTTTTAATGCTTATAAGCCATTATATGACTATTCTGATAGCTTTGATGTATCGGAAATAATCGCGGCGCGCTTGCAGGAAATAAAAGCGCCTTCAACCATCAGTTATATCAAAAATTATTACCCGGAGATCGCTGATAATGACTATGGACGGAAGCATATCGCTTTAAATATATTGGCGGGTACTCATACCAGTGAAAGCTACCAAACCCTGGCATTGCTTTTATCAAACACCCGGCTTTCAGAATCTCCATCCAGGTGGTTCAGAAGGAAACTGAAGGATAGCCTGGCGCTGACCTCTTCCATCACGGATAAATTACTGCCGTTAAGTGTTGATAGTATTTATACGCCTTTCGTTGCTGCTCTCATGTCTACCCTGATCGATAGCGGCTTCGTGAAGCCAGAGGTGTTAAAACCATTTACTTCTTATTTCGTAGTGAATGCAAAAAAAAATGAAGGAGGCTATAAAGGATGGCGCCGAATATGATTACCAGCTTCCCGATCTGATAGAATTATTGCCGCTGCTATCTGATGAGGAAGCTAATAAAGTTTTAAGGGAGTTTCAATATGTTTCTGATATGGACTTGCAAATAACTGCGGTGTTGGCTTTACTGGAGCATGGCGGGGATGCAGATACGAAAATAATTGAACGTATTGCGCTGGATAAGGCCTACCGCGTGCATCTATTTGAAATGCTAAAAAAATAAATAAAGACCATCTGTTTCCTCCGAAACTTCTTAATCAAAGATCTTTTGCGGAAAGTTATGTGTTTAATTCATCAGAAGATTATACACCAGAAAAGATAGAATTTGTGGGTGAAAGAATGGCAAAGATAGGAGCGGAAAAATGCCGGTTTTATTTGTTCAGGCTCATTTTCGATGAGGAAGGGGAGAAATCTGAATTCCTGGGAATTGCAGGTGGCTATACTTCCGATATAACATTGGATGAAGAAAATAATGTAACAGGCATTTATTCTGACGAAGCGTTCAGCAAAGGCAAAATTGACGACTTATTTAAGAAGTATATCGACAGCGTTAGCGAAGAATAAGGTTTGACTTACTGATTCGTTAGGAGCGGCGGGCTAAGATATAATGAATTCGCCTGTTTTAGCCGTGTAGATCTTGTCCGCAGAATGAATAAAGCCAGTATCTTTGCCACTTAAGTTTAATCCGCTGCAAGTGAAATTTTACAGAATTTGGTTTTGACGACCGTTTAATGGAAGGCATTGAAGCCTCCAACTATCAACAGGCTACGCCTATTCAGGAACAAGCCATTCCTCCTATTTTACAAGGACAAAATGTATTGGCTTTTGCACAAACAGGTACCGGTAAAACCGCGGCGTTTTTGTTACCGCTGATCAATCGCCTGTTGACAGATGGCGGCAGCAGTAATGGTATCAGTGCAATGGTGATTGTGCCTACCCGTGAACTGGCTATACAAATATCACAACACCTCGAAGGCCTGTCTTACTTTACCGATGTGAGCTCCATTGCTGTATATGGCGGAGGCGACGGGAATAATTTTGTGCAGGAAAAGAAAGCGCTGACGATGGGAGCCGATATAGTGGTATGTACGCCCGGTAAAATGATGGCCCATATCAAAATGGGTTATGTGAAACTGAACACTTTAAAATACCTTGTTTTAGACGAGGCGGACCGCATGCTGGATATGGGATTTTATGATGATATCATGTTTATCATCAACAAGCTTCCTGAAAAAGGCAAACTTTACTTTTTCAGCTACAATGCCTCCTAAAATAAAAACGCTGGCACGGCAAATACTGAAAGACCCGGTAGAAATATCAATTGCCATGAGTAAGCCGCCGGATAAAATTTTGCAGCAAGCCTATATGGTTTACGATGAGCAAAAGATACCGTTGATACAGTTTTTGCTAAAGGAAAAGTTGTACAAGGGAGTGCTTATTTTTGCAGCAGCAAGATAAAAGTAAAGGAATTGGCGAGAGACCTGCGGCGGGTGGGTATTAAAGCCGGCGAAATACATAGCGACCTCGATCAGGACCGGCGCGAAGAAGTATTGATGCAGTACAGGAGTGAAAGGCTGCGCGTTTTAGTGGCAACGGATATATTGGGACGTGGTATTGATATTGACCATATCGACCTGATCATTAATTTTGACGTTCCCAATGATGGGGAAGATTATGTGCACCGTATCGGCAGAACAGCACGGGCTGAAGCTACCGGCAGTGCATTTACCTTTGTAAATCCTAAAGATCAGCGCAAGTTTCATGCAATAGAAAGGTTGATTGCAAAAGAGGTAGATAAAGTGAGTATACCTGAACACCTTGGACAGCAGCCGGTATACAATCCAGTGTCCAATAATGCCCCCAAAAAAAAGCGCAGGTTTTATAAAAATACCGGTAACCGCCATAAATAGCGTTTACCCGTAAGCGCAGTTGCGATGTTTACCCATATTTTGATGGTTGGATACAGTACCTGCAAAGGGACTTTGACGCGGACATAACTGCACTGGAGGCAACAGCTCAGTTTGAATGGCAAAAAAATTTATTTCATTTTTTTCTTTAAATATTTCCGGATAGGGATATCCAATCCGATCATTATAAGATAGGAAAAAGCGATGAGTAATATTGTGCCGATTGGAATTACCACCCACATATCTTCTATAGGCAGCGGATGCTTTTCTAGGTAACTCAGGAATACCCATAAAATAGGGTAATGCACCATATACAAAGGATAAGAGATAGCACCGAGAATTCACAAATTTTTTTAGGGGTTTCTTTAAGTGAAATGCCGGCGCCTAACGCTACAATTAAGGGATAGTAAAGGATAACTATCAGAGGATCGACAAACAGGGCTGTTTGTTGGGTATATGGAATTAAAAAGATGCCAGCAGTAGAATGCTTAGTATCGTAAATCCAAGTGAATTGCGTATAATCCAGTTGAAACGATATAAAAGCATTCCGGCGGTAAAAGAATACAGTACACGAACACCGCCTCCCCAGAAAGTATCGCCGCTCCAGCCCACGCCAATATAGCCCGATTGGTAAGATTCGTAACAAAGAAGAATGGCGGCAAATATTACTAACACCAGCAGCGCATATTTTCTCAGCCTGAAAATAAAAAGCGCATAAAAGATATTAGCAATATACTCCCAAAACAATGACCAGGTAGGAGGATTGAGATGGAAAAGATTGAAGTAGCGCTCCTGCACCAGGGGATAAGGAACTAATATGCTTCCCGAAATAAACATCAGGATGGCATTCTTCAAGCCATATTGCTGATAAAGACTACTATAGGGTCGAATACAAATGCAATCAGGCCAATAACCGAACCAATAACAACCAACGGGTGCAGGCGAGCTAAACGCTGTTTAAAAAACTGTCCAAAGCCAATTTGGCTGATCTTATTGTCATAAGCATAAGCGATCACAAAACCAGAAAGGCAAAAGAAAAAATCTACCGCAAGATATCCATGCCCGATAAAGCTGTCTTCATAACGGGGAGCTGCAAATTCCATGAAATGAAATACAACTACAGCGATGGCTGCTACACCCCGGAGTCCGTCGAGGGTATCAAAATGCCTTTTGTGTTTAATAGTTCTGCGCCGGTAAGAGACATTCTTTATTTTTAGGCCGGCAGCCTCATCCATCTGCCGGGGAAAGTTATTGATAATCGGTTTGCAAAGAAGTTATTCGCATGCAAACATGCGATATTATTTTGTACCAATTTTTCGCTTTTTTGTCTTATTGCTTAAAAATGTTTCTTACCCATGGAGCGTATATACTGGAGATGTGTTCATCAACGTATTCCTGCTAAATTGTAGTGCCCGTCTTTATTATCCTTTGTAGTGCCGGGGAGCGGAGTTGCGGCTCAAAAAAGCAGCAGAACCAATGTGTTCTCCTGCTTTACGTGAATTGAAAATTTTGGATCAGGATCCCATAGCACCACCACCAAGCGCCTTATATAATTGTATCAATACATTAACATGGTTGCGCTCCGTTTTAATAAGATCCATCTCAGCATTTATTTTACTTTTTTGGGCTGCAATGATCTCAAGGTAGGTAGCATAGGCATTTACATAAAGATCCTGTGATACATGCAAACCTTTATCAAGCGCCGATACTTCCTTTCTTTTTCAGCTAATATTTGTTGATTATTGGCAATATAACTTAGTAAGGTTTTTACTTCCTGGAATGCGCCATTAACAGTTTTCTGATAATTGAGGAAGGCTATTTCCTGCTCCGCTGTGGCTATCTTGAAGCCCGCTTTTAATTGTCTTTTTGAAATACCGGGGCAGTAAGGCCACCGATCAATTGATAGGCGATGGAAGTAGGATTGATTAGCTTCTCTGCATTAAAAGAGTTGAGTCCCACAAAGGCGCCGATAGATAAACTCGGAAAGAACGCAGCCCTGGCTGCTTTCGCATCAGCATGCGTAGCCTCCAGTTCATGATAAGACATTCTGATATCGGGCCTGTATTCTATCAGCTGGTGTGGATTGCCATGACGCGCCAGGTATTGTATGGACCTGGTATCGATAGAGCTGCCTCTTTTTATATTGCCTTTATAGCTTCCCGTTAGCTCAAGCAGTTTATTTTCTGCGGCTACAATCTCCTGCCTGATGCTGTAGAGAGAAGCTTTTGTATTAGATAACTGCGCGTCAAACTGTTGTACCGCCAGTTCGGTTGCACGTCCTACCTCCTTATGTATTTTTACTACTTCCAGGGCTTTTTCCTGTAGCTGGATATTCTGGTTTAAAATCGCTACTTCTTTATCCAGCATAATCAACTCATAGTACAAGGTAGCGGTATGGGTTACCAGCGCTGCATTCAGCAGATCTTTTTCCTGCTGGCTAGCCAGGAACCGTTCCATAGCTGCGCCCTTCAAGCTCCTGAGCTTTCCCCATAGGTCGATTTCCCAGGAGGCACTCAACCCCAGCCAATAATCAGGCGTTATAAAGGTGGGTATCTGCTGGCTGTTGTCAATATTAGGGGAGAGGTTGGTGTCGAAATTGCCAACCCCTTCCATAGTGTGTTTACCATAATGTGTGCCGGAGGCTCTAAGCCCTGCTGTAACGGAGGGTAGTAAAGCGCCTTGCCTGGCTTCGAGGTAGGCTGTAGCAATCTTGATTCGCTCCGACGCGATCTTATTGTCCAGGTTATTGGTCAGCACCCTGTTGATCAGGGCAATGAGATGGGGATCCTGGAAGAAGTCTTCAAAATGAAGTCTTGCTATATTGTTTGAATCAACAGGCATTTTGTCTTCGTATGCTTCCGGCAAAGGCTTTATTTCCTTTACTGCGGTAAGCTTTGGAGCGCCGCAGCCAATAGCCAGCAAAGAGAGGCCAACCGGTATAATTATTCTATTTCTTTTCATTATCTGCATTTTGAGATTGAGGTAACGGGGCTACAGCCTCAGGTTTATTTTTCTTTTTCTTTCTGAGAGCCGGGCAAAGAGCACATATAGTCCTGGTATGATCAACAGGCCGAACACAGTACCTATAAGCATGCCGCCCGCTGCTGCAACGCCTATCGAACGGTTGCCATTGGCGCCTGCACCGGTTGCAATACAAAGCGGGAGCAGGCCCGCGATAAAGGCAAAGGAAGTCATAAGTATGGGGCGTAATCGCTGGGTGGCTCCTTCCACAGCTGCTTCCAGTACAGGTTTGCCTTCCTTACGACGCTGGATGGAAAATTCCACAATGAGGATGGCATTTTTTCCCAGCAATCCGATGAGCATTACCAATGCTACCTGCGCATAAATATTGTTATCAAGCCCGGCCATCTTCAAAAGATAAACGATCCGAAGATACCTGCAGGCAGGCTGAGTATAACCGGCAACGGCAATAGAAAACTTTCGTATTGCGCTGCCAGCAACAGGTACACAAACAAAAGGCATAAAGCAAATATATACACCGCCTGGTTGCCCGACAGGATCTCTTCCCTGGTCATACCGCTCCAGTCAAAATCGTATCCCCGCGGCAATTTTTCAGCCGCTACTTTTTCAACAGCCTTAATAGCATCGCTGCTGCTGTATCCCGGAGCCGGTTCTCCATTGATCATTGCGGAAGTAAACATGTTATACCGCGTGAGCTGCTCGGGACCATACAGGCGTTCGAGCCTGATAAAAGAAGAGAAGGGCACCATTTCTCCATTGCTGTTCTTTACATATTGATTCAATACGTCCTGCGGTTCGGCACGGAATTGAGGCCCCGCCTGCACCATCACCTTGTACATCTGGTTAAAGCGAATGAAGTTGGTAGCGTAATAGCTTCCCAGCAAGGTTTGCAGGGTGCTCATAGCGTTGTCAACCGTAACATTCTTCTTGGCTGCCATATCGTAGTCTACATGTATGAGGTATTGCGGAAACGAGGCATCAAAGCTGGTAAACGTATTGGTTACTTCTTCGGTGTTATTGATGGCCTGAACGAATTCCTTGGTGATATCGGATGTTTCGCCAATAGCACCGGCTCCTTTATTGAGCAGGCGCAATTCAAATCCGCTGGTGTTGCCAAAGCCAGGCACGGTTGGCGGGGCAAATACTTCCACCTTTGCATCGGTAAGCCGTGATACCCTTTGCTCAATGTCGTTGATCACTTCAGCAGCGCTACGTTCCCGGTCGTTCCATGATTTCAGGTTGATCATACCCATACCATAAGAAGCTCCCGCTATTTCGTTGGTAAGACTGTAGCCTGCCAGTGTGGTAACACTTTCTATTTCCCCTATGTCTTTGGTTGCCAGATTTAATTCATCCAGTATTTTTTCAGTACGCTCAACGGTAGCACCCTGTGGAGTGGTTACGTTTACGTATATCATTCCCTGGTCTTCTGTGGGGATAAAGCCGCCTGGTAATACTGAGCCGGCTCCCCAGGTTAGCAGGAAGAAAACTACGAGCATACCCAATGTAATGATGTTCTTACCCGCTATACGTTTTAATACAGATTGATACTTTGCAGTGGTTTTATCGAAGCCCCTGTTAAACGAGCTGAAGAAGCGACCGAGCCAGCTTTTTGTGTTGGGTGCCGTATGCTTTAACATGATAGCGCAAAGCGCTGGTGTAAGCGTTAATGCATTGATACCGGAAATTACAATGGCGAACGCCAGCGTTAGTGAAAACTGGCGGTAGAATACTCCAACCGGGCCACTCAGGAAAGCAACCGGCACAAATACTGCAGACATTACCAGCGTAATGGCAATGATGGCGCCCGTGATTTCCTTCATGGCAGCGATGGTAGCCTCCATCGGAGGCAGGTGGTCTTCTGCCATTTTTACGTGTACCGCCTCCACCACTACTATAGCATTGTCCACAACAATACCAATGGCCAGAACCAGTGCAAACAGGGTTAGCAGGTTAATAGAGAAATCCAGCATTGACATGCAAGCCAATGTGCCTATCAAAGCCACAGGTACCGCCAATACCGGTATGAGTGTGGAACGCCAGTCCTGCAGAAAAATGAACACAACTATGCCTACCAGCAGAAAGGCTTCTATCAGGGTTTTTAATACAGCACTTATAGAAGCATCTAAAAAACGTGATACATCGTAAGCGTAACTATATTCCATACCGGGAGGGAATGAGCTGCCCTTAAGTTCTTCCATCTTTGCCTTGATGTTATCAATAACTTCACTGGCGTTCGACCCGGGCCTTTGCTTGATCATGATAGAAGCTGCAGGCTTACCGTCGCTTTTAGATACCATGCTGTAGCTCATTGCGCCAAATCCACATCAGCTACATCTCTCAGTTTCAATATAGAACCATCGCTATTGGAGCGGATTGCAATATTTTCATACTGCTTCGGTTCAGAAAATTTACCGGTATAGCGAAGTACATACTGAAGATCGCTTTTTGTTTTACCGAACTTTCACCGGTTTTACCGGGTGCTGCGGACACGTTTTGCTGGCGCAAAGCTGTGATGACCTCATCTGTTGAAACATTGTAGGCACGCAGCTTTTCAGGGTTTAGCCATACCCGCATCGCGTAATCTTTTGCTCCCATGATCTCGGCACGGCCCACGCCATCTATACGCTTTAATTCCTTGAGTATATTAATATCGGTGAAGTTGAAGATGAAGTCCTCGTCGGCGTTTTTATCAGAACTTGTAATGTTGAGGTACATCAACATGCTGTTTACTTCTTTTTCTGTAGTAACACCAGCTTTGATCACTTCTTCAGGAAGCTCATCCAATACGGTAGTTACCCTGTTTTGCACATTCACAGCTCTACGTCAGGGTCGGTACCTACCTGGAAATAAACCGTGATCATCGTAACGCCATCGTTACCGGTTACGGTAGACATATAGGTCATGCCCGGAACTCCATTAATAGCGCGCTCCAGCGGCAATGCCACAGCATCTACCGATACCTCCGCATTGGCACCTGTGTAACGGGCTGTAACGGCAACGGAAGGAGGAACAATGTCGGGGAACTGTGTGAGGGAGCTGGAACAATGCCAGCATACCAATTAACGTAATAATTATTGAAATAACCAATGAGAGAACGGGTCGTCTTATAAATGTTTCAACCATGTTATAGCTTTCAGGTAAATAAAATGATAATGCCGGGTCCAATTATCATAAATTGAACCGGGTGTATATAGCACGAGGCAGGTGGCATTAAGCAGAGCGCGGTGTGATTTTGTCTCCCTCTTTTACGGTTTGAATACCTTCGTACAGGATTTTGTCTTTGGGCTGCAGCCCGTCAGTAACTACATAGTAATCGGCCAGCCGCTGAGAGATCTGTATACTCTTCATACGTACTATGTTGTCTTTGTCTACTACAAATACATAGTTTTTATCCTGAATTTCAAATACGGTTTTCTGGGGTAAGAGAATAACATCCTGCAGCGGCCTTGTAATTAAAAGCTTGCCGGAGGCGCCGTGTCGCAGGCGGCCCGTGGGATTAATAAACTTCGCCTTATAAGCAATATTGCCGGTGTTTTCATCTATTTCGCTTTCAGCCGATTGCAGCTCTCCCTGTTGCGGATATTGCGAGCCGTCGGGCAAAACGAGGTGAATGGCCAAAATATCATTATTGGAATTAACGCCGTTCTGCAATTGGAAGAATTCGTTTTCCGATATATTAAAATAGGCGTATACGGTGCTGATATCCGATAAAGTGGTAAGGAAAGAACTGGTGGTTACCAGGCTTCCTTCTTTTAAAGGAATGCGGTCTACAATACCATCAAAAGGCGCGGTTACACTGGTATATTGAATACGTTGGTTAACGGCATTTTTATCGGCCAGCGCCACGTCTGCTTTTGCCAGCAGGGCTTTGTATTTTGCTGTAACAAGGTCTAATTCAGTTTTGGCGATGATACCTTTTGCTACCAGCGTTTGAACGCGCTCCACTTCAACCTGTGCCACACGCGCATCAGCAACGGCACTTTTATAAGCCGCAGCCGCTTTATTCAATTCTATCCTTAGTTCGCTGTCATTAATTTTAAATAATAGTTGTCCCTTTTTTACATGTTGCCCTTCTTTGATATAAATTTTTTTAAGTATACCATCGATGCGCGAATGAATCTCAACATTTTTACCGGCCTGTATATCGGCCACATACGGGATGCTTAAGGTAGTGTCCCGTTTGGTGATCGTCATTACAGGGTAGGCTTTGTTCTGATCTTTGTTAGCTTTTTCCTGAGACATGCTTTTACAACCTGTTACTAACAAAATGATAATACTATATAAAAAAACTTTTTTGCTGATTCATGATTAAATTTTAAGAATAGAAGATCCTGCCGGAGCGTATATCCCGGCAAAGGAACAGGCAAAAGACATCCTTACCTGTTGAAAGGTCTCAATGCGGTGGCATTGCTACTGCAAAAAGCTAATGAAATCAGTAAATATAGTAGAGATGGAGATGGCCGAAACCCGGTAGTTGTTTGGGTTGGGGCGATACGGTGCCATGCAGCGCTGACTGATGAATGGCAAATGCTTCGTCAAAAAAACTGTAATGAAAGGCGGCGCTTCTTTTGGCAGCGGCTTCTTTTAAATTGAGATTACGATACTTTAATATGATGAGATCATCAATAGCAAGATCCTGCTGATCTCCGCCTTTATTAGATTGGTGTTTATTGTCACCACACTTCAACGGCCCCTTGTACGTAACCATATCGATGGTTTCGAAAGAGCTGCCAAAAAGAAGTAAAAGAAATAACAGTATGTGCGTTATACGATTCATGAAGTCTTTTACGGCAACATTACTGGCTAATGCTTAGATGCTGAATATCCGCAAAACTAAAAGATAAGGTTCAAAAATTCAAGCGAAATATCAATTTTTTCGGCACAGCTGTAACCAGCTTCGTTGTGATACCACACAAACAATACGGAAGTAAAAAGGTTTAATAAATTGTGATGTATTTTAAATAAAGAAAGCCTGAGTCACTCAGGCTTTAAAGTTATGACAATAAAAGCAGGTGATTAAAATTTTTGCCACCAAAGCCTGGTACCTTTTGTATCGCCACCTATCGCCTGGGCTGCTGCTTCCTTATTAGCCCGGTTTGTATTGTTTTCTGTAGTGGGATAAGTAATACGGTTAGGGACCATTGAAACGGTTGGATCTAACGAACCTGCAACCGGGGCTATGAACAAAGGCGTACCATCCGGTTTATTGAAGTTTAACCGTACGCGCTCAAACCATGACTGCATGCCCTGCATGTAAAAAGCCAGCCATTTTTGCGTACCTATACTGTTTTTCCATGTGGCCGTATTATAAGGCACTCTTGCGATATATGCTGTGGCGCTATCGGCGGAAACGCCCCAAAACTCCATGCTGGTTCTGATGCCGCTATTGTAGAACGTTGGTGCGCTTCCGGTAGTTATATTTCTGGCCGCGGCTTCTGCTTTTAAAAACAGGCCCTCTGCAGCGGTAAAAATAATTCCCGGAAAGTTAGGGCTGTAAACCCGGTTGGAAGGCTTTGAGAAATTGTTGGCGTCTGATGCGTTATTGTCGCCCGAAGCATACGGTACACCTTTGTACACACCGCCAACCGTTCTCGCATACATAGGGAGACGGGGATCTCCGGTTGCAACCATATAATCTACCAGGGTGGATGTTACTACGAATTGAACCGGATCCCTGTCTATATTATTGTAAGGAAAAGCCTCTGTGGCATTATTGGTATAAGGGAACAGGGCATTATCGGCATTGCTTTCTATAATGCCACCCAGAATGGCTTTTTCAATATAAGGCTTAGCCGTGGCTTCATCCACATTGCTCATCCGCATCGCCATGCGCAGCATGAGTGAATTGGCAAACTTCTTCCACTTGGCCACATCACCGCGATATAGCACGTCACCGGTTGCAAAAGAGGGGTTGGAAGTATTCAACTGGGCCTGGTAGCCGTCTAATTTTGCAAGCAGGTCTTTATAAATTGTTGCAGCATCGTCGTAAGCGGGTAAGGGCTGTTCACTTATAGCTTCTGTATAAGGTATATTTCCAAATGCATCGGTAAGCATATGGTACACCCATACCCGTAGCACGCCTGCGATGGCATTCTGATTGGCTGCGGCTGCCTGGTTAGTAGCCTTCTCGTTAATGATCTCTATTTCTTTTAATGCCGGCAGCACCACGGAATACATGGTCCAAAGGTTTGCAGCGCCTGCATCAGAAGAGCTGTAGCGGCTGTCTTGCTTGGAATCGGTGCCCGCCCAGTATTGCGCATAGTGCATGCCTATACGGTTATTTGTAAAAGTATTGTATAAAATATCTGAGGCTTTTTTTCCAGCAAAAAGTATCAATTGTGATGTAGTGGCGCCGGTTGGCTTGGTAGGATCAGTATTAAGCTCTTCGAATTTACTACAGGAGCCGAGTAAAGCTAAAAGAAAGATGGAGGAAACTATATATATAGATTTCATTGTTGATGGTATTAAGTTAGAAAGCGATATTGAGGTTTAAACCAAAAGAACGTACAGATGGCAGGGCGCCTCCCTCGAAGCCCTGAATATTGCCCGAACCATTTGCCAGGTTGGAAGGATCAACATTCGGCGCGTTAGATTTAATCAGCCATAGGTTTCTGCCGTACAGTGAAAGAGTAATATTATCGGAGTTGATTTTATCCGACCATGCCTGGGAAGTTGGTAACCCAGCGTTACTTCTCTTAAATAAATGTAACTGGCGTCGTATATATTAGCGCTATGCACATTATTATTTCTTCCAAAATTTGCCTGGTAATAGGTTTTGGCAGGAACATTCACCGCGTAAGGAGCATAACTGCCATCAGCCTGCTTCACTACACCAGATACAGGCACTCCATTTTCCCTGATGCCGTTTTCTGCCGTTTCAGCCAGCAGGCCTGAATATTTCCGTACATATTGGTGTACGAAAAGAATTTTCCACCCTGGCTGAAGTCTATAAGTGTTCTTAGCGAAATATTTTTGTAGGTAAAGGAGTTGGTAACGCCTCCTACGAAATCAGGATACACACTTCCTAGTGGAACTGTTGTACTGGTAAGCTGGTACAGGCCGGCTGAATCCAGTATCTTACGCCCCTGATTATCGTACGCATAATCAAATCCATATAAGGTACCAAGGGGCTGCCCTTTTACCGCAACTAAAGCTACAGGAGGTGTCATTCTTCTTTCCTGGCCTATCACAACCCTGTCGGTGATTTCCTGGCCGTTTTGCGCCAGATCGAGAACCTTGTTAATGTTTCTGGAGAAATTAACAGCAATATTCCAGCTAAAGTTTTTTGACTTAACAGGCGTTCCATCAACTCTTAGTTCCAACCCTCTGTTATTGATCTTACCAAGATTAATGATAGAATTGGTATAACCTGTGGTTTGCGATACCGGGATAGAGATGATCTGGTTCTTAGTGATGCGATCATAGTAGGTAAAGTCTATGCCAAAGCGGTTATTGAACATTTTCAGTTCCACACCTGCTTCTTTTTCCGTACTCATTTCAGGTAACAGGTTGGGGTTTCGCCGGGTAGGATCTACGCCTGTCATCGATTGCCCGTTGAATTGAACAGGGGCCTGGTATACGGTGAACAGGTTAAAAGGATCAGTGTCATTACCAACCTGTGCAATACCTGCTCTAAATTTACCAAAGTTCAGCCACGCTGCATTTTTGATCCAGTCAGAAAAAATGATAGATGTTGAAGCAGAAGGATAGAAGTAAGCCCGGGGCGGCCATTACGTAATAAGGTAGATGACCAGTCATTTCTTCCTGTTAGCTCAAGGAATACGCTGTTGGTAAACCCTATAGTAGCTGTTCCAAACACCGAATTAATTTGCTTGCGTGGATTTTGCTCTGTTATTAAAACCGGACCCAGGCTGTTAGCCAGGGTATATACACCTGCCGAACCTAAACCGGTAGTTGTACTGCCCGTAAATAACCTGGCATCCTGGCGCATAATATTGCCTCCTACTGTTACGTTAACATTAAACTTCTCCCCAATGTCTTTTCTTACGTTTGCCGTAGCGAGATAGTTCATTTCTTTAAAGTCTATTGTATTACGCAGGTAGCTTCCGGGTAAATATCCTTTGGCAGACCTTTCTTCCTGTACGGTGTTATAGGTATCCATGAAGACTTTGGTACTCAAAGTAAGCCAGTCTGTAGCAGTATAATCCAAACCTAACGATCCGAATACCCGGTTTCTGCTGTCGTTCTGGTATTCTTCAAATCTTGTCCAGTACGGGTTGTTTGAAAAGGCTAATGTATCATTGGCAAATGACCGTCGGTTCCAGCTCCTTTGGGTGCCGTCGGCATATTTATATTCGCTCATCTTATCCATATCCCATTGCCGCTGCCCGTACTCGCTAAATAACATCATCATATTCTGGCCGGTAAAGCCGGTACCAGGGCGACCTTTGGCTTCGGTATAAGCATATCTTACGCCAGCTGAGGCAACCAGGTCATCTGTTATTTTATAAGTTCCGTTTATCCCGGCATTGGTACGGGACAGTCGCGAATTGGGCAATACGAAGCGTTGCCGGGTGTCTGCAAAGGCAATCCGTATAGAGCCGCGATCATTGCTGCTGCCCATGCTGATACTGTTGGTGATCGTAAGGCCACTTTGAAAGAAATCCCTGACGTTGTTGGGTTGCGGCGCCCATGGAGCAGTAAGGCCAAAATCCGGATTGCCTTTATTTTTGTCGAAAGACCAATAATGTCTTACCAGGCGACCATCGAGCCTTGGCCCCAGGATTCGTCTACGCTAAACTCAGGCATCAGATCATACTTTCCTCGAACGGGGTCGTTGTAAGCCGCTGCATCGGGTGACAAAATAATCGGGATTGCTGTTATACCATAAAGTGTCGAATTTGCCATCGCTTCCTCCCCGTAAAGGTTTTGATATTCTGGCAAAATATATACTTTGTCTGATTGAACATTCAGGCTGTAATTAACCCCGAAATTTTTAGCACCGGCAGATTTTTTAGTAGTCACCAATACCACGCCGTTTTGTCCGCGGCTACCATATAATGCCGTAGCCGCAGCGCCTTTTAACACGGATATCTGGTCTATATCGTCGGGATTGATGTCCTGAATGGGGTTACCATAATCAAAGCCGCCGCCGCCAATTTGTTGCCCGTAAGAATTGGTATTAAGGTTGCTGAAAGGTATCCCATCTACAATGAACAAGGCGTTGTTGTCGCCTTGAATAGATTTAGGACCACGTATATTAACTTTGGTAGAGCCGCCCATGGAGCCGCTGTTGGTAGTTATCTGAACACCGGCTACGCGTCCCGCTAAATTATTCACAAAGTTTACTTCCTTAGCCGTTTGAATATCGCTGCCATCTACCTCTGATACTGCATATCCCACCGACCGGCTTTTCTTAGAAATGCCTAATGCGGTTACCGTTACTTCTTCCAGTTGTTCGGGCGAGCTTTGCTGCAATTGAATAGTCAGCGCATTAGAAGAAGTAAGTGTTCGTTCCTGGGGCGCCACTCCTACGGCAGAGAACCGTACTTTGGCATTGGGTATAAAAGGGATCGAGAAGCTGCCGTCAGCGCCGGCCGTATATAATTTCCCATCGGGGTACTCAATACTGGCTGAAGGAAGTGGCTCGCCTGCACTATTGGTTACGGTTCCCTTTATATAAATAGTATCTCCGGTATTGGTCACGGCTGCTGTTTTCGCGGTGCTGTCATTGCCGTTTGCAGCCAGAGCAGCAGCACTGTCGGTAAGGGGTACCTGCTGTTTTTTAGACGAGTCAACTACTGTTTGCGCCTGGCCGGTAATAGTATCCTTTACCCGGTTGCTCATCTTCCAGCTACCTACAATTTCGCTGTTGTCTTTAATATTGATCAGGATGCTGTCGGCGGCCGGCACCACAAAAGAGAGGTTAAGATTAAGCAGGCTGTTCCTGATTTGTATAGAATCGCCCTTGCCTGCTTTCAAACTAAAAATACCTTCGGCATCGGTTTTTGAAGTGTCTGTCGTTCCGTTTTTATAAAGATAGGTATCGCTGATTCCGATACCTGTTTTACCAATTACTTTTCCGCTTATTGTCTGGGCCCTTAAAAAATTGAAAGAGGATAGAAAGAATACAATAATAAGTACTACACGGTTTAGCTTAAATAACATAGTTTGTTCGATAGGGTTTGGTAAGAGTATCTATTGCCTGCCAATTCTAACAATAACTTCGCCAAAGCTTTAACATAGAAATTAGAAATTCGTTAAAACCTTTAGCAAAGAAAGCCTGTAAGAAACTCTTACAGGCTTTACATTATAAAAATTAGTTGCTTACGTATTAGCGATTAGGCTACTGCTTTTTTACAAGATCAGCTGCTTCACTTAATAAAATCGCAGATTGTACTTTTAAGCCGCTTTCGTCGATCAGTTGCTTTGCTTCTGCGGCATTAGTTCCTGTAATCTGACAATAATCGGAATTTCGATATTGCCCAGGTTCTTATAAGCTTCAATAACGCCAGCAGCCACACGGTCGCAACGAACGATACCGCCGAAGATATTGATCAGGATTGCTTTTACCGCGGGATCTTTCATAATGATCTTAAACCCGGCTTCTACGGTTTGTGCATTAGCGGTACCACCCACATCGAGGAAGTTGGCAGGCTCGCCCCGCTCAATTTGATCATATCCATGGTAGCCATTGCCAGCCCCGCGCCGTTTACCATACAACCCACATTGCCATCCAGTTTAACGAAGTTCAGGTTGTGTTTGCCTGCTTCAACTTCTGTGGGATCTTCTTCTGTAATATCTCTCAATGTAGCAAGATCGGCGTGACGGATCATTGCATTATCATCCAGGCTCATTTTACAATCTACCGCAATGATCTTATCATCGGCAGCTTTAAACAAGGGGTTAATTTCCAGCATACCACAATCCAATCCCAGGTATGCGTTGTATAAATTGATAACGAATTTTACGCAGTTTTTAAATGCTTCGCCTTTTAAACCAAGATTGAAGGCAATTTTTCTTGCCTGGAATCCCTGCAGGCCGCCTGACGGGTGTACATACTCTTTAAATATTTTCTCAGGCGTGTCGTGCGCTACATCCTCAATATTCATACCGCCTTCAGTACTGTACATGATCACGTTTTTACCACTGGAGCGATCTAACAGAATGGAAAGATAGAACTCCTGTCTCTCGCTGGGACCATCATAATACATATCCTGCCCAACGAATATTTTGTTCACTACCTTACCGGCAGGTCCTGTTTGTACTGTAACCAGCGTTCCGCCTAATATGCCCTGTGCAAACTCCTGTATATCTTCTATCGACTTTGCAACTTTTACACCATTAATGCCTGTTTTCTTTTACAGTACCTTTTCCACGACCGCCTGCATGGATCTGTGCTTTTACAACAGCAAACTTGCTGCCGCTGTCAGTTTTTATCTTGCGATAAGCCTCTTCAGCTTCCTGAACGGAACTACATGCGTAGCCTTCCTGCACGGGTACATTGTATTTTTTTAGTAACTCTTTTGCCTGATATTCATGAAGGTTCATAGTAAAAAACTTTTGGCACGAAGATAAGAGGAAAGTTTAAAGTTTACATTCAAAGTTTGACTTTAAGCCGGCGTCAGAGGGTGAATAGGGTACCTGTGCAAATATTACTTTTTAGTAAATAATGTTTTCGCAATTTCATTCGGGTCGATTTCTTTCAATTGGTCTCCCTCATCAATAAATAATTTCCCTCCCGGATATAGCGCTTTGGCGATATTTTTCAATGCGGGTAGCGCCGCTTCGGGATGTCTGCCGTCCAACGCACCCACACGTATGGCAAATGCCAGGTTAAATGTGCCTTCTTCTTCGATGTTACCGAAGTTTTCAATGGCTACCTGGCGAAAACCAGCTTTACCGGCCGTTATAGCTGCAGTGCAGTTTTTTACGGATTGCCGGATGGCTTTTGCCGACCGGTCTACGCCCAGTACATAAATATTCGTAAAGCGTGCCGCGATCTCCTGGCAGCTATGCCGGTTCCGCAGCCAATTTCGAGCACACGCATTCCTTCGTGTAAGGGCAGGGTATTAACTATTTGTAAGAGGCGTTTAGATATCGTTGGTTTCATCGGTTAAAAATTATGCATCGTATTAAATTGCCGGCAGCTTCAGTTGCATCTTAATATAGGATAATCCAGTCCGGGATCTTCTATCCGCTTCCGGCACTTTATACGAAAATTCCTTATTAAAACGGTACATATGATCTCGAAAACTGCTTTCTCTTAAAATATTAATAAAACTAAGGGTATTGAGGGTATTAACACCATGAACTTCTGCTAAGCTATTCCCTTTTACTATATTTGCTCACTTAAATAAGTATCCCTATGAGTGAGGTTATTGTACAAAAGGTAAACGAAACAGCTGCTTTTTTAAAAGCTCAGTATGACAGGCAGCCGCAGGCGGCTATTATATTGGGAAGCGGGCTCGGGAATTTTGTACAAAAAATAAAGGTAGAAAAGGAAGTGCCGTATACAGATATACCGAATTTCCCCGTGTCAACAGTTAAAGGTCACTCAGGTAAATTGATATTTGGTGAACTTGCGGGTAAAAAGGTGGTGGCTATGAGCGGCCGCTTTCATTATTATGAAGGATACACGCCGCAGGAAGTAGTATTCCCGATAAGAGTATTGAAAATGCTGGGCATACAAACACTTTTATTAAGTAATGCGGCGGGCGGCGTTAATGAAGCTTTTAAGGTGGGAGACATCATGATCATCAACGATCATATCAGCTTTAGTACGCCCAATCCATTAATAGGTAAGAATATAGAAGAGTGGGGCACCCGCTTTCCCGATATGAGCGAGCCGTACAAAAACACCTTATCGCAAAAGCAAAGGAAATTGGCCGGGAAGCATCTATACAACTACATGAGGGCGTTTATTTTGTAGTAACGGGACCGACTTTTGAAACAAGAGCCGAATACCGTTTAATTAAAATTGTTGGCGCCGATGCAGTAGGGATGAGCACGGTACAGGAGTGCATCGTAGCAAATCATATGGGCATGGAGGTTTTTGCAGTAAGTGTTATTACCGACCTGGGCATAAGGGAAGAAGAAAATGTTATTACACATGAAGAGGTACTGGAAGCTGCTAATGCCGCCGAACCGAAACTGGCACATTTATTTACCGAGTTGATAAAAGCTTTATAGAGATTTGATGAGGGGATATTTTTACTGGTATTTGTAGTAGTGGGCTTTTCAATATATGCTCAAAATCCTGTAAGGAGTGTTGGCGACAGGTTCAGGGGATTGCCAATGCGGGAGGGGGATCCGATACGTTGGGCAGAAGGAATAAGTTTGAAGACTCTATTACAATTACCTATCGCTATCTGGATACAGCCCGGGCGTACCGGCTTGACTCTTCAATTAACGATTTTACTGTAAAGTATCCTATCCCTGCCGATTACTATCACCTCGCCAATACCGGGGCTGCCGCGCAATCTTTTTGTTTTCACCCGTTATGAAATCGGGTTGGGATGCCGGTTTTCATGCCTATGATATTTATAAGTTCACGGTTGATAAAGCCCGTTTTTTACGGTTACAAGGCCTTATTCTGAAATCAGTTATATGCTGGGAACGCGCAGCGAGCAGATGATTGAGCTGATGCATACACAAAATATCAAACCGCAATGGAATGCCAGTGTGCATTACCGCATGATTGGAGCGCCGGGTATTTACCGCAACCAGAAAACCAGCCATAACAACTATGCGCTTACCAACTGGTTTCAAACTCAGGACAGGCGATATACCAACTATGTAGCCATTGTGGCCAATAAATTGAAAGGGGGCGAAAGCGGGGGCATACTTAATGATATCAACTATATAGATAATCCCAATTATGCCGAGCGTATCAGGGTGCCAACCAAACTGGGAGGAGATGCAGGTGTGGGATCGGGTATTTTTAATACCGACGTTCCAACCGGTAATAATTACGAAGATTTTAATGCCATAATGCGGCATCAGTATGACCTGGGCCGGAAAGATTCCCTGGTAAACGACAGCACCGTAATACCACTGTTCTTCCCGCGGGTGCGGCTGGAGCATACAATTCGCTATACCGCTTACAAGTACCTGTTCTCCGACGAAAGTCCTCAACAGCAATATTATAACACCTATTACAATCTGCCTTCGGTAACCTCGCTTTTTAGGAGAGAGGATTATTGGAAGGAGCTGATGAATGATTTTTCTATCTATACTTTCCTGATGAAAAAAATACCCAGCAATTTTTAAAAGTGGGTATTGCCCTGCAAAACCTCACAGGCATATTCCGGGACGGGATAACGGAAACCACTGATGGTATTAATTATGCCGACGACAGAACGAATAAAGCATATAACCTGATGGGGCATGGCGAGTATCGCAACCGTACTAAAAACCAGCGGTGGGATCTCCTTGCACGGGGTAATCTGTATTTTGTTGGCCTGAATGCAGGAGATTATGATGCGGCAGCCAGTATACTGGGCTCATTCGGGAAGATCGGCTCGCTGAAACTCGGTTTTGAAAATGTAAATCGTAGCCCCTCTTATATTACCAACCCTAATAGTTCCTTTTATTTCATGAAGGATACGGTAAGTCTTAAAAAGAGAATAGCACACACCTGTATGCCACCTTATACCAGCCACTTCTTAAGTTAAGGCTGTCCGGGCACTATTACCTGGTTAATAATTATATCTACTATACTGATTTTTATACCATTAACCAGGCTTCTCTCTTTAACCTGCTACAGATCTCGGCGCATAAAACTTTTGCTTTTGGTAAAAGGACCAGTTTAAATGGATTTCCGATAACTATTTTCAGCAGGTAATCGGTAACGGGCAGTGAATGTGCCCTCCTGGTTAACCCGTAACCGCATTATGTATGAAGGCAATCTTGGATTTAATAACCTGAAGATCGCCATGGGGTTTGATACCCGCTACCGGACAAACTATAAAGGCAATAACTATTCGCCTTTATTAGGACAGTTCTTTTACCAGGACAGTACCACCGTGAAATATAAGCTTCCCGATATAGCTGCTTTTGTTCATTTCCGTATCAATTCATTCAGGGCATTTTTGCGTGCGGAGAACCTGAATACATTCAGGAGCCTTGCTGCTCCAGATGGTAGTACTTCCTACGGGTTTACCAACAGTAATTTCGCAGCTCCCGATTACCCTTATGCGGGGCTAATTATACGATTTGGTATTTTCTGGGGTTTTGTTAACTAAGATCTAGTTCTAAGCGGGCAACCCAATGGTGGTTTTAAGGATAACAGGGACCTAAGAAATAAGAGCCCATGACCTTGTTTTGTACTTTTTTAAAGCTCTGGGAATAACCTGTTTCTCATTCATGCTATTTATTTCCTCTTTAAGGTACATCAGGCATGCTATCGCAAACATTGCATCTCCCCAATCGGGGTATGCCCGTGTATCAATTATCGGCAACTAAATAATAGTACCCATTTGAGCCCTGAATACTTTACAACATTTATAGTTTTTGCCAGAGTGAATGCTACAAAATGGTAACCACCTTGGACCCCGGTACCAATATAGCGGTATATAGTCAGGCTGTCGCGGTTATTTTAATTGCAGGTCGTCACGTATAATCTTCTGCAGCTAACTATAATTAGCTTTTTATATACAAGAAAAAGCCGCCCTTTTGAGGCGGCATTTATATTTGGGTTTCTGATGTGCTTAACCGAATATTCCTTTTCTGAGGCTTCTAATGCCTTCACCAATTTTAAACCCGTTGTGGTATACCTCTATTTTATAATCGCCGGGTTTAAATCCTTCGCCGTTTTTAATAGGAAAGAAACTCCTTTACGGGTACCTGTTTCATATTCTACAGGGATCTTCGCAGTAAAATTTCTGTCGCCATCCTGACGGGTGGTCATAGCACCCGATCCTAATTCAGAATTTTGAACAATTGTACCTTTAGGGTCTGTTACAATAACATATAAATCGGCAGGTCCGGATGTGGTAATCCTGTTTTCGATGTTAAAGGCAATTTGTAATTTATCCACTCTTCTGGCAAAATTGGTTTCTTTTTCCTTACCGTTTTTCCTTTCTTTTAACGGAGTTATAGACATGCCGGAAGCAGAGAGCGTGCTGGCAACATCAACTGTATTAGCCAGTTCGTCGTTTTCAGCGGTACGCATATCAAGATTTTGGCTCAACACATTTTTTTCAGCGGTTAAATGCGTGTTGCGGGCTGTTAACTCTTGGTTCTCACCTTTCAGTTGAGTAACCTGCGCTTCCAGTCTGCCTATCTGGCCGTTCAATTCGCCGATTAACTGGCGGGCTCTCTTCAGGTCGGCCGCGGTGGCATTGTTGTCGCTTAATATTTATTGATTTCAGCTTTCCTCGAATCGATCTCTTTTTGTAATGCTGTTTTTTCACCCTGCAGGTTATTATTCGCCCCGGTAATAGAGTCCAGGCGCATCTCGGCCAGGTTAAACATTTGTCTTAGAGAATCCGACTCAGACATCACGGTTTCTGTTTGAGCATCTGTACCTGAAAAAGCATTACCGTTTTCAGGTCCCGAGTTTTTATTCCAAAGCATAAAGCCCCATGTTCCGAGTAACGCGGCAACCAGAAGCCCTATAATAAGATTTCTACCACCATTAGAACCGGAGGGAGTATTATTGGATGGCTGCTGAGAGGCAGAGGGATAATTTGTGTTTGCCATAAAATAATAATTTTAATTTAAAAGCACTAAAAAACTGCAAATTAATGCAGCAGGTTAAAAATTTTCCTAATATTTTTTAAAATGTCTTTTCTCTCGAAACATAAATTATGCCAAACAAGGAAGCAGGTTGCAGTTGCTTATATTTTGATAATATTTTGGGATTTAAAATTATCTTGCACGCATGTCTGTGGATAAGGTAATATCAGATTGGAAGAAAAATGCTTATAAACCAGTTTATTGGATAGAGGGCGACGAAGAATTTTATGTGGATCAGCTTGTAAACTACGCCGAACATCAAATTCTTAGCGAAAGTGAAGCCTCTTTTAACCTCAGTATTTTTATGGAAAAGATGCGGCATGGGCCGATGTATTGAATGCCTGCCGTAAGTATCCTATGTTTTCGGACCGGCAGGTAGTGATTATCAAGGAGGCACAGCAAATGAAGGATGTAGACAAGCTGGAGCCCTATATACAATCTCCACTGGCGTCTACCATACTGGTAGTGGCTTTTAAAGACAAAAAGCTGGATTCCCGTACCCGGTTTGCCAAGGTTGTAAAAGATAAAACCGAGTACATTATTACCAAAAAGCTGTATGATAATGCCTTGCCCGAGTGGGTGAATACGGTAGTAAAGAGCATGGGGTATACTATTTCTCCCAAGGCGAACAGCCTGATCGTTGATCATATAGGGAATGACCTGAGCCGTATTAAAAACGAAATCGATAAAATACTGATTAACCTGGGCAGCAGGCAATCCATTACAGAAGAAGATGTAGAGAATTATGTAGGGATCAGCAAAGAATTTAATGTTTTTGAACTGCAGAATGCTATTGCCACCCGAAACCTGGCTAAAGCCATACGCATTATTCAGTATTTTGCGGCTAATCCCAAAATAGCGCCCATACAATTAGTATTGCCGTCACTTTACTCTTTTTTAATAAAACCTATATGGTTTATGGCACTTCAGGCGGAGAAGATGCTATTGCCAAACAAATAGGGGTGGGGCCTTTTTTTGTAAAAAGTTACCTGCAGGCTTCCAAAACCTATAGCTTCAGGGACGTTGAAAAAATACTCCTGCTGCTTCATAGCTATAATCTCAAGAGCCTGGGTATTAACACCGCAAGGGTGGAAGATGCAGAACTTTTAAAAGAAATGTGGTAAAGATTATGATGTAGGAAAAGAGCGCTCATAATTCATAGCTGGATAGTTCCTAGGCGACCGGGAACGGCTATGTCCCTTATCTATAAACGATCATCTGCAAAATTTTATCTGCCTTCTGCCTCTGTCAATTGTTGGCAGTCGTCTTTTCTCACTCTTCCTGCCCCATCCACATAGCACCGCCCACACTATTACGTACCGCGCCGGTTACCGAGCTCAGTACATTGTATTCTTCGCGCCAGCGCAATACACCTATTAATGCCATAATCAAGGCTTCCTTGTACTGTACCAGTTGCTCGTCGGGTACCATTACCTGTATATTATCCAAAGCGTCCCGTAGGCGCTCTATCAGGTAGCCGTTTAAGGCGCCACCTCCTGTTACCAGTAATTGCTCTTCACCCGCGGTTGATACCCTGTTAGCCATTACCGCATTTTTTATTTGCCTTACAATGTGGGCTACATACGTGTGCAGGGCGTCGGCAGTGGAAAGCTCATATTTTTTAATAATGGGATATACAGTGTCTGTGCCAAAGCTGTTAGCCAGCGATTTAGGAATGGGGTGCGTATAATAGGCCAGCCCGTTAAGTTCGTTTAGCAAAGCCTGGTTTATTTGCCCGCTTCGCGCCAATGCGCCGTCCCTGTCAAACTCCAGTCCCGCTTCATTGGCCAGCATGTTTAACACACGGTTGGCTGCACAAATATCGAATGCTTTATAGTCATCGTTCCTGATAGATATATTGGCGATACCACCGAGGTTGAGAAAGTACCGGTAACCTGGAAAGAACAGTTGTTCGCCTATAGGTACAATGGGCGCGCCCTGGCCGCCAAATGCAATATCCATTGCCCTCAGATCGGTAACCACCGGTAATTGGGTAGTGGCAGCAATTGCCGCTCCATCGCCTAATTGCGCTGTCATTTTCCGGGCGGGAAGGTGAAAAGTGGTATGTCCGTGCGATGCCACCACCGCTACTTTAAATTGCAGCTGGTATTTTTCAATAAACCTGTTAACGCATTGACCTATATAATGCCCGTAAGCGGTATGCAACAACTGGTAATCCAACGCAGAAAGAGCAGTAGCATTTTTTAACTGGTCTATCCATTCGCTGCTGTAAGGAATACACTCTGCATGAACGAGTTCATAACTCCACTTACCGCCATTTTCCAGAATTTCGGTAAACACAATATCCAGTCCATCCAGTGAGCTGCCACTCATTAAACCAATAGCACGATAAATCATGGTTAAGTAAAGTTTAAATATCAAAAATAACAGGAATGCATACCGGTACGACACGTTAACGCTCCCGGCAGCGCCCCGGATGCCAGTTCCACTATTTATATTCCAGGGCCGGGCGCATAAAAATATAAAATCCTGTAAGTTTGCGAAAGTAATAAAACGCACCAGTAATTATATCGCTCCATAAAAAAGCCAATACCAATGATCATAAATTTAAGTGAGAATCATAGCCTGCTGAGTAACTGGATAAGCGAATTGAGGGATGTGGATGTGCAGCACGATCGCATGCGGTTCCGGCGTAATTTAGAGCGAATTGGAGAGGTGATAGCTTACGAAATCAGTAAAACGCTACCTTTTGAAATAGTAGAAACACAAACTCCCTTAGGCATTTCCAACAGCAAAAAATTATTGGAGCAGCCGGTGCTGGCCACCATTCTCCGCGCCGGCCTGGCACTACACCAGGGGTTGTTAAGTTATTTTGATAAGGGTGATAATGCCTTTATATCAGCATATAGAAAGCACCATAAAGACGGCAGCTTTGAAATAGAGATAGAATATGTAAGTACTCCCGACCTGGAGAACCGTATTGTTATTATTTCCGACCCGATGCTGGCAACAGGAGCTTCGCTGGTGAAAACCGTGCAGTTCCTTAAAAATGAAGGCCGGCCGAAAGATATTCATATTGCAGCGGCAATTGCCTGTGTGGACGGGCTGGAATATGTAAGCAGGGAAGTGCCCGAGGCAACAATATGGTGCGGTGATATCGACGAGGAGATCACTGCGAAAGGCTATATTGTGCCTGGCCTGGGCGATGCGGGAGACCTTGCTTATGGTAGTAAGATGCAAAATTAAAACACAAATAATTGCCCGGTAAGACTCTTTTAAGGGGCTTTTTATCCTCCGGGTTCTTTATATGATTGCCACCCCTTGTAAATGAATACACGAGGTTGTGAATTTGTGTAATAATGAATGGTACAGCGCTGTTTCGGGGAATTTATAAAAAGTAGCTAAAGCCATGCTATCGCTGGGAATGGAGTAGAGGTATACTCCGGGTAAATTGTTGGTACAGGCATAAAAGTTAATTGTAGTATCATTGTACAAATAATACTATGTCAGGACAGGTTTTCCTTATTCCCACTTTTCTGTATGAAAATGCTTTGCATGTATTGCCTGCCTATATTTTAGAGGCCGTGGAAAAATGCAGTGTTTTATTTGCTGAAAATGAGCGTTCGGCCCGGCGATACCTCAAACAGTTAAAAAGGAAATTGTTATCGACGATTATGAGTGGTTTACCATTGGGAAAGCTGAGCAGGAGGTTGTTCAGGCTTTTCGCACCTGTTTAAAAGCCGGTAAAACCATTGGTATTATCAGCGAAGCCGGTTGCCCGGGTGTTGCGGATCCGGGGCAGATACTGGTGGGAGCCGCCCAGGAAATGGGCGCTGTTGTAGCTCCTTTAGTAGGACCCAGCTCTATTTTGCTGGCGTTGATGGCCAGCGGTATGAACGGGCAGCAGTTTGCGTTTGCCGGCTATTTGCCTATTGATAATCAGCAAAGGATAAAAGCAATAAAAGAACTGGAAGCCGAATCTAAAAGAAAAGATAGTACCCAGATTTTTATTGAAACACCTTACCGCAATAACCAGATGCTGGAAACGTTGGTTAAAACCTGCCTGCCGTCCACTAAAATATGCGTGGCTGTAAATATCACGGGACCCGATGAGGTCATCAAAACGCTTACCGCCCTGCAATGGAGGCATCAGGTGCCTGATTTGCATAAAAAACCGGCAATTTTCCTCTTAAAAGCCTGATGCCGGTGCTGCATCTTTCATGGAGATGATGCTGTCTACAATATACCGGGTATTGCCCCGCCAGGGCAGCACTCCATTGTACTCTTTATAATGAAGATCGAACCGCTTGCCCGAATTCATTTTCAGGATATCAAATACTTTCTTGTCTTTAATAGAAAATTCGAACTCGTTGGACTGTACCCCGCCGGTTGCCGACCCCTTATTCCTTCTTGTATCAGCTTACCCTCATAGGTTTTAAAAAGCTGGCCTTTTTCTACTGCAAAGTTTAGATAGCCTGATTTAACGCCATCTGAAGTGTAGGGGTAATAGAACTTCCAGTAAATATATCCGGCTCCTGCCAACAGTAGGATCAGGATAGCTGTGATAAAGTACCTGGCACATCCCCGCGTTTCTTAGGTGGTACCGTTGGTGCAGGAATAGGTTCTATAGGCATAAAAAGGTTTTACTTAATTAAACTTTAATAATACAATATTAATTTATTGCACTAAATTTGCGGCTCTAAAAGTACTATTTGTTTTTATATGAACAACCTTTTAAGTCATACCAAGCACTTTGTGTTTCACCCGGATATTACAACCGGTGTGTATGCGGTTGGCTTTGATGTGTTTATATTTTCTCCCCGTCCGCAACGCTGTTGTCCTATATGCTGACAGGACATACCTATCGCCAAAGGCGCCTGTCAGTGGAAAATTTCGGAACCTAACAAACTTTCGGGCAGGCACCCAACACAATTTAGAAATACAAATAGTGGACAATCAGGAAATTATAGTAAGAGTAGCAGTCTCTGAAGATAAGAAGTTCTCTACCATCATCACCGATGAAATGGAGTCGTCGGCCAAGGCGCGGGGTACCGGGATTGCAAAGCGCAGCCCCGATTATATTGAAAAGAAGATCGATGAGGGTAAGGCCGTAATTGCGGTTACCAAAGGTGGCGACTGGGTGGGTTTTTGTTATATCGAAACCTGGAGCCATGGCGAGTATGTGGCGAACTCCGGTTTGATTGTATCTCCCAATTACCGTAAAAGCGGCGTTGCCAAAAGATCAAGCAAACTATTTTTAATTTAAGCAGGAAACTGTATCCCCAGGCCAAGATATTTGGTTTGACCACGGGGTTAGCCGTAATGAAGATCAACAGCGAGCTGGGATATGAACCGGTAACCTATTCTGAGTTAACGCAGGATGAGCAGTTTTGGGCGGGTTGTAAGAGTTGTGTGAATTACGAGATCCTGATGAGCAAGGAACGAAAGAATTGCATGTGCACGGCCATGTTATACGATCCTAAAGACCATTATGAACCGGAGGAAACAAAGGCCTTTTTCGAGGAGAACCAATCGGGCCTGGAGCGCTTATTGCGCTTTAAGCAATGGAAGTTTTTGAAACCATTTCGCCGTAAGGAGAAAAATGGGGAGGCGGCTCTTTGTTAAAAGTATTTTTTAATTCACTTTTTCATTAAAATAAATTATTAGATGGCTAAAAAAGTTGTTTTAGGTTTCAGCGGCGGTTTAGACACTACTTTTTGTGCAAAGTATTTAACCGAAGAAAAAGGCTATGAAGTACATAGTATCATTGTCAATACCGGGGCTTTAGCGAGCAGGAGCTGGAGCAGGTAGAGGCCCATGCTAAAAAGCTGGGTGTAAAATCGCACAAAACTGTCAATGCCGTTAAAAACTATTATGACTCCATTATCAAATACCTTGTTTTTGGTAATATATTAAAAAATAATACCTATCCTTTAAGTGTATCTGCTGAAAGGTTAAGCCAGGCGCTTCATATAGCCGAGTATGCCAAACGCCTGAACGCGGATGCCGTTGCACATGGCAGCACCGGCGCGGGTAACGACCAGGTTCGTTTTGATATGGTATTAAATATTATCGCCCCTGGTACAGAGATCATTACGCCGATCCGCGACCTGAAGCTGAGCCGTGAATCGGAAATCGAATATCTGAAGAGTAAAGGCGTTGAAATGAACTTCGAAAAAGCGGTTTATTCAATTAATAAAGGGCTTTGGGGTACCAGCGTAGGTGGAAAGGAAACTTTGAGTTCGAAAGGATTATTACCCGAAGAAGCCTGGCCAACGCAGGTTACGAAAACAGGTACAGAAGAAGTGAGCCTGGAGTTTGAAAAAGGCGAATTGATTAAAGTAAACGAAAAGGCTTTCGATCATCCCACAGAGGCTATCCGGTATCTGCAGTCTATTGCGGGTCCTTATGGTATTGGTCGCGATATTCATGTAGGCGACACCATTATAGGCATCAAAGGCCGTGTAGGTTTCGAAGCTGCTGCACCTATGCTGATCTTAAAAGGACACCATGCCCTGGAAAAACATGTATTGAGCAAGTGGCAATTACAGTGGAAAGACCAGGTGTCTCAATTTTACGGAACCTGGTTGCATGAAGGGCAGATACTTGATCCTGTAATGCGCGATATGGAAGCATATCTTGAAAGCAGCCAGCGCAATGTTACCGGTAAAGTATTTATCCAGTTGCACCCGTATCGCTACCAAGTAATAGGCATCGAAAGTGAATTTGACCTGATGAATAGTGCATTCGGTAGTTATGGTGAAATGAATGCCGGGTTTACAGGCGATGACGTAAAAGGCTTTACGCGTATATTTGGTAATCAAACAGCCATCTACCATTTGGTAAAAGAAAGCGTGAATCAAAAAAACGCCAGCGAATTTTAATTTTTAGAAAACGGTTCATTGGCGATCGTTCATGGCTGATGGAAGAGAGGCGCTATGAACAATGAACCATCAACTATCATCGAAATGATAAACGTAGGAATAATCGGTGGAGCAGGATATACAGGAGGCGAATTGATCAGGCTATTGATCAATCACCCGGAAGTGCATATCACCTATATCCATAGCCGCAGCAATGCAGGCAAATATGTTTATGAAGTACATAAAGACCTCATTGGTGACACTGACCTGAAATTCAATGACGAGGTTTTGCAGGATATCGACTGTTTGTTCCTTTGCCTCGGGCATGGTGAATCTACCAAGTTCCTGCAGGAGCAACCTGTTAATGATTCCATTAAGATTATTGACCTGGCCAACGACTTCCGTTTAAGAAACGACCGCGTACAAACGGCTATTAACCGCACTTTCGTGTATGGTTTGCCTGAACTGAATAAGGAAGCAATCAAAGCAGCTCAAAATATCGCGAACCCGGGATGCTTTGCTACGACGATACAACTGGGCTTATTGCCCTGGCAAAGGCAGGGTTACTGAAAGATATCTATACAACAGGTATAACCGGTAGTACCGGTGCAGGTCAGTCGTTAAGCGCTACCTCTCACTTCAGCTGGAGAGCGAATAATATACAGGCTTACAAAACTTTAACACATCAGCACCTGGGCGAGATAGGGAGTCTTTACACCAGTTGCAGGGCGATAATACCGATTTTGACCTGAGCTTTGTGCCCTGGCGCGGTGATTTTACCCGTGGTATTTTTGTGAGTTCTACAGTTACTACCGACCTGGCTTTGGAAGAACTGTACCCATTATTTGAAGATTTTTATAAAGACCATCCCTTCACACAGGTAAGCAGAACATCGGTATTCTTAAAGCAGGTGGTAAACACCAATAAAGCGGTTATTCATTTGGAAAAAGCCGGTAATAAACTGGTAGTGCATTCGGCATTGGATAATCTTTTAAAAGGTGCCAGCGGGCAGGCGGTACATAATATGAACCTGGTATTTGGCTTAGATGAAACGCTAGGGCTAAGGTTGAAGCCGGCGGCATTCTAAAAAATATTTTAAGCGATTTTAAAACCTTTTAGCAGTAAGCTGAAAGGTTTTTTTATTGCCATATTAATGCATTGCTGGATTACGGCAGAGCTATAAAAAATATCGGAACCTATTCGAAATAAACCTTTACCGTTTGGTACAGCAGCTGGTTTTGCATAATAACTGAGGAGCGGCTGGCTTTGTCAGAGTAGCCTTTCAGGCCAAAGAGCCCTGCGGCATTTCCCTTGTTGATCGCAATCTCCAAATAGTCGGCACTGTTAAACAGCGCCAGCTTCTCACCTTCGGGAACATCGGCATAAGACTCGCTTATTTTATTGATCACTTCATCCCTGAGGAATACTATCTTAAACCCACGGCCCTGGCGCTGGTCTTCAAACTGCTTTTTGGTGATATTTACCACTACATTTTCAAAGTTGTCGATAAAGATGATCTGTCCTTCAATAAAATTATTACTCTCTAATGGTAATAGCGGGTTTTTCTCTACAAAAGAAACATCCGGGATGCCTATCTTTTGAATAGATTCTCCGTTGGCTAAACGTGTAATGGTTTCTGCAATCACTTTGGTACAGTACAGCGTATTCTTATTAGCAGCTTTATCCAGCTTAATACCCATTACCATATCCGGCTTTTCTTCCAGTATCATATTCAGTAAACCATTGTCTGCACAGAATATATATTGGTTTTTATGAAAGGCCAGTAAGAGATTTTTAGGTTTTTTATCGAACAGGTTAACCAGTATGATGTGATAAGTAAATTCCGGGAAATTTTTAAAAGCACCCTGCAAACATAGGAAGCCTGCGGGAAATTGAAAGGCGCTATATTATGGGAAATATCTATCAGTTGCAGATCATTGCTCGCTTGCAGCAGTTGAGCTTTATGGCCCCGATAAGGTAGTCGTTATGCCCGATATCTGATGTAAGTGTTACAAAGTTCATTTAGGAGTTAGTGCCGATCCGCTTCTTAATTTTGCGGTGCAATTTATTTATTTTTTTATTATACGATATTAATTTGCGCCTTTTGTTATAAGGCCTGCTGCTGCAACCTATTTTATAAGCTCTTTATTTTTAAAATAGAACCTGTGCACCAGCTTATCTGCCAGGCCCGGAAAGAACTTATTTAGGAATACGGTTTCTTTACCAGTAAATGTCAATACCAGGGTTCTTTTCTTTTTCCTGATAGCATCCAGCAATAACACAGCACATTCTTCAGCAGTCATCATCTTACCTTCGTCCATCGGGTTTTCTTTTTGTTGCTCCCCTTATCATTCAATGCGTGGTCTCTTATTTTAGAAGCCGTAAAGCCCGGGCTTACCCACATTACATGCACGCCGTCATCTTTCAATTCTGTTTTTAATGATTCCAGAAAGCCCTGTAAAGCAAATTTGCTGGCGGAGTAGCCGGTTCGGCCCGGTAATCCCCTGTAGCCTGCAATGGATGAAATGCCAACCACCGTGCCCTTGCTTTCAACCAGGGCAGGCAGTGCAAATTTCGTGCAGTAAACAGCGCCGAAGAAATTAACGTCCATTACTTTTTAATTACATCCAGCTCCAGCTCCTTAAATAAACCTCTCATGCTGATACCGGCATTGTTGATCAAAAGATCAATCCTGCCATATACTTTTAAAGTAGAATCGATAAATTTTTGCAATCAGCTTCCTGGCTCACGTCGGCTACCAGGGTATGTAAAGGCAGAGAAGGGTGCTGTGCCTGTAATTCATACAGCTTGTCGTGACTGCGCCCGCAGGTAGCCACTTTGGCGCCGTAGCTGAGCAAGGCCTCAACAAGTGCTCTGCCGATGCCATCGGTACCTCCGGTTATAACCGCTACTTTGTCTTTGAAATGGGCATTCATTGAAACAGGATAAGATGATTTTGGCAAACCTACTTATAAAACTGCAAAAACCAATATAGACGGCCCTTTTGATTTTTTTGTAAATTGGCTTCAAATATTAAATCATGATCCGATCAATATGTTTATGGTGGACCTGTTTATATTGCTTGCACAGCGCCGGGCAGCAGGCATGGATACGGGTTAACCAGTTGGGATATGCAGAGGGGATGTGAAGGTGGCTGTATTGGTATCTAAGGAAGAGCTAACCTTTCGTGGTTTTTCTTTGATAGATGCCGGTACGGGTAAATCGGTATGGACGGGGAAGCGGTGCCTACAGGCGCATACGGGGCATTTCAAAAAAGCTGGCGGCTTCCTTTCTCCGCATTCCACCAAGAAGGCGCTTATTACCTGCAAGCAGGACTGGTGAAGTCCCCGGTTTTTCGTATTCATAACAAAGTGTATAACGGAACAGCCGACTTCATATTAAAGTATATGCGGCAGCAACGAAGCGGCTATAATCCTTTCCTGAAGGATAGCTGCCACCGGCAGGATGGATTTATCGTGTACCATAAAGACAAGGCCAGGGATTCCACCTATATCAATGTTTCGGGCGGCTGGCACGACGCTTCTGATTACTTGCAGTACCTGCCCACTTCGGCTAATGCTACTTACCAGATGCTGTTTGCCTATACGCAAAACCCCGGAAGTTTTTCCGATCATTATGATGCCTGGGGAAATGAAGGCGCTAATAAAATTCCGGATATTGTTGATGAAGCCAAATGGGGCCTTGATTGGCTGGTAAAGATGAACCCGGGTAAAGGTGAATATTACAACCAGTTGGCAGATGACCGGGATCATACGGGGTTACGGCTTCCTACGAAAGATAGCGTGAAGTATGGGCCCGGTAAGGGACTGGCAAGACCGGTTTATTTTATAACGGGCCAGCCCCAGGGCGAAAAGTATAAAAATCAAACACGGGGCGTGGCTTCTTCGGCAGGTAAGTTCGCCTCGGCTTTTGCTTTGGGTGCTATAGTGATGAAACAATTTTATCCCGCATTTGCGAAAACACTTATTGCAAAAGCCCTTGATGCCTATGCGTTTGGCAGGCAGTACCCCGGTAATACACAAACTTTATCTGTGAAAGCGCCTTATATATATGCAGAAGATAACGATGCCGACGATATGGAGCTGGCGGCGCTCTCCTTATACCAGTTAACCAGGCAAAAGCAATACCTGGATGAAGGCATTCGATATGCCCGAATGGAGCCGGTTACCCCATGGATGGGAGCCGATACGGCCAATCATTACCAATGGTATCCCTTTGTTAACCTGGGCCACTACTGGGGCGCACAATTAGATGCAGATCACAGGGAAGAATATATCTCCTATATGCGGCAAGGTATCGATAAAGTAGTAACACGGGGCAGCAACAACCCGTTTTTAAATGGCGTGCCTTTTATATGGTGTTCTAATAACCTGGTAGCAGGCATTTTAACCCAAATGAGCCTATATAAAAACTTACAGGTGACTCCCGTTATGACGTGCAGGAAGCTGCTTTGAGAGACTGGTTATTAGGCTGCAACCCATGGGGTACGAGCATGATATGCGATTTACCTGAATCAGGCGTGGCGCCTAAAGATCCTCATTCGGCTTTTACTTACCTGTATCAATACAAGATACCTGGTGGCCTGGTTGATGGCCCGGTATATGGCAGTATCTGGAATAAACTGATCGGCATAAAGCTGTATGCGGAAGATGAGTTTAAGGATTTTCAGTCGAGCCTGGTAGTATATCATGACGATTTCGGCGATTATGCTACCAATGAACCCACCATGGATGGTACTGCCAGCCTGAGCTATTATTTATCGTCGCTTCAAAACAACACTTCTCGAAATGAAGTATATGATGCCGAGGGTGCTGTTGTAAAGCTCCGGCCTCAAGAGAAAAAGATCTATCTTCTTTTTCTGCCCATGAATTCGGTGAAGGGGTAAAAAGATACTGGATGTATTGAAGGTTAAAAAAGTAAAAGGTAATTTTTTTTTTGTTACAGGCGATTTCTTACGCAATCCGGCATTTAAAAATACGGTTGGCCGGGTGATACGGGAGGGGCACTACCTGGGTTCTCACTCTGATCGTCATTTATTATATGCTGACTGGACTAAAAGAGATTCTTTGTTGGTAACCAGGGATTCGTTTCAGCATGATTTGGACCGGTCTTTATTGGCATTAAATAAGGCCGGCGCAGCTAAGGGGAGGTGGTACCTGCCGCCTTACGAATGGTATAATAAAGAAACGGTGCGGTGGTTAAGGGAGAAGGGATTGCAGGCTATTAATTTTACGCCGGGCACAGGAACCAATGCAGATTATACCTGGCCTGAATTGTACAACTACCGTAGTAGTAAAAGCTTGCTGGAGCAACTATTGCACCGGGAGCAAGAGCAAGGGTTGAACGGAAACTGCATATTGATACATTTAGGTACGGATCCCCGCCGTAAGGACAAGTTCTACGATCGCTTAAGTGAGATGATTGATGTGCTTACAGGCCGGGGATATTCCATTGAACGATTGCCCTGACGAAAAAAAAGTTTGATTTTATTTTAAAAAGTTTGGTGCAATGGCTCAGGGTTTCTATATTTGCACTCCCAAACGGGAAAACAAGAGGTTGTCCCACCGGACTCCTTAGGAGATTTCGTAGCTCAGTTGGTAGAGCACAACACTTTTAATGTTGGGGCCCTGGGTTCGAGCCCCAGCGGAATCACAGACAGCACTCATTATTGAGTGCTGTTTTTATTTAAACTAATGATACGGAGCCGCTTGTAAAAAAACTCATACCGAACCGATATTAAACTAGCTTAAAAAAAGGGGACCAATTCGGGGACCATTTTTCAAAGCTAAATTTAGGTCCCCTTTTTGGCCGCCAGGATTGGATAAGGTGAGCAATTTTTAATCTTAAAAATTCTCATTTATGAAAGTTAATGAAAGGCTTTCGATCCTGTTTTACCCGAGCCGCAAACGCGCCAGCGCCACCTCTGATTTAGCGCCCATTTACACAAGAATTACTATTGACGAACAGAGGAAGGATTTTCCATCCGGACAGAAATGCCGTCCAAACGATTGGGACAGCAAAAAACAAATTGTTACCGGAAGAACACCGGATGTCCGTGCCATTAATAATGCGATTACCGACATCAAAGCAACCTTAGTGAAGCTGTACGATCAGCTCGTTTTAAAAGGCGAGCTAGTGACCTCAGAGAGGTTAAAAATGCTTTTCAAGAACTATCCCAGCCTAATAGACGTGCAGCCTCGCCCGGTCAATCAACCAAGCCTAAAAACGCCCGAGCTTCAGGACAGGAAAACGTTACTTTGATTAAGGGTGTCGAAGGCCTAATTAAGAGAACCAAGGAGTACTTTAAAGAAGCTGCAGCAATTGAAAAACTAAAAAATCCTTTAGTTAAGGAGGAAAGGTTGAGAATACTTGTACAGGCAAAAACTACTCTTAAAAAAGATATTGAAGAAAATGCCAAGTCAGTTAAAACCTTCCTTAAAGAATGCAAGACAGAAGATATTTCAATACTTGATATAACTTATGAGTTGTTACTCTATTACCTTCACAGATCAATAGCTGGCTCGTGTAAGTTCAGTACTACCAAAAGATACCTTGCGACAAAGAGAAAATCAAATCTTTTAATTGGTATACCTATAAGAACACATTCTTTCCGGCAGTAAAAATAGATATAGGTTACGCTTCCGAAATGTACGAGTATCTTTTGCTTATTGATGACTGTCAGAACAACGCCGCAATGCGGCATATCAAACTGCTTAAGCAGATATTTGATAGAGCTGTAGATAAAGGATATCAATTAAAAAATCCAGTACATAAGTATCGGTGTAAGTACATTGACCCTATGCCGAAGCCGTTAGTGCTGGAAGCTGTTTTGAAACTTATTGAGACGGATTTTAACGAGCAGCTGAATGAATACCGTGACATGTTTATTTTTATGTGTTTCACCGGTTACCATTACGAAGAATTAAGAAGGCTAGAAATCAGCGACATA
Source organism: Paraniabella defluvii (assembly GCA_019316985.1). Classification (GTDB taxonomy): domain Bacteria; phylum Bacteroidota; class Bacteroidia; order Chitinophagales; family Chitinophagaceae; genus Niabella; species Niabella defluvii. The sequence continues at coordinate 3,388,450 of CP079215.1, forward strand.
TTTATCGGGCAGGATGGAAAGAAATGGATTGCAACTAAACGCGCAAAGACTGAGGACAACGGGGCATATATGAATCGGTACCCTTGTTACCTACTGCTCTTGAAATAATTGAAAAATTCAACGATCATCCTTGCAGGGTTATTGGTGGTAAACTTTTCCCGGTTCCAACGAACCAGGCATTTAACAGGAATCTAAAAATGTAATAGTTAGTACTTGATCGTACAGTCAGGGACTAATTTTTAAATTTTCAAAAGGGATACAGATTAAATTAATTAGGCTGCTGGACTCACTTGATCCAGCAGTTTTTGTTTGGCTAAGGTAAGCGATTCTTTAAATGTTTGCATGGGAGTTTTACCGAAGCAATATTTGCCAGTGTGAGGTCGCTCATTGTTGTAATGATCCAGCCACTCGTCCAGATCATTTTGTAAAGCTTGAAGATCCTGATAGAGCTTTCTCCTGAAGGCGATTGCATAAAACTCATCCTGCATGGTACGGTGTAAGCGTTCGCAAATTCCATTACTTTGGGGATGGCGCACTTTCGTTTTGCTGTGATCTATGCCTTCAATCTGTAGATATAATTCATACTCATGATTTTCGGGCCTTCCGTTAAACTCAGTTCCTCTATCAGTAAGTATTCTGAGCATTGGTATTTCATGTTCGTCAAAGAATGGAAGGACTTTATCATTGAGAATATCGGCAGAGGTAATAGCATGTTTGCTTGTATAAAGCTTTGCAAAAGCTACGCGGCTATAGGTGTCAATGAAAGTTTGTTGATAGATCCTACCTACACCTTTAATCGTGCCAACATAGTAGGTGTCCTGAGAGCGAGATAACCTGGATGTTCAGTTTCAATTTCGCCATGGGCTTCCTGTTTTTTTCTTTTTCCGCTCCATCGCTATAACCTGAGCTTCCGTAAGGATCAGGCCATCTTGAGCCACACGAGCTTCCAGAGCCTTCAGGCGCTTTTCAAAAATCTCCAGATCATGTCGTTGCCATACACAACGAACGCCAGCCGCTGAAATAAAAATACCCTGTTTCCGAAGTTCATTAGATGCTCTGGATTGGCCATAGGCTGGAAAATCAAATGCCATTTTAACTACAGCATCCTCTACTGCAGGGTCTACACGATTTTTAGGAATGGGTTTACGACGGCTTATTTCTCTGAGTGCCTCTTCTCCTCCGGTCTCATAGAGTTGTTTGAGACGATAAAAACTGTCGCGGCTGGTGCCCATTAACTTACAGGCACGAGTCACATTGTTCAATTGTTCGGCTAAATTGAGTAAGCCAACTCTGGATTTGATTAACTTAGTTGCAGAATTCATGATCTGACTTGGGGTTATTAATTTAGTTTGTCGTTACTCTAAATTAACCCCAACTGTCAGATTAAGTCTTAACTTCTACACTAAAAACGATCTCCGCAATTTGCGATGTACCCAAGCTTATCCCGGAAGATTTAGAATGCAGCATGGGGCGAGATACATTTGCAACTACTATATGCCTGGAAAATGATGTGCCACTTCCGACGGTAAGTAAAATGCTCGGCCACCGATCAACTCGGGAAACGGAGCGCTATGCAGCCGTTACGAAAAAGAAAATCAGCAGAAATATGATGCGTGTTGAAGACTTACTTTACATTAATGGCGGTCTTAAGCAGATAGCATAAAGTAAAAAGCCACATAGCTTGTTATGTGGCTTTCATCAACATGTCTGTCGTATTTTTTTCTGTTGTGGATTAACGTTGTATAAGTGTCCATTTGACATCGCGTCGCTGCAGAACAGAAACACCCCGGTGAGGAATTTATTTATACTATAACACTAGAATCCTCATATGACTTTTGCTGTCGCTTGCAATTTGCCTATAGCATTGTTCACGACACTTATCAATGACGAAAATAGAAAATCTCGGAGCTCTTTTATCTCTCTATTTATTACTTTATCTTTTAAATATTTAGCCAATGTATTGAGATTGTCCATATCGTTAGCTAGAAACTCTCCGATATTGCTAGAGCGATATCTTTCTTCAAATAAGTCGTTAAGCAAATTCAGTATTTTATTGGAAGCAGTTGCTATTGCTTCTGCCAAATCCTCGATATCAATATTAACTATTAATATACTTGTTAAAAAATGATCCTTAAATACTTTTTTAATAGCCTCGGCATCCCCGCTTTTAACAGCATTTATTAGATGGTGACCTTCTTTTTTATGCTGAGCAGCAAGTATGTTTTTATGCAACTCTTCGATTTTTTTCTTAACCTTCTCCGTTTCAGGATTTGATTTCTCAAAATGCATTAGATTCCCAAAGTGCTCCGTATTTATTTCATTTTTCAACTGCTGCCTCCAAGCCTTGCAAAATGAAAGTCCAGATATCTTCATAAGTCAATGAAATGATTTTTCTGTCTGAAAAGAAAAAATAAAAATCGGCAATTTGAGCATAGTCATACAAGCTATACGCACCGCGCTTCGCAAAATCTATTACTTTTTCTACTAAGTGATTAAATTCTGTATTTTCTAAATCTCTAAAATTATAGTTGATGAGTTTCGCGTATGCAATGGTTTCCGGTAATACTTCTGGTGATTTTCTATTAGCTAACTCTTCCCGAAAGTTATGCTCATCAAGATACCCGGAAAGTATAAAAGAGTAAACTGAAGGGTAGAAATGAAATTGTTCAACTCTTCCTTGCAAGTATCGTTCTGAGAAATACTTTACATAACTATGCCCTTCTATAACGGAAGATTCGTTTTCGGTTGGGGCATTCGCGAGGTATCTTGCAAAAAAATAATAGTTTAATTCATCAAGTTTTTTAAAATCGTTATAGCTATTTGACTGCAACTTCCCTTCTTTAAAATCACAGGATATAGAAACAACAAGAAAAATTACTTCATTTGCACAAAAATCCTTTTTGTCCTTTAAGAACGGTTGTAACCTTTCAAGAATATCCAGAATAAACAACATCACACGGAGATTCTTTTGACCAAAATCACTGAAATGTGTTGTGATAGTTGCGCTACACTTTTTCAAGAAGTTATAGTAATCTGTGTTCGATTTATAGGATGAGCTTAATTGGGGAAATATTTTTTCATGAGGAAGTTGAAAGTTTAATACCCGGCCAATTGTTTTCTCTTTAATGGCATCATATTCCTCTTCTGCAGTCTTGAGTTTACTTTCATCAGCAAGTATAACTACCTTAAGGCTTTTGTGTTCGACATAGTTATTAATAAATCCAAGTAGCTCTTTCACTGGAATCTGACAGCGCTCTAGGTCATCAAGGCAAACAATGTATTTGCTATAGTCTACAATATCTACCCCGGTTCCAGCTAGCAGATCAGTTACTCCTCCGTCAATGATACTTTTCGAAAGGGCCTCCACAATTTTACCGGTTAAATTTGCCCACTTAGTAAACTTCCCATCCTTTTGCAAATACGGCAGCATTCTGATAAATAGTGTTCGCCCCAAGTTTTCAGTTTTAGCAACACCATTTAAAGATATATATATTGGTTTGATGTTAGCTGCCAACGCGATATTTTCAAGTTCGTGTTTCCAGAAATGGGTTTTTCCACTTCCCCATACGCCATTAATAAGTAGCGCATAATTTGTCGCCTCGCGTGCCAAATAATCCTCAAAAATTGACTTTATATAATCTGACTGCATTTTTTGAATTCTATTTTATTTGCTAGAATTCTGTAAACCTACTACAAAAAGAACTATCATCATTCGCTTAACCTTGCTAAAACAGTGATAGAATGCGCAATAGCTGATAAAGCGATACAAGAAAACATTTCGAAACATTGCAGATATCTGCTATGCTCCACATACTCGACGAGGTTCTTGACCCCATTAACCACTTGTGTATTTCATACTGACTGAAGAATATTTTTCCATTGCCTAGATGGAGACAGGCAATTTGCCCGGAAGCTGCCAAATGAAATAGTTGACCTTTAGTCAGGCCTACGTAACTACAAGTTTCTTCGAATGTCAGGATTCTTGTCTTGGAGATTCTCCTTAAGAAAACTTCTTTTAAGGCCATATGCCGGTAGTAATAACTTCTGCTCCTTCATAATTTAAAATTATTTGGAACAAATCTCAAGCTCGCTGAAAAGAAAAAGAGTAAGAAAGTAAGGTAATGGTAAGAAATATTACTATAGTTACCATTTTAAAGCAATCGTTTGAAAAAACTATCAATTGCCGGACTGTTGATATTCTTACTGGAATGCTTGCTTTTAGATAGATTTGAAGCCGTCAATGTATTTCCATTATCAGAGAAGAACATTCTATATCTACCAATTACGGTAAACAGCCCGTTTTTAAATAGAGGTTTCATTTTGCTAATGATATAAGCAAATAGAGTTGTATCGCAGCCACTGTGAATTTCCTGCGACAGCTGGCCTAAATCGTTGGAAGTGAAAACCTCGATGAATTGGCGTTGTGTTGTTTTATCTTCATTAATAAAATTGAAGTTGCGGGTTAGTTCCGTATAAATGCTCTCAAGTTTTTTAATATCACCTCTTTGCTTATACCCAAATGAAAGTTTTGAGGGTGAAGAAACAAGCTTGTTAGCTGGCGTCACCGGTTGTTCCAGCAAACTGATATTGGATGTTTCTTTAAGGAAATTGGCTTCTATAAGCAGGTACTCTTTTAACACTTTCGACATTCTTCCAATGCTGTAGTTATTAAGTTCTGCCAATAACTCCCGTTGTTGAAGGTCTTTTAATTGGGTGTGGATGAATATGATTCTTTCTGTTTGAGGAAGTTTGTTTAACTCTGTTGAAAGATTATTCATGCACTCAACAAAGAATTCCGAAAAAGCATCCCGCAAGTTTGCAAATATAAAATCGACAGGGAGTGTAGAGTGCTCAAACTGTCCATGTAACAGACTAAGCTTTTTATTAAAAGCGTCACTTTTTTCTTTATCTAATGCTATTCTGTCGATAAGTCCTGCTAACTCAATATGCCTAAAGTCATCCTCTTTCTCCAAATAAAGTAACGTCTGCTGCTTAAATGCATCATCCAGTTCCCACTGGATGTACGTAACATGTTTCTTTAACGATAGACTCTTCTTTAAAAAGCTTGCCTCCTTTTCTAGATTGCCATTAAAATATGCGTGAAAGACAAACATATTTTTTAGAACATCTAACTTCTCATCATTGTCATAGTAATATAAATGCCTCAAGGTGTTGACTTCATTGCGTAGCTCGTCGTATCTTGTCTGCAAAAGCTTTTTTAACTCATCTTCCGATATTTTTTCAGCATTGTAGCTATTAACGAAGTCGTTTTCCATTAGTTCTGCCTCAATTTCGCTGGCTGCAAAGGTATGATCGAATAGTTCTTCTAATGCAAGCCTGTTGGCCGGTTCAATGCTGTTTGAACTTTCTTTGAAAACTTTCAACCATTCCCAATATTTATGAAAGGTCAAGACAGAAATAGGCGGAGGACCGATTGGCATTGCTAGGAACCCAAGTGAGTGAGTATGTTTAATTATATTTACTGAGTGTGGTGTAACGAAATCAAAATCATAATTTCCATAAAGGTATTTATGTAAGTAGTCTTTCCATTCTGTTAGCTGTTCCCCTTCTATATAGACGCCGTTCCAAAATGCGAGAATTATTTTTACGTCTTCTGCAGTACAATCTTCTTTTATGTCAAAAAGCCTTTCTAAGTTTTGTAACTCCATTTCTAGCAACAACTTGGGATCTATTGATGATTCGTATTTCTTTTTAAAAGTCTTTACAAGGACATTCTTATCCAGTTCTACTAATTCCATCAATTTTTCTGCCTGCCATTTTCGAATCTTATCGAAATCTTTTTGTAATCGCACCCTCTTGGTAATACAATCGGTCTACTGAACCGGTTATTTTGCCGTTTAAGAAATCCTTAAAGTCATATCTTGGATTGTTTGACTCTTTCTGTTCATACTGAGCCAACTCGGCAAATATATAGGCCCTCTTTCCCGCCAAAGTAACGCCTTCCAATAAATTCTCTTCATCATCGATTTCATACTCCATGAATATTGAAAAGTATATATCGAATAAAGTTTCTTTCTCGTTGAAATTTTCGAAATACTCTAGTGAGCTTTGTTTTTCAATATTTTCTTGCAGATCGTCTGCTTCCTTAATAAGCATATCCCTCTTTTCAACCTCCGTGAGATTTGAAAAGTTATTCTTAGCCTTAAATGTTTCCCGATAAGTTTGAACTCTCGAGGCAGCTTTGCTGTAGATTCTATTAAACTGTTCTTTCCAAATATCTATTGTGTCCATTTCGCTTTCTTTTATCAACGACAGTACAATATAAGAAAAGTACTAAAATGGAGCATTATCATTGGACGATATTCTGTTAGATAGAATGAAGAGATATAATATTTTCCGTTTAAACTTGTTAGCAATAATTTCAGGAGGTCTTTGAAAAAGGGTGGAACGATTCCACCAGAACAGAATGCTTATAACTTTTTTATTTGTTCGATCATAAAGCGAAGGCGTTCCAGTAAGTTATCATAGGTGATAATATCAATTACATTTTTGTATTTGCGCTTTACTACTTCAAAATCTCTTTTTTGATCAATAGACAAGTTGTTTTCCCTACCCATTATAATAATTCCACCAGGATTCGTGATTTTTATTTCAAAACCAGTTGGAAGATCATCTTTGTATTTGACGTTTAAAAAGTCCTCTCCGGCTTCACTCCACCGGTTCAGATAGTATATGTATTTTTCAATCTGCATTACCGTTCCTGAAAGCTCACGCAATGGAATATAGTTATTCCGGTAGTATTCTCCAGTGATGATAGCCTTTTCAAAAGGTCGCTTAATTTCTACGATATCAACATTACCATTATTATCTACCAGTAAAAAATCCAGGAAACGCTCTCTTACATCACCTGCGATTGTAGCTCTTACCGGAACTTCTTTAAAAACGAAAAGATATTTTGGATATAGAAGCAATATAATTTGCAATATTTCTTCTTGCCATTGGCGTTCGTTATACTGCGCCTCTTCTTTTAGCATCGCCCTCAGTTTTTCCAGTATAGTATGGTATTTTAATAACTCCGCATCTTTAAAAGTCTTGGTTAAGTTCGTGCCGCGCTTACTAAGTTTTGTATTTAAGTATCGCTCAAACTTTGCTTCAGCGTCTTTAACACCGTCCATATAATTGCGCAGCACTGAAGCAACTCGGGCTTCTACATATCGTCTCCGTTCATAAGAGGTAGGAAAGAATTTTATTAATTTTTCAAACTCTTCTAAAGGAACCGCACCTTCGGCATCGCCTCCCAAATAGAAGTCATTTCTCGATAAGGAACTAATTAATCCGAAAATTGAGACGTTGGCGTCAGCCGCGAAAAATTTTGGTTTAACTGCTACATCAACGTGTAAATAAATATCAAAATGTTCCGTTAGTACGCCTCTTCTTACCTTAAAATAGTCACCATCAATATCTGCAAAATGTAGGTATATTAGCTCGTCGTCGCTGCCAAAATTCAGTATGCCCTCTGGTTCGGAATCGTCCTCATATTCCTGCTGCATTAACACAATGTCACTGCTTTTAAAAGTGTATGTCCTTTTTATCCATACTTCTCCTTCTTTATCCAATTCTCTACGCACCCAATTAGGGTCACCGTTGTCCGGACTATACGCAAAAAGTAAACGGTTTCCATCTACAATAAATTCAGTCATATCAACATATTACTATTTTAAATTAGGAAGAATTTCATCCTTTGCAATCTCATTATTTTCTCTCCAGTCTTTCAATTTCATCATGTAGCTCATGATCCCAAATGAACTCTAACATCAAATTTTCCATCTGATAACAGCTTAAAAATAGCTCTGTTCCATTTGTTGCTACCGCCCTCAGTAGTTATTGCATTCAATTCCAACAGGTCGAAGGTTAATTCAAAATCAAACTCGTCCACATCAATTTGCTTTTCCACATTTCCAGCGGTTGTAAACGTTCCAGTGAAGCTTACCATTTCTCCAATAACCTCAATATACAATAGCGCATCTTTGAAGGTTCCGTCAATTACATTGAGGATATTATTAGATATAGATTGGTAGATTTCATCAATAGTTTTCATACACAAATGTTTGAAGATTTGCTTGGTGATTTTTAAGTTTTAGCCAATCTTTCAATTTCATCTTGCAACTCTTGATCCCAGGTAAATTCCATATCGAATTTTCCGTCGGGCGTCAAAGTGAAAACTGCCCTATTCCATTTATTGCTACCACCTTCAGTTGTTATCTGATGCAACTCCCTGATCCAGTTTCTGATTTCCCGAGGATTTTCCTAATGGAGATGTCATGCTTTTCTGTTCCGATTTTGTAGTTCCCGGTATATCCTACAACTCCCGTTCCGACAATTTCAATATTCAACTGTGCAGTGGTCCAATTAACTTCCTCTATAGCATTCATAATGCTCTGGCCGATGTTCATATAGATTTCATCAACTATCATAGTCCTTAACTTTAAATATTAGGGTGCACTGTGAATATCTATTTGCTTCAGCTTTTTTCGACTTCAACATCCTCTACTCAGTTCCGTTTAATAAAAGATAGCTAATGCGGTTGTAACCTGGCTAGTTAAGCAGGAAGCTAATGGTGTCGATTGTTTCTTGCTGATAGTGACCTTTGCTAAAGGGCGACATTAATAGCTCTCGTGCTTCTGCCTTCGAAGCAATAATACCAAATTTTGTTCTCCCGATTGTTTCTGCGGAAGTCTCGTCGAACCTAATAAACGTTAAGTTTCGCCAGGAAATTTTCTGGGAGAACTCAAACGGTAGGTATTCTTCATTGTTATGGACGAAAGCTATTTTGTAGTAATCGTTCTGCTGTGTTCTGGAAAGAAAAACTGTATCGCTCTTTTTTAATTTGTCAAAAGCACTTAAAATATTGCCGTATCTAAAATCAGGATCAGGTTTTGGAAATATGCTCTGCAGCGTAAAATAGCCGCACTTGTGCAATATCTCTTTACAATCGTCAAGAATGGCAATAACTTCCCTCTGTTGTTCGGTAATATTTAACCAGTCTGATATAGCTGACAATTTCAATTCATCATGTACTGTATCATAATGTTCGTTTGTCACACTTATGCAAAAAAGCTTTTCATTCTTATTGTAATGGCAAGATTCAAACCTCACAACTTTGTCTAGCGCAGAACTGGTTGGTGTGACATAGTAGCTATTAAGTCGTTTGGAAGCAGCTCTATTTAGTACCTCCATTGGCCCTTCATCATAAGTTTTCAATCTTTTTTCTAATAGTGCTCGGAGCATGCAACGCTGAGTATTTGTAAAGGTCATGTGTCTCATTTTAGGCAAACTGTCTTTTAATTTCCAATAATTTACGTGTACTAAATTTGAGATTTTTTCTCAACAGCCAGCAATCTATGAATCTAAATTTCACAGATTTATTTAAATCAAATAACGTTTGAAAGCTTCTTCAATGCTAGGCTACCAGTGCCCAGGTTGAGTGTTTCCGGCACTATGCGAAGCCAGTTTTGCTGGAAACATTTTGATATGTCTTCAGCAGTTTATCACCAGGGCCGGGAAGGCAATGAGCTTCTTTCTACGAGGCTCATTACACTCGGAGATCTTTATGATTTCCGTCAGCAACTTCTCTCTGACATCAGATTACTTCTCAAAGAGTTTCACGGACAACCGGTCAAGCGATGGCTCAAAAGCCATGAAGTTAAGAAGCTACTCAACATTTCGACAAGTACATTACAGATCCTCCGTAAGAAAAAAGCACTCCCCTTCACTAAGATCGGTGGCGTGCTTTATTATGACTCCAGCGAAATCACCCGGTTGCTGGCTTCGCAGCCAAATACTTCTAGAAAATCCTAATCAACTATGGCAAGGAATAAAAGCGCAAAAGGCAAAGCGTCAGGTTGTATCCCGACACTTAACGAAGTCGTAATATTTTTTGACCAGAAGGGACTGGTTAGAAAAGCAGCAGAAGCATTTTTGCCTCCCAGCAACGCGGTAAATGGAAAACGGAGAAAGGCCTGCCCATCCGTAGTTGGAAAACGGTCGCTAATAAATGGATATGGATGTATCAACTGGCTTCCCGCCCCCAAACCATAGAGGTAAAGCTAAGGCTTCAGCTTCCTTCAGGCTATCAATTGAGGGGCAATGGGTAATACAAAAAAATAACAGACGAAGTATCCTTTTACTTTAAGCCGACACTTAAATCATTTGCAAAGCTGGCAGAGGAAGCGAAGCTACTGGAGGAGATGAAGCTTGTGTTGGGACACTATATCCCTGAAGGAACACTTATTCACTTTCCCTCACCAAGAGGTGTTGGTAAGACCTATTTCTGTATGCAGCTTTGTATGGCTGTCGCTTCGGAGCTGCCGCCCGTTCCTGGGTGAGCCGATTACCCTACACGGTAATACACTTTACATTAACAATGAACTGTCTGAAAAAACAATACGCAGGCGGTTGTTGGAATTAAGAAATACCTGCCCCTTTTGCCGGAGCAACGGTTTAAAGCCAGAGCCTTTACCACAAAGAACAGTTTGACTGAAGATCTTCCAGCACTTCTTCAGATCGTAGAACATATCAAGCCGGTGCTTATCGTTATCGATAATCTCAGGATGGCCTTTACGGATACGGATACCAATAATAATAAGGAGATCACCAGGATGATGTACACTTTACTCGCGTTGTGCGAAAGCTCAAAGACAGCTATTGTCATAACCGATCATTTTAGAAAACACACTTCATCACTCTTAAGCGATAGCGATCTGCAAACCGGCAGCGGCGTTAAAACTGATCTTTCGGACGGAGATTTCTTTTTAAGAAAAAGTGGACAGAGCAAACACCTTCGATTATTAAAGCGTGGAAAGTCCCGCCACTTTGAAGAAGCAGATGATGCCAAGTTGCTGCGGTTAAACCCCGAGACGATGTGGTTTGAAGTGGTGGAGGAGCATGTGAACGAAGCGGAGCATATAGGTCTGAAGACCATTCGGCAAAAAGATGAGCAGCAGGATATGGCAAGGCTCCTGCAGGAGCAAGGCAAAACATTCCGGGAGATTGCAGTGATCCTGGGCAAAAGCAAATCAACAGTTCATCGATGGCTGGATGCTGATAAGAGCGGCGATGAAAACAAATGATGAAGCAAGGCCCAAGATTTTGTCCCATAACGCTACAATGCTTAGAAGTGGGACAAAAATTTCTACAAACCATTATTACTCAACAATGCGCTTTAAAAAAGCGGGACAAAATATTATGGAAAACGGGACAGAACGGGACAAACTTTTTTCAAACATTTTAAATCAAAAAAATGAAAACACTAAAATTATTGCTTTTTATGGCAGCGTTGGTTGGAATAGCAAGCTGCTCTAAAAAGGAAAAGATAAATGAAGCTGCCACTCAATCTCAACCAATCGGACATGCAATTGCCCAGGAAAACGTATCGCCAGATAATCATTTAAATCCTTACGATTTTGTTGGCAAGGAGCACAACCGGTTGCTGGCAATGGTAAGAGCGTATCTCGAGAGCGGTGGCGACAATACTGTAAGAGGACGTAACCTATTCCTTATGAAACACACCAGCACCCATACCAACGTAGAGCAATTGGATAAGGCTGTTTATCATGTTATTGCTGACACTGCCAGTCGTTATCTGGGTAATTTGTCAAGACTGCCTATTACCAGCGATGCCAAAAATGCTATCGTTGGAATTTATAAGCAGGTCAAAACTGTGAAAGACAATGGCGAGTTTTCGACTTTCAAGGCTCAGATCGTCAAAATGGAAGACGGCTTTCTCAGCAGTTCTAACTTCTCGGAAAAGGAAAAACAATTGCTTTTATCCGCCGCTTCTGTTGCCCGGCATTCCACCTACTATTGGTTGAATGATGAGGAGCTGAATGTTTCCGCTGACGGCCGCACGGCATCCCGCAGTTTTTTCTGGAAGTTGATAAGAGCTGTTGGAGCAGCGTCGACTGATATCTCTTCCCTGGTAGAAACGATTGTAACGGAGAATGATCTGCCAACGGCTATAACTGAAGCTGCCGCCGCCAGCAGCTGGGCCTACGATGCATTCGACTATATGATCGACTTCTGATAGATAACTAACCCTTTGTCCCGTTTCCATAATTACCGTAAACATTTTATCACCATAAAAACAAATCAACATGAAAGCAAAAGTGCTCCTGGCAGTTACCGTGATTGCAATGCTCAGCTGTCAGAAAAAACAAAGTACTTCCGTTCAGGAAGATCAGAATTCATTGGCAATTATACCCAATAGCGCGGGAAGACTTACAAAAAATGCCTACGACAGTACCGGTATTTATCACAACATGATGTTAGATTCAGCGCTCGTGTATGCACTTAACAATCGTACTCGTAACAGCGAACCGGCGCACAAAATCATTATGCAGGTTTATGCAAAATACTATCCGGTTGATGTGGCCCTGATACAAAAAGTAGCACCTGCTTTATTAGTAAGCATCAATAAAACGGCTGCTAGTCCGCTGGAAATGCTGGATCAAAAAGCGCCGGATTATCCCTTTTTTGTGCAGCTGTTCAAGATGATTAACCAGGCTGATCGCACCAGCTACGAACAATTTATAGCAGATATTGAGTCGTTAAAAGAGAAAGTATTCATCAGTGAGGAACTTTCTGCACAGGCAAAAGAGAGAGTGTTGGGTACCCTTGCTGTAGCGGGCAGCTCTGCATACAGATGGTTTAATTTACACACGATCAACACCCATCTGCATTTCTTTGTACCCTTTCTGTCTCCAACGCAAGTGACACAAGGCGGCATTGAAGCAATATCTGCTGATGCCCGCGCTTACTTGAAAGCTAAAAAGATGGGCACTCGAACACACGGCCAGGGTACTGTCGGCCATCGCCAGCGTGGAAAAATTCTTCGAGAACCTGTGGCCCTTTTAGCCCTCGTTTTGGAAGGACTCTAATAAATTCAGCTGACCCAAGATCGAATAACTATTTCTTTTAATCATACTGACAGAATAGCCTGGTTCCAGGGCTAATAACGGCGGCAAAAGCGAAGCCCGGCGAAGCCGTTTACCTTCCTCCTGAAAGGAGCAAGATGTACGTTTGTGGCACAAACGGCTCTTGCCTCCCGCTCCGAAGTCGCAGGAGGATTTAAGAATAACGCTCGAAACTCGGTTATTCTGTCAGTTTAATCATATGGACTAATGAAAACGAGTAATGACCAAACCCCGGACAGCGACCGGAGAACTGAATGGTTAACGGTAAGGCTTACAAAAATGAGCATCAAAAAATTGCCAGAAGACAGCAAAAACGCTTAACCGTTCTCTAAGTGATTATGCACGAACAGTATTATTGGGCGAAGCTATCAGGCAGGTTGTTGTAGACCCGTCAAGAGATAAAACCATAGAAGAGCTGGTTGAAAACCGCAGGCAACTAATGATCATCTCCAACAATTTTAACCAGGTGGTTAAGCGTATACATAAGCTCTCAGACATCCCGAACAAAGAATTTTGGTTGAAGACCTGCACCGAACTTCAGAAAGATCTGCTGTCAAAAATTGATTGTATTCAGGAGGTGATTGATAAAATTTATGCAAGATGGTAGCGCGTATTGTCACCGGAAAATCTATAAAGGGTGCTGTTAATTATAATGAGGAGAAGGTAAGGAAGGGGTTAGCCACACTTATCGGGGCACAGGGATATACTGCGTCGCCGGAGCATTTAAGTTTTAAAGGGCGCCTGCTACGGCTGGAGCGGTTAGCCGCCGGCAATAGTCGGGCAAAAACAAATTGCGTTCATATCTCGCTGAATTTCGAACCCACGGAAAAGCTATCAGATGAAAAAATGACGCAGATCGCTGAAACGTATATGCAGGGAATCGGATTGGGTACGCAGCCCTTCCTGGTGTACCGCCATACAGATGCAGGTCACCCACACGTGCACATTGTAACCACCAATATTCAATCAGATGGTCAGCGCATTTCGCTTCATAATATAGGCAAGGAAAAGTCTGAGCCAATAAGAAAGGAGATGGAACAACGCTTTGGGCTGATCCTCGGAAGGCCGTGAGAAGGACAGCCCTTATTTAAAACCTGCTGACCTGGAAGCTGCATTATACGGCAAAAGTGAAACCAAGAAAACTATTTCTAATATTGTAAGGACAGTAGTAAGAGAATATAATTTTACAACGCTTGCTGAGTTAAATGCGGTACTTCGAAGCTTTAACGTGGTTGCGGACAGGGGCGAGCCGGATAGTAAAATGTTTGCCGCAAAGGGACTTTGCTATTTTATTACTGACGCGAAAGGTAATAAGGTGGGTGTTCCCATTAAAGCCAGCGCCATCTATAGTAAGCCAACGCTTTCCAGCCTCGAGGAAAAATTTGTAAAGAATGCCGAGCAGCGTTGGCGTTTTAAAACGCCGTTAAAGAATGCTATTGATAAAGCTATTACAGGGGTAAAGGATGCGGACAGGCTGGTAGCTGCACTAAAGGCAGATAATATTGATGTAGTATTCAGGCGAAACCCCGAACGTATTTATGGTGTCACTTTTGTCGATCACCGCTCCATGTCCGTATTCAATGGCAGTGATCTGGGGAAAATTACAGTGCCGCTCATCTGCTGGCACGCCTCCAAACGGAGGATAAAGACCTCCATAGCGAAATCCAAAAAAATAAAGTCCTGTCTGAAAAAGCGTTTGGAAAAATAGATTTTGACCAGGAGTCGCCGTAACTATCGGCCAGCTTTACAATCAAGGCCTCCGCTTGCTTCCCGGAAACTCTGATGCAGAATCCTTCACTGTTGGCACAAAGGATAGTCGTGATTTTTCCTATGTAACAGTTCCACAGCAAATAGAAAAATACTTCAGGCACCATCTTACGGCCAGCTTGGTTAATGGAATTAACGGATTAGCGAAGCTGACCCTACCGGGAGCATTTCTTGCGGCTCCCTTTCTTAATAGTATTAAAATCCTGCTGGAAGCCCAGCAACAGGATATTTCTTTTAATGTACGTAAACCCCATAAGCGCAAGCGGAAACGCTGAGCTTGCATCATCCGGTGTTGCTGTTGATGCCCGGTTTGATTCGCTGTTATACCGACCCTCTCAATTTTTTCACTTAAAAAAATTGAGCAATGACAGGCGAAAACGAACAAGGACTACGATCGGTGATTGATTTCACTCGGTTATTGAGCATTGTGGTGCTCCTTATTCACTTTTATATTATCTGTTACCCGGCTTTTAATAGCTGGGAACTGACGGCTTCGATCACCGACCGGTTGGTTGGTAATATCAGGCGGCTTCCGTTTTTTCAATCGGTGATGCTCGCTAAATGCTCTTCACTGGTCCTGCTGATCATATTTCTTTTAGGGGTTAAAGGCAAAAAAGATGGAACGGTCAACCTAAAGGCCGCACTTGCCTATTGTGGTTGCGGGCTGGCGCTTTATTTCCTGGCCAACCTGTTTCTTTTTGTTCCGGGTGGTACAAACGGGGTAGCAGCGGGTTATATGATCACCACCTCAATAGGGTATCTGATGATGATTTCAGGAGGGACTTATCTCTCTCGTTTGCTGAAAACCAAACTGCGTAAAGACATTTTCAATAAAGAAAATGAAACCTTTCCCCAGGAGGAACGACTGCTGGAAGATGAATACTCATTGAACTTCCCGGCACGTTACCGTTATGGTGGAAAGCTTAGAAATAGCTGGATTAATGTCGCGCCCTTTAGAAGCTGCCTTGTGTTAGGTAGCCCAGGAGCGGGTAAAAGTTATTACGTCGTTCGTAGTGTCATTGAGCAGCAAATCCGCAAAGGATTCTCCATGTTCCTTTACGATTTTAAATACGATGACCTGTCGCGGATCGCTTACAATTATCTTTTAAAATACCAAGGCAATTACAAGGTACCTCCTAAGTTTTATGTGATCAATTTCGATACGCCAATGCACCGCTGCAATCCGCTGGAGCCTCAGGCAATGCGTGATATAACAGATGCCACTGAAGCATCGCGGACTATACTACTGGGATTAAATCGCGACTGGATCAAGAAACAAGGCGAATTTTTCGTTGAATCACCTATCAATCTGCTAACGGCGGTGATCTGGTTCTTAAAAAGTACCAGAATGGCAAGTACTGTACATTACCTCATGCCATCGAGCTGATGCAGGCCGACTACCGGGACCTGTTTCCCATTTTAGCTACAGATGAGGACATTGAAGCTTTGATCAATCCTTTCATCAGCGCCTTTAAGAACCGGGCAATGGAGCAGTTGGAAGGACAGGTAGCGTCTGCTAAGATCGCACTGGCGCGCCTGTCTTCGCCTTCCATTTATTATGTTTTAACCGGCAATGACTTTTCGCTGCACATCAATGATCCTGCAGCGCCAAAGATAGTGTGTGCTGCTAATAACCCGGAGAAAGTGATGACGTATGGAGCAGTGCTTTCGCTTTATGTTTTCCGGTTGATAAGAGTCATCCTAAAAAAGGACAGAATAAATGCAGTATTATAATAGATGAGCTACCTAGCATTTTTCTAAACGGCCTTGACAATTTTATAGCAGTTTGCAGAAGCTATCTTATTTCCAATATACTTTGCGTTCAAACCTATCAGCAATTAGTCAAAGACTACGGAAAGGAGCAGGCAGATGTGTTGATGAACCTTTGCGGTAATATTATTGCCGGTCAAAGTTTTGGTGCTACGGCTAAAGAGTTGTCTGAGCGTTTTGGTAAAATTGTGCAGCAGCGTGACAGCATTAGTATTAACCGGCAGGATACTTCTGTAAGCAAATCAACCCAACTGGACAGCGCTATCCCGGCTTCCACTATTGCTACTTTGTCGCCAGGCGAATTTGTGGGTATCGTGGCTGATAATCCAGATCAACCTATTGAGCAAAAGATCTTTCACGCTCAGATTCAGAACGATCACCAGGCTTTAAAGTCGGAGTCTGAAAGATTTGTAGATATCCCCAACCCTAATAAAGTAACGGAGCACGAGATTGCCGATCATTTCATCATCGTAAAAAATGATATCACCAACCTGGTAAGAACACGCATCGCGGAAATAGAAGCCGATCCGGTTAAATCACGCCTGCTGCTTGAGGATAAGATGCAGGCTTCAGCGGGAGGGGGACTAGAAGAAAAGGATAAACAGAAATATGCATGACGGTCGCTAACCAGTAATAATACCAATGTCATAAGCATAGGCAGTCAAGCCATTTCTTGATTTGCGGTTCAGCTTTAAAAGCAATTTGTCCCGATACGAATGAACGGTGCGCTCGCTGCAAATCATTTTCTCAGCAATTTCTTTATAAGAAATGTCCTGGTGGCAATAACCGAGGAATTCGATCTCTCTTGCTGTTAGGCCTGCTACCTGCCTGCCCTGACTTGTAATGAAGAGTTTGGACAGTTCTCGTGGTATATGGTAATCTCCTGCCATCAGGTTAGCCAAGGCTTCCAGGAACGTTTCTTTTTCGAACTTTTGGGTAGAAAACCTCGCGCACCTAGCCTTAGCATACTTAAAACACTATAGTCTACAGTATGCATAGTTAATACAAGCACCGGCAATTCGGGGTAACCCTGGCCAAGTAATTGCATGGTTTCGTATCCGTTTAATTCCGGCATGTTGATATCCAGCAATACAATACCCGGGAAAGAAGAGGTGCCCGCCAACTCATCCAATAGGGAAATAAGCTCACGGCCATTGCTGACCTCGTAGGCCAGGTGAAAATCAGCGGTGTTATCCAGTACCAGTTTAATGCCCTCTCTGAAAAGATCATGATCATCCGCGATGGCGATGATTGTTTTTGTCTGCATTATATTCTGTTTTAAGTTTTATTGTTACCTGGGTGCCACCGAGCGAACTATTGCCGATCTCTAATTGGGCGTTAAGTAAGCTGGCCCGCTGTTTCATGCTGCTAAGCCCCATTCCTTCCCGGTATGCCTGCGGAAGGCCTTTACCATCGTCGCTAACCGTCATTACCAGGGTGTTCATGTTTTGCAGGTAGTCGATTGTTACTTCCAGCAAGCCAGCCGATGCATGATTGATCACATTTTTGATGGCTTCCTGGGCAATGCGGAACAGAAGAATGATAGCTGGTCTGCTGATGGCCGGGAAAGCTTGCCGGTCGCAGTGATGGTATTTTACGTGTAACTTTTTAGTCAGGGACAAGAACTCAAGCTCCCGCCTTAGCGCTTCAATTAGTCCCAGGCCCTCAACCTTCGTGCCGCTCATCAGATGGCTCAGGTTACGCAATTCCTCTGTTGCGGTAATAACTCGTTGTACAGACCCATCCACGATGCGTGTTCCACGCGCTGTCAGCTTTTCTGTCTCCAAAGATTGGAGTGCCAGCGCAACTCCTGCAAGTACCTGTCCGATATGATCATGTATTTCTCCGGATACTTTGGTTAGGACCTCTTCCTGCAGCTCGAGCTTAGTCTTCATTGTTTCCTGTTCAAATTGTTGTTGCACTTCCTGTAGCCTTAACTCATAATTGCGTGTTTTATGCCGGGTTAAAAACACAAGCAATATGATGACTATGATAATCAGCACTACAAAAAGTGACCCATATACAAAAAGTACTACAACCTGGCTGGCATCACTCATAAATTGTTTTTTTAACAGGAAAACAAACAAATACAATACCGATGGAAAAATAACTGATCACTCCGATCATCCAGAGCATGTAGTAGGCTGTGGTGATGTTACCGGGGTTGGCATGGTTTAGTTCAAAAACCGGATCAGGATATAAATGAAGTAGGCTCCTACCTGCTGAAAGAGTAATATAACAGTTATCCAAAAATGCGGATTGTGTGCGGGCGCCGGACTATCAAAATTCTTTGCATACTCGGCAAGCACGATAAATCCCATGGTGCAGACGCAAAGACCACCGAACAGCAAAAAGTTTGAATTGAAAGTATGGATAGGTTGAAGGTAAATGCTGTTAATGACAGATGCGCTAAGCCCTATAATACCTAGGGATAGTCCGATCTGGTTATTT
Source organism: Paraniabella defluvii (assembly GCA_019316985.1). Lineage (GTDB taxonomy): Bacteria > Bacteroidota > Bacteroidia > Chitinophagales > Chitinophagaceae > Niabella > Niabella defluvii. The sequence goes on from CP079215.1 coordinate 3,407,370, forward strand.
TTAATGACGGGTGAAATACTTGTAAAGTACATCACCGTATTAAGGAATAGCAGAGGCGCGAAAATATGGAAGACCGGCAGATTGTTGCGATAGACCGCTGCCAGGTAGAAGGCCGATATTTCACTGAAGAGCGTTAAACCTACCCAAACCACGATAAGCAGTAGCGGCCTTGAACGGCCACCAAGCCGCCACAAGCAACAGGCAAAGCTGAATGCCAGGACCACCAGAATAATAATACGGAGCAGCATGTTCTTGATTATTCGATTTGAGACTCCAGTGCGACATCCATACATAACTGAGGACAAGGTGCTGCATTATCCATTACCTTTCCTCTCACCAATTGATACTTCCCTTGTCTATTGACCCCTACAAGTATCAATGTGTTTGGAAACTCGCCTGGCCCGGGTCTAACACCTCCATTGCCGGCATTGATCCAGTCCATAGTGTGCCCCAGGAAAACTTTGAATTTAACGATTGATGTATCAGACAAATATTCTCTTATTGCTGCGGCGTCCAGCAACCAGGAACGGACTTCGTGATCCTTACCAGGGTATCCGACGGACTGGAGGTAGCTACTGATCATTCGATTGGCTTGTTCCTTCGGAATGAAATTAACGTTGCTGTCGGGTAGTTCGGCTCCGGACGATTTGCTACATGAAATCCCGTAAGTGGCCACCAGGGGTAGTAATAAGATGAGTAGAGTTTTCATAAAAATGTATTTGTTTACATATAATACAGTTAAAATTACAAGCTATGTAATCATCAGACAATCCGTCGAACGACTGAATTTTTGCTAAAATTCTTGGTAAGGACATGTTCTTTTAGCGCTGTCCGTTTATCCGTGCGTCATCAACCGATAAAATTTTCAGTCGAATACACATTGACTTCGCTCTATCCAGGTAATATTTTAGCAGTAAATGAGGATATCTACCAGCATTGGTAGATATAACTGAAATTATTTTCCATGGCCCTGTAATCGGTGTGGCTGTTGCAAATTTTTCTATTTTGCAGCCACGACTTGCGTATTGGGCTTGGTATAAGGAGTTTTCTTTATGAAAGACAATACGATCTATCAACTTTTAGACCTTCGTGGTGAACTTGAAAGCAAACTCTCAGCCGTTGAACTTTCTGATAAGGTTATACAGCGGTCCAATGTTGCATTTCATATTGCCCAGGAGTATCTGGTTAGACTGAAGGGACTGCAACCTGCCAGCTTTGCCAACGAAGCAGACGAGATTGAATATTACAAGACCATCAGCCCGCTGTTTCACGCATATCTCATTTTCTTTCATCGTGTTTTCCAACTGGAAGCCTCCGCATTTCCTTCCGAGCGCCTAAGGACCAAACAATATCGGAAAGAGCAAAAAGTAATTCGACTCTACGTAGAGCAGAACCTACAGGCTTACCGGTATTTTATAACCGGGGACGAGTCCTTTGATCGGGAATTTTTCTTGTCCAACCCAACACCGCCCCCACTAATATCGAAGAAACAGAATTACTTTCTGATCTTCAGCATATCACTCCCATGACTTTGAAGTTTGCCCGCTTTATCGCCTACGAGAAGCTAAACGAATACCTGGATAGCCGACTTCACAGGGCAGGCAGTAGCAGTGTGCTGCCCGATGGTATTACCGCTGAATGGACCGACAAGAAAATTTATTTGCACCAGCTAACCTATGCGCTGGTATATAGTAAAAGCATCAACCACGGGAACATTACGGTTAAGGCCTTGTCCAGGATTTTCGAAATTATCTTCAATACAGATTTAAGCAATGTGCACCGGTCGCGCCAGGAAATGTACTCGCAAAGGATGACGCTGCGTATCTGAACCTTTTAATCAGCCGGTATCATGCGGGGATGAGGGAAGCAGACGAGCGGCACAATAAGCGGTGATTTTTCATAACTGTCAAAATAAAAAGCGCTCCGAAAGGGCGCCTTTCCCGTTTTTGCTTCGTTTTTTCTCTTCTTAAGTACTACAAAACTTCTTCCGAGACAAAACACTACCAGTGCCCAGGTTGAGTGTTTCAGGCTTTCCACGATGCCACTTTTGGGGTGTTAATGATGCAGATGACGCATCTGTTCTTCACCCCAAAAATTTGAAAAATGTTTTCAACAATCACCTGGTCGGAGTTCCTGATTATTGCAGCCGTTGCAGCTGCGGTTTACTACGCAATCATTTTGATCATTTATTACAGAAAAGACATCTTCAAAAGGTTTTCGGCCAAACCTTCCCATCCCCGCAGAAATCATTCTATCCCCGTTACCAATGGTGTTATGGGTTCTGTCTTGTTTGACGATGATGATCTGACTCCTGAAAGCCCTCAGGCACCAACCGGGCAAAAAGCTCCGCCCATAGAAGAGGAAGAAGAGCCCTTTGGAGCCGATGATGATTTTGACGATGAAGCGGAGCAGGCCAGGCAGTATGCTCTGCTCGACGAACTGGTCAGCCGGTTAACTGATACAATCAGCAGCCGGCACCGGCTTCCGACACCCGAAGTGCTGGACTTGCTCAAAGAGCAGATTCAGGCGGCTGAGCCATCGGTATATCAGCCCTTTAAGGAGGCGATCACCGAGGATCTGATCCATAAATTCTATGAGTACCGTGGTACGCGGCTTACCACACTTGATCTGCGCCCTATCTGGCCCTGACACCATTTGCCGGTGTTGTAATTCCTTTCCTCTTATCTAAATAAATCCATTATGTCTTTAGTTAATAAAAGACATCAGCGCCTCGCTACGCTGATGATGACCACTCTTTTGTTTTGTCGGCTGCTGCCGTTGCCCAGGATGGTAATGCCGGTATCACAGAAGCTACCAGCAAAGTAAAAAGCTACTTCTCTACAGGAACGAACCTGATGTATGCCGTAGGTGCCGTAGTCGGTCTTGTAGGCGCTGTCAAGGTTTTTAATAAATGGAACTCGGGCGATCCGGATACTAATAAAGTAGCGGCAGCGTGGTTCGGCTCCTGCATTTTCCTGGTGGTCGTTGCTACAGTGCTCAAAAGCTTTTTCGGCGTATAAAATTCTTGTTATGGCATCCAGCAAGTATACCATCAACAAGGGCATTAATAAGCCGATTGAGTTTCGGGGTCTGAAAGCACAGTATATCGCTTACCTGGCGGTAGGCCTGGTGGCGCTACTGTTACTGTTTGCTATTCTATACCTCACCGGGCTTTCAACATTCATTACGCTTCCTATAGTTGGCCTGTGTGCGTTTGCACTGTTTAGCTATGTGTATCGCTACTCCCGCAAGTATGGCGCTCATGGACTTATGAAAGAGGCCGCTTACCGCAGCTTACCCGAGGCCATTAAAGCCAAACGACTCTATAACCTGCTCCAACCACAAAACAAAAATCAATGACAACTATATTTTTAATATTACTCCTTACCGCCGGTATAGCAGCTATTCTTCATTTAAAGGAGTATAAAGATGTGCGCAAAGACCTGCTTAGTCTATTGCCCGTTTACAAAATCGAGCGTGATTATATTTTATCTAAGCAAGGGATTTTACCGCAGTATTTGAATTGACGCTACCGGAGATATTTACTACCGGAGCCGACCAGCAGGAACAATTACACCAGGCCTGGATCAAGGCCATCAAACTCCTGCCCAAGCACACGGTGCTGCATAAGCAAGACTATTTTTTCAAAGAAGGATACCAACCCGACTTTGAGACAGAAGCGTTTCTTTCCAGGGCAAGCGAAATGTTTTTCAACGAACGCCCCTTTCTGAATCATAAATGTTACCTGATGCTCACCAAGAAGGCGGCGGGCAGAAAGCCTTCCAGCTCCGTGATGTCGAACCTGCTTCGCAAAAGAATGATATCCGGTAATGTGGACACAAAGGCTATTTATGAGTTTGCTGATGTACTGGGGCAATTTGAAAGGGTGTTGACGGATACAGGCCTTTTATCACCTGGCGCCTGAAGGCAGATGCCCTTTCCGGCAGCAAGCATAAGGCAGGCCTGCTGGAGGCATATCTCTACCTGGATAACGCAAAAGGTACACCCACATTATCTGATATTGTTTTTAAGCCGGAATGGAAGATCGGTGAGAATTACATGCAGCTGTATACTCTCGCAGATGCAGAAGACCTTCCGGCACAATGCGGCAGCAGTCTGCCTTACGACCGGTATAGCAGCGAGCGGACGCGCTTTACCGTAGGTTTTGCGTCGCCAATGGGGCTGCTTTTAAACTGCAATCATATCTACAACCAGTTTATTGTAATAGATGATATGCAGCTGACCATGAAGAAGCTGGAAAGCAAACGCCTTCGTCTTCAGTCCTTATCGGCCTATTCCAGGAAAATGCCATCGCCCGTGATGCAACTGCTGATTTCCTGAATGAAGCGATATCACAGGGCAGGTTACCGGTTAAGGCACACTTTAATCTCCAGGTATGGACAAATAATGAGCAGGAACTAAAAGACCTGCGCAACGCAGCGGCTTCCGCCATTACACAAATCGATGGACAACCCCGGCAGGAGATCAAGGGAGCGCCCCAGATTTTTGGGCAGGCTTACCTGGTAATGCAGCTGACCTTCCCTTGAATGAATGTTTTGATTCGTTTGCAGAACAAGCTGTTTGTTTTCTCAACATGGAAACGAATTATCGTAGCTCCATAAGCCCGGTAGGTCTGCGTTTAGGGGACCGAATAACCGGTATGCCGGTTCATGTGGACCTATCTGATGAGCCGATGCGCAAGGGGATCATTACCAATCGGAACCGCTTCATAATTGGCCCGTCCGGGGTCTGCCGGGCCATTTTCTCAGAAAGTGGCCCGGTAGACCCAAACATGGAAGCGGAAAAAGTTTTTTACCAATCATCTCCAACGCAGCTATTATGAACAGGGTGCTCACTGCGTAATTGTAGATGTTGGACACAGCTATAAAGGTCTTTGTAAACTGGTCGGCGGTTATTATTTCACTTACGAAGAGCGCAACCCAATTAAGTTCAATCCTTTTTTATAGGTGACGGTGATACGTTAGATACTGAAAAAAGGAGTCGATCAAAACGCTGCTCCTGGCATTATGGAAGAAGGACAACGAATCATTCCGGCGGTCAGAGTACGTAGCGCTCTCCAATGCACTCACTGGTTATTACGAGTTTTTAGAATTAAATGAAAAGGTATTTCCCTGCTTCAATTCCTTTTATGATTACCTGAAGGATGCTTTCGTAAAAGGTTACAGCAGGAGAAGGTAAAAGACCGTGATTTTGATATTGACAATTTCCTCTATGTACTGAGGCCTTACTACAAGGATGGCGAATTCGATTACCTGCTTAATGCGAACGAGAACCTGGATCTTTTACAGCAAAGGTTTATCGTATTCGAACTTGACAACATCAAGGATCACCCCATTCTGTTTCCCGTGGTGACCCTGATCATTATGGAGGTCTTTATTTCCAAGATGAGGAAACTGAAAGGTATCCGAAAGATTATTCTCATCGAGGAAGCCTGAAAGCTATCGCCCGGGAAGGTATGGCGGAGTACATTAAATACCTTTTAAAACGGTCAGAAAATTCTTTGGCGAAGCAAATGTAGTTACCCAGGAGGTCGAAGATATTATCAGCTCGCCCGTGGTGAAACAGGCCATTATTAATAACAGTGATTGTAAAATCCTCCTGGACCAAAGTAAGTATCAAAATAAGTTTGACCAGATACAGGAACTGTTGGGCCTTACGGAAAAAGAGAAAATGCAAATCCTGTCGATCAACAAGGCAAACGATCCGGCCAAAAATACAAAGAAGTATTTATAAGCTTGGGAGGACAACTTAGCAAGGTCTATCGTACGGAAGTTTCGCTGGAGGAGTATTTAGCCTATACCACCGAGGAGGCAGAGAAAATGAAAGTACAGCAATATGCCGAACGGTTCGGCGGCGATTATCGTAAGGGTATCGCAGCCTTGGCCAGGGACATACGTGATAATAAATCATAAAAATAATCAGGACATGAAAAAGATATTCGTTACAGCTATACTAAGCCTCGTGCTGGCACTGTCGCCTCATCGTAGTCATGCTATTGTCTGGAAGGTATTTACGGAAGCCGTCAAAAAGGCATTGAGAGCGGCGGACCTTGCCATTCAGCGGTTACAAAACAAGACCATCGGTCTTCAGAATGCGCAGAAGGAAGTGGAAAATACGATGTCAAAGCTAAAGCTTCGCGAGATATCAGACTGGGCCGAGAAGCAGAGAGGCCTTTTTGAAAAATACTACGATGAGTTGGCAAAGGTGCGTAACGTCATTGCCTCTTATAAAAAAGCAAGACAGGTTATCGCCGGTCAGCTACAGTTGGTGGAAGAATACCGGCGGGCATGGGCACTACTAAGACAGGATAAGCATTTTACTGCAGAAGAGATCCGTTACATGGAGCAGGTATATTCCGGAATCCTTACCAGCAGTCTCAGAAATGTGGAGCAGCTCTACCTGGTACTGTCCGATCACAAGACGACGATGACCGATGGCAAACGTTTGGAACTGATTACGCAGGCTGCCATCGGGCTGGACGAGAACCGCTCCGATTTGAAGAAGTTCAATAACCAGAATTTTCTTTTAAGTCTCAATCGTTCGAGGGATATGCTGGATGCTGCTAACACAAAACGTATCTACGGGATTCAATAACCTTACAACCTAGCAATATGAACAACATAGTAGGAGCATTGCTATTATGCTTGCTGGCTTGTACCAGTTCGGCTCAGGGCATCTTCAATCAAAAAGCTACGCAGATCAAAAGATACATGGAGCAGATAGGACTACTGCGTACTTATCTAAGGCAAGCCGAGCGTGGGTACCAGATCTTAGACAAAGGGCTTCATACCATCAGGGATATAAAAAGAGGCGAGTTTAACCTGCACGACCTCTATTATAAATCGCTTAAATCGGTGAACCCGGAAGTACGGCGACTGTCGGAAGTGGATGCCGCTGTGCAAACCGGTACGGCCATACTCAGGCAGGCTTCCAAAATGATTCGTGTTAACAATAGCAGTGAATTACTGGAGGCTTCAGAAAAAGGTACGTCGTCAGTGTTTTGGGTAAGATCATTGATGACGCTGAAAAAGACCTTCAGTACCTGGATGATTTAATTACTACTGGCCGGATGGCGCTTACCGATGATGAGCGGATTAAGCGGATTAACCAGGTATCCATTGTGCTTCAGCAAACCTCAGTAGTGTTACAAAGATTTACGGCGGAGCTCCAGGTTTTACTGCGCAGCCGTGCCCGGCAACACAGCGATAGCGAGCAAATGAATCGATTCTATAACCTTAAAAAAATAAAACCGATGAAAAAATGGATCATATACCTGCTCTTTGTTTTTCTGTCTTTGGCAGGTTACGAAGTCAGGGCACAGGCCAACGAAATTCAGCAGCTGGCGCTTAATATCCAAAAGCTGACACAGTTCCGCAAGATACTCAGGAATATGTATACCTCTTACCAGATCATACGCGGTGGATATGACAAGGTTAAAGATATTACTAGTGGCAACTACAGCCTTCATGAAGGCTTCCTGGACGGCCTGATGGCCGTTAGTCCGGCCGTTCGTAACTACAGGCGCGTAGGTGATATTATTAACAACCAGTCGCAGATCATCAAAGAGTATCGAAGGGCATTTGCCTCCTTTAAGCAGTCCGGGGTTTTTAACACCCAGGAGATAGCCTATATGGGTGCCGTGTATGATAACCTGCTGGAAAAGAGCCTGGCTAATTTAAACGAGCTGACTATGGTCGTTACAGCAGGCAGCATGCGTATGTCGGATGACGAACGTTTGACCGCTATCGACCGCCTGGCTTCAGATGTGGATCAGCAGCTTAGCTTCCTGCGCTCTTTTAATAATTCCACGGGCGTGCTGAGCCGTCAGCGCCAGCGGGCACAGCAGGAAGTTAAATCTGTAGAAAAGATGTACAACCTCAAACAATAAGGTGATATGAAAACGATAATTCAACGGTTGGGGTTAGTTCTTTTGATAGTACTACCGGGACCATTATACGCGCAGGGACTTGCCGATGAGATAGCCGGCTTACAGGGTATCCTCGAACAGTTGTATGATGAAATGATTACCCTGGCGGGCGATATCATACCTATCGGCCGCTCCTGGCCGGGTTTGGAGCAATGCTTTATATTGGCTACCGGGTATGGGGCCATATTGCCAGGGCAGAAGCCATTGACTTTTATCCATTGCTCAGGCCCTTTGCTTTAGGACTGGTGCTGACCTTTTACATGCAGGTGATCGGCCTTTTTAATTCGATATTAAAACCAACGGTAAGCGTTACATCGGGCATGGTTAAGAATTCAGATGCTGCGATCAAAAAACTCCTGAAGGATAAAGAAGATGCTATTAAGCAATCCGATGAATGGCTGATCTACCAGGGGCCTAACGGTGAAGGAGACCGCGATGCCTGGTATAAGTATACCCATCCGGGTACCACGGAAGATGAAGGATTCTTCGAGGAAATTGGTAATGATATCCGCTTTAGTATGAGTAAATATTATTACCAGTTTAAAAATAGTGTGAAGCAATGGATGTCCGAGATTTTACAGGTCTTGTTCCAGGCGGCGGCCCTTTGTATCAATACCCTGCGCACTTTTCACCTGGTGATCCTGGTCATACTTGGACCAATTGTTATCGGCCTGAGTGTCTATGATGGATTTCAACATTCGCTTACACAGTGGATCGCCCGATATATCAATATCTATTTATGGTTACCGATCGCAAATATTTTCGGAGCGTTGATTGGTAAGATCCAGGAGGGAATGATTAAACTCGATATCGGCCAGATCAAAGAGAACGGCGATACTTTCTTTAGCGCGACTGATACTGCTTACCTGGTATTTATGATCATCGGTATTATCGGCTACTTCACCGTGCCCTCCGTTGCCAATTATGTGATCCATGCTCATGGTGGCAATGGTTTGCTTTCACGCGCCAACCGTGCAGGTGCTTCCACCATTGGGATGTTCACCGGCAAACGCTAGAATACATCTTAAACAATTACTATGTTCCGTCAATTTAAAAATATAGAGACCGCCTTTAAGCACATCAAGGTTTTCTCCTGGTGCTGATTATTGCAGTTACCGGCATTTGCCTGTCGACGATCTATTGGGCGATTACCGGTATTGATAAAATGCAGCAAAGAGTATATATCATTTCCAACGGCAAGCTCCTGGAGGCCGAGGCCGCCAACCGCAAAGACAACTTGAAAATAGAACTGGAAGACCATATCAAAACTTTTCATTTTTTTCTTCTTTACGCTGGCTCCCGACGATGTGCAGATAAAGGCACAGCTTTCCAAAGCCTTATACCTGGCCGATGGCAGCGCCAAAGCCCAGTATGATAACCTTCGGGAAAACGGCTATTACAGCAATATGGTATCGGGCAACGTCAGCCAACGCATAGAGCCGGATAGTATCACTATTTCTGTGGATCGCAAGCCCTATTACTTCCGGTATTATGCACGGCTGTATATCACCCGTCCTACATCGACGGTTACCCGAAGTATGGTAACGGAGGGCTATATCCGCGACGGCTTGCCTATCAGTTCTAATAATGTTCACGGTTTTTTGATCGAGCGCTGGGCCACACTCGATAACCGGGATATCGATATCAAAGCACGGTAAAACCTGTATCCGATGAAATCTATCCATAATAATAAAAAGGATGTTGGCGAAGTTTCCATTTCGCGTCGGCTTTCCCGTTGGTGCAACCAGCAACAACACCGCTTAGCCGATATGCTGAACCGCAGCACAGCCCACTGGACGGGCTTTCAAAAGAAATTGGCGCTGGCCCTTTTCTGTTTGACAATGGGAGCCAATAGCGGTATTGTTTTATACCAGTCATTGTCCGGCAAAGCAACACCTAAGCCGTTAAGACCGGATGCGATCAGCACCGTACACTTACCGGCAGATACCCTTTCGGCTCGTGCAGCGGACAAGCAAAGGCGACTTCTGAAGGCGAAGATCGATAGCCTGTATCGTGCTGATTCGGGGCGTGCACAGCTGGAGCGGCTTCGGCGGTCGCATCCCGGCCTTTGGGATAGTCTTCAAATATTCCTTGTTGAATAATCATACCCACATACACTATAAATGCAATAATTATGAACGAACAAATCAAAAAGAAACGCAGGTTACTGGTCGTCCTGCCTGTGATTGCAATTCCATTCCTTGCCCTGCTATTCTGGTCAATGGGTGGAGGTAAAGGTGACCCGGATGGAACAGCAGCACCGTCTTCAGGACTGAATACCAACCTTCCCGGTGCCAGTCCTGATGATAAGCAGCAGGACAAGCTATCCTTATACGACCAGGCGTTAAAAGATTCCCTGGAAATGGAAGAGTTCCGCCGTGCCGACCCTTATGGAAAAAGACAATTCCTGTCTTATGCAGACAGTGCCAGATACGCCGATAGTTTGCGTGGCCTTACCCTGGGAAGCAATATCTATTATCCGGGTAACGCTCGTTATGACAACCTGGGAAGTCGTGAGGCCGAAGACCGCCTGAGCGAAAGATTGCATGACCTGGAAAATCAGTTGACGATGGCCGAATACAAGCGAAACGATTACCGGGCAAGCAGCAATGCTATGGCAGAAGTAGACCAGCTACAGGCTTCGCTGGAGGCTGGTACCCTGGCAGGCACAGCAGCAGGTGCGCCGGATGCCGAGCTGGAAAAGATTGATGATATTTTGGAAAAAGTGATGGATATACAAAATCCAGGGCGCGCACGCGAAAAAGCCAAAGCAGCATCCGAGAAAAATAAAGGGCTGGTTTATTCGGTATCGGCTCCGGTGGAGGATACCCGTGCCGATCTGTTCGGAAACAGCGGAACAACAAAGATCAAAGATGCAAAAACCGCTGAAGCGGCGATCCGTCCGGTTACGGCCAATTTTTATGAGCTGTCCGGTGACGGCCCGGATGACCCGACGCAAACAAGGCAGTTCCGCTTTTGTACATGAAACGCAAACCCTTGTTTCGGGTGCTACGATAAAAATGCGCCTGGCCGAACCAATCTTTATTAACGGGGTGATGATCCCTAAAGGAAATTATGTGTTTGGCACCTGCCAACTGGAGGGTGAGCGCATGCAGATCGAGGTAAAAGGTATTCGTTATAAAAATGCACTATTCCCCGTTTCCCTCGCTGTTTACGATATGGATGGTATTACCGGCATTCGCATACCCGGGGCCATTGGCCGGGATGCTACCAAGCAGGAGCCGACCAGGTTTTACAAGGGTTGGATATACCGATGATGGATCAATCCTTTGGAGCGCAGGCCGCCAGTGCCGGTGTACAGACTGTAAAATCTTTGTTCGGTCGTAAAGCCAAGCTGGTGCGCGCCACCGTTAAGGCCGGTTACCCTGTGCTGCTCATCGACCTCAATAAACGCAATCAATAATCTTTTCATCCTTAAAAACTACTTTTCAAATGAACAAGCTATTATTTATAATTCTATTGGCATCCGGCTTTGGGAGCCAGGCCCAGGCGCAACCTGCGCGTACCTTTTTAATGAGGCATTGCAGGAACCCTATCATTTATCGGTAAGCGATCAGAAGACTACTATACTTGTATTTCCCGCGCCTATAGCTAGTAATGGTGTAGACCGGGGAACAGGGGATATACTGGCAAAAACGGTAACGGGTGTAGACAATGTGCTGAAGGTTAAAGGAGCGGCACCGTCATTTCCCCAAACCAATCTTACCGTAATTACCACCAACGGTAAGATCTATGCTTTCCGCGTGGATTACAGCGCTAACCCGGACGACCGTCCCATTGATATGGGGAAACAACAATTGCAGGAAGTTCAAGCGGCATTCTTTAAATCCCGCACCCTTAATGACGAACAGGTCGAAATGGTAGCCCGCAGTATTGCGAAGACGACACCCTTTATGACAAGGCCCAGGAAAAGATGTTTAAGATGTCGGCAGTGTTGGATGGTATTTATACCTGCGAGGATGTGATCTTTTACCGGCTTTCGCTTAAAAATAGCTCACCCATTGCCTACGACCTGGATTTTCTGCGCTTTTACGTAAAAGATAAAAAACGGATAAAGCGTACCGCAGAGCAGGAAAAGCAGTTGCAGCCGCTTTATGTTTATAAAGAGCTGGACAACCGGATACCAGCCGATGGGCATAGCACCATCGTAATTGCTTTTCCCAAATTCACGATTGCGGACAAGAAGCATTTTATTATGCAGTTTTTTGAAAAAGGCGGTGACCGCCACCTTCAATTGAAAATGGAAGGCAATGATATTATACAGGCCCGCCAGTTAAAATATAAATTCTAAATCTTTTCATCATGACCAATCGCATCGAAAAGGGGCTGGAATCCTGGCACCGGCAGGAAGCACGTTTTGCATCGATTTTCGGCAAGAAAGGTTTACAGGGAAGGGCCTTTGCAACAATACGCCTTGCTGAAATGCGTAAACTGTACAGGCGGGTGCAGCCGCCGCGCAATTTAGAAGAGCGGGTTTCAGTAAAGATGCTGCGCAGCGCCAACCGCAACCTGGAACGTCAGCTTTATCCCGGTCGTATGAACCGTGTAGCCCGCAGGATACTACGTGCAGCCGGCGATTTTGCTACCCGTACACTCAAATGGCTTGTAACTAGTCCTGTGGGAGCGAGCGACCAAAGGTACCTGGCCTCCGGCAGGCAAAAGCAGACCGAAAGAGTGGTGATAACTAAGACGGGAGTAGCGCGAAAACCCAATGTAGTTCGTATGCAGCCCCGGCAGCACCAGGCGCTTGACCTGGGCAAGCAGCAATCAAAAGGGGTACGCCGCTAACAACGTAACAATATTAATCACAATAAAATTTGATTACAATGGAATACAGTATTGATGAGAATCTAAAATACCTGGACAATGGTCATTTTTATTTAGGCTTTGGTAAAGGGCATAGCGAAGAGGTGTCAGCGAATTTGAACAACGGCGTGGAGCAATTCAGTGTTGTTAACCATCCCGACAGATTCCACGGAAAGGAAATAGACTACAGGATCGACCATAAGCGTTCCGCCGAAAGCGGTTGGATCAGTATATCCGGATTTTTGCTGACACCCAGGGAGAAGCCTGAAGCGCAGCAGTATTTTGGCGTATTTAAGAACAGGGTTTTACGGCTAAGGAAGCTTTCAATCTGGTGGAAGGCCGGGCTGTCTGCAAGGACCATTGGAAAGATAATGAGAAGTATCAATCCTGGCATGTACTGAATTTTGAGAAAAAGACTGCTAAAGGAAATGCCAAGATTGACAATTACCACGAGAATTATGGTTATGATGTAGCGAAGGCCTTACAAAATCTGAATTGGAGCAAGGTCACCGGACAAGGGATGCCGCCCTGGGCAGAAGAAAACCTGAGAAAGGTGATCCGCTTCGCGGGACACTGGAGGTGAATGGTATGGACGTAGAAGCTAATATTATAGCCAATCCAAAATCACGGGAAGTACTGGGTGTTGATGATGAAGGTAAAATCATTGCACGCGCCGAAGGTCTATCTGAAGCCTATCAGCAGAAAAAAGGAGTGCAGCCAACTACCGATCTTCAAACGGATCAGCAGCAACAGACAACCACCAACTTATCTCAGGAAGATCAGATGCAACAGCAAGAAGTGGTTACTAATGATCCTGCTCAAAAGGGAATGGAACAATACGTGGAAGATAGGCAGGTACACCACGAAGAAGTGGAGCGCCCGGTTATAGACGAAATAATATCAGATGAGCAAATGGCAGCGCAGGCCGCTGAATACTTTAGTAAAAATACCGCTGATGAAGGTCTCGACCCATTTTTGGGAGAGCTGGCCCGTGATCTGAACGCTGATGTTTCTGAACTCAACGACATTCCGTTTATGCCCGATGATCCCACTGTGATGGACCAGCAAGCAGGCAAAGACGTTGATACCGTAGGTACAATAGCGGAGTCTGGCAAGCAGGTGAATGAGCCAGGGCAAGAATTGGCAGGTAAAGAAGTCAACCAAAAGGGGCCTGAGCTTGCAGGAGATACAACAAAGGTTGAAGCTAAGAAGGCAGCGGATGATAAAAAAAAAGTGACCACAGAGAAAACCTCCGGTAAGACAAAAGAAAAGGTCGAGCGTATCCCTCCCAGGCAGCACGCACCGCTTGATGATAGGGGACCATCGAAAGGCAAAAGCGTTAGCCGTGGGGCGTTCCCCGCCCGTTGCGGGTCGGGCTCTTGTTTCAAGCCCCGCAGCAGGCGGGGCTTTTCCTGCAATCCCTAACGCATGAATTGACCAGTTTTAAAATAAGTATATGAAGTCATTGAAAAAAATATTGGACGAATGGAAAGCTGGTAAGGTATCCGGTTCAGTTACCATGTACCGGTTACTAGTACCTAATGTCCAACTGCTACAGCTATGGCCCGAATATAAGCCTGGTGAATCGATTCCTGCCGACCTGTTACCACGTATCATTTACCTAATCCTGGAAGATAGCCAGGCGGTAGGAGCCGTGGAGCCACAGGAAGATAACTTACAGGCAATGATGCTAACGCAATGGCGGGCAAAAGGCATATTTAGCAAGGCTATGAAAGAAGTCATCCTGCCGCATATCCTGCAAAGCAAACCATTGCAGCGGCTGCAGTTGCAGCGTTCTGAGTATGGCGACAGGAGGGTTGAACAGCTCAAAAAAATGGCTTTGTCCATGGGCTTTATCCTGTTGAAAGACGATGCGGAAATCCGGCTCGTGCTCGATGCTTCTAAAAAGAAGGTTACCCATTTTATAGGTGGCAAAGACCAGCTACTATCGCCGGAGCGTAAGACGGCCATCCGTCAGGAACTTTGTTATATGGCTTACCGGTTGCTACTCATTCGTTCTGAGATGGAACTTACCGAAGGTGTATCGTACAACTCCGATGCCATCGGCGATATTATAAGAAATTTACAATATCACACAACTTCGTAGAGGGTTAAGGTGTAACAGCCATCGCCGCTTCCTGTCCAGGAGGCGGCTTTTTTTTGCTGGTGAGCCAAAACTGTTTGCAGTGCTACCGATAGTATGCAGATTGTATGGCAGAAGAAATGATCAAAGGGATCAATCAAAAAAATATCAAATAAGCATTAAGAACACCATCACTTTTTTTTTTTTTTTTATAGGCGGCACAGTAGACCTAACACCCTCCCCTCCGTCATCTTAGTGACTAATCTTGCTACTGAGCTTTTCAGCCGCTTTTCACCCGTCTGCTTTACCCGCCCCGTATCTGCTAAGTGCCCGGTCATTACGTTGAAATGTTATTCCGGCATGACCCATTCAAACGGGACAGCGAAGCTACGATCCTGGCAATGACAGGAGCGTGTCTGCGGCCGCCATAGCAGGGCCAGCCTGGCCACGGGTTTTTCAAAAAAATCTCCACCGCCCTTTAGCCGCCTAACAAAAAATATAGGCGGCGGGCGGTCGTATTTTTTTGAAAGAAACACGCTCCGGTCTTCACCAGGATCGTAAAACAGCTCGGTTTGAAAGGGCAATGCCGTCAGCTTTCAAACGTAACGATGACCGGTGGCTTAGTAGCCGAGTTGCCGCGAGTAACACAACGGAGCAAATTGGCTTCCTGAAAAGCAAATAGCCTAGTAAGCGCTTCACTCAGAGACAGCGGGTTGGTTGAAATGTCCCAATTGTTCGCTACCTGTGGAAAAAGCGTCTGCCGGTATGCTGCCGGTACTGATGAGCCTTGCAAGGCGAAACGCTAACCTGATTGTGTTACCAAAAAAATAAGCTCATGAAATTTTTCAACGATTGTACAACGCTTGATGAAGTGAAGGCCTTGTACAGGAAACTGGCTTTTGAATACCATCCGGACAGGGGTGGAGATACGGCTATCATGCAGGCCATTAATACGGAGTATGCATATGCTACAGCACTCCTGCTTAAAGGCGCTAACCTGTCACAGGAGGATACCGATAAAGAAATCCGGTTTTCCGATGAATACCGAAAGGTAGTGGAAGCCATCATTAACCTGCCGGGTATCAGGATAGAACTGGTGGGTTTATGGATTTGGGTGACGGGTGATACAAAGCCTGTACGCAAACAACTACGTGAAGCAGGTCTTTTCTATGCATCCAAGAAAGAAGCCTGGTATTACCGTAGCTCAGATCTTAAGGAGCTCCGCAGCAGTCAGAAATCCCTGGACCAGATACGCAGCAAATACGGCAGCGAGGAGGTCAAAACCGGCAAGACGAAAAAAAGCCCTCATTTCCTGGGTGCCTGATTATTCACTTTTTAAAATACATAGCTATGCTACCCTCTATTAGAATTTCCAAAGAGTTAGCGCTGCCTGATACTGATCAATGGCAGTTTCGCTTTAACGTCCGCAGTGAGACCTCCAACCGGCTTTACACCATTGCCCAAAATAAAAAGAAGCGGCATTGGGGCTGTAGTTGCCCGGCCTGGAAACGCTACCGGCACTGCAAACACCTGGATGCTATAGGTATCCCCGGTTATGAAAAACCTTATGAAGTAAATCTTATCAAACAATGACCCTATGGCTAAGAAAGGATTTTTAGAAGGTTATAAGACCTATGATACCACCGATGGTTTTGGTCATGCAAGCCAGTGGCGTAGTGCCTTCCGCGAGCGAATGAGTAAGGAGCAAGCTACTGAAGTATTACAATCCCAGGAACTGACTCCTACCAGCTATTAGGTGTTACTACCGGTGCCACAAAAACCGAGATCAAACAGGCTTTTCGTAAGCTGATCGCTGAGTGGCACCGGACCATAACCAGCACCGCACCAGCGAAGCAGAGGAAATGAGTAAGAAGATCATTGCTGCCTATAGCCTGCTTACGGGTTAATCCATTTTTATACTCCAAACGGGTACACCGTTACCGTACACTTTCCTGCAATGAAGACTACCGTATTAAAGGCAAGCAAAGAACTGGCAGAAGATATCTCAGGTGATCTGCTGTCGCGCCGCAGCGCTACTAACAAACCTGTTTTCAAGAGAACCGAAATTGAAAATGGCTTTGAGATCAGCGGGCGGCGAAAGGATGAGGGAGAGATCATAGTCTTTCGCTTTGTCGATGATCAAGGGCGAAAGCGATTTGATTATGATGAACGATTACTTATTTTTTATTAATACAAACAATTATTATGAAACACAATTTTGAAGAGCGCAGGCAGAAGCGGATTGACTATGCCAAAAAACAAGCTGCCAAAAACGAGCAGCTATCAGACGAGCTATATAACCAGGCATCCAAAATGAGTTCAGCCATTCCGTTTGGTCAACCCATCCTGGTAGGCCATCACAGCGAAAAAAAGAGACCGTAACTACCGGGATAAAATTCATAACAAGTTTGGTAAAGCGTTTGAGGCTAGTGATAAGGCTAAGTATTATGAGCGAAAAGCAGAAGCCATAGAAAGCAATGATGCGATATTTTCTGATGACCCGGGTGCACTGGAAAATTAAAAGCTCAGGTGATACGCCTGGAGGCCAACCAATCTTTTATGAAGGAAGCCAACCGTTTTATACGTAAAAAAGACGAAGCAGGCTTTTTAAAGATGGAGTTTGGTACGTCTGAGTTGTGGAAGCAGTTGAATACGCCCGATTATTTGGGTCGTGTTGGTTTTGCCAGCTATGCCTTCTCTAATAACAGCACGAGTATCCGACGGATTAAACAGCGTATCCAACAACTGGAGCTGTTGGAAAGCCGTCCGGCCTCGGAAGTGCCTTTCCCGGGAGGTATGGTAAAAGAAAATAAAGAAGCGGGCCGGGTACAATTCCTCTTTGATGAAAAACCATCGGAGCAGATTCGAAAAATACTAAAGGGTAATGCTTTTCGGTGGAGCCCCAAAGAAGAAGCCTGGCAGCGACACCTCAATGCCAATGGCATATTTGCCGCCAAAGCAGTACTGAAAAAACTCCTGGACACCCAGCCCGGCTGCTAGCCTCCGGCGTTTTGCTTCCCAAACATTTATTGAACTATTTAAAACCGTATACAGCGGTTACTGTATCGTCATGTCATGAAGCGACTAAATGCGAAAAGCACCCGGATATTCTGCGTGCTGATGGATAGCCTGGTAGATGGCTACCGTAAAATCGAAAACAAACCTTACATGCCGCTCTCAATGGAATTTATTGGCACGGCACAACTCAACCTTACGGACTGGCTATGCTGTATAGCCTTTGCCATTACTATAAACAAAACGGCGATTTAATGCAAGACCCCGAAATGTGCTTTGCAGTGGTAGACAATCGGGAGCGATCTAAAGATTATACGGCGGTGTATGTCGTTCCCTATATGTACCAGCAGGCGAACCTGGGTATTTACCAGGAAAGCATACAAATAGAGGAGGGTTGCTTCTTTAGCTCATTTGATGAGCGCCAGCAGGCACAACATGCAGCGTTTGCTGACAGCTGGCTGGATAATATAGAGCAGCAAGGCTTTTTGTTGGGCCTGCAAGAAGGAGCGCCCGAATAGCACACGGTAGCGTAAAGATTACTGTATTATTTTTTTAACCGGGCTGCCAGTGAAAAGGCAGCCCTAATTCATTTTTATTATGAAACCACTAATGCACCTGAACCTGGTGGAAAGAGCGCAGCTATTGCATGATCTTTTTCCTGAAGAAATCCCGAAGCTAGTCAGCTATATAGATGGCATGTGCGCGGTGATCATTGAAGACCAAGAGCAAAGCAGGGCTTCCTGGTCGAAGGGTCTCATCAGCTTCGATGGCTGGCTAAATCTGGCTACAGAAATTCAGGCCATCATCAAAAAGCATGGGAACCTCCTGTATAAAAGGCATAGCCTGTTTGCTACCGAATTATTCGGATGGACCAAAGGCCTTGTAAGCGCTCACTGCCTGATCGTATATGTTACTACACAACAGCTCCCCAATCCTAAGTTTAAAGCGATGATCGAAATCCTCTTCGACCAAAGCGCTTCTGCTTAAATCATTATTTAATCATTTCTCAAAAACAATCAATTATGGAAACCATAGTAAAAAAGCAAGAAACGAAAGCGGTACCCGCTAAAGGCAAGGTTATACCGATTGAAGAGCAGTACTACCACCTGCCCGTGTCAATGATCGAGGTTTCGCCATCGAACTACCGGAAGTTCTATGACCAGCAGGCGCTGGAGGAATTTGCCGAACAGCTAAAATCGACCGAGGTAGAAATACTGCATCCCATAACGGTACGTCCAATGGGCAAAAAGTATGAGCTGGTTTACGGTGAGCGCCGGTTCAGGGCGGCACTACTGGCGGGGCTTACCAGCATTCCTGCCAAAATCCAGGATATGACCGATATCGAGATGAGAAAGCGTCGTCTGGCAGAGAATATCCAGCGGGAGAATCCGCATCCGCTGCACGAGGCTTTAGATATTAAGGAACTGATGGAAGTAGAGGGGAAAACCACACTACAAGCTGCACAGGTATTGGGCAAATCTGCTGCCTATGTTCATAACCGCCTCAAGCTAGCGGATTTAATAGAACCGTTACAGGAATTACTGATCTCGGGTAAGCTAACGGTAAGCGAAGCCGCTGAGCTCGGTACCCTCGCTAAAGACTCACAGGAAGAGTTTTTGCGCAGCATTGTACTGGCTGGAAAGAAAAGAAGCATTTTTCGATCAGTAATGTACGGTATTTCATTGGTCGCTATAAATACGATCTGAAAAAGCACCTTTTAATGTGAAAGATAAGAAGCTAGTACCGGAGGTTGGGGCCTGTACGGCTTGTCCGTTTAACTCCGCTACGCTCAAGACTCTTTTTCCTGAGATGGCAAAGGAAGCGGTTTGTAATAACAAGACCTGTTTTAAGAATAAATGTCTTGCCAGCGCTGAAGCTATGATCAAGGCTGCGCTTGAAGCTTACCAGCCTGTGGCGATCCTGTTATCACACCAGGTAAATGAAGAGTATAGTACGCTGATCGATTCCCTGCCGGAAACCGCAGACTTGCCCCGCTATAATTTCTATGATGTAAAGAAATTTACCGAACCGGTAAAACCGGAGAAAAGTCTTTACCTGTTATGGGATGAAGAAAGGGAAAGTCCCTGCCGGACCGCGAAGGATTCAGCCAGGCGATTCGGGAGTACCGGGAGGATCTGGCTGAATACAAAAGGTTGCTCTCGGGCGAAGGCACGCTATTGGGAATTGCTATATCCGGTGCCGAGATAAAACCGGTCTATTTTAATCCGGATATAAAGGACGCACCAGAGTTTTCTGCAAGCGGCCAGGTTACTGCTAAAGAAGTACAGCAGGCCATTAAGGACGGCTCGGCTACGCCTGAGCTGCTTCGCAAAGAAATAGATCGGATCAAAAGCCGTGAGGAACGGTTTAAAGAACTCGATCGTAAGAAAGTCCAGGAGCGACTGCACGAGGAATTTGACGCTGCATTGGAACAGGGAAGCTGAAAGCGGGGCTGACGGCAGTCGACAAGGCAGCCGTGCGCTTCATTGTGTACGAAGCGCTGAACTACCAGCATAGGGATGCGATGAAAAGATTATTGTTCCCCAAAGAATATAAAGACAATAAGGACTTTTTTGAGAAACTGGCTGCTATTAGTGATGTGCAGTTTGCAAAGCTGATCAGGACTGTAATTGTCGGCAACTACTCCAGTAAGGTAGAAGATACCGTATATGGAATCTGCCTGTACCGGATGGCGGAAGCCTCAGGCCTGGATGTAAATACAATTGAAAGTGACCAGGGCAGTAAAGCTTCTGAGCGCCAGGCACGCCTGAAAGATCGCACCAAAGGCCTACAGGCCCATATCAAAAAGCTAAGCCGCGACAAGGCTGCCTGATTATACGGTTGAATGATTGCAAAGGTGATTGCTCCAGCGGTCACCTTTCATTTATTATACCAGTAAACTAAAAGCTCAGACTATGGGTAGAAAACTATCTTTTGACCAGCTCTGTAGGCTACGCAGGCTGCGAAAAGCCAGGCGGCTTTGGAAAAAGCAGCCGTTGTTCGCTTATTTGTATATGTCGATGGAGTATCCGGGTTATAGTTACCAGGAATTTCTGGATGATTTAAGAAGGCGCAGTAAACCTATAAAGCGAAAAGTTAAAAACGACATGTTTCGTTATGGCCGGTACGCCCGCATAAGGTGCCTGATAAATAAGTACGAACGAACCGGGAACCCCGATGATGCGCTTGCTGCAATGCGGTTGGTTCGGGTGCTCCGCAAGCCTTACCGGGTACTAATCAGGATCGGCAACGAATATATCGAATACCGCTTTGAAGCCTTTATACCTATTGATGATATAGAAGGGTTATGCACCTCTTTGCAAAAGTGTTTAACAGAAACGCAAGCTGATGAAATAGTTAATGCTTTTAGGAAAGCGCATCGGGGTATTTAATTGAAGCATTGTGTGCCCGAAAGGAGAGCTGCCGGGGGCGGGTCCGGGGTCCGGGGAAAGTATTGTTGTTTTTTGGGATGTGGTCTTACCTATCATTACCGCTTTTTTTCCAAACGGGTGCCCCAGACGGAGTACCAATTTTTGGTTTGCAATATCCAACTATAGGACCGGTCTGCCTTTACTTTTTCTTTCGGGCCGGCGTTATCAATCCTTGTTGTTGTTATAAGACTTATTCGAAAGTAATGGTTACGTTTCCACGCCTAATGCTGTCGCCAAACCCGATGTGTCATCAATGGTGCCAAGCCGTGTGTAACTGTATGAGGTTGAAAAAGTTTTATAAAACAATACCAATGTCCTGGAACCATACAGCATTATATCTCCGTTTTGTATCGTTCCCGGATTAGGCGAATGTGCCGGAAGACTTTTTGACAAGTCAAAATATTTTTCATTTCCGTTCAATTCAACCATGTTGATAGTTAAAGGCAACATATCTTTAAATGCCTTTGCTGCATTGTTATCTGATAGTGTAGCAGTAAAGGTTTTTGAATTGACCTTTATCTTTATTTTACCATTTGTCACAGGGGTATTATTTTCTGTGTTGGTATTGTTCTTATTATCTTCTTTGCTACAAGAAGATGCACTGCTTATAAAAATCGACATAAGGCTAAAATCATTAAAAATGAACGCTTCATCATCCTGGTATTATTTTAAATGTTCTTTAAAGAATGTTTCTAATTTACCAAACGGGATAAGGTCTGTTTTGTCATACAAATCCACGTGAACTGCATTGGGGATAATCAGTAACTCTTTCGGCTCAGCCGCCATTTTATAAGCATCTTCGCTGAAATAACGGGAATGCGCCTTTTCTCCCGCAATCAATAACATGGGTCTTGGTGAAATCTCTTTAATGTAAGTTAAAATAGGCATATTCATAAACGATAATGCATTGGTAGCATTCCAGGCACCGGTTGAGTTTAGGGAACGTTCGTGATAACCTCTTGGGGTGCGGTAATAATCGTGATATTCCTTTACAAATTGTGGTTCATTGCCTTTGAGTTTTTCGGGATTTAATATTGCTCCGGGAGCGAATGTTCCTGCTTCTGCATCTTTCCAGCGTTGCTCCCCCAATTGCTCTAATGTTTTGCTGCGTTCTTCCAAAGTAACAGCATCATTATATCCTTTTGACATTACTCTTGTCATATCGTACATACTTGTTGTAGCAACAGCCCTTACACGTTTATCAATAGCAGTAGCATTTAAGGCGAAACCTGCGAAACCACAAATCCCGATGATACCGATTTTGCTCCGGTCAATATTTTTCTGAATACCAAGATAATCTACTGCGGCACTAAAATCTTCTGTATTGATGTCGGGTGATGCAACGGCACGAGGTTCGCCACCGCTTTCTCCTGTATAAGATGGGTCAAATGCTAATGCAGCAAAACCACGCCCGGCCATTTGGTTGGCATATAATCCTGAAGATTGTTCTTTCACCGCTCCAAAAGGTCCACTAATAACAATGGCTGCTAAAGGATCGTTGCCCCGCTCTTTTGGAAGATACAAATCTCCGCTAAGCATGATGCCGTAGCGATTTTTAAAAGTTACCTTTTGCCGTGTTACTTTATCACTCAGTTCAAATGTATAATGTTCTTTCTTTGTTGTATCGTTCATGTTCTCTGATTTTTGTTTACTTGTACTTTGGCTCTGATTACAGGATTGACCTAAAAACATTAGGGTCGCAACAGCAAGCATTGATAATATTTTCATGTTATTTCTATTTTAAATTGCTTTAATGATTTTTGCAGGAATACCTCCTACAACTGTATTATCGGGAACATCTTTTGAAACGACCGCTCCTGCGGCTACAACAGCATTTTCGCCAATAGTTACTCCTGGAAGTATGGTTGCGTTCGCTCCAATCCAGGCGTTCTTTTTTGATGTGGATATGACCCGGCACAAGTGCGTGCCTGCTTTCGCGCGAAACGGGATGTCCCTCTGATAACAAACTTACTTTTGGTGCGATCTGTACATTATCTTCAATTGTGATGCCGCCTAAATCTAAAAATGTACAATCGAAGTTGATGAATACGTTCTTCCCGATTCTGGTATGCTTTCCATAATTGATATACAAAGGTGTAAACACCGCTACACTGTCATCAATTTTGCTATCTGTGATCTGGCTTAATAATGCTCTGATGCCTTCCGGCTCGGTAGTATTGTTCATTTGCAGGAGCAGCTTTCTTGTACTGTTTGCTGCCTCACGCATTTTATGAGCTTGCGGGTCATCTGCAGGAATGATTTCTCCGTTCCTTAACCGTTCAAAAATATCTGCTGTTCTTAATCCTGTTTGCATCACTTTTTTAATAGATAATGCAAAATTAAAAAGCAAGCCCCGCAGTGACTTTACTGCGAGGCTCAAGTTTCTTTACTTAGAAGCTCAGTTTTACATCAGGGCAACGTCAGCGGGAGGAACGCCATATTGTCTTTTAAAGGCAGTAGAAAAATGGGAAGGATTTTTAAATCCGACTTCGATATATACGTCTTGTACTTTTTGCCCTCTTCCTTTAATTTAATATAGGCCGCTTCCAGACGACGTTTGATGAGCCATTTCTGAGGAGTAAGGTTGCTGATCTTGCTAAAATCTCTTTTAAAGGTCGCCAGGCTACGGCCTGTATACGAAGCAATCTGCTCCATAGTCAGATCATCCATATAGTGATCTTCCAGGAACTCTATGATGTCAATCTTCCAGGGTTCTGTAAAGTCGAAGAGAATAGGGAAAAATACATCAGATTGATTGAGCAAGGCGAAGATGCCTTCCTGTAGCTTTAAATGAGCTACACCGTCTGAAGGTTTCATGTTCTCATCAAAGTAAGGTGTCAGGGATTGAAACAGGCTGGTAATATCTGCCTTTGGCTTAATGCTGAAAACATTTTTATCCGGTATTATTACTTTCTTGGGAAGATCAGCCTTACTTAGCTTGCTATAAAATTCCCTTAGTATTGCGCGATTAAATGTCAGGGATATGCCTTTGTACAGTTCTTCGCCTTTGCTATTCTTGTACATCATCAACCGGTGGTTACGCCGGATAAAAGCACATTCGCCCGCTTGTATAGTGATCTTTTTACCGCTATCCTCTATAACCTGTTCACCTGAATATAGATACAGTAAAACATGTTCGGGCGTAGCATGAATACACTTTTCACTATAATCAGAAAAGCAGGAAAGAAATATGCCTGAATAGTTTAGGGTTCGTAATGTATCTGCTGCTTGCACGTTATATACTAATATTATTTTACAAAGGTAGTCATTGAATGGACTGCCATCTTTACTGCCGGGCTCAATTTACATTATTGAGCGGCTCACGTCAGCTGACGTAAACCCTTAGAATAGGCTCAATTGACTATCTTCCTTTTTATGGACGGGTAGTTCAAAATTTGAAATTCCTATTCCCAGCAGCCGAACCTTTTTGCTGTCAACGGGCGCATTATTTAAAATAGTAATGGCAGCCATTTTTAAATCGGCTTCTGTATGAATTAATTCAGGCATCGATAAGCTGCGCGTAATGATGGTGAAATCATGGAATTTAAACTTTACCGTTATAGTTCTTCCTTTTAGACCGGATCGCTGAAGCCTTTCTGCCAAACGGGATGAAAGTGTTTCCAGTTCCGGCAGCATTTCCGCTCTGGTAGTCAGGTCTTGTTGATAGGTATCCTCCACACTAATTGATTTTGTCTCCCTGTGCGGTTGCACCGGCCTGTTATCAATGCCTCTTATTATATGATAGTAAAAACGCCCTGCCTTGCCGAAATGACGCACCATTTCCTCTTCAGACAATTTTTTAAGATCGGCTCCGGTATGAAGCCCCATCCCTTGCATTTTTGCGGCAGTTACCTTTCCCACACCATAGAATTTTGCTACCGGCAGCTCCTCCATAAAAGACTCAATTTTGGAAGGGCCGATAAAGGTCAAGCCATCCGGTTTATTCTGGTCAGAAGCGATCTTGGCAACAAATTTATTAATGGAAACCCCGGCAGAGGCCGTAAGCTGCAGCTCGTCTTTAATAGCGGCACGGATCTGTTTAGCTATCTCGATTGCTGAACCAATACCTTGCTTATCGTTGGTCACGTCCAGGTAAGCTTCGTCTAAAGAAAGGGGTTCGATAAGATCGGTATAGTAATGGAAGATCTCCCGAATATGGCGGGACACAGCTTTATAGGCATCGAACCTGGGAAATACAAAAATAGCTTCGGGGCACAAGCGTTGGGCCGTCTTGGAAGGCATTGCCGAGCGAACGCCGAACTTCCTTGCTTCATAGCTTGCTGTAGCTACAACACCGCCTCTGCCTTCTGGCATACCACCTACAATCAGCGGCTTTCCCCGATACTGCGGAAAATCACGCTGTTCCACCGATGCGTAAAAGGCATCCATATCAATATGAATGATCTTGCGGTACATTGTCGTTCTGAATGGCTTTATTGATATGCAAAACTTTTATTGCTGATCGAAACAACTTTCTTCGGATACCTGCAAATAAATGAAATGACCAACTGCATGACGTAATGGCTACTCGCGTAGGATGTAAGGCTGCTTTTAATATCGTCTAAGGAGAAAATATCAGCGCCATTGTCAATATAACCCATTCCATAAAAATGCCCGTTTTCTACCCAAAGGCAACTTTTCTCATTACTGTTTCTTCCCTTATCAATAATATAAAATGTTCCTGCATCTTCTTTTATAAAAGAAAGTGCCTTCATTACCTTTTCGTTGTAAACTTCAGCAGAATGGTTTGCGGTGCAGAGTAAATTGTTTTTTTATCAACCAGGCTACATAGCTCGCAGCTGCTCAAACGGCATAGTGAAGCACATAGACCAAAACGTCTTGACAACTCACGCAGTTTACTGATCCCGCCCTGATGTGTAGTAAATACCTGGACAGGTGCCGGGTTTTTGCCCAGCTTGGAGATTTTCATCCTGAGATAACCTTTCGGGTCTTCGTGTACGAACAGGCCGTATTTGGCGTCGTATTTTTAAGCGCCTGGTTATACTTAGGAAAAAGTCTCTTTATTTCCAATGCTTCCAATATAAGCGCCATCAATTCGGTCCCACATACCTCATAGCTGATAGAGGCTATTTCGCTGATCAGGCTTTGACGCAACCGGCTACCGTTTTTTTCTTTTAAAATGCTGAGCGACCCGCTTTTTCAGGTCATTGGCTTTACCCACATAGACAGCCTGCCCCTTATCGTTATGAAAATAGTATACGCCGGGTTTATTGGGCACTTGCTCAAAATCATCTCTTAACGTATCCGGTACCACCTGGGGCTCTATATTACCTCTTTCCAAAAAAGCAGGAACAACGCCCTCGATATCCCACTGCAATAATTGCTGAAACAACAATACCGTTGCATCGGCATCGCCACCCGCCCTGTGCCTGTTGTTCAACTCAATTTCCAGCGCATCACACAACTTACCCAGGCTATAAGAAAGTAATCCTGGCCTGATCGCTCTTGACAGTTGTATGGTGCATAACTTGCTCGCCTTATAATGGTACCCGGCTATTGCCAAATGATGTTTTATAAACGAGTAATCGAAATTGACATTATGGGCCACAAATATCCGGCCGTTGAGCATTGAGAATACCTCCATTGCTATTTCACTAAAAACGGGACTATCCTGAACCATTGCATCATCAATACCAGTCATAGCTGTTATGAATGGCGGTATACGTTCAATAGGCTTGACTAAACTGTCAAAACTGGCTACAATAGCATAACCATCAAAAACCCGTATCGCAATTTCTATGATGCTGCCGCCATTTGTAGCATTACCCCGGTTGTTTCTATATCAACTATTGCATATTCCATATACTGGCTGCCTATCTTTTTATATTAAGCACTTCATACCTCAGTTCCTGGATTATTGATTTAACTTCCTGCATGTCGGTCATTGGTTCCGGCATTTCTTTGGACTGGTAGCTATAAAACTGCCATATCTCTAATATATCGGCTATATCGACCGAGTAGGGTCGGTAACTGGTATTTAGTGATTCCAATAAAACAGTTCGATCCTCTTTTATCGTAACCAGCTTAAACACAAAATCATTGTCACCGCTGAGGATCACGATACAGGCGGTCCGCGGTTTGATGCTTTGCCAATCCTCTACATAGCGCCCGATCACATCGCTGCCATCAGGTACCGGTAGCATAGAATCGCCCGTAATCGGGAACATCCTGAAAGTACCTTTAGGAATATTGGGTAAATTGAATTTAGGCAGTGTTGAAATAAAGTCGGGGTCATTAAACCCCTTGGCATATCCTGCTTTTGCCTTTACGGGAACATACTCAATGTTTTCTTTATTGGTTTTATCCACTGTTATGGCTAACACACGCAGCTGCCCACCCCGTATGTATACATCGCTGCCGGCTTCGAGTTCCCGGAGCCTCAATTCTCCTAATTTGGAAAGATCAATCTTTATAAGTGTATCGATACTGATCTTAAAATACTGGGAATATTTGAGTAGATCTTCCGGCCCCGGAGATTTGACGCGGCCGCTTTCCATAGACTCTACTTTTTTTCTGAGTAATGCCGAAAGCTTCAGCAAGCTGCGCCTGAGTCATTTTCTTCCTGGTTCTCAGGAATTTAAAGTTGGGAACGAAAAAGTTTTTGGCGTGTCCATAAATAACGCTAACATTATTAGGTGAGTAATACTAATATTATTAGCAAATTTATGAAAATTAATGGGACAAGCAACAGAGATACAGGAAAATGTGGTGGAGCGTTTGCGACAGGAAATCCTTGCTATGCAAGGCCTGCGTGTCCCCTGGAGAATGAACTGCGTGATACGGGCCTGGGGATTATTAATAACGCATTTCCCAATCAAACCTTCCCGGTTGCAGCCACTCATGAATTTATTAGCGATAATGCCCAAAACGGTGCGGCCTCTTCGGGTTTTATGGCGGCGTTACTCCGCATATTAATGTGTAAAGGCTCCTGCCTTTGGGTAAGTACCAGGTGCCGGATATTTCCTCCCGCCCTTAAGGCTTTTGGCATATCACCCGACCAGGTGATCTTCATTGATGCCAGGACCAGTAAGGACGCACTTTGGATTATTGAGGAAGGTCTGAAATGCCAAACGTTGGCCGCCGTAGTGGGTGAAGTGCAGGAGCTGGGCTTTACCGAATCCCGAAGACTTCAGTTAGCTGTTGAAACGTCGCGTGTTACCGGTTTGATACACCGGTACGGTAGTTTACCCACCAATGTTACCTGCGTTTCCCGGTGGCGGATTACGCCAGTTGCCAGTATAGGAGAACCGACGATTCCTGGTGTTGGCTTTCCGGGTTGGAATGTCGAATTATTGAAAATAAGAAATGGAAAGCCCGGCAGGTGGCAGGTAGCCTGGCACCCGATGGATTTAAGGTACTCCAGCAACCCAAAGTAATAGAACATTTACCGGCAAGAAAAACAGGATAGAGATGCAGCGATATATGTGTATATGGTTTCCTTATCTGCTGGCCGATAGAGCTATCCAGCTCCGGCCCACTTTGAGCAAAGTCGCCTTTGTTCTGGCGGCCCCTTCCAGGGGGCGTATGATTGTTCATTCGGCCAGTATCGAAGCTATTAACAAGGATATTCACCCAGGTACAGTAGTAGCTGACGCAACTGCAACCCTGCCTGCACTTAAGGTTTACAATTATAAGGAAGGCGTGTGTGAAAAGCTGCTGGCTGAACTTGCAGACTGGGCATTCAGGTTTACACCTGTTATCGCTGTCGAAGCTCCTGACCGGCTTTTAATGGACATAAGCGGCTGTCCGCATTTGTGGGGAGGTGAGGAGCCGTACCTGGCCGATGTTATAGCTAAACTAAAACAACGAGGCTACCATGCTAATGCCGCGATTGCAGATACCATTGAGCTGCCTGGGCCGCTGTCCGCTATGGCAGACCCGGGCAGATCATTCCACCGGGAGGGCAGCATGCAGCGCTTAGCAGCTGGCCACCGGCAGCACTGCGGCTGAGTCCTCTTACCCTGGACCGGATGCATAGGCTGGGTTTTTTATAAAATAGGCAGCTTCATCAATGTGCCCGGCACGGTACTCCGCCGTCGATTCGGGCAACAGTTGCTTACCCGTATCGGGCAGGCCTTAGGCACAATGCCCGAACAGCTGACTTCTGTACTACCTGCTGTAATCTTCCAGGAACGGTTGCCTTGCCTGGAGCCGATCAGGACCAGGACCGGAATAGACATCGCTTTGAAAACCTTATTGGAAGCACTTTCCAGACGGTTGCTGAAGGAAAATAAAGGACTGAAAAGCCATCTTTAAAGGCTACCGGTTAGATGGGAATATCCAGCAGATCGAGATTGGAACGAACAGGCCTGTTCGCAACGTAGCACACCTGCTGCAGTTGTTTTCACAAAAGATAGAGACGATCCGGCCGGCATTAGGCATAGAATTATTTATACTGGACGCTCCTGTAGTAGAGGATCTTTCAGCGCAGCAGGAATCCTTATGGACCGCTTTGGGCGATAGCGACGCCAATACTGAGTTGTCAAACCTGTTGGATCGCATTGCCGGGAAAGTGGGGAGCGCTGCCATTCGCCGTTACCTGCCCGCAGAGCATTACTGGCCGGAACGATCTATGAAGATCAGCCATTCCATTTCCGAAAAACCGGATACCTTATGGCGGATGGATCGCCCGCGGCCCATTTGTCTTTAGAGCAACCGGAAAAAATAGAAGTAACAGTGCCGGTACCGGATTACCCGCCCATGCTTTTTATCTACAAAGGGTTTATTCACAAAGTCAAAAAAGCTGATGGGCCTGAACGTATGGAACGCGAATGGTGGATGGATAAGCAAACGCAGATCAGGGATTATTACCGCGTCGAAGACGAATCGGGAGCACGGTATTGGTTATTCCGGTCGGGCAAATATGACGAAGGCAATCCCTATGGTATTTACATGGATTTTTTGCGTGATAGTTATGAAGCAATATGATTACATAGAATTACAAGTTACCTCGAATTTTAGTTTTTTGAGGGGAGGCAGCCATCCTGAGGAATTGATGCAATACGCGGCCGAACTGGGTTATCAGGCAATTGCACTGGCCGATCATAACACATTGGCAGGGATTGTAAGGGCGCATGTGGCGGCTAAAAAAGCAGGCGTAAGATTCATACCGGCTTGCTGTCTGAACCTCGTGGACGGTTTCAGCTTGTTGGCGTATCCAACTGATAAAGATGCTTACAGCAGACTTTCGGCATTACTTACTGTAGGCAATCTGCGTACGGAGAAAGGCAAATGCGAACTATATAAAAGGATGTTTACGAGCATGCAGCAGGAATGAAATTTATTATCATTCCACCTGCCAGCTTAAATGAATGGTTTGATTTTGAAGAGGATTTTAAAAATGCTGTAAGGGAATACAGTGACCGGTTAGGCAGACACGTTTACCTGGGGGCCATTTGCTCCTACCAGGAGATGATACCAAAAAGCTTTTCAGGCTCAATCAGCTGGCTGAGCGTTACCAGGTGCCGATGGTTGCTATCAACGACGTTCATTATCATGATAGGGATCGCAGGGAGCTTCAGGATATCCTTACCTGCGTCCGGGAAAAGAAAACCATACACAATGCAGGCTACCTGCTTTGTCAGAATGCAGAGCGTTATATGAAACCTGCCAAAGAAATGCAGCGCCTCTTCCGCCAATACCCTGAAGCGATCCGCCGCACAGGCCAAATAGCAGATGCCTGTACTTTTTCGCTGGATGAGCTGCAATACGTTTACCCGGAAGAGCTGACCACAGAGGGACATACACCGCAACAAGAACTGATTAGGCTTACCTGGAAAGGAGCGGCCGAGCAGTTTGGTAACGATATACCTGAAAAAATCAGGAGACGATCAACATGGAACTTGATTTTATCGAAAGAAGAAATTATGCGTCCTATTTCCTGACCGTATACGATTTTGTCTGTTTTGCCCGCAGCCGGGATATTCTTTGCCAGGGCGTGGCTCGGCCGCCAATTCAGTGGTGTGTTATTGTTTAGGTATCACTTCCGTGAACCCGTCAAAATTTAAGGTCTTATTTGCCCGGTTTATGTCCGACGCACGCAATGAGCCACCGGATATTGATGTGGATTTCGAACATGAGCGGAGAGAGGAAGTAATGCAATATATCTACAGTAAATACGGAAGGCACCGTGCCGGCATTGTGGCAACGGTTACTGAAGTGCATTGGAAGGGGCTGTAAGAGATGTAGGAAAGGCGATGGGACTTTCTGCAGATGCAGTAGATCACCTGGCCAAATCATCTTATGAGTTTACTGGGGATTGGTTTGGCGGAAAAGTGACCGCAGGTAATGGCTTTAAATCGGAAGACCCTCATTTATTAAAAACGCTCGAGCTCACGCGGCAATATATCGGTTTTCCCAGGCAATTAGGACAGCATACTGGAGGATTTGTAATTACCCAGGATAAGCTTTCAGATTTATGCCCGATCCTGAATGCGCGCATGGAGGACCGGACAAATATCGAGTGGAATAAGGATGATATTGAAGCGCTGGGCTTTTTGAAGGTAGATGTGCTGGCGCTGGGGATGCTTACCTGCATTCGAAAAGCTTTTGATCTTGCCAGGAAACATTATAATCTGAACCTGACCTTAGCCAATGTACCCCAGGATGATCCTGATGTCTACGAAATGATCTCACATGCAGATACGGTTGGCGTTTTCCAGATCGAGAGCCGGGCGCAAATGTCCATGTTACCACGCCTGCGGCCCAAATGTTTTTATGACCTGGTTATCGAGGTAGCCATTGTCCGCCCAGGTCCTATACAGGGCGATATGGTGCATCCCTATCTGCGG
The DNA here is from genome assembly GCA_019316985.1 of Paraniabella defluvii. Taxonomy (GTDB): domain Bacteria; phylum Bacteroidota; class Bacteroidia; order Chitinophagales; family Chitinophagaceae; genus Niabella; species Niabella defluvii. The sequence goes on from CP079215.1 coordinate 3,439,485, forward strand.
CGCAGGAATGGAGAAGACCCGGTTGAATATCCTTCTAAAGAGCTGGAGGAAATTTTGGGACGAACATTAGGGTGCCGCTGTTCCAGGAGCAAGCTATGGAAATAGCCATCGTCGCGGCGGGTTTTACCCCGGCTGAGGCGGATGGTCTGCGCAGGAGCATGGCGACCTTTAAAGCGAAGGGCAAAGTAAGTGATTGGGAAAAAAAGCTCATTAGCGGTATGATGACCAAAGGTTACCCGGAAGACTTTGCCAAACGTGTTTTCCGGCAGCTGGAAGGATTTGGTAGCTATGGATTCCCGGAAAGTCATGCAGCGAGTTTTGCCTTGCTGGTTTATATATCCTGCTGGCTGAAACATTACTACCCGGATGTGTTTGCGGCAGCGATCCTCAATAGTCAGCCTATGGGATTTTATGCTCCGGCACAATTGGTATCTGATGCCCGTAAGCATGGTGTTGAGGTGAGGCCAATAGATATTAACCTTTCCGCCTGGGATAATACATTAGAAGAATTATCGGGAAAGTATTGTGCCTTGCGCTTAGGCTTCAGACAGGTCAAAGGTTTACGCGAAGAAGATATGCAGGTCTTGCTGTCTGCCCGCAGAGATGGTTTCGCGAGCCTGCATCATCTGCATGATGCAGGGGTATCGAATCGGCATTGGAAAAGCTGGCGGACGCAGATGCTTTCAGGTCTATCGGCCTGGATCGGCGGCAGGCGCTTTGGGAAGTGTCTGCCCTGTCAGATAAACCGCACGGCGTTTTCAAAGGACAGCCATCAGAAAGCACCACCGAGCCACTGATCTGTTTACCCCAAATGACGGCAGCCGAACATGTATTGCAGGATTACAGTAGTACAACGCTGTCCTTAAAAGCCCATCCGGTGAGCTTTGCGCGGGCGCATCTAAAGGCCAATCAAATACATGCCACTTCGGATTTAGCCGGACGTAACGACGGCGAGTTTTTATGTGTTGCGGGAATCGTGCTGGTGAGGCAGCGACCAGGTACGGCTAGTGGGATCTGTTTTATCACCATTGAAGATGAGACAGGGACTGCAAATTTGGTGGTATTTCAAAAGTATTTGAACAATACCGCAAAGAGATTTTGCAATCCAGGTTGCTCATGGTTTCGGGCCGTTTACAAAAAGAAGGAGAAGTAATACATGTTGTGGTAACGACCTGCTATAATATGTCCTGGCTGCTCCGGGAAATGACAGCGCTGGGTACAGAACCACAAGTGCTGCCTCAGTCAAGAGCAGATGAAAAGGATGGTGAATTATTTCCTGCCGATGGCAACAGGAAGCTGAAAAAAGCAGTGCAAGGTGAATTATTCCCCTCGAGAAATTTTAAATGACAATCAATGCAACAAAAATTATTTGACGATATAGAGCAACTACAGTTGCCGGAAGAGCTGATGACCTACACACCCGGTTTTATTAGCCGGGAAGAAGGAAATAAACTGTTGAAGTTACTTTTGGATACCGTTCCTGGCAGCAACATAAAGAGATTATGTATGATAAGGAAGTGATCACGCCCCGGCTCTCGGCCTGGTATGGCGATAAGAGAAAAAGGGACGAAGGGAAGCGCGAAGCTTTACCGTGGCTTTCGGAACTGTATGATCTTAGGCAACGGATTGAACAGCACACCGGTGTTAGTTTCCAGGGCGTGTTACTTAACTATTATCGGGATGGAAATGATTCTGTAGCCTGGCATGCAGATAAGGATACCATACCTGGTTTGAAAACCGATATCGCATCGGTTAGTATAGGCGAAGAAAGGAACTTTGATTTTAGGAACAAGGACGATCACAGGAAAAAGTATTCGATTAAACTGGAACATGGGTCTTTACTACTAATGAAAGCCGATCTGCAAAAAGGTTGGGAGCATCGCATAGCAAAGTCTATAATGCCAATGAATGCAAGAATTAATATGACGTTTAGGAAGGTGATGGATTAGGTCATAGCTATTCTCCAAAAAAATCCGAAATTGGGGAATTACTATTATTAATTTACTATTTAATGGATAAAAAGAGAGGGTTTATATCATATAGCTGGAGTGATGCCGATCACCAGGACTGGGTAACAAATCTTGCCAATCGATTGGTGCAGGATGGGGTTGATATAAAATATGACAAATGGGATTTAAAGGAGGGGCATGACAAGTATGCTTTTATGGAGTCAATGGTGAATTCTTCTGACATAGACAAGGTACTTATCATACTTGACAAAAACTACTGCATAAAGGCCGACAACAGAAAGGGGGTGTTGGAACCGAGACGCTCATCATTACCCCCAGCTTTATGAAAATGTACAACAGGAAAAATTTATACCCATTGTGTGGATCTGGATGAGAATGGACAACCATATCTTCCTGCCTATCTTAGGGGAGGATATATGTCGATCTGTCCAATCCGGAGCACTTTGAAGTTAACTATGAAAAACTTCTAAGAGTTATATATGATCGTCCCAGTCTAACGAAACCCAAGCTCGGCATCCCGCCGAAATATCTCTTTGAGGATACTCCATTTCATTTCAAAACAACGACTTTAGTTAGAAGTTTCGACAGCCAAATTGAGAAGAATCCCAATAGGGCAAACACTTATTTGCGTGATTTTCTGGATGAGTACTATAATAATCTACACGAGTTTCGGCTTGATACTTTGGACACATCTACCATGGGTCAAAATGCGTTAGATAAGCTTACTCAATATGCTCCCTTGCGAAACGATTATATTCAATTTTTAGACAAACTGCTAAGAAGTGAAGTTCGCTTTGATTTTGACACAATTCTTCGCTTTTTTGAACGATTACCTTTATTGTTTGGTCCCCTAAATCGGAGACTGACCATGAATTTAGACAAAGTTGGCGTTATAGGCATTTCCGTTTAACAACTCACGAACTCTTTCTATATACCGTGTCGGTCGCTTTGAAAAATTTTCGATACGACTTCTTAGAAGAGTTATTTCACGCGAGATATCTTGTTCAAGAATATGAATACAATTACAAAAACGAACCGCAAACATTTGAAGCTCTGAGCTTTTATTATGAAGACATTGACGACTTTTACAGAGAGTTAAGAGGAAAGAATTATTACAACGTTCACGCTGAACTGATGGCTACAAGAGTACCTGATTTTTACGATAGAGAAACATTCTTAAAAGCAGATTTGTTCTGTTATTACATTGCTCAACTTCATGATTTAAGATGGTTTCCCTAACTTATGTTTACCTAGGTGAGTATGGTTATTCTTTTGAGTTCTTCAACAGATTAGTTTCGATGAGGCATTTTGAGAAAACTAAAGGTGTACTCGGTTTTGACAATGTGGATGATTTTAAAGCTAAAGTTATAACCTCTTTAAAGATTGATAGCCCTGGTTACAACGGAGGCTTTAGAAGCAGAATACCGGGGTTGGAAAGATTCGTCAATTGTGAACGCATCGGTACAGAAAAATAAGCTTTCGGTCGCTTTGTAATATATTTTCCATATGCTATTAAATAGGAGGAGGCAGATGCCTTCCAAAATTCAACCATTTTGGACTGGTATAATGTCTTGCTAATGTCGCGTTTCCTCTAGGTCGCTATTTTCTTTTAGGTATAGTTTTGAAAATTAAATTACATGACTTATGAAAAAGAAAACAAGCCCGCCAAAGAAACTGGCATTGAACAAAATTCATATTGCGGACCTGGCAGCAATGGACCAGGTCAGAGGTGGTTTTACGTATGCACTTTCCCTCGGGTGGAAATGCAAGGAGTCTAAAGCTGCCGGAGCCGATAATCTAAATGAGTGTGCTGACATCTACAACGGAACTCCGGTAGGATCGCCAGAGGATATCAGTTCAGAAAATGCTTAGGGCCGGCCGCGCAATTTGGTAAATGTAAAATAGGAGGTCGCCGCAATAAAAATGTAGTAACCGGGTACATATCCCGATGCTGTGAATGTTAGAACTAACGCCTATACAGTCGAGATAATATTCTCCGGGCTTGTGTTTCATCTTCAGGATTAAAATCAACCCCAAATGATTGGGTGGTAGTGGTGGCCGGATGCTCCGGCCATTATCTTTACCTTACCATAAAAAGTTTGCTATGGATACACGTATGATCATCATCAGTATTGTTGCAATCATTGTAGGGCTGGCGCTCCGTTACTGGATGAACCGGCGCCGCTTCAACCGAAATAACTACGCCGGTGTGCAAACCTTCAAAAGCCATGAGCATAAAGTCGTTATCGGCCCGGCAGAACATTTCATTAAGCTATTAGGCCTTTTGTTAGCCTTGACGGGCGGATTCTTGTTATTTATAGTTTGCAGTAATAAGCGTTCCGCAGAGAAGCACCGGCAGGAGCATGTACAGCCATTAAAGTAACGATGTATGTCACAAGGCCGCAGGCCGACAATCGCCCGAGTGTTGGTTAGTGGTTGGGGCAGCGCTCTTTTGCGAAGTCTTTTAAGTCGGAAGGTAAAATGAGCGTCCCTATTTATACGGTTTAAAACGGGTGTTTTTACGGTATCAAATCCTGCACTATCCGACTAACTTTGGGCCATACTCTCAACCAAAGCCAGTTACACATGAAATCATTTTACTCGTTAATCATCGTTTTCCTGCTCTTCAATACAGTAACCTATGGCCAGGACATAGCAACAGACAGCAAGGGTAAGTCAGTATTCTCTTATTTCAGTACAAAGAGGTATCGCTTCGACTTTAGCGCGAAAGACTTTTCCGTTACGCTGTCCACCAAGCCCCGGATCACTAACTACTATTTCGACACCATTTGGAACGGGGCAGCCTTCACCCTTGATTCTACCGTAATCAAACAGCGCGCCTACTATCTGCAACCTTCCATGATCAACGCTGCAGATATCGTCAGTCTTTCCGATTTTTCGGGATTTCGACCAGGTGGCAAGTTAAAGCTCGGCTATCAAAGCCAGGTAAAGAAAATATTCGACGTCTATAAAGGAACTACCTATGCCTGGGGTGTAGGTGTTTTTGTTTCGCTGGACAACATAAAATTATTCAATACCGATAAGAATATTGTTGAAAAGCGCTATCCTTTCAGCTACGGCGTTGAAGGAAATTTTACTTTCTTTCCTCCTAAATCAAAATACTTCGTACTTGCTCTAAATACCAGCCTTAGCCGCGGATGGAATGACGACGGGTTGTTAAGCTATAAGGATTTTGGTTCAGCAATCATAACCTCCCAGGTAGTTGCCTTTGATAAGTTCGACGGAAAATACGGACAGTTAAAAACTGACGTAACACGGTTTAGGTTTGCAGCCTCTGTGCCTGTAAGTATCTGGTATTTTAATCCAACACCTTACGTGGTCCTCAATTCGGTGACGGAGATGCCCCAGCATATTATGTCGGCATTTATAACAATCTACTGAGCAAAAGATAAAATTTAGAGCGTTTGAAGCTCCGTCCAGCTTTGGTATTGGCATCGACTGGCGCCATAAAGATGAATGGTCTTCAGCTAACGTGTTTGTAAGAGGCAATATTTCGATTGGGGAACACTAAGGACGGGAGTCTGGACATATTTCAGTCATACGGAATTTCTCCAATATTCCCGTTATGTAATTTACATTTATGCTGAGGGGTATAGGATCAGTTGAGCAATAATTATTTATGTACTTTTACCGCTCAACACTTTTTGTCTATGACAGTCAATGATCTGATTAATGGTGCTCTCAAAGGCCGTGGCGGTTTCCTGGAGTCTTCAAACCTGTTTGCTGTGGTAGGCGACATCAAAACAGCCGAACTGTTCGTCCTGAATTTACAGGAGTTCTTTACTGAAAACCTCTTTCGCTTCAGCAGGGAGGAAAGTACCGATGGTGTTCTCATCGCCGCTTATCCTACAGAGGAGCAGGCCCGCGAATGCATTGATACGATGAGGGCAAATAGTCATCAGGCTCCCGGCTTGATTTTAGGTAGCGATTGGCATATTCTTTTAGGTAATTCCGAGAAGAATGCACTGTTTGCAATTCCGTTAGCGCAGTACTACGTAGACTATCTGGCTTCTTATCTATACAAGATAAATTCCGGGAATATGGCGTTGAATATTTTCGATAGCCTGGAAGCTGCTGAAGATTCCATAGACGTGATCCGCTATGCTATTAAGGGAGAGGACTAGCTTGTACTTTTTAGATCTTATCGGCTTGCAGATGTTCCAGCGTTGCTATTATAGCCTCGAGTAATTCATGGCCAACTTCTTTTATGCGAGGAGCGGAAGGAAAGATAACCCTGAACGCGCCACTATCATCCCGCTCAAATATTAATTCCTGACCTTCAACCATAATGTAGAATTTATATTCGTAAGCAAAAGTGACCAGGCGCACTTTTAGCAGCAGCTTCTGGTCCTTATAGTTGACGGGTAGTTCGAAAAAATGTTCCATTATCGGCGCGCAAATATAATTGAATTATTAAGCCGAACCGTAGTTCCATTATTCTGTCGACAGCGAAAAGACCGAAGCTCTTGACTGAGTGTTCAACATCTATTAGGAACAGGGTTTGGCCATATTTGTCGCATTAGTAAATCGTACTGCCACTTTCCCCTTGCAACAGTCCTGCGCTATTACGCTATGAACACCTCTAGTATTCGAGGTTATATTTGTTCGTTAGCAACCGGCATTTTCATCTATTGGCACGCACTTACTACGATAACTCAGTGAACATTTCGATTTCGTATGTTGATTGATTGTGAAGAAATACTTAGTGTACCGGAATTTTTATAGTTTAAAGGTCAATACACTTCTTATTCTTTCTTTAATTGCTGCAGGTATTCTATATATAGCTTCCAATCGTGCTTGATTACGTTCAGTAGCTCGCGCGCGGGTTCGCTTTTCAGAGTCCAATTCAAATAGCCCAATTGATTCCAAGCCCTTTGCCGAATTATTTTCCACCGAAATGAGTACTCTAAAAGACCGTAACTGAATTTGAAATGAAGAGAATGGTCATCGAGATAAGGGTGAACAATCTTGAAAGTACAATTCTCGTAAATAGGGTCTAAAGTATCAATAGAGTCGTATGTGTGCTTCATTGTTGACGAGTTGCATAGTTGACATGCTTTCGCGAGATTGTTTGGAGTGAATGAGAATTGAGGATAATATTCATTTCCTTTAGGTGCTATATGGTCAACCTCACCTCTTCCTGTTCGGCCATATTCTAAACCACAGTAGCAACATTTATCGTTTTGATGATGATCAAAATGCTTGTTAAGCAGTTCCTTAAGCGTCTTAACGCAATTTCGGCCACTTTCCCAATTATTATTGGCGGCTTGAATACAGACCTGCTCCTGTGCCGAATATGTGTACGGATTTGTTAGTCGTCTGATCATACTATATTATTATAATACTCTCTTGCTTCTAGAATTATTTCCTGAAGGGGATCGTTTTTTCGGCTGGGAAGCTTTTCCAATTTTTCTAAGATTTCACCTATTCGGCCTTTCTCTTGAATGTTATTGGCAATCATTCCCAAAAGCTCAGTTAGATCCGCTTCTAAATAATAGTTCAATGACGATCTGACATTGAATACGTTGTAGAGAATGTCTTCTGCGGACCAGCCAAAAGTGTCAAGTTGCGGAGGGAGGTCAACCAACTCAATTTTACCCTTTTCTCTTTTGAGGCCAAGAATTTTAGAACTATCATTCTTTAGATCTGAAATGATAAAATGGGAATGGGTGGCTACCAGGACATGACACGAGGCGTAATTATCTCCAGCGAACAGTTCGCGTAAAAATGCCATATATTTCATCTGCCAGTTTGGGTGTAAACTGACTTCCGGCTCGTCGAGTAAAACAAGGCTGCTCTCAGGATCGACACAAGCTAGCAAACCTACCATCGAGGGAAAAATGATATTCTCCTGAACTACTTTCCTGTAGAGAATAGCCATTATTTCGCTTTAAATCTATTTCCGGGGATGATAACATGCCAAGCTGACGAAGATGTTCTAACATCTTATACTCCTCACTCATTCTTTCAAATAGAGAAGAATCAAATAGATCGTAACGTAATTTCTTAGTTGAACTATATTTATGTGGTAAATCTTCCAGGCGACCTGTCCGATTGAGGATATTACAAAAATCGCAAATCTGCTGAATTATAGTTTTATCTTCTTTTAGCTTTAGGTAATAATTCAGTTTATATGGGCCAATGGCATCTGAAGCAGAGTACTTCTCAGCAATCGGATCAAAATAGTCAGCAAGGGTAGCGGGAGTTAAATTTCCTTTAAAGAATCTAGCCGTGTTGGATGTGTGGTAATAGACATCAATAGCTTCTTCTAATTCAAGAAAACTTACGGCTCTTTTTAATCCTTCGATAAAGGAAAATCTTGCAGCGGGCTTTTGATTGAATTGTTCAACTATAAACTCAACAGTCCGTCTTACATACGCTCGTGTACTGGCACCTTGTGCGATATTACGGACACCCAAATATTTATATTGAGGAAGGCTTCGACCGGATTACCTTCATCATCCTTTTCTTTCCTGTAAAAAGGGAACTTATCCGTCAGCATAATTGAATTGGCAACAATTGACCGAGGAATAGCCGCTTCAGAGAACTCAGCACGTTTACCAGCTATCCTTAAATAGGCCCGATTGTTCTTATCTGGATTTTGCAGATCTAACTCTGGTTGCCCATCATGTCTAAAATTTCCGTCTGCATATATGATATTCGTATACTCATATATTACCTTTGATGCTAAATTTTAAGTTAAACAGGCCGCCGACGTCGTAATTTCGATTTCTTTTCCTACCTAAATCATTCAACTCTTTCAGAAGTTCTACTATAATGCGGAATAGATTACTTTTCCCGGTACCGTTGGCTCCTATTAAAACGGTGGTATAAAAGTAAATTAAGATTTTCGCCTGGTTCAGTGAAATTATATTTCAATACGCCACTAGTGGAAATCAACGGGTTGTCCAACAGCTCAAGAGATAGCAGGCGGAAATTTTTTGATATTCCCTGGCTTGTTTCAATCATAGTGGCATTCATCGGGAGTTAATTTACTTTTGGTTGCCGACAAAGAAAGCTAAAATATTTGAATTCGTATTTTTAATAGATGTCACTTCTAAATCCAATTCTGTGCTGATTCCCTTTTCAATCTTCTCAGCATTGCTATGTTTTTGGGAGGGTATACCCTTTTCATTGAACCCTGCGTTCTGATGCAACTTCTGGCTGTGTAAGTTTGACCCCTGGGTAAAGCGAGCTTACTACTTTAAATCACACCTGTTACTCATATGGTCCTTAGTGTATTCAACTGCGCCATAAACTCCCTTTGCAACAGCTCATGACCAATAACCTTGTCAATTTCGCCTGTATCAAGTCCGTATTCGTTTGTCAGTATTGTATCAATTATTTGAAGCGACATCAGCGGCATCAATATGACAAGATCATTATTCTTCGTTGCAATAAATCGAAGCGTGATGTCAATAGCTTCCGCCAATTTCAATATGGCCTGCTCTTCTGAATCTTCAAAATTTAAATCAAAATCCAAATCTATACGCAGCGTAGTGTACCGGTCTTTGTAGGAACTTTTTATGGAGAAGGTTCGCGTTTCCACCGCCTTTACTATATGATTGTGGCAGGCGGTTGTTAATCTAGCTTGTTTAGCGCTCAACTTTAGCGGCAGGAGTGTGGCATAGGATGTGTACAAGCGTTTGACACACCAAGCACAATAAGCACATTTCTGTTCAAAGCTAAGTTGGACAATTGCGTTATACGCCAGTTTTTCAAACTCGGTTATGCTGTGGATCATTTTGGTAAGCTTTCATTTCGTAACTACGTGAGAAGGTTTGCCGTTGCTGCAATAACAAGCGTGTAACTTAAATGCTCTTTTAGCAGTCGCATTGCCTTCGTCATGTGCGCCTCTACCATCTTGACAGATATCCCCAATTTATCAGCTACTTGCTGGTTGGTAAGGTTGCTTTCTCGCCGCAATAGAAACACTTTACGTGCCTGCTCCGGCAGGCGGTCAATATAGCCCACCAATTGTTGCTCCAGCTCTTTAACTTCCATCAGATGGCCTGAGCCACCGGCAAGGCCGGTAGCGGGCGCATCATTGGCTGGCTCCACCACCGGCAGTTTTCTCCGGCGATACTCGTCGATAATTTTATTTTTTAGAACGCTTCTGCAAAAAGCTAGGGGATTGTCTTCAACGTCGCTGTTGTTGTATAAAGTTATAAACACATCCTGGGCCAGTTCTTCAGCTATTTCCAACTCACAGCCTCTGCGCTGAGCAGTATACACCAGGCTACGGAAATGCTTCTCAACAAAGCGGGTAAAGGCAAAGGGGTCTCCTTTTTCCATAGTTCAAGCAAATGATCATCTTGTATGTCATAAGCGGTTGCCATTAGCTCAAAGTTAAATTAAAAATATTTTAATAAAAAAATCTTGATCTGACATAGGGTTGCCCTTCGTTTTTACGATATAGTAATAAAGGAGGCACGTCATGGACCCTAAACGCCTTGATTACTTGTTAGAGCAGCACAGGCTAAACAGGCTAAACCCACATGAGGAAGCAGAGCTAGATGAATGGTATGAAGCGCTGGACGACCCTTCGGTTGAACCGGTGTATGCGGAAGATACGCCTGAAGCAAAAGCCTACGTGGCCAGGCATACAAAGCAAATTATGTCCCGTATTGCCAGCCAAAGGCGTGGACGCACACTGCGCATGTGGATGAAAGTAGCGGCGGTGCTACTAGCCGGGCTGGTTATTGCTTACCTGGTGTGGCCCGAAGGGCAAAACAAGGCTGATAAAGGAACTGCATTAGCAACGGAAGCCACAGGCAGCACCCGGTATGTAACGTTGCCGGATGGTAGTACAGTAATACTAAGCAAAGGCAGCTCCTGCAGCTTGTGCGTGGATTTGGCAATACCAACCGGCATTTGATGCTAAAAGGGGAAGCCTACTTTGATGTGAAACATAATGCCAGCTTGCCATTTATAATACAAACGGGAAAGGTAAAAACTACGGTGTTGGGCACCGCATTTAATATTAAACAGGTCGGGGACAGCGTTTCCGTAACTGTAGCCCGAGGTAAAGTGCAAGTGGAACGGGATAATAAAATGTTGGCGATGTTGACGCCGGGGCAGCAGATAGTTACCAGCGATAAAACTGACGCCACACAGGTAACGACTGCGGAGCTAGAGCCTGTTACCGCCTGGATGCACGATGGTTTGCATTTTAACAATATAAGACTGGCAGACGCCGTGGCGCAGCTACAGCACCGTTACAATAGGGAGATAGTACTCAAAACGCCAGGGATAGCAAATTGTGTTATAACCCTGGCTACGCCACTTAGTGGCACTGAAAGTTTAAACAATATACTGGATGTGATTTGCACAATTTTGGAGCAAATTATATTAATAATAATGGCAGAATTGAAATAACAGGGGAACCATGTAGAGACTAGAAAATAAAATCCCCCTTGTGCTTGGCGGCTTTCCGGGGATTAGCTTCAAATTAAAAACTTAAAGACTTATGCAAAGATTAAGAAAAACGGCCATCCGACGATGGCGGTACTACCCTTTTTTATGCTATTATCTTAGCCGGCACCCCGCTGCAGGCTCAGGTAGGCAGCGAATCCATAACTTTTGAGGCAAAGGGAGAGGCGCTCAGCAGCGCTATAACACGGCTATCAAAGGCCAGCGGTATAAACATAGGTTATCCTGGTGATGTAAAACAGTACCGAAAAATTACGCTGCCCAAAGCCAGACGTACTGTATTGGAAACGCTACAGGCCCTACTAAAAAATACCGACCTTGATTGTAAGGCTGTAGCAGCAATGTTGGTGGTATTTAAAAAGCCAAAGGAAGAAATTACTCCGGTTCCAGGCAAAGCTCTTATTAATATTGAAGGGCGAGTAATAGATGAAACCGGCCAGCCCTTACCCGGTATAACCATAACCTTGCAAGGCACACAGCGTGGCACTACCACTAATGGCAGCGGTTCTTTTAGCATGGAGCAGGTACCAGAAAATGCTTCCATTATTGCGCAGGGTATCGGCTTTCCTTCACAAGTTTTTACTGCGACAGCCATGATGATATTGCGTCTAACTAGAACGGTTTCTGACCTCGACGAAGTACAGGTGATTGCATACGGCACTACTACGCGACGAATAAGTACGGGATCAGTTTCCTCATTAACTGCCAAAGACTTAGCGACCCAGCCGGTCAGTAATCCACTCGCAGCCATGCAAGGTCGCATACCCGGCCTCATTATCTCGCAAACCAGTGGAATCGCTGGTTCGGCTTTCAAGGTGCAGTTACGCGGACAAAGCGCGCTCGACCTAAGCCTTTCCAAAAATGATCCCCTTTTTGTAATTGATGGTGTTCCCTTTGAGCCGGGAAATAGCACAACGAACCAACTGAGTAGTGCGGCAACCCAGCCGTCGGGCGGTGGCTTGAGCGCATTAAATCTGATCAATCCTGCCGACATCGAGCGCATCGATGTTTTGAAAGATGCGGATGCCACTTCGATATATGGAAGCCGCGGAGCAAATGGCGTTATCCTAATCACTACCAAAAAGGTGTGAGGAAGGACACCGAAGCATCAATTCGCTACTACTCGGGCATCAGCCAGTTGGGTGATACTCCTGCAATGTTAACGACCCCCAATACCTTATGATGCGTAAGGAGGCGTTTGCAAATGATAGTATAAATATGACCCCACAAAACGCCCCTGACCTGCTGTTGTGGGACACCACACGCTACACGGATTTTAAAGATCTCCTAATTGGGAACAATGCCTCTGTTAACAACGTGAATGTAGGCGTATCAGGAGGAACAGACAGAACGCAATTTCGGGCCTCGGCTGGTTACCGAACCGAAAACAGTGTTTTTGTCAAATCTCTTGCCAATAAAGTAGCAACGGTTAGCTTGAACGTAAATCATCGTACTGCTGACGATAGGTTAAGCTTGAACATTTCGGCAGTATACGGAAATGACCGCAACCGGTTACCACGGAGAGACCTGTCCCAATACTTGACGCTGCCGCCTAACCTTAAATTATATAACGACGATGGCAGTTTGGCTTGGGATGAAGACAACATTACGTTTTTGTCATTAACCCTGACAAATCCATTGGCGCAATACAATGATATCGTGGACTCGGAAAATGAAAACCTTTCGGCGAACCTTAATATCGTTTACACAATTTTGAAGAGCTTGGCCTTTAGGCTAAATACGGGATACAATAGTTTTAGCACCAACGAGCGAAATCTAAGTCCTAGCACTTCTATCAGTCCTCACTCCACTGTTTTACCGAGTGCGCAATTCTCTAATAATACAGGTAAGAGCTGGATCGTTGAGCCACAGATGGAATGGAAAGTAGCAATGGCGAGCAGTGCGCTCACCCTACTTGCGGGTTCTACATTGCAGCAACGTAAACAGGAGGATTTCTACAACCGGTACCAATTATCGTTCAGATCTCTTGCTGCCGTCGATAGCAGGCGCCGGGAATATTACCAGCCGCAACCGCTATTCCCTCTATCGTTACAGCGCTTTTTTCGCGAGGATCAACTACAACTATCAAAACAAATATATTATCAATCTTACCGGCCGCCGTGACGGGTCGGGTCGTTTTGGCTCCGACAACCGATGGGCGAACTTTGGCGCTGCTGGAGCAGCATGGACATTCACCAGCGAAAAATTTATGAAGAATGCAGACATGTCCCTTTCTTTTGGAAAAATCAGAGCTTCATACGGCACTACGGGAAACGATCAAATAGGCGACTATAAATATCTGAACCTATGGCAAAATACCCCTCAACCTACGACGGACATGATGGGCTTATGCCGGTTGGTCTCTATAACCCCGATTATAGCTGGGAAATCAATAAGAAATTGGAGATCGGTTTGGACCTAGGCTTTCTCAAAGATAAGGTGAACCTGGTTGTAAATTATTTCAGGAATCGTAGCGATAATCAGCTCATCAACTACTCGCTTGCCGGGCAAGCTGGATTTTACACTGTTGTAAGAAATTTTCCTGGCTTGGTACAAAATACCGGGATTGAATCTGTAATGTCAGCAAACTTCAGGTTCCAGTCGCTTTCCTGGTCAAGTGCTATTAACGTAACCTTCCCGAAAAATGAGCTTTTAGGATTTCCGGATATTGAAAACTCAAGCTATAGAAACAATTATGTTGTTGGTAGTTCGCTCAGTGTGATTCAAGGATATAAGTACACAGGTGTTGATCCACAAACAGGCCTCTACACCTTTGTGGACAAAAACGGAGATGGTGAAGTTTGGGACAGGCCTGATTACTCTATGTTTGGAGACCGCGATCCCGATCTGTATGGGGGCTTCCAAAATACACTGAGCTATAAAAATTGGGTCTTAAATGTTTTTATACATTTCACAAAGCAAACGGCCGCCAATTATATTGCACAATTCTCTACCCCTCCGGGCAGGCTGGCAAACCAGCCCGAATTAGTACTGGAAAGATGGACGAAGGCCGGCGATTCGGCGCCTGTTCAGCGCTTTACTACCACAACGGGAAGCCGTGCCAGTGCTGCCGTGGGCTCTCTTAGCCTATCGGATGGAGCCTACACGGACGCTTCCTTTGCTCGGTTAAAAACGTATCCATTGCTTACACGGTGAATGCATTGTTTTTGAAGAAAATTTATGCTAGAAGCGCTCGGATTTTTTTGAGGGACAAAACTTGGCAACGGCAACAAACTATAAAGGTCCTGATCCGGAAACGCAAAATTTTTACGTTTTACCACCCTTACGTGTTCTCACAGCTGGTATCGAGATCAGCTTCTAATCAAAAACGAGATTTTATGAAAAAATTCTTCAATACTTTACTTCTGTTTGTTTCACTATTGTCATCGTGTAACAAGTTTATAGAGGTAGACGATCCGAGAACGCAAATAGAACAGGAAAAATCTTCCAAGATGAAGAGGCCTCAGTATCTGCTATATCTGGACTGTACTACCAACTGTCAAGTACTAATACCATTTTAAGCGGACTGACGACCATTTACGCCGGTCTCTATGGGGACGAAATATATAACACAACGGCGAATGACAGCTACGATCCTTTTTCACAGTTTCGTTGCAACCTACCACATCACAGTTAAATGACTTTGATGCATTTTGGAAAAAGCCATATAATTTTATCTATCATGCAAATGCTATAATAGAGGCGTTAGAATTTTCACCGATTGATGTAGAAACAAAAAAGCAGTTAAGAGGGGAAGCGTTATTCATAAGATCTGTTACACTGTTCTATCTCACCAATTTCTACGGAGATGTACCGCTAACTCTTACCTCATCATATCAAACAAATGATCTGTTACCTCGAGAAAATCAAGAAAAAGTGCTGGAGCGGATTGTCGATGATTTGAAAGAAGTCGTCTGAACTATTAAAGGATCAGTATCTTTCGTCGACACGCCTTCGGGCCAATAAGTATGCAGCTCTGGCTCTGTTAGCAAGGGTGTACTTGTATCAGCAAAAATGGCAATTAGCTGTCGATGCAGCAACTCAGGTAATAAATAGCGCGACATACTCACTTGAAAGTTTAAACAACATATTTTTGAATAACAGTAAGGAAGCGATACTGCAGTTTTCCATGCCACCTACATCAACTTCAGTCACTCCCGAGGCAACAGTTTTTATTCCGTCCACAACCACAGCAAGGCCAGCAATTTCACTTTCCGACACATTAATAAAGTCGTTTGAAAATGGGGATACCAGATGGTCTAGCTGGACCCAACGGCGTACAGTCAGTGGGGTCCTATACACTTACCCGTATAAGTTTAAGATTAGAACTACTACTTCAGGACAAGCTAAACCTGAATTGGTGACGGTGCTGCGACTGGCTGAACAATTTCTAATAAAAGCTGAGGGGAATGCCCAACTGGATCGATTGCTACAGGCAATTGACGACGTCGATAAGATAAGATTACGCGCAGGACTGTCTAAAATAGCCAATACAAAGCCTTCCATTTCCAAAGACGAGCTTCTTAATGTAATCCAACATGAACGCCAGATAGAGTTGTTCTGCGAATACGGCCATCGTTTCTTCGACCTCAGACGGACTGGAAAATTAAATGCTGTGCTACTCTCTATTAAACCTAATTGGACCGCCTATAAGTCATTATGGCCAATCCCCAATAAGGAGCGAATGACTAATCCTAATCTTACACAAAATCAAGGTTATTAACATTATTATCATGAAACAAAAGATTCTTAAAGTCTTGATTGCTGCATCCGTTGCCTTAATCCTGTCCATTCCCTTAGCAGCGCAAAAGGGCGAATATGCTCGTCTAACGACTGGTGATACGATTCCAAATTATAGCTTCAATTCTATCAGGCATTTTTCCAGGTCAAAGATGAATATGATCGAGTTTAGAAAAAGTGGCTCGTACTTGTTTTCTGGAATAGCCATTGCTCCATTTGTTTGAAAAAAATGCCACAAGAGGACAGTCTTCTGAAGGAATTTGCAGGTAAAGTGCAATTCTTACTTGTAGGGTATACAGGCTCTCAATATTCAAGGGTAAAGGGACCGGACTATAAAAGGGTACAAGAGTTATATGAACGGATGAAGCAGCGATTGAACATTTCACTCCCAGTTGCATATGATTCAACTTTGTTCCACAAGATGGATATAACCGCATGCCCGTATTTAGTAATTATCGATCCTGTTGGTATAATACGAGGAGTTACAAGCGCTATATCATCAAAAGAATTGAGAGCGCTCGTAAATAATGAGAGGGTTGTATTAAGGCGGGCTTATCGGCAGTGGGAGCTTCAAGAAGAAAAAGCTACCGTCTTGTAGAGACGGTAGCTGACCGAATAAGATTTTACTTATTGCTTCTGGATTCTTTCATTTGCACTTGAAGGTAACGTTGTTTCAGGAAACGTTTGCAGCTCTTCTGCGAAGCCGCGTAGGCAGTCCTGGTTGTTTCCTGGCTCGCAAGGCGAAACGATTTCGCTTTTCTCTCCGGTATCTTCATAGTCACCCGCGTTCAGGATAGCCCCGTTAGGATAAGTTGCATTGTAGGTTACCTGGTACCAATGCAAGGTTTGAGTTTGGCTGGTAGCCTCTGCTTTGGTGGGTGTCGCTTCTTTAGTATTGCCTTTGGGACTACCAGCGAATGATACAGCAGCAAAGCCCATCGTCAGGGCGGCGGAAAAGAGTAATTTTTTCATAAAAAAAAGTGTTTGGTGGTTAGAAAAAATAGGATTGGTGCCACACGCACACGGGCGTATGTTTTGGTGTAAGTAAATAAGTGTTTATAAGGGCGGTTCCGAAGCTGTGCAATCCCTGCACCGGTAGTCATTTTGTTCTTCTAGTAAACCCGTTCAAAAATTGGAAGTAAATGAAAATAAATAGTATATCAGGTTGACGTTACGGTTAAGGGCGATACGCTCATTTTGGGTTAGCGGTTGTATATGTACCGGTTATTTGGTAACTTGTAAGCAACCAAACTTACCTCAATTATGCAAGCCCTTATTTTCTCTCGCTTCGCCTATCGATCGTGTGGCAATTAATATCTTAAGATTCTACATCTATTGGAGCATAGGTTTCACTGTTGGCCGGATAGCCCTGGTATGCCATTGGTATAAAAGTATGAGGTTGGACTAGCGTTTTCCAAATAAAAGGAATGAACGATCTTTTTAGGGAATGAATGCTAGCTGTGGTGGAATGAATGTAAGAATTAGTATCCCTTGGTAGCAATTAAAAAGTGTCGAATAGACCGGGCGCGCCCTTGCGCACCCGGCACTAAATAGTTGACTTAGCAGCAAGTGCTTGCTTTGGAAAGCGTGGTCACTAAAGTTTCACTTGTAGAAGCGGCAATTTGTTTTGCGCTACTTTTTGAAGATTTGAATACATAGAGCACTCTAGGCTTCAACCTTTCTTTGGTAAACGTCTTTTTCATGACAATTGATTTATGGAATTATAAAATGTGTATCCCAATAAAACTATCGTACCCTACGTTACCGTGCAATTTAAAGTAATGAAACATAACAATGAGGGCATGAATCAGGGTACATAAAGCACGAGTTATGAACCGCATATTTAAAAATACTCCGCAAACCAAAACTTACCGAGTCGTGTTGCTGCACCTGGCAGGCATTGCATTTGTGATCGGGCAGCATGTATTGGTAATGATTGCTGCTGGTACACCACCAACAATAAAAGGGTATTTAACCTTCCTTACCGAAATTGCGGTGTTTTATACTAACCTGCTGTGGGTGGTGCCGCTTGCATTTGATCAGAGCCGAAGAGTTACTTTCATCTTGCGCGTGGCGGTCTTAATTCTGTTATATACTATTATACGAGGTTATCTTTCGTATCGCACCGATCAAAAGTTAGGAGTATTAGCTTTTGCCTTCTCTGCACCCAGCTTGCTATTCACCCTTTGGAGGCTAACGTATGCGTTAGGCTATAGCTTTTTCCTCGGCTTGTACTGGCATGTACAAAAGAGGAGAAGAGAACAAATAACGCTAAAACTAGCCGTTGCCGATGCAGTGGCCCAAACGGCAAAGTTGGAAAATGTAATGATACACCTGCGTTTAAATCCACACCTGCTGTTAAGCACACTGGAACATGTGCACGCAAATGTAGAAGAAAAGGCCCTGATACAGCCATCGCCATTGCCAAACTCATTGATATTACACGCTATAGTTTTGCAAATATGGAGGGTTCCAAAACGGTACCCGCTATAGAAGAGCTCAGGCAAGTGGAAGAACATATAACTGTTAAGCAACTGCTGGCCGGTAATAGGCTATATGTAAATTTTCACAACAACATTGCCCTCGATAACCATCACCAAATGACATTGCCGCCCGGGATATTGCTTACCCTGGCTGATAATGTACTTACGCATGGCAAGCTTACTGATCCGGCGACACCGGCTGTTATTACTGCAGCAGTGGTAGATAACCGTTTTTGTTTTACCACTGCTAACTATAAGCGCTTACGCAGTAAAGCCGGCAATGGCGTCGGCTTAAAAAGTGTGCAGAGCGTATTAGAGAGTTATTGTCACGGCAGATATGAGTTGTTGGTGCAAGATACCGCTGAGTCTTTCACTTTAAAATTAATTATTCCGCTATGACCCTTACCTGTCTTATTGTTGATGACCAACCAAGTAGTATCGCTTCTTTATCCCGCTTACTAGAAAAGACGCCGGGTGTTGAACTAGTGGGCACGGAAACAAACGCGCTAACGGCTCTTAGCCTGGTGCGCTCCGGTGCCATTAAAGTGGATATTTTATTTCTGGACATTAATATGCCGGACATAGATGGAGTGGAGTTTGCACACCTGATTAGTGGTTTAGCTTTTGTAGTATTTATCACCGCTTATTTAGATCGGGCAATAGATGCTTTTGATGTTGGTGCAGTAGATTACCTTTTAAAACCCGTTAAACCTGCCGCCCTACAACGTGCAGTTCAGCGGGCAGCTGATCGCATCGGCAAAACTGTTGAGACAGTAGCAGACCTTGACGCTGTGCTTATTAGAGGCAATGAAGGAAAGCTACATAGCGTTAAGCCCGAGCATATAATTTTGATTAGCGCAAGAGAAAAGTATTGTAATCTTTACTTACAGAACGAGGCAAAGCCACGTTTTGTTAACCTGTCGATAGGTGACATAGAAGCTATTTTACCTGGCTCGCTGCTCATGCGGATACACAAATCTTACATCATTGGTTTTCGACACATAGCCACCGTAATTGGCAACGTGGTTACACTTAATAATGGCAAAGAAGTTCGCATCGGTCCTACTTACATGGAGGCATTCAACGCCAAAATAGTGGGCAAAATTGCAAGAAGATTTAAAGGTAACGACCAGCTAGGCTCAACCTAAAAGGTTTTACCCTTATAATTAACGGGGACATAATAAGCGACTGCACAAAAAATGCAGTGCTGATTTTGAACTTTGGGTAAATCAAACAAATAGCGATGAAAAAGAAAAAAATCAATCTGAATCGGCTTGCTCTTCGGAAGGAAAAGGTAACTGATCTGAATGATGCGGGTGCCAGTCAAATTTATGGTGGTGCAACGCCCACATTTATTTGCTGTTCCATTACTTGCATTGTCGATCCGCATCAAGCTTGCGGTAGTCAATCCGCCGATACGTGCTGCGTAACCCAGGAATTAGGCTGCATGTAATCATGTTTTTTAAAGCTCGTTTTAAGAAGCTTTTTTGAGCAAATCGCAGGTTGCGATATGCAGACATTACCCTGAAATATTTGCAGGTTTTTTCCTTTGTTCATAATAAAATAGTTGTTCACTTTTGCGTTCAAGAAATCAGTATCAGTTTTCCTGATAACTGGTTTTTGAATAACCAAAGTAAAAAATCTAAGTTTGTAGGCGCGGCATATGGTCCCGCTGCCCCAAAAACTAAAATACTGTTAGCGTTTAGCTATACGAAGCTGTGCCTAAAATGTCGAAATTCAAAAGCACACAGCCGAGTAACAAGCTAAACGTCCACGATAGCATCGTGGGCGTTTTAGCGTTGCTTGTGTGCAAGGCCTTCGACAGCCCTAGGTACAAGTGATGTGACAAGCGCCCACGATGCTTTTTGTGCCCATAAGTCATTGGTCTGACATAAGGTTTGTCTTGTTATAAACTGATTTGTTGTATCCTGCTTTTTTAGATAGCGGAAGCAATTCACATAGCTTTTTCATGGTGGTTTGGGTGTTTATGTTTGGTTGCTGAAAATCTCTCCCTTCACATGAAGGAGAATTTTCTTCTCTTTTAAGTTAACTGACTTATCAAAATACCATAAAAACTTAAAGGTTTTTACCTGTAAATAATCTCAAAAAGGAATATAATATTTGCAACAATACCTCTATAGCTCAATTGATGCACGAAACTGTATTTCGGCCGAATACAAACAGGAAAAGCACCTCTAACCTGAATAAATACGGTGTGCGCTGACCAAACGGCTTCACAGCGTTGTAAATACTTACCAAAATGAGAAGCCAAACTCTTTTTTAGACATGAGAAAACAATTCGAGTCATTAAAAACTCAAAGATTTGCTCCACTCAAATTGAAAACAATGGCGCAAGTATTAGGTGGAAGACAAACCGGCGCAGGTAGCGAGCCTTCCGGGAAATTCGAAGAAAAGCAGGTTCGAACCCTGATGCCCCAGGGCAAATGATGACCATGGTAAGAGCAATTTACAATACCTGGACTACAGACGAAGTCGATGGCGATGTGACCTGCCGCTATGGTTTGGGTGTTGGATATGGAGCTTGGCATTAAAAATTAATCTGTCAAAAAAAAATTTGAAAATGAAACGTAATCAGGAAATCGGGTTTGAGTCGATAAATGAGTCGAAATTCATTCCCCTTAGCAAACAAAAGATGAATCTTGTGCTGGGTGGACGTTCTACACCTGGTGTACAAAGGTGCTTATGACCGAGTACAAAATCGTGGATGGTGTGCGGTATCAACAGCAAAAGTTGAAAAGTTGGAGTTCCGATGACTTCTCGGATGCCGGTGAATGCTACACTGGTCTCGAATACTGCACCACGGATTGGGTTCCAAGCTAATATCGATCAACTCACTTGCGTAACCAGCAGCTGGGTAAATGACCCAGCTGCTAATTTAAACTTTCAATTTAACGAATGGCTATTCGACGTTATATACTCATTCTGTTCTCCCTGTTATGTTTTGTGGTGAGTCCTACAAACGCTTTTTGTCAATATGACTCGTTGGTCAATCAGGCCGAACTGAGAATTGTTGACAGCAACTATCAAAAAGCCCTAGAACTGTATATGCTCGCATTCCGGGAGCACCAATTTCACTTTAGCCACGACCTATATAATGCCTCTGTATGTGCAACTGAAACCGGTAAGACTAAAGTTGCCATGCAGCTATGTATGGAATTGAGCAAAAAAGGCGTGGGAGCAAATTTCTTTTTGAAGAAATCGGTTTATCAAAGTCTTAAGAGCAATAAAAATTGGACAAAACTGTTATCAAAGTCAGCGCAGGTCAAAAACGACCAGGCTCTTAAATATGGTGCTATTCGACGGGTACTTGATAGCCTCGTAGAAAAAGACCAACAAGTTAACCATGAATGGAGAAATTCAGGAATGGATAAGCAAAAGCGCTTAATAATGGACTTGACCTATGACACGATCAGCAGGCATCTTAGCAAATTGTTCGACACCTATGGTTTTCTTTCAGAAGACAAGATCGGAACCTATGTTGAAGACGATACTGTTTTGAGGATTGGTCTTCCTTTTGATGTGATCATCATCCATAACTACGAAGCTAGAATGGTTGGAGACACACTATTTAACCCAGTGCTACGGATGGCTCTAAGGAACAAAATTATTAAACCGGATTATTACGCAAGGATGCATGATTTTGTCGGAGCGGATTCAACAAATTTTTTTGGTTCCTCTCATATTTATATCCAATACAAGTGTACACTCTACCGTGAAACAAAGCCCTTTTTAAGTTTTGATAAAATAGAAGCCGCACGAAAAAGAATAGGTATGTCAAGCCTTGCAGATTTTGAGCGGAAGCTAAAGTATAAACTAGAAAACAAAAAAGCAAGTTTGCAATTTATGCTCCAATATCGGTCTATGGCAGCTTTGTCAATGAAGAGTCTGAACGAGTTTACCTGTCAACATTACAAATCGTTATCGACCAGATAAAACACTGTAAGGAAACCTGACTTCATTTTCGAAAAAACTTTTCAAAATATGATACTACCCCTTTTGTTTTCATCGCTCTGTTGGTTCGCACCCCAAAACAGTTATTTAAAGATTGTGAACTCGGCAGAGTTCTTTCTTGTAAATGGGCAATGTAAAGATGCAGCCAGGCTCTACGATTCGGCATTTAGTATACAAAATACGCCATTAGCTCAGGATTTGTACAACGCATCGATTTGCGCAGCTCAACTAAATGAACCGGAAAAATCTATGTCCTATTGCTTGCTACTTGCCGACAAAGGTGTCGCTCCTGATTTTTTTGCAAAAAAGCTTGTTATAGTCAGCTAAAACGTAGTGATAGATGGTCGCAATTCATAAAGGAAGCAGAAACACGCCGGACTGGATTTCTAAGACGTAACCGACAAAGTCTACAGTTTATGTCCGGATTATTAGAAAAAGCGATGCAGTATATAAAGAGTATTATAACAAGGGGCAACACCCTGCAGCACTGAAGGAATTGAAATGGACGAGTGATTCTTTAGCAAAAATTATACTTGCCTACCTGGAAGAAAACAGTTTTCCCTCCGAAGAACAATTTGGGGTAGCTATTACAAACGATACATTGTTGGATGCCAAGCCAGTCTTTTTCAGGTTGATGTACAGGAGACCCATATTGGTTAATGTGCATTTAGACAGCATTTTTACTCGACTGTTCTATCAAAAGGGCGTAAACGAGGGAAAACTCAAACCGGAACAGGCAGTGGACTTGATGGTGGAAAGGCTTCATTTCCAGCAGGAACAGGCAGCCCATTACTATACACTGTTTGGCAAAAATTTGTACGGTGGCACCCAAATTTCTAGGGATATCGCAAATGACATAAGAAGGCAATTAGGTTTAAACAGTCTCGAAGATGAGCTCATTAGAATCAAGTCTGCTATCCCGAGCCAAGCTAGTTGTTTTCTATTCAGTGTTTTTTTGACCCAGCAGCGCACTCCAAATGAACCACAGCAATATGTTGATGAGTTTTTAAAAATCAATACTCTCGTCATCAAAAACATTTTGCCTGACAGCCCATGATCTTTATACATACAAGAGCCAGGGACGAAACAACAATTGATATTATTCAATGGCTAGTTCATTATAACAAGAAGTTTTTCCGGGTAAACAATATTCAGGAGCTTGCAAACTGGAACGCTTCGATTTCCCACAAGGCGGTAACTAAAGGAGAGAATATTCACAACGAGAATTTCAATCGTGCTACTTTAACGGCAGGTCGAACTTAATTCCCATCCTGCTTAGTCAAGATCCTGAGTTAGATTCGCAACTGCGAGAACACTTGACTGCCCAGGCAGCAACATTTATAGAAGCAATGTTGAATAACAGCCTGGGCAAGTGCTTCGGCAATAATCCGTTTTCTAATTCAGCAGTCAATAAATTGATTGCTTTGCGAGTTGCGAAGCAATTGGGGTTACGGGTGCCCAATACCGAGATAGTATCGAGTAAGGCTGTTCTACGCCAACTAAAAAGCAAATGGGGACGAATGATTACCAAGTCGATGCATCAGGGAATTTCAATTAACACCAAGGATTTGCTCATTAGCGGGCAGAAAACCGAAGAAGTAACCGATGATTTGCTCAATAAGTGCGGGGAGCTGTTTTTCCCGTCATTGGTGCAACAACTTGTCCCTAAACAATTTGAGCTCAGAGTGTTCGTTTTCGGGGAAATGCTCTATGGTACCGCCACTTTTACCCAGGGCAATGATAAAACGATGATTGACGGACGCGGCATAGACGCTCAAAAGCCCAACAGGCAAGTCCCTTTTGAACTGCCAGAGATCATCAAATCACAATTGCGGGCAATGCTTGAGAGGCTAAACCTCAACTATGGTTCTTTTGACTTGATCTGTACACCAGATGGAGAATTTGTGTTTTTGGAAGTCAACCCTTATGGTCAGTACGGTTTT
The DNA here is from genome assembly GCA_019316985.1 of Paraniabella defluvii. Taxonomy (GTDB): domain Bacteria; phylum Bacteroidota; class Bacteroidia; order Chitinophagales; family Chitinophagaceae; genus Niabella; species Niabella defluvii. Next base: position 3,464,046 of record CP079215.1, read on the forward strand.
TTGTCGTTGGCTGGCAACTTTTATATCGAAAAGCAAATAGCTGAATATCTATGAAAATGAAAGATCTGGTATCTGAGGAAGTAATGAAATGGGTTCCTATATCATTTCATCTTTTCAATCCTATAGAGAAAAAAATTTGTCGTCTTTTCTGACAAGCATATTCGCATAAAACGGTACCAAAGCACACAAGCGCTTGTTGAACCACCTCAGAAACCCATTTCAAGATTATTTTAACTTTATGATGGATACTGTACCATATAGGCTATATGCCAATTGCATCCTTGTGAAAGGATATGCGAGAAGTACAATTTGTGACTTGCAGCGTAATCAGGTGTATCCAATCCCTAACATCTTATGTGAAATTTTGCAAGACCCGAACTTTAGCACAATCGAGGAAGTTAGGACTTATTATGGAGAAGAGCATTGCGAGGTAATAAATGAGTATTTCTCATTTTTAGTAGAGCAAGAATTGATTTTTTTACTAAGTCGCCCAAATCCTTTCCGACGTTGTCTTTGCAATGGCATAACCCGTCCTGCATTACAAATGCCATTCTTGATATCGGGCTTCCAGTTGCCTATGACGTAAAAAAGGTATTATCTCAGTTAGATGAGTTGGGGTGCAGAAAAATTGAAATTCGTTCTTATGAATGTTTGAATCCAACCATTTTTTCTGACCTGTTAAATGCGACTACCGAATCTGTTTTCAACTCTATCGGCATTGTTACTCGATTTGCCCCGATGTTTCTGAACAAGCATGGCAACAGCTTTGTGATCACCATCCCAGGATCACTTCCATCATCTTACACGATAGCCCGGATTCAAAAGAAATTACCTCTAACATGTTACTGACGCCGATCAAATTTGTCGGTATGCAGATTAGTGGTGCTCATTGTTGCGGCGTTATTCACCCGGATTATTTCACATCTTTGATGGAACCGGTTTCTGAGGCGCATCATTACAACAGTTGTTTAAACCGTAAGATAGGAATTGACCTGGAAGGGAATGTCAAAAATTGTCCATCAATGACTCAAAGCTTTGGACACGTCAGCAACATTACTTTGGCCGAAATTGTGCACCAATTAGATTTTCAGCGAGTCTGGCACATTGCCAAAGATGAAGTAGATATATGTCGTGATTGCGAGTTTCGGTATGTTTGTACTGATTGTCGTGCTTACCTGGAAAACCCCAAGATGATTTTAGCAAGCCACTCAAATGTGGTTACGACCCTTATACTGGAGAATGGGAAGAGTGGAGCGCAAATCCTTTAAAACAACAAGCTATTCGATACTATGGCATCGTTGAGATGCCTGGCTTATCCGCCAATCCTGGCCCTTCAAAGTCTTTGTAATTTTTGTTACTCCAAATTTATAATTAAGACTGTTAAACTCACCATTTGAACCGCCGGAGTTCTTTTGTTATATTGTAGGTGTTTCACGCTATAATTACAATGTTTCACGAATAATTTTTCGAATTTTTGTGCTGCGATGGTAATTTTACCATGATAATGCTCAAAATAAATGAAAAGATCATTCTGCGTACCCCAGATTTCCGGTAGATGGATCGTTTAAAAATCATTGGCATACACTGAAACAGCTTATATCTGATGCGTCACCTGATTTCTATCAGGTCATAAAAGGCATGAGCTACGAGGATCTTTTAGCGGCAGATAGTAAAATCCACTTTTCAGCACAAAAGTATTTTAATAGAAGCTGTTACAGGTGTACACCTTTTGGCGCTTTTGCGGCAGTAAGCTTAGCAACTGTGTGTGACAAGGAAAACGATTTCAGTAAGTGAAGATCTAGTGATCCATGCTTATCCTGATTGGTCAGAAAGTAAAAACATAGATGTAGCAAACGTTTATAGCCTAGCTGGCATTTGCCTTTTACAAATAGTAGTTACTACGTTGTACAGGACGAAATTAGATTTCTTCAACGCCGCGAAAGCGATCTACAACTTGCTGCGATAGATTACCAAAGGGATATAGAAATCATTTTACAGAACTGTGCCACGCCAATTACACCTGATCAATTACAGATTCGTCTGTCCGAAACAGTAGATTCAAATTTGCTTGATGAACTGATTCCTGCACTGTTAGATATTCAATTGCTACTTACGTCGCAACATAGTAATATTATAGGCACAGATTATTTTCAGCGGATATGTCATTTAGCTAAACCATGGGAAAATAGTTATCTTATAGCTGAGCGGAAAATAATTGAGGGTGGTTTCAACAAGAAAATATTTTGTAACCTTCCAGACCTTGCAGGTATCTTGTCGCGTATAATGCCGGTTCACGAGCCGCCGGAGTTATCGAATTTTAAGAATGCTTTCCTTCGTCGCTTTGAGCAAGCAGAAATACCGATCATGCTAGCTTTGGACCCGGAAATAGGAGTGGGCTACGGCGATCAGGAGCAGGCCATAGATGCTAGCCATCTTGAAACGCTGGTTGGTCTTACCCCGGAAAAAGTAGTGGACATTAACGCTCCATTAAATGAGCAGCTTTTTAGAAAGCTACTGGAGCACGCCGGTAGCTATGTAATAGACATCGAAGCGCTGAAAGCTGATATCGGCGGCATCCAAGACTTACCCAACAGTATTGCCGCTACCTGTACAGTGACTGACGATTTACTATGGCTTGATATGATCGGAGGTGCAAGTGCAACAAGTATGTCCGGCCGGTTTGCGCTCGCTGTCCCAGAGATTGAAAACTATTGCCACAAAATTGCCGCTGACGAACAGGCAGCCAATCCAAACGTGCTATTTTTTGACGTGGGCTATAGTAAAGAAGGTAAGGTTGATAATGTGAACCGACGCCCGGTGATTTATGACCTTCAGCTTAATATTCTGAATTACGATACATCACCTCAACCGCTTTCTCTTACAGATATTTATGTGTCTGTGCAAATGGATAAAGTAGTTTTGCGGTCCCGGTCACTTAATAAGCGGCTTTTGCCTAGGATGGCAAGTGCTTACAACTATCGCCGCTCCGATCTCTCAGTGTTCCGGCTCTTCATGGATATACAGAATCAGGGCATACAAACAAACCTCACATTTAAGTTACCCAATTTTCTGAACGGCCTGCAGTTCTATCCACGTATTCAGTATAAGAATATTATCGTTTCTCCTGCGACCTGGCGCTTACCGGTGAAGGAGCTGCGGGCTTTAGATAAAGGAGAACGAACCTATTTTCTTCAATCCTGGCTTTCTCTTCGGGTTCAAACCACGCATATTAAAACTGGTAAAGGAGATCAAACACTTTGCCTCGAGATAAATGCGATGGACGACCTCGGAATATTAGTCAATACTTGCTTAAAAGAGACTGATGTACTAGTCGAGGAGACAACACTTCCCAAAAAGGGTATTGTTCAGGATACAAATGGTGCCGTGTATTTACCGCAAGTAGTGGTAACCCTGCAGCATCAGGAACGAATAGTTGCACCACTTACTATAGTCCAGGAACAATTCCCGGCTATAGCAAAAAGCCACGTACTGTCTTTGGGAAATGAATGGCTGTATTTTCAGATTTTCTGCCCAGTATATCGTTCGGATCAGATATTGAACAAGATCGCGGATTATATAGACCGCACGCGACAATATTTACATAAGTGGTTCTTTATACGCTATGATGAAGGAGGTCCGCATATCAGGTTACGGCTAAACTTAAAAAATACCTCCGTTTCGTCCGACCTTATCAATGTGTTGAGCCATGTACTTCAAGCGGAATTGGAAAGTGGCATTGTTGCGGACATAAAGCTCTGTATTTACCGACCGGAAGTGCACCGCTACTATCCTGAGCAAATGGAAAACGTTGAATCGCATTTTCATGTTGACAGCGAATTTGCCATTAGTGCGATAGGAGAGATGTTATCAAGTAACGCGCGCTACAGGCTTTGTATGGATCTATATCAAAGTGTTGAAAGCAGCGATGCTATTGAAAGCGTAGCCTTAGATCACATGGTGTCAAAAATGGCGGAGAATTACAATAAGGAGCATTACGTAAAAGGAGAGCAGTTTAAGGCTATCAACAACGATTTTAGATCTTTTAGACAGGAGCCATCTCCCTCGCTCAGCCTAATAAGTACCTCCTCTTATAAACAATTGAAACAATCGCTTATCGATACTTTATTCAGTTACCCAGGATTAATAAGGCCAAAAATACTAGCTGAGCTTCTACATATGCATATTAACCGGCTTTTCATTAGCCAACAGAGAACACATGAGATGGTCTTTTACAATTTCTTGGTATTGGAACAAAAAGTAAAAAATACCAATTTAACCCACAGACAATTATGAGTTGAACGAGATCAAATGTTCGAAACTCATAAAACTCCCTATACCTCTAAAATTAAATGTATGATGATTGAAAAACTAATGCTACCGTTATTAGGCTGTCTCATGCTGTTAAAGTTAAATGCGCAAACAACACTTGTTGCAGGAGATATTGCTTTTACTGGTGTCAATTCGGCTTCAAACACCACCAACGATTTTGTAAATACACCTCAAAGCGAAAGTAACCGTGAATTTTGCTTTATATTATTGAAGCAGGTAACCGCCGGTACTACTATCTTTTTACGGATTTTGGATGGCGGACAGATGCCCAAGCTTTTCAAAGCGCGAATCCCGGTGTTTGCACCACTCCTTCAGGCGCTTTAACCGACGGCGTGGTTAGATGGCAAGCAAATAGTACGCTGCCATATGGAACTCAAATAGTTGTTCGTTGCGTGACAAGTCCTAAATCTAATGTCGGTACCGCTACCGGAACTCAGGCGACATTTAACTCCGGCACTAACTATATTACGCTGGCGTCTCCTGGTGAATCTGTTTTTGCTTTCACCGGTAGCTTAGCTGCTCCTACACTTCTTGGTGGAATCTGCGCTAGCCCAAGCGGCTGGGTGACCACACTTAACAACTGTGACCTTTCTCCCACGGCGTCGTCTCTTCCCAACTTACTAAATAACTCCCTGAATGGAAACAGGAATTATGCTTTTGCAGTGCTGCCTCCAAATGGCTCAGGTTATTGTATGCGCTTAAAATCTACAGTAAGAATCAGTACTGATCCTGCTGTCGCCAGGACAATTATTTACACCGCGTCCAACTGGGAAACAAACAGCGCCTCTACAGCCTACTCACTGCCTTCAAACAGCGGTAACGTTGTACTTCCCGTAACCTTTGATGCAATTAGTGCAGTTGCCAAAAACAAAACGCTATCTGTAATATGGAAGACAACTTCGGAAACGAATTGCAAGGGCTATACTGTTGAGGCCTCTTTGGATGGGAATAACTGGACCAGTATCGGGACTCTGTCTTCGAAAGCCACCAACGGCAATTCCTCTACTGCTTTATCTTATGAGCTGCTAATCGATCTTTCTCAGATGGCTTTTTTCCTCTGCGGGGCTGGCCGCAGTACTATTATTTATAGGCAAAAGAAGGAAGTATAGCTTCACAATTGTGGCGGCGGCAGCGATATTGATGTTAGCAGCCTGTGCTAAAGATAATGATCGGGAAACGCTGGCTACCTCGTCAAAAATATTCATACGTATTGCCCAGCAAGATATTGATGGGAAGATTAATTATTCTAAAATCGTCCAGGCGATTGTGGAATAATATTTACGCTTTATGTAGTATCGCTCATTACTACAAGTAAGATATACCATAAAACAGTATCAGGCTTCGTTCTACAAAGAACGTTGCCCTGGTGTCCGCTATCTAAACTTTGTTAATAATATCTTAGAAAATTTTAAAGCATTGCATAAGCCAATAATTTTATTGCACCAAACGTGTAGCTTATGCAACCCTATACTTATACGATCTTGCCCGTGTCCGCCAGCTTGTGCGATTGGGTGGAATCTATTTTTATTATAGATGTCGATCTTAAGAGTTTATCACTTCCTGCGATCCTAAAATATCCATGGTCAGTAACTACTCGAATTTACTTTGTAATCGGTGGCGGGCATCTAATGGTGAAGCAAAACGAGGCTTCAGAATTTAGGGTTTATCCTGAAAATTTTGTGGTTGGCCCACGACTGGAAAATAATATCATAGACCTGGGACCTTATCGCCGGGTGGCAGGTATCACATTCAAACCTGGCGGGCTTTATAGGCTACTTGGGATACCTATGCAAGAGTTTGCTAAAGAAATAGATTTAAACCTGGTTCTCAAAGAAACAAGAGAGCTATCGGAGCAGCTGTTACACGCGCAAAATGATCAGGAGGTATTTTGTAAAATAGAAAAGTTCTTAATGGGGCAACTGCCGGATATCAGGCCGATGACCCCCTTTGATAAAGCTGTTGAAATGCTGGCGGCTAGCAACGGAAGCCTATCCATCAGTAAGGTTGCAGCGTTTGCATCCTTAAGCACGAGGCAGTTCGAAAGGAAGGCAAAAGTTAGTTTGGGAGTGTCACCTAAACTGTACTCGAGAGTTCTAAGATTTACAAATGCATGGCTCTATAGAGAAGCTCATCCAGATATTTCCTGGTATAAAATCACACATGAATTTGGATATGCCGACCAAATGCACCTGGTGGATGACTTCAAAATTTTTGCGGTACTACACCAACAGGAATCAGTGATCAGGTCGCAGCTAAGATGCTTACAGGCATTGAAGGAAGATTAAAAGTACAGGTTTGTTAGAGAAAAGGTAATGTATTGGGTGTCGCCTTTTATCTAGGTTTAGCCATACAGGGCAAGCTACCTTTACATAAGTCTTTCGGGTATTAAAATTAACCCAAACCCTATGCAAGTGGGCGGTACCCTGGCAGCCACGCTGTTCCTAAAGGCAGCAGCCTTTTTGCTTAGAAGTTTAAATATGAGCTATAGACGTTTCTCGTATCGCCCACGTGCCAGTACAAAGTAGCATAATCACAACAAAGAGAATGTTGTAGACGGCTCTGTATGCTCTAACACAAATCCTAATCCCTATAAGCCTGGACAATGGTCGATGAAGATTTGGCACCGTCCTTGTCTACCTGATCGATTCTTACAAGGACTTTCTCTGCCGTTTCTAGAGTAGCGTCTGACTTATCCTTGACGCATGAAAAATGTATTATTGCAAATACAAAAATAAGTGGCGTGGCGATCCAGCGCCGATTCCGTCGATTGGTAACGATCAATAGAATGCTAAGAATAAGTACAGCGCTGATAGAAGCTAAGCCCATTTTACCATTTAGATCTATAGATGAAACACTGAAACTATATTCAAGCTTTGTTGAGGAATTGCCATCAGGAGCTTGAGACGGCAGTTGTCCTACAGAGGTAAAATGTTTGCCATCTGCAGAGACCATTACTTCGAAATGGTCAACATTTTTTTCTGAAAGTGTTTGCCAGTTTATCTCAAGGGCAGAACTGTTCAGCCGGGCTGAAACAGACCCGAAAGTAACGGGTAGTGTTCCGTCGGGTGTAAATTCAAATTGAATTTGTGGAATGTTCGAGGCTACCTGACCAGCCGGTGGGACCGCGGGATCGACATTGAAAAAATCCGTGCTGTAATACAAGCCGCGGCCATAGCCAGGAGTAGTTGTTGGTGTGTAACCTTGCCAATATTGCCACTGGACGTTTCCCATAGGTCTGTTTTCATCGACTGCAATCACAATGTTGTCTGTTCCATTCCAGTGAAATGGAGTGTCAACGTCAGCTCCACCCAGGAATTTGCCTGGCTTACGTCAATTAACGGTAGTGACATTTGAAATACTTTATTCATCGTATTTACAGGTCTCCAATCAGTCTGCAAAACAAAACTGTCAACCGTCGTGTTTCCCATGTATACGGTCCAGTAATCCCATGTGCCGCAAGGGGTAATATTAACTGTTTTATATCGGATTTTTGAGATTGTCCCAGCAGTAGTGGCGCCCGCGGTGATCATTTCACCGCGGGTATAAATAGCCTGGGTGTAGGAATAGAAAGCGTCAGAATTGAGCGGTATAGCATTGTTCCATAATGTGCCTGAGCCAATTTGTATGTTAATCTGGCCTTCTGCTACTTCAGAGAATGCTAGTTGAAATAATAAAAGTAATGGTATGATGCTATTGAGCAACTTTTTCATATTGAGTGCGGTTTTCGATTTTAGAGGACGACAAAAATACAACTTGAAAATATAAGTCGATTGGAATTACATAGTTTTCTAATATAAGGAAGCCAGGGGTCAGGAGGCAGTGCTTATACATGAGACAATTCGAAAGAAATGTAATAGTTAGTTTGGGAGTATCGCCTAAACTGTATTCGAGAGTTTTAAGATTTACAAATGCATGGCTCTTAAGAGAAGCACATCCAGATATTTCCTGGTATAGAATCACGCATGAGGTTGGTTATGCCGACCAGATGCACCTGGTGGATGATTTCAAAATTTTTTGCGGTACTACACGATAAGATCGTTGCCAAGATGCTTAAAGGCATTGAAGGAAGATCAAAAGTACAGGTTTGTTAGAGAAAAGGTAAAGTATTGGGTGTCGCCTTTTATCTAGGTTAGCCATACCGGGCAAGCTACCTTTACATAAGTCTTTCGGGTATTAAAATTAACCCAAACCCAATGCAAGTCGATGGCACCCCGAAGATCAGGCTGTTCCCAAAGGGCAGCCTTTTGCTTTGGCTAGAAGCTTTTATCAGATGCTGCACGCAAGCTATTTTCGTCTGTTTGGTCAGTAGTGTCACTAAAGATGCTTTAAAATTTGTAACTGTACCTAATCTGATAACCTGCGTTTCGTAATAATCAGCGCTCGTGTAATTAAATCCAAGCCCGTCTATTTTTCTTTTAATGACCATTGTGTTCAACAAATCAGTTGCATTAAAAATATATCTCCTTGCCGTTCTGAACGGTTTTCTTCAATCCTGCATCTATCGAAAATCTCGATAAGATTTTTCCCTGCGGTATAATATCAGGTGCTAAATAAATGGCTGTAAATTGTGCATCCCATCCCTTTGTGAAACGGAAAGTATTATTCAGTTTCAGGTTGCCCGATATTGCAGATTGCTGGTCAGCCGAAAAAGTGTTAGGTTCAGGATAAAGGTTTTGCACCGTGAAAGTATTTATCTGGTTTCTATAAATGTTCCCGTTTATGTTAAAAGAATAGACATTTGAAACCTTTTGGTTCAAAATAGCCTCTAAGCCTGTATTATAGCTCTTTCCTACATTTTGGAATATGGCATATATCAACGTGCTCCCTGGCACGGTGCTAGAAATCCTCGTGATGGTTCCATCAGCAAAACGATGGTACAGGGCGGAATAGAAATAACCACTGTGCCAAGTGTTCTTGTAACCTAACTCTATGGAATTGGTAAATTGAGGACGTAACGCGGGATTTCCGACTTTGATAATTTCGGCATCATCGTATTTAGGGAAGATGCGGATGTCCACTTCATTGGGTCTGTCCACCCTGCGGTTATAGAATATTGAAAGTTTGTTGTTGTCATTCAGCTTATAAGCCAACCTCATATTAGGGAAGGGCTGTGTATAGTTATAGCCGTCGCTCTTGTAAGTGCTATGGTTCGGATTAACATCGTACTGGATTTTAACGTATTCCATACGCAAGCCCAATTCTGCTTCCCATTTTTCATTTTCAAAAACGTAGTTTCCGTAAATGGCTGGTATCAATTCCTTATAATTGGCCCAACCTCCGGCGTCCATATCCAAGACCGAATTGACTCCCGGTCTGAACTCCATATTGGTAGGAATGCTTCGGTTACGCAATTTGATACCTGTTTCAATACGCCCGTATTTCAAAGGCTGGATATAATCTATATTGAAATCATATACCTGTTCGTCTGATAGCAACTTAAAGGCATCTGTACCCGTTGTTGATGGCAGGTAATTGTCGTAGAAATATTGCTCGTCTTCTCTATGAAAGGTGTAGTTGAAGCCGATATTCAGCAAATGACCTGCTTCCTTAAACTTATGCTGATAGGCAGCCGTAGCCATTGCAGTCGTCTTCAGTTCATCTTCCAAAAACTGCCAAAGGCGTAAACGTTGTGAAATATCCCCGTTGAAGAATGGCTGGTCGCCTCGGTCAATAATCTTTTCGCTGCCATACATTCCCGAAACGGTCAGTGTGTTTTGTTCGTCAATGTTCCAGTCTACACCTGCTTTTGTAGTGAGAAAATTTGTATTTCTATTTCTTTTTAATTGCGAATTGATAACTGTTCCGTCTTCATAATTCCGGGTTACAAACTCGTTTTTATTCAGTGTTTGTGTATAAAGGTTATCCGCTTGCAGAAATATGTTTACGTTACCCTTTCTATAATTCAGTGATAACGACGGATTGATTTTAGGCGTAAAAGTATATTGCGGTCGGATAGTCGGCAGGTTTTCTTTTCGTACCCAAAGCGAGCCTAAGCCCGAAGTCAAACTGACCTTACCATTAAACCCATTCTGTTTGTTCTTCTTCATCACGATATTGATGATACCCGCATTACCGTTGGCATCATATTTTGAAGAAGGATTGTTGATGATTTCAATTTTATCAATGGCAGATGATGGAATGTTGTCTAAACCAGTTTGGCTGCCAAAACCTGTTAAAGCGGTTTGCTTACCGTCAATGAGAACCGTAACTTTATCATTTCCCCGTAATTGCACTTTACCGTCTTGTACCGTAACGCCGGGCAGGTTTTGCATGCTTTGTAAGATCGAGCCACCGCTTTGGCTGATGTTGTCAGCAACGGCGTATGTTTTCTTGTCCAGTCCATTACTCAATCCCGCTCTTTCGGCTTTAACAACAACGCCTTCTAAAACTGTTGATTGCTCTTCCAGTTCAATGACTGGAATGTCTAAGAACGCTGAAAGGCTACCCACAAATAACGGTTGCTCCTTGTTCTCAAATCCCGTAAATGACACTTCCAGACGATAGTTTCCGGGCTTAATATTTTCAACCGAAAACCTGCCTTCATCATTGGTTATCGTACCAGCGACAAAAGCGCTGTCTTTTTCATTTTTTACAACCACATTTACATAAGGAATCGCTGACTTATCAACCTTATTTTTTACCATACCTGAAATAGTAATCGACGATACCTGTGCATTGGCCACAGATGCAGCAATTACGAAAATGATTACCAAAAACAACTTTATCTCCTTCATTACCTTAATCTTTTACCTCTTTTAGAAATTTACCTGAATTGTCGAAAATCAGGTCCTTGCCTTTACTTCTGCTTCGTAGGTAACAACACCTGTGTTGTCAGTAATTTTGCTACTTCTTTGATTTTTTGCCCCCATACTTGTTAGAAACATAGGTTTTGGCATTGGCTGGCAGTTCCTGCATTTTGATTTCCACTTCTGTTTCAAGAATGTTACCGAAGCATCAATCAATACAGAATAGCCGGTTTTTGCTAAATCAAATCCAGCCTCATAGTTGCCTTTTTTTTTTCCCATTTCAGGTCCCTTGCATTGGGATAGTTCTTAAGTAAAACTGATTTAACAACAGCAGGAACATCTTTGTCCGAAACTTTTTGCGCATAGGCTAATGACACGCTTGCCACTGCTGCCAATAAAAAGAAGTACTTTTTCATTTTGTTATTTTTTTATGAACTACAAAACTCCAAAGTGATTTGGAAGAAATTTAGAATGTCCCGGGTTAATATTTCTTCTTTCTCCATTTATACCTGTGTGTCCAATAGCTCAGCTTCATGGAAAGGAAACCTATGCCAGCTCCGGCTAGTACATCGCTTGCATAGTGTCTGTTGTTGGCCATTCTTAAAAGGCCTACTGTACCCGCTATACTGTATGCTGCATAAGGCATCCATTTAAATCTATGTTTATATTCTTCACTTAAAAAAGTGGCAGCAGCAAAAGCATTAGCGGTATGACCGGAAGGAAAGGAATAGTAATTGGAACCATCAGGTCTTAACTGGTGTGCATATCTCTTAATAACGCCTACAGTTAGTAAATTGAATAGTGTTCCTTTTATTAATATGGCTGATCGATTAACCAAATCCGTTTTTGATTTAACTCCTAGTGCATCCAACCCATAAGCAATAACAATGGGGCTATATTGCAGATAATTATCAACAGTGGTGCCAAAACTAAACAAGTGCTCATTACGTTCTTCTGCAATTTCATTTTTGAAAGATTCGGGTCTGTTACTGTTGAGCGCAATACCCAAGCCAGTTAAACCCGCAGGAATATATAGCTTCCTTATTTTGAACAGCTCTCTTTTTAACTGTGTTGTATCCCTGAGATTGGTTGGGCTGTAAGACTGTGCCTTCAACGCAGGAAGCAACAGTAGTATAAAGAAGATAGTTACCCAAAATATGCGCATGTTCGAGGTTTGTAAATATTCAAGAAAAATTAATCTGCCATCATCTTGCCATTTCTAAATCGCTCACTGGCCGTTTGATAATTAGCGATGGTTTCTAACACAAATTCTTTGCTTTGGCTTTTGGTTTCAGAAAGGGACTTTTCCTTTCTCGAAACGTTGAACTGCTTTACTCTTTTACGGTCGTCAATTTGCGTAAACAGGTTTTCCTTAAGCATGCCCAACGTTCTGTAATTACCAATGAATGCCCGCTCTTCTCCTGCTTTCATCCGATTAATATCTTTCCCATATAAGGAAGTATTATAGTTCCAATTCAGGTATCCGAACAATGTTGGCATCAGGTCAATTTGTGATATCAACCTGTCTATATTTTGTGGTTCTCGGGGCAGGTTATAAATTATTGCCGGAATATGATGTTTGTCAATATTAATTTCCCATTTACCTGCACTGCTGGCACAATGGTCGGCAACGATAAGGAATACTGTATTCTTAAACCAGGGTTTCCTTTGAGCGTCGGCAATGAATTTCCCCAACGCATAATCTGTATATTTTACAGCTGCATTCCTGTCACCTTGTGGCAAGTCAATCCTACCTTCAGGGAAAGTGTAAGGCTTGTGATTTGATGTGGTCATTACAAATTGAAAAAAGATGTATTAGCATTACTGCTTTTGTCAGCATATTTGATTGCCTGCTTGTACAAATCTTCATCGCAAACTCCCCAGGCGTTTTCAAAACCTATTTCGCTTTTTGGAATGTTATATCTATGCGTGTCAATTTGCTCGGATAAAGGATTTCCCCTGTCCCTGTCCACAATATCAAAACCCTGGCCGCCAAAAAAGTTATTCATATTGTCAAAGTAGCCATCACCACCATAAATAAAATACGGGTGGTATTTTTTTCTTTAAAATAGTAGCAATAGAATACAAGTGTTGATTATCTGGTCGCCTCACAATACTGTTTCCCGGTGTTGGCGGGACACAAAGAGTGAGGGCTTCCATTCCCCTTACCGTTCTTGTACCCGTGGCATATAGATTCGTAAAGAAGATGCTGTGCTCAGCGAGATTGTCATAATTAGGTGTGATGTTATCATTATTGCCGAATGCTTTCAGGAAATCACCGCTAAAGCTCTCTATCGATACAAGGATGATATTGGGACGGGTTTCGTTTTCACCTGTTGTCCTCCTGCTGATATCATCCCATTGTTCGGAAGTGTACTGCTGGTTTTCTTGTAAAAGTGTTTTCTTCAATACAGTATACGCTTCTTTGTCATCGAGCCTAGGATAGAAAATATCGTAATCAAGTTCGTTTGACCTGAATGCGGCAAAGAATGAAAACACGCCGTTCTTACCCAACTCGTTTACCACCAAATTATTACTGAAATCAGCCTGTTTGTTTTTCATTAAGGTCAATAACAGAATCCCAACCAAAAATACAGGAACAAAGTAAGCGGCTCTGATGCGGATAGAACTTTTGTCCGAAAACGTATTTCGTAAAACTCCTTTCTTATACAGCAGGAAAAACGTACCGATTACCAAAGACAATAAAACAGCAATAATAGTCGGCAAGGGATATGATTGGTTGATATTGGAAACCACTTCGTAAGTATATATTAGGTAATCTACTGCAATAAAATTGAACCTTACCCCAAACTCATCCCAAAAAGGGAACTCTGCCATCAAACCAAAAAAGATAATAAAGAGGATAATGAAAAGATAGAAATAAGTAAAGACTTTATCTGCCAATGAACCAATCCCTCTTTTGGGAAGCAGCAACAGGTATACGGCATATAGCATGAGGAATGAAAACCCTATGGCCATATCAAAAATAAATCCTGTGAGAAATGCTCTTAAAAGATAAATCAGATTAAGATCTACATCTTTTGCCGACCAGGTTAAAAAAATAATTCTTGTCAGAAATGAAAGAACCACATATAATCCTAAGACCGTAAATAAGGTCGAAAACCTGCTGCTTGTCAGCTTACCAAATATTCTTGATAATCTCTTCTTGAAGTTCATACTTTACACATTAATAAACGAGTAAAGTACCGAGGCAAATTAGTAGAAATTTAGAATTTTTATATATGGAAGATAATTATAACCAAATTACTAAGATTCGAATTTGAAAAAACTTAAAATTCTTGGGGAAATGCTCAATTCGGGACGAAATATTATGATGCCCTCAATGGAATGAACTTTTTAGTTCTCGACCATTTTTAATAGAAATGGGTGTTTCAAAGGCAATAGTCTTGCATACAATTTTATTTGTATCGAAATGCTGATAGTGAACAAGTAAATCTGCATAACCATCATCATCATCCGATAGGTCAGCATCATATTTTTGTCTGGGTTTGGGCGTAACAAATCAAAAGTCATTGATTCGGCTGCTTTCAGGTCTAGGAAATGATGAAAACCATTTTTGGTCAACAATAACGTGTGTGATTTTATTATTTTATCCTCGATACGTTGCTGAATAAAAGTTCGTATCAGGAAAATACTAGAAGAGATGCTAATACTGCGAATGAAAAAAACACCTATTTCGTTAGATGGAAGAACGATTATTGTAAATTCAATTATCCTTAAAACCGTTATATAAAAAGTGCGTCCAACTGCTCTTACCAGAAAAGTCGTTTTTTCTGCCCGTTCTGATTGTTTGGCTTGAAATTTTTCCTTCTGAATATCCATTATGTTCTTTGGTACGTTATATTTGGAATGTTACCGAAAAAACATGTTCGTTATCTTCAAAACTGTATATTACCTGCCAGCCGTGAAGTTTGCATATTTCCTGAACGATGTATAAGCCCAAGCCGCTACCGCTATTATCAGCAGACAGCTTTGAAAATCTCTTAAACAATAAATCCGTATCAAGTGCCCGATCCCCGAATTTTTAACTACAAAAGATGATTTCGATAATGCTAACTGTATTGCACCTCCCGGCGAAGTATGACGAATTGCATTAATGATGAGATTACTAATTAAGACTTCGGTCAAGCCACTATTACCCTTCAATTCAACCCTAGGCTCGATATCAAAACCGAAATTGATGTTTTTCTCTTTAAAATGCTCTTGTAACCCATTCATACTTTGAGCAACTAAAGTATCGAAGCCGATAAGTTCCGAATTATCAAACTGACTGTTTTCAATCTTGGCAAGCAATATAAGGTTTTTATTGATGCGTGAACTTCTTATCAGGGCTTTATTCATTTCTTCCGCAATGTGGTATTGCCTTTCGGTTAGGTCATCACTTTGTAGTAAAATATCCAGTTTGTTTTTCAACACCGCTAACGGTGTCTGCAATTCGTGAGAAGCATTCTCCGTAAATTCCTTTTGACTGTTGTAAGTAGCGATATTATGTTTGAGCAGCTTATCAAGCGTCGCGTTTAATTCAGCAAATTCTATGGTATCTGTTTGCTGAAACTCAATTTGCTTTTGGCTGTTTAATTGAAATGATTTCAATTTCTGTAAGGTATTTTGAAACGGCTGCCATAATTTTTTAGAAAACCTCTTGTTCAAAATCCAGAAGCCAGCTACCAAAATAAGGAAGAACAACAACGTAACCATAGCAATATAGGCAACGGTTTCCTCGGTTTCCTCCACATTGGTTTCCACAACCAAAACATAGTTTCGGTTGTTAATTTTAATGGTGGTTTTTAAACCACGAAAGCGGTCTATGACATCTTCTCTTGTAGCGTATGAATTTTGCCGCCTGATAGTGTATAAGCTATCTTGTAATAAAGGTTGCTCGGCATATTTTATTTGACTTACTGGTTGTATTTCGTTCCAGAATTTAATGCTTTCTGCTAATTTTTCATCGCTGATGTTTTGTTCATTAAATTCATTTTCTATTCGCTCTGCAATAAGATAATTGTTTTCGTCCAGTTCTTTCAACCAAATCCAGTCCACCAATAGAAAATACGACGGAATACTCAATGCAAATACAATAAGTGCATAGATGGTGAGCTGTTTAAGCGACTTGTGCAATAAATTTTTCATCCTTCCCATTTGTAGCCTGTTCCGTAAACAGTTTTTATATATTGTTCGCACCCAGCATCACTTAATTTCTTCTTCAGGTTCTTAACATGTGCATATACAAAATCATGGTTGTCTAGCATATCTGCAAAATCTCCTGAAAGATGCTCTGCCAAAGTACTTTTAGAAAGTACGCGGTTCTTATTTCAATGAAGTAAATCAGCAAATCAAATTCTTTTTTTTGTCAGTGTGATAAGCTCACTGTTCACAGTAACGGTTTTCGCCAAAAGGTCAATTTCCAATTCGTCTTGCTTTATAATATTGGAGTTGTTAAACTGTTTTCTTCGAATAAGCGAATAGATACGTGCTGTTAGTTCCGATAAATGAAATGGTTTTGTAAGGTAATCATCGGCTCCTATCTGTAATCCTTTTATTTTGTCATCTAAGGAGTTCTTTGCTGAAATAATGATAACTCCATCTTGCTTATTCTCCTTTTTCAATTCCTCTAAAATTTTCAGCCCGTTACCGTCCGGCAATGTAATATCCAATAGGATGCAGTCATAATTGAAAACGTCTATTTTACTCATTGCTTCCGTAAAGGTGTTAGCAACTTCACACAGGTAGCTCTCTTCGGAAAGATATTCTACAATGCTTTTGGCAAGCTCTTTTTCGTCCTCTATTATCAAGATTTTCATTTGAATGCGTCTTTACCTGCAAAGTTAAAAGTTGAATTTCGAAGAAATTTGGAGCTATTTTTTGAATTAGATAATCGAACTATAAATATACAATGCCGTTTTATACTTAAATACACATAGCCTGGTATAAAGTTAGAGAAGCGCGTCAAGATATTTCCTGGTATAGAATCACGCATGAATTTGGTTATGCCGACCAGATGCACCTGGTGGATGACTTCAAAATTATTTGCGGTACCAAACCAAGAGGTATCAGAAAGCAAGTCACTGCCAAAATACTTACCGGCATTGAAGGGGATTAATAGTACAGGTTTGTAAGAGAAAAGATAAATTATGGGGTGTCGCCTTTTATCTAGATTCGGTGTATAGGGCAACCTACCTTTATGTAAGTCTTTCGGGCATTAAAATTAACCGAACCCAATGCAAGTCGATTGTACTCCCGGAGATCAGGCTGTTCCCAATGGGCAGCCTTTTTGTTTATTCATTGACGTCGCATTGCGAAGTCTTCAACACCCATGATGGCGAGAACCAAAATATTTTTAGGAAGGTAAAACGGGGGCAATAGATCGCGTCAAGAATACCCCAGACTTACGACGTTAGGTTTAGTTGGAGTAATTGGTTGAATTTATGATATTCTTTCTGTCATCTATTCAGATTATGGTCGCAATACTGAAGAGTAGTATCATTAAAAAGACACATTGGGTTATTTATGTAATTTTGTTATGCATAAAAATAATTTCCATACGAGAGTGGTAAATGGCCCAAAGCTTAACAGATTGAAATGATTTACGTAAAACATATACCAAAATTTCCCCTTGACACTTTTCTTGACAGTATCATTTATATAGAAGGAAATAACAAAGGGACTGGGCTTCCTAAAATGGCTATGAGTTTGGTTTTTAATCTTGAAGATAGTTTTAAGTTGTTTGCAGACAAAAATTTTATAAACCATACTGATTATAAAAATTTTGGATTGCAGGACTGCAAACCAAACCGACAAATGTTGAAAGTTACGGTTTGAGTAAAATGTTAGTTGTGCAGTTTAAGACATTAGGAGCTTTTGTTTTCCTCAACGACCCTTTACATTATTATACAAACCACTATGTGACACTTGACAGTATTTTTAGCAAAGAAGCAGAAGAAACTTGGGAAAAATTACAAGATGCCAAATCTTTGAACGAGCAATTCGTTATCATTGAAAATTTTCTCTATCGCAAATTACTGACAAATAAGCTGCCAAACAAAAAGCTCATTTCAACCATTGAGATATTGCTGGACAACAAGATGAATCTCTCCATAAATACAATATGCAAACAGCTAAATATTTCGAGAAAACACCTTAATCATTTATCGAAACAATATACCGGAGTTTCGCCAAAAACGCTATCGTCATTAAATCGACTGCAAACGACTTTAAAGACGATTAGTTCCTCAAGTAAAGAGAAACTCACAAATGTCGCATATAAATCGGACTATTTTGATCAGGCACATTTTATAAACGACTTCAAAAAGTTCACTGACCTCAAGCCAACTGAATATGTAAAACTTGTGGAGAACAAGCGATCCTTAAAAATTGTTCCTCATTTTATACCTTTTGAATAATGGTTACTTTTTTACAATTTTCAACTAAGCGTAGCGGATAATTTTGCTGTTTAGGAATTTTGTAAAATATGAAACGTAACATTCTTTCGGTAATTGCTGGTTTAGCAACAGCAATTATAACATTTTTGATAATAGAAACTATTAGTGCGTCATTGCATCGAGTACCCGCAAATTTCGATTTCAGAGACAGTATTGCTGTTAAAACATTTTACCAAAATCAGCCGATTTCACTTTGGTTATTGGTTTTGGCGGGTTGGATTGTTGGATCTTTTCTGTGCGGATTTTTAATCAAATGGATTAGTAACAACGATAACAAAAAACTACCCATAATCGCAGGTTGCATTTTGATGCTTTCTGCTATCGCAAACTTCTTTTCATTACCTCACCCCAGTTGGTTTATTATTGTTGGACTAATTGTTTTTATTCCCTCTACTCTATTGGGTTACAAACTATGTAAATTAGACACGAATGGAAACAGATAAAATTTTTGCTGAACTTAAATCAATTTTAGCAAAATATGAACCAGGCCTTTTGGTATTACATGATAAAACAGACAATTACTATCTAAATATACCTACAACTGAAAAAAGCAAAACACCAGAGTTCTTTGGTGCAGTTCAAGTCAAAAAATCATACGTTGCTTTTCATTTAATGCCTGTTTACTATTATCCTGAATTATTGGCTAACATAAGTCAAGACCTTAAAAGCAAAATGCAAGGTAAATCTTGCTTTAACTTTAAACATACAGATGAAAAACTTTTTACGGAACTGAACTCATTGACAGAAACTGCATTTAAGAAATACAAATCATTAAAAAGGTTTAAACACATTTCTCAAATGACAAACTCGGATGGCAAAAAGTACCAGCAGCTAACAACGCATTATTTTTCGGAACTTCTCCAAGCGCAAGCGTTGTGTGCTATACGAAATCGACATTAATATGAAATTTAAATTTTTCGCGCAGAAAAAGCAACCCTTTGCGTTGGTTAGAGCCATATACCACTAGGATTAAGATAGATTAATAGTATCTTTGTTGTGATAAAAGTTTACCATATCTGATTTATCCTGGCTTAAAAAAAAGAGGGGACTAAAAAGGGGACTAGTGAGTTTTATTAATAACTAATTCGTTGATCTACTTATAATAACGAGCGCAATGTCGAGTTCCAGCGGAATCACAGAATGCACTCAGCAATGAGTGCATTTTTCATTTAAGTATATGAGAATTACGGTCTTGCGAAAAATCGATAGCAAAGCCAAATTTAGCTACCCTTTTGGGCCGCCTTTAATGGAATCAGATGAGAATTTTTAACATTAAAAATTCTCATTTATGAAAGTCAACGAAAACTTTCGATTCTTTTTTCATCAGCCGAAAATGAGAAAACACCATCTCTCGCCTTGCGCCAATCTATGTTCGCATTACTATCAATGAAGACCGCAAGGAGCTTCCGGCCGGCATTGCCTTGTTATTGATGTGCAACAAGAAGTTGGTAGCTGATCATAAATCGTTAGAAAAGATTTTTTAAAGTTTTCAATCGTATTTTTGGTTCCCTCTAAACCCTCAAGCCCAAAAAATGAAAAAGATATTGGTTGCCCTAACCTCTTTATTTCTGTGCTTTCAAATTTTCCCGATCGCAGCTTATACTCAAACAACTATCCAGCTTGGCTCGGGAACCCTGTGGGGAACCGCTATACCTATCAACACAGATTACTTCTACTCCTACACCCAATCCATTTATACCAGAAACGAAATGATTGCGGCAGGCGCGACTACAGCAGGTACTATCTCAAAAATCAGATATAAAACAATTAATGTAATGCCTTCAGGAACCTGGGATAACTGGACGGTATATATGGGAAACACTACGGTTGACAGCTTCGTATTACAGACTGATTGGAGACCTGTAAGTGCTATGACGAGGGTATTTCAAAAGCCATTACCCTGATAAATGCAAGCCAGGCAAATTCCTGGCTGGAGCTAACACTGGATACGCCTTTTCATTGGAATGGAACAGGCAATATTGTGGTTGCTGTTGATGAAAATGCACCTAACGGAAATGTGCAGCAGAATTGGGCAGCCTATTTACCTACTAACACGCCCGGTTACGGAAGGGGTTATACTACGGAACAGACTTTTTAAACCCAGATCCGGCAGTTCCACCTGCCGGCCAGGTCTCCTCCAATATTCCGCAGATTCAACTTGAGTTTACACCTGATGGAACTCTGCCGGTTACATTTGGACCGCTTTCAGCTAAAACAACAAGTACCGGCTTGCAGGTAAACTGGCAGACTTTCTCAGAAAAGAATGTTGATCATTTTGAAGTTTTGGCATCGCCAGATGGAAAACAATTCGAACAAATAGGCGAATTAGCTTCTAAAGGATTAAACGGTAACTCATCTGTTACACTTGATTATAGTTTCTTCCTATCTATAACAGATTGGAACGGTAAAATAAGTTTCGCATATATACCCGCAGTGTTTGCGATTAGCTTATTATTGATATTTATTAATCGCCATAACAAACAGTGGGTATTGGGATCCTTAATTTTTGTCTTAGTTATCTCCAGCTTTTCCTGTCGCAAAGATCAGCAAAGTGAAGCCCTAGCCGGACCACGACAACTATTTGTAAAAATTGAACAGGTAGATAAAGATGGGACAAGATCCGCATCGGCTATCGTAAAAGCCCAAACTGATTAATTTAAACAACGATACTTTACATCAGCTAAGCCTGGTGGTATTGTGTAGTTACGGAAATAACTCTCTCGGGATACTCACCCGGTTAAAGAGGCGCAACTTCATCATTTATAACTCAGGAGATCCGTTGGCTGTATGAAGCAGTTTGTATAGCTTATTTACCAGGTTGCCGGTGATGTAGGGCTTCGTTGAGGTTTTCGCTATAAGTATCAAAAAATCACCGACCTTAATTACCAGGTCGGTGAATCCTGTAGTATTCATTTACATCCTTACATAGAAGCTCCTGTGCCCGTATGAAGGCTATGGAAGTCAGTGGTATTATTCACCGCCAACGCAGCAGTAGCGAAGTACTCATTACCTGTTTCACTATCGGGCAGTCCTAACTGATACCAAATGTCATCCTGGTTGGCAAACATCAGGTTATTATTTACGACTAAATTTCCATAGTAACTTTTATCGTATATATCCAGGAACCTGCCGGCAAATGAATAATCCGTTGTATTGAAAAGACCTCCTGAATTGTTTTCGAATAAAGCGCCGTCTATCGGAATAAAGGCGGGTGAACTGTAATCGGCTTCTACTACCTGGATCTCAAACATTCCATACATGGGGGTATTGTAGTGAATATTATTATAAACCAGCAGTCCTGCAATAGCCGAAGAGTATTTACTAGGCCAGAAGCGTACCATTTGCCCCTGCACATTTTTAGCCTTATTTGAAAACCATTGGCCGGGTCCTTTAAACATGCATATACAAGTATGGTTGGTCAGGCTCAGGTTTATGTTTTCAAAATAATTGTCATGCACCTTCGCATTATCTACACAAGCAAGGGATAAGACGGCTCCGGCTTCAGGCGCGTTGATGACGCTGCATGAAGAAAATACCAGATCTTTTACCATTCCCGTAATGCTGCCGCCGGCGATGCCTGCTGTATAAGATGTATTCACCACTTGCCCTACATTACTGGCTACAATATGTGAAATCTGCACGTTACTGCAATAGGTAGCGGGATCAGATGGATTGTATACCATACTACCAAAAGTATTGGTCCAGCGTATACCTTCGCCAATTTCATCAAACGTAAGATGGTCTAAAATTACATTATGTATAGCGGTTTGTACTTCCACGCAGTTCACCGGATTGTTTGCAAATTGCATACCCGTTATCCTTACATTATTTAATGCATCCAGCACTAAAGTATATCCCTGCCCGTCAAAGGTAACACCACCCGGTACTTTAGGACGGATTAAAAGAGGAAGATCACCGGTTATATTTATATTTTTTACATCGATGATGTAATAATTGTTCGAAATAATTTCAATGGTATCTCCGGGCTGCAGGGTAACCGGGGCAGATGCGCCATTCGGCCAGAAGTCGGAACCATCAATGGGTACCTGGTGAATACCCGGAGCACCTGTTCCTACTTCATACACATTACCCGTCAGATTGGGTATCGCTGCCGGCAGAACATTTGAGGGAGGAAAATTTGAAGCAGCTGCCAGGGTACTACCTGGTAGTAGTTATCGCTACCCGGCATTACGGTATTATCTTTATAGGTAAGCTCTTTGCCCGTATACAACGTTTCGTAATCTGCCATAGATGCGGTTGCCGCTCTCCTTAACTGGTATACGTAGGCGCCTGAAACCGGTAACCAATTCAGCACCTGTGACAGCGCCGTAGTGGTTCCCAACGACAAAGTGTCTTCACCTTCAAGGGTCTCAATATTCATCTGGATTGCCCATTCACTATCCGTATATCCATCGGCGATCGCTTTTACGCGAATATTGTAAAAGGTTTGGGCGTTTAATCCTTCTATAACATCTGATAGTGCAGTGCCAGCATAAGCAACTACGGCATTCTCAAAACTGCTTCCTGTACTATACTCAAGTATGTAGCTCCCGGCAGAGGCCACATTGGTCCATGCTGCTTCAATAGAGCTTTGAGTAACAGCACCGATGGTGAGCTCAGGTTTCGTGAGTTTTTGCGCTGCCGGTCCTTGTAAGAAATTGTATTGAATATACTCTACTACTTCCGTGGCGCTATTGAAGCTTGCCCCGGTTTTATCTCTAAAGTCAGTATAGAGATAAGGATGTGCGACTATATATCCTTCGATGGTTAAAGATATATGATCCTCTACGCTTACGAGTGCAAGCAGGCGATTGTTGACCGGTGCAATTAGCCTCCCGTTGAAGTTTACACCTCCTGCCCCGCCGGGTAAAAGTTGAATTACTGCCATAACTGTTTTTTTATGTTTTTAAATGATGACTAGGTATAGCTACTTGTTTTATCAGCTGCCGGGACGGATGTTCAATACTTCATTGGTTCGCGTTCATAAGAAGCAGGTTGCAACTATCTGTTTAAATGGCAGAGTAGGTTGATAGCATTACAAAATTATCGGTCCTTATCTTTTCAAGACCGGGTATTTTTCCCGTAAAAAATGGTGAAAATTCTGTGCCCGGAAGTTATTTTAATGCCATATCGGTCTCTGATATATGCAAAAGATAGTCCCGGAATGATTGAATTGTGGTTTGGATTTAATTGGAGAAGTGCTGTATGGTAAATGGGAAATCCACTTATTGTGGTTTATTAATGAAGGACATAAACGTCCGATTGAATTGCAGCGTAAAATTCCCGGTGCTACATGGCGGGTGTTGAATATCCAGTTGAAAGAGTTGGAAGACCATGAATTCATAACAAGGAAAATTTATCCGGTTGTGCCGCCAAAAGTAGAATACAATCTTACAAAATTCGGGAAACCCTGATATCCGTAATTGCTGCGCTGGGTAATTGGGGAGATAAAATGAGGATCGTTTACGGTCAGTTATTTTAAAACGTTTGAAATCCGAAAACCGGTAGTTCGCTTTTAGTGATCAACGCGCTGAAGCCGCTTACCCATCGGCCTCATCTCCGCAAGCATGATGGAATAGGCCACTCTATAATAGAGTTTTATCTCTGGAAATATATGCATAGCTTCAGGCTTTGAACAGAACATCCGAATTTACTTTAAAATGAAAGCCAGCTTTATTTTTATTGCCATTATCATGTTTACGGGCGATATAACCGCCTTCTGCCAGAAGAAAGATACATTGCTTGATATTTATATTTTGATGGGGCAGTCGAACATGGCGGGAAGAGGTAAGATGACTCCTTCATTAAAGGAGCTTAGGGATCCTGATGTTGTAGCATTGGACTCTCATTTTAATTGGGTAGAAGCCCGTCATCCCATTCATTTTGATAAACCGGGTATTGCAGGAGTGGGGCCTGGATTGTCTTTCGGGATTGCGATGGCCAAAGCCAGCCGCGGGAAAAAAAGTTGGATTGGTTCCCTGCGCTGTAGGCGGCACTTCTATCGACAAGTGGAAGCCTGGCGCGTATGATGACGCTACGAAAACACATCCTTACGACGATGCAGCAGAAAGAATCAGGTATGCGATGACGCAGGGTACTATTAAAGGCGTAATATGGCATCAGGGAGAAGCTAACAGCTCACCCGATAAGATAAATAATTACCTGGTTAAACTAGAGGAATTGATACTGCGGGTAAGAACCCTGGTTGGAAACCCCGGCTTACCATTTATTGCAGGAGAATTAGGTGATTTTAGAGACCAGTATCAACATATAAACAAACTATTGGCCTTGTTGCCGGCCCAGGTAAAATTTACCTCCATTGCGAAATCGGACGGCCTGACTGATAAAGGCGACAAAACTCACTTTGATGGACTTTCTGCAGATGAATTGGGTAAGCGTTTTGCAAAAGAAATGATAAAGGTCAGCGCCCCACCTGTATTGAAATAATCGGAGAAGACCAGCCCCGGATCTTATGCAGGCTACATCGTTCCTGGCTGTAAGCCTGATTGTAGTATGTGGCATCGCGGCCGGCAGTGCATAACGCCGGTTAAAAGGAAATATTTTTTCAGCATGCGCTGCTCCTGAAGTGTGTTTCCCCGTGAGATGATATTCATATTAATACGTGCAACATACCTTCCATGCTTCAAAACATTTCAAACGTTTGAAATGCTAAGGCTGATTTTATTTGAAATAAATTACGCTACATTTATAAGGTATTCTTTAACTGGTCTGTATGTGTTGAACAACAACTAATATAGATCATGGCGCTTGCTTGAATTTACTGCTGAAAACTCTTTAAACTTAAACGACTGTTCGGCCAATCGAAGATTTCAGCTGACTTTTTGAATGCTTATTGGTAAAAATTATGCTTGTCAGACTACTTAGTTTGTTTGCTGTCCTGTTTTGGGAAGCACTGTAATATGCGCCCAAGACTCAGGCAGCATGGTTCAGGTAACGGGTACGGTTACTGATTCGGCCCAGACGCCGCTTTTAGGCGTATCGGTCAGTATTAAAAATAATCCGACGACAGGCACCAGTACCAATGCGGGTGGGCAGTACATTCTGGCAGTTCCTGCCGGTACTACGCTGGTTTTTTCTTTTGTCGGATTTCGTGATGAGGAAAGATTAGTGAGCGATTCTGCTTCGGTAATTAATGTGATGTTGAGCGCAAAAATGCAAACCAGGACGAGGTAGTCGTAGTAGCCTATGGTACTCAAAAAAAAAAAGAAGTAGTTGGATCGCTCAGCACCGTTAACGTAGAAGATCTCAAAAAGTTCCAACCAGCAATCTTACTACTGCATTAGCAGGGCGGGTAGCCGGCCTGATCGCTTACCAGCGAAGCGGTGAGCCAGGACAGGATAATGCTGATTTCTTTATACGTGGTGTTACCACTTTCGGATACAAAAAAGACCCCTTATTTTAATTGATGGGGTTGAGCTTACAACAACTGACCTTGCAAGATTGCGGCCGGATGATATTGCCAGCTTTTCAATTATGAAGGATGCAGCCTCTACTTCTTTATACGGAGCCCGGGGAGCTAACGGCGTTATTCTTGTTACAACCAAGCGGGGAAAAACGGGTTCAGCTAAAATTGCAGCCAATTACGAAACCTCGATCTCACAGCCTACACAGAACCTGAAATTGGTAAATCCGTAGATTATATGAGGTTATACAATGAAGCTGTTTATACAAGAAACCCTTTAGGTAACAGCACGCTTTATCCGGAAGAGAAAATAGAGAACACGGCGAATGGCGTTAACCCCTATGTATATCCTGCGAACGACTGGCTGAATTTGCTGTTCAAAAAGCAAGCCGTAAACCAAAGGGGAAATTTAAATGTAAGCGGCGGCGGATCAGTAGCCAGGTATTTTATATCGACCTCCTTCACACAGGATAATGGCATTTTGAAGGTTGACCGGCTTAATAATTTTAATAACAATATTAATCTTAAGAGTTACACTTTAAGATCAAATGTAGATGTGGATCTGACCAAGACCACACTTGTTTCGGTGAACCTGGCAGGCAATTTTGATGATTACAATGGACCGCTGCAAGGAGGCGCCGATGTGTATAGTGATATAATGCATTCTAACCCGGTAAGGTTCCGGCATATTTCCCGGTTACACCGGAGTATGCTTATCTGAAGCATACGATGTTCGGCAATTACCTCGATGATGAAAACAGCACGGCTTTTTACCTGAATCCCTATGCAGAAATGGTAAAAGGATATAAGGATGACTCAAGGTCTTTTATGTCAGCGCAACTGGAAATTAAACAAAATCTGAACTTCTGGATAAAGGGATTGAACTTCAGAACTATGGCCAATATTAACCGGACTTCTAATTTCAGTCTTACCCGCCAGTACGTTCCTTTCTGGTACTCGGTAGCCGGTTACGACAAGCCGGGCAATTCTTACCGGCTTGTGAATCTCAATGCAAATGACGGAACAGAATACCTGAACTATGTTCCCGGAGACCGAAAGCTGGAAGCAGCGTTTTATATGGAGTCTGCATTAAATTACAATCACACTTTTGGTTCCAAGCATAATTTCGGGCAGATGCTTATTTACATTCTGCGTAATAAAATAACACAGAATGATGGAACTGATAACACGCTACAAACTTCTCTTCCAAGCAGGAACCTGGGATTGTCCGGTCGTACCACTTATAATTACGATAATAAATATTTTGCCGAGTTTGATTTTGGATACAACGGAACAGAGCGTTTCTATAAAAATCAACGGTTCGGTTTCTTTCCCTCTGTAGGCGTGGCGTGGCAAATTTCCAGTGAATCTTTCATGGAGAAACTGGAAGATGTTTTTAGTAATTTGAAGCTAAGGGGTACTTACGGCCTGGTGGGTAACGATGCTATTGGCGCGCCTTCCGACCGCTTTTTTTATCTCTCAGAAACCGATCCCAATAACACCGGCAGGGGAGCAGTCTTTGGTGAAAATAATACCTATTCACGTCCGGGCTACCTCATTAGCCGTTACTCTAATTTCAATATTACGTGGGAGAAGTCTTACCAGATGAATCTGGGCCTCGAAATAGGCCTGTGGAACAAACTCAACTTTATAGGAGAATATTACACCAATGACCGACGTGATATTTTGATGACGCGGCCGGATTTCTCAACTATGGGATTGTCTGCCACCAACCGTGCCAATGTGGGGCGTGCCAGAAGCAGGGGCATAGATCTTTCTTTGGATTACACCGAAAACTTCGAAAACGATTTCTGGGTTTCGGGTCGTGGTAATTTTACCTATACCAAAAGTAAATTTGTGGTTTATGAAGAACCGGAGTATCTCGAAACCTACAGATCGAGGGTAGGTTATGCGATCGATCAGCAATGGGGTTATATAGCAGAGCGGTTATTTGTGGATGATTACGAAGCAGCGAACTCACCCCGTCAGAATTTCGGAGTGTATGGCGGTGGCGATATTAAATATCTTGATGTGAATCGCGACGGGCAGATTACCGAAGCTGACCAGGTACCTATTGGATATCCAACGACTCCACAAATTGTTTATGGAGTTGGATTTTCTGCGGGCTTTAAATCTTTGGATATTTCAGCATTTTTTCAGGGTTTGGCGCAAGAGTCATTCTGGCTCAATGTAGCTGCCTATAATAGTACGAGCAATAAAGGGTCTACATTACCATTCGTAAGCCAGGAGCCTTTTTACAGGCTTATGCCGATAATCATTGGTCGGAGGAAAATCAAAATGCTTATGCCTTATGGCCCAGGCTGAGCACTACCGTTATAAGCAACAATACGCAGCGCAGTACATGGTTTATGCGCGACGGAGCTTTTCTTCGGCTAAAACAGGCCGAAATTGGCTATTCGCTTCCCAGGCAATGGTTAAGCCGGATCAGAAGTTCTGCCTGCCGGATATATATAAACGCATCTAATTTGCTCACGTTTACAAAGTTCAGGCTTTGGGATGTTGAACAGGCCGGTAATGGTTTTAATTATCCTATTCAAAGGGTATATAATATAGGGTTCAGGATAAATTTTGACTAACATCTATTTTAGAAAATATAATGAAAGCTATTCATCTTTTAATTGCAGTGGTTACTGTTGCGCTGCTGGCTTCGTGCAAGAAATATCTTGATATTGTGCCTGATAACGTAGCCACAATCGAAAACGCATTTACACTACGAAAAGAGGCAGAAAAATATCTTTTTACCTGCTATTCCTACCTGCCCAGTAATGGTAATATAACCAATAACCCGGCCTTTACAGCCGGAGATGAGCTTTCGCTGGTGTATCCGCTCACATTCACTGCTCCAGGATATGAAATTGCACGCGGCAATCAAAATAAAGTAACACCCTACCTGAACTATTGGGACGGGGAAAGTAGCGGAAAAGACCTGTATGGCGGTATCAGGGACTGTAATATTTTTCTTGATAATATATCTAAAGTGCCGGATATGACAGAAGAGGAAAAGGCGCGGTGGATAGCCGAAGTAAAATTTCTAAAAGCTTATTATCATTTCTACCTGTTACGTATGTACGGCCCGATTCCCTTAATAAAAAGCAATTTGCCGGTGGATGCCGATAAAGAGCAGGCCAAAGTTTATCGTGATCCGGTTGATAGTTGCTTCAACTATATCGTTGAGCTTTTAGATGAAGCTAAAGATGTGCTTCCTGCTGTCATTGCCGATCCTGCTTCTGAGCTTGGCCGGCTTACACAGGCCATTGCCTATACGCTTAAAGCCAAAGTGCTCGTTACCGCTGCCAGCCCGTTGTTTAACGGAAATACTGATTATAGCAATTTTAAGGATAACAGGGGCGTTGCGTTGTTTAATACTACATATGATGCTTCCAAATGGCAAAGGGCGGTCATTGCATGTAAGGAGGCTTTGGATATATGTACGGCCGCGGGTTTAAAATTATACTACTTTACACCATCTGCATCTGAAGGAAACTTTTCTGCTAATATGAAGCAGCAGCTCAATATACGGAATTCTATAAACGAAAGGTGGAATACTGAGCTGATATGGGGTAACACCAATAGCATGACGAACCAGCTTCAAACCTATTCTGTTCCCCGCGGTTTAGACCCGTCTTTAATAACCAATACTACCCCCTCGGGCCGCCTTGCGCCACCGTTAAAAATAGTAGAGCTTTTTATTCCAAAAACGGTGTTCCGATAACCGAAGATAAAACCTGGAATTATCCTAATCGCTACGCACTTAGAACAGGCACCCGAAATGATAGCTCCTTCATTGGCAACAGTTATCAAACAGCCCAGTTGAATTTTGACCGCGAGCCAAGATTTTACGCTTCTTTAGGCTTCGATGGCGGTGTTTGGCTAGGGCAGGGGAAATATACAGAAGCAACCGCCTTTGTATTAATGGCGAAAGCCGGCCAGGCCGCGTCGGCAGTAACGGTAGCAGCCTATTCTACAACGGGCTATTGGACCAAAAATACGTGCATTACCAGGATGTAATTGGCTCGGGTACTACGTTGTCTATCCAGAACTATGCCTGGCCCGAGATGCGGTTGTCAGATTTGTACCTGCTATATGCGGAAGCCCTGAACGAGGTAGAAGGGCCTACGTCGGAAGTATTGAATTATCTGAACCAGATCAGGCAAAGAGCGGGCATCCCCACGGTTGAAGCCGCCTGGACCCAGTTTTCAACCAATCCGGGCGCTTATACCACCAAAAATGGGATGCGGGCTATTATTCACAGGAGCGCGGAATTGAACTGGCGTTTGAAGGTTCGAGACTTTGGGACCTGAAACGATGGAAAGAAGCGATCACAGCTTTAAATGCGCCTATTACCGGATGGACATTGGATCAAAGTTCAGCCGCAGGATATTACCAGCCAAGAACGATTTTTGTTCAGAATTTTTCATTAAAGGATTATTTCTGGCCAATTAAAGATATTAATACAATTATCAATAGAAACCTGGTGCAGAACCCGGGATGGGATTAGTAATTGGACAAGGTAAAACGAATTTGCCATGAGTTTAAAGAATGTAATTGTTTTTGCAGCAATTTTAGTTAGTGCTGCTGGCTGTAAGCAGGAAGATATGCTTACACATACCAACAGCGCTACCCCAGCGCCACAAAACGTCAGCAATATACAGGTGATCAACAAGCCGGGCGGAGCGGTGCTTACCTATAAGCTGCCCAATGATCCCAATTTGCTGTATGTAAAGGCAAAATATGAGCGAAGGCCGGGAGAAATTGTGGAAACAAAAACCACTTATTTTTCCGATTCGCTGTTTATAGAAGGCTATGGCGATACCAATGAACATCAGGTTCAGGTAATTTCCGTTGGCAAAAACAATAAAGAATCGGATCCGCAAGTAATAAGTATACGGCCGTTAACTCCCCGGTGATTTTGGCCTACCAGACTCTCAATCTTACTGAAACCTTTGGTGGCGCTGTTACAAAATTTAAAAACCCGGCTGTAGCGAATCTGGCCCTGGTATTCCTGGCCGATTCTACCGGTCGCAACGATTGGTATACCGTGAATACACTTTTTACGAAATCTGATTCGGGAGCCTTCTCTATACGGGGATTCCCTCCGTTACCTAAACGTTTTGCCATGTTTGTAAGGGATAGATGGAGTAATAAGTCAGACACCATAATAAAAACACTTACGCCACTTGAAGAATCCATGCTTGATAAGTCAAAATTCCGGGAACTGAGGTTGCCTACAGATAACTGGCAGGGCCACACTTTCAGTGGTATTATACACCCTATGACTATGTTATGGGATAACATCTGGAACAATGGCGGCAACGTTTTTCATACTATTCCCAACTCCGGCATCCCGTCCTGGTTCACATTTGATCTGGGAGCCAAGTATGCTTTCAGCCGGTTTAAATTTTACCACCGTGCCGGAACGAACGGAGACCTGTATAATAATGCAGACGTTAAGAGGTTTGAAATATGGGGCAGCAATAATCCCAATGCCGACGGATCCTGGGCTAGCTGGGATTCCATAGGCACATTTGAGTCTTTTAAGCCCTCAGGATTGCCGCTGGGCCAGGTGAGTGCCGAAGATATTCAGTTTGCAAGGGTTGACGGCGAAGATTTTGACTTTCCCCTGGGAGCAGGCGCCTACCGGTATTTGAGGGTTAAGATACTACAGGTTTGGGGCACACCACAGATGTTTTATATTTCTGAGTTTACCTTTTGGGGATCTCCAAGACCCTGAACCGAAATTTTATAAATGAAACGTTTTTATATGGAGCGATATAAATTTTTAAATGGAATTATTGCCTGCTGTGTTATCCTGGTAGCCGTTTCCTGTAGTAAGATGGACGATACCTACAGGCAGTTTGTTGTGCCTGATGGGTTAACCTACGTGGGTAAGGCTAACCCCGTTTTTATAAATTCCGGCAGGAAAAGAGTGAAGATCAGCTGGCTGAGGGGACAGATCAAAAATTAACTATGGCCAGGATATACTGGAATAACAGAGCTGACTCCTGGATGTGCCTGTAACCACCACTAACCCGTTGGATACTATTTCGGTATTTATCAATAATCTTGGCGAAGGCTCTTATTCCTTTTTTATTTACACGTACGATGCCAACAAAAACAGTTCTATTAGGGTGGATGCGCTGGGCGTTGTTTATGATACCACTTACGAACGCTCCTTATTAAACCGCGTTGTTACCGGTGTACGCAAGGCTGGCGACACAGCTATAGTCAGTATTCTCACTTTGGATACTACTTCCCTGGGTACCCGTTTTCATATCTCAATCGGGCAGGTAATCAGGTTGATCTTTAGTGCGCCGCGATTCTCTGAATGCTCGCCTGCCTGATATCAATACCGATACCAGTTTTACTTATGTTACACTGTATAAACCAGATAGAAGCAGTTTGGATACTTTTTATACTTCTTCCGGAATATATCCCAGAAGGTAAATTTGCAGGAGTTGACAGTCCGGTGTAGTATTGATATTGCCTGCCTAGCGAAACCATTAATAAGGGTGTTGGTGGCGGACATAGGCACCTTAGGATTGTTTTATATCATCGTTTTGTTCGGTTTGCCGTTATAATTTTTAATATGCCCTGAAATGAATCAGGGCATATTTTCTCATCTGTAAGCAGAAAGCGCTTACTTATTCACCTGTAATAAAATCCTGCCTTTGAGCCTTCCTGGTTCGTACCGGGGTCCCATCCATTTTCACGATCTTGGGAATAAAGCGTCCCACAATATCTACAAGCGCTTTTTGTCCCTTCATCACTTCTTCGATGTTTTTGTATGCGAAGGGTGCTTCATCCAATCCCCGCCTAATAGTGTTACCCCATGTTTTTGCAGCTCTTCTCTTAATTGTTTATCCGTGATGCTCTGCATTGCTTTGGTACGGCTCAGTTTTCTACCGGCGCCGTGAGAGGCTGAGTATATAGAAGCGGCTTCTCCTTTTCCTTTTACGATAAATCCCGGTGCCGTCATACTTCCAGGTATAATACCCAGCACATTTTTACCCGCAGGCGTAGCGCCTTTACGATGTACGATCACTTCTCTACCATCGAGTATTTCTTTCCAGGCAAAATTGTGATGGTTTTCCACCATTTTTAAAGGTTGGCGGCCTAACTGTTTTGCAATTTTATCATGTATGATATGATGGCATGCAGAGGCATAGTCTCCGGCCAGGTTCATGGCCAGCCAGTATTCCTGTCCTTCCGCTTCCGCCATGTCCAGCCAGGCCAGGTTTTTTGCTTCCTGCGGTAGCCTTCTTTTACTGATCGCCACTTTCGTATATTGATTGGCAATATTGGCGCCCAGACCTCTTGAACCCGAGTGCGATAATAGCCCCAGGTACGTCCCGGCAGGCAGTTGCAGCGTATTATCAGTTTCATCAATGCTCACCTCACCAAATTCAACGAAATGGTTGCCACTTCCGCTAGTGCCCAGTTGTTTCCAGGCTCGTCCATGCAACTGCTTTAATAATGGCAGTAATCCAAAAGCCTCATGGTCCATTACCTCGTGGTCGGCCGCCTGCTTAAACTGGGCGCCGCTGCCAAACAGGGTAGCTTCATTAATCTCCCGGGCAAAATAGTGTTCACGTTGTACCAGCTCCTGCGGATTAATATCAAAAATACTCAGGCACATCCGGCAGCCAATATCCACGCCAACACCATAAGGGATTACAGCGTTTTCAGTAGCCAGTACGCCTCCAATAGGCAAGCCGTAGCCATGATGGGCGTCCGGCATTAGTGCGCCAGCTATGGCTACAGGGAGTTTGGCCGCCGTATACATCTGGTGCATCGCGCCTTCCTCAATATGTTCCTGCCCGAAAATATTAAATGGGATGCCTGTTTGATTCAGCGAAATACTATTGTGCTCCAACTCCTGTTGCGGCAACAGCTGACTGGCAATGGTTCCTAATACCTCATCAGTGCTATAGTCCTGAGGTGAAGCCAGTATGTTACTTAAAACGGCCAGCGCTGTTTCTTTACTCTCATGTTTGTATGCTTTTTGCATTACATGCATAGCGATTGAAATAACAGGTCCCTCAGGATAGCCTATATTTCTCAATTCTTTTCCGGTTAAGCTTAATTTGCTCATAAAATATTTTTTTAAACGGAAGTATATCCCGTTCCTTGATAATGTAAAATTGAGGTATTACTGTGCAATGTTTTTGCACAGTTTATTTTTTTGTTGGCAGCTGTTGGCTTACGCTGCCGGTGTTGTTCGAAATGTAATTATAGTACTCGCATAGCGGTTATTAATACGGGATGGGGAATTAGGTAACCCAAATGGTATTTAAACATTTTTCAAATTGATCAATTGTATGGCAATGCCGTTTTTTTGGGCGAGTTGTATCATAGAGTAAGTGCCGCCTGGCTTGTTTTCTTCGTGCATGTCCCAGAGCGCGAGTAACATAGTATTTTTATTTCCGCCGGAAGAAGCCAGGCTAATCATTTTGAGATTAGTACTTTCCCAAATAGGAACGTCAGGCGACGGCTCATTATATAAAACCTGGTACGAAATAGTAGTCAGTAATTTTTTAAAACGTTGTATCCATTCGCTTCCTGCAAAAGCAACAGAATGTTCTAAAAACTGATCGGGTGGGATTGGAATAATCATTTCGGAGGGTATCCGGTTGTTTAAACAGGCTTCATGAAATAATATATCTCCTCCACATGCACCTCCTGCTATTGCTTTGATACCAGGGTAGTGGTTTTTGATTTGGATAAGAAGATCAGCAATGATTTTTCGGACGGGTTTTTCTTTTGAAGGGGAAATCTGGTTGTTTTCGTTCCGGCATTATCTATCATATGTCCTGAAAAGAGTAAGAATTCCATTCCGTTAGTTATTAAATTTCAAAGTGGTACCCTTCTTTTATCAATTCATGATATCGCTTTTGGTTGAAGCGATAGATAATACTGGGGCGTCCCCTTCCTTCGGGTTTGGCAAGCTCCCCGGTTTCTTCCAGAAATCCATAAGACAGGATTTTTTTACTAAAGTTCCGACGATTTAATTCTTTGCCAAGTAAAGCTGCATAAAGTTTCTCAAGATCCGAAAAAGGGAATTTCTTGTCCAGTAATTCAAAGCCTATGGGCTGATATCTGACTTTCATTTTCAACCGCTCAATAGCCATATATACTATTTGCTTATGATCAAACGCCAGGTGAGGCAGCTTTTTTACGGGAAACCATTGTGCATCCTGTGCATCTGTATCTGCTTTAAGCTGCAGATAGGCGCTGCTTTTTATTAAACCGAAATGGGCAACCGATACGATATGTTGTCGTGGGTCGCGTTGTGGATCCCCAAATGTATATAGCTGCTCCAGGTAATTAACACGCACCCCGGTTTCTTCTAGCAGTTCTCTTTTACTGCAGCTTCCAGTGTCTCATCTTTTAAGACGAAGCCGCCGGGCAACGCCCATTGGCCTTTAAAGGGTTCGTATTTACGTTGAACCAGTAAAAGCGAAATGCCGTCGCTCTTGGCGTAGCCAAATACTACAGCATCAACTGTTAACTTTATAGGGGCTTCCTGCAACATAAACGTAAAGCAAATGTATTAAATCAAAGTTAATCTTCGATAAAGTTGATTTTTTTGCTTAAAAATAAAACAAAATATTTTGTTATTCGGGTTTTATTTTTAATTTGCTTCTAAATTAAGCAAAATGATTTTAAACCTTGACCCGCAATTTCGTCCCTGGTCAGATGAGGAAATCCATTTCGAGAGTTTTGTATTTGCAGGAGGCGAGCCTCATGTTAAGATCCATGACAATCTTTCGGGAATGCCGGTTAATGTAACACACCGCATTAATTCGTTTAATGACCTGGGGCTTTTATGTGTTGCGGTTGATGCCATTTCCAGGATGGGGCTGTTTTAGATACCCTTTTTATTCCTTATTTCCCTGCAGCCAGGCAGGATAGGGTAATGGTGAAGGGGAGCCTCTGTCCGTTAAAGTGTACGCCAATATCATTAACGCATTAGGGTTTAAGAAAGTGTTCGTGCTGGATGCACATTCAGAAGTAACCCCTGCCTTAGTTGACTACTGCGAAGTAATACCCAATTACGAATTTATTAGCGAAACAATAAAATGTATAGGAAAGCCCGTTGTGCTGGTATCTCCGGATGGAGGGGCATTAAAAAGATCTACAAATTGTCGGAGCATTTAGCTGGTATGCCTGTAGTGGAATGCGGGAAGACCCGTGATGTGCTAACCGGTAAATTATCAGGATTTAAAGTATATGCTGATAACCTTGACGGCGCTTCCTGCCTGGTGGTGGACGACATATGTGATGGAGGCGGGACTTTTACAGGGTTAGCGGAAGCTTTGAAAAGTAAAGGTGCCGGACAATTGTTCCTGGCCGTAAGCCATGGGATTTTTAGTAAGGGCGTGGATGTGTTAACAGGTTATTATGATCATATTTATACGACCACTTCGATTAAAGAGATACATCATGAAGCTTTAACACAAATACCTGTCAGCAATGGATTTTTATCTTAAGCCGGGAAATTCCCGCCGACGCCTGCTTGAAGAATATAAAGATACGGTCCCTGGTGATTGCTTTTGACTTTGATGATACTGTTTACGACTTTCATAAAAAGGGAAGATCTTGGTTTTGTTGCGGATTACCTGGAACAACATGGTATCCCATTCGATCACATTAATGAAAATCCGCCTTTTAACCGGTCTGCCAGCAAAAAAATATATGCAAACGCCTATTTGGATGATCGGGCCGGATTATCCCAGGTGTATAAAGAATTACAATACTTAATACAAAAAATATAATTTTATGAATCCACTATTATTAACAGACGGTTATAAACTCGATCATCGCCGGCAGTATCCGGATGGCACTACCCTGGTATATTCTAACTGGACACCCAGGAGAAGCCGGCTTGAAGGTGTAGATGAAGTTGTGTTCTTTGGACTGCAGTACTTCATCAAAAAGTATATACTGGAAGATTTTGAACGATACTTCTTTCAACAGCCTAAAGAGAAAGTAATAGCGGCCTACGCCAGGAGAATCAATAATTACCTGGGCCCTAACCAGGTTGGTACGGAGCATATAGAAGCTTTACACGACCTGGGATATATTCCTATGGTATTTAAAGCATTGCCTGAAGGCGCTTCGGTTCCGTTGCGGGTACCGGTATTCACCATCTATAATACTAAGCCTGAGTTTTTCTGGTTAACTAACTATTTTGAAACGCTTTTGTCAGCAGTGGTATGGTTGCCTTGTACTTCGGCAACTATCGCAAAACAGTACCGGAAAATATTAGATGGCTATGCGAATGATACCTCTTCGCAATCTGGGTTTGTAGATTGGCAGGGGCATGACTTTTCTATGAGAGGAATGGCAGGTATTGAAGCCGGACTTACTTCGGCGGCCGCCCATCTATTGAGTTTCACCGGCACAGATACAATACCTGCTGTTGATTTTTTAGAAACTTATTACAATGCAGATTCCGGACGAGAGCTGGTAGGTGGATCAGTTGCAGCTACCGAACACTCCGTAATGTGCATGGGTACTACTGATGGCGAATTTGAAACGTTCAGAAGACTGGTAACGGAGATTTATCCGGCCGGCATTATTTCTATCGTCTCAGATACCTGGGACTTGTGGAGGGTATTAACTGATTATCTTCCCAGGTTAAAAAAAGAAATATCTGATCGCAATGGGAAGGTGGTGATAAGACCCGACAGCGGAGATCCGGTAGATATTCTTTGCGGTAATCCACGGTCGGAACATGAGAACGAAAGAAAGGGGGTAATTGCATTACTATGGGAGGTGTTTGGCGGTGTTGTTAATGAAAAAGGTTACAGGGAGCTTGCTCCATGCATCGGCGCAATTTACGGGGATAGCATAACGCTGGATCGTGCCGTTGCTATTTGTGAGAGACTAAAGCAAAATGGATATGCTTCCACCAATGTGGTTTTAGGAATAGGGTCTTTTACTT
The DNA here is from genome assembly GCA_019316985.1 of Paraniabella defluvii. GTDB lineage: Bacteria > Bacteroidota > Bacteroidia > Chitinophagales > Chitinophagaceae > Niabella > Niabella defluvii. Next base: position 3,501,972 of record CP079215.1, read on the forward strand.
ACCAGTATAATACCCGCGATACATTTGGTTTTGCCATGAAGGCCACCTACGGGGAGGTAAATGGATCGGGTAGAGAAATTTACAAAGATCCGGTGACAGATGATGGTACTAAAAGATCTGCAAAAGGGTTGATCAAAATTGTCAGGGATCATGATCAATATAAAATGATTGACCAGGTGAGTTGGGCGGAGGAAGCTACCGGGGAATTGCAAGAAGTATTTAGAGACGGCAAGCTTTTGATTGACTGGACACTGCAGCAGATCAGGGATCGGGTCAGGAAGTAATAATGTTTTAGTAAAGGCTACCTCCTGGCAGCCTTTACTGGTAATATGCCATTCTTATATTGATCAGTAAGTCATTAATACGGGGAATATCCGGAGTAGGGGATAACCCTGATTGCTCAAATAATCCGGGAAGCTTTAGTTGAATTGCTTTCGCACGTTCCAGTAAATCTTCATATTCAAAATATCCCCGCTTGATGGCCAATAAAAATTCACGATCTGTTCTGCGTACATTGATCCGCTGCTCTAAAGCTATTTCCTGGGCCATCATAAGCAGCCTGAATACATGCATCATGTTCTTGGCATCATAGTTTTTACCATGTTGTTGATTCTGGGTGTACCGTGTGACATTTCTTTGGGCAACCCAGTCCCAATACTCTTTATATTTCTTACAGTAAACAGAATAGCCGTCTTTGTTGAAATATAGAAGACCCACAGGGTTTGCATGACTGCTGATACTGCTTAGTGTTACATCATTGGCGCTTTCTTTTTTAAGGATGCCGCCATAGCTGCCATCGGAATTATAAAACATTTCGTAGCAATCTCGCAAATGTGCCACACTGCGTAAACCGATATTTTCCTGCTGCCAATTCCTGTTTAGCAAAAAGTGCTGAACGGCAGACTTTGATCATCCGCATATACATAGCAAAAATCCAGTACCGATTTTCTTCCAGGCTCAACCGGGTTGGCCATTTTCTTCCAGTCCCCAGGCTTTTTAATTTGAGCATAAGCATAGTTGGCAAAGGTTTGCTCACAAAGCCGGGAAAGAAATATAGTCGACTGTATTCGTTCCATCAAAGGATGCCGGTATAGGACACACTCATCAGGCAATGCCAATAGCTCCAGTATATTCGGGTTGTTTTTAGCTAACAGCTCAATAAATCTTTTTAGCTCGAAATATACAATGTCATTGGTTTCATTGGAAACCTGTGGTATATAGTCTAATGAATAAAACAGCTCCTGGGGTAAAATGAACACTCCCTTAATGTCGGTGTCCGAAGATGCCGTATCAAGACCGTAGGCTTTACTACCAACAATGCCTTCAAAAATGAGCCATCCATTTTTCTTAACGCTTTCTATGGTTACGGTTTGCATATACTGTTTTTAAAAATAATCATTTAAAGAGCCTATACCCGGCTTGTTAATCTTAATAGAACCCTGGCCTGCTCCAGCTGGCTAAAGGTATGAATGATCCAATCCTTTACTTCCGGGTTCCACGGATGCCTGTAGCTTTCTGGTTGGCTGCTTTTTAGGATTACAAGTTCTCTTATAGTTGTATTCATTGCCCCAGGATTGTATTTCATTAATCCTTCTATATCCATTGGTAGTACGCTGTCATCATGTATGATCCAGTTGCAGGATAATAAAGAGCGGAACAGGTAAAATAAAGACTTTAATTTATAATCGGGTTGTTGTTTTATGTCTTCCCAGAATTTTATAGCTAAAGAATAATGATGAAAAAACACCGCTATCGGATTATAATACTCGGCTATCAGTTTTTAAATTCAGTCTTAAAACCGGGCTCTTCCCAGTATATTACGGGTGACTGGAAACGCTCTATCAGTGGTACGTTTGATCTGTTAGTAGTAACAGGCATTTTCTCAGATCCCAGCCTGTTGCGTCCAGGTCGCCTTCCATTAACTCAATGCTATCTTTATGCTTGCTCAAAGACAGATACCACCGGGTCTCGTGCCGGTAGATGAATCGTACATCATAGTCGCTATCCGGGGAAGGAAACCCCAGGCACGACTACCCGTTTCGCAGGCGTACAATAAGCTGACCTTCTTCTCAGTTGCTATTTCTTTTAATTTTAGTTGTATGTCTTTCATGAAGTAAAATTATAATACAACTGTGCAATAGTTTTGCATAGAATATTTTTTTATTAAAAAATATAACCCAATAGACATATAACTTGTAGAAATGCTCTTTTAAAAGAACATCCGATGCGAAAGTATCGGATGTATTCTATTTTTGTGGCATGAAGATCTGCCTGAGCTGTTCTACCAGGGCTCCGTTCCCGTTGACGCTGATCGTGCTGATCTTGTCAGCGATTTTTTCAACGTATTCCAGTTCCTTCAGCTTCCACAGCATTGCATTTTCTTCCATTAGCTTTGCCGTGTTTAACAGGCTCCTGGTGCTGGCTGTTTCTTCCCGCCTGGTAATAGTATTGGCTTGTGCTTTCTTTTCAGCTATCAGTACCTGGTTCATGATCTCCTTTACATCCCCTGGCAGGATGATATCCCTGATGCCAAAGCTTAATATTTCAACACCTAATGCCATAGCCTGTTCCAGAACTGACTGCATTACAAATGCGCCGATGGCGTCTTTCTTTTCAATAGCTCGTCAAAACCATATCCGGAAACGTATTCCCGCAATGCCAGTTGAAGCGCTACATATAATTGCTTGTCGTAGTCTTTGTTGTGCAGGATGGCTTTTTCAATATCGGTAACCCTGAACTGTGCCCAGGCATTGATCCGTAAAGCGGCCTTATCCCTGGTAAGGATTTCCTGTCCGTTGATTTCAAGCTGTTGCTGCCGGGTATCGGCTCTTGCAACAAATACCGGTATCGGGTTTTTCCACAATAGTATACGCCGCTGTCAAGCAGGCTATCGTATTTGCCATCTACAAATAACACCGCCTTTTCAAAACTTTCAATGGTGGCTGTTCTTACGAAAGGCTGCACCAATGCGTGTTGCAGCAGGCTTCTTTCTATATGGGCCGGGATATCCAGAACAGTAGTATTGACCTTTATAAAATTATACTCAATAGCCGCCGTTTTCCAGAACGCATATGCTCCGGCCTTTAAAACCGCTTTCAGGATGCCATTTTCAAACTGTAATACCAGCTCCTGGTCATTTACAGTAAATACATCCAGCATGGCGGCTAACTCCTGGTCTTGCAATAGCAGGTTCAATGCTATAGGAGGTGTAAAAGCTCCCTGACGGTTGTAAATAGTAGCGGTTTCATTCCACAACCAGTAGCTACCTTCGGTTAATGCCCTTTGGTACACACCATTCTTAAATACGAGCCCGGCTTGGTAAGTATTGATTTTTACCCTTTTCATCTGTCTATTGTTTTTGGTTTTAAAACTTATTGATAACAGTAAGCATTCCGGAACGGCGACCGTTACGCGGCGGAGAAAAGCGAACTGGAATTTCAGATCATCAGGTTCTTCAAAATATACAACAGCAACAGATACTGTGGCATTCTAATGAAAAAGCGAATGCTTTTTATCCCGGGTCATCTTTTCTGCAGGCCCGCTCCGGCGGAGACTATCATTCTTTATTTAAGAAATAGCCCCGGCCGCCCGGCGCTTTACTGAACGCATTGGTAAAGCAGTGCGTGCTGCTGTTTTACGATCCAGATTGACAGTCTGGTGTTCTACCATTGAACTACCCGGCTTGACCGGGGCGGGATTCGAACCCGCAACTACTCTGTTGCTCTACCTGATTGAGCTATTTCGTACGAAACGAAAGGGGGAGTCGAACCCCGACACACAGAACTGGCGCCATGCTTCGTGTATCCATAACAGCATACAGAACGTTACTACGCCTGCACTGCGCTGCTCTTATACAGCCACCTGGTTTATGTATACCGCAGCTATAGCTAATTTTGCCTTCCGGCAATATCTTTGATCAAAGAACTTTTGTCACTCTTATGGGATTTGAACCCATACTTCGCATTGCGACAGACCGGCTCTAAATGCGCTTCCCTACTTATCTATAGACTTTCGGTGCAACTGCAAAATCTATTCGTATAAACGCAAGGTCTAAACGGTATCATCCGGCCACTCCACGGTTACGTTTAACTTTTACCGCAGCACTTCCCTTTGTGCTAAAGAGCGATTGTTTTGTTAAACAAAGATTTGTCTTCTACTATGCAATCATTTTGCACAGTAGAAATTATTCTTTATTTTTCTTAAAAAAGTTCATGCCTGTTAATCGAAATGCATTGATCCGTTATAGAACGATCGATAAATGTCTTCAAAACCGTCGTCGTAAATGGACCATTGAAAATTTGATGGATGCCTGCTCAGATGCCTTATACGAATATGAAGGCATCGATAAACCGATCAGTTTGCGTACCATTCGAATGGACTTAAACGCCATGCGAAGTGATAAGCTGGGTTACAATGCACCTATTATTGTCATCGATAAAAAGTATTACACTTACGAAGACCCGGATTACGCGATCACCGATATTCCCCTCACCACACAGGATTTGGGTGTGTTGCAGGAAATATCCCAGTTGCTTCGCCAGTTCAAAGGTTTCAGCCATTTTAATGAAATGAATGAAATGCTGTATAAACTGGAGGATAAGATCTATAGTGAGCACCACGATCAGCATGCTGTTATTGATTTTGAAAAGAATGAGCAGCTTACCGGTATCGACTGGCTGGATCCCCTGCATAAGGCAATCATCAATAAACAAACATTGAAGCTTACTTATCAATCTTTCAAAGCCCGGCAGGCAGCGGATATTGTACTGTATCCTTATTTATTAAAAGAGTACCGCAACCGCTGGTTCCTGCTGGCTATGAACCGCAAGGGGAAGGAGATTGCTATTTTTGCATTAGACAGGATACAGGCCATTGCTTTATTACCTGAAGAGCCTTATCGCCTGCATCGCAGTTTTCACCCGCAGCTCTATTTTAAAGATATCGTTGGGATAACCCGCAATATAGGAGATAGCCCCATAGAAATTACTTTTTAGCCAATGCTATCCAGGCGCCTTATATCAAAACCAAGCCTATTCACGCCTCTCAAACTATTGTGGAGCAAACCAAAGATGGCATCATCTTTTCCATTACCGTAATTCCCAATTTTGAGCTCGAACGCGAGCTGATTGGTTTTGGTGAAGGCCTTACTGTTCTGACGCCCCGTTTTTTTGTTCAGCGAATTAAGAAAAAGTAAAATTGCTGTATGATAACTATTTTGCAGAAACCAATGAATGATCAGTAATAGAGATCGAGATGTACGAATTCCATTGATCCTATGGGACTGATTGTTGTACAGAATGCACGAATACACTTATAGAATATCAGCAATCAAAGCATAATCATCATTCGTGCATTCGCGGCAATAATCTTCAGCATCTAATTATATACATCATTTTCTATTATGTTTTACCGCTCATCCTAAACCCAATTGCCTTTTGATCTTCAACTGGTTCGGCTGCCGTATGTTGGTTGGCGATCTCTGCGATGGTCATCGGCTCATTGATCAGGGTGTCGAACCCTAAATGCTTGCTCAATACCTGTGCTTTATTAATGCCCAGCTTTCCAAACTCGTACCGGGCGATCAACCTTCCTTTTCTTAATAGTGCGCTGTCGATGGCCGATAAGGAGCTGTTAAACGTGCAAATGATCTGTACATTGAGAAAATCGGCCAGAAGACCATCTGATACATTCAACAGGTTAGACACGGCACTGTTACTGTTATATTTCCGGCTCATAATAATCTGCTCTGCATCTTCTATAATGAGTACCGTTTCGGGATTGTTGACTAAGAGTTCTATAAAATCCGGGTTGGTAATATTACCTGCAACAGAGGGTGACAGAAACAGCACCCGTTTTTTTATCTTTCCAACCAGGTGTCGCAGGTAAGTGGTTTTGCCGGTACCCGGTAACCCGTGTAATAATACAATACCTTTATCCTTCTTGCTTTTCAGGCGTTTCACTATAGTGGCATCTACCTCTTTGAAATCATCTTCATAAAACAGTTCCAGGTCTAACCTGGTCCTCTTTATTTCCATTTCTCTTAAGAACATGCGACTTCCCTGCTGAATAACGAGGTTGATCTCCAGTGGCTGTCTTTTGTTGCGCTCCTGGAAACTTTTTAGCAAAGTAGTAAGTTTCATGATCAGATCACTCTGGTTGCCGTCGTGCAATATTTCGCAATAGCTGTCATCGAGCTCTACGATACAGGCATTATTCAACAGGAAGACAGCTTTACTGTATTGATACTTTCCTTTAGCCCTTTTAAACCAATGTTGTTGGTATATCTGAGCCGTATATGCCGTGAGCAATTCTTTTACTTGGGAGAAAGCCCTGGCTCCGTCTACCTGGTGCATATAGTGTGTGCTGGGAATATGGCTGAACTCATGCATGTACAGCACGCGTGTATCTATCTAGCTTCCGTCAAAGATGCCATTCAGGTTCATTATTTTTTGTTCTGTTGATTTCATTGTACCATTTTATTAGCGCAACTGGTGCTGGCAAATGCATATGGCTTTGCACGGAATGCAAATCCCTGGCCTGTTACAAAAACCATTGCTTCTTTTACTGCGTCATTACTTTTAAAATAGGTGTCAGTATTGATATCGGCATGTATTTCGAATGGTGTGCAAAATGCGTTGAATATACCATGCAACTCAAAAGCGACATCCATACTTTTGTTTACTTCGGATAGCATCCGTTCTTTAATGCTCATCTTGTACCTGATCTTTTCGGAGCGGATCAACATGAATCCGCCTTTCCCTTTCCTGATAAATACAATTACGGTGGCAAAGGCGGTTTCACTACCTTTAACCTGGCTGTCTGTACCTATGCAAACTTTTATGTCATGGCCGGCGGCTGCTTCCAGCGCCAGCCGTGCTTTACAGCCTCCTTAATAGAATGCTGCAATCTCGTTCCGTTTAATGTACGCCATTGCTGTTTCATGTTTTTAATGTTAAATATTATTAGTGGTGCCCAAAGGATTCGAACCTTCTTTGACGGATTTTCAATCCGCTGCATAGACCCTCTCTGCCAAAGCACCTTTTGTATCATTGAGTTGCCAACTCTTTTTTTTTTTATATTCTTTTTATGTTGTTGGCTTAGCAGGAGTCGAACCCGCATCTCTTCATCCGTATTGAAGTATTCTGTCATTAAACTATAAGCCAGTTTTGTACGGCTTTCAGATTTGAACTGAAAACGATCATCCGCTACTTACCTTTCAAAAAGAAAGGGGATGAACATGTTGCCATTACACTAAGCCGTATTGGTTGACACCGGGACCCGAACCCTGTTCTCCATATTCACAATATGGCGCTTTAACCTGTTAAGCCAGGACCAACATGATGAATGATCCCGGGGTGAAAAGATCGCATGGCCTCCTGCATCCTGCGGCCCATGCTGATCGTTCACTGCCATGTTTATCAGGTGTTTTCATGCAGGTTGTCAACGGAGCTGTATTTCGGCCGGATGCCTGCTGTCTTCATGGGCTGCATGAGATTCAGGCATTGCTTCATTCGTGCCTTCTTTTCTTAAAAGAATTCTTAATAGATGGTAGATCCCCATAATAATTAATAAGTACATCATAGCGTTTGTTTTTAAAATAAAAACCCGATCTGAAACAGACCGGGTTTACTCAATGATAGGTGTATGAAACTATCACCTTGAAGGAGGAGTCCGGTTCTGTAGTATATTATTTGGTTTTATGAAGGCAAAGTATATCCATTCAGCAGTAAAGTATACTGTTGTGCCAGCTTCATAAAAGCAATGCCTGTTGTGTCGGGTATTGTTATTTTTAGGCTTACATAAAATCATTTTTCAGTTCCTGTTTTTGATTTGCCGGGCAGAAAAAAAGCCCCGCCTGTTGGGGCGGGGCCTGTATGTCCTCAATGCTTTTCGTTAATAAACTGCATGATACATCAATACCCCAGCCCCGCTGTAGCCTAACGGGCTAAAGCATTTGGCTGAATTAATATGTATTGTGCGTTGCATTGTTATTGTTTTTATTTGCTTAGCAAAGGTGAAATAAATTTTTCAAACTAACTAAATTTCTAAAAAAATCCGAAAGTTTTTTCTTAATACTACAAAGAAGAAAAGGTAACCGTTACCTTTCGGAAAAATAAAAAATATTGCAGGCCTGCTATTATATAGCAACCCTGTTGATTATACTATTATAAACCTGCGCCGGCCTTTTCATAATACAGTTAATAAGCAATATCGGAGTTGGATATAACATGAGCCATTTGTTGATAATGTCCCCGCTTTCAATTTTGTACCAATCAGGTCGCAAGTAATGCCCGGAGCTTTACCTGCTTGGAGTGCAAAGGAAATTATTCTGATGTAGCTCCGGTGAAATGCGAATAAGGTATTTAATCATAAAATTCCTGTAAATATTTGCAAAGATTTTGTTGTAAACCAATACAGTTTTAATTTTCCTGTTTTCGAACCGAATTGATAACAGATGAATTATAGAATTTTGATGTTCAAATGCTGTCTGCTTTTTGCTGCTGTATTGCTCTCAGGAGCTGTGTATGCGCAAAATGTAGTGGCACAGCTGGAAAATTATGCCACTAAGTTCAGCCCTGAACGGGCATACCTGCACTACGATAAATCGTCTTACTTTCCCGGTGAAACCATCTGGTTTAAAGCTTACCTGCTAAACGAGGTAGGTACGGCTACAGAGAGCAAAAACTTTTATGTAGACTGGATCGATGATAAAGGGAAGATCCTCCAACATACAGTAGCTCCCTGGTAGATGGACGTACCAACGGGCAGTTTGATATCCCGGCAGAATACACCGGTCGGTATATATCTGTAAAAGCATATACCAGCTGGATGTTGAATTTCGACTCCTCTTTCCTGTATAAAAAGACGATCCATATTTTAAACAAGGATTCGCTGAAAGCGATGCAGAAACCGGTGATCAAACCCGTGCTGGATTTCTTTCCCGAAAGTGGTGATTTGGTCTCAGGGTTTCCTAATAAAGTAGCTTTTAAAGCTATCGACCAGTGGGGCCGGCCGGTGAAAATAAAGGGTATAGTAACGGGGAGTGATGGTAAAGCTGTTGACAGCCTCCGGGTTCAACACGATGGTATGGGCTTTGTGCTGCTGAGTCCATCTGCCGGGTCTTCCTTCACTGCAAAATGGAGAGACGAGCAGAATAAAGAATACACAACGCCGTTCCCGGAGGTTAAAAAAGCGGTGCGCATTTGCAGGTAAAGGTTTCGCCGGGTAAAAGAGAATTCAGGGTCAACCTTTCTCCCGATATTGCTGCTGCGTCAGACAGCGTTTACCTGGTGGGTACCATGTATCAGCATCCTGTATTTACCATAACCAAGTCAACAAAAGGCGATATTATGGGGATAGTGCCTACCGCCAATTTGCCTTATGGCGTTTTAACAATTACGGTGCTGGATAAAACGTGGAAACCGCTGGCAGAGCGTATCACTTATATTGATAACAATGCGCCTTATATTTTTAAGCCTGAAATGGAAGTGGTGCGCTGGGGATTGAGCTATCGCGCACGCGATGAGGTGAAGATCACCGTTCCGGAGAATGTGGCTTCTTCATTATCTGTATCAGTAACCGATTTAAGCATTGACGCGGATAGCAGCGATAATATATTGTCCACCCTGATGCTTACCAGCGAGCTGAAGGGCAAAGTGCATAATGCTGCCTGGTATTTTACCAATCCTTCTGAAGATAAGCAGCAGAAACTGGATCTAGTTATGTTAACTAACGGCTGGCGCCGGATTAACTGGCAGCAAATTGCTTCCGGTACCATTCCTAAGGTGATTTACCCGAGAGATACCTCGTATATGTCTTTATCGGGTACTGTAACCGGCATCATGCCCGGGTCGATAGGTGACGGCGCGGCCGCCATGATGATCCTGACACAGAAAAACCAGCAGAACAAAATGTTGCTGGTGCCGGTACAAAGAAACGGCACTTTTAATGATCCTCGGTGATACTTTTTGATACCGCCCAGGTTTATTACCAGTTTCAGGACAAAAATCTTAAAGGCGCCACCGCGCAGTTTTTACCCAATAAGCTGCGCACGCCTCCTGTAGGCAGGTTTTACAGTAATTCAATATTCCCCGATACCAGCGGACTATGGAGGCACCTGCAGCTTTCCGCTGAGTTTAGTGATAATATACAAAGAAGCAAGTATAAAGAACTGGAAGCTGTTACCATTCAGGCTAAGGCCAAGCCCGTGATCGATCAGATGGACGAAAAATATTCATCCGGGTTGTTCAGTGGCGGCGATGCCATCCGTTTTGACCTGATCAATGATAAGTTTGCAATGGTGGGCGATATATTTACTTATCTGCAGGGCAAAGTGGCGGGGCTGCAGATTTCCGGTCAGGGTGCCGGTGCTACTTTAAGCTGGCGCGGCGGCAGCCCGCAGTTGTATGTAGACGAAGTACCTTCCGATGTAAGCATGGTGTCTTCTATCAATATAACCGACGTGGCATTTATCAAGGCCTTCCGTCCGCCATTTATGGGGGGCTTTAACGGAGGTAATGGAGCCATTGCAATATATACCAGGAGAGGTGATGATGTAAAACGTGATCCGGGCGCCGGTATACCAAGCGCCAGGGTTGAAGGGTATACCAATATCCGGGAGTTTTATTCGCCCAAGTACCTTACCACTGAGCCCGCGCCCGGGGCCGACAGGGATGTAAGAACAACCCTTTACTGGAATCCTAACGTTATTATCGATCCGCGAACCAAACAGGCCGTAATTTCATTTTATAATAATGACGTAACAGACGCTTTCAGAGTAGTGATAGAAGGAATGACCGAAGATGGCAAAATTGCGCACCTTGAAGAGCGGATGGAATAGCGAATAAGGTATTAACAGAAATGGAAAAGTCCGGGGAGAATAGCTTGCCGGGACTTTTTATGTTGCGGAACTAAGGCAATAACTCAACACCATCTAATACGATAGATTCTGCATTAATACCGAGGCTGATAGAGCCTGCATAGTCGTAGTTGTAAGGTGAATACGACTCAGAAATGCTCGATATCATAGCTTTTTTGAGCAGGGTTTCTTTTTAGCATCCTTCCCGTAGTTATCCGTCATGGTAACCAGGATGTCGTAAGTGGCTTTTTTGTTTTTGATAGCGAGCAGTAGATCCTTATCCAGTTTAACCGGTGTAACGGAGTAATAAATGTATTTTTAGGTGCGTAAGAACTGTCTTCTTCATAAACTTCTCTGTTAATACTATAACTGGCTGAAGCCAGCACCGTTTTAACGGTTTTACCATTCAATGTAAAGCTCATTTCAATGGAATAGCGTTTTTCATTCTGCGCTTCTAAATGACTGGTCCATAAGGTTAATAACAGCAGGATGACAGATAAGGTAAACTGTTTTTTCATTTGTCGACTTTTGAGTATTAGATAATTGGCAACGAAAATATATTTTTCCTATTCAGCGCCGGTAATCTTATTACCTTTGAATACATTATTTTTTTATATGAAGAAAATTTTACTCAGTTTAAGCCTGGGCTTACCTTTTGTAGTGTTTGCCCAAACCCCACTGCTACGATTAAAGGCACATTAAAAAATATAAAGAGGAAGTGCCCTTCCTGTTTTATTCTTACCGGAATGGCGATGATGTGGTAAGAGATAGTGTGCCCGTTAAAAATGCAATGTATACCATATCGGCCGAGGCCGACATGCCTTTGATGATCAACCTTTCTATTATCAGTCCCTCCAAAAGGGGTACGAGTAATAGTGCCGCGTCAATATTTATAGAAAAGGGCATAAATACTGTGGTTTCAGTAGATTCTTTTTCAAATATCTCCGTGAAAGAGTCTAAGGCTAATGCAGAATTTTCAAAACTGAAATCAGCAATTAAGCCTTTCCAAACGCAAATGCGTGAGCTAACGGCAAATTACCCTCAGTACAGGGAGGCTAATGACACGGCTGCTATGAGGAAAATTGAAGAAGGATATGAAGCGCTGCAAAATAAAATGAATGACGAAGTGTATGGAGCATACGTAAAAGCCAATCCCTCATCGCCGGTTGCTTTATACGCCCTGGGGCAATATGCAGGATACGACATAGATGTTGCTAAGATAGAACCCTTGTACAATTCGTTGTCGGCTGCAACGCGCAATACTGCTGCCGGCCAGCGTTTCGGCAAAGGATCGCTATTGCGAAAGCAACAGCAATTGGCGCTATTGCTCCGGATTTTTCGCAGGCAGATACCTCGGGTAAAATGGTTTCCCTTAATTCTTTCCGCGGCAAATATGTACTGGTGGATTTCTGGGCCAGCTGGTGCGGGCCTTGTCGTGCCGAAAACCCGAATGTGGTTGCCGCGTTCGACAAATACAAAGACAGGAATTTTACTGTATTGGGGTTTCATTAGATGATGAGGAAAGAGAGGGTAAAAAGAAATGGCTGGCTGCTATCGCCAAAGATCATTTAACCTGGACACATGTTTCTGACCTTCAATTCTGGGATAATGCCGTAGCCAAACAATATGGTATACAGGCCATCCCTCAAAATTTTTATTGGATCCTTCAGGTAAAATAGTAGCAAAGAATATAAGAGGAGAAGAGCTGCAGGCAAAGCTGGCAGAGCTGATCAAATAGAAATAGGTGATAAAAGTTTAAAATGCCCCTGTTTACAGGGGTATTTTTATGCAAACGATTGATCAGTGTTTTCTATTGAGGCATTAATAAATTTGTTAAAGCCCTAAATAAAAAATTGTATGAATAAGTTATTATCATTTTGCTATTTGCTGTTCTTAGTAAGCATTGTTCATGGTCAGGCAGTACAGTTGCCCATGGGCGGCAATGCATGGGCATTGGAAAATGCAACCAGTTTACGAATCCGGAACAATGGGGTTACACGCTGGCAGGAGGATAATACAGGTTTCACAGCATACATCAGGACAACCCAGCCCGGATCTGTTAAAGTTTGGCTGGAGACAGATAAGGCGTCAACAGCTTCGGAGCTATCGGTTTCGATTTCAGGAAGCACCAAAAACATAGCAGTTAAAAGTGGTGATACATTGCATTGGGCCGGCGAGTGGAAGTTAAAAGACAGCGGTTATGTAGCTATTGTGGTAAAAGGGCTCAGAAAAACAGGGACGGAGTATCCCAACGTTAAAGCGCTAAAACTGGAGGGTACCGCCCTAACAGACCGAGCCAGTTATACCAAAAATAATGAAGGCAATTTTTTTCATTGGGGTAGAAGAGGGCCCTCGGTGCACATGAATTACCAGTTGCCCAAAGATATTAATGCAGAATGGTTTTATAACGAAGTAACAGTTCCCCGGGTAATGATGTATTGGGATCGTATTTTATGGCCAACGGGTTTGGAGAGGGTTATTTTGGAATGCAGGTAAACGGTCCTTCGGAGAGACGGGTGCTGTTTTCTGTGTGGAGCCCTTTTCATACGGATGATCCCAAGGCGATCCCTGAAGATCAGAAAATTAAGATGCTGAAAAAGGGGAGGACGTGTATACCGGGAATTTGGAAACGAAGGTTCCGGCGGACAAAGTTTCCTGAAATACAACTGGCGGGCCGGGGAAACACAGAAGTTCTTACTTCGCGTAGCGCCTGATGGCGAAGCCCATACTATTTATACCGCTTATTTTTTCGATCATGAGAAGAATAACTGGAGGCTGATCGCCAGTTTTAGAAGACCCAAGCTGGCTACTTATTTAAAACGACCCCATTCTTTTTAGAGAACTTTAACCCCGACATGGGAAATGTTGAACGTAAAGTATATTTTGGTAACCAGTGGGTGCGCGATACAAAAGGCGAATGGCATGAGCTGACACAGGCTACTTTTACAGCCGACAACACTGCACGCGTAGGTTACCGTAAAGACTACGGCGGAGGTGCCAGCGAACAGCAGTTCTTTTTAAGAAACTGTGGTTTTTTTAACGATTATACCCCTTACAATCAGCCGTTGGAACGTAAACCTACCGGTAAAAAACCAACGGTGAACCTGGATCAGCTGCCGTAGGTAGCCGTTTTAATAATGAGTCTGCCTCTTGTTCAACAGGAGGCTTTTTTTATATAATTTTAATTCGCATCTGGTACCGGTGCATATCTTTATTCTTCATTATTGAAGTATAGCTTATAGTATCTGCCTTTGCTATCTTCGCCGTGTTCGATCATTTCACGGTTGCCATGAATATAAATGTGGAAGTTCTTGTCCAGTTTGATCACACTTTTATAAGCCCTGTTCTGGCTTTTTACTGCTGCAGGTGAAATAGAAAAGTTATCCGCTATTTCAATATCCCTTTCGGCTACATAATGCTGTTTGTATTTGTCGAAGCTTTCAATAAAATCCTGGTGGTGCAGCACTTCGTTGTTAAAGGTCTCCTGGTCAAAATGTTGTTTCTCTTTAAAAAAGCCATGCTTCGGTTCAGCATATCCGCCTGGTCGGCCTTGGTTACATTATATTGTTCTGGTAAATGTTCTACAACATAGGTTTTATACAGCGCCATGGTGCTCTCGGTATTGAAATACTGGTCTTGCCTCTGCTGTATACGTAAAAAGCTATCTGTCCAGTAACGGGCTTCGGCCGATTTGCTTTTAGTATCCACTACCGACACGATAAAGCCGTTTTCCCGGTCGGTATTATAGATCATGCATCCTTTGTCCAGCTTATTGATGTTAATGCCCTGCTCACTTTCCACTTCAAATGCATCTTCAACAGGAAGCACTTTTAAAAAAGGTTCTTTCTGTTCCGATTTGAAAATGCCAATAGCATCTACTGTTTCGCCGTTTAACAAACCTTCCCTGAAGTAAACCACGTACAGTTCACCACCTTTCACATTGGGATGATTGCCCAGGTTGTACAAATGCTGTGCGAGTTGCTTGGATTGTAGCAGTGTTTGTTCAGGATTGTCGAATATAGCACAAACGGATTTCCACACATCGTTATTGCTGATATGCCCTTCGCTGAAGAATTGAAAATACTCTTCAGATTTGAAAGGCGTTAGGAAATATTTGATCAGCAGATCCTTTACTTCAGGGTCGAGCACCAGCTCTTTTTTAGACAGGGTTAAATATTCTCCTTCAGATTCGTTGCCAACATTGTGAACGGCGATATGGGTGATGGAACTTCCTTCGAAATACTGCATGTGATCTTTTTAAAGGGTTGCAAGGTAAAGAAATGTTGGGAAGTTGAGCGGGGAACACTGAGAAGTTGACAAGTTGATAGGCTGAAAGCTCTTCCATAATGGCACCAGTTTCATGTCATTTTTAGTTTTACCCGAAAAGATATCCTATTTTAGATGAGCTATAAATAACGAGCCGATACTTTTTCTAGTTTTGCCAAATTAATTCATATGAAACGCAGGAAATTTCTTCATTCTTCTTTTTCGGTAGCAGCAGGTATTACAGCAATCGGCGCAAATGGGTCGACCGGCAAAGAGGCTGCAATATCAAAGGAAGTGTATGAATGGCGCGAGTATGAATTGTTATTTGGCGCCGATAGAAGCGTGCTGGAACATTATTTCAAAACAGCATTGATACCTGCATTCAATAAATACGGCGTAAAAACAGTAGGTGTGTTCAGGGAATGGAAAGAGTCGGAACCGGCTAGGTTTTATTTACTGATTCCTTATTCTTCTTCGGAAAGCTATTTCACTGTAAACGATATGGTAAAAAAGACCCTGATTATATTAAGAGCAGCACCGCTTATAATAATGTACCGGCTGGTAAACCCATCTACAGTCGTTTTACGGCCACCCTTATGACCGCGTTTGACGGCTGGCCGGTATTAGCTGTACCGGCAGGTGCATCCCGGATATTTGAATTAAGGACCTATGAGGGCTATAGCGAAGATGCAGTAAGAAGGAAAATAAAGATGTTCCATGATGGCGAGTTCCCCATTTTTAAAAGGGCAAAAATTGAACCCGGTGTTTTTGGCGAGGTAATAGCGGGCGACAGGTTACCTCGCCTCACCTATATGATTACCTGTAATAATATGGAAGAGCGCGACAAAGGATGGGCAGCCTTTGTTGCTGATACTGAATGGAAAAGGTTGATAGCTGATCCTCAGTATGCCAATACAATTTCTAAAATCAGCAACAGCTTTCTGGTTCCTGTGCCCTATTCCCAGGTTTAGATGCTCTGAAGCTTTTTTGTTCGCAGGGTGGCGTCCGCAAAACCTCCTATTATATAGCATTCCGGTCATCGTATTTTATCGTACCTTTGCACGCCTCCAAAGAGGTTTTAGAGTATGAAGCATATTAGGAATTTCTGCATTATTGCACATATCGACCATGGTAAAAGTACCCTGGCGGACAGGCTTTTACAGCAAACCAATACTATCAGCGACCGGGAGATGATGGACCAGGTATTGGATGATATGGACCTGGAGCGGGAGAAGGGAATTACGATTAAAAGTAAGGCTATCCAGATCAATTATAAATCTAAGGCAGGGGAAGATTACACGCTGAACCTGATCGATACGCCCGGACACGTGGATTTCAGCTATGAAGTAAGCCGGGCGCTGGCTGCCTGCGAAGGAGCTTTACTGCTGGTTGACGCTACGCAGGGCATTCAGGCTCAAACTATTAGCAATTTGTACCTGGCCATTGATAACGACCTGGAAATTATCCCGGTGATCAATAAGATTGATATGGACGGTGCGATGATCGAAGAGGTAAAAGACCAGATCATTGACCTGATAGGCTGTAAACCCGAGGAGATTTTACTGGCCAGCGGCCGTACCGGTTTGGGAATTGACGAAGTGCTGGAGGCGATTGTTGAAAGAATTCCGGCTCCTGAAGGTGATGAAACAGCGCCGTTACAGGCGTTGATCTTCGATAGTGTTTTTAATAGCTTCCGGGGTATTATCGTATACTACCGTATTTTAAACGGCACTATTAAAAAGGACGATAAGGTAAAATTTGTAAGCACCGGCCAGGAGTATGAGGCAGACGAAATTGGTATTCTTAAGCTCAAGATGACCGAAAAGAAGGAGGTAAAAGCCGGTGATGTAGGTTATATTATAACAGGTATTAAAAATGCCAAAGAGGTAAAAGTAGGAGATACTATTACTTTAGCATCAAATACCAACCCCGAACAGATCAAAGGCTTTGAAGAAGTAAAACCGATGGTATTTGCGGGTATTTACCCGGTGAATACAGATGAGTTTGAAGAGCTGCGCGACTGTATGGATAAGCTGCAGTTAAACGATGCTTCCCTGACTTTTGAGCTGGAAACTTCACAGGCGCTGGGCTTTGGTTTCAGATGCGGATTTTTAGGAATGCTGCACATGGAGATCATCCAGGAACGTCTCGAGCGGGAGTTTAACCAAACGGTGATCACAACGGTGCCGAACGTGAGCTTTATTGCTTATACCACCAAGGGAGAGAAGATCATTGTAAATAACCCGTCTGAGTTTCCTGATCCCGTTAAAACAGACCGTATTGAAGAGCCGTTTATTAAGGCTCAGATCATTACCAAGCCCGAATACATTGGTAATATTATGACACTTTGCCTGGGGAAACGTGGGTTGTTAATTAACCAGAGTTACCTGACCACGACAAGGGTAGAGCTGATATTTGAAATGCCTTTAACGGAGATCGTATTTGATTTTTATGATAAGTTGAAATCCCAGACGAGGGGATATGCTTCATTTGACTATCATCCTATAGGCTATCGCGATAGTGATATTGCCAAAATGGATATTTTGTTGAACGGCGATAAAGTGGATGCGTTAAGCGCATTGATCCACCGCAGCCGTGCGCACGATTTTGGCCGTAAGCTTTGTGAGAAATTAAAAGAATTATTGCCCCGTCAGCAGTTCCAGATTGCCATTCAGGCTGCTATTGGCGCCAAGATTGTAGCCAGGGAAAATATTTCAGCTATGCGTAAAGATGTAACGGCTAAATGTTATGGGGGGCGATATCAGCCGTAAACGTAAATTATTGGAAAAAAAAAAGAAGGTAAAAAACGCATGCGCCAGATCGGTAACGTAGAGGTACCGCAGGAGGCGTTTTTGGCCGTGTTGAAGCTGGATGATTAGGGTGGAGATTCCGGTTGATAAGTTGACCGGTTGAAAAGGAATCGTAAACTTTCAATTTTTTCTTTACATTTGCGACCCTTAGTTCTTACACAATTTCATTGTTGAATTTAAAATCTTCAACTTTGAACTAAATAAATGCCCGGGTGGCGAAATTGGTAGACGCACTACCTTGAGGTGGTAGCGCTGCTAACGCGGCGTGCAGGTTCGAATCCGTCTCGGGCACTAAACCAGTCTTTATGACTGGTTTTTTTATGCGCTGAAATGCCGATTTAGCCTGTGTTTGCGTGGTTTTTTAGATTTTCGTTTCCTCTCATTTTCTTTTATGTAGCAATCTTAAATATGATGGGATTTCTATCTCCTCTTTATGGAAATCCGTAAAAAGACTGCTTATCTTTTCCTATTCTTGTTTAAAATATTTTATATGTATTTATGTAAAACATGCTAAGCCAGCATCTATAGTAAAAATGCTTATGATATACCTGATAAATTAACCGCTAGATACGACGATAACGACGATCTCCATAAAAAGTCAAATGGTATAAGATCGTGAAATTTTATATTCTTTTAATATCGTAAAAGATGACAAAATTTATTTTCTCGTTTAATCATTATTAACTTCTTAATTATTATTTATGAATTACACTTTGCACAAAAGCAAATTTTGCTTACTGGCTATCCTATTTCTTGCACTATTATCAAGCAGCTGTAAAAAGTCTACTTATGATTCAATTGTCAAAAGTAATACTGTTCCCAAAAATCTAAGTTTGGAAGATGCCAGGAAACATTTTGAATCCATAAAAACTGTTCGAAGGTCTGCTACGGCTAACGCTGCGGCAACAGAAAATCAACACCCTGTTTGGGAAGATTTCAAATATAGACCTTAGTTTAGGTAATCAAGCGGTAATTACTCCGATACATAACAAAAACGTTTACATACAAATAGATCAGAAAAGAGCAGTGAAGTATGGTTTTCTGAACTATTTAATGATGTACAGGGATACATCAAATAGTATTGTAACGGAATTAGTTACCCTGCTGCCTTCTGCGAAGTGGATAGATGCAACACACACAAGAAAATACGATGGCACCATTATAGTTAAAGATTGGGACGGAAAAGTAAAGCGAGTATTGAATTACAGAGATGGCCAGGTATTATCAAAAGGCACTACAAAGAGATCCATATCAGGTTCGGGAGACGGTGAATGTGTTGTTTTAACCACTGTGAAAATAAAACCAGTTGCAGCTCAGCCCTGCGGGTGCGAACCTCATCACGATTACAGTCAGATTGAACAATGTAAGTGTTCTGTTAAGCCTACTACTGCGTCAACTGTCTTGATAGAAGAAATGGAAGTTGATTGTCCGGATGACGACGGCCCATCTACTCCTGGCGGCGGATCAAACGATGGTAGTGGTGGCGACTCACCTTCAGGCAATGGCGGTGGAGGTAGTGGTACGCCATCTCCCGGCGATTATACTCCTGAGAATTGTAATGATGATCCCAATTACACTGTGCCTACTATACCTCCGCCTCCAGGAGAAGAATGGGCTGTTCCTTGCTCAGGAGGAGGTGTTCCTATAGAGAATATTGACACTGAAGAGGACCCCATCTCAAAAACTACTGCTCAATTGATTGCGGAAGCATTTATCAACAATCAAATACCTGTTTCTGAAACATCAATGCAATGGTTAGGGGCAAATCCTGATATAGCAGACAACCTGTACTCTTACCTCACAAGTACCGAGAACAGCGATTTGATAAAAATAGCCGAGTGGGGATAGACAAAATGCAAGCTGGCGAGTTAACCTGGAGTGAGTTTAATGTTATTAAAAATTACAGCATTAATGAACAGGATGCTATCGATTTCATCGATCAAATGTCTAACCCAATAACAGAAGATCCGATAGAATTTTACTTGGTAGCCATGCATACAGGTTCCAAAATAATCGATTTAGCTGTTAAATCTAAGGGACCGAGTATTCAGGTAGGAGAATATTCTTTGATGGGGCATTACGATAAAAATGATAGGCTGATTTTTTATTCCGCCAGCCGCCAAAATGCAACTTACTATGATATGGCTACTTTGCGGCAGCGTCATATTGGCATTGAATTTATCATTAAAGCTGATGCGTTGCAAAATTTTAGAGATAACGTAGATATTCTGCGTGCGGCGTCTGATTTGTTTTACGTAAATGGTATACCCAACAAGAATACAGTATTATACGCTGCTGGTAAAACCTTTGAACAACGTTGGGAAGGTGTGAAAGGAATGTGGGGAACGGCGTTAAGGTCACCGGAGTGGTGGGCATTTACCATACTTTCTGCGATGCACACCGCAACTTCGATAGAAGGAAGTATAACAAAAACAGTTATTAAAAAAACGAAGTTGCAGTTCTTCGGGAAAGGTTGGGACGCCTTTACACTGGATCGAAAAGGCTTCAAAAAAGATGGAGGAATTATATTTCAAGATCCCTAAACACACGTAATAGAATTAGAGTAATGCCTGGTAATCCTTTAAGTGAATTTCCGTCTCAGCAAAAACCTTACGTTAAATTTCAAAAGGAGGGAGCTCATTATGATAAGAATGGGGTTCAAATAAATACCGGCGATATACCCGAAGCTCATATCCCTTTATCCGAATTTGATTTTTCAAAAATGCCTAAATTTGATTAAATGAATTTGTACCTTTCTAATATTTATGGCCGATTAATTGAGCTTTCAGATATAGCACTTCAAAGAAAAATATGGCTTAATGAAGATAACGACACAGGAAAGATGTCTTCATATGCAGAGTTAATTAATTCGCTATTTGATGATTATGGCTTTGATCAATTTTTAGATAAAGAAGCTATAGAGTGGGGAGTGCCTTCCAATATCGTAGAAACAACTTGATGGAGTCAGAAGCATGCTTAATGTGTACATAGACCGGGAAAATAAAAAGCCTCGTACGGAGAGACAAATATTATCAGACCCCGAATGGCTGCAAATTGTTGATAGAACCAAAGAAATAATGAATAAGTGGGACTATAAGAATCCATAGTGTAACTCACAAAAAGCATAGATTTCATGATAAGATGTGGCCTACCCTTTACTAGGGAAGGCCACATCTTTATTGTTGAAAGCAGATGGACAACCCCTATATTATACCATAATTTATAAACGTCTGCGATAAAACCATTGTTGCTTAAATCGAGAATAGCTCAGTTAACTTGGTCGGTCTTTTACTTTAGAAGGTGTTTTTAATGGCAGATCCTTTCGGCAGTAGTAGTTAATTTGATCCCATAAATGTACAGGAAGGTTCCAGATTTGCTTAGATGGCAACAAGAATCTCGCATCAGAATTATTTAGGACAGGTTACACGATGACTAATTTAGCCTAAATGGACAAAATGGACAATAAAAGAACATGATATTGACAAGGGGAATAGATGAAAAGTACGCGCACCGGCCTCATATCGGAGTATCTCTTACGCGCGGGCGCGAATTCTTCACTTTTTGTTCTTATATTGTGCCAAATAATTTAACAATCGCGATAACGTATTAATAATCAATCGGTAATATAGGTGGTTCGAATCCCGTCTCGGGCACAAGCCTTTCCAACGAAGTTGGAGAGGCTTTTTTATTTTGGAGCGTTGAAAGCTCGCCTTCAAAAGCGGAAGAATAAGAAGCCCCTGGCAGTGCGGGAAGCTTGAGTAAGTCCATCGTAGAGCATATATATCACGATAATCCATATTCCAAGAACGGTCATTTGTGTTAGTACAATGAAATTGTTGCTCGCAGTGCCGGATCACCCTAAAGCTATGACTTTGCACCTGTCGTCTAAAAGCTATTTAGGACTGCTGACCGCTTAAAAAAAAAGAAACGCCATGCTTTAAAGAATTCATATAGATTATGTGCTGAAGCATTTTTTAGGCGAAGCATGCAAACGGTTGCGCACAGAAATGTTCCTGTAAATAGCCAAAAAATGTTTAACATAGCTAAAGCAAAACTGGTATATGGCTTAACGGGCTTCTTTTATCATGAGGAATGGATGACAAAATCAGAAGGCAGATTCAGGTTTTATATAAATTTTTAGTTCATTTTTCCGGTGAGAATTTCAAAGAACCTGTTGCTGGTGAATGACAGAAATATAATATTATAGTATGTGCCTGCCAGCTGATATGGTTTCTAACGATTGTAACATTTAATGATATAATAACTTGATACGGGCAGGGCTTTAACAGGAATTATTTTCTTTTGAATTAAAACTAAGTGTTTAATATTTTATGCTGATCGGGGTATGTTTGCCCCAGGCATTTAACTTCCAATACTCAATAGTATACTTTATGACAAAGTATTTTCAGTATAATGATGCGCAGCTGGTTCACTTATTACAAAAAGACGACAGGGTTGCTTTTAGTGAGATATATGCCCGGTATGCATCGGTGCTTTATAATTATGCTTATAATATCCTTGAGAATAAAGATGAATGTCTGGATGCGGTGCAGGACATATTTGTGTGGATATGGACCAATCGCCAGAAAGTGCAGGTTACCTATCTGAAATCATATTTGCTTGCCGCGGTTAAATATAAACTAATAGGTATCGTACGGTCTAGCAAAAGGAGAGCTGAGATATTGAACAGGCGGGAAGAGGTTGCAGCTGTTTTTATAGACGATAGTATAGAGGTTAAAGAGTTGAAGGCAGTAATTAATGATTTCGTAAAAGCGCTGCCACAGAGAGCACGGATGATATATGAAATGAGTCGCGAGAAATATTTAAGCAATAAAGAAATTGCTGTACAGCTGGGCATCAGCGAAAAAACGGTGGAAAATCAAATGACACTTACATTAAAGAAGTTGAAGTTACATCTCGGCAAAATGTCCTTCTGGTCAGTTTTTTTAAAAATCTTATTTTTTCTTGGGGGTAAGGGCTTTTCATACGCCTTATAATAGTACGGGCACTTTAACCGGATGTTATGATGGCTAATGAAAAAGAAACTTGAAATTTTTAAGCGCATAGAACAAAATGTGGCTACGGATGATGATATCTGCATTTATAATGCCTGGTGTAATTCGTTTCAGCAAAAAAATGAGCAGGAGATCCATGCTGACTTTGAAGAAAAAAAAAGCGGAGCTTCTGGATAAGATAAACAGGAAGATAGAGAGAAGGACGCTTAAAACGTATCAATTGATGAGCGTAGCGGCCGCAATACTTATACTATTTTTACTCACTCCCTCATTATATAACTACTTCACCCAATCCCGGGATAATATAAAACCTGTTTCGTCGTTGCAGGTTGCTAATGATATTGCTCCCGGTTCGAATATGGCGACATTACTGTTGTCTGACGGGCAGCGATTTTCGCTTTCCTCTCAATACAAAGGGTTGGTTACTACCCAAAATAGCGTCACAATAACGCAGCTATCTGACAGTGTTGTTGTGTTTAAAGACCTGGTAAGTTCAAAAGAGCGAACGACACCAGGCGTGCAATACAATTCCTTGATTACTGACAAGGCCCAGAAATATCAGCTTGTATTGCCGGACGGTACAAGGGTTTGGTTAAATGCAGCCACTACTATAAAATTTCCTGTAACTTTTTCAGGTCTTTCCCACAGAAAAGTAGAGCTGGACGGGGAAGCCTATTTTGAAGTTGCTAAAAATCCCTCTAAACCATTTATAGTTATCACAAAAGAGCAGGAGATAAAAGTGTTGGGTACCCATTTTAATGTAAAAAGCTATGCCGGCAAAAAGGCACTGTTACTACTTTACTAGAAGGGTCGGTTAAGGTGAATAATAAATTAACATTAAAGCCGGGTGAGCAGGCCAAATCTACCACAGATGGAAGGGTGCATATATCAAAAGCAAACACGGCAACAGAAGTAGCCTGGCAAAAAGGTTATTTTGAATTTAATGATGAAGATGTATACGATGTAATGAATGAGCTTGTCCGCTGGTATAATATAGAAGTTGTTTATGAAAAAGATATGCCACTGGAGAAAATGAAAGGAACGATTTCCCGCTCTCAGAATATATCCGGCGTTTTGTCGATATTGGAAGCAACCGGCATTTTCAAGTTTAACGTAATGGGAAATAAAGTGTATGTACACAAAGCTCTTTAATAAAAAGGAGGATCCTGTAAATGATCCGGTAAAATAAAAACCGTTCTTAAGCCAGGTTGATATCAAACGCATTTTCCGAACGAACCGTATGTAAAGCGTTATCCCCGAATTTTTATACTTATTTACTTAAACCAAAAAACAGTAGTATGGACTTTAAGAAAAGTACTGCATTGGGAAAATATGCAGGTTACCGAAACTTTCTGTATTTAAGAAAGATGTTTTCCCTTTTGTTTCTTTTTTTCTTTCTCCAGGTTAGTGCCGGCGGGTATGCCCAGCAATTAACCATGGCAAAAAGAAAGCACCCTTTGAGGGGGTAATGGAGGATATTAAAACCCAAACCGGCTATAACTTTTTCTATGTGAAATCTCACCTGAAAGATGTGAAACCGGTAACATTTTCTGTTGTCAACGCTTCGCTGCAGGAGGTCATGGAACTACTATGCAAAGAGCAGCCGGTTACCTTTGAAATAAAAGACCGCGTAATTATCTTAAAAAAACGTACTGCCGCCGGGGTTCAGATTTATGCTCTTCCGCCGGTAAGGGTATCGTAACGGATGAAGCCGGTACTCCATTGGCCGGTGTAAACATTAAAATAAAAGGCACCAGCACGGGCGTAACCACGGCAGAAGACGGTAGCTTTACTATTGATGCTTCCGAAAACAGCATTCTTGAGATTTCTTACGTTGGTTATATCACTCAGGAAGTGAAGACCGGTACCGGTAATAATCTTAGGATTAGATTGGTGCCAGGAGATAAAAACCTCGACGAGGTTGTAGTAGTGGGTTTTGGTGTTCAAAAGAAAGTAAACCTAACAGGTGCTGTGGACATGGTTACCGCAAAGCAGATTGAAAGCCGACCTATTGCCAACCTGGGTTCAGGTTTGCAGGGATTGATCCCCAACCTGAATATTACCAGCGCCAACGGGAGGGCTACTTCTAATCCCAGTTTTAACATACGGGGCTTTACAAGCATTAATGGAGGTGATCCATTGATTATTGTGGACAATGTTCCGTATACGATGGATGAAGTTGCCCGCATTAACCCTAATGATGTAGAAACGGTTTCTGTATTAAAAGATGCTGCTGCCGCCATTTACGGAGCCCGCGGCTCTTTTGGTGTAGTGTTGATTACTACTAAAAAAGCAAAGGGAAATAAATTGAATGTGGCGCTGAATGCAATGGTGGGCTATCGCACCATAGGGAAAATGCCTGAGCTGGTTACGGATCCATATACTGTTATGGATGTAAAAACTGAGGCAGGAAAACCCTGTATAACTTATACCCGGAGTCGGTGCGCGAATATGCCAAAAAGCGTTCTGCTGATCCTCGCTGCCCGCAGTAACGCTTTCTGATAATGGCAACGATTGGGTGTACACGGGTACTACCGATTGGTTGCATGAAGCCTACAGGAAATCTGCGCCCACTTATAATGCCAACTTGAGCATTTCCAAACGTGCCGAAAAACTGAGCTACTATTTTTCGGGCGACTATTACCAGCAGGATGGACTACTTAAGTATGGTAACGATGTATACAAACGTTACAATGTAAGAGGAAAAGTAGATTTTGACGTTACGGACTGGTTAAAATTCTCTAACAACACACAGCTCACCAGTACTGATTATGAAGCGCCGGTTTTCCTGGATGGCGACTTTTTCTGGAATGTAAATCGTACCAACTCATTAGATGTGCCTAGAAATCCTGATGGAAGCTGGACAAGAGCCGGAGCCCCCGTGTTGGGAGCTCTGCAGGAAGGGGGCAGGCGCAGGGATAAACTGAATGAATATGTAACAACTTTTGCAGCTAAGGCTGCCTTAATAAAGAATGTATGGGATCTGAATGCGGAAGCAACTTTTAGGCGCGGCTCAAACACCATACGTTCTTATGATGTGCCGGTTCCTTATAAAACAGGTCCCAATAACCCGGTGCAGTATACGTTCTCCAACACCTGGGCACAAAATCAAAGTGCCGCAACCACCTATAATGTGTATAATATCTACACCGATTTTCATAAAAATTTCGGCGATCACTTTTTGCAGGCGCTTGTAGGATTTAACAGTGAGCAATATGACAGCAGTTATTTTTCTGCCCGCAAAAATGGCCTCATTTCTACATCACTGCCATCTATCGATTTAAGTACCGGTACTATGGAAGAAGTGGAACGGGTGAAGAATTGGGCTGTACAAGGGTGTTTTATCGTTTGGGATATAACTATAAGGAAAAGTATTTATTGGAATTAAATGGCAGGTATGATGGTTCTTCACGTTTCCCGCAAAACAGAAGATGGGGCTTTTTCCCGTCAGCTTCGGCAGGCTGGGTAGTATCGGACGAGGCATTTTTAGCAGTGTTAAAAACGCACTTTCGCTCGATATGTTTAAACTGAGAGCTTCTTACGGAAGCTTAGGCAACCAAACATTTGCTTATAACAGGGATTTTCCTTATTATGACTCTTACCCTTACCTGCCCATTTTGCCTAAAGGAACCGGTGGTATTATATTAGGATCCGGCAGGCCTACTATTGTAAACAGCCCTAAGCCAGTATCTGATAATTTTACCTGGGAAAGTATACAAACTGTGAATTTTGGCGTAGATCTTTCCTTGCTTAAAAACCGGCTGTCTTTAAACTTTGACAAGTATACACGCTATACCAGGGATATGCTGATCCCGGGCCAGGAACTTCCGCAGTTTTCGGAGCAGATCCACCCACAGAGAATAACGGTGACCTTAAAACAAAGGGCTGGGAGCTGCGCATGAACTGGAGAGACAACGGAACATTGGGTGGTTCTCCGTTTCTGTACAATCTTACCTTTACCCTGGCCGATAGTCGGTCCTGGATTACCAAATTTGATAACCCTACCAATTATCTTGGAAACACCTATGGAAACTATTACGTAGGCAGAGAAATTGGTGAAATATGGGGAGCTGAAATTACAGGATTCTTTAAGGACGCTGCTGATGTAACCAATTCACCTAATCAACGGGCTTTTGGTGAAGATGATCAGGGTATAATTTTTATGCCGGCGACCCTAAGTTCGCAGATCTAAATAATGATGGTGTGATCGACTTTGGCGAAAGAACGCTTGAAAAGCCAGGAGACATGCATATCATTGGCAATAAAAGCGCACGTTACCCTTATGGTATTGATCTTTCGGGCGGCTGGAAGGGTTTTGATCTGCGTGTTTTCATGCAGGGCATTGGCAAAAGGGATTGGTATCCGGGAACTCCAATATTTACTTCTGGGGTGTATACGCACAGCCATGGACCAACGTAACCACGTTAAACCTGGATCACTGGACTCCTGAGAATCCCAATACATACTTCCCTGCAGTTCGGGCCTATACTGCGGAAGATGCCCTTTCTCCATTGGCAAAACCTAATTCAAGATACCTGCAAAATGGTGCTTATATGCGGGTTAAGAACGTAACAGTAGGTTATTCGCTGCCTCAATCCCTGTTGCAAAAGGTCAATTTGAGCAAAGTACGTTTTTATTTTAGTGCTGAAAACATTTTTGAAATATCTCATATTAAAGTAAAACTGGACCCCGAATCATTAGGGGACGGCAACAGGCCGCAGGCTGCATACCCGTTCCAGCGTACTTTTTCATTTGGTTTAAATCTGAATTTTTAATGCATTAAACACTTTAAAATGAAACGAATTTCATATATACTTATAGCAACAATTTTAGCAGGCGTTTCGTGTAAGAAAGATGCATTACAGCGTACACCGTCTTCAGCTATTACCGGTACCGACTTCTTTAATACTCCTGCCGACCTCGAAACCTATACAAATGGTTTATATCTTCAGCAACTACGTGCCACCTGGGCCGATGTATATTATGGGCTACCCAATAATTATTTTACACTGGATAAATTTTCTGACAATATTTCTATCAGCACAGGCAGCAGTGAAATAGACAACCTGATCCGTGGAGGTAT
Source organism: Paraniabella defluvii (assembly GCA_019316985.1). Lineage (GTDB taxonomy): Bacteria > Bacteroidota > Bacteroidia > Chitinophagales > Chitinophagaceae > Niabella > Niabella defluvii. The sequence goes on from CP079215.1 coordinate 3,530,004, forward strand.
TACTCCGGGAACAGTGGGGGTGTGGAATAAAGATACATGGGCGGTGCTCAGAAATATTAACTATATGCTCGATAATGTTGGTAAAACAACCGGCGACCAGGTTGCGATTAATCATTTTATTGGGGTAGCAAGATTTTTCAGGGCTGATTTTTATTACAAAATGGTAAAACGTTATGGCGATGTGCCCTGGTATTCTCATGCTTTGGGAAATAAGGATGAAGATTTACGCAAGGGCAAAGACCCGCGCGCTATGGTTGTAGATTCTATAATGGCGGATCTTGAATTTGCTGCAACTAATGTACAGCCAGGTCGTACTAATAATACTTATGTTACAAAGTGGAGTGCTTTAACATTGTTGGCAAGAATTGCTTTACACGAGGGAACTTACCGTAAATACCATACCGAGCTGGGGTTACAATCATCTGCGCAGGTATTTCTTCAGCGTGCGGTATCTGCATCTCAGGATATAATGGGTAACGGCGGCTTTGATATTACCGGAACCGGCGCTGCAGGGTACAGGGCTTTATTTTCCAGCGCCGACCTGTCTTCCAATAAAGAAGTGATCTTTCTGCAAAAGAATAACAAAGAACAAGGTATTGCAAACAATACGCATGGTGTTAGACTGGCAATGGGGATTAAGCTCTGGTCTTGCTGATGAATTTTTAATGAGCAATGGAACTACCTTCACCTCTCAGGCCAATTATGATAAAAAGAATTTTATAGAAATGTTTGCCAATCGCGATCCACGCCTGGCCGAAACCGTTATGCCGCCCGGGTTTAAAAATGATCCCAATGCGAATCCCTATCTTACCCGGCCCAACTTCGGAGGACTGCTCCAGGTAAAATTCTATCCCCGTGATCCTGCATTGCGGGGGCTGGGATTTGAATTATACCGACCTGCCCGTTTTCAGGTTTGCGGAAGTATTGTTAATCAACGCAGAAGCCAAAGCAGAATTAGGCACGCTTACCCAGGGAGACATAGAGGCAACTATCAACAAGATCCGCAACCGTGTAGGAATGCCTGCATTGAACATGGCAACAGCCAACGCAAATCCCGATCCTTATCTCGCCGGCAAATACCCGTTGGTTACCGGGGCAAACAAAGGTGTGATACTCGAAATACGCCGCGAGCGCAGGGTAGAGCTGGCTTGTGAAGGTTTCCGCTTAGATGATCTGTATCGCTGGAAAGCAGGTGCACTTTTGGCGCAAAAACCCAGCGGCATGTATGTACCTGCATTGGGAGGTATAGATGTAACAGGCGACGGGGTAGCAGATATTGCCATTCTTCAGTCTAAAGACGATGAAGGGCCGATAGCTGGTTTACCCGCAGACGTAAAAGCAAAAATTGTAAAATACTATCTCTCTGACGGTACTTTTGCTTTATCGAATGGTACATCGGGCCGTGTTATATTTACTAAGGATGCCACCCAGCCGCGCAGCTTTATAGAACCCAAATATTATTATTTCCCGATCCCCGTTTCACAAACGGTGCTAAACAAAAACCTCACCCAACCGGAAGGCTGGCAATAGAAATTAGCGGCTACAGAAATGCCTTTCCATTTGAAAATACTTTTTCTGTTTAAAAAATAAACCCATGAAGCGGAACGATTTTTTAAAAGGTATGTCATTAGCAGCAGGCGCTTTGACTTTTACAGGAACGGCGTCAGCGGCTAAATATACTAAAAGCCCGGTGCTTACCATAGCGCATATAACGGATGTGCATATACGGCCGGATGAAAATGTTCCGGCTAGCTATATCAAATGCTTGGAAGAAATTAAAAAAGAAAAATAGATTTCTTCCTGAACGGCGGCGACAGTATCCATGCAGCCGATTATAAGGATATTACCCGTGAGCGCGTGCTGGAGCAGTGGAAATGCTGGGACGAATGTATGCAGACCTTAAAAGGATACGAAGTATACAGTTGTGTGGGCAACCATGATAACTGGTGGGCAGCTCCTTCCAAAAAAGATGAAATGTATGGTGTAACTTATGCTGCAAAAGAGCAGGTATGCCGCACCGTTATTACAGCTTTAAAAAGAAAAACTGGCATTTTATGATCCTCGATGGTAATAACGAAGGGATATCATTGGATAAAGAACAAATGAACTGGCTGCAAAAGAGCTGGCGCAGGTACCTGCCGGTGATCATGTATTGCTGATGTCGCATTTTCCCATACTTACGGTAACCAATACCTGGGAAGGCGGTCAGCATAAAGATCATAAAGAGCTGAAACAATTATTTTACCAGCATAAAGATAAGGTGCGGGTTTGCCTCAGCGGCCACCAGCATTTGCTGGACAGGGCATGGTACAACGGCGTACATTATTTCTGCAACGGAGCTATGAGTGGTTTCTGGTGGGGAAAAGGTAATGAAAAGTCGGCGCAGCCTTATTATTACCAGGAAACAGCGCCAGGTTATGCCATCATTAAACTGTACGAAAACGGAGCGGTGGAAAATGAATATATCATTCACCAATATCACTAAAACCTTTTCCGATGTGCATTAAACGTTTGGTGAAACGTGATTTGTGTTGTTGGGATCGTAACGCTGATCCGCGGTGCGAACCGGTATCGCGGTATGACGGTTGCCCTAACCTTAAAAGCTGCTTTTTTGTGCGTAGCCTTTTCACCCTGCTGATTATTATAACAATAAGCTGCACTTTAGCTATAGGTCAAAATGAAAAAGAGGCAGCCCGTTTTTATTTGTTAGGTACCCGGAGCTGGATACGCGTTAACTGGAATGATGTTCCCGGTACCGATGAGTACCGGCTCTACTGGAGCACAGGGAACGAAAAACCTGAAGCCCCCAATGCTGTGGTAAAAGCAGGTGAAAGCAGGTTTTACATACAGAACGTGCAGCCTGAAACAAAATACAGGATCTGGTTAGAGATGGTTGTAGAAGGAAGGATAAGGCACAGTTTTACTGGCGTTGCAACCACACAAAAGAAATGGACGCCGGACCCACTGGAATTAAAGGAGCTGCAAACAAACCCTGGTTCGAATGCCGTACCCAAAGGAATGCAGGTATACTGGCAGGATGAGTTTAATGATGCCCTGTTGAACCGCAACAAATGGTTCACTAATTATTACTCCAATATTGACTATTTATATAAAATCAATTTTGATCAAATGAAAGCCGGCACGCTTCCGCAGCCGGCCTATGTCCTCAACGGAAAAACCATTAATCTCTTTACTAATGATTCATTACCGAAAGAAGTATATGATGTGAAGAATAATAAAAAAATATCTTCCATTCAAACATACGATTGGGGTACCAACGAAAACTTATTAGACAACAGCCGTGGCGGCTATTTCGAAGTAAAGGTAAAAAGAAGCAGCACGGGAAAGCCTCGCGGATTGAATACAGCTTTCTGGTTTGATTCTCCCGGCCCCAACCTGAAATATTATCTACAGCAAGGTACAACGCTTGACGGGGTGCAGGGCATACGGCCTAAAGGTCAGGTTTTTGAAATAGATGTATTTGAATACCTCAATGCACAATTTGTATTGCATGGGCACGTAGACTCAACCGGGAAGTTTCTCCGTAACCTTAATACACATATTGCAAAAGGCTATCAGCATATAGACCATTGGGTCGTACATGGTATGTTGTGGACACCGGTATCTATTAAGCATTACATCAATGGCAATCTTATTAAGGAATATACAGATAAGAGCCAGGTATATGCTCCCAACCATTTTATGAACGTGCTGCTTGGCAGTTACGGGGGTGGTGGTACGGTTAACATGGAGGTAGATTATATACGTTACTATACCTGGCCGCTGAGCGGGGTAATGAATTGCCTAACCCGGGTTTTGAAGATGGCGGCAGTATTGCTCCCTGGGAAGGCAATGGTAACTGGCTTCCCAACGGTGGCAGAAATAGAACAGCAGGTGTATTGTTAAAACCGGGCCAGAGGATAGAACAATATGTATATCTGGATAATGACATCGACTATAAGCTGGAATACTGGCATAACGGAAGCAGCCGGCTCAAAATAGTTGTGGAGAACGTGCAGGCCGTTACCGGGCAGCTTACTTTAATTGCAGAAAAAGAGAGTAAAAGCTACAGCAGGTTCGTAAAAGAAATACTGGATTTTCGTTCCGGAAAGGAATACCTGAACAATACGAAAACCATCCGTATTTCTGTAACCAATGAAAGTGCGGCAGATGCTGTTGTAGATGATCTTACTATTAAAAAGACCGGTTATTGAATTAAAGCTACTGCTAATATTTGAATAAATGTTAACTTTTCTCCGGGCTTGAAGTGAAAAAGGGCCGGCCAGCCATTGCCGGGTATAAAACGGTTTTCTGTTTCAGGCATCGGGTATTGTCAATGCGGGGTACTGCTTGTTTATCAATATTTATTGCGCAACCGGTAGCACAACAAAAAATGGCGGGTTCGCTTTATTTTTTATTAAATTTCTTCTATCTTCAAATGAACCAAAGATGATATAAATATTGTATTTGCAAAACCAGGTACGTTGTGCCAGGGACCAGGATATAAAAAGTGCTTATTTTATTTACTGCTAATACAAACGGCAACTATTTTAAACAGGCTCCTTGTTGAAAAAATAATGATATGACAAATACTTCAGGCCATTTAAACCGAACGTTAAATGCAACAATGCTATGGGGCTTAGGGGTGGGTTACGTGATATCCGGGATGTACTTTGGTTGGAACCTTGGACTGGAAAAAGGTGGTACGCTGGGTATGGGACTTGCTACCTTTTTATCATGATCATGTATGTAACATTTACTTTCAGTTACACAGAGCTGGCCTGTGCTATTCCTAAGGCTGGCGGCGCTTTTGATTATGCAGATCGTACACTGGGAAAACACTGGGCCTTTTTCGCAGGCATGGCGCAAAATATCGAATTTATCTTTGCTCCGCCCGCTATTGCTTTTGCTATCGGTGCTTACTTTAATATTTTTTTCCGCAGCTTTCCATCTTGTCTATTTCTATTGCAGCCTATTTACTGTTTACGGCACTTAATATTTCGGGAGTAAAAGCAGCTGCTACTTTTGAACTCATTATTACAATATTTGCCGTAGGAGAGCTGTTGTTGTTTGCCGGTCTTACATTGCCCGGCTTTGAGATGGCTAATTTGCAAAAGAATGCTTTGCCCCATGGATGGACCGGTATTTTTGCAAGCATCCCTTTTGCTATATGGTTTTTTCTCGGCATAGAAGGAGTTGCCAATGTGGCTGAGGAAACCCGGAATCCCCAGAAAACTATTTTAAAAGGATTTGGCTCAGCTATTATAACATTGGTGGTCTTATGTATTCTCACTTTTATTAGCTCTGTAGGTGTTGGAGGTTGGGAGGCCGTGGTCTATACAAAAGACGGCGCTGTTTCCGACTCGCCTTTACCGCTGGCTTTGTCGCATATTGTTACCAGCAATAACGTATTATACCACATGCTGGTTACAGTTGGCCTTTTGGACTGGTAGCGTCATTTCACGGTATTATCCTGGCCGCGGGTCGCTCCAGTTTTGAATTTGGCAGGGCAGGGCTTGCCCCGGCTGGCTGGGGCATATTAACCGGCGCTTCAAAACACCTGCAAAGGCATTACTGGCCAATATGGTTATAGGTATTATAGCTTTGCTCAGCGGCAAGACCGGCGAGATCATCATCCTGTCTGTATTTGGAGCGCTTACGCTTTATATCATTTCAATGATTGCTGTTATTAAATTGCGAAGAAAAGAGCCTGCTCTCGAACGCCCTTTTAAAGTGCCTTTCTATCCTGTATTTCCGCTCGTTGCATTAAGCATTGGCATTATTTCTTTTACAGCAATGATGATTTACAATTTTAAGCTGGGAATGTTTTATGTAGGCGTACTATTACTCAGCTATATTTTATTCCGAATATTTTATAAGAAATAATTATGACAACCAGGGATATTTTACAGTATGTAGAAAACCATGAATCGGGCAAGGTTAAAATTGCTTATGCAGATATAGATGGTGTATTACGGGGTAAGTATATAGCTGCCAGGAAATTTCTTTCTATTGCAGAAAAAGATACTTCTTTCTGCGATGTGATATTTGGCTGGGACGCCGGCGATGTGGCCTATGATAACTGCAGCTATACAGGTTGGCATACCGGGTACCCGGATGCAGTTGCAAAAATTGACCTGGCTACCTTTCGTAAGATTCCTGGGAAAATGATATACCTTTTTTTCCTGGGGAGGTAACAGGCAGCGAAAGTCAACCCGCCGCCGTATGTCCGCGCCGGCTTTTTAAAAAAGTAGCGGGTGATGCAGAAAAAATGGGGTATACACCTTATGCTGCACAGGAGTTTGAGTGGTATAATTTTGCAGAAACTCCTCAAACCATTGAGGAGAAGGGATTCAGGAACTTAACACCGCTAACTCCGGGTATGTTCGGGTATTCTATATTAAGAAGCTCCTTAAAAACAGCTTCTTCAAAGATCTTTTCGACGAACTTACAAAATTTGATATCCCCATTGAAGGCATACACACGGAAACTGGGCCCGGTACCTATGAAGCCGCTATCGAATATGCTGACCTGATCACTGCAGCCGATCGTGCGGTATTATTTAAAACAGCAGTAAAAGAAATTGCCTACCGCCATGGTATCATGGCCACGTTTATGGCAAAGGTCAACGAAACTCTGCCCGGCTGCGGCGGTCATGTACACCAGAGCCTGTGGGATAAAGCCGCAAAAAAAAACGTGCTTTATGACGAGAAAGACAGCCTCAGCATAAGCAATACCATGAAACAATATATTGCAGGCCAGCTATATTGCCTGCCTCATATTTTGCCCATGTTTGCACCAACTATTAACAGTTATAAGCGATTGGTAGAAGGCGCATGGGCTCCCACCACTTTAACATGGGGTGTGATAACAGAACTGTAGCATTGCGTGTATTACAGCAAAGTGCCGCTGCCTGCCGGTTGGAAACGAGGGTGATCGGTGCCGATGCAAATCCCTATCTGGCTATAGCTGCAGCCGTTGCTTCGGGCCTGTACGGCATCAGGCATCAGCTGGAATTACAACAGCCGGCCCAAAAAGGAAATGGTTACCTCGAAACATCTTATGGTGTACTGCCACGCACTTTAGAGCAGGCAACTACGGCAATGAAAACATCTGAAATAGCAAAAGAGCTTTTTGGAGAAGCATTTACCACTCATTTCTGCGGAACCCGTGAATGGGAATGGAAACAACATTTAAAATTTGTTACAGACTGGGAAATGAAACGGTATTTTGAAATAATATGATTGAGTGTATATCAAGGGCGCATTTCGTTTTAGGGAATGCCTTTCGGTAAGCGCTCTAAACTGTGGATCACTAAAAAAATGATATTTAACTTTATGGCATTTGACAAAATCTATCAGTACAACTTTCCCACTACCATCAGGTTTGGTGCGGGTTCCAGTAAAGAGCTGGGCGATTATCTGATAAAGAACGGGCTTTCGCATCCCTTGATCGTAACGGATCCGGTAGTATCGCAGCTGCCATTCTTTAAAAGTATTATTGCAGACCTGCAGTTAAAAAACCTTGCAGTAGAAGTGTTTGATGATATTCATAAAAACCCTGTAAAATCAGATGTATACAAGGGTACGGATATGTATGATGATACAGGCCGTAACGCAATTGTGGGTATAGGAGGCGGTGCTGCTTTAGATGTAGCGCGCGCCATAACGTTGCGTGTGTATCATCGCGAAGACCTTTTTAAATATGACGATCTTATAGGCGGAGATATTTATGTGACCAACGATGTTCCCCATTTCATCACCATTCCTACTACAGCAGGTACCGGTAGTGAAGTAGGGCGTAGCGCTATTATTGCGGATGATGAAACACACCAGAAGAAAATATTGTTTTCGCCAAAGCTATTGGCTAAGATTGTATTTGCCGATCCGTTGCTCACCATGGATATTCCGCCATCTGTTACCGCCGCTACCGGGATGGATGCACTGACGCATAACCTGGAGGCTTATCTCGTAAATATGGAGCATCCCATGTGTGATGGCATTGCATTACAGGCTATTTCTTTAATACGTGAATCTATTGAGAAGGCTGTGCATAGCCCTGATGTGGAATCGAGAAGTAAAATGCTGATTGCTTCGCTAATGGGAGCGGTTGCTTTTCAAAAAGGATTGGGAGTGGTACATTCCTGGCGCACCCGCTTTCATCGTTGCTGGACACACATCACGGATTAGCCAACGCTGTTAACCTGCCTTACGGTATGCGTTTTAATATAGAGGGCCAGGAAAATAAGTTTGAAAACATTGCCCGGGCATTGCAACTGAAAAACGGCAGTGATGGTAATGATGTAGTTAATTATTTGTTTGAATTAAATACCGCTATTCACATCCCTCATAAATTATCAGCCATAGGTGTAAAGGATGAACATATTGAAACGCTTTCCGACCTGGCTGTTGCAGATTTCGCCCACCCCAATAATCCCAGACCGGTTTCAAAGAAAGATTTTAGAGAACTTTATTTAGAAGCATTATAGCATATGACAGTTGGAATAACGTACACAGGCAGCGAAACGAAGCATAATTATTATAAAGAATGGGTGAAGGGAGAAGACGTTATTCAGGTAATTACGCTTTCAGAGGAGTTAAACAATATTGATGAAGTAGCGCTATGCGATGGTATTGTGCTTTCGGGAGGAATTGATATTGCGCCGGAATTTTATGGCGCTGCGGAAGGATATCCTAACGGGCCTGTTAGTTTTAATAAAAAACGCGATGCTTTTGAATGGGCGGTTTTTGAAAAAACACAACAATTAGAAATTCCTGTTTTAGGCATATGCAGGGGAATGCAGCTTGTAAACTGCTTTTATGGCGGAACGCTTGTTCAGGACCTGGATGAGAACAATTCTTTTCATAGAATAACAAATACCAATGACAAGATGCATAGCATTAGCGTTGTTCCCAACAGTTATATGAGTGAAGTGGTAAGCGGAAAGTATGCCGCTGTGAATAGCGCGCACCATCAGGCTATCGATAAAATAGGAGACGGGTTATACATAACTGCTTTCTCCGAGGAAGGAGTTCCTGAAGCAATGGAGCGGGCTAATAAGGAGGAGGCTCCATTTTTGCTTTGTGTACAATGGCACCCCGAACGCATGTTTATATTTGGCCTGTACGATACACCTCCCTCAAAAGGAGTAAGAAAAAAATTTTTAGACGCTATAAAAACAAAATAAAATGGATGTAATTAACCCCGCTACTGAAGCGCACATTGCAACCCTTACAGATGATAATGAGCAAACCCTGCATCACAAATGGCAATGCTTAAAAACAGCGCAACCGGCATGGTTTGAGCGCTCTTTAAATGAAAGAATTGGAGTGGTAGAGCGATTCCGGGATTTGTTGGAAGCGAAGCGCGAAGATCTTGCATTGATCCTTACCAGCGAAGTAGGAAAGCCTTTGGCGCAATCCAGGAACGAGATCAGCGGGGCTGTTGGCCGCATTAACTGGCTGATCAAAAATGCGGAGAAATATCTTACTGATGAGATTATGGTAAAAACCGCAGAGCTGGAAGAACGCATCGTGTACGAGCCTTTGGGTGTTGTAGCCAATATTTCTGCCTGGAACTATCCTTACCTGGTGGGTGTAAACGTTTTTGTGCCGGCACTGCTGGCCGGTAACTCGGTTTTGTACAAGCCCTCAGAATATGCTGCTCTTACAGGTATGGAAATAGAAAAATTGTGGCGCCTGGCAGGACTGCATGAAGATCTGTTTATTACAGCAGTTGGAGGAGGTAAGGTCGGCGACATTATTTTAGATATGCCTTTCGACGGCTATTTTTTTACAGGAAGTTACAAAACCGGCCATTACATTTATAATAAGGTAGCTCCTAAAATGGTGCCCTGCCAATGTGAATTAGGGGTAAAGATCCGGTGTATATTACAGATGATGTAGCGGATATTGTTGCAGTTGCGGCTGCTACTGCAGATGGAGCTTTTTATAATAACGGGCAAAGTTGCTGTTCGGTAGAACGTATTTATGTACACGAAAAAACTATAATGCATATGTAGAGGCATTTATAAGCGAAGTAAAATCGTGGAAAACAGGAGATCCTACATGTGATGGTGTTTATTTGGGGCCGCTTACCAGGAAAACCCAGATAGAGATACTGGAGGCCCAGGTGCAGGATGCGGTAAAAAAGGCGCGCAGATACGCACGGGAGGGAGAAGGCAGGAAGGAACAGGATACTATTTTGAGCCTACTGTTATTACCAACGTAACTGCTGATATGCAGGTCATGAAAGAAGAATCTTTTGGTCCTGTAATTGGAATTATGAAGGTGAAAAATGATGAGGAAGCGGTGAAGCAGATGAAAGACACAGTTTATGGGCTTACAGCGTCTGTTTACAGCGCATCTCAGTCAAGAGCAGAAGCTATACTCAAACAGATTGATTCCGGTACAGGGTATTGGAATTGCTGCGATCGTGTAAGTGCGGCGCTTCCATGGAGCGGGCGCAGGCATTCGGGGTTTGGAGCTACTTTATCTCATGCCGGCTTAAGAGCCTTTACCAGGCCTAAAGCCTATCATCTTAGAAAGGCATAATGCTTACCCTTTATGCTGGTTATACTATTCGCTAAACGGTTATAGCCCGTTTTTCATTATTCTGTCTGCAATTTTTGGAGAAAGCCGGTTGATGAATTTTAGCAACTTTGTTTTGCCAATATAACTTTCGAATTTGTTATCGTTGAAGTTTTGTAGAAATTCATCAGATAATTGTTCCGGGGTTATTTTCGATTTTCCGCGTCCGGTAGTCATGGGTGTATCAACTAAGGCAGGTATAATTTCGAAAACTTTTGTATCCGTGCCCTCCAATTGATAACGTAAAGTTTTACTAAAACTATGCATAGCAGATTTTGTAGCACAATAGACCGAAGCCGATTTTTTGGGTGCAATGAAAAGCCCGCTGCTTACATTTATAACAGCACTGTTTTTGTTTTTTAGCAATAACGGAAGCAGCAAACCTGTCAGTTTTATTGGTGCTGCTATATTTGCCGAAATTTCGTAATCTATTTTGTATGTAAGCCCTGGCTCGTCGGCAAAATTATAATTGTATTGAACAGCTGCATTATTGATCAGGATGTTCAGTCCTGAATATTGCTGCTCCATAAGCAACACTAATTTGTCCAGTGCTTTTATCTGTGAAATCGCCTTGAAATGTTATGATCCCGGGAAATTCTGTCTTTATTTGTTGTAGCTTTTCTTCGTTACGTCCCGTGATTATGACCTTATTCTTGAGTTGTAAAAAACGCTTTGCCAGGGCAAGCCCGATACCTGACGATCCGCCCGTTATTAAGACGGTGTTTCCTGTTGTTATCATTGTTTCTATTTTTTAAACCTTTCATTAAAATCTTCAAACAGGTTTTCCCGACCAACAATAATGTCCTTAACTTCAAAATAAGGAGCACCGTAGACTTTCGTATCGCGAAGCAATTCAATCAGCAATTGGTAGTCGCCCAAATTGGCGGTACTTACGATCATAAAGTCCGAAACAGACGAGTGAAAATATTCGCTGTCGAACAGCCGGACCTTTACCGTTTTGCTTACCCGGGCGAAAATCGGATTCAATTCATTTTCTACAAATTTGCTTCGCTCCGCTCTCGTCAATGCAAGCCATTTAGGGGTTGCGTTCATAAGCACCAGAACGGTGTATGATTTTTGTTCCATATCATTTTGTTTTGTTTGTGCATTGGTAGATAGGTACAATGCAGCTACCAGAATTAAAACCAGCTTTTTCATTTTGCAAATATTTTAATGGTGTAAAATTGCAAAGCGAAAAATGGAATTCCATTTACATAGGTTGATAAATGCTACCTGCCGGAACGTTTTTTCTGATCCGGCTAAGTTGGGTGGGTGTAATGCCTAAGTATGAAGCGATGTGATATTGTGGAATTTGTTGTTCTAACTGCGGAAAGCTCTTTCGAAAGATCTTGTAGCGCTCGTCAGCGTCCAATAAAACGATTTCAATTTCCCGCTGTTCTTTCTGTATAAAAACTGTTCTGCTAAAACTCTTGCACCACGTTCAATGTCAGCACAGGTTTGATACAACTTTTGTATGTGCGTAAATTGAGCAACTTGTATAGTGCAGTCAGTTAGTGCCTGTTGAATAATTTGATTAGGTTTGCCAGTAATGAGTGACGCGTAACCGCCGATAAAGCATGGATTTACGAAAAAATGTTTGTTGTACTCAATGCCTTCGTTATTTCTGTAAAAGGCCCGCATAATCCCACTTTCCAAAAAGCCGATTTCTCTGGCTGTTTGTCCGTCGGCAATAAAGCAATCACCTTTTTGTAAGATTTTCGGTGTAAACAGTTTCGAAAACTTGTCCCAACTTTCGGGCGAGACGGGCGTTAGTTTATTGAAAAAATCTTTAAAATCGGTCGTCATTTCTCTCTTGTTAGGCTTCTGCATTTTCGCCGTTTCTATAATAAATGGCTTTAGAAAGAAGTAAGTGTTTTAAAAGCTGAGTGAGTATATATTTGCGGTCATATAGCTTTTATCTTGATACCTTTCAGCCCTGATAATAAGTTTACCAGCCTGTTTGCCGATGAAAATGTATGTAAAAAAATGATTATTTTTAATACACGAACCTTTTAATACACAACATTATGAAAAAACAATTTTTATCATTGCGCTGGCAGCTGCGATAGCTGCTTGCAATAACAGTAATAATAACGATCAAAAAGCACCTGCTGAAAGCGAAGCTACGAAGCAGGTGGCGGGTACTGCATCATCTTCTTCAGAATTGTACGAAAAAGAATGGAAGCTGTTAGAACTTAACGGGAAAGCCGTGGTGCTGGATAGTAATTTCGAAATATCCGCATTTGACGTTTCAAAAGGAAAACCGCATATCGGGTAATCTTGGTGTAACGGCTTTGGCGGGAATATTGCGTTTGAAGCTGGCAACAGCATTAAAATATCTGGTATTACATCCACACAAATGGCATGCCCTAACCTGGGGTGGAGCAAAGCTTTCTTGATGCCCTAAACAATGCCAAAAGTTATACCGTGGAAAACAATATACTCACATTCAGTAATGACAAAAAAGCAATTACTGCCAAACTTGAAGCCACAGCGAAGTAATTGACGGTTAACCATAATTTTTAAAGGGTTTCCCAAGCGAAACCCTTTTTGTGGATGGGTGCTCGGTCAGGTGCTATGAATGAAGATTCCACGTAGTGGAGCCGGGCTAATGCCCTGCACCCACGGCTGGGAATTAAGGGAGGTTTTTATAGCATAATGGAAAGGTATCTGCTGCTGCTGCTGAAAGCCTTTGAGCAGATGTTAACTTTAGGATACTGAAATAATGCGGCACCATTAAAGTTGACAACTAAAGTGTATCGTGCTATTCAATTTGAATCTTTTAAACGTATTTTATTGCTTTTAATTATTTAACTTTATGATTGACAAATCCTGATTGCTCATATATTGTATTTCCTTCCAGGCAGCCAATGCAGATAAAAGAACAGAATGGTAGTAACGGGGCGGATGCTGTACGGTATAGCACGGCCGTTGAGTTTGAAGCGATGTATCGCCAGCACTGGTTTGAAGTCTATTGCATTGCTTACAAAAAATTGAAGTCGCGGCAGGATGCAGAGGATGCTATTCAGATTTTATTCAAAAAAATTTGGCACAACCGGTACAGGCTGCAAATAAAAGACATGGGGGCTTACCTGGCTGTTTCGGTAAATAACATTGCTATAGACATGCTGCGCAAAAGGCAAAAGAGCAAACTGTTTGCAGATGCATACACCCGATCAGCCACCGAAGCCGATTCGGTCACGGCCGAGCAATCGATTGATGCGCAGTTGTTGGAAAAGGAAATAGAAAATGTCATTCACCGGTTGCCGGCCAAAACACAAACCATATTCCGTCTTACGCGCTATGAACATAAATCTGTAAAGAAGTGGCTGCGCAGCTTCAGCTCTCAGAAAAAGCAGTAGAGTACCATATCACCAAATCACTTAGCCAGGTAAAATCCTTAAAAAAAAAAAAAAAAGCCATTCAATTATTTTTTTGATTTTTTTAGGGATGCGAGCTGTTCCATCGTCAGTATACAGGAGCGGATACGTTCGTGAGTGTAAAATTGATTTTTTAGCTTAAAAGCCGGCGGGTTCCTATTATGAGTCGCGATGAATTTGATCTTTTGTTGGAAAAATATTTGCTGGGCAACTGCACTCCTGCAGAGGAGCAGCGGGTGCTTCGCTGGTACCATCAACTCATCAGTCAAAGCGAAGTATATCTTTCTGATACGGAAAAGCAGGCTATTGAGGAAAGGATATGGTCTTCTATAAAGCAGGATCTCCATCCGGCAAGCACAGAAGCAAAAGAAATAAAATTTACACCTCGTTTTCCTGTGCTGCTGCGGGTAGCTGCAGCTGTATTACTGCTGTTATTGGGTGGCGCGATGATGTATACATTTTTTGGGAACCAGGCTCCAACACAAATGTCGGCGGGGGCTTGGTGTGCCGGACACGTATTTAAAGTACTCCAACACAGGTAAAAGCAAGGAAGATTTTTTGTTGGCAGATAGTTCTGTTGTTAGGTTGCAGCCGGGTAGCAGCCTATATTATCCCGATTCATTCAAGGATAGCCTGAGGGAAGTGTATCTGGAGGGAAATGCTTTCTTTAGCATACATCACGATGCCGCAAAGCCCTTTTTCGTGCACACGGTAAACGGCTTGCTTACGCGAGTTCTCGGTACCAGTTTTTCTATAAACCAGGATGTGGCCACACATACAACGGTAGTTAGGGTGGCAACGGGCCGTGTAGGGGTATATGAGGAAAAAAGCAGGAAAAGTAAAATGCTGTTGCCTCCGGGCAGTATTGTAGTTACGCCCAATCAGAAGGTGGAATTTAATGCGAAAAGTAAACGCTTTGTAACTTCGCTGGTAGAAGACCCCAGGCCGCTGGATGACCGTACTGCTGATAAAAATGCCGCGCTGAACTTTACAGGCGACAGGCCTTTATGGCAGGTATTGGAAGCTTTGAGCAAAGTATACGGGGTGAACATTACAGCGGAGTCGGAGGCTGTAGCCAATTGTCCTTTACCGGTG
Organism: Paraniabella defluvii; assembly: GCA_019316985.1. Classification (GTDB taxonomy): domain Bacteria; phylum Bacteroidota; class Bacteroidia; order Chitinophagales; family Chitinophagaceae; genus Niabella; species Niabella defluvii. The sequence continues at coordinate 3,545,068 of CP079215.1, forward strand.
ATATCCGTAATTACGATCTGTATGAGCAGTTATCTGTTATATGCCAGGCGCTCAACGATTCATATGAAATAAATGGTACCAGTATTGTTGTAAAAGGAAGCGGTTGCGAATAGTGCATGGATCCTTATTTTAAACCGCTCCCCCAATTATTCATTTAAATAATGCTGTATGAAATTTAATAACGGTTGAAGCCTAAGCAGGCTCCCGATTTAGAGGGTGTTCTCTTTCCATAAAAAAGATTTAAGCTGCTTCTCAGTTCGCTGCATGTGACTGAGACTGAATCCAGATGTAAAAAGCCGGTCAATGCTGCCACATTGCCGGCCTGTTACCCGGAAGGGTATGTTCTTGCCATCAATTACTAACAAAAACAATTAAAAGTATGAAAAAACTGACTCACAGTATTTAATTACGATTGCAATGAGAATCTCTTTACCACTGTTTCTTTTTATGTTCACGCTTGGCATTGCTGCTGCGCGAAATGGAAATGCACAGGCCATGCTGAAAAAAACGATAGTACTCAGCGCCGGCGACATTAAATTGAAGGATGCGTTAGCCGCTATCCAGGAACAGACCGGCATTTCGTTTATTTATAGCTCAAAAATGATTGACACGGACAGGAAAATTTCTTTCAAAGGAATTTCGGTAGCCGATTTTTTGAACCAGGGTTTGCTGCCCCACAATATACAGTACCGGTTAATAGATGGAAAAATCCTGCTATTCCCGCAAAAAGAACCTGCGCCGTTCAAATCGGCTGGCAGTATAAAAGGGCATATAAAAAGTGATAAGGGTGTTCCGCTTTCCGGTGTGTCAGTTATGTTGACCGGAACCAGCTATGGCGCTTCGTCAGATGCTTCCGGGAATTTTGTATTGACCGGTATACCGGCAGGAAAGTACATTATCTATTTCTCTTATATCGGTTTTTAGCTAAAAATCAGGAAATCACCGTCGGCGAGGGAGAAGTGGTGCTCAATATCGTGCTTTCTGAAGATGTTTTAAAATTGCAGGAAGTAGTTGTAACGGGTACAGGGAATCCTCAGAAAAAAATAGAAAGCAGCGTTGCCATTACTTCACGTAGTTCGAGGCAATTGGCTTTACAGGCGCCGCTCAATAGTGCAGATGTGCTGAAGACTGTTCCGGGTCTTTCAGCAGAAAGCAGCGGAGGCGATGGCCCCGGAAGTATCCGGGTAAGAGGCCTGCCCGGCGGCGGATATATTTATCTTGGTATCATGGAGGATGGGTTGCCGGTATTGCCAACCGGTTATTCTTCACTCCCTTCAGCCGATCAGTATTTCAAGTTTGATGCAACGGTAAAAAATATGGAAGCCATACGGGGCGGTAATGCGGCTATTATTACCTCAAATACTCCCGGGGCGGTCATCAACTATTTATCCAATACCGGTGGCCCCAAACCATATGGTTTTGTAAAGTTTACTTCGGGTTTATCGCAGGGACTTTACCGGCTGGATGCCAATACCGGCGGTCAGTTCAATGATCAATGGCAATACAATATCGGCGGCTTTTATCGCTCGGACAATGGCATTAAAAGCCCGGCGTTTACAGCTAACAAAGGCGGCCAGTTAAAATTAAACGTAACAAGAAAACTCGGGAGCAACAATGAGGGCTACCTGCGTTTTTACGGTAAATACCTGAACGACCGTGTGCAGTGGTTATTGCCCGGGTATTATGGTTACCAGAAAGGAAAACACCTGAGCAATAAACTTCCCTATTTCGACAACTTTACCGAAACGCTGATGCCCAACGAATATAAATTCCAGGCCACTATCCCGGGCAATCAAACGGTAGACCTGGACTTGTCGGACGGGTTTTATACCAAGGTACTTTACGGCGGCATGCTTTTTCACTATAAGACTAATAATAACTGGGTCATCAATAATAATTTTCGCTACCAGGACAGTAAAATGACGGCAAATTCAAGCGTGGTTACCTCGCCGGTGGCTTTCAGTAGCAGCAAGAACTATTATTATACCAATGGCACGCAATTGCAGAACCCTTCAGGATACTATACGGTACAACAGCTAAGTACCACACAGCGTAATGATAAACAGGTTATCGATTACCTCGATTTTACAAAAAAATGGGCGCTCACAGTCTTACCCTTGGTGCGGGCATGTATAGGTACGATTTCACCAGCGAGGGTATTGCCTTTATTGCCAATACAGAAATTAAAGACAATCCTTCTCTGATTCTTGTAGGCTCATCCAATGCAGCGCGGCTAACGCCTGTAGCCAATACCAGCAAAAGCGGGCATACCAAATTTGACGGTATTTCCGGTATGTATTCAGGTTATATTTCTGACCTGATAAAAGTAAACAGGTGGTCCTTCGATCTTGGCTTCCGGTTTGATTATAACAATCTTAACGGGCACCGTGCTGTATACAGCGGCAAATCTACCTCGGCAGGTGGCAACGGTTTTGTGATCGACGAGCTTTCTCCATTCAAAGAAAATTTTTCCTACTGGTCCGCTTCCTTGGGTGTCAATTACAAGCTCAACGATTATGCTGCTGTTTTTGGCCGGGGTACCCGAACCTACAATGCTTTTACAATTGATAATTACGCGGCAGTGGATGCTAATCCAACGGGGCTAAAAAACGCCAGCTTTTATTGGGCGAGCTGGGCATGCGCTATGCGCAGAATAAGCTGGCGCTTTTCTCGTCTGTCAGCTATTCCAGCGTGAACAATTTTCCACTGAGCATCGGCGTTCCGGGCGCCGCTACCGGCACCATTATCAACCAATCTACCTTTGGCTCATCAAGAACCTATAGCTGGGAAACCGAAATTTCTTACGAGTTGCTGAGAGGTTTGAACCTGCGCGGTATGGCAACGCTTGAAGATGCAAAATTTACGAGTTATGATATTACTGTAAGCCCGGATGCCGATCCCTCTATAGCCAGCACGGAATTGAGCTGGAAAGGCAACAGGCCGGAGCGTCTTCCCACAACCAATTTCCAATTGAGCGCAACATATGACTACAAAGGATTTAATTTATATGCTAATGCTATTTTTATCGGGAGCCGCTGGTCAACCAATGCCAATACTTACAAGCTGGATGGATACAATGAGGTGAATACAGGCGTTGGTTATACCTTTAACAAGAAGCTGGAATTACGCACATGGGTTAATAACCTGCTCGATTCACGTGGATTAACCGAGGGCAACGTACGGGGCGAACAGTTTATCAATGTAAATAATTTACAGAACGGGCAACTGATGCTGGGCCGTGCCATACTTCCCCGTAGCTACTGGGTATCGCTGAGCTTCACGTTCTGACCTGTTGGACCCAGCGATTTACGTTAGGGTTGTAGTGGTATGCCTTCTCATTCGCTGTCTTTATTTTTGTGGTAAAAAAGAAATCAAACATGAAACCGATTATTTACATTATTGTATTACTTCTTTTTAACGGGGGCTTTTGGCGCAAAAGGCTGCGCAGAAAAAGTAACTTTTTATATGGTACGGCATGGTGAAACAATGCTGAACAAGCTTAACCGTGTGCAGGGCTGGGCTGATGCGCCGCTAACTCAAAGGGGAAAGCCATAACTAAGGCCTTGGCTTTGGGGCTATCGCAAACTCCGTTTACAGCCGCTTATAGCAGTGACCTTGGACGGGCAAGGGAAACCGCCGATTATGTAATAAAGGAGCAAACCAGGACAAAGTGTACGCTTAGTGAAACTGCCGCGCTGCGCGAAAGTTGTTTTGGTAGCTATGAAGGAGCGAAAATAAAAAGATGTGGACTGATGCCGCGCTCTACCTGCATTACATTTCGGCAGAAGCGCTGTTTGCAGATATGCAGAAAGCCGATAAGTTGCCTGAAGTGCTTGCCGCGGTAAAGGCACTTGACACATTGAAAATGGCGGAGGATTTCAATGATGTAGCTACAAGGATGAAAGGATGGGTTGTAAAAACGGCTGATGCAGTTGCGGCTGAAGGTGGCAATATTTTAGTGGTTTCCCATGGTATTGCGATCAATGCGTTGTTATCTGTAATTGCCACAGACCCCTTTGTGCATAAGCCACTGGGTAATGCTTCTGTAACCAAGGTGGAATATGAAAACGGAAAGTTTTCAATCCGATCTGTGGGTGATATGCAATACGTGGAGGCGGGACTGAAGTCAGGAGAGTAGATTCACGATGGGCCTATTTATTTTATCTTTTATCTCAAAAAAGTTACATGACAAACAGGAAAGATTTTATCAGATCCATTGGATTAATGGCGGCTGGAAGCCTGGTGCTTTGTAGCGGCGCCTTAGCCTCATTTTCCGGAAAGCGTTATCCCCGGCCTGGGCTGCAACTTTTTACAATGTTCGGCACGATAGACGATGACGTGCAGGGTACGTTAAAAAAATAGCAGCTATTGGTTATAAGGAAATTGAATCAGCCTATACCAGAAAGGGGGCTTTTATGGTATGCATGCGAAGGAATTCTCAAAAATGCTGAACGACATGGGTATGCATTGGCGCTCGCATCATGTACTGGGAGCCCCTATAAACCAGCTGCCGGAGCCCGGCCGCTGACGGATGCAAACGGTAACCCAGTAACAATTCCGCCTATAAAAAATTTGCAGGATAACTCACAGGAAATAGTAGACAGCGTAGCAGCAGCAGGGATTCCCTTTTTGGTATGCGCTACCACGCCCATTGAAACAACAGAAGAAATAAAAAGTCTGTAGAAACGCTGAACAAAGCGGGCGAGCTTTGTAAAAAGCCGGTCTTACACTGTGTTACCATAACCACGACAAAGAGTTTAGGCAGGTGGAAGGCAAAACGCCATATGAGTTTTTTTAGCCGAACTGTCGCCAGAAATAAAAATGGAGCTTGATCTCTGTTGGGTTACAAAAGCCGGCGTTGATCCTGTTGAATTATTTGAAAAACACCCCGGCCGCTTTCCGCTCTGGCATGCAAAAGACCTGGATAAAAATCGGGAGGGCCCTGTGCCGGTAGGAGAAGGTGTGGTAGACTTCAAAAGGATCTTTGCCAATGCGGAAAAAGCCGGGTTGCAATATTATTTCGTTGAACATGATATGCCCAAAGATCCTTTTGCCAGCATTGAAACAAGTATCCGGGCGTTGAAGAAGATAACACTTGGGAGTAAATCAAAATAACAGAACATTATGTTATACAAAAAAATGTTTTTAACGATAAGTTGTGCTATAAGCCTCTTACAGCTCCAGGCGCAGGAGCCCTATGTACTCGTGCAAAATAAAAATGGTGCTACGTTGGGATATTCTCCTCAGTCGGGGGTACAGATTTTAACAGTAAAGGGACTGAAATTTAAAGATCTGAACAAAAACGGCCGGCTCGACAGGTATGAAGACTGGCGTTTGCCTGCCGAAGAGCGGGCAGAAGACCTTGCAGGAAAAATGTCGCTGGAGCAGATCGCGGGCCTGATGCTTTACAGCCGGCATCAGGCCGTGCCTTCATTACCTGGCGGATATTTCGGTGGTACCTATAATGGCCGGGGCTTTCCGGAAAGTGGTGCCAGCGCCTGGGATCTGACGGATCAGCAGAAACAGTTTCTGAAAAATGATAACCTGAGGCATGTGCTGCTCACTTCGGTGCAGAGTCCGGAAACTGCTGCCAGGTGGAACAATGCGGAGCAGGCCTATGTAGAAGGGCTTGGACTGGGGATCCCTGCTAATAACAGCTCTGATCCGAGGCACACGGCAAAGGCTACTACAGAATTTAATGCCGGAGCAGGGGGCACGATTTCCTTATGGCCGGATGGGCTGGCTATGGCGGCTACTTTTGACCCTGATGTGACCCGGCAGTTTGGAGAGATGGCTTCCAGGGAATACAGGGCGCTGGGTATAGCCACAGCGCTATCGCCGCAAACGGATCTGGGCACCGAGCCGAGATGGTACAGGATCACAGGAACTTTTGGTGAAAGCCCGGAGCTGGACCGCGATATGACAATAGCCTATATAGACGGATTCCAGACATCGGCCGGTAAAGAAGAAATAAAAAACGGGTGGGGATATAAAAGTGTAAATGCCATGGTGAAACATTGGCCGGGTGGCGGCCCCGAGGAAGGTGGCAGGGATGCGCACTGGGCGTATGGAAAATTTGCAGTGTATCCCGGAGCCAATCTGGCAGATCATTTAAAACCCTTTATTGACGGAGCTTTTAAGCTAAAGGGAAAAACCGGTAAAGCATCCGCGGTGATGCCCTATTATACCATCAGTTATGGCATCGACAGTGTTTATGGGGAGAATGTAGGGAACAATTTCAGCAAATATATTCTGACGGATCTCCTTCGAAAAAAATATAATTATGATGGCGTTATCTGTACCGATTGGCTGGTAACGGCTGATGAAGGAAAACACCGGATCAGTTTGCCGGCAAGCCCTGGGGGTGGAACAGTTAACTGTTATGGAAAGGCATTATAAAGCGCTGATGGCAGGTGTAGACCAGTTTGGTGGAAATAATGAGCAACAGCCGGTAATAGAAGCCTATTACAAAGGCGTTAAAGAGCACGGGGAAAAGTTTATGCGTCAACGTTTCGAGCTCTCTGCGCGCAGGTTGCTGCTGAATATTTTTCGTACAGGATTATTTGAAAATCCTTATCTGGATCCGGCCGAAAGCAAAAGTATAGTGGGCAACCCGGTTTTTATGAAGGCGGGGTATGATGCGCAGCTGAAGTCTGTGGTGCTGCTGAAGAATCATGACAATATACTGCCGCTGAGGCCGTTCAAAACCGTTTATATTCCCAAAATATATTACCCTGCCAGAAAGAATTTTTTTGGCATGCTGGAAGCCCCGCGTTATGAATATCCCATAGATACCAACCTGGTAAAGAAATATTATTTACTTACAGAGGACCCGGCAAAAGCTGATTTTGCACTGGTATTCATTTCCGGGCCGCAAAGCAAAGATGGAGGTTACAGCCAAACCGACCGTAAAAATGGTGGTAACGGGTATGTGCCGGTGCCTTTGCAATATGGTACCTATACGGCAACTGAAGCGAGAGAGCAGAGCATGGCTGCCGGCGACCCGGTTATTGATCCCGAAGTAAAAAACAGGAGCTATAAAAACAAGACAACTACGGCATATAACACCATGGATCTGCAAACCGTGCTCGATACCAAAGCAATGATGGGCAATAAACCGGTAGTTGTTTCGGTTACAGCTTCGGGTCCGATGATCTTCCGGGAATTTGAAAAAGAAACTGATGGCATCCTTCTGAATTTCGGTGTGTCACTGCAGGCGGTACTGGATATTGTATCGGGTAACTATGAGCCTTCGGCGTTATTACCTGTGCAGATGCCCGCCGATATGCGAACCGTTGAGTTACAAAAAGAAGATGTTCCTTTTGATATGCAATGCTATAAAGATATGGACGGTCGTACCTATGATTTTGGATTTGGCCTTAACTGGAAAGGGCCAATCCGGGATAGCCGTACAAAACAATATAACCGGAATGCTACGGTATCCAGGTAGTCGATAAATCACACTTCTCCTGTTGATGTTGTTCTCCCGGCAAACATCACAACTATTATCCCCAAAGAAATCGGGCGAAAAGCAGAAACCGAAGTTAGAGTGTCAGCCCGGGCTACCCCGGGCTGACGTACATAATAACTAAGGCTTACCCACATTTGCCATATTTTACTTCGTTTCCTTTTTATCGGCAAAACAGAAGGTTATTTTTTTATGAGCGTCTAAAGATAGTTTTAAGTTGACTGTTGTACGCGCGACATCACGGTAAAGCAAAAAAGGAGAAGATAGAAATCCCCTCCGTTGTTTTACATGAGAAAAAGATTGAGGTTATTGATCCCCTCTTTTATATTTTGAAACTACTTCAGTATCGCCGGTGCTGTTTGCGTTGATATGAGTATAGTGTTTGTTATCTTTTAAAACGATCCGGTAATTAACGCCGTTCTTGTTGCTTACTTCAGTTACACCATGAATTTCTTTACCCGGAAATGCAGCCGTTACTCCGGCTAAAACAACAGGAGACAGTTGATCTTTTTTATAGTAGCGAACTGTTTGGATCAGGTTGCCTTTAACATCGAAGGTAGCGCGCGTCTTAATGTCATTTGTGGTAAAGAAAGCTTCTACACTGTTTGCTGTTTCGCTCCAGGTAACATTAGCTGCACTTTTGAAGATGGACACAAAAGTAGCCTGAGCTTTTTCATTTACAACTGGTTCTACAGTTGAAGCAGCAGCGCTAAAGGTGATCGTTAATAATGTAGCGGCGGAAAGAATTAAAGATTTCATTTTATTTGTTTTTGTTGCCTGCCTGACTGCAGGCGGGGTAGTTATTAATTGTTTCACAAACATACATTCAAAGACTGCCCGGAGTCAATATCATAATGGCGAACCACATCAAAATCACCGGTGAATAGCAGTTTTATGATGGTGAATACCTGCAGCCAAAATTTCTATCTGCATTTATCAAAGAATGAAGTTGCTTTTTTAACTTCCTATTTATAGCTCGCATTTTAGGCGGGAATGTTACAGGGGGAAACCTTAAATTTATCCTTTAACATATTTAAAACATCCGTTCTCCCAGATCTTGGCAGCATTTTTTTCAGGTTAGGTGCCAAAACTGGGTACAGACGATTGGTGACATTTCTCATCAGTTCTGTTGATATAAACGCTTTTGGTGAGAGCTTCATTTGATGGGTAATGGATATAGTTAGTGCATAACGATGCAAAAAACAGCTTGCAGGGTGTCGTGTTGTGAAAAGGTATTGCGCCGGTTATCGCCCTAAAGTATCCATTACAACGGGCGATGCCCTTTTACAACGCCTGGCAATAATCTGGCGCTGTTTTGCTCATGCAAGCCCCGAGCGTTAAAAAAAAATGCTGTAATACTTTATAACCTAACGCAATTATTATCTGTTACCGATATCTCACCGCTTTATTTTAGTTTATGCAACTGCAGTTGCTGTATCGCTATTTTGCCTGGTGATTGTATGCTGATATCGGTAAACGGCGTTGTTGGAAAAAATATTCCTGTCATAACACTCAGCCCGTTATCTGCAAATAATTCTACTGATGCCACGTCAATTACCAGGGTTATATTCATATCCTTGTTATTTGAAAAGCGGGGGCAACATGTTTTTGGCAAAATCTTTTTCAAATGAAGTAACGCCGCTTTGGGTGCGGTCGATAAAATACTGGTTTGCTTTGGCATCAAAGCCAATTACTACCCGCTCTCCTTTTACATTGGATAAAACGATGTTGAATGATTGGGCGTTGCCGGTATTAAAGTCTAATATAGCCGCTCCGTTCAGCTTTCCAGTTTTTTTGGTGATATCAACATTCCCTGCTATTATATTCTTTAATGTAGCGCTTTTTGTAACTGAGGCCCTCAATTCTTTTACGGGCTCCGAAGCGAGGAAGTATTCGCTGCCTCTTTTACCAGCTTCAGTTCTCTGGCAATAGTGGTGGCGCTGCGCCAGTTTTGGGTAGGCACCAGGTTGGCATATTGCCAGTTGCTCATCCAGCCGATGAGTAGTTTACGATCCCCGGTATTGCTCCACGTAACGCCCGCATAATTGTCCGGGCCGTAATCCATCCAGCGGGTTAGCGTGTCAAAGGTTTAAAAACCGAACCATCAAAGTCCCCGGTAAAATATTGCGTGGCCGATCCGCCGTTAGGGCCGCCGGGATTCAGGTTTACGATGAGTACCCAGGCCTGTTTACCATCTGCTGAAAAAGGCACCAGGTCCGGACATTCCCATACGCCGCCATGTGCGCCGATGTTTTTGCCAAACCTGCTTTCTTCTTTCCAGCTTTTTAAATTGGTCGATGAATAAAAAGTAATATGATCTAAAGTAGCCAATGTCATGATCCATTTTTAGTAGCTTCATGCCACGTCACTTTAGGGTCGCGAAAATCGCGGATACGGGGGTTAGGCAGTACAGGATTACCCTTATATTTCGTCCATGTTTTACCCTCGTCCAGGCTGTAGGCAATACCCTGGGTCTGGTAGGTTTCAAAACCCTCTTTTTCTATGGCATGGCTGTGGTTGGTATAAATAGCCACCATGGCATTTTTGCCAAACCCTGCGGTATTATTTACATCTATTACCGCGCTGCCGGAAAAGATCGTTCCCAGTGCATCGGGATATAAAGCGATGGGCTGTTCTTTCCAGTTTACCAGGTCGGCGCTGATGGCATGGCCCCAATGCATGGGCCCCCATACCGGCTTATCGGGATTGTGCTGGAAAAACAAATGATATGTTCCATTATAGAAAACCATGCCGTTGGGATCGTTCATCCAGCCTTTTGGGGCGTGAAGTGAATCAATGGCCGGTGCGGCTCGTTTTGCTGTTGCGCAATTACTGGTCCGTACGACAGGGCTAACACAAATGCGAGTATCGTCAGATATTTGTTATAAAGCATAGTATAGTGGTATTAAAAATGAGATGTTGTATATGAGTAGCGAAAAAAATATTTAATAGCAAGCCGGGCGCCGGCAACCATATGCCCCAGCTTATTCATTTTTCATTCTTTTAATTTGCTGTAATAAATTATTCCATTCGTTTTCCGAATGATATTGCTGTACAAGATCGCCGTTTTTTGTAAATAATACCATAAACGGTAATTGTTCTAAATGATAATAATTTTTAATAAAAAACGAATTGCCTTCAGTGCCGGTATAGAAATTAGGATGCTGTTGTAACGCGAACTGTTCCACAAAGGAGGCTACATCTTTTACCGGCCGGTGAGTGATCAGCGCCACCGAAAGCTTTTTCAGCTCTTTATAATGTTTGGTCATTTGTAGTACCAGTTTTTCACAATGATCGCAACCCGGCGAAAAATAAACCAGCAATATGGGTTTACCCATCGGTAACTGTGTGCCTTGAACAGCGTGCCGTTGGCCTGTATCATTTGAAACGGCGGGAGCTTATTGGGTTGCGATACCGCTGAAAAACCAACAGTAACTAATGAAACAACTATGAGTAATTTTAATATTGGCAACAGGTAAGTACTGCTGTGTTTTTTATACTATGTGGCGGTGAATGATGCAAGGTACTATGGGTTTATGGATGAGTAACTGTAATATTACTAAAAGTAACGTCGCTATGGTCGGAAAAGATACCCCAGGAAGTATTACTGGCTTTGTAAATACGGTTTGTAAAAGCTACCTGGTCGTTTATATATACTACCACAACTGAGTTCTCTACAACAATCTGTACTTTATAGCTGGTATTGGCGCTGAGGAGAGCGGCACGTCATTATCCGGAATGCTATCCAGTGCGCTGCGATTTTTCTTTTCAAATTTTAATTTGTTTTCAGATGGCACAAACCGCAACTGGAATGTATTTTCATAACCGTCACAGGCGCCAATAAGAAAGCCAAAATCTTTTGAGGAGCTGGAATAGGAAAATGTAGTGGTGATTAAATACTGAGCCCGGTTGACGGGATGGTACAGCACATTTGCCACATCAAAATCAGCATTACTGATGAGCCGGTATGACTGGGTGCCGGAACTGGTGTTGGTTACATTGCCCCATTGACTGTCTTTGATGATAGTTTCCTGTGTAGTTTCCAGCCAGCTTTTTACGGTGTGCGGAATAGCGGTGGCCAGGTCTCCATTAGGTAAGGCGTATATCTTATGTGTGACCAGGTTTCCGCCCCATGCCCAGGAACCGTTATCGGTACCGCCGGAACGGGTATGGCACCAGCCAAAAAGATAAGCATCACCATAAGCGTCCGGAACAGCTTTGCCGGCGTAAAAAGCATTACCATCTATACGGTCCGGTCCGGAAGGCAGGCTCCAGGGGCCATTGACGGAGGTGCTTTTCCGGTAATGCACGTACTTCTGCTTTTCCGAACTGATGCTTTGATCGGAAAAGATCAGGTAATAGTATCCGCCAAAGTGAAAAATGCCGGGACACTCCATGTTAAAATAATTGGTGCTGCCTCCATCATAAAACACGCCCTGGTAGCTCCAGTTGAGTAAATCTGACGATGTGTATTTTGCTATAACACCCTCCAGCTACCGTTATGGTTTTTGCGTGCAGCGATCAGCATCATCCAGTTATTGCCCGCTGCATCCCATATTACAAAAGGATCACGCCAGTTGTCGTTTTCATCGTAGCCAATGCCGGTTGGCGCATAAATGGTGGCAAAGGAATTGTTTTTGGTAAATGCCGATGTTGGATTTGTAGCTGTTGCTAGCATAATGCCTTCCCGTTTTACCCCGTTCGTGCAGCTGGTGATATCGGGGTTGTGACCGGTATAAAAAGCATAATAAATGTTGTTTGCTTTTACTACGGCGCCTGCCCCAACCGCATAGTCCTGGTCGCAGGTAACACCGGAAGACGATAGAATGGAACCGGTTTCGGAGTAACTGTGAAAGTTGTCAGACACGAATGCATACCAGGGATGCTTTTGCCCGCCGGCGCTCCATATGTCTTTAAGAAAATAAAGCTTATAGTTGAGAGCAGAGGAATCATAGTAAGGAGCTACGTCTCCTATGTAGGTACTGTCTGCGCACATCCGGTAAATAGAATAGTCTTTTTGTTCCGCCTGTGCAGTGCATTGCAGTCCGTTTAATGCTGTTTCGATATTTGGTGCGGAATGCGCCGCAAGCAGGTCTTCCAGGTCAACCGGCAATCTGCTACAGGCGTTGAAAAGGAGTACGGCTCCAAACGCCGCAGTTGTGGAGAAAACAGATCTTTTCATATTGGCAATTTTTAGGGTTTGTTTTTATTGAGAAGGTTGGTTCCATATTGAAGAAAGCTCCCATCCCGTAAAACTTATTAACCGGGCAGGCCCTTTTTCGGAAAATACCTGTATCCCTGTTTGCAATTCCGAAGGGTAGGTAACCAGGCTTAAAACTACCTTTCCCTGGTTGGTAAATACTTCCACAGACGACTGATCTACCAGCATATGCAAGCGTACCTGCCCGTTTTCAGGCGTCACCGGGGCGTACATCTTAGCAGCAAACTTTTGGGTAAAATCTACATTGCCTGTAAAATCTGTACAATTTGTTCTGTCAATACAAAGGTTGGAGGTTGCAGGATCATAGCTCAGTCTTAATCGCCGTCCTTCACCAACAAGCAGGTTGAAACCGAATGCCGCCGCGGCTTTCGAACTGAATACGGCATCTATCTCATACGTGTTTCTTCCCGGTTTAAATTCTGTTATATCCCGGGTTCCGCTAATGGCCCTGTTAGTAAACTGAACCGGCTTTTTCGTAACTTTGTTAAAGCCTGTATCGGACTTTGTACTAGGCGTATCCCCTCAGGAAACTTTTTTAATGCAATAGCTCTCGGTAAAGATTGAAACCCTTTTCCCCAGGCAGAAGGCACATTTCTTGCATAATCCCAATTGCCCATCCAGCCCATAAATACAGGCCTATGCTCCGGGTTTTCGGGAAAGCGGTACGACCGGGTGGCATAAAAGTCGGTACCATAATCCAGCCAAAGCCCGTGCTGTAAACCTTTGGGGTGAAGTACTTTTGAAAAAAAGGATATGATCGATACGAATAGTTCCCCATTGTTCATCCGAGGCATCATCTACAATCTGTATCACCGCTTTTTCTCCTTTCAGATCGCTTACATCCCATCCGTTCCATTTCAGCAGGTCGCTGTTATCGCCTGTAGCAGAGCGTACCACTTTTTGATGCACCAGTAAATTGATACAGGTTTTCCCGGGGCGGTTTCCTCCTGCTATTAAAAAATTGATCACCGGTTCTGTGATGGTAAAAACAGGTGAAGTGAGCGTGCCGGTCTTTCCATTACCGCCGTTACGGGAATTGGCATCACCGCTGCCAATGCGTACCACGGAATCACTATCATCCGGGCGGCTGCCAAAAGCGGTTCCGGTAGTTTTCCAGGTTCCATAGCCTGTAGCATCAAAGGATTCAAAACTTTCCCGGCAAGCCCCGTGCCGTCTTTTAAAAAGCAACGGTGGCATCATCTGCACGAAATTGTTTCCCGTCGAAATCGCCCACAAAATATTGTACCCGGTTAGGCCCCTGGCCGATGAGCAGTACCCATTTCTTTTGCCGGGCTCACCCTCCACATCCAGCTCCAACAGATCCGGACATTCCCAGAAAGCGCTCCGTGGGCCCAGGTTGCCAAACTCACTCATATATACCCATTCTTTCAGGTTGCGGGAGGAGTAAAAATGTATCTTTTAATGTCCGGTACTGTTACTGCCATCACCCATTTTTGAATGGGCTCGTGCCAGAACACCTGCGGATCGCGGAAGAATATTTTGCGCACATCCAGCACCGGGTTGCCTTCGTAAAAATTAAAATTGATCCTGTCGTTGCTTACAGAAATGGCTTGTTGCTCCGGCAGGCTATCGCCCGGGTAGTGCATAGTATAAACAGCGATCATACTGTTAGCTCCAAATCCCGCGGTATTATTTTTATCAACAACTACCGATCCCGAAAAATAGGAGAATGCCCTGCTACCGCCCTGCATGGGGTAGGGGAGCTCTTCCCAATGTACCAAGTCTTCAGAAACGGCATGCCCCCACCAGAATAAATGATACTTTCCTCCGGTATAAACCAACCCGTCAGGGTCGCCGATCCATCCTTTCTGAGGACTGAAATGAAACTGCGGGCGATATTTCTCATCATACTGCGCATATAGGTGCTGCATAGCTGTTACCAGCAATAAAGCAAACAGCAGGGCTGTATTTTTATGACAGATGTAAGACTTATGCATGATCGGGTATTTATTGAATTAATGAGCAGATATTTTCAGATCATTTACCACTATCTTCATCTTATCGGCGCGGAGGCTCCAAGCATTATCCTGAACACGGTAAACACGATTGGTAAGCGCCACTTCGTTATTCAAATACAGGGCTGCAATAGAATTGTCAATAACGAGACTGAAGGAATACGTTTTACCTGCTTCAAAATTAAAAGGTACCCTTGTTATTTCCGATCCATTATTGTAGGCGGCTATGCGTTTGGCGGCCGGCTCGAAACGGATGATATAGGAACCATTTTTATCAGTGCCTGCGTTAAAGCCAAGAGAGGCCATACCTGTGGTGTTGCTGAAACTGATGCTGCCGCTGATCTTCACCGTTCCTCAATTTTTCCAAACTGGTAACCTGCAGCGGAGGCCGTGCCGTCAATCGTATAGCTGGCGCCCGATTGCGTTACTGCACCATCCTGTTCTTTAACGGACAGGTCTGCCGTTTTAGTAAAGTAAGCCTGCACCGGCTCGGGAATTTTTACGCCGAGGTTGCCGTTATTTAGTTTTACCAATTCATGGCTGATTAAATTGCCTGCCCAGGTACGGGCGCCGTTATCTGTTTCAGGGGTACGGCGATGCGCCCATGCAAAAGCATAATACTGTGCGCCGTTAGATGCCATACGCCCTGCATAAAACTGGTGACCATCGAACATATCATTGCCTCCTGTTGGTTTTGTCCACGGACCGGCAGTGGAGTTGGCTACACGATAATGGGTGCCTGGCGTGCCAGACCAGTCTTCAGCAAAAAGCATATAATATTGATTCCCCATTTGAAGATGTCGGCACATTCCAGCATCAGGTAATCGCCTTCTACATTCAAAGTACCCCTCAGCTGCCAGTTATTGGAAGCCGGGTCGGTTGTTTTGTAAACAAGCAATACACCTTTGCCCGATTGCTGCGCACTTACGATCATCCAGTATTCATTAAACTCACTATTAAAGAAAACATAAGGATCGCGGAACTCATTCATATTAAACCCCTGCGGCGCTTTTAATGAAAAGTCTTTTTGACCCAGCTCTTTAAGTCGGTACTGGTGGCATACATTACCGCCTCGCGGCTATTGGGCGTTGCCCAGCCCGGATTATTATTTTGCAGCCAGCTGCTACTGCCGTTGTGCCCGGTATAATAAAAATAATAGGTGTTGCCTGCTTTTACCAGGAGCCCGTGCCTACCAGTTGATCCTGCGTGGCAACATTGCCATAAGCAATCGTTTCACCTTCGTAATTATAGTGGAGCAGGTTACTGGTGGTAAACTGGTGGATAGGATGCTGACCCGGGCTGCTTTGCTTTACCCTGTCAGGCGCATCATGTAGAAAGAATAAATGAAATGTACCCTCTATGTAATAAGGCATTACATCGCCTACCCAGCCGGCATAACCTGTGCCGGGGGTGTTGCAGGGGCAGCGGGTTGGGGATAGATATTAAAAGTAGCTTCAGGCCGTGGATCGGGAATAATATTTTTCCGTCATTTTTATTGCAGCAGGTAAGCAGCAGCATACCCACGATAAAGGAGAAAGAATTAAAAAGCATTTTCATCCGTGATTTTTTTGTTTTTTTATTTGATCGGATGGAACATCCTGGCCAACATTCCTCTGTGAAATATTTACCCGGGCGTTTCATGTGTATGTTTCGAAAGGGGGCAACTCTTTGCATGAACATCCTGAACGGCACAAGCGTCGGGATAGTTTCTTTTTCAATGAGCTGTTTCGCTTTGCTCGCTATGATACTTCATATGATCAGAATATTTGTGACACCTGTGAAGTTTAGTGATCCTTTAAATAGTCGATGGCGTTTTTAGTGATCCTGCGGATATTGCCGATATACGCATTGGTGGTCTTGCCACCGTTTAATGGTTCTGAGTACCAGTCGTAAGCGCCAAATGCAATAATGATCACATTGGCATTATCGCCGGTTTTCCATTCGGCAATACCTACACGCCCGTCTAAATTATCGTCCCAAGCTTCAGAAGCCAGGTTAATACCCCGGTCTGTTCGCGCCACGCAGCCCCGTTGCCATAACCACCCCACTCGGGCAAGAACCACCAGGCCGTATGGTTTTGCCTGAACGTTCCTTTTTCCAGCAGCCACGCTTTGCCCGGTTCGTAGGTTTCAATACCTGCAAATACGGGATGGCTTTCCCGGGTGCGGAAAGAAATACCCCAGTTGTTATTTTGTTCTATGAATCCTGCATTGCCAAAATCGCCAAACGCGTTGTTAGGCCCACGTCCCTGCGGAACGATGCCTAATGCTTCTACATAGCGTGTAGCATAGGTGGTCAGCATCAGGTTGCCGCCGTTGACTCGGTAAGCTTTAAGTGCATTTACAACGGCAGACGTCAGTGCAGCAGCCGGTAAATCCTGGGCAGCATCGTAATGCCACCAGATTACTTTATAATTGGACAGCCTGCGCCCTGTTTCAATGCTTTGAAAGGATATATAATCTGCCGCAGGATAATTTAAAAAGAACCAGTCTGCAGCGGCTTTTTCATCAGGGTCAGCAATGGCATCGCGCGTAGCAGCAAGGCCCAGGAACGCATACTCGTTTACCGAATTGCTGATCACCGTTACCCTGTAGGTTGCGGTAGTATTGCCCGATGTTAACGTGTACGATACAGGCCCGGTGAAGTTTTGCGGCACCCCACTCGCAGGCGAAACCTGGATATTGTTTTCTACCTGTATTTGAGGCGTAAGATTGCTTAGGTTAACACCATCTGGAAGCAACACCGTAATACTTTGTGCGGACTGGTCGATAGTGCCAGCAACCCCGTTTATTGTAAAGGATTTCAGCGGGGAGTAATCAGCGCTTTAACCGTATAATCTTTATACAGGTTGCCATTAGTAATGCGATACTTCACATCTCCTGTAAAATTAATTGTTGCCCCTGCAGCAGGCGACAGGGCTGCTGTGGCGGGAAGCGCTACAGACGGCGTAAGGGAACTAAGATTGGTTCCAAAAGGAAGGCGCACGGTAATAATGCCGCTTTTATGATCTATTTCCCCTGTTGCTGGTTGATGCTGAACGATTGCAGGCGTACATCGGCAGTTACATCGAAATTACTCTTGTTCTCTTTGTTACAGCCTGCCAGCACCAGCCAACTGATCAGCAGTAAGTGAACAGCGCCTGTTATTATTTTCGTTTTCATATTCTCCAATGCTTTAAAAGTTAATAGTTGGGATTTTGCACATAAAGACCTTCGCTCCAGAATATCTGATTCTGTGGTACGGGTAAAAACTCATCCCTGCCTTTCTTAAAAAAGGCGCTTTGGTATATGCTGCGGGTTGTTTTTTCGTGAGCAAAGAAATCGTTCATCACCTGGTCGGCAATACCCCAGCGTACCAGGTCGAAGAAACGCTCGCCTTCCAGGGCCATTTCCAGCCTGCGTTCAAACCGTAATACTTTGCGCGCGGTGGCCTGGTCCCAGGAAATATTTTCGCCCGGTACATACTCTTTCACGTTATAGTTGGAAGTAGGCTGGCCATTGGCCTGTTTAAGCCGCGTAGTGCTGTTGGCTGCGCGGCGGCGAATAGCGTTTATAAGTGGCAATGCATCGCCCTGCCTTCCCAGTTCAATCAGCGCTTCTGCTTTAAAGAGCATTACATCTGCATACCTGATGAGGATGCGCGCTTTGGTATTACCGAAGAAAGGCGCAAGATTTATAAAGCAGTCACATGCAGGCGATACATTTTCCTTCATAGAGTTATAAACGCCGTAGATAGGCACATTTCTGCTCCAGGCTTCCGTAACCACCCGGGCAGGCTCGTATTTCCAGGGTGCACCGGGCCTTGATACGGTATGGTCGATCCTGGGATCAACTGTATTAATGCCGAAGTTTACATTCTGGTCATTGTAAGTGTCCAATAGCGGTATACCGGCCGTGCTGGTGCGAAAGGCGTTAACGAGTGTTTGCGAGGGCTTCTGAAAATCGCAACAGCCCAAACCCTGCGGTACCGTCAACATATCGCCAAAGTTTACACGTCCGCGTCCCGCACCATCGTTACTGGAGAACTGAACAGACAACAATGCCTCTACGCCATTTTCAAAACTGCCGGGCAAAAAGTTGTTGGCAAAGTCGTCCTGCAGTTTATAATCGGAGTTTAGTGCTATATCGGCGGCATCAATTACTTTTTGCAGCAAAAGCGGATCAATACCTGTTACAGCATGTGTTTCATTTTGCTTATATGCCTGGAACAGCCTTGTTTTGGCAAGGAATGCATAAGCCGCATATTTGTTAACACGGCCAATTTCCGGTTGTTTGGCAGGCAGGGCCTGGGCCGCAAACTCAAAATCTGCTGCTATTTTTTCCAGTATCTGGTCGCGTGTCAGTTCATTATTTTTTACCAGCTTATAGTTGGCGGGTAGCACATTTTCATCTATATAAGGCACCTGCTTGAAAAGATTTTCAATCATCAGGTACCAGTAGCCTCTTAAAAACCGCAGCTCCGCTTTACGGGTTTCCAGCAACGGGAACTCGCCTGCATTGAGCTTGTTTAAAATGCGTAACCCTTCATTGGCTCTTCTGATGCCCACGTAAATATTGAACCAGATGCCATCGTAATTCCATTGATCAGGCCGCGATGTTACAAATGTTTCCATCGCATGAAAAACATCACCATCGTTAATGCCGCCGCCACCTTTATAAGCGTCGTCGGCGCGCACATTTCCATATTGGTACATGCTGAATGCACGGTTTATTTCGTCGTTTCCAAGCTGTGAATAAGCTGCTATTACAAAGCCTTCTGCCTGATCCGGAGTAGCTACCTGCTCTTCAGATAAAGAGCCTCTTGGTCCTACCTCCAGCATTTTTTTACAGGATGTAAATGAGATAAAGGCTATAGCTATTATTAGTATATTCTTGTTCATTTTGTTGATTTTTAGAATTTCAGGTTAACGCCTCCGGTAAATACAGTAGGATTAGGATAGGCATAGGCCGGACTTTCCGGGTCTAACCCGGTAAAAGATTTTGATTTTAACAGTATGCCCAGGTTATCGCCTCCGATATAAAACCGGCAGGATTTTACTTTTAACCTGGTCATCAGTTTTTTGTTGAGCGTATATCCCAGCTGGAGGTTTCTTAGCTTCAGGTAAGCCCCGTTTTCTATAAAGTAGGTGGAAGCTCTTGCTTCAAAATTATTATCAGTCAAACAGGCGCAGGAATGGTAGAACCGGTATTGGCAGGAGACCAGGCGTCAAGCAGGCGCTGTCCTTTATTAGAGGAGGATTCTACAGCGCTCCAGAAATCTGTGAATCTTTTAGCCTCATTATTCACATCTACTTTGCCAAGCCCCTGCAGTAAAAAAGGAGAAATCAATATTTTTATAACTGATATTCGCATTAAGGCCGTAAGAGAATTTAGGTATGGGTATGCCAATCCAGGTACGGTCAAAGTCATTGATCACGCCATTATTATCCAGGTCCCGGTAGCGAATTCTTCCCGGCGCCTTCCCGGGTTGATCTGCATGGGCATTTACTTCATCCTGGGTTTGAAACAGCCCGTCGGCTATATATCCAAAGTAAGAGCCAATGGTTCTGCCCAGGATATTCTGGCCCCGGCCATCGCCTCCGTAGGCATTCACCACTTCCGCAGGTAGCTTGGTGACTTTGTTTCTAACAATGTCGAAGTTGCCGGTAAGGTCGATCGACCAGTCTTCCGTTAAATTATCCCGGTAACCCAGTATAAACTCAAAGCCTTTGTTTTGCATCGAAGCGCCGTTTACCCAGCGGTTGCCGCCTTCACCAAGCGTGCCGATATAAGGAGGCAGTATGAGAATGTCGGATGTTTTCTTAATATAATAATCTGCGCTTCCATATACCTTATTATTGGCGAATGCATAGTCTATTCCAAAGTTGGACATAGCGGTTGCTTCCCATTTAAGATCAGGATTGGCATTTTGCGAAAGATAAAATCCCGACGGCAGCACACCGCTTTTTTGCCGCTAATATCGTAGGCTGTTATATTGTAGGAGGGAAGATATATATTATAGATGGCGTTGTTGGCGATCTGCTCATTACCCGTGCGTCCCCAGCCATAGCGTATTTTCAAATCACTGATCAATGGTACACCGTTTTTAATGAATGTTTCTTCGCTCAGGCGCCATGCAGCAGAAAAGGCCGGAAATAGTCCAAACCGGTTGTTCTGGCGAACCTGGAAGATCCGTCGTATCTTAATGTACCAGAGAGCAGATACCTGTTTTTAAATGAGTAATTGGCTTTGGCTATATAAGACATCAATACGTTTTTCATACCGTAGCCACTATTGTCTTTGATGCCGGTACCCGCATTCAGGTACATGTAGTCGGGTGCTTCCAGCACATAACCCTCACGCGACGCATTAAAGAAACTAGTGGTAGACTGATAGTATTCGGTTCCGGCTACTACATCTAACCTGTTATTGCCCTTATTGAGCTTATAATTTATGGTATTGGTCCAGGTTAGGTTCATAATATGATTTTGCGTATTGATCACTTTGTTGACCGAACCCACCAGGTAGCCGCTCTGGTATTTTTTCTGCCAGTTGCGGGAGCTATAATTGCCATAGTCCACGCCTACGTTAGACCTGAAAACCAGCGAGGGCAATATTTTTAAATCGGCAAAGAAATTACCAAATACGCGCACGTAGTTATAGTAATTTTGTTTATTGTCTTCCAGCAGCCTAACCGGGTTTTGACGGTCGTTCATACCGGCAACCGGGCCGCCCCATCCCACACCGTCTGTGGTATGTACCGGTATAAGCGGTACGGCCTGGATGGCAGCGTTGATCACATCAGCCTGAACTTCCTTCGTTTTTGTAACGCTCAGGTTTTCCCCGATCGTTAACTTGTTATCGAATAATTTAAAGTCGGAATTGAGACGTGCAGATATACGGTTGAAGCCGGTTGTTTTAATAATACCCTTGTTGTCAAAATAACCAAGCGATAGTAAGTAATTGCCGCTGGGTGTGGCATTAGACAGCTGCAGGTCGTAGTTCTGCACCACGCCGGTACGGGATATTTCATTGAACCAGTTGGTATTGGCCGCTTTAATAGTTTGCGCCGGATCGAGGTATTCCGGTACAAATACATTATCCAGCACCGGTTGGTTGCTGGCGGCATCTACATGCCAGTTGTAACGGTACTGTATACTGTTGCTGTTAGGGTCGAAGCCACTGTTGATATTTGCCTGCCACAACACGCGACCGTATTGTTCGGCATCCAGCATTTTTATTTTGGTTAAGTAATTGGAAACAGCTGTATAGGCATTCAGGTTAACAGCTGTACCCGATCCTTTGCATGCCTGGTAGTGATAATAATCACGCCATTGGCAGCACGCGAACCATAGATGCTTGCCGATGATGCATCCTTCAGTACCTGTATCGATTCTATATCGGCCTGGTTCAGCTCATGCATCCCTGCCTTTGTGGGTATCCGTCTATAATATATAAAGGGTCGTTATCGTTCAGTGTGCCTACTCCCCGTATCCGGATGGTAGCAGGTGCGCTGGGAGCGCCGTTAGAGGTAATGCTCATGCCCGGTATTTGTCCCTGCAACGCCTTAATAGGGTTGGCTACCGCTTGTTTTTTCATTTCATCTACATCCACCACACTCACGGCACCCGTCAGATCGGCTTTCCGTTGTGTCTGATAGCCGGTTACGATCACCTGGTTAAGGTTTGAAAAATCACGTGTTAGTTCAACATTCATATTGCCAGTTGCTGCAACCGATTTCGGTAACATCCCTACATATGAAAACTGCAGCATCTCATTAGCAGTAACTGATATGGTAAATTTTCCCAGGCTGTCTGTAAAAACGGTTTTCGAGGCGGCGCTTACTGTAACGCCCTGTAAAGGGGCTTTTGTGGCGCTTTCGGTAACAGTACCTCTTATTGAAACCTGCTGGGCCTGTAAATACCCGATACAAAGCATGAACAAAGCAATTAGGATTTTCTTCATAAAACAATTTTTGCTGAGGTTTATTAGATAGTCATTGATGGTGTGTTAGCCAGTGTTTTGGCGCTGAAGTGCTCTATGTCTTCTGGCGTGTATTCAGGGCATCCTCCTTCCTGCGTTGCTACAAATGCTCCCACGGTACAGCCAAAAGCGAGCGCCGATTCTACATTTCTGTCGGCGATGAATTTTGATAAAAACGCTGCCAGAAAACTATCGCCGCTGCCAATTGTATCAGCTACGTTTACTTTAAAGCCGTTGTGGTAATAAAATCTATGATCGTAGTTGACAATGGCTCCTTTTGCACCACAGGTTACTATAATTGTCTCAATTTGAAACCGGTCCTGAAGCACTTTTATTTTGTCTTCGAACCTGCGGGTGTTGGAATACCAGCCAGACACCATTACCAGTTCTTCTTCATTCATTTTAAGCACCTGCGCTTTACCCAGCTGGTATTCGAGGCAGTCTTTATTAATGAAAGGAGCCCGCAGGTTAATATCCAGTACTTTCCGTACAGGGATTTCCATTAGCTCAAACAAAGTATTTCTTGATACTTCGCAGCGTGTAGCCAGGCTGCCAAAAACAAAATAGCGGGCGCCTGCAACAAGCGCTTCGTGGTCCGCCTGCCGTTCAATATAATCCCAGGCAACATCTTCAACAATCTGGTATTTCATGTCTCCGGCTTGGTTGGGTGTAGCTAAAACAATACTCGTACGGTAATTTTGATCGGTTTGTAGATTACTGATATCTATCCCCTTCCCTTCAAAAACTTTTTGTAATTCGGTACCTCTTTCATCGGCTCCAATCCGCGATATAAGCGTAGCTGTTCTGCCCAGCTTTGTTAAATGGTAGGTCACATTCATCGGAGCTCCTCCCGGTAATTCCCGATCGGGCAGCACGTCCCAAAGAATCTCCCAAAGCATACCACTTCATTGGTTTTGTTGATCATTGCAATCGTTATTGATAATTAAAAAATGTGTTGGTTTGAAGCAAGCAGGGAATAGGGTGTAGCAGGGAGCGGGGAGTAGCAAATAGCTAACCACCCTGCTCATTATTTAGCGCTCACTAAACCCGTTCCCAGTTTCTCTTCCATTTCTTCTAATGATACTCCTTTGGTTTCGGGCATTTTAAATAAAACCCACAGCAGTTGCAGTATCATCATGATCATAAAAAACAAGAATATTTTTGCAGGTCCTATAGACGGGCTATTGGCAAAAAACGGAAAACACTGGTTACCAGCGCTGCCATTATCCAATGTATAGAGCTGCCTAAAGATTGACCGTAGGAGCGTACCTGGTTAGGGAATATCTCCGAAATAAATACCCATATAACAGCGCCCTGCCCTATGGCATGAGATCCGATGAAAATAAAAACCAGCAGAGGAACGATCATGCCGCCGAGGTATTGAAAATAGAAGGCACCCGCTATGGCGCCGAGAGACAGAATATAGCCAAGCGAGCCGATCAACATAAGCCTTTTACGTCCCAGTCTGTCTATCAGGTATAATCCCAACATTGTAAAGATGAGGTTTACCAAGCCTACACCGGCACTTTGTAAAAAAGCGGCACTTTTGCCCAGCCCCGCCAGCTCAAATACACGGGGAGCGAAATAAATAATGGCATTGATGCCCGAAAGCTGGTTGAACATAGCTATTAATACCGCCATGATGATAGCTTTGCGAAATCTTTTGGAGAAGAAAACCGAAAGGCTTGCTTTTTCCTGTTCGGCTCTTACATCCTGCTGTATGGATTGAATGGCATCTTCTACTCCTTCAGGGTCAGAAACTTCCAGGATTTTGCGCGCAGTAGCATAGTCGTTCCGGTGCACCATCAGCCACCTCGGACTTTCGGGAACAAAATACAGCAGTACCACAAACAAAGCGGCAGGCAGGGCCAGTATACCCAGCATCCATCGCCACGCCTCATCGCCCAGGCCGGTTAGCAGGTAATTAGATAAATAGGCCAGCAGTATGCCAAAGACTATGTTAAACTGAAAAGTAGCTACCAGTTTCCCCTGTTTTTGGCAGGCGCTATCTCGGTAATGAACATCGGCGCTACCACCGATGAGGCACCTACTCCCAGGCCGCCTAAAAAGCGAAATGCCATAAAAAAAAAAACATCATTAACAATGGCGGAGCCGATGGCCGATATAAAAAATATAATACCGATCCAAAGCAATACTTTTTACGCCCGTACTTTTCGGCCGGAACACCGCCAAACAGGGCTCCTATGATGGTTCCGTATAATGCTGATGCCAGGGCCTGGCCGTGTAATACATCGCTGAGGTTCCATAGGTGTTGTATTTGTTGTTCCGCGCCGGAAATAACCGCTACGTCCATGCCAAACAATAAACCGCCGAGGGCAATTACAATACTCCAGAACACAAGTTTAGTTTTCATATTCCAATCGTTATTTTTAATGCGGTGTGAAAATAGCTGGAACCCGGCGCGGTTTTATTTTGATTTCGTATCAATTGCTTTTGAATTTTTAAAAAGATTCGATTTCTTTTTTAATTGATTATCATTTAATTGCGATACTATTCAAATCTGTTAAAATGAATGAACTTTTATTATAGTATCAATAAATTTCAAATTTGTATGCCAATACTGTTAAATTTGAGTTGTGATATTCCCAAAAACGATTGCCTTGGGTAAAAAAGACAGCTAGCTGTTCTGATCTTTTACTGCTTGCCGGCGCCCGCTGTACACCGCCGCAGCAACAGGGGTATGTGATCGGGATCTCACAGCTGGGAGATGCAGACGCCTGGAGAAAGGAAATGAAGGCGGAGATAGACCGGGAGCTTGTGTTCAACCCGGAAATGCATATCATTTATAAGCAGGCAGATTACAATAGCGAAACACAGGTGCGGCAGATCCGCGAACTGATGAAGGAAAAGATCGACCTGCTGATCGTTTCCCCCAATGAAGCAGCCCCGCTTACGCCTATTATCGACAGCGTATATAAAAGCGGGATTCCTGTAATTACGGTAGACCGGGACATTAACTCGGGCTCCTATACCAGTTTTATTGGCGCCAACAATACCGAAGTGGGAAAGCTGGCGGGGCAGTATGCAGCCAATTTTCTGAATCATAAAGGAAATATTATTGAAATAACCGGACTACAATCATCCACACCCGCCCGGCAGCGGGAAAAGGGATTTGCGGAGGTAATGGCCGATTTTCCCGGTATAAAGGTTCAGTTAATTCAGGGCGACTGGCTGGAAGGTGTAAGGCGACAGCTGCCGGCTTTAAAGGAGCAGTTACGGCATACACAGCTGATTTTTGCGCACAATGATATAATGGCCAATACAGCAGCAACTATCTGCAGGGAGCTTGGTTTTCCGGATATCAAAATCATTGGTGTAGATGCACAACCGGCAACAGGTTTAATGTTCGTGGAAAATAAGACGTTGCTGGCTTCTGTTCTTTATCCAACAGGGGAGGAGAGGCAGTGCGGGCAGCGGCCCGTATCCTGCACCAACACCAGGTGCCCAAGCGCGATTTTTTAAGAACAATCATCGTGGACAGTACCAACGTGGTGATGCTGCAGCAGCAGTTTAATAAAGTGATCGCGCAGCAAAAGATATTGTGCGGCAGGATCTTTTGCTGAAAAGCCAGGCCAAAACATTCCGTACGCAAAAAAATCTGATAGCAATTCTGCTGGGAACGCTTATCCTGTTGCTGATGCTGTCTGGTTTGCTGATCTATTTAAGAAGAAAAAATATCCGGGCCTATAAATTACTGCGTGCGCAAAATAATGAGATCCGCTCCCAAAGCGAACAAATTAATGAAATGGCTCAGAAAGTGCAGGATGTGAGCGAACAGAAGCTGAACTTTTTTACCAATGTGTCGCATGAACTGAAAACCCCGTTAACACTTATTCTGGCACCGGCAGAAGAAGCTTTGCGAAACCCGCGTACGCCGGCGCCCCTGCGGGGACAATTCTCGCTGATCCGGAAAAATGCTTCCCGCTTGCTGCTTCTGGTAAACCAGCTAATGGATTTCCGCAAACTGGAATTGAGTAAAATGACCCTCCGGGTACAGGAAACGGATCTCGTATTATTTGTAAATGAATTGCTGTCTTCTTTTGAAGCATTGGCGCAGCAACGGGGTATTGATTTTCGTTTCTTTACAAAAGAAACCTCTTTAAAGTGCTGGATCGATCCCGAAAAGATAGAGAAGGTGTTGTTCAACGTATTTTCTAATGCTTTCAAATTTACACCGGATGCGGGGCATGTATACGTAACCCTTGAAGCGGATGCATCGCGGCAGGCTGCGCTGATAAAAATAGCAGATTCTGGTGTAGGGCTTAGCCGCGAGGAACAGGAAAGGCTGTTTGAGTTTTTTTACCAGGGCAATATACGAAGCCAGAATGGAACAGGAGTAGGGCTGGCCTTGTCGAAAGAATTGGTAGAACTACATAAAGGAACCATCCGGGTAGAAAGTGAAAAGAACCAGGGCGCTGTATTTGTGGTTTCGTTGCCATTGGGCGATGCTCTGCTTCAGGAGCCGGGAGTATTAAGAGCAGAGCTTTCCCGCTACCAAAACAATATGCCGGAATGGGTGGAAAGTTTTCATATAGAAAATCATACGCTTCCGCCGCTGGTACAGGACACACCGGCACCAGTTGAGCTGCAGTACCCCAAGGGTTGTATCCTGGTGGTGGAAGATAATGATGACCTGCGCCAGTTTCTTTCCGAAAGGCTGCGGGGGCTTACCGTGTCATTACGGCCAGGAACGGACAGGAAGGCATCCGGAAAACCTTTGAGGAATTTCCCGACCTGGTTTTATCTGACGTTATGATGCCGGAAACCGATGGCTTGCAGCTTACCAAGGCGCTGAAGTCGGACATTCGCACAGCGCATATTCCGATCGTATTGCTTACGGCAAAAACAACAGATGAAAACAAGGTAGAAGGATTGCGCACCAATGCAGATGCTTACCTGGTAAAGCCATTTCGCATCGATGTGTTAGAGCAAACCATCCGCGGACTGCTGGAAAACCGGCAGCATTTAAAGAGCATCTTACCGCCGCCATTCCCAAAGAAGTGCAGCCGGCCGGCGGTAAAAATGAAAAGCGCTTTCTGGCAGATTTCAATGCTATTATAGAGAAGAACCTCTCCAACGAGCATTTTTCCGTAGCAGACCTTTGCCGGGAAATAGGGTTGTCAAAGATCCAGCTATACCGGAGAATTAAACCATTGTTACAGATGGGCGTTAATGCATCCTGGACCAGCGGATTCAAAAAGCCAGGTACCTGATCAGGCAGGGAGGATTGTCATTTGCTGAAATTGCTTACCAAACGGGTTTTTCGAGCCCCTCGTATTTTTCCACCTCCTTTAAGAAGATCACAGGCGAAACGCCCAAGGCCTATAAAGATAAGTTCGGGGCTATAAAATAGCGTTCTCAGGTGAGAACTCGCTATTATTCCTGTTATAAAAAGTGATAACACTATCAGATATTATCGTATTTCACGTTAATATTCTTTCTCAAATATCATTTATCTGTTTGATCAACAGATTTTTTTAATTTTAATTGTAGTGCAGCAGATTCAATCTCAAAAAATTATTAGCTATGCAAATGAACGGGTTAGAACCGGCTTCTGTTAAAAAGTGCCCGTTCAAAAAGTGTACGGGAGCATAACCCATTCTTATATTGATACGTTGTCTGTTGAAGAGCCTCTTGAAATAAAAATAAGTTACTGCATTCAAAAGAAACAGCAGCAGTCTACTGTTTCGGTAACCATGCGGACGCCGGGAAAAGACTTTGAACTTGCTCCAGGCTTTCTCTTCACAGAAGGGATCATTGCATCCTTTGACCAGCTTAAAAATATTTGTTACCTGGATGAGAATGTGGTATCGGTTGAGTTGAAGGAAGATGTTATGCCACGTTTATCAAAATCAGATCGCAATTTTTATACTACATCCAGTTGCGGTGTTTGTGGTAAAACATCTATTGAAGCTATCAAAACGGTCAGCCCTTTTCGGAAATTGGATAAGGAAAACCTGACTATTGACCCCGAAATTTTTTATTCATTGCCTGAAAAACTAAGAGCTACCCAGGATGAATTTTCAGCTACAGGTGGCATTCATGCTTCAGGGCTATTTTCGGTTGATGGGCGCCTGTTATTTTTAAGAGAAGATGTGGGACGGCACAATGCGCTTGACAAATTAATTGGTCACGCATTTGTAAATAACCTGCTTCCTTTACAAAACCATATTTTAGTTTTAAGCGGCAGGGCCAGCTTTGAGTTGATTCAAAAAGCAGCGATGGCGGGCATTTCAATTGTTGCGGCTATTGGTGCTCCTTCTACGCTGGCGGTTACATTAGCCCGGGAAGCAGATATTACACTTCTGGGGTTCCTTAAAAAGATAAGTTCAATATTTATCATCGAAGTAATTTCATAAGAATACCTGGCCTACATGACGATCAGAATTAAAGACAACGCTGTAAGATTTCGCCTCACTAAATCAGACATTACCGGTTTAGGACAAAAAGGGTTTGTAAAGAGTTGTACGCAGTTTGTCAATTCTTTGTTTGTTTATATGATAGAAAGCACTGACGACAGGGTGATGTCTGCCGCAATTATTGAAAATAAAATAGTGCTGAAAATGCCTGGAGTGATGATTGATGAGTTGGTTAACACCGAAAAGACAGGCTTTACAGGGCAAACAGGAATGGTGAAAATTCTTGTTGAAAAGGACTTCGTTTGTATTGACAATACTACCGAAGATCAAAGCGATAACTATCCCAATCCTTCCTTAAATTGTTAATAATTCCTGTGTTTATGGAAAACGAACATTCTCCCGCACCCCAGCATACAAGGAAAACAGGAGCAGCTCTGAAAGCGGATACTAATGCCGAGAACCCGTTTAAACTACTGGATCTCCGTATAACACCACCCAAAACATGGGCGGCTGGTGTACCTGCTGTAATAGCCGCCATGAAAGATCTTGTTGAAGAAAAAACTTTTTCAGGGGAAACCTGGCTTTACTGAAAATGAATCAGTTTAAGGGCTTCGACTGCCCCAGTTGTGCATGGCCCGATCCTGACGATGAACGCTCTCCCATAGCCGAATATTGCGAGAATGGCGCAAAGGCCCTGGCGGAGGAAGCCACTTCTAAAAAACTTACTGCGGAGTTCTTTCGCAAAAACTCAATCACTGATCTTGCAAAACTGAATGATTACCATATTGGAAAATTGGGGCGACTAACCGAACCGATGTACCTGCCCCAGGGGCTACCCATTATCAGCCTATTACCTGGGATGAAGCATTTAAGAAAATTGCAGCACATTTGAATGCACTGAACGCTCCTGATGAGGCGGCATTTTATACATCAGGCAGAACCAGCAATGAAGCTTCCTTTGTGTACCAGCTTTTCGCAAAAGAATGGGGTACTAACAATATGCCCGACTGTTCCAATATGTGCCATGAAACGTCCGGGTCGGCCTTACGTCCTGCCATTGGTATTGGTAAAGGAACGGTGAAGCTGGAAGATTTTTATGACACAGATGTTATTATAATTATAGGACAAAATCCTGGTACTAATGCACCAAGAATGATGAGTGCGCTTGCAAAAAAGGAAAAAGAACGGCGCAAAAATTATAGCGGTCAACCCGTTGCCGGAAGCAGGCCTGATGGGCTTTCGCAATCCGCAGGAAGTATCGGGTGTTTTAGGACATGGAGGAAAGCTTGCAGACCTGTATTTGCCGGTGAAAATAAACGGGGATATGGCGTTTTTGAAGGCTATCGAGCTGCTGTTGCTGGATTTTGAAAAAACGTCTCCAGGTGAAGTATTGGATCATGGGTTTATAAAAGAAAAAACGGTGAATTTTGATTCATTCGTTGAGCAATTTTCAAAATATAAACTTGATGATCTGGCTGCAGAGGCAGGACTTGAGGCAGCAGCCATTTACGAGGCTGCCCAGATGCTTGCGTTTAAAAAGCGCATTATCATCTGTTGGGGAATGGGGCTTACCCAGCAACCTAACGGCGTGGACATGATCCGGGAAATACTGAATATTTTGTTGCTGAAGGAAGCATTGGTATACCAGGCGGCGGTGTTTGTCCGGTACGGGGCCATAGCAATGTGCAAGGCAACCGAACAATGATGATCGATGAAAAGCCATCGAATGAGCAACTGGACCGCCTCGAAAAATTTTACGGTTTTGCAATGCCGCGTAAACACGGGTACGATGTAGTGAGGGCTATTAAAGCGATGCATGAAGAAAAGATAAAGGTTCTTTTTTGTATGGGAGGTAATTTCCTATCGGCAACCCCCGATACAACGTATACCGCCAATGCCTTGCGTAAACTTAATTTACTGGCCTGCGTTTCTACCAAACTAAACCGGGGCATTTAATTCATGGCAAAGAGGCGTTGATTTTACCTACTTACGGGCGTAGCGATAAGGATATTGTTAACGGTGAAGTGCAAATGATCTCTACTGAAAACTCCATGGGCGTAGTACAACATTCCCAGGGTATGTTAGATCCCGTATCAAACAACCTTGTTAATGAAGCCCAGATCGTTTGCCGTATGGCAATGGCTACGTTGGGCAGCCGGGCTGTAGTGAACTGGCAACGCTACCATGACAGCTATGACGCTATAAGAGATGATATTGAACAGTGCATTCCTGGTTTTGAAGATTATAATAAGCGGGTAAGGGAAAAAGGAGGGTTTTATTTACCCAATGCAGCCCGCGATGAACAGCGGTTCGCAAAGCAATACGATTATCGTGCCCCATTTACCATTACGGAGATTCCTGACAACCGGTTGGCTGATGACGAGTACATGATGGCTACAACCCGAACGCACGACCAGTTTAATACAACCATTTACGGCCTTGATGACCGTTATCGCGGCATACATAATGAGCGGCGCGTGGTGTTCATGAATCAAAAGGATATCGGTAAGGCCGGCTTTAAAACGGGCGATAAGGTAGACCTGTTTAATTACGATGACGGCATTGAACGGATTGCGCCTCTGTTTATTATTGTTGCCTATCCTATTCCCGAAAAAAAATACGGTTACCTATTTCCCGGAAACGAATGTGCTGGTATCTGTAAACAACGTAGTAAAAGAAAGCAATATGCCCGCTTCAAAATATGTAAAAATAAAAATCAGGAAACATGATCCCGGAATATATGAAAAGGTAGACGAAATGCTTTATCGCGGGCAACTACAACGATAAGGAATGGCAGCGTGCTGGTAGCTAAACAGGCATGCAGTTCAACGTATCCGGTAATACCAGGAATAAAAAAATCCGGCGCCGGTTGATGAAGCTTTCAACGGCATCACATATGCAAAGAACTTTTCCCGATTAATGGGTATCTTAGAACTATGATCATCAGAAAGAAAGAACACTGGTTCAGGATGCTTTTTGTGTGGCACGGATCTGTGCTTCCTAAACTACTGCCACGCCTGCTGGCACTGTTTTTATTATCATTTGTAATTGTATACCTGCATGGGCATATTCTTTCATATAAAGTGCCGCTAAATCCGGCGCCGCTGACATTGTTTGGATTTGTGCTGGCTTTGTTCCTGGGGTTTCGTAATAATGCAAGCTATGAACGATTTTGGGAGGGACGTAAGCTATGGGGTGCCCTGCTTAATGTTACCCGATCATTAACGCGCCAGGCTTTAACATTGACGAATGCACCGTTCAGTAATGACGAGATTACGAAGTTTGTAAGAATGCTGACCGCCTGCACTTATTCGCTCAAACACCAGTTAAGAGGAACAGATCCGCTCCAGGACCTTGAGCGCAGGTTGAGCGAACAACACTTTAAAACAGTTGCGCAGGAACAGTATAAGCCGGTAGTTATTATGAGGTTGTTAGCAGAATGGGTGCAAAAGGCAAGGAGTGAAAACAAAATAGATGCTATACAGCAGGCCCGTTTTGATGAGAACATTGATAAAATAGCGGATGTAATAGGAGGGTGCGAAAGGATTGTTTCTACTCCGATACCCTACAGCTATCGCGTGCTGCTGCACCGCACCGTTTACATCTATTGCTTTTTGCTGCCTTTCGGACTTGTAGACAGTCTTAGCTGGCTAACTCCTTTTATAGTGGTATTTATAGCGTATACCTTTGTAGCGTTTGAAGCTATCGCTGATGAAATAGAGGAGCCCTTTGGTACGGATACCAATGATCTTGCATTGAGCAGTATGTGCGAAATGATAGAAGCTAGCTTACTGGAATTGACAGGCAAACATATAGAGATCAGCAGAGAAAATACGCATGGTTTTTTAGACTAATCGCCTTTGCAATATCTGTCTTTAAATACCTTGGAACAGGAGTGGCAACTGTTGATTGCAGCATGGTGAGCATTAAAAATCAAACTGCTTTTTATGAGCTTATATCTTTGTAAAAAATAAACAACAAACCTTTTTAATTCTTAGAATTGATGTTAGATACAAACCCTGCACCCCAAAATGTACTGGATTACCATGGCAACAATACCTTGTTTATGGTTTGGAACTTTAAGGATGACATTGATATTAAAGATGCGTTTAAAAGGCTTTGTGCATTAGTGATTAACCTGAATCATTCTGCGGATGTTCGCTTTCAGGACAACAGTGAGAGCTGTGTGATGGGTATCGGGCATGATGCCTGGATAAGGCTTCAGTTGCCGGTTCCTCTTCCCCAAGAGCTAGTAAATTTTAGTCCTGTTTCCGGCGCCAGGCATACTGCTCCTTCGACTAAAGGCGATTTGCATTTTTTCATCTCAGGTCCTTCAATAATAGAGGAATATGCTATGATATGGCAGCGGCCATATCTGATATTTTGGGCCTTGTGGCTGTATGCGTGGAAGAAGTGCACGGTTTCAGGTATTGGGACGGGCGGTCGATCCTTGGATTTGTAGATGGCACAGAGAACCCACACGGAGAAAAGCAGCGGGCTTATTTTGGCCTTATCGGAGATAGCGACCCGGCATATAAGAATGGTAGTTATCTTTTTGTACAGAAATACCTTCACGACCTGAAAGCATTTAATGCATTATCCCTTCCGGAACAGGAAGCCGTATTTGGCAGGCATAAGGCAAGTGATATTGAAATGCCGGATGAGGTAAAGCCCAAAAACTCACATAGCGCGGTTGCCAACGTGGGAGACGATTTTAAAATTATTCGCGATAATATGCCTTTCGGAAATATAGGAAACAACGAAATGGGTACTTATTTTATTGCTTATGCAAGTACTTTCAGCACAGTAAAAAAGATGCTGGACAAAATGTTTATCGGTGAGCCGGAAGGAAATTATGACCGTTTACTGGATTTCAGCACTGCAAAAACCGGGTACCTGTTTTTCGTACCAACACTGGACATGCTGGATGATTTTTCAAATTAAAAGCCGGGAGAAAAGAGCGTTAAACCGAATTAAATTGGCATTGCTGTTTCTAAAAGCATACAGATGCGCCTTGCTTCATTTACCGGCAGAACGATGGCAATGGAATGGCGGCCACCTTTGTTTAATGGTTGAAAATTATTTAGGCCTTTTCATTAAAACTTACCATCCAGTTAATACCAAACTGGTCGGTTACCATTCCAAACAAGTCGCCCCAAAAAGCTACAGCCAGGGGCACAGCTATTTGACCGTATGCAGCAAGACCTGAAAATATTTTTTCTGCTTCGGTTTTACTGGTAGCCGATACGGATACCGAGAAATTATTTCCTTGCACGAGGGATTGGGCGCCCTGCTCATCTGCATCACATCCCATCAATACGGAACTGCCTATTGGCAGGGAGATATGCATAATCAGGTTCTTGTTTTCCGGGGTAACCTCGTATCCCTGATCAGCGGGCAATTCCCGAACCGGGCAATATGCCCAAAAGGTCCACCAAATATGGTTTGGTAATAAGTGAACGCTTCTTCACAATTACCGTTGAACGTGAGGTAGGTGTTTGCTGTTGCCATTTTTTATATTTTTGAAGTTAAGATTGTATTTATAGGCTGCTATACGGCGCCTTTGTTGTTTGAGAATGCAACCGGTAATAGGTTGATACGGTATTTTGAAGCTACCCTTAACAAGATCGGCATTAAAACAGAGGCTCCGGGTATTAATATAAAGGGTATACCAATGCCAGCTATTTTAAGCGTATCTGCCAGTTGTGTTTTTAAAAGATGCTCCTGGGAAGCGTCTATACTGCCGGTGCTAAGAAATTGCCTGATAACGAATAAAGCTTCCCTGTCGCCATCAAATTCGATAACGAGCCCTTTCAGAAAATGATAAGCCTGTTCTTCTATGATTGCTTCTACACTCATTGTAAATTCATTGAATATGTATCGTTGGCAGGTTGTTTGAGACTATGATTCCGAAGCATTTTCCAGTTGTTTTAATTTTTGTTGCAGCAGTTCTATACGGGTAAGTAAATGATGAATGGCATCTATCCCCGCAATATTGATTTGCAGTTCATAATACATCCGGATAAATTTTTCGATATCGGGCAGTTGCTCAAACGTTATGTATTTTTTTTTACCGGAATGAACAAGTTCAATCAATCCATACTCATTCAATTGTTGAACAAAAGATGTTTCTATTTCGTGGTAGATACAAAACTGTTCTATTGAAATTTTTTTGACCGCATACCTCTTCTATTTAGCGCGCTCTTTAGAGAGCTGTTCAAATAAATCTTTTTCTTTTGCTGTAATACTGGTAGGGAGCTTTACGTCGTATGTTATATAAAGGTCTCCATATGTGTGCTCCTTTTTATAAACCGGGAATCCTTTCCTTTCAGCCGTATTTTTGTACCGTTCTGCGTTTCCGGGGCTACTTTAAGTTTTACCGTACCGGATAGTGTATGAACGGTTTCGTCTCCGCCTAATATAGCTTTATAAAGATTCAACGGCACGGTGGTATACAGGTCGTTTCCCCGCCGTATAAAAGCCGTATCATTCTTTATTTCAAAAGTAATATACAGATCACCGTCGGGACCGCCGTTCACACCGGGGCCTCCATAGCCGGTAAGTTTTATTTCCTGGCCGTTCTCAACTCCTGCAGGAACGGTAATGCGAATATTCCTGCCATTCACTGTAAATGTTTTCTTTTGCATAGTATAAGCTTCGGATAATTTGATCTGCAGTGAGGCACGAAGATCTTGTCCCTTAAACTTCGTTTGCCTGCCGCCACTACCACCGCCGAACATAGAAGCGAAAAAATCAGAGTAATCGTGGCTGCCAGCTCCTGGTGGGAATGATATCCGCCTGCAAACGGATTGCCTTGCTCCCGAAAGGATCGTCGCTATAACTGCTGTAAGCCTGCTGCTGGCGGCGCGCTTCTTCAAACTGCTCTGCATGTTTCCAGTCTTTTCCATATCGATCATATTTTTTCTTTTCTCCGGATCACTTAGCACTTCATTGGCTTCATTGATTTGCTGAAATAGCTTTCCTGCCTCCGGATTTCCGGGGTTCAGATCCGGATGATGTTGGCGGGCCAGTTTACGATAAGCTTTTTTATTTCATCAGCGGTTGCATTTTTATGAACACCTAAAATTTTATAATAGTCTATATAGTCCATTTCAATGTTTGATTTATAACAAAAAGGCCGGTTGTAAAATCTTTCCCTTATTTCTTACAGTAGCTGGCAGAGCGTAGATTGCCGAATATATGTTTCCTGATTTATTTTCATTTAAGAGCCCGGTTCCGAAACAAGATCAGTAAGGATTGCCACATCATCCGGGTATTACAATACAGGAGCGTCCCTACTAAAATGATCTTCTACTTATAAATGAAAGATGCCGGGGAATGCTCTTTTTCTAATACCTGCCTTTCGATAAACAAAAGTAAGCTGAAGCAGTAGTAGCGTTGATTAAGACCTAACTATTTGCGACATTAATTTCACAATATTGAATACTAATAATGCCTTATACATGAAGCTATATGCTGGTAAAGGTATTAGTTTTACAACAGGTAGTGTATGGAGTAGTAGTGGCTAAAATATCGGACTATCGCATTCATGCCCAGCAAAAGAAACTTTTACATGACGGCCTGAAAAGATGCCTTTATTTATTAATAGGCAGGATAATGCTTGTTTGTGTTTTAGATAACGCCAGCTATATGGTTATAACCTTCACAAAATATTTTTAATGCTTAATACTTTTTATGGGCAAAATAATCGGAATAGACTTAGGTACCACCAACAGCTGTGTAGCTGTAATGGAAGGAATGAACCCATCGTGATCGCTAACGACGAAGGACGGCGTACCACGCCTTCTATAGTGGCTTTCATGAAAAACGGGGAACGTAAGGTTGGCGATCCGGCAAAACGGCAGGCGATTACCAATCCTCACAATACCATCATGTCGGTAAAGCGATTTATGGGTAGGAAATTTGACGAGGTCCAAAACGAGCTGTCTCATATAAGCTATAAAGTGGTGAAGGGCGACAATGATACGATCCGTATAGATATCGAAGGTCGTTTATACACGCCCCAGGAAATATCGGCAATCATTTTGCAAAAGATGAAAAAAGTTGCAGAGGATTATTTAGGACAGGATGTAACAGAAGCAGTGATAACCGTTCCTGCTTATTTTAACGATGCGCAACGGCAAGCTACAAAAGAAGCCGGGGAAATAGCCGGGTTAAAAGTGAGCCGCATTGTAAATGAGCCTACAGCTGCCGCACTGGCTTATGGATTGGGTAAAGAAGACAGAAATCATAAGATAGCGGTATTTGACCTGGGGAGGTACATTTGATATTTCAATTTTGGAGTTGGGAGACGGTGTGTTTGAAGTAAAATCTACTAATGGTGATACGCATCTTGGAGGTGACGATTTTGACAAAATTATAATGGACTGGCTTGCTGATGAGTTTAAGAAGAACGAGGGCTTAGATTTGCGCAAGGATCATATGGCGCTGCAAAGGATAAAGGATGCTGCAGAAAAAGCGAAGATAGAGCTTTCGTCTGCCACGGAAACAGAAATAAATCTTCCCTACGTGACTGCCGTAGACGGGGTTCCGAAACATCTGGTTATAAAGTTAACAAGATCCAGATTCGAACAGCTGTCAGACCCTTTATTGAGCGGTGCCTGAAACCCTGCGAGGCAGCGTTGAAAGATGCGGGGCTGACTGCTAAGGACATCGACGAGGTCATATTAGTAGGCGGAAGTACCCGGATTCCTAAAGTACAGCAAATTGTAGAACAGTTTTTTGGTAGAAAGCCCAATAAAAGTGTAAACCCGGATGAAGTGGTGGCAATTGGAGCCGCTATACAGGGTGCTATACTCACCGGGGAGGTAAAAGATGTTGTATTATTAGATGTGACCCCTTTATCGCTTGGTTTAGAAACCATGGGAGGAGTAATGACCACACTCATACCAGCCAACACCACTATTCCTGCAAAAAAATCGGAAGTGTTTTCCACTGCAGGTGATAACCAGCCCGGTGTACAGGTTCATGTATTGCAGGGAGACCGCTCAATGGCAAAAGACAATAAAAGCCTGGGGATTTTTAATTTGGATGGTATTCCTCCTGCACCCAGGGGCATTCCCCAGATCGAAGTAACGTTTGATATTGATGCTAATGGTATCTTAAATGTGAGCGCCAAAGATAAAGGTACCGGCAAAGAGCAAACCATTCGCATAGAGGCAGGCAGCGGGTTAAGCAAAGAAGAAGTAGAAAAAATGAGGAATGATGCCAAAGCAAACGAAGCCGCAGACAAAGCCGCAAGAGAAAAAGCAGAAAAGATGAACCAGGCAGACAGCCTTATTTTTCAATCGGAAAACAGCTGAAGGAATTTGGAGAAAAGATTTCTTCAGATAAGAAAGCAGCCATTGAAGGCGCTTTATCTGCTTTGAAATATGCACATGAGCACCAGGAAATTATTGGTGTTGATAAGGCAATAACGGATCTGAATACGGCGTGGGCCGCTGCCAGCGAAGACATGTATAAGCAGAATACTCCAGGCGGCGAAGCCTCAAATGGAAACGAACAGGCCCGGCAAGATCCATCCGTTAACGGTAATGAAGATGTTACAGACGTACCCTTTGAAGAAGTGAAATGATGTACAATAGATGACTATAAGAGTCCCTCAGACAAGGAGGGATTCTTTCATTAAATGATGTGTTGAACTGGTTGCCTGCAGGATTAAATTATTTTAAAAAGCTTGCTTCGAAATAATATGTGGTATTAACTGAAATGCACGGATACATCAATAATAAGCAACAGTACACCTATGGAATTACCTGATTGAAAAGAGGATAAGCATCTATAATAGATGTAAATTTGCCTTCAATTATTATGAATGTTTATGGCTGCTAAGAAAAGTGATTCTTCGACTGACCGGGTAAACGATAAATATATCAATATTAAAAAGTCTTATGTTGCTTATCAAAGCTTTACAAGCTCTGAGGAGTTGAACTATTTTCCAGAAAAGTCTTTTACTGTAATCCTTTTAGACAATTGTTTTGGTGAATGTATAGCTGATACGGAACAATATGAACTTAGTTCAAAACAGCTATTTATCCATCTTCCCGGTAAAATATTTAAATGGAAAATTTCACCTGAATCACGCGGCAGGAGACTTTTGATAAAAAGTCCGCTTATGGAAACTTTTACTACGCCAATCAGATATACTTTTTCATCCTCCAATAAACATATAGCATTAAAACTTGATGATGAAGGTTATCGGAAATTTAGTGAAGAGTTTAATGCAATTAAGAAAGAAATAGATTCGGATTTAGTGTTTCCCGAATTGATTAATGCGAGGGCAAGACTCATTGCATTAATTGTTCATTTGTGGAAAGATTATGTACATGGGCATACGGAAGTCTCACAAGGGGTCAATCTCTCCAATAAATTCCATGCTCTGGTTGACATGTATTATAAAAAGGAAAAGAGTGTTCTTTTTTATGCCAACCAATTGCATATTACTGCTAATTACCTGGGAATTATTTCCAGGAAAGAATTAGGCTTGTCTCCGATTGATTTGATCCGTGAAAGAGTAGTTCTTGAAGCAAAAAGTTCTTGCATAGTTCAGAAATGTCGGTTAAGGAAATTTGCCATGTTTTAGGATACGATAATTTCTCTTATTTTTCCCATCTTTTCAAAGCAAAAACGGGAATGACGCCAAAGGAATACAGAAGTAAACTATCTATATACTAACAGGAAAACAGAAAAACCTCCAGTCAGTTGTTGCGCAAATGCAGTTACATGAACGGTTAAATGCAACAATATCCCCGGAATATCTTTCCATCTTGCAAAAGCTTCCATAGGGCATCATATTAAGTACTGTGTCTGCATAATTTTTTTAGTAGCAGCATTTCTTCCTTCGGTTCTGCCAGAACCTGTAGTCATCACTTTACTGAAGAGTATATTGTTTTTTTGACCGGGGTAAAATGCCGGTGTGGATCGTTATTTGCATTATGTTCTTCGAATAATAGTGATCGTATTTTTCTACTTAGCCCGTTTAACAACGCTCTTTACCACACGCTAAATAATTATCAAAATGAATGTTACTAAATTCGATTTACAAACAAGCAGGTACCTTTGGGTCGAGAATGACCGCGTATACAATGGCATGCCAAGTCGCAGGGAGTTTAACAGAAGTAACGGTAACCAGGTTCTTTTCCTGATTAATTGTTATACGTCCATCCAAGGGGCGTTAACCAAAAGCCAGCTCCTGGCGCTGGAACAGTTTATCGTGTGGGGCCTTCCTGTACAAGCTAAAAGCGAAATTTCGGCGCTGCAAAACATGTTAAAGGATTTTGAGCCGTCGCAGCAATAAGTCGCCCGCCTTTTACGAACAGGAAGTGTGGAAGCAAGGGGAATGGTTACCCGGGTTTGGGGCAAATTATTCCGGTTGGCCAGGAAGCAAAATTTCATCAGCTAAAGATTGGTGCGGCAGTTGCAGCAGGTGGCGTTAGGTCATTGCCGCGTACATATGGGGATATTATGAAAAATTAATTACCTGCTTAAAGGGTAGCGTGAATTGAAATACAGATCCCTCACCTTCCTTACTTTGTACCGAAATTACACCTCCGTGGCGATTGATAATGCTGTTCACAATGTATAAACCAAGACCAATTCCCGAGATCGAGTTAGTATAGGTGTTAAGCACCCGGAAATAACGGTCAAAGATCTTGCTTATAGCAGCCGGCGGTATGCCAATACCTGAATCTTTGACCTTTACTATAATTTCTTTTCGTTCTCCGTAGCGGAAATGATAATATCGCTGCCTGCAGGAGAATATTTGATTGCATTAGAAATAAGGTTGATCAGAACCTGCTCAATCAGCCGTTTATCAATAGCTACCGGCCGCAGATTTCCCGGGTGATAAATAAGACGGTGGTTTTTGGTGATTTTTTCAAGGTCGGCGATTTGTTCGGTAATAATACTGTTCATGTCGGCCATTTCCATCTTCATCGGTATATTACCGGTACTTAAAGCGGTGGTGTCCAGTAAGGTGCGAATAAGCTCTGTCAGCCGGGTAACCTGGCCATCCATTGTTTGTAACATCGAAGCGCTTTGTCGATCTTCACTTTTTCAAAACGCTCTAGTAAAATTTCGGTAAAAGCTTTTACAGTGGTTACCGGAGTTTTTAATTCGTGACTTGCAATTTTTATAAATTCATCTTTTTGCTCTTCTAACATCTTTCGCCTGGTGATATCGCGTGCAACCTTAGCATATCCAATAATTGTTTTATCGTCATTGAGAATAGATATCATAACGCCGCTCATAAAAAGCGATTGCCATACTTCCCGATATGCCATCTTTCATCTTCTGCGCGCCCTTTTACCCGCGCTGTTTGTAACTCCAGTTCATCTATCCCGTTAGCAATATCCTCCGGCGTGAATATCAGTGATGTATGTTGGCCGGTTGCTTCGGCTTCTGAATAGCCGAATATCAGTTCGGCTCCTTTACTCCACGTTGTAATGGTTGCCGCAGCGTCGAACGTTATGATCGCATAGTCTGTAGCACGTTCAAACGTTAGCCGTATCAGCTCATTGGATTTGCTTAACAGGAGTCAATGTCAGACTTTTTCGTAAATCACGGGCAATCATCAATATGCCGGCTACTCTTCCATCACGGTCCCTCGCGGGCGACAGTAATACGTCAGATTTAATATGCTTCCCGCTTTTTGTAGTCATCATCAGGCCGGGTAGTTCTGTTATTACTTCTATATCAATTTCATGAGCTATGCTTACTATCCGCTCCAATTTGTCGGGCGACACCAGGAAGGATAAATGCCTGCCGATAACTTCTGCAGCGCTATACT
The DNA here is from genome assembly GCA_019316985.1 of Paraniabella defluvii. Classification (GTDB taxonomy): domain Bacteria; phylum Bacteroidota; class Bacteroidia; order Chitinophagales; family Chitinophagaceae; genus Niabella; species Niabella defluvii. Next base: position 3,586,882 of record CP079215.1, read on the forward strand.
CAAAAAGCTTCTCAGCTTCCCTGCTCCATATAATGATCTTATTGCTTAGGTCAACAACAATCAGGGCGTCGTCCGGGAAGCCGATCGCCGCGGAGTGTATATAAATATTTTGTGAGAGAGAATTGCTATCCATGTTTAGTAGTTTTTCTTTGCCGCACCTGTAATTTCAAAAATTGCCCTTAGGGCAAAACGTCCTTTTTCGCCTTTTAAATGCGGCGCCTTCAGCATTATATGTAATAGATTAGCTACGCAATTATAATTCCACAAACCATGGGGATTTGATTTTTATTGTCAATAAGGCATCTCTTACCCGTCATTTAAATAGTCGGGTATTACAGCAGCTATTACCAAGTTTTATCAATTGAAAACCAGTTAACCGGCAAGCAGCATGCGCACTCTCGTACGAAAGTCGTCAATAGAAAATGGTTTTTCAATGAAAACATCAGCACAGTTTTTAGATAATTTTTTGAATCTAAATGAGCCGACATTAGCATAATAGGTGTCGCTTTTAAAGTCGTTATGGCCTTTCATTTCGTTGCAGATATCAATGCCATTACCATCGGGTAGCCTCACATCCAGTATAATGAGGTCGGGAAATTGTTTCTCCAGTTCCTGTTTAAAAGCCCTCACCGTGGCGCAGGGTACCAGTACATACTCGTCCAAGGCTAAGATCAGGCAGATCACTTCCATCAAATCGGGTTCATCTTCAACAATCAAAATCACTTTAGACATACTGGCTTATTTGATTTTATGTTCATACTGCTTCGCAATAGCAGCTTTGAACATAGTAAGAAAATCAGGAACAGATTACATAAACATTGAGATGTGTACGTTTGCCGTTGTGCTTGTACTACTTTAAGCCATATTAAAATAATGCCATTCGCCGCGAAAGCAGCATTTGCAGGAGCTAATGGTTTCAAAAATGTAAAAAAGCGCCATGAGTTGTCTTTAAAACGTTGAACTGCTGATTGTATTTACAGGAAATTGTTCAACAAACGATCAAACAGCATGAAGTAAATGCGAGAACCTCCAAATATACCGTTTTAAAAGTACATTCGATAGGATTGCCAGTTGTTTATAATTATTATTACGGTTACGGCAATATTAGCTTACCTTTAAATGTATAACGGGCAATAGAAAAAATACAGTTCCAACACCATTCTACTTAAGCTGCTCCATTTGTGTTTTATAGTTACTGCCGATTATAATCTTTCATTTGTCCATATTGTGTATGGGCAGCTAATAAATTACAAATGAATAAGAAGCATTCAAAAGATTTGTCATTGTTGAGAGTTACGCTGGACGGAGAGGATCTTACCGTAAGTACTATTTTTATTACAGGCGATGCCATAGCGCTTTGGCGGGCTGGAAAAGAAAGGGTGATTGATCTGGGGTGCTGGCAATGGCATAAGAGCTGTGAGGAGTAGCCCGCTTTATATCGTTACTGGCCCCAAAATGGGTGATAAGCTTAAATAAATTCTTATGACAACGAGCAAAGAAGTATTTGATTACATTAAATCATTGAGTGCAAAAACACTTAATCCGCAAATTCGTATACGGTTGTCTGATGTGTTATCCGGCTTCTCTATCGAAGGTGAAAAGGTGTTGGTGTTACTTGCAGAGTTGGAGAATAGAAGGTTAATCGATATTCATAGGGTTAGTGTTCCTTCTGTCAGCCTTACCAGGTATGGAGTTCAAAATGATTATCCTAATGGAGGCCTGGAAAGTTATGAAGCATAACGCCAGGAAGTGCTAAGCAATACCGCATATACACCTGATATGAATGATTAGATTTTTATGCGCTCCTTTACGAAATAGTGTAAGGTAAGCGCCATCTATTGCAAGAATAGTATAAGTATTGGTGGTGGCAAACGGGGCAGCAATGTTACTGTATCGCCTATGTTAAGTACGGACATAAGTTAAAGATACGTTTTAAAAACCGCTTTCCCCGTTATATTTATGTTTTAACATATAATCTTACTGCTGGAAGTAAATCAACGCCTGAAGTATTAATGGTAAAAGGAGCCTTGTTCTCTGCAATGCTTGCTATAAACAGCGTTCGGCCGGTGACCCTTATAGCTGTCTTACGAAGATATGCCTGACGTTGGGAATCCCCGATTCCCGCTCGTCGATTTCAAATTGCCCGATATCCCTGATAAGCGGGAGTAATTTTGAGAAGCCGAAAATTCTCGGGTCGAAGTCGGGCTTTTTCTTAATGATAAAATTGCCCAGATTGCCCAGGAAGGCCCAGCCTGATTCATCCGCCAGGTCGGCAACACTGTCTGATATTAACTTGATAGTATCGGCGTCAACATTGCTGCCCGGTTTTGGCCGGTGTTTTTGCTTTTTATTTAACGCAGCTGTTTTTTTGGCCGCAGGGCTACTGTTAAGAATTTCCAGGTAGATGAACTTATCGCAGGCCGAAATAAAAGGCTGCGGTGTTTTTTTCTCCCGAAACCGATAACGCGCATGCCCGCTTCACGTAGCCGGGTAGCCAGGCGTGTAAAATCGCTGTCGCTCGAAACAATACAGAATCCGTTCACCTTATCCGAATAAAGAATATCCATGGCGTCTATTATAAGAGCGCTATCACTTGAATTTTTTCCTTGGTATAGCTGTATTGCTGAATGGGGTAATGGCATTCTCCAGTAAAACGCTTTTCCATCCGGCCACTGTAGGCTTTGTCCAATCGGCATATATACGTTTCACGGTGGGCGTTTCCATTTTGGAAATTTCTTCCATCATTGCTTTTACATTGGCGTACGGTACATTGTCTGCGTCGATCAATACAGCAAGTTTATCATCAGTCATGCGTGTATATTTTAATGTTAACTGTTGGAGGGATCAAAGTTTACCGTTTTAAAGATACTATATCTTCAGTTAGCTTAGTTTATTGCTGCGTACATTTAAGCGCTCCCTGAAATAGGGCTGTGTTTTGCAAAGAATCAGGTAAACTGCTGATATCTTTATAACAGGCTCTATCTTTGTATATAGGTTGAAAAATGTTAATCCTAGTCAGTTGAAATCCGAATGAACAAAAGAACTCTAAACCAGCGCCTTTTACTGATATTGATTGTAGCGACCAGTTTTGTTTCCGGGCTCAAAGCCCAGGATGTTGATAGTCTGTTTAAAGTAGCCCGTGATGCGGCTTTTGAGCGAAAGGACTATACAACCGCGATACAGGTTTCTAAAACAGCCCTGGATATTAAGCCTGATTATACGGAGCTTATTATTATTTTTTTGGCAAGGGTATATACCTGGAGCAAACAATACGATAGTGCGCGCCTGTACTTTAATGAGGCTTTGCGTCAGCAGCCCGGGTCTGAAGATGCTTTTACCGGCTTTGCGGATATGGAGTACTGGGCAGGAAGTCATGAAGCGGCCCTTAATGTGGTGGATAATGGATTAAAGGTGCACCCGGCATCAGAAGGACTGCTGCTGCGTAAGGCGCGCATTCTTGAGGCCCGCAAAGCATATGCTGAAGCAATACCGGTGCTGGATTCTTTATTACGCATAAACCGGAAAATGCCGAAGCCCGCAGATTAGCGGTTCAAATACAGGACCACATCGCTAAAAACGGCTTAGGCGTCAGGTATGACTATATCCACTTTGATCAACAATTTCCTGATCCCTGGCACCTGGCTGCTGTAGATTATACACGCCATACGAAAGCTGGCGCCTTTACGGCCAGAGTGAATTACGCCAACAGGTTTTCAACAGAAGGATTACAATATGAACTGGAGGCCTATCCCCGGTTCTCAAAAACATTTTATAGTTATTTAAATGTTGGATATTCAGATAATAATGTAGTATTCCCCAAATGGAAAGCCGGCGCATCGTTGTTTGCCAATTTACCCAAGGCTTTTGAAGCAGAGCTGGGCGTCCGGTACCTGTATTTCAACCGGGACGTTTTTATGTACACGATATACGCCGGTAAGTATTATAACCGCTTTCTTTTTGGAGCCAGAACTTTTTAACACCGCAAACGTCTTCCCTTACACAAACCTACAGTATTATGACACGTTATTATTTCGGCGGACCCAACGATTATATTGGATTGTTGCTGGGCTCGGGTCTGTCTCCTGATGATGTACGGAGTAATGTACAATTAAACAGTGGCTATAAAATGCGTAATTATAATGGAGAAATTACTGCCAGGATTTCTATACAACAACTGAACGTAATTACTGCCAACTTTTCTATGCTCAACCAGGAATACCTGCCCGGGCAAAAAGGGAACCAGTTGCAGTTTGGATTGGGGTATATCCGCCGGTTTTAGTTTTTGCCTGGTACTGCAGGTGTACCCAATCCCTGCCGGGTCATTTCTCCCCAGGCTTTTTTTCTTACGCAGGTAATCGATGTAGCCTTTGATTGCGGCCCACACAACAAAGGGATGGAACACAAAAGGCTCGGTAAGCGCTGTTAGCAATAGTTTCATCATGTCGGTGCGCCGCCTGTACATATTGTAAGTAGTTACTTCCATAAATGCCGCAAACGCAGCATACAGGTATCCGAAAGATACAATGAATGCAAGCAGGGCAATAAACACATGCCAGTTGATCAGCTGGAGAATAACCATCAGTAAAAAAACGACAATGCCAAAGGCTTCAATCAATGGCGCCAGCATTTCAAAGAAGAACCAGTAGGGGTAGCTTACCATACCCAGCAAATGGTACCTGGGATTAAAAACATGATGCGGTGAAACCAAAGTGTTTCGATTGTGCCCCGCGTCCAGCGATTGCGTTGCCTACCGAGTATCCGGGTATTGGTTGGCGCTTCCGTCCAGCAAAGCGGATCCGGTATGTAGCTCACTTTATAAGGTAGTTTACGTTCCTCCATAAAGCGGCGCATGCGCACTACCAGTTCCATATCTTCCCCTACCGTTTTATGGTTGTACCCGCCGGCCTTCATCGCTATTTCCTTATCGAAGGCTCCGAAAGCTCCCGATATCAGCATTAAACCGTTCATACGCGCCCATGCCATTCGCCCCAGTATAAATGCCCTGATATACTCCAGCGACTGCATTCTTGCCCAGTAATTGCCCGGGAGATTTACTTTGATCAACCTTCCGTCTTTAATAATGCAGGAGTTTGCGATCCGCACTACACCTCCTGTTGCGATTACTTTTTATCTGTTTCTTCCAGGAAGGGCTTGATCATTTTTAGAATGGCGTCCTGCTCCAATATGCAATCTACGTCTATACAAACAATATAATTATTGGCGGATACATTGATACCTACATTTAAGGCATCGGCTTTACCTCCGTTCACCTTATCAATAACTACCAGTTTCTTGTAGGCAGGATTTTTGCTTTTATAAATGCCGCGTATTTCTTTAGTGGCTATTTTGTATTGCACATGGTGCGGTGTTTTCTCGAGGTTGTAAGCCACTACAAGTTTTTGAAGGCTGTCGTCTTTGCTGCCGTCGTTGATAATGATCACTTCAAGGTTGCTGTAGTACAGGGAAAGCAACGAGCGCACATTTTCGACTATATTGGCACTCATTATAGGCGGGCGCCAGGATGCTTACTGAAGGAGCATGAGGTGATGATGCCAGCAGGCGATAATCGGTAATGGCGTTTTTACGCATGTACTTGCGGGTAGCTCCAATGGAGTATAGCCCGATCCATAAGTAGAACAAGACCAGTATAACGGCATAAATAAATATACCATAGGTAAGAAGCATGGTAAAGAAGTTCCAGGGGCTCATGAGGCTCGTTCGTACTTTATTTGGTTAGCAATGGAGTGAATGATCGGGTTGTGCTCCGCAATATGGTTTAGCGCTGCCATATGCCCGGGGTTAATAGCTACAATTGCCCTGCCGGCTTCAAGTTTAAGAGAGTCGTCTTCCTCATACAGCCTGCTTTTAAGAAATTCGATATCTTCTTCCGTTCCGTTGATGCCTGTTTGTCTTAATATTTCTAATTGGTTGGCTATATTTTCTGTGGGATATTGCTGCCGTAATATGGATACTGTATCTTCATGCGCAATACTGCCTAATGTCTTAATAGCCTGGTTCCTTATTTTATGATTGTCGCTGCTCAGGCATTGTACCACCTCGTGGTGCACCCTGAATTGCTGGTATACTTCTGTAAGTTTGAGTGCAAACTGTACCACATAGCTGTTCGAAGACCGTAGCCAGAAAGGAAGGTGCGGCATTTCTTCGCTGTTAAAGGCATCCAGTTGCTCCAGTAATTTAATTTGTTGCCATTCATAAAGCGGGTACTGTAAAGAGTTAAGAAAGATCAATCCTTTAAATCCGTCAAAGCCTACGATGGCCGTTTGTGCTTCCATGCGTACATATTCGTTGTCGCTGTTGGTATAATCAAGAATATCCGACAAAGATTCCCGTTGCTGCATCATGTATAATTCATAAATACCTCTTGATCTTAAATGCCACCGTAAACTTCTCATTTTAGCTTCCGAATCTTTTTTTTAGCCGGTCTGCTCATATAAACGAACAACTTTATCTGATAAATGGCCGGCTACACTTTTTTAAAGTTGATGAGATTGTCGGTAACAAATTGCCGTACATATTTCTTATTAAAATGAACAGAGAAATCGGGCGGTGTACCCATTGAACCCTCTTCTTCCATTGCCATTTGCTCACCTATCCAGTCATTAAGCTGATCGGTGATGATTTTCTTTACACGGAAGCGTCTTTTCTTTGTGTATAAAAACAGGTAGATCATACCTACCAGTATGACGGTAAGTAAACCAAACAAGGCAGCACTAAAATAAAGGTGCTCCGGCGATAGAAGGCGGAAGAGGGCGCCGCTGTTCATGGGCAATAAATTAGCGGGTTAATTGCTTTTTGATACGAATGCTCAGTTCGTTCAGGCTAAAGGGTTTAGTGATATAGTCATCGGCTCCAAGGTCAAAAGCTTCCTGCACAATCTTCTCCTGTCCCATGGTAGAGAACACGATGACTTTAATTGGTTTTTCGGCGAGGGACTTTACAGCATTTACAATTTCAAGACCCGATACATACGGTAACATTACATCAGTAAGTACCAGGTCTGGCAGCTCTGTGGCTAATTTTTCAAGGCCTTCTTTGCCATCATTGCAGCAAATCATTTCAAAGCCTTTTTTTTCAGTTTAGACGCGACCGCTCTTTGTATTAATGTATCATCCTCTATAAGTAATACTTTTCCCATTCTAAATAGCATTTTAATCGGGTTAACTATCCTATAGTTTTATACATTTGTAAATGTACAACAGAATAGATGATTATAATGTGTGATGAAGGTATAAATAACCAGACCAGCCCTCTTATAGTTATTTGATCGTTTGATTTTTTATAAACACTTACCTAATGGTACCCTCTTATGCCTGTAGATATTGTTAAAAAGAATAATGTTGCCGTAAAGAACGAAAATGGTAAAGAAACTATTGTATTTGCACATGGATTCGGTACCGATCAAACCGCATGGGAACAAGTAGCCGCAGCTTTCATAGACGATTATAAATTGGTATTATATGATAATGTGGGTGCGGGCCAGTCAGACCCTGCTGCATTCAGTCCCAATAAATACGATACCCTGCAGTCCTATGCTAATGACCTTGTGGATATCTGCAAGGGGCTGAACCTGAAAGACGCTGTTATGGTAGGTCATTCGGTAAGCGGTATGATCAGTTTGCTGGCTGCTGTAAAAGAGCCGGGCATGTTTAAGAAAATGATTTTGGTAGGCGCTTCACCAAGATACCTGGATGATGCAGGGTATACCGGCGGGTTTACCCAGGAAGCGCTGGACCAGTTGTATGCTGCTATGGCTAATAATTACTATGCCTGGGTAAGCGGTTTTGCACCCATGGTGATGGAAAACCCCGACAAGCCCGAGCTGGCCGAAAGTTTTGCCCATTCGCTGGCTTCCATCAGGCCCGATATTGCGCAGTCTGTAGCGCGTGTCATTTTTCAGTCGGATCACCGGCAGGACCTGCCTAAAGTAAACGTAGAAACCTTGTTGCTGCAAACACAGCACGACAATGCGGTGCCCGGGGAGGTAGCGTTGTACCTGAACCGGCATATCCCGAACAGTACTTTGGTGCAAGTAAACGCCGAAGGTCACTTTCCCCATATCAGCGCTCCTGATGAAATTATAAGGAGATTAAAAATTTATTGAATCATAACCGTGGATCCTGCAACAATCGATTGGCAAAAACAGGCGCTTGATTTTTTACTGAGCCTCTATAAGGTAAAAGATGAAAGGGATATTCCCTGATCAGGGCGAAGATAACCGAAAGCTTACAACAGCATGCACTGGCCGGCGCAGCTGCGCTGGTGCGGCTCGAGGACGCCATAACGGCCCGGATACTTTACTCCACGATACCAGTATCGTCAGTTTTTTTGATGCCGGGTATACCCGCCAGGTTATCGATGCCGGAGAAGTAAGGATAGAAGATAATGCATCCCTGAATCTGTTTCCCGGTACTAATATTGTGTTCCCGGTTACCGGGGAGCACTTACGGGAATTTTTATTATAACAACGGATGTGCCGGTTGATGAAGCTTACACAACTTTTTTATACCAGGCTTGGAAGGGTTTGAAAGGAATGACCATGCTGGTGCAAACCTATTACTCTTTCGAGCACCTTTCTGCCCGCTACAATGCCATATTAAGTGCCGTTGATGAAGCTATCTTATTTGTAGATAACAGCGGGCAGGATGGTTGGGTGAACAATGCTGCTGCTGCGTTGCTGCATATCAGCCCGGGCCCAAACGCATCACTGGTAATCTCGCGCGCCATGCAGCAATGGAGAATGACCGCCGTTAATGCCCGAGAGATTGAACAGGAAGCAGCCAGGCTGTTTCAAAAGCCTCACGGCACTATTAAAGAATGGAAATGGATATTCGGAGACCCGGTATCAAAAGTGCTCGATGTGTCCTGTGTACCCGTGGTATCTGATAATATAAAAGGCAGATTGTGGGTGTTTGCCGATATCACGCCTATTTATGCCGCTTCAGAGCAGCTGAAAGTGCTGAACGCTGAGCTTGATAAAAACGCCAACTGGCCGATGATCAGAATAAAGCGAAATCTGATTTCCTGGCAAATATGAGCCATGAGATCCGCACGCCTATGAATGGCGTAATAGGGATGACCAGCCTGCTGGCGCTTACACCGCTGGATGCGGAACAAAAAGATTATGTGGATACGATACGGGTAAGCGGGGAGTCATTGCTATCCATCATTAACGATATTCTCGATTTTTCAAAAATTGAATCGGGGAAAATGGAGCTGGAGGCTGAGCCATTCCGGCTGAGTGCCGCCATTGAGGAAGCATACGACCTGATGAGTGTAAAGGCCAATGAAAAAGGGTTGGATCTCCTGTATTATATAGAGCCCGATGTGCCTTCCGATATCATTGGGGATCCCACCCGGTTCCGGCAGATATTATTAAACCTCATTTCTAATGGTATTAAGTTTACATCACAGGGCGAGATTGAAATAACGGTAGAAAAAACCGGATTGGAGCATGGCATATATACACTACAGTTTACTATAAAGGACACCGGTATTGGTATTCCGCAGGAAAAGTTCTATAAGTTATTCGATAGCTTTTCGCAGGTAGATTCTTCTACCACGCGTAAATACGGTGGTACGGGTTTAGGCCTGGCTATCTGTCAGCGCCTTGTAGCACTGATGGGCGGCGATATCCGTGTTGAAAGCGAGGAAGGACGGGGATCTGCGTTCATCTTTACCATTAAGGCGGCGGCCAATACAGCGGTTACCCATTTCAGGGCCGAAGAAAAGTTTTCAGCCGGTACATTGTATGGAAAGCGGGTGCTTATTTTAGATGATAACGAGACCAATCTTAAAATACTGAATAAACAGTGTGCGGCCTGGGGCATGCAACCTTTTGCTGCCAGCAATCATAAGGATGCGTTGGGTATGATTGAAAAGCAAGATTTTGACGTAGCGGTCATCGATCTGCTGATGCCCGGCCGTAATGGAGTTGAAGTGGCAAGAATGATCCGTAAAAAGCATAAAGCGCTTCCCTTGGTTCTGTTCAGCTCGGCAGGGCATGTACCGGCCGACACAGACCTGAAGCAGCTGTTTCGGGCAGTGATCAATAAACCTGCGAAGCATAACCAGCTGAAAGAAATACTGCTCCGGGTATTAAGCGGAACCGGCAGCATAGACGCTCCATCGACAACCGTAGCAGCAACAGGTGAGGTCTTGCCTGTTCGTATCCTGGTAGCGGAAGATGATTACATTAATCAGAAGTTTATAACGCGGGCCATGAAAAAGCTGGGCTATTCGATAGACCTGGCAGTGAACGGCAGGGAAGCCGTGGAAAAGGCCTCTGCCACAACATACCAGTTAATTTTTATGGATGTAATGATGCCGGAGATGGATGGCTATGAAGCCACCCGGATCATTTTAGATCATCATAAAGATGGTATCCGCCCCATTATTATTGGGCTTACGGCAAACGCTTTAACAGGCGACCGTGAAAAGCTGCTACAGGCGGGGATGGATGATTATCTGAGCAAGCCCTATAAGATCCAGGATATAGAAAGACTGATCAAAAAATGGGCGGATAAAATGCTTGCCCAAACGGCTACAACACGAACTTATAAGCATATTGATCTTGAATATATCATGGAGCTGGCGGGTGGAGAAGATGAGTTTGTGATCGAGATCATCGAAAGTTATCTTGAAACAGTTGGGCCGAATATCCGCCTGCTTAGTGAAGCGGTTACAGATTACGATATGGATAGGATCACTTTCCTGGCGCATAAGCTCAAAGGGTCTTTCAGGTTTATCGGATGTACCGGGCCGGGCGATATCATGGAGCAAATAGAAAATAGTAATAGCAGGGGAGATAGGATGCGTATAAAAGAGTTGATGAGCCTCGTTGAAAAAGAATATGCAGGAACGGAAAATGAATTGAAACAAGTGCTACATGAACTCAATGCTCAGCGTTAGCAATAATAACTGTAAAGTAGCCGTTAGCCGGCTCCAATGTTTTGGTTTCTCAGCCGATACCGAGCATACTGGTGAGCTCTCTTGCAGCTGCTCCTCCCGCCCGGTTGGCGCCAATGGTTGAGGCTGAGGGACCATAGCCAACCAGGTGGATACGGGGTTCTTTTACTACCATAGTAGCCAGCCGGCCTCCCATAAGGATACCGCCTTCTTGCTCCCTGGGTAAAACAGGCTTTAAATGGTCGAGAGCGCTTTTAAAACCGGTATTCCATAAAATAATATCCGCCGGTTGCTCTTTACCGTCTGTCCATTTTACACCCGTGGCAGTGATCTCACTAAACATAGGAAAACGTTGCAATACGCCTCTTTCTTTCATATCCATCACTTCCTGGAAACGGGTAAGCCGGTGACGGAAACTACAGATAAAGGTGTCAATCCTTTTCTTACTCTTTCATCCACCATTGCTACAGCATTATGGCCTGCCACATCATCGAAAGGTCCTTCCCTGAACTCGGGCGGACGCCGGGTGACCCAGGTGGTAGTGGTTACTTTTGAGATCTGGTCCAGCAGCTGGATGGCTGATATACCTGCTCCCACCACAATTACATGTTTACCTTTAAAGTAATCCGCAGTTTTAAAGTCTTTGGTATGTAATTGCTCTCCCCGGAAGAGGTCCGCTCCCGGATATTCTGGTATATAAGGATTTTCCCAGGTGCCCGTTGCATTTATAATGCCTGAAGACGAAAATAGTGTTTGCGGAGAATCGATATGAAAGCGATCCTGTTGCAGGTACACATGGTCAACTTTAACAGGCCTGTACACCCTGATGCCCATTTGCTTTTCATACATATTGTAATAATAAGGAACGGCAACGCTGGCACGTACTTCTGGTTCGCTGGTGCCGATGGTTTCTTTAAAAGACATGCCGGGTAAATCGTGGATCCTGTTTACCGTGCTTAATGTTAATGAGGGCCAGCGGTATTGCCAGGCACCACCCGCATGAGGCGCTTCATCAAGTACGATGAAATCCGGGCCAATTTTTAGCCCCAGTTTTATTAGATGATAGGCGGCAGACAAACCGGCCTGCCCGGCGCCTATGATCACAATTTTTGTCTTATAGCGGATTTTGTTAACCATGGCAAGGTTCCATTTACCTCCATCCTAACCCTGGCGCCACATGTTCCATTATCGAAGAAAGTACATGCACGTTATAATCTACTCCCAAGGTATTGGGAATTGTTAGTAAAACGGTGTCGGCTTCCTGTATCGCCTCATCTTTTGCCAGTTCTTTTATCAACTCGTCTGGTTCAGCAGCATAGCTTCTGCCAAAAATGGCCCGCCGGTCAGCTTCAATGAAGCCGATCTTATCGGTTCTGCTGGCTTCATGGCCAAAATACATCCTGTCCTGGTCGTTAACGATGGCAAAAATGGAGCGGCTAACAGAAACCCTTGGTTCACGTTGATGCCCCGCCTCTTTCCAGGCTTGTCTGAATAGCCGTATCTGTTCGGCCTGCTGTACATGAAAGGGCTTGCCGCTTTCATCAAATTTCAGCGTAGAGCTTTGCAGTTCATTCCTACTTTACCGGCCCACACGGCAGTTGCATCAGAGCCGGAGCCCCACCAGATACGATCCCGCAGGCCCAAAGAAAACGGTTCTAAGGGTAATAGCCCCGGGGATTGGGAAACATAGGGTTAGGGTTAGGTTCCGCAAACCCCACTCCTTTCAGCTTTTCGAAAACTCTAAACCCTTGCGCCGGCCCATATCTGCGTCGGTTTCCCCTTCTGCCGGTTCATAGCCAAAATACCGCCAGCCGTCAATAACCTGCTCGGGCGATCCTCTGCTGATGCCGAGTTGCAGGCGGCCTCCCGATATTAAGTCGGCAGCGCCGGCATCTTCCACCATATACAATGGATTTTCATAACGCATGTCAATAACGCCGGTGCCTATTTCTATTTTCGTGGTTTTGGCGCCAATGGCTGCCAATAACGGAAAAGGAGACGCCAGCTGTTTAGCGAAATGATGCACCCTGAAATAAGCGCCGTCAAGGCCGAGTTCTTCGGCTGCTAGCTAAGCTAAATCGATGGACTGCAGCAGCGTGTCGCTGGCTGTTTTAGTACTATAAGCCGGGTGCTTGGCCCAGTGACCAAAAGATAAAAATCCTATTTTTTTCATTTATTATTCCTTCCGCGACGCAATGCAGCCTCGCATTCATCGCCTTTTATAAACCTGTCCAATCAATACCTTCAAAGGTATTAATAACAACGTTAACGCATTAAAGTTTAAGCGGCGAGCCCAACTGCCCTTTGCCCGGGCGCAGCATTGTTGGCATAATGTAATTTAATAAAATCCCGGAGCAGCCCCACACCTGTCAATTTTGGAACCCGGATTGATGATATGCTTCATGCTGTGAGAGGGCGTGCAGTTAAATCCTAAAAAGAATAAGCAGCATGCTGTCCCCGGCATGAAACGGTAATGGTTAAAAAAACGCTCGGATGTGATGTTTTAATGGTGAAATATAACATGTATTTAATGGACATAAGCTGTTTAACCAATCTGTTTCCTGTTTTACCTGATTGGCATGATTACTTTTGTTCTAAAAAATATTAAAGATGTTTTTGAAATGAATAAACGAACAAGGGCAACTGCAATTGGATTTTGCGCTATTTTATTATGGAGCTCTATTGTGGGTCTTATTAAAGAGGTAAGCCGTTTTTGGGGTGCAACAGCGGGCGCTGCACTGATTTATACAGTAGCTTCCCTGTTTTTGCTTTTAACCGTTAAATGGATACCGCTTAAAATGTTCCCTAAAAAATACCTGGTATATGGCGCCCTTCTTATGGTGTCTTACGAGCTATGTCTGGCATTATCTATTGGTTATTCTCAAAATAGCACACAGGCTATTGAGGTAGGCATGGTGAATTATCTCTGGCCAACATTTACCATGGTGGCTGCTATTCTTTTACAAAGACGAAAGCGAATGGGCTGATTGTTCCCGGCATCATTATTTCTATGCTGGGTATAACCTGGGTATTGGGAGGCGAAAAAGGGCTGAATATTGATAGCATGTTTATTAATATCCAAACCAATCCGCTAAGCTATGGCCTGGCCTTCTTGGGTGCAATATTATGGGCGGCATATTGTGTGGTTACGGTTCGCATGGCTAACGGTGTAAATGGTATTACCTTTTTTTATGCTGGTGGCTATTGCATTATGGATAAAGTATTTACTTGTTGGCGATACAACTATTATACATTTTTCCCTGTCTTCAGTTATTTACCTGGTACTGGCTGCCTGCGCCATGGGATTTGGCTATGCTGCCTGGAATACAGGTATGTTAGGCGGTAATGTAACACTATTGACAGGGGCATCTTATTTTATTCCTGTACTGTCTTCTGCACTTTCATCCCTGCTTTTAGCAACGCCCTGGAATTTTCTTTCTGGCAGGGCGCTATAATGGTTTGTGCCGGCTCTGTTCTTTGCTGGCTGGCAACAAGGCAACGTTCAAAGAAAACCGTGGAGCCGGTTGCGGAAGGCAGTAATTAATGGAAGATTTTTTTGTTTGTTTACTAGAACTATATGCTACGATCAGGCGGGCCCAAAGATGCCCTTCCGGTATCGGTTGAATTTCCGTTAAGCCTGCTTTTTAGATAGGTGCTGTAGGCCTGTTAGCAATTCATTAGGTTCGGGATTTCTTTAGGGTTGTTTTCTTTGTTTTGCAGACATTTGTGCAATGGTGCATTTTAGTACTTTGAATAATCGATCATGAATGTGATGAACGAATACGTCTTGTCTGATACCAATATCAGCAATCTTTCTGTATTTGACCTCCTAAAACATACAGCCCATGCAGGCTTTATGGAACAGGAAAATATACAGGATATCTATCCCTTAACTATTGAATTAAATACCGGCATATTTACAAGAGATACTTCGGCAGCAGGATTTCCCGAGGTGACGGTGAGCCAGTTCAATGATTCTGTTTATGCTTCCTGTTCCTGCAATAATCCCTCAGGGAAATTGTGTGTGCACCAGGCTGAAGTGATATATTGTATCCTGGAGCAAAACAGTTATCGTATATTTTTCGATAACAAATTGCGTCATGCGAAGCTATTGGCAGCAGCCAGGAATACGGCCTGGAGAAGGAACCCAACCTTGATACCTACTTTTATTTGCGATATAACGGCGGACAGATCAATATAGAGCCGAAAATAAAGGGGCTGTTGAAAATAGACAGCCAGGTTTTTCAAAAAGAGCTGGTTCCTCAGCAACCATCCCCTATTGAACAACGGGCAGCCGGAGACAAAGAATGGGGTCCATTGCTGGTCATCTGCAGGCATCGCTATTACAATCAGCTGAATTTTATGCTGATGGATGCCGGTCGAACAAAAAGGATACGATCAAAAATCCTTTAACCAATATCAGCCCGATGCAGCTGGCCTGGGCATGCGATGATCCCCGGGCTATAAAATTTTATACTGCTATCGCTGCTTTTCAAAATAAATATGAAGCGGGTAATGTTAAAGGCGAAATGGAGGCATTGAAGCAGGTGGTGGCTAATCCGTTGAAACTGGAGACCTATTACCACGATAAGGATATTGCCGAAACAATCTCCGCTAAGTCGCTGCGCCGGGTTGTACTCAATATTTTAAAGCCGGAAATAAAGCTGACGGTTTTAAAAAACAGCCCTTCTACGAGATAACCGGTGAGCTGTTGTTCAATCATAACGTGCTCTCTTTTAAAAATGTCATCATCCGAAACGAATATTTTATCGATCACCGGCAGGTTTTTTATTTAATAGACAACCCCGACCTGCTTCGGGTGATAAAATTTTTCAAATCCAATAACGAGATTTTACTGGTGCACGCATCTCAATACGAAGCATTTCTTCAGTCGGTATTATCCCCGCTCGAATCGCTGGTAGAGATCAACTATAGCTATATTCATACCCCAACAGCAGCCCAGCTGGAAGAGCAGGATTTTCAACCCGAAAGGATCGTTTACCTTCGGCAGGAAGGAAATTTTATCACTATTACCCCGGTAATGAAATACGGACCGGCAGAAGTTCCCGTGTATTCTCGTAAACAGGTAATAAGCACCGATCGTAACGGCAATAAGTTCAAAGTAGAACGGGATCAGGCAGCGGAGTTGCAGCTGGCTTCGCTGATCATGCAACAGCATCCCGACTTTAAAGAGCAAATCAATGAACCGGAGTACTTCTACCTGCATAAAAGCTTATTTTTAGACGATAACTGGTTTTTAAATGTTTTTGAAGCATGGAGAAATGAAGGCATTACTATATTAGGATTTAACGAAATTAAAAACAACAGGCTTAATCCTCATAAGGCCCGCATCAATATCAGGGTGATCAGCGGAACCGATTGGTTTAATGCCCGCATAAAACTCAGTTTCGGTAAAAAGGATGCCACGCTGAAACAGGTGCATAGGGCTATCCGTCATAAAAGCAAATTTGTACAACTGGATGATGGTACCCTGGGTGTGTTGCCTGCCGAATGGATAGCGAAGTTTACCCGGTACTTCCGGGTTGGCGATATCGAAAACGATTTATTAAAGATTGCGAAAGCCAATTTTTCAGAAATACAGGATGTATTTGAAACCAATGTATTGAGTGAAGAAGTGCTGCACGAGGTTGCCGGTTATGAGCACCGGCTTGCCGATATAAAGAACATTCCTGACACGATTGTTCCTGAGGGACTAAAGGCGAAGCTGAGAGACTATCAGCGCCAGGGTTTAAACTGGCTGAATCTTCTTGATGATCTGAATTTTGGCGGATGCCTGGCCGATGATATGGGATTGGGAAAAACACTGCAAATCATTGCATTTATTTTATTGCAAAGGCAAAAGCATGGACAGGTTTCCAACCTGGTGGTAGCGCCAACCTCATTGTTATTTAACTGGAAGGAAGAGCTGGCCCGGTTTGCCCCTTCGGTAACAGCTTTGTTACATCATGGAGCCGACAGGCAAAAAAATGCCGATGCGTTTTCGCAGTATGAAGTAGTGTTGACCAGTTACGGAACGCTGTTGTCTGACATCCGCTTTTTAAAAACATTTCGTTTCAACTATGTTTTTCTCGACGAATCGCAAGCCATTAAAAATCCTGACTCTGAACGTTATAAAGCTGCCCGGCTGTTACAGTCAAGAAACAGGATCGTAATCACCGGCACTCCTGTAGAAAATAATACTTTCGACCTGTACGGTCAGCTTTCCTTTGCATGTCCCGGCTTATTGGGCAGCAAGCAATATTTCAGGGATATTTATTCCATACCTATCGACCGGTTTGAGTCTGTCAGCCGGGCCGGTGAGCTCCAGCAAAAAGTAAAACCTTTTATACTACGCAGAACCAAAAGGCAGGTGGCCAGCGAATTGCCGGATAAAACCGAAATGGTAATTTACTGCGAAATGAATACAGCGCAACGCAAAGTGTATGACAGTTACGAACGGGAACTGAGGGAATTTATAGCTGCTGCCGACGAGGATGAAGTACATAAAAACAGCATGCATGTTTTAAAAGGTTTAACAAGGCTGCGGCAAATATGTAATTCCCCGGCATTATTGAAAGAGGGCTATTCAGGCGAGGATGCGGTTAAGCTGGAGCTATTGATGGAACAGATAGGAAATAAGTCGGGGAACATAAGATATTGGTGTTTTCGCAGTTTGTAGGTATGCTGGAGCTGCTGAGAGCAAAGCTCGATGAAAAAAATATACCTTTCGAGTACCTGACAGGACAAACGAAAGACAGGGGCGCCGGGTACATAATTTTCAAACCAACAAAGAGGTGAGAGTATTCCTGGTAAGTTTGAAAGCGGGAGGAGTGGGATTAAATCTTACGGCAGCGGATTATGTTTACCTGGTGGATCCTGGTGGAACCCGGCTGCAGAAGACCAGGCAATTGACAGAAGTTACCGCATCGGCCAGGACAAAAATGTGGTAGCCGTAAGGCTGATTTGTTTAAACACCATTGAAGAAAAAATTGTTAAGCTTCAAAAGAAAAAAAAAAGTACACTTACACGCGGCCTTATAAGAGCTGATGCATCTTTTTTAACAGTTTGTCGAAAGCAGAGTTATTAGAGATGCTATAGTATTTAATAGTAGCTGCTGCCGATCTGCTACCTGATTGCAGGTCTTGGCCTTTCTAAGACAATTCGATACATTTAGGCATGAAAAAAATATTCATATTACTGCTATTGTATGGTGTTTCAAACTTATATGCGCAACCATTGGCACAACCGGCCCTTGTTTATAAAGATGGCTTTGAACTCAACCTGTTGGGGCAGGCGGTTCCGTTAAACAAGAGCTATCATCGAATAGATACATCGCGCTACCCGGAGTTTCCACCTGCGATCAAAAAATTGCTCACTCACTCAGCAGGGCTGGTAATCAGTTTCAAAACCAATAGCCCGCGTATTGCAGCGAAATGGTGTGTAACCAACTCCAGGCCTGGCAATAATGTAACGCCTATTATGAATAAAGGGCTGGATCTCTACATTAAACGTGCCGGAACGTGGCAGTATGCAGGGTAGGGCGACCTGACAGCACCTGTAATGAATATGTGTGGTGCAAAATATGGATAAAGGAGAAAAAGAATGCTTGCTCTACCTGCCGTTGTATGATAAGGTAAAAAATCTGTCGGTAGGCATCGACAGTGGTTGTCATATTATAGCGGGCGACAATCCTTTTGCTAAGAAAAAGATTGTTTTGTACGGATCAAGCATCACGCAGGGCGCTTCTGCCAGCAGGCCGGGAATGGCTTACCCGGCAAGGCTCTCCAGGGATATGGGTATTCATTTTATCAACCTGGGTTTAAGCGGTAATGGTAAAATGGAAAAAGAGGTGGTTGATATGCTGGCAACAATAAATGCAGATGCTTTTGTACTAGACTGTTTTGCCAATCCCAACCCGGTAGAAATTACGCAGCGAACGGCTTATATGGTAAGAAGGATCAGGGCCGCCCATCCTGATGCGCCAATCATTCTGATAGAAACCGTCTTCCGGGAGAGCGGTAATTTTGATTCGGTTATTAACCAGGTGGTACGGTTAAAAATGAGAACATACAACACAGAATACAGGAAGCTGGTTAACGAGGGAATTAAAAAGCTGTACCTGATCCGCGGCAATGATCTTTTAGGCAGCGATCATGAAGCTACAACAGACGGAGTTCACCCCAACGATCTGGGTTTTGACCGGATGCTGCAGGTGATCAAACCCGAAATGGTTAGAATACTTCGCCAGGAAGGGTATCTATGAGCAGACACCGCAGGATAGTTGTACATAAGTATTGGATATTTTTGTTGAGAGGGTGATATGGCGGTTAAACCAATAATTTTACCCTGTTTGATTGCTTATTTTAGATACGGTCCTCATATATGTACAAATTATTTTTATTTATAGCATTGCTGATAACACAGCCTGGCCCTGCTCAACCGCCTTCCCACCTTACTACCGATTTATTGGAACATACGGACAGGGTGTTTTTAGACGGCTACCTTACAACGCTTTCCCTGTCGGAAAGCCGTAACGCTATCGAGCGTTACCAGGTACCTGCAATAAGAAACGCCAGGCCTTATCTGGGCTGGGTAATGAATAGTGAAACGCCTAATACGGTGCAAACTGCGTATCGCGTGTTGGTAGCTTCCAGCAGGAACTGCTGGGTAAGCAGGAAGCCGACCTGTGGGATAGCAGGAAAACGGAAAGTAACAACTCTGTGGCGGTACCATATGGAGGAGTTCCGCTGGAACCTTCAAAAATATATTACTGGAAAGTGCAGGTGTGGGATAACCATGGTAAGGAGAGTCCTTTCTCAGATATTAAGAGTTTTGTTACCGCTGCCGATCTGGATGGTAAACCAGCCACCTATCCTTTACAAATAACAGATGAATACCCGGCAACGTTGCTCCGAACAAAGGATAAAGCCTTTTTAGATTTTGGTAAAGCGGCTTTTGGCAAACTCAGGCTTACGCTAAATTCGAAAAACGGAACGGATACGGTGATCATTCACTTGGGCGAACATAGCAATGGTTCGGCGGTAGACCGTAAGCCGGGCGCAACCATTCGGTATGCAGCGTATAAATTGCCTTTGATGGCCGGGCAGCATACCTACACCATAAAGCTGAGGCCCGACCAACGGAACACGCTTCCGAAGGAAATGAAAGCGGCGTTAACCCGGTACTAATGCCGGCTTATATTGGAGAGGTATATCCCTTTCGTTATTGCGAACTGGAAAACTATCCCGGTGACATTAAAGACAGGGACATAGTTCGTCAAAGCGTTCATTATCCTTTTAATGACCATGCCGCAACATTTCACTCTTCTGATTCGGTTTTAAACCAGGTATGGGAGCTGTGTAAATATTCTATTAAGGCTACCTCCTTTTCAGGCACCTATGTAGATGGAGACCGGGAGCGTATTCCTTATGAAGCAGACGCCTTAATTAACCAATTGGGCCATTATTATACAGACAGGGAGTTTTCAATGGCCCGCCATTCTAATGAGCACCTCATTTATAACGCTACCTGGCCTACAGAGTGGAATCTGCAAACTTTAATAATGGCATGGGCCGATTATATGCATACCGGTAACCGGCAGTCAATTGTACAATGTTATGATGACCTGAAAGCTAAAACATTATTGGCGCTAAAGGAAAACAATAGCCTGATATCATCCAGGACGGGTAAGCTAACTCCCGAATTTTATAAAAGCATTCATTTTAAAGGAAAGAATTTCAGGGATATTGTAGATTGGCCGCAAACCGGAATAGTGGGAGAGGAGAAGCAGGAGGCCGGTGAGTCAGACGGATATGTAATGACCACCTATAACACTGTTGTGAATGCTTACCACTATGAGGCATTACAATTAATGAGCCGGATAGCGGGGGTGCTGGGAAAGAAAGCAGATCAAAAATTATACGGAGATGAGGCAGAGCGGGTAAAAAGCAGTTCAACCTGCTTTTGTTAAATACCAGGACAGGTTATTACAAGGACGGTATTGATACAGACCATAGCTCGCTGCATGCGAATATGTTCCCGATGGCATTTGGAATGGTTCCTGAAAAGAACATGGGCAGTTGCTGATTTTATCAGATCGAGAAAGATGGCCTGCAGTGTATACGGGTCTCATTTTTTGCTCGAAGCCATTTATAACGCGAATGATGCGACTTATGGATTGGAGTTGCTGGCTTGCACCAAAGAAAGAAGCTGGTATAATATGATAAGAGTGGGTTCAACAGTTACTTTGGAAGCATGGGATAATAAATATAAACCTAACCAGGACTGGAACCATGCCTGGGGTGCTGCCCCGGCACATCTTATTCCCGGAAATTTTTGGTATAGAGCCTTTGGAGGCCGGCTTTTCAAGGGTACGCATCAGGCCGCAGCCTGCGAGCGTCAGGGAAGCAGATATAAAAGTGCCTACTATTCGCGGAAATATTATAGCAGCGTTTACTAACCAGCCGGGGCAGAGCTTTTCTCTGGAAGTAACTATTCCAGCCAACGCAACCGCTGAATTGTGGCTGCCGTTGCCGGGAAAGAAAAACAGGCTGTTGCTGGATGGGAAAGAACAAAAATTTGTTGAACGGGGTGGTTTTGCCGTATTGAATTCAGGTTCGGGAAACATACCTGATCGTTAGGAATACGGGTAGATAAACGATCGATAGGAAAGATCAGTGATGCGGATGTACAGAGTGCCTGTGTGTACGGATTATTGAATTAATAATACATAGGCCATTTATAAATGCCGGCAATGTTTTACATTTATCTGCTGTAAGCGTCCTAAAAATCTGAGTAATGAATAACAGAAGAGACTTTCTTAAAAAGGCCATGCTGCTATCGGGTGCAGCCGGCATATCTACTTTTATGCCTGACTCTATTAAAGCCGCCATGGCAATCGACCCCAAAGAAGGAAGTACTTTCCTGGATGCCGAGCACATTGTAATTCTGATGCAGGAGAACCGTTCTTTTGATCATAGCTATGGCACCTTACAGGGCGTGAGAGGTTTTAATGATCCAAGAGCCATCACGCTTCCGGATAAAAAACCGGTTTGGCTGCAAACTGACGAGAAGGGAGATACTTATGCGCCTTTCAGACTGGACATCAAAAAAACTAAAATAACCTGGATGGGTGATTTGCCCCATTCCCGTGCGAGCCAGGTAGATGCCTATAATTCGGGAAAATATGATCAATGGTTATTAGCCAAGAAATCGGGAAATAAGAAGTATGCCTCTATGCCGCTGACCTTAGGACATTACACCCGTGAGGATCTTCCGTTTTACTACGCACTCGCAGATGCTTTTACCATTTGCGATCAAAACTTCTGTTCGGTAATGACCAGCACCACGCCTAACCGCTCCTTTTTCTGGACGGCCAATATTATGAGTGAAGAAGATGGGCGTGCGAAAGCTAATATCCGCAATACAGATTACGGAGCAGCAAAAATGCGTTGGGACAGCTTTCCCGAATTGCTTACCCAAAATGATATCAGCTGGAAGTTTTACCAGAATGAAATATCTGCAGGCGGTGGTTTTAAAGGCGAAGAGCGTTCCTGGCTGGCAAACTTTGGCTGCAATCTCCTGGAGTTTTTTGCAGCTTACAACGTGAAGTTCGCTCCTAAATATATTCAGAGTCTTCAAAACCAGGTAGACTCGTTGCCTGGAGAAATTGATAAGTTGCAACAGGCGAGTCCCGGCGAAATGGATGAGGTGAAAAACAGCGCCGCTATCAGGAACAAGCAAAAAGCATTGGATGCGGCACGTGCCGAACTGGCTAAATGGAATCAATCTCAATTTGAAAAGTTATCGGCTAAAGAGAAGGAGCTTTTTCAAAATGCATTTGTAACCAATGCAGGTGATCCGGGCTATCGCAAGCTGGACCGTTTGACTTTTGAAGAAGCGGGTAAGAAGAGAGAAGTAGAAGTTCCTGCGGGCGATATATTTTACCAGTTCAGGAAAGATGTAAATGAAGGCAGGCTGCCTGCCGTTTCGTGGCTGGCCGGGCCACAGAAGTTTTCTGACCATCCCAGCGCCCCTGGTATGGGGCCTGGTATCTTTCGGAGATTATGGATATCTTAACAAAAATCCTGAAGTATGGCAGAAAACCATATTTATCATTACCTACGACGAAAACGACGGCTACTTTGATCATGTGCCTCCGTTCTCGATCTCTGATAATAAAGTATCTGGTACCGGTAAATGTGCACCGGAGATGGATACAGAAGTGGAACACGTGCGATTTGACAATGAAGTAAAACAAGGCATCCCGGCCGGGCAGGCGCGGGAAGGCGCAGTGGGATTGGGATTCAGGGTGCCCATGATTATAGCTTCCCCCTGGACAAGAGGCGGTAAAGTTTGTTCCCAGCTTTTTGAGCACACCTCTACCTTACAATTCCTGGAAACGTTTTGCAGCGCAAAATTTAAGAAGCATATACGCTTTAATAATATTAACCCCTGGCGGCGCGCCATCAGCGGTAATTTAACATCGGCTTTCGATCGGTTTACTACAAATCTTGATATTAAAAAAGATCTGGTTGATCGTAATGAACAGATTGAAAAGATATATAACGCGCAGTTTACGCCGGAGCCGGCCGGCTATCAAAAGATAACAGAAGAGGCGTTACAAAAAAAAGCAATTAAGGCAATGGCTACCTCAACAGGAGCCGGGTACCAGGAAGTCGTGTGCCCTTCCTTACGAGCTTTATGTAAATGGTTCATTCAATCGCGGTAAAGGAAGTTTTGATATACGGTTTGAAGCTTCAAAAGACCAGTTTGGTGATAAGGCCTCAGGCGCGCCATTCAAAGTGTATGCTATGGGAAGCCACAAGGCTTTAATGAATGAAGAAACATTTGAGCTCAACCGTTCCTGGAACTATACTGTTGCAGCGGGCTATCAAACAACGGCGCAATGGGCGTTGGAAGATTTTGAAAATAAAGGATATCACCTGCGGGTGTATGGACCGAACGGGTTTTATCGCGAATTTGCGGGGATCATAAAACACCGGCAATTGAAGTACATTGTCGTTATGAAAAAGCTGCAAAAATAACCGGTAATATTGAGCTGCACCTGTTTAATAATGAGCAGCAGGATATAGAGTTGGAGGTCGTTGACAATGCTTATGACAACCCAACGCAGCGCCCGGTTATTACTGCTAATCAAAAGGATAAAACAGTACTGTTGAACCTGAAGAAATCGGCCGGGTGGTACGATTTTACAGTAAGGTTCAAAAACAATAATGCTACCGTTTATCGCTTCGCGGGGCATGTGGAAACCGGCGAGAGTAGCATCACAGACCCCGCAATGGGCAATGCCGTATAAACTTTGCAGGCAACCCGGTGCAGATCCGCCTCCCGAATTGCTGCGGGGCTAAACACCTGGCCTGCCTATATTGATCAGTGTATAAAAATTCCGGGTTGTATACCGTAGTCCGCTTTCTTTTATGTAGTTTGCTTTTTTATTAAGGCGCCACCTATCTGAAGCAATGGAAATTAATCAACGTGTAGTATATAAAGATATGATAACACCTGTGGGACAGATCAGGCTGATCGCGTCGCATGCAGGTTTAATGGCCCTGTTATGGGAAGGAGAAGATTATACCGGAACAAAGTATCCTGCTGCGGTAAGAGACAATGAGGACAGGATTCTGGTACAGGCAGAACGGCAATTGGAAGAATATTTTGCAAAAGAAAGAAGGGTTTTCGATGTACCCCTGGATATGAAAGGAACCGGGTTCCAGTTAAGTGTCTGGCATGCTTTGCTGGACATTCCATACGGAACAACAAAAACCTATGGTGCGCTTGCGCGTACATTGGGCGACATTAAAGCTGTGCGGGCTGTTGGTGGCGCGTTGAATAAGAACCCTGTTGCTATTATCGTTCCCTGCCATAGAGTAGTAGGTGCATCTGGCAAGTTGGTAGGTTTTGCGGGAGGTCTTGAAAATAAATCTATTTTACTCGGTCTTGAAAGCAGCCATAAAATGCCCACACTTTTCCAGTAATTATATGCAGGAGGCAGCAATAAAAACAGAAGCCGTTTTAACGGCAATAACAACGTTTAACAGTGACAATTACAGGGTGTTATGCGATCATTTAGCCGCCCGCGATTCCGACCTGAAAAGAATATTGGAAACACATGATTATCCTCCTATGTGGACCCGGGATAACAGCTTTGAATCCTTGGTGCATATTATACTCGAGCAACAGGTATCCCTGGCTTCGGCCCTTGCTGCGCTCAACAAGCTAAAAGAGAAAGTAAAATTCATTACACCAAAAGAGGTATTGAAGCTAAGTGATGAGGAAATGAAGGCATGTTTTGTCAGCCGGCAGAAAACGGGTTATATAAGAGGACTGGCGAAGGCAATCGAAAATAACGAAATCAATTTGCAGGCATTTGCCGTAATGCCCGACGAGGACATACGCAGGAAGTTAATCTTTAAAAGGCATAGGTAACTGGACCATTGATGTGTACCTGATGTTTTCCCTTCAACGGGCAGATATTTTCCCGGTAGGCGATCTTGCTGCCGTAAACGCATTGAAACGATTAAAGCAGCCGGGTCTTTTAACAACTAAAGAAGCTATATTGGCAATCAGTGAAACCTGGAGACCGTTTCGAACGGTGGCCAGCATGATGCTTTGGCATTATTACCTCTCTAACACCAGGAGAAAAAGTATGCCGGTTTGATCTGCAATAAAAAGGCCTTGTGTGCTTGCTATTTCCGTTCCTGCACGTTAAATACCGTACCCGCAGGGTCCATGATCCAATGCATATTGGACGGTAACTCCTCTATATCGTCGCAGGTGCTTATATTGTTTACTTTTAAATACTCGGTAGCCGATTCGATATCGGGTACCGTTAATTGCAGCCAGGTTTCGGAGTGGGTGTAATTGTCTACACAATCCAGCCATAATATGTTATGCCCGAAAGCAACCTGATGGGTTCTGGAAACCGTAGGGTTTTGAATGGGATGCTCCTGTACTTCCAGCTTTAGAATATCGCGGTAAAACGATACTGTTTGCTCGTATTGGTGCTTGGGTATTTTAACTGCGATATTAATGCCCGCTTCAAAATGTATATCATTATTTTATTTTTAAATATGAAGTGCTGCTGTTCTTTTTTTTCGTTTAGCCGGATTAAAATTAAAAATGCCTCTATTAGTGGCCCTTGCCATGGGGCAAGAAATCAATTTTGAGCCAGACATAAAAAAGACGGTATGTTTTGAGCTTAAAAAGCAATGGCTTCTTTGTCGCCGTTGTTTTTATCAATACATTTATTAAAAAATTGAAGGTGTTATAGCCAGCCGGATCAAAACAATGTATATTTTGAATTGTTAAGAAGTTCAATAACGCTATTATGGATTTTAAGCTTATTCTCCAGGCCGTCAGCAATTATGTGGCTGAATATTTTAAAGAACACGGCTCCGAACAGCTCCTGTATCATAATTATGAGCATACAGCTTCTGTGGCAACCGCTGCTTCAGAACTGAATGCGCATTACCGATTGTCGGAGCAGGATGATTTTATTGTCAGGGTAGCAGCATGGTTCCACGACCTGGGTTACCTGGTAGATCCTGATAATCATGAAGCCGCCAGCGTGGTACTGGCCGAAAATTTTTAAAGGAAAAAAAGGTGCCATCCGTCATAATAGACGAAGTAAAAGCTTGTATATTGGCCACACGGATGCCTCAGAAGCCCAAAAACCTGCTGCAGCAAATTGTATGTGATGCAGATATGTCGCACTTTTCAACCGATTCGTTTGCCGAAAAAAGCAAGCAGTTACGAAAAGAGCTGCAAACCCGGTGCGGCCTGGCCATTAGTAAAAATGCCTGGCGGCATCAAACTATTTGCTTGCTGGAAGTACACCAGTATCATACCGATTATGCGAGAGAGCACTGGAATGTAAAAAAATGGAGAACCTGGAAGACCAATTAAAGAAAGATAAAAAGTCGAAAGAAGGAGAAACGCTGCCCGCAGAAGATACCGGCGGTAAAAAAATAAAAAGGGTAATGGCGACCGCCCGGAAAAAGGAATTGAGACGATGTTCCGGATCACTTCCACCAATAACCAGCGCCTCAGCGATATGGCAGATAAAAAAGCCGATATCCTTATTACTGTCAACTCAATTTTATTATCAGCCATATTAAGCCTGCTGATCCGCAAACTCGAAAGCAACACCCATTTGGTAATACCTACTATCATCATATTGGTAGTGTCGGCTGTTACGCTTATCTACGCTATTCTGGCCACCCGTCCTAAAATTCCAAGCGGAGTTTTCAGTCAGCGGGATGTAGATAGTAAAAATGTAAACCTGCTGTTCTTTGGCAATTTTTACAGGATGGATTTTGAGGAGTATAAGAAGGGAATGTGGAAAGTGATGGAAGACCGCGATTTTTTATATGGCTCCCTGGTAAAAGATGTGTATTCGCAGGGAATTGTGCTGGGGCGAAAATATAAGCTGTTGCGCGTAGCCTACAACGTATTCATGTTTGGACTGATGACCGCTATCATAGCATTCGTTATTGCTATTTTTTCTATTGTATAAATGGAGGTGATGAAGTTAAAGGACGAGACTTTAGCTGGCTGGAATTTAATGAACGCTTATTGTATGAGGCGGCTGACAAGGCAGTACCCCTCGCAGAACGCTTAAAGTTCCTGTCGATCTATTCATCTAACCTGGATGAATTTTCGAGGGTGCGCATTCCTACCATTACTGCCCTGGGAAAGGTGCAGAAACAGAATAAAGAAGATAATGCAACCGCAATTGCAGGCATTATCAACCGGCAGCAAGACAGGTTTGGACAAATTATAAAGTCGGTAACCGGCGAATTAAAAAAGAAAGGGGTTTATATTGTATACAACGAGCCGATACCTGCCATCGTCTTAAAAGAAGTAACCGACTATTTTTTTCGCGCAGATAGCGGCTTTCCTGAGAATAGCCTATCCTCAGTCTGCAGGTAATTTTTTTCCGGAAAACAACCATATTTATTTGGCGGCAGATTTAAGAAAAGGAAGTATGGGGCAGCTGGCGGTTATTACAATCCCCTCCGATCATTTGCCGCGGTTTTTTCGGTAAAAAAGAAGGAATACAGTATGTGATTTTTATTGACGACATTATTAAGATACAGCTCCCTTCTTTATGGCCCGGTATTGTTGTGGATACTGCTTATAGTTTCAAAGTAACCAGGGACGCGGAAATTGACCTCGACGATGAGTATAAAGGTAATCTTGCGCAAAAATTGCGGCGCAGATAGCCAAACGTGATTTTGGATTAGCAACCCGGCTGCTATACGATGCGGTGATGCCGGAAGCTTTATTGCAGCAATTGGTACGCAGCCTGGGCTTGCAAAATGCGATGATCATGCCGGGGGCGCGTATCATAACCTGAAAGATCTGTCTTCTATCCCTATTACAGATGCTTCATTAAAAGATCAGCCCTGGCCGGCAGTGTTCTATCCTTTATCCGAGCCAACTTTATTGGAAAGCATTAGTCAAAAAGATATTTTATTACATCTTCCGTTTCATAATTATGACATGGTGTTGCGCTTCTTCAATGAAGTGGCGCTTGACAGAACGGGTTACCGAGATCAGCATGACCATGTATCGTATATCCGGTACTTCGAGAATAGCGGAGGCTCTTATTACGGCAGCGCTTGCCGGGAAAAAGTAACGGTTTTTGTGGAGCTGAAAGCAAGGTTTGATGAGGCCAATAATATTACCTGGGCCAGGAAAATGAAGGCGGCGGGTATCCGTATTATTTATAGTATCCCGCAAATGAAAGTACATGCTAAAGTGGTACTGGTAAAAAGAAAATGCGGGGGCATTGGCAATACCTGGGCTTATTGGGAAGCGGCAACTTTAACGAAGTTACCGCCCGTTTTTATACCGACCAGGTACTGATGACTAGCAATAAGGACTTATTGAACGACCTGGACCAGCTGTTTCGGTTATTAAAGAAAAATAAAAAATCCTTTGCGGCCGATGCAATAGTACCACAACAGTTACTGATAGCGCCTTTTAATTTACAAAGCCGCTTTGTTGCACTGATCGACCGGGAGATCGGGCATGCCCGCGCGGGCCGTAAAGCGGAGATGGTGATAAAGATCAATAACCTGGAAGATGAAAAGATGATCCTAAAGTTGTATGAGGCATCAATGCAGGCGTTACGATACAGTTGATCGTAAGAGGCATTTGCAGGCTGGTACCAGGCGTGGAGGGACAGAGCGAGCATATCAGCGTAAGAAGAATTGTAGACCGGTACCTGGAACATGGCCGCATATTCTGGTTTTACAATAATGGAGCAGATGAAATATATATGGGATCGGCAGACTGGATGACCCGCAATTTATACCGGCGTATTGAAGTATGCTTTCCTGTAGCGGACAGTAGGTTAAAAGCATCGCTGCGCCAGGTGTTGGATATTTACTTAAAAGATAACCTCAAAGCTACATGGGTAACAGCAGATGGAGCGCATAATCCTGTTGCCGGTAAAGGCAAACGCCTTCAGGCACAGGCAGCCATGTACCAATGGGTAAAAGAGCAGGCTCAATAAAATCGGAGAAATGAAGCGGAAAGAATTAATAGTTTTGTTATTGCTGGCATATTTTACATTGCTGGCCTGCGGGCAGCCGGTAAAAAAGTGCCGCCGGCGCCGCCTGGTTATGATTGGGGTGTATGATAAAATAATATTGTCGGATGACCTGTTGGAGATTTCGGGAATTGCTTTTGCGCCAGGCCGGTTCGATACACTCTATGCGCAGCAGGATGAGGAAGGCGCCATCTTCCGGGTTGGGCTTCCTTCAGGGAAATATAAAAGAGTAGACTTCGGTGATGCCGGGGATTACGAAGATATCGCGATCCTTAGAGATACTATGTTGTTGCTCGAATCTGAAGGCTCCTTTTACGGCTTCCGGCTTGACAGTCTTACCGCGAAAAGAGCAAAACCCTTCAGGTACTATGAGAAGGTATTGCCCAAAGGGGAGTATGAAGGGTTGTTTGCTGATGCGTTAACAGGCAGTTATTATGCACTTTGCAAATCCTGCAAGGGCGATAAAAAAACAAACAGGCTACGGTTTACGAGTTACATTGGAACAAAGACTCATTGATAATTGCAGGACAATATGCCATCGATGTTACCGAAATAATGGCTGCTTCCGGGAAAAAGAAAATAGCATTTGAACCCTCAGCATTGGCTAGGCACCCTTGACCGGCGAATGGTACATCGTGTCATCGGTAAATAAAATGCTGGTGGTTGCCAACCGGCAATGGCGGGTAACAGCTTCCTACCCTTTAAGCAGGAAACTGCTGGTACAACCTGAGGGTATTGCATTTGATGGTGCAGGCAATATGTATATCAGTAGCGAAGGCGATGAGTTACAGGCCGGAAGAATATTGAAATTCGGTTATAAGAAGCCTTAATAATGATAATAAGAACACTCATTACGCTGGCAGGAGTTATTACTTCTGTTGCCCTGGCTGCACAGCCCAAACCGGTGCAGCGTGTTATATTGATAGGTGATGCAGGCGAAATTAACCATGAGCAAACTACGGTGATCCCCGATGCTGCTGCCAAAGTATTACCGGGTATGACTGCTGTTTTTATTTGGGAGATAACGTATATCCCCGGGGAATGGGTTTGCCGGGCACTAAAGCTGAAGCTGAAGGGCAGGCTATTCTGCGTTCGCAGTTCGAGCCTTTAAGGGCCAAAGGGGCGCCGGTATTTTTCCTGCCGGGTAATCACGACTGGGATCGTATGGGGAAACAGGGCCTGGCAAAAATAAAAGCACAAAGCGATTTCATTGCAGGCCAGAACGATCCTTTGTTAAAAATGATCCCGGCCAATGGCTGTCCCGACCCGTGGAAATCCCGTTGGGAGAACAGGCCGTAGTAATTGCCTACGACTCTGAGTGGTGGCTGTTCCCGTATAACAAAGATAACAAGGATGCTGATTGCGACTGCGATACAGAAACAGAAGTGCTGGAAAAACTGGCGGGCTTGTTCTGGAAAAACAGAAACAAGCTGGTTCTGTTGGCCAGCCATCACCCTTTTCGCTCTTATGGCGTACATGGGGAAAGTATAACTGGAAAGACCACTTATTTCCGCTAACTGCAGTTAACAGGAATTTGTGGTTGCCCCTACCCGGTGTGGGTTCCTTATATCCGCTGTTGCGTAAGAGTGTTTTTCTCAACGCAGAAGACCTGGGGCATCCTCAATACCAGCACCTGATACAAAGGGTAGAAGCTATTGCAGAGGGTTTCCCGAATATTATTAAGGTAGCAGGACATGAACATGGTTTGCAGCTGATCGATGATAAAAGCCTGCAGGTGGTAAGCGGGGCAGGGGCTAAAAGTACTTACGCTAAAAAAGGAAGACATGCCCTTTTTGCAGATGAAAGACAAGGGTTTGTGGTGATAGATATTTTTGAAGATAAAACATCCGGTATACAATTTTACGTGTATGGCAAGGATGGACTGGTTCATAAGGCATACGATCATGCTACCGGCTATGCTATCGAAGGCGCCGGCATGGGGCCGCAGCATGCAGAACTGCAGGGCGATAGTGTGACTGTGGCGGCAAAGGCAGCGTATAACGAAGTGAGCCGTTTGCATCGCAAAATATTCGGAGAAGGCTATCGCAGGGAGTGGGCAGCCCCACGCGTTTGCCTGTGCTGCACCTGGGCAGGCTGCAGGGCGGATTAAAACCTTTGCAGCGCGGAGGCGGTATGCAAACCGTTTCCCTTCGTTTGGCCGATAGTAGTGGTAAAGAATGGGTTTTGCGCAGTGTTAATAAACTGCCTGATGCGGTATTGCCGGAGGGCTTACGCAGTACATTTGCCAGCGACCTTGTGGATGATTATGTAAGTGGCCAGCATCCTTATTCTGCCCTGATCATACCGCCGCTTGCTAATGCAATAAAAATACCTCATGCCTCACCGGTAATAGGGGTTGTAGCGCCCGATGCCAACCTGGGAATGTACAACCAGCTCATGGCAGGCAGTGTAGCGTTGCTGGAAGAAAGAGAACCAGGAGGCAAATCGGATAACTCTGAGAAATTTGTGAAGGCGTTGGTAAAAGATAACGACAATACTTTTAAAACAAAAACCTTCGTAAGGGCCATGCTGCTCGACCTGCTGGTGTCAGACTGGGACCGGCATGAAGACCAGTGGCGCTGGCTAAATACCAGCGATAATAAAGACAAGGATTATGCACCTGTGCCACGAGACCGCGACCAGGTGCTGAAGATCAATACAGGTATTGTACCGAAAATGATCACCCGTAGCTGGCTGATGCCCACGTTCCAGGGTTTTGACAGTATTATTCCATCAGTAAAATACTCTTTATATAAACACCGCTTTGTGCATGCTTTTCCTGCCTTCCAATTCACCAGGGGCGAATGGAAGGAAATGACAGCCGACTTTATACATAAGATTACGGATTCGGTGATTGATGCAGCCATTGACCGTTTACCCGCTTCTGCCAGAACAATACGTGGCGCAGAACTGGCTGCAACAATGAAGAAACGACGCGACCACCTGCCGGCTGCCATGGATCGGTATTATGATTTTTACAACCAGGTGGTTGATCTTAGACTCAGTGATAAGAACGAGCAGGTGTTGATAAAAGACGCGCCGGGAGGTGGTTTGCAGCTTATAGTCAGGAAAATTAATAAGGAAGGTGAAGTGAAAGGCAAACTGGTAGACAGGGTGTATGATGCTGCCACTACCAGGGAGGTAAGGCTGTATACCGGTGCTGGAAATGATACGGTACAGGTTGATTATACAAATTCCCGTATCAGGCTGCGGATGATCGGTGGAAAGGGAGAGAAACATTTTGACGTGAAGCAACCGGGGCCCGCATCCGGTTTTACAATAACCCGGGCGGAGTTACTTACTCGGGGTATGAAAACCGTATCGTTAAAAAAATAAGTACCGACTCTTTACAAACCGCCTTTGTACCGGTAAACCTGTATTCTAAAACAATGCCCCTTATTACGGGTGGGTTTAACCGCGATGATGGCTTTATATTGGGCGGCGGGTTCAGGCATATTCAGCAAAAAGGATTCCGGAAACAGCCGTATAGCAGTTCGCAGCAGCTATTGCTTTCAGGAGCATTTGCCACCGGAGCTTACCAGATCAAACTTAAAGCTGACTGGATCGACGTGGTGGGTAAGGCAGATATAGAACTGCATGCTTCTACTTACGCTCCGCATAATACGCATAACTTTTTTGGGTTAGGTAATAATACGGTGTATGATAAAACCCATTCTATTAGTTACTACCGCAGCCGGTACACACTGGCCCAGGTAGATCCGCTGCTGCGTTGGCGGCTGGATAAAAATGTAACCCTGCGCCTGGGGCCTTCTTTCCAATATTTCAGTATGGAAGCCGATGATAATGAAGACCGGTTTATTCTGACACAGCCGCTTCTTAGTTATGATAGCGCCACGCTTACCCGTAACAAAATGTTTGCCGGCGCCCTGTTTGCTTTCGAGAAAGATAGTCGCAATAGTTCATTATTCCCAACAAAGGGGGTATTTTTCGTTACAGTTGAAGGGATATACAGGATTAAACCATTATAGCCGGTCGCTGGTACAAGCCCTGCCGGTTATGGCCGTTTATATGCCGCTAAATCGTCAGTCTTCTGTAGTACTGGCCAACCGTACCGGAGGGGTGTTACTTTCGGTCATGCCGCCTTCTACCAGTCGCTTTTCTTGGGTGGCCATGATAACCTGCGGGGTTTCCGTAATTATCGTTTCGCAGGCGAGCACATGCTGTACAATAACCTGGAGCTAAGGATGCGTTTAGCGCAAATTGGCAGTTATATTCTGCCAGGTCAGTTAGGCGCTACTTTTTTCTATGATGCCGGTAAAGTATGGGTAAAAGGTACGGCCAGCGGCGAAATACACCAGGGTGTAGGTGGTGGTATCTATTTTGCACCTGCAAATATTGCAGTATTTCAATTATTGGCAGGATATTCTAAAGAAGGGTGGAACCCTCACTTTACGATGGGGTTCAGGTTTTAACTAAAACAACTCATGGATACGTTTTTACAAAAATATTTAGATATTACTCAAATTAATGCGAGCTTTTCCTTTGCTCCCTTTTACAGGTTTCTAAAGAAAAGGATTGAGGGAACGGATGATGTAAAAAGACGCATGTTTCAATATTTCGCTTCGCGAATAGAAGAGCTGGGCGTACAGGAACGGGACTTGTCTACTGATGAAATATTCGGATATAAGGAATTGCTGGATATCCTGTATGTAAGCCTTACCAATGTAACTATTGATGGCGATAAGGATCTCTGGGGCATTACAGCACCGTTTACGTCTACTTTTGCCTATGGTACACCTTCATTATATCGTTCGTTTGTTGAGAAAGATACCGGCTGGCTGAAACCAGAATTTGAATCTAACTTTAAGGAAATAGGCAAGGCAGCGCTTAAAAATATTTATCATACTATATTAGACCAGCTTTATGGTATTGCCCATCCTTCAAAAGATGAATTTGTTTACCGGTATATAGACAATGTAACCGGCTTGTATCGTTTTTTTAAGATCAATTTTAGTCACGATTTTATAGATATATGCGATACAAAAGCGAATTGCCCGAAGTAAGCGAACGCGTGATCACGAGTATCACAGATGATGATGTTTTTGTAAGGTATATGCTGAGGAAGCTGCCGCTCACAGGATTTGAATTTCGTGGTTTTGGTGTAGTAACCATTGCCGATGTTACGCAGCAGCAAAGCATGGTGCATATCAAGGAACAGCTGTGGAAGCTAAAAGATGATGTTTCCTGTATGGAAACAGCCTACGAGGATCTTCGCCTGTCGGTGAAGTCTTTGCTGGGATCTGATAAGATTGAAATTGGCGCAATGCCGTTTATCATTATGAACGGCCGCATGGTACGAAAAGCAGGAGAGGGACTGGTAGGCGGCTCTGTATTGACCGAGCAGGAGGTGCAAACTTTTTCAAAGCATTTGAAGCGGGAGCCAAACCGGTGGTGGTGGATGATATCGCAGAAGAGGGATCGAGGTTCCCTTTGGTGGAAAAAATTCTCAAAGGTACTCCTTATCGTACCTACGCTGCAATGCCTATCTTCTACCAGCAGAAAGTATATGGCGTGGTGGAGCTGTTTGCTACAGAACCGGGTTTGATAACGGCAGAACGTATTAAACTGCTGGAACGCCTGTATATAGAGCTGGCGCAATTGATGAAAGTAGGGCATGAAATGTTTGAGAATGATATCCGCGCCGTTATATCTGACCGGTTTACCGTAATCCAGCCTTCTGTTGCCTGGAAGTTTGACGAAGTAGCCCTGGCTTATTTGCAACAGCAGCGGCTGCATGGCAAAGTGATTCAGAAAGTACCTATTGTTTTTGAATCGGTATTCCCTTTTTATGGCGCAGTAGATATCCGTAATTCTTCTCTTATACGAAATAATGCCATCAGGGCCGATTGGCAGCTGCAGCTTCAATGGTTGCGTAAAACAGCAAATGAGCTGGCGCCTTTTGATCTCCCTTATGTGCAGCAATTAATGCAGCAACAAATCGAATTTTTAAAAGATAATAATGTAGATCAGCCTATCAGTAGCGAAACTATATCCACATCCAATGCATTGGATAAGGTACTGCGAAAGTTGCTGGGTACTTTGAGGCAGGAACAGCCCGAAACGGCCGCCATCTGTAGTGCCTACCTCGACGCAATTGATCTGGCAAATGGCTCCTGCAGTATTAACCGCCGGAACCTGGATATGTCGATGCAACAAACCATTGCCAGCGTAGATATGCTGCTCGATGAAATGAACAGCCGGATGCAGGAGGTATATCCTGCTTACTATAATAAATTCCGCACCGATGGTATCGAATATGATCTTTATGTAGGGCAGTCTATCAGCCCGCAACAGCCTTTTAGCAACGAGCAGCTGCATGAGCTGCATATAATACAACTGGAGTATATGCGCAAGGTAGCGCTGGCAAATGCCGAACAGCAGCATGCGCTGTTGGTACCGCTGCAATCTACCCAGCTTATTTTTGTGAACAGCGATGTTATAGATATCACTTTCAGGGAAGATGAAAAACGCTTTGATGTGGAAGGAGCTTACAATATCCGTTACCAGATGATCAAAAAGCGTATGGACAAGGTGCACCTGAGGGATTCGGAGGAACGCCTGACACAACCCGGGAAAATTGCCATTGTATATATTAATGAGGCTGATGTGGAAGATTATAAGACCTTACTGGAACAACAGGTGAAAAAAGGCCTGTTTGTAAACCTCGAACACCTGCAGCTGGAAGACCTGCAGGGAATCAGTGGCCTGAAGGCATTGCGCGTAACGGTGAAAGATGCTTAATACCTGGGGATTTTTCTGGGTTTCTTCTGGCTGGCCTTCCAAACGGCCTTGGTAACAAAATGTCCCATCAGTGAACCCAGCACTACATCGCTGGCCCAATGCCGGTTATGATAGATGCGGGAAACCGCCGTAGCTGTAGCAATGGTATAGGCCAGCGGGCCCACCCATTTCTGGTCCTTAAATTCCAGCGCCAGCATGGTAGCGGCCGTAAAAATCGTATTGCTGTGCCCACTGGGCGAAGAAGTGTAACGTTGCTTTGCAAAAGGAGCTGCATAATCCCAGGAAGAAATAGCAGCATCCGGCCTATTACGCCGGATAAGTTTCTTAGAAGCAGTGTATATAACTGTTGAAATAGCCAGGGCCTTTGCACCGGTAAGCCCCGCAGATTCAATTTTAGGTTGCCTGGTAATAGCGCCTACAACATACATGGCCGGGAACAGGTATAAGCCATAAGTGTTGCCAAAGGGTTCTACCGTTCTTGCAAAGCTTTCTGCCACATTCGATTTGTTGTGCTGCGCTATATTTCGGATTTCCCAGTCTGCCAGCAGCATAGCGCCTGTTCCGGCCGCCAGCAATGAAAAGCGCGTCCAGTCTTTTTATCCCAGTGTGCGGGTCTTGAAAGTGTATACCCGAGGGCTGGTATAAAGCTTTTGAAATAGTCTTTGTTTAGCTTATAGTAGGAGGCTAGGGTGTCGGCCTGTTTAACGGCAGCCAGGCTATCAGCGAATACCGTTGTATATGTAGCGCTGCTTTCTGTTTGTGCGGCGGCCAACTGGTTAATAAAAAGATAAACGATTAAAAATACTGTTTCAAACCAAAACAATCCCTCATGCCTTGTTATTTCAGTTGCAAATATACGGCTTGTTGTGGCGTGTGAATGAATAGCAGGTATGGATAAGCGGCAGCATAAAGCGTCAATACCTTTAACTTTGAAACTCCTTTAAAACCACTACCACATGATTAGGATCTTGATGATAGCCTGTTTTTGGGCGGGTTCAGCTTAACCTATGGCCAGACTGGTACAGCTATGATTCGTGTTGACTTGCAGAAAGAACTTGGGGACCTTAAGCCGATATGGGCCTGGTTTGGTTACGATGAACCTAATTATACTTATATGAAGGATGGGAAAAAGCTGTTAACCGAAATAGCCGCACTTAGTCCTGTTCCCGTATATGTGCGTACACATTCACTGATGGTAACAGGCGATGGCAAAGCAGCCCTGAAATGGGGGCAGTACGAATATGTATACAGAAGATACGTTGGGAAACCCGTTGTACAACTGGACTATTGTGGATAGCATATTCGATACTTATATAAAAAGGGGATGAAGCCTCTGGCGCAGATCGGTTTTATGCCCGAGGCCTTATCTACACATCCGCAGCCTTACCGCCATTACTGGAAGCCGGGTGATAAATACAGCGATATTGTTACAGGCTGGGCCTATCCTCCGAAAGATTATAATAAGTGGGCAGAACTGGTTTACCAGTGGGTAAAGCATTGTGTAGAGCGATATGGAAAACGGGAGGTAGAAAGCTGGTATTGGGAAGTATGGAATGAAGCAGATGGCTATTACTGGAAGGGTACCCAGGATGAATTTTTTAAATTGTATGACTATTCTGCCGATGCGGTAAAGCGGGCATTACCCACAGCCCGTATCGGCGGGCCCAATACAACAGGCGGCGCAATGAAATGGCTGGATGCTTTTCTGAAACACTGTCTTTACGAAAAAAATCATGCTACGGGTACAACCGGCGCTCCATTAGACGCAATCCTGTTTCATGCCAAAGGATCACCCAGGCTGGTTAACGGGGTAGTTGTAATGAGCATTCGCAACCAATTACGCAATATTGAAGATAACTTCAGGGTAATTGCCCGGTATCCCGAATTAAAAAACCTCCCGGTGATACTCGGTGAAAGCGATCCCGAAGGCTGTGCCGCCTGCGGAATGGCCACCGACCCGCAGAATGCTTATCGCAATGGCACCATGTATTCCAGTTATACAGCGGCATCATTTGCCAGGAAATATGAACTCGCTCAACGATACAATATCAACCTGGTGGGAGCGGTTACCTGGGCCTTCGAGTTTGAAGATCAGCCCTGGTTTTATGGTTTTCGCGACCTGGCTACCAACGGTGTAAATAAACCTGTGCTTAATGTGTTCAGGATGTTGGGCATGATGAAAGGTAAGCAGGTTGCGGCAGAAAGTAACCAACGTTATACTTTACAGGAGGTGCTCGATTCGAGCATTCGCCGTACAGCTACCGATATAGGGGCGCTTGCTTCTAAAGATCAGAACTCGGCAGCGGTAATGATCTGGAATTATCATGATGCCGACGAAAGGGCCATCACGGCGCCTGTACGCCTTTCTATACGCGGCCTGCCTGTAAAGAAAGTAAAGCTGATCCATTATCGTATAGACGACGCCTATAGCAATTCATATGAGCAATGGAAGAAAATGGGCTCGCCGCAACAACCTACAGCAGCCCAGGTAAAAGAGTTAGAGCGGGCAGGGCGGCTGCAATTTATGGAATCAAAAACTATCCATGTGCCCGCAGACGAAAGCATCGACAACCGGTTTTTTTACCACGCCAGGGAGTTTCATTGATCAAGCTGGAATGGGAATAAAGCCGCTTCTATTTCAACAGAATTAACTGTTTTGAAGCCGGATCCTTCAAACAGGAGTTAAACAACAACCGCTTCTGCAGGCCTCCGCTTATTTAAAGTTACAAATAAAAATGCCTGGTAAGAACAGGCAGGCTGCTCAAACCAGGCTAGGGCTAGGAGGGCCGCACAAAGAAATTATAACAGTATGGAAGAAAAAACGGGTTTTTTCCCGTTTTTTGACCGTAAAAGCATCGTAAGCGGCAGTTTCAGTAATCCGGATCCGGCAAAAAGCTGCTTACAACCATTGTGTATTGGGTACCTGTTAGGCATGACATTTGTCGTACACCATCAAATAAAAATCGCTTGGAAAGCGAAAGCCCTAAATTACCCTTGATATGCCGGAAAAACTTACCGTACTTGGCCCGAATTTGCATTACGAAACACAAGGCGTGGAAATATTGCCGCATGCTACCTATATCATCCACATTCCGTCAAGGAAAGTGGTCTATAATAATTTTGACATACGTATTTTACTTGGGTTTAGCGAGCAGGAGCTGTCTTCTATGTCTGCTGCGCATAATTTTTCCTTGTACCATCCCGAAGATTATATCCGGATCCGCAGCTTTTATAAATGGTATGAAGAAGGCTCGGACAGCCCGGAACATGCCGCTTATTACCGCTATCGCGACAGGTCAGGAAACTGGGTATTTCTTCACGCGCGGCCAGGTTTTAAAAAGAGACGAAAGGGGAGCGTGAGCGAAGTGCTGGTATCCGTGGGTAAGACGGGTAGGGATCCGGCGAATATTGCAACTGATGCTAATAGC
Source organism: Paraniabella defluvii (assembly GCA_019316985.1). Taxonomy (GTDB): domain Bacteria; phylum Bacteroidota; class Bacteroidia; order Chitinophagales; family Chitinophagaceae; genus Niabella; species Niabella defluvii. The sequence goes on from CP079215.1 coordinate 3,626,578, forward strand.
GAAAACGTGCATCAAACTATTGATAAATATCGCACTTTATTTCATAATATGGATGAAGGGTATTGTATCATCCAGATGTTATACAATGAACGCGGTATTGCTCATAACTGGCGTTTTATAGAAGTAAACCCGGCATTTGAACGACACAATGGCCTTGTAAACGCCACCGGTAAAACAATCCGGGAGCTGGTACCCGATATAGAACAGGTTTGGTTTGATATTTATGGAAAAGTGGCTGCAACAGGCGAAAGCATACGCTTTGAACAACGGTCGGATGCATTTCAACGGGTTTTTAACCTGTATGCCTTCAGGGTGGGAGAAGCTGTTGAGCGGAAGGTAGCAGTTTTGTTTACGGATGTCACAGCTCAGAAAATCTCAGGAGAGGCTTTGAGAAAAAGCGAAGAATATAACCGGGCGATAGTAAGCCAGACAAGCGTTGGTATTTTTGGCGCTGACCTGGAAGGTCGCATTACTTTCCTGAATGAAAAAGCGTCGCAATTATTTGGATTACGAGAAAATGAAGGCATTGGTCTAAATGTGCTGGATCTGACCGTTCCCGAGTTCAGGAGGGTACCATACAGAAATTCGGGCAGCTGGTGTCGCTCGGCCGGTCTTTTGAAGCAGAAAAGCGCATGTTCAGGAAAGACGGCTCCGTGTTTTGGGCCAACGTAAGCGTAGCGGGAATTTCTGACGATAGGGAAAAATAAGATCTGTGGTAGCCGTTGTAATTGACATTACCCAGCGAAAAGCGGCGGAAACGGCTTTGCGCGCCAGCGAACAGCAATTAAAAGAGCTACTGCGTTTGAAAGACGACTTTATCGGGATAGCCAGTCATGAGCTGAAAACACCGGTTACGAGCATGAAAGCCTATGCCGAGATCGTAAAAGAAAGTATGGAGCAGCTAGGCGACAAGCAAAACAGCTACCTGCTCTCGCGCCTGAATCAACAAATAGACCGGCTAACGACGCTGATCAGGCATTTGCTGGACACCAGCCGGATATCAGAAGGCCAGCTGCAGCTGGTTTTTGAAAATGTTGATCTGAACAGTTTACTGCTGGACCGGGTAGACGAAATAAAACGAACTACCAACCACCAGTTTATTTGTCACTTAGGAAAGCTTCCCGCTGTGCAGGGCGACCGCGAGCGTTTGTCCCAGGTAATGACCAACCTTATATCTAACGCTGTAAAGTATGCACCGGCCAGTACAACTATAACGGTTTTTACTGAGCTACAGGAAGCTACAGTAAAAGTCACCGTACAGGATGAAGGCCCGGGTATTGCTGTAGCAGACCAGCAAAAGATCTTCGAAAAATTTTTCCGGAGTGCCGGTAAAACCGAGAATGCCTTTCAGGGTATGGGATTGGGACTATATATAACCGCCCAGATTATACAAAAGCATGGCGGAGCATTAACGGTGCAGAGTGAACCCGGAAATGGCGCTTCATTTTCATTCACGCTCCCCTGAAAAGTGCTATCGGCGCTGCAGAAGCATAAAGATTACCCGCCCGTTCGCCGTTAAAAGAGCTGAAAGAAATGTTAAAAGCAAGTGGCTATAGCGTTATGGTATGGTACTTGGCTTATGCATATAGAACAGCCGTAACAACGGATTTTTTATAACCTATAAATTTTAACTATGAGCAAATTTACAGACCAGGTAAAGGGCAATTGGAACGTGGTAAAAGGAAACTTAAAGCAGAAATGGGCAGATCTGACAGATGATGATCTGTTATACGAGGAAGGGAAAGAGGATGAGGTGATCGGGCGCATTCAAAAGCGTACCGGCGAAACCAAAGAAGATATCAACCGGTTTATTGATGATCTGAAATTTGATTAGTATTATTTGTCACTTGCTTTCAGTGCCCCTTGATAAAGGGGCATTTTTTCGTTTGAACATTAGTGGAATGAAGTTTAGAAAAATTATTATAATTGTATAACGCTTGGTTCGATCCTATGGCCGGTTACCTAAAGGTAATTAGTTACCGATAGCCGGTGCAGGGCTAAGTGGAAAGAAGTGTTTCCATATTATGGTCTCCGAGCGGTGAAACAAAATTGTTTACGGCGTGCGAATGCTTTTGATGTTAAAACAGCGACAGCTAAAGAGAATAAATAAATGATCGCTCATAAAAGAAGAGATGGTTTTTAGGGCAACGGATGATTATGCTGCCACCGCAGTTACTAAAAAGTGCTATCAAACAAAACCCGCTTTTATCCCAGCTTTATATCAGCCAGATAGGATATTTCCCCAAGGCTTCTTTTCATTACAGAGAAAGGCGCAATGGCTGTTCTGATAATATTTTAATTTATTGCCAGCAAGGCAAAGGATGGTATGTTTTGGGAAAGGACTTTTATGAAGTTAAGGCTAATGAATACGTGATTTTACCCGCGGGGTCGCGCTACATGAGATACGGAGCGGATGAACAGGATCCCTGGACGATACTCTGGGTGCATTTCAGCGGGTCTATGATAAAGGAATTAAACCAGCTTTTTGCGATCTCAAATTCCAGGGTGCCAGGCCCATATCTTTTAATGAAAAATAATTGAAACATGGGAAACCATGTACAGGAGCCTGGAAATGGGATACACAGTTCCCAATATATGTAATGCTAATTTTTGCTGTACCCGTTCATTGCGAGCTTTCTTTTTCCGAGCTTCATTTTTCCGGAACTCCCGACCTCTTGTCGACAAAGGATGTGCTGGTTGCCGAAACAATTGCCGATATGAAATTGAACCTTAACCAAACCCTCACTGTTTCTGAAATGGCAGCCAGGCAATCTATATCTGCTTCTTATCTTACGCAAATTTTTAAATCGGTCACGGGCCGATCTCCGATGGATTATTTTATCCAGTTAAAAATGCAGGTGGCCTGTAAGCTTCTTCATAACAGCAATATGAAAATCAAAAACGTGGCCCTGGAAATAGGCTATCAGGACCCTTACTACTTTTCCAGGATTTTTAAAAATATATGACAATGTCGCCAGAACTGTACCGGGAGGTTGGCTGGAAAGAAATGGGGCTGAAAGAGTAGCCGCCCTGTAAGCCAAACCGGAATTTTCGCTTCAAAAATTGCCTGTTTGTAAACGGTAAGGCAGCAGTTTTTTATACTTGAATTGTCCATTAAACCGTTTACGCACATTGAGATGCAGGCAAAACTGTGTTTATCAACCACCGGATTCTCCTTCATTTATAATTGTCAGTTTGTCAAAAAAGTAGAATAGTGTAGGTAAATAGTAGTAAAGTCCATTTAAATACCGACTTTGCCAAAAAATGACAGGATTTTTGCCTGCTGACAGCTCGAATTAGGCATAACATGGTCTCTTTATCAAGTATCTGATTGTCCATCTAAAATGATGGTTGTACTATTTCCTTTCAGGGGCCGATCAAATTACTTTGTATCAGCTTAAACTTAACACTAACTTCTAACGATTACTCAATGATTGCTTTAAACAATGTCTTCAATATATTGAAGATGGCTATGGTATTGGCTTTTTCTATCGGAGTGCTGCCTGCACTCTGCCAGAAAAAGGTCACGGTTGTGGGTACAGTAACCGATTCATCCGGTGTTCCCCTGGCAAATGTGAGCATAGCCGTTCAGGGTACCGGCTCGGGCTCCCAAACCGACAACAATGGCCGGTTCGTTATAGATGCTCCGGCCGGCAGCACGCTTATTTTTTCTGCGGTATCTTATACTGACTATCAGTATAAGATAGGTACAGAGGAACTGCCAATGTTAATATAACCTTGCTTCCCAAAGTGATATCTGCAGACGATGAGGTTATTGTAACTGCCTATGGAAAAAGGTAAGGCGGGAGTCGGTCACCGGGTCCGTATCTACTATTAAGCCAGATCAGTTACGAACACCAGCATCCAACCTCACCGCAGCGCTGGCAGGCCAGGTAGCCGGTGTTATCGGCTTTCAAAGTAGCGGCCAGCCGGGTTTTGATAACGCAGATTTCTTTGTGAGGGTGTGACCTCTTTTGGGTTTAGACAAAACCCTCTTATTTTGATAGATAATATCGAACTGACTACGGATGATCTTGCCCGGTTGCAGGTAGATGATATAGCCGAATTCTCCATATTAAAGACGCGAGTGCTACCGCACTTTATGGCTCGCGCGGTGCCAACGGGGTGATTCTTGTTACTACCAAACGGGGAAAGGTGGGTAAGCCCAGTTACAGCGTGCGTTATGATAATTCTCTGTCTACGCCTACCCAGAACCTCGAATTGGCGGACCCGATTACTTATATGAAGCTGTATAATGAAGCACAGCTCACCCGAAACCCCAACCAGGTGCCCCAGTTTAGCGCAGACAAGATTTATTTTACGCAACGTACGCTGGAAGGAGCACCGGATGGTAATCCTTATGTTTATCCTGCTGTAGATTGGGTTGATCTGATGTTCAGGAAGTTTTCCCGGACCCAAAGGTGAACGCCAGCGTGGCGGGTGGAAGTGAGGCAACTCAATATACCGTATCCGGTTCTTATAGCCAGGACAATGGCCTTCTGCGCGAGAGCGATCAGAATATTTTTAAGGGAGGGATCAAGTTCAAAAATTACCAGTTAAGGTCGAACGTAGATATCAGCCTTACGAAGACCACCAAATTGAGTGTCGATCTCTGGGGACGTTTAATGATTACCAGGGGCCTATTACCGATGATGCCAATGGTTTTGCAACCGATTTGTACTTTATGGCCACACACAGCAGTCCCGTGCTTTTCCCGGCTTATTATGCGCCCGATAAGGCTAATGAACAAACAAAACATATTTTATTTGGCAACTTTAACGGGGCGTCTCCTAACAGAGAGGGAACTATCTTCTTGCCTGCACAGGGTGTAGGATATCCCAATCCCTATGCCCAGATGATGCGCGGCTACCGCACCATGAATAGCTCCCGCCTGAGTGCCACCTTAAGGTTGAATCAGAACCTGGATATGATCGTCAGGGGCCTGAACTTCAGCGGTTTTTTCTCCACCAACCGTTTTGCGCAGGTTTCCTATACCATGACCTATAATCCCTTTTATTATACAGTAGGATCTTACGACCGGGCTGCTAATGATTATACGCTTTTTCAGTTGAACAAAGTATCGGGGCTGCCCTTTACCGGCGGACGGGCTTCGGGCTCCAATGGTGTTCCTACCGAATACCTGGCCATATCAGCGGGCGACCGGGCATCCAGTTCCTTTATACAAATGCAGGGAATACTGAACTACGACCGGAGTTTCGGCGATCATAATGTAAACGGATCTTTGGTGGTAAACCGGCAACAAAATCTCAACCCTGCAAACGTTACTGATTTTTCGAGAGTGTTACCCAGCAGGAACCTTACTTATGCCGGCAGCGCCCGTTACGGATATCGTAATAAGTACAACCTGCAGTTCGATTTTGGTTATAATGGTTCAGAAAGATTTGACCCTTCGCACCGGTTTGGTTTCTTTCCAAGTGTTTCGGCTGGATGGGTGATCAGCAAGGAACAATTCTGGGAGCAAAGTTCGATCAGTTCTGTTATCACTATGCTGAAATTACGGGGCAGTTATGGAATGTCGGGTAACGATGATATCAGCTCACAAAGGTTTTTTTATATTTCTAACGTAAACCTGGAAAACGGTGGCGCAGGCGCTTCCTTTGGTACTAATAACGGGTACAGCAGGCCCGGAGTTACGATCAACAATTATCCCAACCCGGAAATATCATGGGAGATCAGCAAAATTCAAAACTATGCCATTGAATTTACTTTGTTCAAGTTACTTGATTTTATAGGAGAGTACTGGACCAGGAAAACTACTGATATCCTGCAAACCCGGCAAATACCCAATAGTTTTGGATTGGAAACAACGCTTAGTGGTAACCTTGGCAAGGCAACTTCAAAGGGAGTAGATCTTACACTAAATTATAAAAAGTCATTTTCTAAGGATCTGAATATGGTGATTATGACCAATGGTACTTATGCCGCAGGCAGATACGATTATTTTGAAGAGCCAGACTACGGAGCCGAATATTGAGAAGACGAACTGGTCAGAACCTGGGTCAGCGCTGGGGTTATATTGCCGAGCGTCTGTTTGTGGATGACAAAGAAGCCGCAGCCTCTCCCAAACAATTATTTGGATCTTCTGGTATAGGCGCCCGGGGTGGAGATATCAAATACAGGGATGTAAACCAGGACGGCATCATCAATAGTGCCGATATGGTACCGATTGGTTTGCCCAACAGTCCTCAGATCAACTATGGTTTTGGCGTTACCGTTAATTATAAAAGTTTTGATCTGGGCCTCAGGTTTACAGGACAGGCACGGGCTACTCTTTATATGTACCCCGACCAGATCAGTCCTTTTATCAGGGATTTTACGGTGCAGGGTGGAAGCAACCTGGTAGGTGCGCCCGCGCAGATCTTAAAGGCATTTGCAGACGACCATTGGTCTGAAGACAATCAAAATATGTATGCACTATATCCCCGGCTGGGCACGCTTCCGTCGGAAATTGCCAACAATACGCAAAGCAGCACCTGGTGGTTGCGGAGCGGCAGCCTGTTGCGGTTAAAGTTTGCCGAACTGGGGTATAGCCTTCCCCAAAGATGGTTAAAGAGGGCAAGCTTCAGAGGTGCGCGCATTTATTTTAGCGGTACCAACCTGATACGGTTTAGCAGTTTTAAACTATGGGAACCCGAGCTATCCATCAATACCAGCGGTAACAGGCCTTACAGCGCCTTTAACTATCCACTTTTAAGAGCATACAATTTAGGTATCAATATCCAACTATAAAACCCGGAGAGCAGCATATATGAAAAAGAATCATTTACTCTTTATTTTAGCCATTACGCTATTTACTTTTACGATAGCAGGATGCAAAAAATTCTTAGATGTAGTACCTCCCAATATCGGAACACTGGATTATGCTTTCCGCAACCGGGACGAGGCTGAAAAATACCTTTTTACCTGCTACAGCACGCTGCAGCAGGGCTCGGGAATGCTCAGTGATCCATGGTTTGCCTCGGGTGGAGACCTGGTATTGCCACAGGAATACCTCGGGTCTATTGGCTACTCGGCTCCCGGTCTTCAGTTGGTAAAAGGAAATGTACAAAATAAAGACAACCCGGTGCTTAACTACTGGGATGGTGGCAACAGCGCTACGGCGAGTTATTTTGACGCTATTCGCCGGTGTAATACTTTTTTGGAAAATATAGACAAACCGTTTGATCTTTCTGTTTCTGAAAAAGAGCGTTGGGTGGCCGAGGTGAAATTCTTAAAAGCCTATTATCATTTCTTCCTGGCAAAATTATATGGTCCCATTCCTATTTTGCGAAGCAACCTGCCGGTAACGGCGCCAACGGAGGCAACGCGTTCGAGAAGAGAGCCGGTAGATTCCGTACTCATTTACGTAACGCAGCTCCTGGATGAAGCCACCCTCAATTTACCCGTACAAATCAGCAACCTCGATCTCGAACTAGGGCGCATCACCCAGGTAATTGCCAAGTCGGTAAAAGCGCAGGTATTGGTAGCAAGGGCCAGCCCATTGTTTAACGGCAACCCGGATTATGCTAATTTTAAAAATAAAGACGGATCTCCGCTTTTTTCCGCAACTGTAAATAATAACTTGTGGGCCGAGGCTGCGCAAGCCTGCAAGGAAGCTATTGACCTGGCAGAGTCTACAGGACTGGGTTTGTATACTTTCATTATTCCGAGTAATGTACCGCTTTCGCTGACCGATTCCCTGAAAAAGGAGATGAGCTTCAGGGTGCTGTTACCGAAGAGTGGGATAAGAACAAAGAGCTGGTATGGGCCCTCAACGGTACCTTTCCTCACCAGGAACGGATGCATGCTAAGTTAGTAACCAATTCGGTTAACAACAGGGGCATGAATACCATTGTAAGTCCTTTTAGTGTTACCGACCTCTTTTACACGAATAATGGTGTACCTATTACAGAAGACCGTACCTGGGATTATGCCAACCGGTTTGATCTGCAAAATGGCGATGCAGCGCATCAATACTATTTGCAGCAAAACTACCAAACGGTCAAAAATAATTTTAAAAGAGAAGTGAGGTATTATGCCAGCTTTGGATTTGACGGAGGCAAATGGGCGGGTAATGCTATTTTAAGCAATAACAGCAGCTCCATTCTGAGTGTGCAGGGAAAAGGAATCGGCAGCATATCGGGTGCAGGGAGTAAGGAGGCCGGAAATGTTTTTGGTATCTGGCCCAAGAAATTGTGTCATTGGCGTACCGTTTTTCCCGCTGTAGGTACTGGTATTACCATTTTTAATTATCACCTGCCGCTCATACGGATGGCTGATCTCTATCTTTTATACGCCGAGTGTTTGAATGAAGCAAGCGGCCCTTCGGAAGACGTGTACCGCTATATTGACCTGGTGCGTGCACGTACCGGCTTAAAAGGCGTAGTGGAATCCTGGGCTACTTTTTCAAATAACCCAGGTAAGCCCCTGAACAAAGATGGACTACGACAGATTATACACCGGGAGCGCCGTATTGAACTGTGCATGGAAGGCCAGGCCGGGTGGGATTTAAGGAGATGGAAAGAGTATGTTGAAGCCGCAGCTGTGCCTATACAGGGATGGAGCGTAGATCAGTCAGCTGCAAACCTTTACTACCAACTGATCACTTTCTATGTGCCGTCTATTTCTATAAAGGATTACCTGTGGCCTGTTTCAATGCAGGAGATGCTGGTGAACCAGAATCTTGTTCAAACTCCATACTGGTAGCCGGAAGCCCTAAGCCGCCGCGCTATCGATGACCACCAGATTTTTTTGAACACACTATTCAATACAAAATAACAATGATACACATAAAAAATATCCATACCTGCTTTCTTGTTTTGGCCGTCGGTGTATTGATGCTGCTTGTTTCCTGCAGTAACAAAAACGGGTTTATAGAGCCGGTTTCTACAGACATGACCAAGCCCTCACCCATTACCAATTACAGGGTGTCGAATTTTAACGGCGGCGCATATATTATTTATGATCTGCCTAAATCAAATAATATACTCTACGTAAAAGCCAGGTATTATTTAGGTGATGGCACAGACCGGCCCGCAGAAACCCGTTCCAGTTATTTTTCCGACACCACAATGGTGGAAGGATTTGCAGATGCAAAGGAATATGAGGTAAAATTAACTGTGGTCAGCAGGGCCAATGTAGAGTCGGATCCTGTTGTTGTAAAAGTAAACCCGTTGACGCCTGTTTACCGGTTAATAGCTGCCAATATGACTATGGCACCCGATTTTGCAGGCGTGCGTATAGAGGCAAATAATGAATACAAAAAAAGCGTGGGCATCGTTTTTCTCGATGATGCACTGGGAGGAGGGTATAGCATACGGCAACAAACGGTTACCGACTTCCCGGTTATTTCTTTTGCTGTCAGAGGCTATGATACAATGCCCAAAGTATATGCGGCGTATGTTACGGATAAATGGGGCAACCGCTCGGATACTATTCGTGCAACTGTTAAACCATTGTTTGAAAAACAATTGAAAAAGGAGGATTTAAAGCTTACCAGCCGGGCGATGATATAATGCTCCATAGTTCCTATCCAATATCTAACTTATTTGATACATTATCCAACGGTGGTCCTAATACCGGTTCGTTCTGGCACACTGATAATAAGACGGGTTTGATGCCGGTATGGTGCACCTTCACAACAGGTACTTATGCTAAACTAAGCCGGTTTAGATTAATACCGAGGAATTTTGACATATTCACCCATAATAACCCCAAGCTGTTTTCTTTATGGGGCACCGATTCAGATAGGCCGGGACCTTTTACGCCGCCGCTGTTTGCCGAAGAAGGTACGAAGATTGGAGAGTGGGAAAACCTGGGCAACTTTTCATTTAATGATCCCTTATCCGGCGCCGCCCGAAATGCATCTACACAGGCTGACAAGGATGAGGCCCTGAAAGGGCAGGAATTTACCGTACGTTTTAATGCTCCCAAAGTAAGGATTATTCGTATGGTAGTATCAGAATCCATGGGCAGAACCATTCAGGGCAATGCTGCCGATCTTACATTCTGGGGAGATGAAAGGTAATACAAGCCACTCCCGGTTGTTACATAAATTGTATGATCCTATAAACTAAATAAAATGAAATTCAGATTCGGATATCTCTTTCTTTGTCTCTTCTTTTTTACGGGTTGTGAAAAGGATCAGTACAAATACAAAAAATTCCTGGACAATAAAGAAATTGTATATGCAGGGCTTGCAGAAAAGCCCCTGGCCAGAAGTGGCAACCTGCGTGTACAGCTCGAGTGGCAAAAAGTATCGACCCTCGGTTGTAGCATATATAATTTACTGGAACAATAATAGCGATTCCTCCAGGGTACCCGCTACGGCAATCGATACAGACGGCTCTTATAAATATATGGTTACGGGACTTCCTGAGTATGTGCAAACCTTTAATATCGTAACAGTCGATGACCGGGGTAACCGGTCTATTGGCCAATCGCTCAATGCCGTTAGGGTATTTGGGCCCTTTTATACTGCTTCATTAACCAATCAGCGCCTGAACACCCGGAGATTTTTTGGAACCGATTCGGTAAGGTTATTTTTCTTAAAAATGGATAGCACCAAAGTATTCTCTAAGATCCGTTACTATAAAAATGACGGTACACCGGATAGCATACTTTTTCCCGGCGATTCGGTAACGGTTAAAAGCTTTCAGCCCGGAACAAAACCTACAGTTCAGTCTTACTTTAAACCACTTAAAACGGCTATTGATACTTTTAAGACCTTGCAGCCTGATAGTTTATTGGCTTTTTAAATAATTATGCCTATTCGCCATATGTTATTAACGTTATATTATTCCTGATTAATATTTACAAGATGATGCTAAAAAAATCCTTTTTCCTTTTTACTTATTGGTAATATGGCAGCTTACGCCCAAACTAAAAGTATTACGAAAGAAACCGCCGGGCAAAAAGCGGCACGAATGAAATGGTTTACCGACGCACGGTTCGGTATGTTTATTCATTGGGGCTATATGCGTTGCCGGGCCGGCATGAGTGGGTAAAGCAGCGCGAGCGACTAACTACAGAACAATATGAGAAGTACTTCAATAACTTTGACCCCGATCAGTTTGACCCCGCAAATGGGCGAAGGAAGCTAAAGCTGCGGGTATGAAATATGCAGTATTGACTACCAAGCATCATGAAGGTTTTTGTTTATTCGATTCGAAATATACCGATTATAAATCCACGAATACAGCCGCCAAAAGAGACCTGGTGAAAGAGTTTGTAGAGGCATTTCGTGCGGAAGGGCTTAAAGTAGGGTTTTATTATTCATTAATAGACTGGCATCATCCCGATTTCACAATCGACAGGCTTCACCCCAAAGAGAAATGAATAAAAATGAATGGTCGGAAAAAGAAAAACGGGACACTGCCTATTATCAAAATCTGAATAAAGGAAAAGATATGAGCCGTTATCGCAAGTATTTGAAAGACCAGGTTACAGAGCTGCTGACCAATTATGGCAAAATAGATATTTTGTGGATGGACTTTTCTTATCCAGGAGCTCAGGGCAAAGGCAGGAACGATTGGGCTTCAGCAGACCTTCTTAAAACTGTAAAAAGTTACAACCCAATATTATCATTAACAACAGGCTTGATTTAAATGATTATACCGATGGTTTCGATTTTGAAACACCCGAACAGGTTAAACCCCAGGAACTTTTAAAATACAAAGGTAAATACTGGGAAACCTGTCAAACATTTTCGGGTTCATGGGGATATTACCGGGATGAGCACAGCTGGAAAACGCAGCGTCAATTACTGGATCTGCTGGTTACTTCCGTTGCAAACGGAGGTAATCTTATATTGAATGTAGGGCCTACCGCCCGTGGCGAATTTGATTATCGCGCCAACAAGGCGCTGGATAGTTTGTCGTACTGGATGCATGCCAACAGCCGGTCTATTTATAATTGTACTTATCCGCCCGAGGAGCTGGCGCTTCCTGCTGCAACAAACACACGCCTTACTTACAACCCAAACACCGGCAAGCTTTATGTACATTTATTCAATTATCCTACAGACGGTAAATTGGTTTTGCCCGGCTACAAAGGAAAGGTAAAATATGCGCAGCTGCTCAATGATGCCTCTGAGGTGCAATTTACAACTGCAGGATCTGATATTGAGCTTAAACTGCCGGGGAAAAACCGCCATACGAAGTCCCGGTTATTGAACTAATTACAAAATAAGGATACTTTTTCGCAGAGCTAATAATGGAAAAAATGATCCTGGCCTTTGAATACTAAATGTAGAACACCAGATTTTTATTTATGAAATGAATAAACAGATGAAAAAACGGATTACTATCTGGCCGAAAGCTGCAGCAGTTATTTTTATAATATGCTGGCCTTTCAATTGTGTGCTCAAACTGTAAAAGACCCGGCACCGGTATATCCTGTTCCAACAGCGGCTCAATTGAAATGGCATGAAATGGAAATGAATGCATTCATTCACTTTACCATCAATACTTTTACGGATAAGGAATGGGGTTATGGTGATGAAACCCTTCTTTGTTCAACCCCTCGGGTGTAGACGCGCAACAATGGGTAACAGAATTGAAAAAGGCCGGATTCAAAGGATTAATTCTTACGGCTAAACACCACGATGGGTTTGCATTATGGCCCAGCAGCTATACCAGTCATTCCATAAAAAATAGTCCTTACAAAAATGGAAAGGGTGATATCGTAAAAGAAGCGAGCGAAGCTGCCAAAAAAGGTGGGTTGAAATTCGGCCTGTACCTGTCTCCATGGGATAGGAATCATGCTGATTATGGAACTTCCTCTTATATTACCTACTACCGAAAGCAGCTAAGTGAGCTGGTTAAGAACTATGGTCCGCTGTTTGAAATTTGGTTTGATGGCGCCAATGGTGGAGATGGATTTTATGGCGGCAAAAAGAAGTACGGAAAATAAATGCAGCTACCTATTATAACTGGCCTCAAACAATAAAAATGGTAGATAGTATCCAGCCCAAACCGGAGATTCTTTTTTTTTAGCGATGCAGGTCCTGATATAAGGTGGGTAGGCAATGAAGAAGGTCATGTGGGAAAAACTAACTGGAATAATATTACACCGGATACATTGTATGCAGGCAAAAGCGGGATCAATAGCCTGCTGAATACCGGCTCCGAAAACGGTACCCGGTGGATACCTGCCGAAACGGATGTTTCTATAAGGCCAGGCTGGTTTTATCATGCCCGTGAAGACGCAAAAGTTAAAACACCGGAAAAACTGTTCGAGATCTATCTGTCATCTGTTGGCAGAGGTTCTACCTTATTATTGAACATACCTCCCGACAGGAGCGGCAGGTTACATGAAAACGATGTGGCTTCTTTAAGAGGATTTAAAGAGTTGTTGAATGAGCGATTAGGTAACAACCTTGCGAAGAAAAGTGAAGTAGCGGCCAGCAATACGCGTGGCAGGAATCCTCGTTTTGCCGCATCTGCAATTACCGACGGAAATAATGATACATATTGGGCTACCGACGACGGCGTCACCAACGCCAGTTTCGAAATAGCCTTGAATCAACAAAAATTAGTGCAGTATATATTATTGCAGGAATATATCCCTTTAGGACAGCGGGTAAAAAGTTTTACCATTGAAGCCTGGCAAGGAGGTGATTGGAAGTTATTAGCCGAAGAAACCACCATTGGGTATAAACGTATTGTAAAAGTATCGCCGACAACTACCAGCAAAATAAGGATCAACATAACGGCTTCCAAGGCCTGCCCATTGATTTCCAATGCAGAGATTTTTGATCTTAATAATAACTATTATTAAACCAGGCAATAAGTAGTTGCCGCGGTAACAGGATACGAAACTCTTTACTTTAATGCCAACACTTCTGTCAGGAAAGGTACCTGCGCAGGATTGATCTTTTGTATGGCTGCTGCTGCAGTAAACCACTCCCACCGGTCTACCTCGGGAACCTGTATCTGTTTGCCCGAACGCGGAGGCCATTCCAGTTCAATTAAGTTACTGTTGCAATGGTCAGTGGTTATATCTCCTTCTATCGCCCAGGCCTTTACCCACTTGCCGCTTTTCTGGCGGATAGGAGTAAGAGGTACAAAATTTCCGTCGATCTCTTTACCCGTCTCTTCTTTAAATTCTAGGCGGGCACGTTCTAACGGATCTTCGTCTTTTTCCATTTCTCCTTTGGGTATAGACCAGGCACCGGTGTCCTTGTTTTTCCAGAAGGGGCCACCAGGATGCACAAGAAAAAAATAAATGCTGTCCTGCTGCTTTTTATACAATAGTATACCGGCGCTTGTTTTCATACATTCTGTTTTTAACCTTGCTTGTTAGTTGAGACAAATTTTGATCCATACTCATAATTGATTTCATAAACCCTGAGGCGTTCAGGCCACAGGCAACGAAAATATGGCTTGTTTGATCAACTCAAGGATTTATGAGTCAAAACGCATCCGTTGTATTCTTACCGCATTTAAAATGGCGAGCAGGGCTACGCCTACATCGGCAAACACCGCTTCCCACATAGTGGCCAGTCCGCCGGCGCCCAAAATGAGTACAATGCCTTTAACCACGAAGGCCAGTGTAATATTCTGCCAAACGATCTTTCTGGTTTGCTTTCCGATGTTGATAGCGATGGGTATTTTACCTGGTCGGTCATCCTGTATTACCACATCTGCTGTTTCAATAGTGGCATCGCTGCCTAGTCCGCCCATAGCAATGCCTGCATCACTTAAAGCCACTACCGGGGCATCGTTTACCCCGTCTCCTGCAAAAGCCACTGCTTCTTTTTCCAGCCTTGATCTCCTTCACCTTATTTACCTTGTCTTCAGGCAACAGGTCTCCAAAGGCATTGTCGATACCCAATTGCCCGGCTACATGTTTAACCACAGAATTTTTGTCGCCACTCAACATAGTAACTTTTACCTTTAATTGACGCAGCTTTTCAATCGTTTGTTTTGCATCGCTCTTAATGCTGTCTGCAATGGTAATATACCCGGCAAATTCTCCTCCATAGGCAATAGCAATAACTGTATATACGATGTTTGCAGGATCAATATCATATGTAATATTAAACTTCTTCATCAGTTTAAAGTTTCCTGCTAATAATTCTTTGCCGTTGACTGAAGCTTTAAGGCCATACCCCGCAATTTCTTCGGCATTTTCCGGTTTTATGGAATGATCTACTTCTCCGGCATACTCATGTATAGCAGTGGCTACCGGGTGGGAGCTGATACTCTCCAGCGCATTTACCAGCTTTATGATCTCTTTTTATTGAATTCAGGTTGAATGACCACTTCCTGCACTTTGAAAACGCCCTCGGTTAAGGTGCCGGTTTTGTCCATTACTACGTGTTGAATATTGGCCATAATATCCAGGAAATTACTGCCCTTAAATAAAATGCCGTTGCGGCTGGCGGCGCCAATGCCCCGAAATAACCCAGAGGGATAGAGATTACCAGCGCGCAAGGACAGGAAATTACCAGGAATATCAGGGCGCGGTACAGCCAGTTGCTGAATACATAATTATTCATAAAGAAGTAAGGAACAATACATATGCTTATGGCAAGGAATACTACAATGGGAGTGTAAACCTTGGCAAATTTGCGGATGAACAGCTCGGTCGGGGCTTTCTGGTTAGTAGCATTTTGTACCAGCTCCAGTATTTTGCTAAGCTTACTGTCTGTATACGCTGTGGTTACTCTTACCTGGCTTACGGTATTCAGGTTGATCATGCCTGCCAGAACAGTGTCGCCTTTTGACCTGGTATCCGGCTTGCTTTCGCCAGTTAGCGCGGCAGTATTAAAAGAGGCCGTTTCGGAAATCAGTTCGCCGTCAATCCCAATTTTTCGCCGGGCTTTAATTGTATGATATCCCCGATAGCCGCTTGTTCGGCTTTTACGGTAGCTGGCTTATTGTCCTTAATAATGGTGACCTCGTCAGGACGCTGATCCAGCAGTGCCTTAATGTTGCGTTTAGCTTTCGATACTGCCAGGGTTTGAAATACTTCTCCAACTGCATAAAATAGCATAACAGCTACACCTTCTGGATACTCCTGTATAATGAATGCGCCGATGGTTGCGATACTCATCAGGAAGAACTCAGAAAATACCTCTCCCTTACTGATACTGATGGAAGCATCTTTAATAACGGGCAATCCTACCGGTAGGTAGGCAAAAAGTATAATCCAATTCGCACCCATCCGTAAACCATGGCTGTACCAGCCAGTTGTCGAGTATAATACCTGTTAATAAAAGAACGAAGGAAATGCATGCCGGCATAAACATCTGAAAGGTAGTTTTGTCTGTGCTGCTATGATCATGCCCGTCGTCATCGGCGTGCTCATGGCTGTGATCGTGCCCGTGCTTAGGGGTGCATCTTTGATGAGAGCGCGGGCGCCCGCCTGTGCATACACTTTTTCTTCCTGTGTACAGCATATTTGCTGGCCCCTGGCATTGTATTGATGTTTGTGTTCCATGTTACAGGATTTAAAGATTTTGTAAAGAATGGTTATATGTCGAAATAAAACAGTAAGTGTAAAGCGGGAGCATTTTTAACCGGCTCATAACTGCTGTTCTAATGCTCGTGTTCTCCGGCATTGGTCAACTGAGCGTTAATAAAAAATGCGCCTTTCGTAACCAGTTTTGCATTGAGGATTTCTTTAACCGGCGTAATCGCTGTATAGCCCAATTCTGATACGCCCTTGGCAATTTCTATTTTTTCAAAATTCACTGCTTTGTTCCCTGCCTTTTGCTTTTCTTTAGGCGTATGGTTTTCGCCCACCTTATGTTCATGCCCCGGTTCTTCTTTAGTAGTAGTTTCAGGGTAGGTATTGGTTTGGATGAATATGTAATTTTTACCATCGGCTTCCACTATGGCCTCATTGGGTACCGCAGTGGCTGTTACATTATCAATGCTAATCATACCGGTAATATTCATGCCGTCTATCAGCCCGGTTTTATTACCCGTAACAGTGCAATGAACCGCCACCGTCTTACTTTCATTTTCGAAAGAAGAGCCGATGTTGAATACTTTTGCCGTATAGGTATTGGTTGGATTATTCGTTAGCGTAAAGTTGACCGCCTGGCCTATTTTGATATAGGGCAGATCTTTTCAAAAACCTGCAGGTCAAGATGAAGCAGGCTATTGTTAACGATCTCCACTACCGGCGAAGATACATCTACATAACTGCCGATCTTGGCAAATTCGGCGCTAACGGTGCCGCTAACAGGGCTGGTAACGGCTAATGCAGCTCTTAAATTAGACGCATTTACGCTGGAAGGGTTGATGCCCATTAACTGGATCTGCCGGTATAGGGAAGCTTTACGGGTACGCAGAGCGTTAAGTTCTGAAGAGGCGTTTTGCAGGTTCTTTAAAGCTCCGGCATTGCCCTCATTTAATTCCTTCTGGCGCTGCATCTCCTGCTCCGCAAGTGTAATACGGCTGCCAATAGTCAGGTATTCTTCCTGCAATTGTATAAACTGTGGATTTTCTATAGTTGCGATCACCTGCCCCTTGCTTACATGGTCGCCCATTTGTACCCGAAGTGTTTTGATTACCCCGCCATAAAGAGAGGTTGCATTGGCCTTGTTGTTGTTAGGCACGCGTAACGCGCCGTTGGCTTTAATGGCTGCCGTCAGGTTTTTATTTTCGAAATTGCCAAGGGTAATACCTACAGTTTTCATCTGTTCTGTAGTAATAGTGGCTATAGTTGATGTTACGGCATCCTCATGTTCCGCTTCGCCGGCGGCTGGTTCTTTTGGTGCTTTGGTTGCTGCAGTTGCCTGGTCATTTTGCTGCTTGTTGCTACAACCTGTAAACGAAGCGATGGTTATGATGCCGGTTATTAATATATAGATGATCTGCATTGTTATTATTGATTATTGTAGTAATTGAATTGGATAACAGATTGGTTGTACGCGTTCAATACATCCAGGTAGCTTTGCCGGATACCGATGGCCTGACTTAGGAACTGGCTGAGTTCTGCGAAGCTGATCTCCCCGGCTCTGTAGCTTAAGGTGGCAGCTTTGATGATCTCTTCTGCCTGTCTTAATCCCGAACTTTCATAAAACCCAACCAAAGCCCTGTTTTTTTCTATCGTAGTTAGGGCCGATGCTTTCTGCGTTTGCAGGAGTTGGGTTTGATAGGCCAGTGATTGCTCAGCTATGGTTCTCTCTGCTTCGGCTACTTTTACTTTATTTCGGTTGGCCACCGCTCCGAATAAAGGGATAGCGGCGCTTACGGAGAAGCCGGTGAAAGGATCCTGGGCGCCCCATACCCGCTGACTGAAAAACCTGCCCGAAAAATCGGGTTTATTGGTGTTCTTTTGAACTGCAATGTTCGAAGAAGCTATAGCTATATTTTGCTCCTGCAGTTGCAACAATGGATGCAGACTGCTACGCTCCGGTACATTAATAGCTAGCTTTTCAAGTGAGCTGCTAACCGGCAGCAGCCACTCATTTTGATTTAGTAATATCATCAGCTGTTGCTGTTGTAAAACCATATCTTTTTTATTCTGTTCAATAAAAGCCTGTATTTCCCGAAACCTGGTTTCAGCGGCAATCTTGTCCAGCTTAGCCACATCTCCCGTGCGCAATCTAAGGTCCGTTGCTCTTAATAGATCGGAGTAAACGCTATCCAGGCGCCCATAGAGTTCCTGCTTGTCCTGCAGGTACCACAGGGTATAATAAGCAGCTCTTACGTCTCTTCTGAGTACTGCATTAAGTGCTTCGCTATTAAGTTCGGCATACTTCAACTGCGAAGTGAGGTATTGCCTACGTGCCGCATAAAGGCCCGGCCAGGCAATGCTTTGAGAAATACCGATTTTTAGTATGCCTTTATTATCTGAAGGACGTAGGTCTTCATTCTCTGCAAATAACCCTGTTTTAGGAATATCACCGGCCGTGCGCACATTTATGGTGGCGCTGCGTATTTCGGCCTGGTTAATCGCTACCTGCCGGTTATTTTTTACAGCTGTTGCTATTGCATCATCAATCGAGATGCGCTGCTGCGCATGTACAGATGCAGATCCGGCAAGGCATAAAAGTAATAGGGCTGAAAGCATTTTCATATTTGTAGGCTTTTTAACATGGAGCTTTGTATTAAAAATGATATACAGGAGTGGAAGTACAAATAAAGTAAGAAAGGTTGCTGTAACCAATCCGCCAATTACAACGGTGGCTAATGGTTTCTGCACTTCGGCTCCCGCTCCGGTGCTGATGGCCATTGGTAAGAAGCCAAGCGAAGCAACGGTTGCGGTCATTAACACGGGGCGCAGGCGTATTTGGGTGCCTTCTATTACGCGTTTCACCACATCGGTCCAACCTTCTTTCTCTAATTGGTTAAAGGTGCCGATCAATACGATCCCGTTTAATACGGCCACACCAAACAGGGCAATAAAGCCAATGCCGGCGCTGATGCTGAAAGGCATGCCCCGGAGCAGCAGGGCAAAAATGCCCCGATGGCGCTCATAGGGATGGCTGTAAATATCAGTCCGGCCTGCTTGAACGAATGAAAGGTAAAATACAGCAGTACAAAGATCAGCAACAACGAAACAGGCACTGCAATGCTTAGCCGCTCACTGGCTTCCTTCAGGTTTTGAAATTGTCCGCCGTAAGTAAAATAATAGCCTGAGGGCAGCTGAATCTTTGTCGCCAGTTGTTTTTGTATATCCGTTACTACGCTTTCCACGTCCCGGCCCGATACATTAAAGCCGATAACGATGCGGCGCTTGCCTTCTTCACGACTGATCTGCGCCGCGCCAAGCTTATAGCTAACAGTGGCCACCTGTGCAAGCGGTACCTGCAGATCTGTATTAGTAGGAACCATTAAATTGCCGACATCATCGATACTGCTGCGGTAAGCACTGTCCAGGCGAACCACCAGTTCGAACCGGCGTTCATTCTCGTAAATTTCTCCGCGCTCTTTCCGGCAAACGCCGTACTTACAATGTCATTAACACCCCGAACGGTTAAGCCATAGTTGGCAATCCTGGTGCGGTCATATTCAATATTGATTTGGGAAGGCCACCCACTTTCTCCACTTGTGGGTTAGTAGCACCCTTAACGGTTTGGATTATATTACCCGCTTCTTTGGCCAGCAGGGCAAGGGTGTCCATATTCTCCCGAAAATTTTAACGGCCACATCCTGCCTGATGCCGGTCATCAGCTCGTTGAAGCGCATCTGTATGGGTTGGTTTTTTCAAAGAATACCCCGGGATTATTTCCAGCTTTTCCATGATAGCATCAGCCAGCTCGTTATAGCTTCGGCCAGACTTCCATTCTTTTACAGGTTTTAAAATGATCACCAGGTCCGATGCTTCCGGTGGCATTGGATCGGTTGGTACTTCAGCAGCACCGGTTTTACCTATCACCATTTTCACTTCATCAAATTGCTTGATGATGCGGGATGCCTGCATAGAGGTTGCTATGCTTTGGTTGAGCGAACTCCCCGGGGAAGAATGCAATGAAAAGCAAAATCGCCCTCCTGGAGTTGGGGAATAAACTCTCCGCCCATCCGTTTAAAAAGAAAAATGCAAATGGCAAAGAGCACAACAGTGGCGCCTACCAGCCAGTATTTAACCTGTATGGCTTTTTGTAATAGGGGTTGATACCAGCGTTGCAGCTGGTCCATCATTTTATCGCTGAACGGCTTTTTAAAGGTTGGCTTTTTAGGTAAAAAGAGTGCGCACATCATAGGGATATATGTAAGCGAAAGAATCAGTGCGCCCAGGATGGCAAAGCCCACAGTTTGTGCCATAGGCCGGAACATTTTCCCCTCTATGCCCACCAGTGTAAGGATGGGTATATAAACAATCAGGATAATGATCTCCCCGAAAGCCGCGCTGCTCCTTATTTTGGAAGCAGAAGCAAACACTTCTTCATCCATTTCGGCTTGCGTGAGTTTTCCGGTAGCTTTTCGCAGGCCCAGGTGATGCAGGGTAGCTTCCACTATAATTACAGCTCCGTCAACGATCAGTCCGAAATCAATAGCGCCCAGGCTCATAAGATTAGCGCTGACGCCGAAGATATGCATCATGCCCAGGGCAAACAGCAGGGATAAGGGAATGGCGGAAGCCACGATCAGACCGGCTCTCAGGTTGCCCAGGAAAATAACCAGCACAAAAATAACGATCAGGGCGCCTTCTATCAGGTTCTTCTCCACTGTTTTAATAGCACGGCCTACCAGGTCAGTGCGGTCAAGATAAGGCTCTATAATCACATCTGCCGGAAGCGATTGCTGGATGGTGGGTAGTTTTTCTTTGATACGTTTTACTACTTCATTGCTGTTCTCACCTTTCAGCATCATTACCACGCCTCCCACCGCATCTACTTCACCGTTAAGGTCAAGGCGCCGTAACGCACGGCGCTGCCATAACGCACATCGGCTACATCTTTAATGAAGATAGGGATACTGCCGCTTGTTTTTACCGCTATATTTTTAATATCGTTCAGGCTGGTGGCCAAACCTATACCCCTTATAAAATAAGCATTCGGCTTTTTATCGATATAAGCGCCGCCGGTGTTCTGGTTATTCTGTTCGAGGGCCGTAAAGATCTCGGGGATGCTAACACCCATTGCTTTTAAGCGATCGGGGTTTACTGCAACCTCATATTGTTTTAATTGCCCGCCAAAGCTGTTTACCTCAGCAATGCCCGGTGTTCCATATAATTGACGGGCTACAATCCAGTCTTGCATGGTGCGCAGGTCTTTGGCGTTATACTTGCTTTCGCTGCCTTTTTTGGGGTGGATGATATACTGATATACCTCCCGAGACCGGTGCTTACCGGCGCCATTTCCGGTTTGCCAATACCTTTCGGAATGGCTTCTTCGGCCTGCTTTAGTTTTTCATTGACCAGCTGCCGGGCAAAATAGATATCTATATTGTCTTTAAAAACTACGGTAATTACCGAGAGGCCAAACCGGGAAATGCTCCTGGTTTCTTCTAAACCGGGAATGTTAGCAATACTTCTTTCGATAGGAAAGTTACTAATTGCTCTACTTCCTGGCCGGCCAGGGTAGGGCATACGGTAATGATCTGTACCTGGTTATTGGTAATGTCTGGCACCGCATCGATCGATAATCTGGAGGCGCTCCATATCCCCAGATGATCAGCAGCAGGGTCATGACACCTACTGCGGCTTTGTTCTTTATACTGAACCTGATTATTTTATCTAGCATTTGGAATTTAGATTAATACGCAATACAAATGGATGGCCTATCTCTTGCTGCCGCAGGAAATAACCGTTGTGTATGCTTTAAGCAGCATACAACACGTTATGCTCTTATTAAAAGCGAAGCGCATAGCATGCAGGAAGCTTAATATATTACGCATTAATCTTTGGCGGTTGCCAGATGCTCCGGGAATAAGCAGAAATGTAAAAGGTATTCCGGATGGGATATTGAAGTGTTCCCCGTAAGCAAGGTTCCAGGTCAATTGTTTTAAGCGGTTGTAAGGTAAAACCGGCAATGATATTGCAGCAGGTGCAGGAGCAAAAGGGGCTGCACGCATCATTATGATCATTTTGATGGCTATGACCGGCGGCCTGTTCTATTTTTACCTGTTGCGGGCTGTTATTACACTCGTTACGTGCATCACCACAGGGCAGCAGAGAAACTACCACGAGGTAAAAGCTGAGTACAAGTGTAAAAAAATTTCATCGGGGCAAAGGTATTAACATCATAAATAAGGGCAAAAAAGATATTGCATCGCTGTTTCAACAATTGAATTATGGTAGCTTATATACTTCGGAAAGTATTAATTTCCCTGCATGGAACAACTTTCTCAACCTGATTGGCTGAACTGGGTGAAAGAGCTGCAGTTTATTGCGCAGGCAGGCCTGGCATATACCCGTGATGATTTTGATAAAGAACGGTTTGAACGCATTCGCGAAATCACGGCTGAAATGATGAGCAGCACTGCCGGCCTGCCTCTGGAAAAGGTAAAAGACCTGTTTTGCAATGAACAGGGTTTTCAAACCCCTAAATTAGATAGCAGGGCGGCCATTTTCCAGGATGAAAAGATATTGCTGGTTAAAGAGCGAAATGGAAAATGGTCGTTGCCCGGCGGCTGGGTAGATGTACTCGAAACCATTAAGACCAATACTGAGAAGGAGGTAAAAGAAGAAGCCGGTCTGGATGTAGAAGCGGTGCGCATTATTGCCGTACAGGATCGCAACCGCCATAACCATCCGCCTTACGCTTATAACGTGTGTAAGATTTTTATGCTGTGCGAGCTAAAGGGCGGCCAGTTTGTGCCGAACCTGGAAACCCTGGAAAGCGGGTACTTCGGTTTAGAGGAATTGCCGCCACTGGCAACAGAGAGAAAAATAATGAGGCGCAGGTGGCTATGTGCTTTAAGGCTTACCGCGACCCCAGTGGCGGGTATTGTTTGATTAGTTGCAAAATAGTCTTTCGCTATTCATTAAAATAGCAATTATCTTTTAGGAGAACGTCTTATTTACGGGCGTTTTTGTTGTGTTGCTGGTTGCCCTATTTAAATAGGGTAGGGCTGCATCAAGCCGGCAGCAGTAGAAGACCCTCTTATTGGTTCTTTATCGGGTGAAACTGAACAAACAAGATACAACAGGATGGTTGCTTTTTGCACAACACTTATTTTAGATGCGGCGGTTAAAAAAGTGATTTTTTGCAGGTTTTAGTAAGATCTGCCGAAAGACAGGATACAACAGGACAGTAAAGGATAAAGGCTGATTTATTTTCGTAAGACGATAAGAAAATAAGAACGGTTGCGTAGGAGTGCTTAACAAGAGAATTAAAACAAAACAACTGGAATTAAGTTCCTGAGATTTAAAGATTGCAGACGGTAACATGAACAGGCAGGCCCAAGGCTTGCGCCTAAGTTATTGCCATGCCAAAAAAGGTACAAAAATGAAAAACTGGATTTTTAGAAGTTTTGCCGTATCCCTGTTAGTACTTGGAGTGACAGCCTGCAGCAAAAAAACTTTCGATGAGTACTATGCAAGACCCGACTGGCTGGCTCAGCCTATTTACCAGCAGCTGGACTCTATGGGAGATTTTAAGAATTTTCTTGTTTGTATTGAAAAAGCCGGGTATAAAAATGTATTGGGCGCCGGCAGCTCCTGGACGGTTTTTGCGCCAACAGACGCAGCATTTTCTAAATTCCTTGCGGAACAGGGTATACCGGATGTGAACAGTATTGACAGGTCTTTGGCTGAAAAAATAGTAAGGACCGCCATGGTCTACGATGGTGAGCGTTTAGAGAAACTGAATGATAATTTTTCATCTCGTGGCTGGGTTCCCGGCGCAGCTTTCAGGCGGCGAACGGTGTACTACGATTTTGTTGAGACCGAAACATCAACTTTTGATGGCAGGACCCGGAAAATTATTTCCACCAACAGGAAACCCGGTACAGCCTATGTTACAGGTGATAACAATAATAAGCATCTAAGCTATTTCTTCAACGATTATATGACCCCCGAAACCTGGGAGCTGCTGATTATAATACGTTTTATCCCAATACCACTTATACAGGGATGAATATTGCAGACGCGAAAATTGATCCCAGCCGCAGCAATATACTTGCAGAAAACGGGTATATACATGTGGTAGACAAAGTATTGATGCCCCAGCCCAGTATTGATCAGTATTTGCGGGTGAAAAATGACTACAGCGCTTTCAGGGAAATACTCGACTTATATGCTGTTTACTCTTATAATGCAGATATAACGCGCAAATACCAGGTATTAACCGGCAATACTGATAGTGTATTTGTGAAGGGATATACAGACATTGCCCTGGCTTTAAACAATGAGAACTATGCAAAAGAGGATGCCAATGATGCCCAGGTAAATAACTTTTCTATAACAGCGCCCAACAATGCAGCCGTTGCCGATTATGCCCGAAGAGTATTGCTTAAGTACTATCCTGCCGGCAGCACCTTGAAGGATGTCTTTTACAGTAATCCTGCTATTTTAACCGAATTTGTAAATGCGCATCTTTATAACACACAGCTATGGCCTTCCCGCTTTGATGTAGAGCAAAATTTTCAGGCTGAGCGGCCAAAGATCACTACGGCCAATATTAAAGAGGTTAAACTGCTGAGCAATGGTGCTTTTTACGGAGTGGATGCAGCACAGGATGCTAATGTGTTTCGATCGGTTTTTAGTAACGTATTGTTAGATCCCAAATATAGCCTGATGCGAACTGCCCTGCAGCGTATGGGTATGAACATCACTTTAAAAATACCTACTATACGCTACCTGCTTATATTAATTAGCGATGAAGAGCTGTACCGGATGGGCTTTACCTATGACGCCTACCAGACAAGCGATCCTATCCGCTTCAGGGGCGCAGCCGGCAGTCCTACCATGAGCCAGCTATTGTATCATCATATTGTGCCACTGGGCAATGAGCCGATACCGGAGTTGAGCGGCAGCGGTATGCTGGAAAGTTACGGTGGTGAATATATAAGATACGCGAACAATAAAATGTATTCGAGCGGTACTATGGACAGTATCGTGCAGTATGCAACAGTAAATGCAGTTGATGTTGGAAGCCCCGATACCGGCGGGCCGCAAAATGGGGCTGTAGCATATGTAAGCCAGGCTTTAACTACTTCCGCTACCCATATCGCTGCATATTTTACAGGTATAGGCGCCGCTAATGCCAGCTCACCTTTTAACCGGTTTTACCAGTATCTGATTGGCTCCGAGCTGTATTCTGCTACCGATGGAAAAATAAATGGTATTGAATTAGGTTTAAACTATACCATGCTTGTTCCGAACAATGCTGCCATTGCCCAGGCTGTGGCAGATGGTAACCTGCCGGCGTCGCCCACTACTACCGATCTGGTACAAAGGGATAAAATAAAGAGATTTTTACAATACCATATTGTCAGGAACTCTTTCGCGATAGACGGCAGGAAAACCGGAACATTTCAGACAATATGCAGAAATATTGATGGCGATGTACAGGCTCTTACTGTCGTTACCAACCAGGCTAATCAACTATCGGTAAGGGATAACATAGGTAACATTATATCCGCTGACATAGCAAACAGTAATCGTTTGGCACAAAGGGTTGTAGTACACTCAATGAACGGATACTTAAAAAACGGGCTTTAATCGAACTGAATTATGAGAAAATCAATTTTATTATACCTTATCTCTTTCATGACGGGCATTTGCCAATTACAGGCCCAGGATGCGGAAGCCAATTTGCTGATCGGTAAAGTAACAGACAAGTCGGATAAGGGACCTGTCAGCGCCGCAACGGTTACCCTTGTTGATAAGGACGACAGAACTGTTTCTTCAACAACCACCGACGTTGAAGGTAATTACAGTCTCCGGATTACAGCTAAGAACTTAAAGTTGCTGGTAACGCACATGAGCTATAAACCGCTAAAGCCAATAGAAGTAGGCGATCGCAAAACTATAAATGTGCAATTAGAGTCGGAGGGCGCAGCGATGGATGAGGTGGTGGTAATAGCGGCTAAAGCAGTAGACGATGGCAGTGGTATGGGACTTTCAAAAGCACGCTCTACTTCTGCTATTTCCACTATCGACATGAAAGAGCTGGAAGAAATGCAGTCCGCGTCTTTAGATCAGGCGTTGCAGGGCCGCCTGGCCGGTGTGGATATCAGCACTACTTCGGGCGATCCCGGGGCTGGTATGCAGATCCGCATACGCGGTACTACTTCTTTGAACGGGGCATCAGATCCTTTGATAGTAGTAGATGGTATGCCTTATGATATTACCATACCTGACGATTTTAACTTTGCCACTTCCGACGACAATGCGTACGGCCAGCTGCTGAATATTGCGCCTTCGGATATCAAGGAGATATCGGTGTTGAAAGATGCTGCCGCTACCGCTATATGGGGTTCGCGGGCAGCCAATGGGGTACTGATAATAAGTACAAAAAGAGGCGCTGTCAGCAAGCCTACGCTGAGTTATAATTTCAAAGGTTCGCTGTCGAAGCAGCCAAAGCCAATACCTATGCTCAATGGGGATCAGTACACTACCCTGCTGCTGGAAGAGTTTTACAATGCCGGCCGGTTATTTTCAACCTCCGAAAATGCGCAGCAATTCCAATATGATCCCAATAACACCTATACCTATTTTAATTATAGCAATAATACAGATTGGATAAAAGCGATCACGCAGACCGGTTATTTCAGGATCATAATATACAGATTAGGGGCGGAGGCGAAAAAGCCCGGTACCTGGCGTCTTTGGGATATTTTAACCAGGAAGGGGTAACCGTAGGAACCAGCACCAAACGTATTTCTGCAAGGGTAAACCTGGACTATATTGTATCTCAGAAGATCAGTTTTCAATCCGATGTATCATATACGCATACTGATAATGATATGTTGTATCATACGAATGTACGTGATGTGGCCTACCGTAAAATGCCCAACCAGGCAATATGGGAATACGATGAATATGGCCGCCTCACAGGAAACCTGTTTAGTCCTCTTGCAACGGCCCAGGGTACTTATTCGGGAACTTATAACCCGCTTTCTATGCTTACTTACTCAACGAATAACCAGTTGGGCGATGTAGTCGGGTCAAGATTCAGCCTTACTTACAAATTAATACCCCGGGTGTTGCAACTGAACAGCAACGTAGCTTTTAGTATTAATAATAATAAGACCAAAACCTTCCTGCCACAGTTGGCTACCGGCAGGATGTTTACGGAAAATTCGGTAAACAGAACCTCTGATGCCGATTATGACCGGTTTTCGATGGGAACTAAAACCAGTTTATTGTTCACGCCCAATTTAGGAAGAGATCATCTTTTTACCGGTAATCTTTCTATTCAAACCGATGAAAGCCGCTATACGATACAGGGTCTAAGTTCCACTAATACCGCATCTTCATTTTTGCAGGATCCCAGTGTGCCATCCCGGACACTTACCGGTGAAGCCCGCTCTTCTGCAATACAGTCGAGATCGGTGGGCGCTTTGATAGCAGCCAATTATACCCTGAAGAACCGATACATTTTTGCAGCTAGCCTCAGGGGTGATGGAAGCTCTAAATTCGGCCCGGCAAATCGCTATGGTCTTTTCCCAGCGCTGTCGGGCGCCTGGCGACTGGGGCAGGAAAACTTCATCAGGAAGATCGGCTGGATCGATGATATCAAGTTCAGGGCCAGCTGGGGTAAAAGCGGCAATGCCCCAAGAACGATTATGGATATATCAATATATATCAGACATACGACTATGCTTACCTGGGCGAAAATGGGGTGTACTCATCCAATATTGAACTCTCCGACCTGAGATGGGAAACCGTTACGCAGCAGAACATGGGACTTGATATAGACCTGTTTCAGAACCGGCTGAATTTTGGTGGTGAAATATATAAAAGGAGAACCACCGACCTGATGATGAATGGCATCCAGATTGCTACCTATAATGGCTTTAACTCGCTAACCATGAACGTAGGTACGATGGATAATGATGGCTGGGAAGCGAGCTTAAGCTACACTGCTATCCGCAATAAAAAATGGACATTGAACATCAATTTCAATATTGCCCATAATGAAAACGTAATTCGCGAAATTTCTACATTATACCCCGGGAAAATGCGAAGAGCTCTTTAAAAAATAAATCCTTCTTCACTTATCTGCAGGAAGATAATCCTTTCGGATCCTTTTACGGCTTCAGGTACGAGGGGGTTTATAAAGACAAAGAAGCTACCATTGCCAGAGATGCACAGGGCAATCCGATTATAGGCCCTGATGGGGAGACGATTTATATGCGCTTTAATTATCCTACGGTCGACTATATTTTTCAGCCAGGCGATGCCAGGTACAAGGATATTAACCACGATGGCGTTATAGACCATAAGGATATTGTGTACCTGGGCAACAGCAACCCCAGCTTACCGGTGGCTTCGGTTTTTCGGCCAGCTATTTACAGCGCCTGAAGCTTAGCCTGTTCTTCAATTACCGCCAGGGCCTGGATATCATTAACGGTACTAAAATGAATACAACCGATATGCTGAACTATAATAATCAAAGTACTGCTGTGCTCAGGAGATGGAGAAATGAAGGGGATGTTACCGATATCCCCAGGGCTATATATGGTTCGGGATATAATTCCCTGGGATCAAGCAGGTATGTAGAAGATGCTTCCTTTATAAGACTTAGGTCACTTACCCTTAAATATGATTTCGGCAAACATTTGTTGAATAAGCTGGGTGTGAAAACGCTGGGCACGTATGTTACGGCAGAAAACCTTTTCACATTTACAAAATACACAGGCCAGGACCCTGATGTGGCAGTACGATTTAAGGATGCATTCTCTACCTTGGTCGATTACTCTATGACGCCACCCTTAAAAACCGTGACCATCGGTCTTTCCGTTATGTTTTAAAAAAGTATGAAATGAAACATAAAGTTTTAAAGCGGTTTATATTCAAGGCGGGGGAAACTTTTTAGCGAAGTTCCCGGTCCGACCAGTCATCCGGACGGACATCCGACTATTTAAAAACAAAAAATATACAGATGAATACGATGCATAAATATTTATTAATCGTTCTGTTGCTGGCAAGCACTACGGCTTGTAATAAATGGCTCGACCTCCAGCCGCAGGATGGTATTACCAAGGCCGAGTTCTGGAAAACTAAGGAAGATGTGAAGGCCGCGCTTTATGGCATCTATTCTTCGCTTAATGACGGCGGGGTAGAGGAGCGTTTGTTTCTGTGGGGTGAGTTGAGGGGCGATATGGTGGTGCCCACTACCAATGCCACTGATGATGACCGGTTGGTTAAAAACATGAACATACTAAGTACCAACGACCTTTCTAACTGGGCTCCTGTGTACAAAGCTATTAACAATTGTAACCTGCTGATCGACTTTGCAGGCGATGCAAAAGCTTCAGACCCTACATTTACCAATGAGCTCTATAACACATACATAGGTGAAGCGTTAACGGTGAGAAGCTTGCTGTATTTTTACCTGGTAAGAACTTTCCGGGATATTCCTTTAAAATTAAAAGGAGCTTATAAAGATACCGACATCCAGTCCACCCCTCAGTCTACCCCGAACAGGTAATACAGCAGATCATTTCCGACCTTATCAAAGCCCAGGAATTTGTTCCCGATTATCATGAAGCGCCGGCTTCAGGAGCAGGTGGCGCTGTTTCGCTTGAAACCGCTGTTAATAAGGGCAGAATTACAAAGCCCGCGGTTACTGCCCTTTTAGCCGATGTATATTTGTGGAATGAAGAGTATGCAAAAGCAGCGGCTGAAGCCGATAAGATCTTAGGCACGGCACGCTACAGGCTGTTGGGACAAGCAGGCTTATCGATATACGAGGGAAGCACCCGTGAAACTATTTTTGAAATAAGTCAAAAGATCTATTCCAAGCGTTATGTATGCGCTGGTATTAGATGCAAGAAAGCAGTTTGCTGCTGATAATGTATATATCAATTCCAATATCTTTATGCCTAACCTGGAAGGTGACGTGAATTTGCGGGATAGCAGGAGCGAGGGGACTCAGTATATTGTTGGCGGCGCTATCAGCAAGTATGGCATCGAAAACCCCACTTACTATAATTTCCAGGTGTACCGTATTTCAGATGTAATGCTGATAAAGGCCGAAGCTGTTAATGAGCTGGGACGCGGGGCTGAAGCGCTTGAAATACTAAATACACTGAGGAAGAGCGCGGCGCTTTGGCCGCAACGGCGCGCGAAGTAAATGAAACAGACCTGGAAGGTATAGCCAGCTATATAATAGACGAGCGCGCCCGCGAGCTGGCATTTGAAGGAAAGCGCTGGTTCGACCTGCTGCGGCTGGCTAAAAGAAATAGTTATTCCAACCTGAATGTATTAGTAGAACTGGTATCGAAAAATGCCGATGATGCACTAAAGCAATCCGCCATTAATAAAATAGGCGATATCAACAGCCATTACTTGCCTATTTCGGAAAACGAGCTTTTCAGGGATCCTGCATTAAAACAAAATCCATTTTATTTAAAATAGTTGATTATGAAAAGACATATTCATTTCAACCGGCTTATATTATTGATGGCACTGGCATATTGCTGCCTGCTAAGTTGCAATAAAACCGTTTACCGCGAATCTACAACCGATGAGGTAAATATTGCCGGCTATTTCGATAAACATACCGAAACATATTCTTTGTTTGTGAATATGCTGACGCGTGCAAAGGCATACGGCTTTTTGAGCGCATATGGTACCTACACGGTTTTTGCGCCGACTAATGATGCCGTAAACAGCTGGATAAAAGATAACGGGAAAAATTCCTGACTGATTTTCAGGATGATGAGCTTTCTTCATTTGTGCGGTATCATATTATAAGAGACACGGTAGCTTCTTTGCGGTTTACCGATGGTAAAATAAAAACCCCAACGCTTTTTGGCGAATTCCTGTACACGGACGTTCGCAATGGTATTGTGCGTGTGAATAAATCGGCGCTGATTTCCCAAATGAACATACAGTGCGGCAACGGTATTGTGCATACGATTAACAAAGTGCTGGTACCACCTGCCAAAAGCCTGGCCGAGACAATCGAAAGTAACCCGCGCTATTCAATTTTTACACAGGCACTGAAAGCAACCGGTTTTTACGATACGCTATATTTTCAAAGAGGGCAGACGGTTTCAACCGAAAAGCGCTTTCAAACTGCTATTATAGAATCTGATTCGGTATTTAATGCAGAAGGCATCGCTGATTTTAATGCTTTGAAAGCAAGATATTCTCATACGGGCAACCCTAGGAATCCAAGCGACAGTCTTTGGCTGTATGTGGCCTATCATCTTAGCAACGGCGGAAATTATCTCGAAGATGTGGTAGGCTTGTCGACTTTGTATACCCTGGCGCCTAAGGAGATTATCAATGCCAAGTTGGTTGGAACACGGGTGCTTTTAAATGATGCTGTATTTAACGGGGTGTACGAACCGGGGCCGAGCTGAACCCCAACCAGAGCGATGTAACGGCCAGCAATGGTGTGTTGCACGAAAGCTTACATACATTTGCCATTAAAGTAAGGGCACAGGTACCGGTCTATTTTGATGTGGCCACTTCGCCTGAACTGTTAACCGCCCTGGGTGCTTCCTATCGCAATGCCAATAAGCCATTAGTAGAAAACGGTGCGTCTATTGCCAGTTCTATCTCGTTTGAGAACTATACGGTTATCACCATCGGTACTAATGCATATAATTATACAACCTCTCTGGGGCTTACAAGGCCTTATGCCAATGGCGATTGGCTGAACCTTTCTGTTTGTACCAACAATGCCAACCGCGTCAAATATTTTGACCTCAAAACGCCTTACCTGGTAAAAGGACGGTACAAGGTTTGGATTTGTTATGCACAAAACGCTAATGCGCCCAATTTCCAGGTAGTGTTTAATCCTGGCAGGGAAAACGAACAGATACTGCCTAATATCGTATTTTTTAACCAGAACCTGACAGCATCCGGCGTAGCCAGCAATGCTGCCGGTATGGGATCGGCCAATGCCGATAACCTCATGCTGGCGCAGGGTATAAACGTTATATGGCTACTGCCGGCGATTACAACCCCAGCGGCGTAGTAGGGGGATCAAACCTTTAACAGGCAACGATGCGGTTGCCAATGTAGGCAGGCTGGCCGGTATTATTGATGTAGAAACAACCGACCGGCACATCATCCGGTTAAAAACGGTATCGGGTACAGCCTGTGCCTCTAATGCAGTATGGCTGGATATGATACAGTTTATCCCGGCAGACGATATAGAGCAGATATACCCACGCTTTCATCCGGTAGCCGGCGCGCTATTTTACAGGCCCCAATAATTTAATAGGCAATAATGAAACGCCCATACAAAATATTTTAAACAGGGATCTATAGAAAGGCGTTCCATTCAAAAAATCGCAGCGAAGCTGCAAACAAAAAATATGCGAATGAATATTTTGTCAAGAACTCACCTGGCGGCTGTTATACTACTATGTATCGGCTATTGCTCCTGTTCGCAAAAATGGGATGATCATATAGGCCTTACTGGCCCGGAATTACAGCGAACATTATATGATGTGATAGGGACGAACTCCGATTATTCGGCATTTTTAGACCTGTTGAATAAATCGGGTTATGCTGATGAACTGAAATCTTCTAAAAACTTTACGGTAATTGTGCCCACTAACCAGGCAATAGACCAGGTGAAAATCAGCTATGACTTTAACGATACTTCGGTAATCAGAAGCTTTGTTGGTTATCATATCATAAATTCGGTGTATAATGTAAACGAGTCAACTGATACCCTGCGCGTACGTAATTTGCGCAACAAATATGTAGAGTTTACGCAGGGTACTTTCGATGGGGTGCAGGCGCAGCAAAAAACCTGGTAGCCGCCAATGGCCTGTACCATGTGGTAGCTACGCCGTTAAAGCCCCTGCTGAATGTATACAATCTTACTGCCCTGAATTTTGCCGGAACGGCCCAGATTTCAAGCGTCGCCCTGTTCGATACTGCTATTTACAGCAACTGGATAAGCGAAGTAAGAACCCATATGACCACTGAAAGAAGTAAGATCACTTATTTTGTAGTGGATGATGATTATTTTAATGCGGAGTACAATGCTTTAAGACCTTACTACTATACCCATTACAATGAGACCGTCAATGTTCCACCCGACAGTACTACCGCTTTTTTTTACCAAAAAGGCGCTGCTACGAGATTTTATTGTGCAGGGAGAAGTGAATCTGGGTAGCATCCCAACAGAATTGGTTTCTGTTTCGGGAACCAGGTTTACTGTAAATCCCGCCGATATTATTGCGCGCTATAAGGCGAGCAATGGTACGGTTTACCGCGTAAGAAAGCTTTCTGCCGGGCTTACCGATCGTATCAAAGAAATAAAAGTGCCGGGCACATCACCGGTGGGATACCGGCAAAATGATAAAAGAGGCAATACATATTTCAGGAACAAAAGAGATACGCTCGGCAACGTTTACAACGATATGGAGATACATGGGCATGGCGTCACCTCGTTTTATGCAAAATACAGGGTACCGGCTGCTAACTCGGTACGCTATAAAGTATATGGCCGCGGTATTTTAGGGTTGGCCGGCGATCCGCAAACAACGGCATTTACCCAAAATGTTTATTTTTTCAATCCTGCCGCGGTATCCGATGCAGAAGTTAATTTATACAACAAGCCGGTGTTCAACAGCACAGGCGTCAGCGCTACATTTATGCCCTGGTCAGTTGCAATGCTGAATCACGATGAAGTGTACCTGGGTGAAGTGGTTCAGGATGAATTTGGCGCACTGCCGTTTTTGGTAATGTGCGTCGGTACTGGTCCTATAATTATAGAGTATCTGCGTTTTGTTCCCGTAATACAATAACCAAACCAATGATGATAAAGTATTATTATAAGAGCAGGGTTTGTCCTTGTGTCAGCCGCGGTCCTGGGAAGTAATGCGCAGGGCCAGGTTCCAACGCTTGCAGGAAAAACTGAGATGTCGGTTGAGGGTAAAGTGATCAACGGAGGGTCAAAGCAGCCCATGCGGGGCGCCCGTGTCAGCTATGGCAAAGCAGTAGCCAGGCTTACCGATTCAACAGGAAGCTTTCATCTTGCTGTAGACAGTAAGGACGCCGTTATCGAAGTGTCGATGGATGGGTATACCTCCAAGCTGGTACCTGTAACTCCCGGGAAAACTATGGTGGTAGCGCTTTACCCGGCCAGCTATCACTCGCTTTATGAAACCACCCGGACTGTTTTCGGCGATAATAGCATTCTTAAAAATACAGGAGCCGTTGAGCGAATGGATATGAATGCATGGGAGCATAACTCAGAAACACCTGACAGCTACATGCAGGGCAGGTTTTCGGGGTTGTCCGTAACCCGGAAATCGGGCAGCCGTCGATAGGAGCAAATGTGCTGATACGGAATTTTAGTTCTTTGTATGGCAACAACCAGCCTTTATATATCGTCGACGGAGTGGTGTACAATGCTGAAATATTAAATCCTTCTATTACAAGTGGTCATGAGAATAACCCGCTTCAGCATATAGATGTGCGTGATATACAGGATATAACTGTGTTGAAAGACGCTATGGCCGCTTCCATATACGGAGCACGCGCTTCTAACGGGGTTATTGTAATTAATACCAATCATACCAAAGAGCTGGCCACCCGCATTGATCTGCAGGTAAGCTCAGGCTTCAATATCGCACCCAAAACAATGCCTGTAATGGATGCCTATGATTACAGAAGTTATCTGAACGATGTACTGGCTACCTCACCTTATTCAGGCGATGAAATTGCGGCCATGCCTTTTAACAATGATAATAAGTCGTTTGCGGGGTACGCAGCCTATCATAATAATACCAGCTGGCAAAAAGAGGTGCTGAAGAATACGGTGGACCGCAACCTGTTTTTAAGGGTTACCGGCGGCGACAATATTGCTAAGTACGCCCTTTCGATCGGGTATAATAACGATAAAGGTGTTATTGATAATACCAGCCAGTCAAGGTACACCGCGCGTTTTAATGGCGACATGAATCTTACCGAAAAGCTGACGGCCCAAACCAATATTTCCCTGGGTTATGGCACACAAACGTTAAAGGACCAGGGACTGTCGGCCTTAACAAACCCTGTTTTTCTGGGGCTTATTAAATCACCGTTGCTGCATCCGAATGAAGTGTCGGCTGATGGAAAGATCTCTCCTAACTATGCCGATGCTGACTATTTTGGTTTCTCCAATCCTATGCAGCTTATTCACAACGGCCTTAATAATAAAAAAGCCTACCGTTTCCTGGGTTCGGTAGTTTTTAATTACCGCCTGAACAACTCGTTTAATTTCAGTAATCTTACCGCTGTTACTTATGATAAGGCGCAGGAAGATTTCTTTATTCCCAAAAAAGGAGTGGCGAAGGATACGGTAAATAATACAGAAGTGTACAGCAGGTTAGGAACCCAGGTGGCGCGGTATTATGCTATATCCAACGATTTAAGGCTGGCCTATGACCGCTATCTGGGCAATGACAATAATATACAGGCTGTGGCAGGTTTCCGGTATCACAAGCACGATGCCGAGCAGGATTATGCATTAGGCTACAATTCGGCTACCGACCAGCTAATCACCATTGGCAACTCTACTGCTTCATCAAGGGCGTATGGCGGACAAATTGGTAAGTGGGTGAACATGACGGGATATGCCTTAGCTAATCTTACTTTGAAAAATAAGTATTTGGTAAGCGGATCACTTGCTATTGATGGCTCATCACGTTTTGGAGATAAGGCAGAACAGGGCTTAACCATTGCTCAAAAAAAAGTACGGCGTTTTTCCCGCAGTAGGGCTAGGCTGGATAGTGAGCAACGAAGATTTTTTAAAGAGCAATGAGGTAGTAAACCTGCTGAAGCTGAGGTTGAGTTATGGCCTTACCGGGAATGATGATATCGGCAATTATAATGCAAGGCAAAACTATATATCGCAGAATTTTTTAGGGGTACAGGGCCTGGTACGTGAGGGCGCTTCCAACCCATACCTGCAGTGGGAAAATGTAACAAAACTGAATGCTGGTATTGACCTTTCTTTTTAAGGAACGGTTGAGCATTACTGTAGACTTCTACCGGCACAATACTAAAGAAATGCTGGTGTACAACAAAGGCAACTCTGTATCAGGCATCGCATACTACCTGTATAATAACGGCGCAATGGTAAATACAGGTATTGATCTTAATATTTTTGGACGTATTACCAACGGGCGTGTAAAATGGGATGCAGGCATAACGCTGGGCAAATACAAAAATGAAATTACCGCTATCCCCGAAACAGTTTTCACGGAATTTGCCGGCGGCACTTATATAACCCAGGTAGGCGCTGCAGCTAACTCTTTTTTGGATATAAATTTGAAGGAGTATATAGTACACAGGCCGAAGCCAATGCTGCGGGCCTTGGCATACGCGATATAGCCGGAAATAAAATTCCTTTTTCGGCCGGCGATGCTAAATTCAGGGATAAAAACGGCGATGGTATTATTGATGATAACGACCGTTATATCCTGGGTTCTCCTGTTCCTGATTTTTTTGGAGGAATGAATCATTCTGTAGCCTATAAAAACTGGACATTAAGCGCACTGTTCACTTTCAGTAAAGGCAACGAGATCTATAATTATACCCGCGCGCAATTAGAGTCGGGCAGTACGTTCTATAATCAAACCCCGCTGTTATTAAAACGCTGGAGAGCTGAGGGCAGGTGACAGACGTTCCCCGGG
This sequence comes from Paraniabella defluvii, assembly GCA_019316985.1. Lineage (GTDB taxonomy): Bacteria > Bacteroidota > Bacteroidia > Chitinophagales > Chitinophagaceae > Niabella > Niabella defluvii. The sequence continues at coordinate 3,663,750 of CP079215.1, forward strand.
TTAACTACAACGACCCGATGGGCAATGCCCGCTTTTCCGATCGCTGGATAGAGGATGGCTCTTACTTCAGGCTGAGGCAGCTGGCTTTGGAGCACAACTTTAATATCAATAAACAATTGGTGAAATACATACGGGTGTATGGTACTGCCAATAACCTGTTTACGCTTACCAGGTATCTGGGGTATGATCCGGAATTTGCCTTGTCGTCAGATCCTTTTCACCAGGGCGTGGATGTTACCTTAGAGCCCATCTTTAAATCATACCAGGTAGGTATCCGCCTGGGTCTGTAAAATGATAAACCGCCGGTGTAGAAATTGAATACATATGAATGTCTTTGAAAAGGCATTCCATCCGGAAAAAATTAAAACTAAAAGTAAACGCATGAAACGCTCATATAAATATTTTTATTACCGGGTATATTGATGCTGGTTTTTTCTTTTGTTTCCTGCAAAAAAGCACTGGAAACACTACCGGAAGATAAGTTAGACAAGTCGATGATGTACAATACCCTTGCCGATGCTGATGCGGCTGTATTGGGTATTTATGGCCAGGTTGCCGGCCTGGGCGAAAGATATATATTATTAAATGAACTGAGAGCCGACCTGGTTGATGTTACCCGGAATGCCGATCCCTGGTTGCAGCAGATCAATAATCATGAAGTAACCGTGGATAATCCATATACGGACCCTACTGCTTTTTACAAGGTGATTTTTAACTGTAACGATGCACTGAAAAATTTTAAAATAATGGGCGACCAGGGTAAGCTAAGCCAGCAGGAGTTTGCGCAGCGCTATTCGGATATTGCCGTGCTGCGTACATGGCTTTATCTGCAATTGGGTATACATTATGGAGCAGTGCCCTATATTACTGAAGCGGTGGAAACGGTAAAAGATATTGCCGCTTTAAACAACGTTCCAAAGAAGCCCTTCGATCAGTTGATAGACCAGCTGATCAGCGATACGAAAGACCTGCCTTATCTCGAATATTTCGCTTATCCGGTAGGCACTTCTTTGGTTTTTACAGTGGATGGAAGTAAAACCGATAAAATATTCATTAACAAGCCTCATGTGCTCGGCGAGTTGTATTTATGGAAAGGTGATTACTATCAGGCCGCATATTGGTATAAAAAAATTCTTTCAGCCATGGATGAGGGCGCACCCCGCATTGAATACGATGTGAATGAGAACCGCATCAGCGGCGGCTGGGAATTTCCGGTCAGGTACGCAAGACCGCAGGAGGGGTCTTCATTATTTAATTCATTAACCGATGATGCTAACTCATGGCGGAGCATGTTTGGTTTAGCGAATACGGTTATGGCATGGTCATTCGAGTGGAACTGGTCGATTCCTTACAGCAATTCTTTTGCACCAGGGAACCCTTTTGTAGATTTAGTATCCAAAACCGGGAGCTATAAAATAAAGCCTTCTCAAAAAATAATGGATTATTGGAATGCCCAAACCAACATTGCCGGTATTCCCTGGGATGGAAGAGGAAAGCTATCTTACGAGATGAGCGGCAATGACCCGGTTATCACTAAACTTACAGATAATGCATCAGCTCCCTTAACCTTATTGAATAAAGGCGGGCAATGGAACATCTTCAGGGCAGCACAGGCTCATCTTCGTTTTGCGGAGGCCGCCAACCGCGACGGGCATGGGCGGGTGGCATTTGCACTGCTGAACAGCGGTATTATGAATACTTTTACTATGGGGCCTTCTCCTCGGGCGGAAGCAAAATACCTGCTAACTTTTTTGAATTGGAGTCAGAAATTTCGCACCAGGGTTTTGGAGCAAACAGAATTAATTACCCCACCACTTCCCCTATTACTTTGATGCAAGAGACGGTGTGACAAAGAGGAAATGGTATCGTAATTCGGGTATCCGGGGCAGAGCGGGTATGCCTATTCTTCAATTGACGGGCATCACTTATGGTCCGGCTCCGGCGGGTGCCGGCACGGTAATGACAGGTTATGATGTAGCCCCTGTTTTGCTGGAAAATAAATTAATTGAAGAAGCTTCGGCCGAGCTGGCGTTTGAAGGTGAACGCTGGAGCGATCTGACCCGCATTGCCCGCAGGCGTAATGACCCTGCCTTCCTGGCAGATAAGGTATACGAGAAGCTTCAAAAAGCCGGTAATCCCAAAGCGGATGAAGTAAGGGCTAAGCTGATGAACCGTGAGGGATGGTATTTGCCGTTTAAGTTGTGATGGGTAGAGGTGATCTATGACAGGTGATGGTTGGATGGTAATATTGTATGGCTGGGCTATGGCTTAAGGAAAAAATAACTCGATATGTATAGTGCCGGGAAAATGGGGCTCGCCTCAGGTCTGTGTTTAACTGGAATGACAGCAGTTATTGCTATTTGTTTTAACAATAGCAAGACGTATATTATTAGAATTTCTGCAGATTCAATGCTCCGTATTTAATCACCTCTAATAAATCAATTATGAAAAAAACACTTTTTGGGTTGCTAACAAGCTGCACTATTTTACTGGCTTTTATTGTCTTGACCTCGTTCCTTTCTGTTTCTAAAACCAAGTCAAAGGTGGATGATCCGCCTTTTTACCTGAGAATTGAATTGCGCGATGGTACTAACGATTATTCCGAATGGGGCGGTGGGTCTTTCACGTCTAGTCAAAAACAGATATGTATGTTTGTGCTTATGCTGATTATAATTGTACCATACCTTATGTTGTTCCGCAGGACTTTGATTTTGAATATCACGAGGAGAACGCTCTAGAATACTGGGATCCTGGTGTAACTACACCTACCTTTTCTGCAGCATCTTATGTAACGACCTTTCCGGGAGGAGTGAGTGAATTTAAATATGACGATGATCTGCCCATTTATATATACACTTATTTTGCTGATATTGACCTGGCTGAAATTTACTCCATTAACCCAATGGTAAGATGCGCCACATCCAATGTGAAGTACGTGGGTCTAAAAACTAAGGATGGCGGTATCCTCCTTATAATCCCGGTTATTATATTAAGCTTGATTTACCTGATTGTAATTGCAATTGAGGAGTTGGCAGACACAAATTCTGTTTTTCTTTATTACAGGAACCGTAGCCAATAATGTTGCATTCAATTTATAATAGCAGATGTGTTGATTAATACAAAACGCATTAATATATCTGCGCATTCGTGGCTTATATCATTATTTATACTAAAACTAACTGCTTATTTTTGATCGATTATGAAGTATAAAAGTATAAAACTGGTTATCTTATTTATAGTAGCTTTCGGTGCTCAGTTAACAGCCCAGGACCTTTTCCCCGATGGTACGCCCATCCCTGACTGGTTCCGGAAAAATGAATTAACTGATATAAAAAAGCTGGGAAAACAGTATCGTATTACGGCCCACGGTGTGAAGATGGATAGCAACCTGGTGCAGACCCAGGCGATACAGTCCGTAATTGATAAAGCCGCTGCAGCCGGTGGTGGCGTGATCATCATTCCGCGTGGTGTTTTCTTAAGCGGTAACCTGTTTTTAAACCAGGCACGCATCTGCACCTTGAAGAGGCCGCAACCCTGAAAGCCAGTGATGATATCAGTGATTTTAAAGTGTTGACTACCCGTATTGGGGAAACCTGTAAATATTTCCCGGCGCTTATTAATGCCGATGGTGTAGACGGGTTTACCATTTCCGGGAAGGGTACGCTGAATGGAAACGGCATGCGCTATTGGAAGGCTTTTTGGTTGCGTCGTAGCTGGAATCCCGAATGTACTAATAAAGACGAAATGCGTCCACGCCTGCTGTATGTCTCTAACAGTAAAGATGTGCAGGTGTCAGGCATACGGCTGGTCAATTCTCCTTTCTGGACCTCACACTATTATAAATGTGAGAACCTGAAATTACTGAACCTGTATATCTATGCACCGGCAGCCCCGTAAAAGCACCCAGTTCTGATGCCATAGATTTAGACGCCTGCAAAAATGTGCTCATTAAAAACTGTTATATGTCGGTAAACGATGATGCGGTAGCATTGAAAGGAGGTAAAGGTCCGCAGGCAGATAAAGACCCCAATAACGGCGGCAACTTCAATGTTATTATTGAAGATAATACTTACGGTTTCTGCCATGGCGCACTAACCTTCGGCAGCGAATCCGTTCATAACCGAAATATTATCCTGCGCGGATTAAAATAGACCATGCTCAAAGATTACTATGGTTGAAAATGCGCCCGGATACACCGCAGCTGTATGAATATTTAACCGTGGAGGATATTAAAGGCAGCGTAACCAATATGCTTTATATTCAGCCCTGGACACAGTTTTTTGACTTGAAGGGGAGAAGGATATCAAAATGTCTTATGCTAATCATATCATCATGAAAAACCTGAAGCTGGACTGCGACAATGTATTTAATGTAAGCAATTCGGAACAGTATAAACTGACCAATTTCACATTTAAGGATTTAAAAATTAAGGCTGCTAAAAACGCTGCAATACATAAAGAATATATCGAAAACTTTAACCTGGATAATGTAGTGGTGAACGATCAGGAAAGATAAAATAGGTTGCCGGCGTGCCCGTATATAACCGGGTAAGCTGAAGCCTGTTGCCGGATCAAAAAAAGGGTGATATCATATCCAGTGTTATAACCTTTCACAGGCATTATTCGCATGCCTTGCTACCAATCGCCATTTCCCGTTTTTATTCATCCATATATTGGTATACCGGCGATGTATCAGCTTTCCGGCATTGGGCGCCCCGGGGCTGGTGTTACCTGTTCGTTGCCCATTACTACCACTGTGTTTTCATAAAACAGGAACAGCTCGGGTGTCCTCTCAAATGTGGTATAACGTATTATTCCCTGCCGGATCAGGCTAAGTAATTCATTCTTTTCTTTAACAATGCGATTGGTGGGGTGGTTTACCGTTACCTCATCATCCATAAGGCTATCCAACGCCAGTGAGTCTCCTTTAAATATAGCTGTGGCATGTGCCCTGTCCAATTGCCCGATAGTTTGCTGTAGTTGGCCTTGGGTTATATTATTTTGCGCCAGGGCGTTAATGCTGCCGGAAAGCAAGGCATTTAGTAACAGGCATTTTAATGCTGACATATAGTGTTATTAAAAGTTGGTAAAAGCTACACAAAAGTAAACATCTGCAGGTTGAGCGAGATCCTAAATAGAGTGATGGAGTATGAGATTTTTAAAATGTTGGCCTGTCTGTTTCTCGCTTTAATATTTAGCATATTCCGGATTTTACAACTGCCGGTAACTATAGATATTTGCATTATAAAAGTCAGGAATATGGACACACAGGCAAATATCAACTTTAAAAGAATTGCGGAAGCAATCGATTATATCAAAGCCAATTTCAAGTCACAGCCGAACCTGGACGAAGTGGCAAAGAATATACATCTAAGCCCTGCGCATTTTCAAAGGTTGTTTACAGAATGGGCAGGCACCAGCCCGAAAAAGTTTTTACAATATATCAGCATCGAACATGCCAAGAAAATGCTTCAACAAGACCAGGTAAGTTTGTTTGACGCCGCTTTTGAAACCGGGCTGTCCAGCACCAGCCGTTTGCATGATCTTTTTGTGAATATTGAAGGCATGACGCCCGCCGAATATAAAAATGGGGTAAGAGCCTGCACATCTTATACAGTTTTGCAGAAAGTCCGTTTGGTCCATTGATTGTAGCCTCCACATCCAAAGGAGTTTGTTATATGGCTTTTGAAGATAACGAAGAGAAAGCTTTAAAGGACCTCGTTGCAAAATTTCCGAACGCGGTATTTGAACGGAAATTAGACCTGTTACAACAAAATGCCTTATTCATTTTCCAGGATGATTGGAGCAGGCTTAATCAAATCAAATTGCACCTGAGGGGAACAGCGTTTCAGTTAAGAGTATGGGAAAGTTTGTTGAAAATTCCAATGGGCAAGCTCTCTACCTACGGTAACCTGGCGCATTCTATTGGAAGCCCGAACGCTTCAAGAGCGGTAGGTACTGCTATTGGCAGCAATCCTGTAGCCTTCCTGATTCCCTGTCACCGCGTTATTCAGTCAACGGGAGTCTTTGGTGGCTATATGTGGGGACCCACAAGAAAAGCAGCCATCATCGGCTGGGAAAGCGCACATACTCAATCTAAAATTGAAATGTAATGAAAGCAGTTGAGCAAAAGATAACAGCAGCAGACTGGCCGGCCATTAGAGAAGCTATGCATCAGAACGGGCATGCTATCATCCCCGCTTGCTTTCTGATGAGCAATGTGAACTGCTGAAAGCCGGTTATGGACGCCATGATCTGTATCGCAAAACGGTGGTGATGGAACGCTATCGTTTTGGTTTGGGTGAGTATAAGTATTTTGACTATCCGTTGCCGGAGTTAATAAATTGTGTCAGGTCAGCTATATACCCGCATCTGGCTGTCATTGCCAATACCTGGTTTAAAGCGCTCAATATAGAAACACAGTTCCCTCCAAAGCATGCGGAATTGTTAGAGCAATGTCATATTAATGGGCAGGACAAAGCCACTGTTTTAGTTTTGAAATATGGAGCAGGAGGATTTAATACCCTGCACCAGGACCTGTACGGGGCTATTTATTTTCCGATCCAGGTGGTATTGATGCTGAACGAACCGGGTACAGATTTTACCGGTGGTGAATTCGTGTTAACCCAGCAGGTGCCAGCGGCGCAGTCTAAGGCAATTGTTCTTCAGCCCCGTAAAGGAGACGCGGTTATATTTACTACTAACTTTAAGCCGGAAAAAGGAACAAAAGGCTATTGCCGGGTAAATATGAAACATGGCGTAAGCGAAGTGAAAACCGGGGAGCGCCATACCCTGGGTATTATTTTTCATGATGCGTTAAATTAACGTATGATACAGCATGTTGCTATTTCAGATAGGGCGCTGAGGAGCCGGATACGCAGTGGAAAGATAGGTTGGGGAGGCCATCAACAACTTAAAATATATGGCGTATTAAACTGTGCTTCCGGCAAAAGAATGAAAAGAACAAACAGGGTATTCTTCTACTCCGAAGAGGAAGCTTTGCTAAACGGTTACCGCCCTTGCGGACATTGCATGAAAGCGGCCTACAAAAATGGAAAATGGATCTCTTTAATCAAACGATCGATCAGGATAAGAACTGGCTTCCCTACGATGGAACAGTCAATTATTATGGTAAACTATTGTCGAAAACAGAGGCAGATTTTTACCTGGAACAATTATTAAATACCATTGAATGGCGAAATGATGAAGCCGTTATTTTTGGCAAAAAGATCATCACCAAAAGAAAAGTGGCCTGGTACGGCAATAAGTCTTACGAGTACACCTACTCTAATACTACCAAACAGGCTTTGCCCTGGACCGAAGCGTTGATCGCATTAAAAGCCCTGATTGAAAATAAGACGGGTGAAACCTTTAATTCCTGTCTCCTTAATCTCTATCATAGTGGAGAAGAAGGCATGGCCTGGCATAGCGATGCGGAAACCGACCTTAAAAAAGATGGAGCGATAGCTTCCTAAGCTTTGGCGCAGAACGGAAATTTGCTTTCAAGCATAAACAAACGAAAGAAAAGGTAGAATTGCTTTTAGAGCATGGCAGCTTATTGATCATGAAAGACACTACACAAACTTTTTGGTGGCACCGGCTTCCGCCTAGCAAAAAGATAACCAGGCCCAGGTGTGATCTTACGTTTAGAACTATTGTAGAGTAAAGGCCTTTGTAAATCAATTCTTTTGGATTTTACACCACTATTGTATAGAAGCATTCGATTGGTAAAACGGTCAGTCATGGGTAAAAGATTGTCTGAACTCTTGTGGCGTTAAATGCGTCTTATTTTTAAACAACTTACTAAAAGATTGCGAATGCTCAAACCCTAATCTATACGCTATCTCGCTGATGGATAAGGAGGAGGTAGATAGCTGCTCTTTTGCTTTTTCAATCAGCTTTTCATGAATATGCTGTTGGGTATGCATACCCGTAAGCGACTTTAATAAAGAGCCCAGGTAGCTGGCAGAAATATTCAATTGTTCTGCAACATATTGGACAGAGGGTAAGCCTTTCCCCAGGATGGCATCATCCTCAAAATACTCCTGCAGTAGCCGGTTAAGCCGGTCTAAAACCTGGTGATTGCTGATCTTTCGCGTTAAAAATTGTCTTTGATAGAACCGCTCAGAATATTTCAATAGGGTTTCTAATTGTGAGACTATAATATGTTGGCTGAACTGGTCTAGGTTAGCATGATATTCATGCCGGATATTCCGGATAATACCGTGTAATACTTCCTCCTCTTTTTCTGAAAGAAACAGCGCTTCATTAACGGCATAGTCAAAATATGCATACTTCTTTATAGCAATGGCTAAAGGCGTGTGCCAAAGAAAGTCGGGGTGGATTAACAGCAGCCACCCGGTATGTTGAGGGGTTGCGTTGTTACTATGCTGAATACTGAAAAGCTGGCCAGGCGCCAGGAAAAACAATACGCCTGCGTCAAAATCATATTGCTGCTGGCCATATTTTATTTTGGCATTCGTGGTTCTTTTTTAGGAGATAGAATAAAAGTCCTGTATAAAGGTGGTATTGTCTCCATAAGATGGGATTAAACTATAGTCAATCACACTGATCAATGGATGTTCGGGTGGAGGCAAATACCTTAAATGGTGGAATTCGCTGATGGTTTTGATCCGCTGAGGTGATAGCCTTTTCATATGTTAAATGTAGCGATTAGCTGTTAAATGCCCGGGCAACTTCGGCTGCATAAGCTTCCAGCCGTACCTTTCCCAGTACAGGTGAATGCTGGTCATAGTCTTCCCTGAGCTTACCCGTATGAATAGCCATTCCAAGCTCCACATATTTTCCGGCTGATTCTTCGGTCATGCCGCGGGCTACTAAGGTATCAAATACAACCTCTTTAGGCAATGTCTTCCATTCCAGGTCAGGTTTGCCAATAGCGTTACCTAGTATAGTTGCTGCTTCATTGCAGGTAAGGTCATCGCTTGCCACATAACGAATAGCTTCAATAGCTTTGGTTTTTACCAGTTCTTCAGCTATTGCTGTTGCGATATCCTGGGAGCTACCATGGTTAACCGGTCATCACCGCCATAAACCGATCCCATAAACCCGGCTGTTTTGATCATGTCAATAAAACCCAATAAATTATAATAGAAAAATGTAGGGCGCACATGGGTTAGTAAAATATCAGGGATGGTGTTCAATGTTTGCTCTACAAAATACGAGCCTCTTATAAAGCCGGTGCCCGACGAAAGATGAGCGCCGTAGCTGCTTAAACAAACAATTCGTTGAATCCCCGAACGCAGTATAGCCTGCTGATACGATTTTCCTGTTTCCTGGTAATAAGCCATTTGGTCAGGATGGGTGTAGTTTGGCGGTATCATACAATACGCAGCATCAGCTCCTGTAAAAGTACGCGTTAAAAAATCGGTATCCGATAAAGAACCAATAGCTGCTTCGGCTCCCAGTTGGTGAATAGCCTCCCGTTTTTGAGGCTGGCTACTGATAACGTGAACGATATGTTCCTTTGCAACTAATTCCTGGATGAGCGGTTTACTGATATTTCCTAAAGAACCTGTAATAATGATCTTCATTTTTTTGATTTTTATTGATACAAAGTTCTCTTATATCGATTATGTCAATGTGGCCAGATCGACTTTTGTTGTAGCCAAAAATGAAGAAGTGATCGAGTTGAACTATTCTTGTTGGGCTGAATAATTATCAGGAACTTTATAGTTGATAGAGTTAAAAAGGATAATGATCCCAACGAATAAATAATATGGACTATAACAATATATCTTTGAAAGACGGCGACTATTGCAAAGTATTAAGCGGCACTCATAAAGGAAAACAAGGAAGAGTGCGTGATATCCATACCAGCAAGACCGGTCATATTACTATTACTGTAGAGCAGGATGATCATACTCGTTTTAAAACCCTGGCCCGTAATGTAGAAATTATTAAGTTGTGAATTAGTTATCATGAAATTAACCGCCTTGCGTCCTATGATCTATACAGATCACCTGGAAGATACGATTCGGTTTTATACTGACGTGCTGGGTTTTACCCTGGCAGGGAAAAATGACGATTGGGGTTGGGCTTCTTTATAAAGACAAGGTTTCAATGATGCTGGCTAAACCTAATGGCCATGAAGCCTTTGAAAAGCCTGTTTTTACCGGTAGCTTTTATTTTAATACGGATGAGGTAGACGCCCTGTGGCAATTCCTAAAAGATAAAGTGAAAGTATGCTATCCTATTGAGAATTTCGAATGGGAAATGCGCGAATTTGGAATTTATGACAATAATGGTTACCTGCTTCAGTTTGGGCAGGATATCGCTACTTTAAAATAGTCGATTGCCAATTACCGTATTAATTGGGTAGTTCATGTATTTATTTCAAACGATTGAAAACAAACGCCGGTTGAAAAACCGATAAAAAGGGAATAAACAACAGAGAAGAGCAGGACGCAGCAGGATAATAAATAATCAAACTCTTCTATTTTCGTTTCAGCCGTTATAGGTCAACCTGTTCAAAACAACGATTGAAACGATTCGTATGAAAGTGTTACAACAAAAGAGGCCGTACGTCGACATAGTATTAGGTAGCGTTTTCTGTTTGTTACTGATGTTATGGTGCGATTTGACTATGGCCAGGGATCCGCTACCACAGCGCAAATACAACTTTAATAGCGATTGGCTTCTTAAATTAGGTGATACGCCCGAAGCAAAAGAGGCCGGCTACAGGGATGTCGACTGGAAAAAGTTACGCTCCCCGCTGCCTGGAACGAGGATGATGCTTTTAAAAAAGATATCGTCGATCTGCCTACGGGTATTGTCTGGTACCGGAAGCATTTTAAATTGCCGGTATCATCCAAAGGACAAAAAGTGTTTATTGAATTTGAGGGCATACGCCAGGGTGGTGATTTTTATGTTAACGGGAAAGCCGTTGGTTTTCATGAAAATGGAGTGACCGCGTTTGGGTTTGATATCACCGACCTGGTGCATTTTGATGGACAGGAAAATATCATTGCGGCACGTATTGATAACGACTGGAACTATCGCGAAAGAGCTACCAACAGTAAATACCAATGGGAGGATAAGAACTTTAATGCCAACTATGGAGGTATCATCCGCAATGTGTTTTACATATTACACCCCGATTATATCAAACCTTACCACTGTATTCCAACCTTAAAACTACGGGCGTATATATTTATGCGAGTGATTTTGATATCAAGGGGAAAACGGCAACCATCAACGCGGCTTCCGAAATAAAAAATGAAACACAGCAGGCGCAACAGGTGGGCTATAAAGTAGACCTGGTTGACCTGAATGGAAAAACAATAAAATCTTTTACAGGGGAGAATATAACAATACAGCCTGGCGAAACAAAAACATTGAGCGCTAAGTCGCGCGTTGCAGGACTTAATTTCTGGAGCTGGGGATATGGCTATTTATACCAGGTGAAAACTTCGTTGCTGGTAAACGATCAGCCGGTGGATGTGGTGACCACCAAAACAGGTTTCCGGAAAACCGCATTTAAAGACGGGATGATCTATCTCAATGATCGCGTAATGATGGTGCACGGCTATGCGCAAAGAACTTCCAACGAATGGCCTGCTTTAGGTACTTCGGTTCCGGCCTGGATGAGCGATTACAGTAATGGCCTGATGGTAGAAAGTGGTGGCAACCTGGTACGTTGGATGCATATAGCTCCCTCTAAACAGGATGTGGAAAGCTGCGACAGAGTAGGGCTGATACAGGCCATGCCCGCAGGTGATGCAGAAAAAGATGTGGAAGGAACTCGTTGGGATCAGCGGGTAGCGGTAATGCATGATGCCATTATTTACAATCGTAATAACCCGAGTATTATTTTTTTATGAATGCGGTAATGAAAGTATCAGTGAAGCGCATATGACACAGATGAAAGCGCTGCGTGATCGCCTGGATCCTTACGGCGGAAGGGCGATTGGCAGCCGTGAAATGCAGGATAGTAAAGTAGCTGAGTACGGCGGAGAAATGCTCTACACTAATAAAAGCGCGCATATACCCATGTGGGCGATGGAATACTCCCGTGATGAAGGCTCCCGTAAATACTGGGACGAATGGACGCCGCCTTTTCATAAGGATGGCGAAGGGCCCTTACATAACGGACAAAGTGCTGCCACTTACAACAGGAATATGGAGAGCCATGCCCTGGAAAATGTAAAACGCTGGTACGAGTTCTGGAAAGAACGTCCGGGTACGGGTAAAAGAGTGAGCAGTGGAGGCGTTAACATTGTTTGGTCAGAAACTAACACCCATCATCGGGGTGAGGAGAATTATCGTCGCAGCGGCGAGGTAGACGCCATGCGTATTAAAAAGCAGAACTATTATGCACACGAAGTGATGTGGGATGGATGGGTAGTGCCTGAAAGCTATCGTGCGCATATAGTAGGACATTGGAATTATAAGCCGGGTGTAACGAAAGATATGTATGTGATTTCCTCTGCAGCAAAGGTGGAACTGAAGGTGAACGGTAAATCATTAGGTTATGGCGCACTGAGCGATGGCTTCATCTTTACTTTTAAAAATGTAGCGTGGAAACCCGGCACGATTACCGCTGTTGGCTACGATAAAAATAATAAGCAGGTATGTACTGCGCAGCTGGAAACTGCCGGAGATCCGGTAGGGCTACGCCTGGCAGAAATTAAACGCCCAACGCCCTTCCTGGCTGATGGTAATGATGTTTCTATTGTTGAAGTAGAAGTGGTGGATGCCAAAGGCCGGCGTTGCCCGACGGCTTTGAATAAGGTACAATATGCGTTGGAGGGGCCGGGAGAATGGCGGGGCGGTATGGCGATGGGGCCAGATAACTATGTATTAGCAAAAAGTTTCCCGGTAGAAGGGGCGTAAACCGTTTTATGGTTCGCTCAGCCACTACTCCGGGTGTTATTACCGTAAAAGCCCGCGCTGAAGGATTAAAAGCAGCATCCATACAATTAACAACCCGCCCGGTTAAAACAGAAAATGGATTGGGCGCTGTATTACCTGCAGCAGGGCTGCCAGCTGTATTAACCCATGGCGCAACACCAGCTAGACCTTCTTACACGGTAAGCCGTAAGGCATTAAGCGTAAAATCGGCTACTGCGGGAGCGAATGCTGAAAAGGTGGGACAGAGCTACGATGACAATGAATTAAGCGATTGGGTGAATGATGGTAAACTCAATACCGCATGGATTGAATATGAACTCGCGGAAGCGACAACAGTAGATGAGATTGCGCTGAAGCTAAATAATTTCCGTTCCAGAACTTATCCTTTGATCATTACAGTAGATGGTAAAGAAGCGTTCAACGGTACTACTAAGCCTACTCTGGGATACTACACCATCCAATGCAAGCCAGTTAAAGGTACAAAAATACGCATCCGGCTGGCAACCAATGCTGCTACAGGACTGGGTTCGGGCGAAGTGGAAGTAGGGGCAAGAAGCTGGATGATGGTGTAGCGCGTGATGATGCAAAAGCCAAAGGTGCTTTAAGTATTATTGAAGCAGAGTTTTATGAGCTTGTCAAATAACGAACTTTAACGCATAATGGAATTGCTGATGAAAAAGCTGGTGGTGTTTTGGGCAGCTCTCATAGTAGGCTCCTTCAGGCGCATGCAGATTTTGTTTTCCAACGAAATAAAAATCTATCGGTATCGCTCGATAAGCAAGAGGCCCTGATTGTACATACAGCTTTGGGAATGCTGAAAAAGATTACGCTAAAGTTTTCGGTAGTGAAATTATAGAAGCTGCCAGCCCGCTTATTTTTATCGGCACTTTGAGAGGGAACAGCGTGGCGGAAAAGATGGTCTCTGCTAAACTATTGAATGATTTACGTTCACATAACGAAGGCTTTATAATGGAGGTTAAAAACGACCGGTTATATATCGTAGGTTCTGATAAAAGAGGTACCGCTTACGGTATATTAGGCCTGTCAAGGATAATCGGGGTGTCTCCTGGGAATGGTGGGCTGATTCACAGGTAAAAAAAAAAGATCTACAGTAAGCCTTAAAAATGGATTTACGAAGCTGGAATATCCATCGGTGAAATACAGGGTATTTTCTTTAATGATGAAGACTGGGGACTATTACCCTGGAGCAGTACCAACTTTGAGCCAGGTCTGCCCACGGTAGGAAAAACTGAAGGAGCTATCGGTCCTAAAACTTATGCGAAAGTTTTTGAATTGTTATTAAGATTAAGAGCCAATACGATCTGGCCGGCCATGCATGAGGTAACGGTGCCCTTCTATTTCACCAAAGGAAATAAAGAAGCAGCCGATCAATACGGAATTATTATAGGCACCTCTCATTGCGGACCCCTGATGAGGAATAGCGTAAACGAATGGGATATAGCAGGTAAAGGCGATTATAACTACACGACGAATAAGGAAGCTATGCTGGCTTACTGGACGGAAAGGTTAAAGGAATTAAAGAGCGCTGATAATATCTATACGATCGGTTTAAGAGGTAAGCACGACGGGATGATGCAGGGAGTAAGAACACTGAAAGAGCATAAAACGGTACTGTCGCAGGTGCTTAAAGATCAAAGAGAACTTTTGAAAACCTATGTAAACCCGGATGTGACAAAAATACCACAGGTGTTTATACCTTATAAGGAAGTGCTGGATGTATATAATGATGGGATGGAAGTGCCGGAAGATATCACGCTGATCTGGTGTGACGATAATTATGGATACCTGAAACATTTCCCGACGGAGAAAGAGTGCGCACGCAAAGGAGGCAATGGTGTGTATTATCATATCTCTTATTGGGGACGCCCGCACGATTATCTCTGGCTGTCTACCAATCATCCCGCACAGCTGTATACCCAGATGAAGCAGGCTTATGATAAAGGCGCTAAGGATATGTGGATAGTAAATGTCGGCGATTTAAAGCCCGGCGAATACCTGACAGAATTGTTCCTGGATATGGCCTGGAATATCAATGCAATAAAAAATGACGTCAGCGGCCTGGATCAACATCTGAAACACTGGTTAACCAGGGAGTTCGGTTCATCGAATGGGCAGGCATTGCTCGGGGTAATGAATGAATATTATCGCCTGGCATATATCCGTAAACCTGAATTTATGGGCGCCACGAGAACCGAAGAGAAAGATCCAAAGTATAAAATTGTGGCCGATCTGCCCTGGAGCGAGACGGCAATCCGTGAAAGATTAAAAGCTTATGATGTGTTGTCGGTACAGGTTATGAATCTTTCAAAAAAATACCTGTGGTTCAAAAAGATACCTGGTTTCAATTGGTAGAATACCCCGTGCTGGCCGCTGCTGAAATGAACAAAAAAACATTGTACGGACAGTTAGCCAGGCATGGTAAAGCAGCCTGGGCCGAGAGTGATAGGGCTTATGATCGGATAGAGCAGCTTACGCAACAATATAATGCAGTGAGTAATGGAAAGTGGAAGGGAATAATGAATTTTAAACCCCGTAACCTGGCTGTTTTCGACCAGCTGCCTCGTATAAAAGCTGAAGCTGGCCTGGCATCTCATACTCCTCCAAAATTTTTATGGAATGGAATAGCTTATACTTCTTATTCAGGAAGTAAACCCCTCTCTCATGGTTTAGGCTACCAGCGAGGCGCGGTTACCGTGCCAGTGGGCACAACGTTAAGCTATAGTTTTAATGCAGAGGAGCTGATTCCTTACGCGTTGAGCTGGCATTAGCGCCTAATCATCCTGTGGAAGGAAAAGCGATCCGTTATGCGGTCCGTATAAATGATGGACCGGAGCAAACCGTAAACTATGCTACAGAAGGCCGAAGTGAAGAATGGAAGGAGAATGTATTGCGTAACCAGGCCATCCGCAATACCAGCCATATAGTGGACAAAAAGGTGAACAAACCATCTACATCAGGGCTTTGGATGAAGGTGTTGTAGTGGATCAGGTAAAGGTTTGGTGAGGATCATAAAATTTCATTCTTGATGTTTCTTCATGCCTTAATGGTTATAAAAGAATTTGAAGAAAGGGAAACCATTAAGGAATTAAGGGAATTGAGACCTGTGATTGATAGAACTGTTTAGTACGATTCTTAATGTTCCTTCATCCCTTAATGTTTTATAAAATAGTTTGGAGAAAGGGGAATCATTAAGGAGTTAAGGATATCAATATTGAGTAAGCTATTGAGCTGTTGACTGTAAATCTTAATGTTTTATAATATGTGGCTTGAAGAAAAGCAGAACCATTAAGGATATTAATACGTTGAGTAGTTTTGTGAAATTATTGATGATTTTAAAAACAAAAAATGACACAACAAATAAACTGGGGAATCATTGGTTGCGGCGATGTAACAGAAGTAAAGAGCGGACCGGCATTTAATAAAGTAGCGCATTCCAAACTTATTGCAGTGATGCGTCGTAACGCAGACAAAGCTGCGGATTATGCCCGCAGGCATGGTGTACCCAAGTGGTATGCTAATGCTGATCAGCTTATCAATGACCCTGAAGTAAATGCAGTATATATAGCTACGCCACCGAGTACACACGCAGCTTATACATTAGCGGCCCTGCGCGCAGGAAAACCGGTATATGTAGAAAAGCCAATGGCCCTGAACGCTGCTGAAGCCAGGCAAATGTATAACTATGCAACATAAGAATGTAAAACTTTGTATAGCGCATTACCGTCGCATGCAGCCGATGTTCTTAAAAATAAAATCACTGGTTGAGGAAGGCACTATCGGTGATATACGTTTTGTGCAACTGCATTTATTGCAAAGTTCGTCAGCCAATCTTATCGCCCGCTCCGAAGAAAACTGGCGTATCAATCCTGCTGTATCAGGCGGTGGTCTTTTTCATGACCTTGCTCCGCACCAGATAGACCTGATGCTGTACTTGTTTGGAATGGTTA